>NZ_VFNX01000001.1:4010000-5313782 GCF_006715785.1 Streptomyces puniciscabiei
CCCGGGTGGGGAAGCCGTAGCGAAAGCGAGTCCGAATAGGGCGCTGTAGTAGCACGCTCAAGACCCGAAGCGGAGTGATCTAGCCATGGGCAGGTTGAAGCGGAGGTAAGACTTCGTGGAGGACCGAACCCACCAGGGTTGAAAACCTGGGGGATGACCTGTGGTTAGGGGTGAAAGGCCAATCAAACTCCGTGATAGCTGGTTCTCCCCGAAATGCATTTAGGTGCAGCGTCGTGTGTTTCTTGCCGGAGGTAGAGCACTGGATAGGCGATGGGCCCTACCGGGTTACTGACCTTAGCCAAACTCCGAATGCCGGTAAGTGAGAGCGCGGCAGTGAGACTGTGGGGGATAAGCTCCATGGTCGAGAGGGAAACAGCCCAGAGCATCGACTAAGGCCCCTAAGCGTACGCTAAGTGGGAAAGGATGTGGAGTCGCACAGACAACCAGGAGGTTGGCTTAGAAGCAGCCACCCTTGAAAGAGTGCGTAATAGCTCACTGGTCTAGTGATTCCGCGCCGACAATGTAGCGGGGCTCAAGCGTACCGCCGAAGTCGTGTCATTGCAGCTTTAGCCCCAACGGGTGCTGTGATGGGTAGGGGAGCGTCGTCTGCCGGGTGAAGCGGCACTGGAAGGTAGTCGTGGACGGTTGACGAGTGAGAATGCAGGCATGAGTAGCGATTCACACGTGAGAAACGTGTGCGCCGATTGACTAAGGGTTCCTGGGTCAAGCTGATCTGCCCAGGGTAAGTCGGGACCTAAGGCGAGGCCGACAGGCGTAGTCGATGGATAACCGGTTGATATTCCGGTACCCGCTGTGAAGCGTCAAACATCGAATCCAGTGATGCTAAGCCCGTGAAGCCGCCGGCTGAGTCTTCGGACGAGGTCGGAGTGGTGGAGCCGGTGACCCGAGCTGGTAGTAGGTGAGTGATGGGGTGACGCAGGAAGGTAGTCCATCCCGGGCGGTGGTTGTCCCGGGGTAAGGGTGTAGGACGCAGGGTAGGCAAATCCGCCCTGCATGTGTCTGAGACCTGATGCCGAGCCGATTGTGGTGAAGTGGATGATCCTATGCTGTCGAGAAAAGCCTCTAGCGAGTTTCATGGCGGCCCGTACCCTAAACCGACTCAGGTGGTCAGGTAGAGAATACCGAGGCGTTCGGGTGAACTATGGTTAAGGAACTCGGCAAAATGCCCCCGTAACTTCGGGAGAAGGGGGGCCAGTCCTGGTGATGAGCTTCGCGCTCTGAGCTGGGGGTGGCCGCAGAGACCAGCGAGAAGCGACTGTTTACTAAAAACACAGGTCCGTGCGAAGCCGTAAGGCGATGTATACGGACTGACGCCTGCCCGGTGCTGGAACGTTAAGGGGACCGGTTAGCTCCATTTCGGTGGGGCGAAGCTGAGAACTTAAGCGCCAGTAAACGGCGGTGGTAACTATAACCATCCTAAGGTAGCGAAATTCCTTGTCGGGTAAGTTCCGACCTGCACGAATGGCGTAACGACTTCTCGACTGTCTCAACCATAGGCCCGGTGAAATTGCACTACGAGTAAAGATGCTCGTTTCGCGCAGCAGGACGGAAAGACCCCGGGACCTTTACTACAGTTTGATATTGGTGTTCGGTTCGGCTTGTGTAGGATAGCTGGGAGACTGTGAAGCATGCACGCCAGTGTGTGTGGAGTCGTCGTTGAAATACCAGTCTGGTCGTGCTGGATGTCTAACCTGGGTCCGTGATCCGGATCAGGGACAGTGTCTGATGGGTAGTTTAACTGGGGCGGTTGCCTCCTAAAGGGTAACGGAGGCGCCCAAAGGTTCCCTCAGCCTGGTTGGCAATCAGGTGTTGAGTGTAAGTGCACAAGGGAGCTTGACTGTGAGACCGACGGGTCGAGCAGGGACGAAAGTCGGGACTAGTGATCCGGCGGTGGCTTGTGGAAGCGCCGTCGCTCAACGGATAAAAGGTACCCCGGGGATAACAGGCTGATCTTCCCCAAGAGTCCATATCGACGGGATGGTTTGGCACCTCGATGTCGGCTCGTCGCATCCTGGGGCTGGAGTCGGTCCCAAGGGTTGGGCTGTTCGCCCATTAAAGCGGTACGCGAGCTGGGTTTAGAACGTCGTGAGACAGTTCGGTCCCTATCCGCTGTGCGCGTAGGAGTCTTGAGAAGGGCTGTCCCTAGTACGAGAGGACCGGGACGGACGAACCTCTGGTGTGCCAGTTGTTCTGCCAAGGGCATGGCTGGTTGGCTACGTTCGGGAGGGATAACCGCTGAAAGCATCTAAGCGGGAAGCCTGCTTCGAGATGAGGACTCCCACCCACTTGATGGGGTAAGGCTCCCAGTAGACGACTGGGTTGATAGGCCGGATCTGGAAGCCAGGTAACTGGTGGAGGTGACCGGTACTAATAGGCCGAGGGCTTGTCCTCAGTTGCTCGCGTCCACTGTGTTGGTTCTGAAACCACGAACAGCCCCGCCGTTATGGCGGTGCGGCGTTCACAGTTTCATAGTGTTTCGGTGGTCATAGCGTGAGGGAAACGCCCGGTTACATTCCGAACCCGGAAGCTAAGCATCACAGCGCCGATGGTACTGCAGGGGGGACCCTGTGGGAGAGTAGGACGCCGCCGAACAATTCTTGGGAAAGGCCCACGCCATTTGGCGTGGGCCTTTCTGCGTTTCAGGACCCGCAATACCCGAAGGGCGGCGGGGCCAGGACCGATCAGAGGCGGCCCGCCGCCTTCAGAGCCAGATACGCGTCCGCCAACGCCGGTGCCAGATTCTCAGGTGTCGCGTCCACAACGGTCACGCCATGCCGTCGTAGCTGTTCGGCTGTGCGCTGACGCTCGCTCTGTGCCTGAGCCGCCGCCGCTGCCTCGTACACCGCCTCTGCACTGCCTCGGGACTCCGCCATGCGTGCGATGTGCGGGTCGGCCACTGAGGCGACGAGAAGGGTGTGCCGCTGAGTGAGCTGCGGAAGCACCGGGAGCAGACCTTGCTCCACAGGGGCCGCGTCGAGCGTCGTGAGCAGGACGATCAGAGATCGGCGCGGCGCCGTACGCAGAGCTGCCGCGGTGAGACCCCGGGCGTCCGTCTCGACGAGTTCCGGTTCCAGCGTGGCCATCGCGTTCACCAGGCCCGGCAGTACATCTCCTGCCGAGCGGCCTTGGACGAGGGCGCGGACCCGGCGGTCGTACGCCAGGAGCGCCACGCGGTCGCCGGCTCGGGAGGCCAGGGCTGCGAGGAGGAGCGCGGCGTCCATGGAGGCGTCGAGGCGCGGCGCGTCGCCCACGCGGCCGGCCGAGGTGCGGCCCGTGTCCAGGACGAGCAGGATGTGGCGGTCGCGTTCCGGCCGCCAGGTGCGGACGGCGACGGTGGACTGGCGGGCGGTGGCTCGCCAGTCGATGGAGCGGGTGTCGTCTCCGGGGACGTACTCCCGCAGGCTGTCGAACTCGGTTCCCTCCCCGCGGGTCAGCACGCTGGTGCGGCCGTCGAGTTCACGCAATCGGGCGAGTTTCGACGGGAGATGCTTTCGGCTGGTGAAGGGGGGCAGAACTCGTACGGACCAGGGCAGCCTGTGGGCGCCTTGGCGGGAGAACAGTCCGAGGGGGCCGTAGGAGCGGATCGTCACGCGGTCGGCCTGGCGGTCGCCCCGGCGGGTGGGGCGCAGCCTGGTCGTCACGCGTCGGCGCTCACCCGGAGGCACGGTCAGACGGTGCCGGGAGGCCTCGACCTCGGTGTCCGGTTGCCAGCTGCTGGGCGGCCAGGCGTCCCGCAGCTGTGCCCGCAGGGGGCGGCGGGACGGGTTGGCGATCGTGAGCGTGACGTCGGCGGTCTCGCCGAGACGGGTGGAGGTGTCGCCGGACCGGGACAGGACGAGCCGTCGTACGGGGGCAGCCAGCGCGTAGTCGCAGGCGCAGGCGAGGGCCAGCGGGCCGTTGACCGCGAGGATGCCCGTCCAGCCGGGTTCCAGGATGCCGACGGGGATCGAGCCGAGTGCCGCGAGGAGGGCGGCGCGTCCGGTGAGTGCCATCAGCGGGGGACCGGGACGTGCGCGAGGATGGCGTTGATGACGGAGTCCGCCGTCACGCCTTCCATCTCGGCTTCGGGGCGCAGCTGGACCCGGTGGCGCAGCGTGGGCAGGGCGAGTGCCTTGACGTCGTCGGGGATGACGTAGTCGCGGCCGGTCAGCCAGGCCCACGCGCGGGAGGCGGCCAGCAGGGCGGTGGCGCCGCGCGGGGAGACGCCGAGGGTGAGGGAGGGCGACTCCCTGGTGGCGCGGCAGATGTCCACGACATACGCGGTGATCTCGGGGGACACGGCCGTCTTGGCGACGGCGGCGCGGGCCGCTTCCAGGTCGGCGGGTCCCGCGACGGGGCGTACGCCGGCTGCACGGAGGTCTCGGGGGTTGAAGCCCGAGGCGTGGCGGGTCAGGACGTCGATCTCGTCCTGCCGCGAGGGCAGAGGGATCGTCAGTTTCAGGAGGAATCGGTCGAGTTGGGCCTCGGGGAGGGGATAGGTGCCCTCGTACTCGACCGGGTTCTGGGTCGCGGCGACCAGGAACGGCTCGGGGAGCGGACGCGGGGTGCCGTCGACCGTGACCTGGCGCTCCTCCATGGCTTCGAGGAGGGACGACTGGGTCTTGGGCGGAGTGCGGTTGATCTCGTCCGCGAGCAGGAGGTTGGTGAAGACCGGGCCCTCCTGGAAGGAGAACTCGGCGGTGCGCGTGTCGTAGACGAGGGAGCCGGTGACGTCGCTCGGCATCAGGTCGGGGGTGAACTGGACACGCTTGGTGTCGAGTTCGAGCGCGGATGCCAGGGCGCGGACGAGCAACGTTTTGGCGACTCCGGGGACTCCTTCAAGGAGAACGTGTCCGCGGCACAGGAGGGCGACGACGAGGCCGGTCACGGCGGGGTCCTGGCCGACCACGGCTTTGGCGATCTCGGCGCGCAGGGCTTCCAGGGAGGCTCGGGCGGTGCCCGCGTCCCCGGAGTTCCCGGCGTTGTCAGTGGTCGGGTCCATCATGAACGGCGTACCTCTCTTTCGAGGGCGTCGAGTTGGTCGGTCAGTGCGATGAGGGCCGCGTCGTCGCCGGGCGGCGGTCCGAAGAGGAGGGAATCCAGGCCCGGTTGGTTGCCGGTGAGGTGGGCGGCCAGGGCGGGGAGCAGGGCCTCGGGCGTGTGCGCCTGGGTGACGGGGATGCCGACGAGGGGGGCGAGCCGGATGCGGGTGGTGGAGCGAAGAGCGGTGGCCGCGCGGTCGCGGGCGTCGGCCTTGCGGTAGAGGCGGGCGCGGCCTTCGGCGGTCTCGGAGGCGCGGATCGCGACAGGGAGTTTCTCGGGCACGAGGGGGCCGAAGCGGCGTGCCCGCCAGAAGGCGGCGAGGACCGCTGCGATGAAGAGCTGCAGGGTGCCCCAGAGCCAGCCCGAGGGGAGCAGTTCGAGGAAGCCCTTCCGGTCGCCGCTGCCGGTGGCCGAGACGTCGGAGAGTGAGGGGAGGTACCAGACCAGATGGGGGCGGGAGCCGAGGAGTTGAAGGGCGAGCGAGGCGTTGCCCTGCTTGTCGAGGCGGTCGTTGTAGAGGATGTCGGGCGCGCCGAGCACGACGGTGTCGCCGCTCCCCGATGCCTCGGGGATGCGCAGCACGGTGGCGAGACGCGCGCTTGGGTAACAGCGGTCCGCGCCGGGGCGGGTGGTGGTGTAGCGAATGCCGCCGGTGTCGGCGCTGCCGGCTCGCCGGGCCTCGGGCAGGGCGCAGTCGGGGGCGAGCGTGGTGGCGCTGCTGGTGGCGGGGTCCGCGGTGACTCCGGGGGCGAGTCCTTCGACGGAGGAACTGCCGGCCGCGACCAGGACGGTGCGGCCGCCGGAGGCCACGGTGGCCGCGCGGAGCTGGGCCTGTTGACCGCTCGTCAGCAGGTCCGGTACGGCGACCAGGAGGGTGGTGTCGGCCCCGGCGGCGTTCCGTGCGTCCCTGAGCGTGGTGACCACGCGCGTGGAGACGCCCCGGTCGGCGAGGAGTTGAGCGACGGCACGGCTGCCGTAGGGGTCGGCGGAGCGCGGATCCAGTTCGCCGTGCCGGTCGGTGGAGCGTACGGCGGCCATGGCGACGGCCGCCACCAGGATGAGCACGGCGGCGAGGGCGAGGCCTCGCGCGCGGGTCCACACCTGGCGGACGGTGGGCGCGGTGGAGGTCGTCGGCAGCGTGGCCCCGGCGGTCACTCGGTGGCCCCCTGGCGGGTGGTGTGGGCCGTGCTGGTGGTGCTGTGGCTGAGGGCAGGCCTGGCGTGTTCCAGGTCGCGGTCGAGTTCGGCGATACGGTGGTACGACTGCTCGCCCGCCCTGCGCCCGCCATATGTCACGTCATCGAATTCACGAGCCGCGGACCGCAGTCGTTCGGTGTGTGCGGGCAGGGTCCGGCCGGCCTCGGCGGCCGCTTCGTCGGCGGTGCGGCCCGGGCGGACATCGAGCAGGGTGCGCTCCTCCAGGGAGCGGACGATGGCCCGCATCCGTTCCTGGACGGCCTGGTTCCAGTGGCCCTGGGCCGCGTGTGCCTCTGCGGCCGCGCGGTGTTCGGCGGCGCTGCGGGGTCGGTCGTCGAACAGGGTGGCGGCGGTGGAGGAGGGTTGCCGGTGCGGGGTGCCAAGGCGCCACCACAGGGCGGCCAGGACGGCGACGACGAACAGGACCACGACGACCAGGCCGGTCGTGCCGCCGGGTGTGGCCGACGCAGCCGAGTTGAGTACCCGGTCGAGCCAGTCCCAGAAGGCGTTCAGTGCGCGCTGGAAGAGTCCAGGGTCGTTCTCGTGGTACATCCGCTTGGACAGCTCGCGGCGAGCCGCCTCCCGCGCGGGATCGCGCGGGGTGGTGACGGGCGGCCCGTCTCCCGAGCCGCCTGCCGCGCGGACGGCCGTGTCCGCCGCGCGCAGCAGGCCTCGTACGACCGTGCCGCCGGCGCCGGACGGGACCGCCGCCGTGAGTACTCCCCCCGTGGGACTCACCGCATCAGCTCCCCGGGACGGGACCGGGGCCGCCGGTGCCCTGCACACCGGCGGCGCGGGCCAGCTCGAGGTCGAGGGCCTCGCGGCGGATGCGCTGGTCGATGTAGAGGAGCACGGTGACGCCCGCGCTGATCGGCAGGGTGAGCGTGGTGCCGATCAGGGCGCCGATGCCCCGGATGATCAGGGCGGTCCAGCCGATGTGTCCACCGCTGGTGCCGAGCACCTCGCCCGTGCTGTCGCCGCTGACGGCGGCCCCGATGAGGGCGAAGGGGACGGAGATGACCGAGGCGACGATGACAGTGATGATCATCGTGAGCAGCACGATGCCGAAGGTGCGCCACCAGGAGCCGCGGACGAGCTTCGCGGAGCGCTTCAGGGACTTCACGATGCCCTGCCGCTCCAGCATCAGGGCGGGCGCTGCCAGGTAGAAGCGGATCCCCAGCCACAGCGCGACGACGGAGGCCGCGAGGAAGCCCAGGACGAGCAGGGCCGCTCCGCCGACGGTGCTGCCGGAGAGCACGAGGAGGATGCCGGGCAGTCCACCGACGAGCGCGACCCCGGCGAAGATCAGGCCCAGCAGGATGAGCAGCCCGAAGAGCTTCAGGATCTGCGGGCGGGATTCGCGCCAGGCCTCGCCGACGGTGACCGACCTGCCGAGGACGGCCCGGCTGGTGATGGTCGTGAGCAGGGCGGTCAAAAGGATGATGGCGACCGTGCGGATCACCGAGACGATGCCGGTGCCGATCATGGTCTCGCGCAGGGCGTGGAGCGCTTCGTCGGGGCTGGCGCTGTTCGGGTCGTTGATCGTCGTCTGGACGGTGGTGTCGTTCAGGACGAAGCCCTGCAGCAGCACCATGCTGGTGTTCAGGAGCAGGGAGACCGCCAGCGAGATGCCGAGCACCGTGCGCCAGTGGGTGCGCATGGTGGAGACGGCGCCGTCGAGGATCTCGCCGACGCCGAGCGGGCGCAGCGGGATGACGCCGGGCTTGGCTGCGGGCGGGGGGCCACCCCAGCCGCCGCCCCAGGCTCCGTGGCCGCCGGGGGCGCCGTAACCGCCGTAGCCGGCGGGAGGGGCTCCGTGCCCGCCTCCGTAGCCGCCGGGCGGTTGTCCGGTCCAGCCCGGGCCGGGCGGCGGGGGAGGCGGGGTCTGCTGGGGGCTGGGGGCACCGGTGGGCGCGGACCACTGGCCGGGTGGCGGCTGCTCCTTGGACCACTTCACGCCTGGGCCCTGCGGCTGGGCACCCGGCTGCGGTGCGGGCGGGGTGTCGCCGGGGCGGTCGCCAGGCTCGGCGGGACCGGACGCGCCGGGTTCCCGCCCCTCGTTCGACGGGGCGGTTCCGGGCGAGGCCCAGCCCGGAGTGTCTGTCATCGAAGCTCCTTCTCGGTGCCCGTCCGCGGTCGCGGCGGCAGGTTGGCAGCCATCGTGCCATGGGGTGGTCATCAAGGGACCGGCCGCGGTAGGTGCTGGATGCCTTCAATTGTTCGCCGGATCCGGGGCAGACTGACCGCATGGCTGATCAGCAGGCGCGAACCGATGGGGACAAGCGGTCGACCGAGATACCTGCGATCCGATGGGAGGAACCGCCCGAAGGCCCTGTGCTGGTGCTTCTCGATCAGACACGGCTGCCGGCCGAGGAGGTCGAGCTGGTGTGCACCGACGCGCCGGCGCTGGTGGAGGCGATCCGGTCGCTCGCCGTGCGTGGGGCGCCGCTGCTCGGGATCGCGGGGGCGTACGGTGTCGCGCTCGCCGCCGCGCGTGGCTACGACGTGGCCGACGCGGCGCGGGCTCTCGAAGGGGCCCGGCCCACGGCGGTGAACCTGTCCGTCGGCGTGCGCCGGGCCGAGGCCGCGTATCAGGCCGTGCTGGCGACGAGCGGCGATCCCACCGAGGCGGCGACGGCGGCGCTGGCCGCGGCGCGGGCGCTGCACCGGGAGGACGCCGAGGCCAGTGCCCTGATGGCGGCCCACGGACTGGCGCTGCTGGACGAGCTGTTGCCCGGCGGCGGACACCGGATCCTCACCCACTGCAACAGCGGTTCGCTGGTGTCGGGTGGTGAGGGCACGGCCTTCGCGGTGGCGCTCGCGGCACACCGTCAGGGGCGGCTGCGGCGGCTGTGGGTGGACGAGACCCGCCCGTTGCTGCAAGGTGCTCGCCTCACGGCGTACGAAGCGGCCCGCACCGGCATGGCGTACACCTTGCTCACCGACAACGCGGCGGGTTCGCTGCTCGCGGCCGGTGAGGTGGACGCGGTGCTGATCGGGGCGGACCGGATCGCGGCCGACGGCTCGGTGGCGAACAAGGTGGGGAGCTACCCGCTCGCCGTGCTCGCGCGGTACCACCATGTGCCTTTCATCGTGGTGGCGCCGGTGACCACGGTCGATCCGGACACTCCGGACGGGGCGTCCATCGAGGTCGAGCAGCGACCCGGCTTCGAGGTGACCGAGGTCGCCGTACCGCATGTGCCGGTGACGGGAGCGGGAGGAGGTGTTCCGGTGGCGCCCCTGGGGACCCAGGCGTACAACCCGGCGTTCGACGTGACGCCGCCCGAGCTGGTGACGGCCATCGTCACCGAGGAGGGGATCGTCTCCCCCGTGACAGCCCAGGCTCTTGCGGAGCTGTGCGCCGGCTCACGCCAGGTGACGACCGGCTGATCGGCTTGCGCCGCAAGCTCAGCGCCGCATGGTCACCAGACCCGGATGCACCAACCCGACTCCGGCGATCCCGAACCGCAGTCGCTGTCCGCTTCCCCTGCCGCATGGCCCGTGTCGTCTGTCACGGGATTGCCGCCGGGGCGCCCGGCAGCCGTCCCTGACATCGGCGTCGTTGGACGGGGGCAGACAGTGACGCCCTCGTACGACTATCGTCACCGGCCAGTGACCTCGCTCACCAGCGCCTCTGTCACTGTTACGAGAATGGGATGATGTCGTTTATGAAGGGACGAGTCCTTGTCGTCGACGACGACACCGCACTGGCCGAGATGCTCGGCATCGTGCTGCGTGGTGAAGGTTTTGAGCCGTCTTTCGTAGCCGACGGCGACAAGGCGCTGGCCGCTTTCCGGGAAACCAAACCCGATCTGGTTCTGCTCGACCTGATGCTGCCCGGGCGGGACGGCATCGAGGTGTGCCGGCTGATCCGGGCGGAGTCCGGCGTGCCGATCGTGATGCTCACGGCGAAGAGCGACACCGTCGACGTGGTCGTGGGCCTGGAGTCGGGCGCCGACGACTACATCGTCAAGCCGTTCAAGCCCAAGGAGCTGGTCGCCCGGATCCGGGCGCGGCTGCGGAGGTCGGAGGAGCCGGCGCCGGAGCAGCTGACCATCGGTGACCTGGTCATCGATGTGGCCGGGCACTCGGTGAAGCGGGACGGGCAGTCCATCGCGCTGACCCCGCTGGAGTTCGACCTGCTGGTCGCGCTCGCCCGCAAGCCGTGGCAGGTGTTCACCCGTGAGGTGCTGCTCGAGCAGGTGTGGGGCTACCGCCACGCCGCCGACACGCGGCTTGTGAATGTGCACGTCCAGCGGCTGCGTTCCAAGGTCGAGAAGGACCCGGAGCGGCCCGAGATCGTGGTGACCGTCCGTGGTGTCGGTTACAAGGCCGGACCGAGCTGACATGACCGGGGACAGCGCCGCTTCGGCTCCCGGTCGGTCCGGGGCCCGTCCGGGGCGGCCTGTCGGCCGGACGGCGGGTGCCCGGTTCAGGAATCTCTTCGAGGGCGGACTGCTCGAGGGCGGGGTCCAGCGCAGCCCGGTCCTCAGGCTGCTTCTGCGCTGGGTGCGCCGTCCGCTGCTGCCCGTGATGCGGCTGTGGCGGCGCAACATCCAGCTACGGGTCGTCGCCATGACGCTGGTGATGTCCCTGGGCGTGGTCCTGCTGCTGGGCTTCGTCGTGATCGGGCAGGTGCGCAACGGCCTGCTGGACGCGAAGGTGCGAGCCTCGCAGAGCCAGGCCACGGGCGGCTTCGCGGTGGCCAAGCAGAAGGCGGACGAGGCCGCCAGCGGCGCCGACAAGGGCGCGGCCGCGGGGAGCGGCACCGCCGATGGCACCGCGACCGTGGACGGCCGGCAGTCGCAGAACGTCATCCCGTGGATGAGCGACCTCGTGGAGTCGCTGTCCAGCGGCGGTGCGGGCGCCTTCGACGTCGTCACGCTGCCCGTCGGCGACGACAGCGGCGGCGGCCGCAGCCCGCGCGGCTCCGGGAACGTCAATCCGACGTCCAGCATCCCCGACGACCTGCGCGAGCGCGTCAACG
Source organism: Streptomyces puniciscabiei (assembly GCF_006715785.1). Lineage (NCBI taxonomy): Bacteria > Bacillati > Actinomycetota > Actinomycetes > Kitasatosporales > Streptomycetaceae > Streptomyces > Streptomyces puniciscabiei. Next base: position 4,021,227 of record NZ_VFNX01000001.1, read on the forward strand.
GCGGTACGACGGCCGCCCAGAGCTATACCCGGATCGTCTACGCCAACGGCAAGGAGTCGCAGCCGGCGCTGGTCATCGGCAAGCAGGTCAACGACCCGCACGGGCGGCCGTACGAGCTGTACTACCTCTTCCCGCTCACGCAGGAGGAGAAGTCGCTGAGCCTGGTCAAGGGCACGCTCGCGACCGCCGGTCTGTTCGTCGTCGTCCTGCTCGGCGCCATCGCCTGGCTGGTGGTGCGCCAGGTCGTCACGCCGGTGCGGATGGCGGCCGGGATCGCGGAGCGGCTGTCCGCGGGCAAGCTGCAGGAGCGGATGAAGGTCACCGGCGAGGACGACATCGCGCGTCTGGGCGAGGCCTTCAACAAGATGGCGCAGAACCTCCAGGTGAAGATCCAGCAGCTGGAGGACCTGTCGCGGATGCAGCGCCGGTTCGTGTCGGACGTCTCGCACGAACTGCGCACCCCCCTGACCACCGTCCGCATGGCCGCCGACGTCATCCACGAGGCGCGCGAGGACTTCGACCCCGTGACCGCTCGCTCGGCCGAGCTGCTCGCCGACCAGCTGGACCGGTTCGAGTCGCTGCTCGCGGACCTGCTGGAGATCAGCCGCTTCGACGCGGGCGCGGCGGCGTTGGAGGCCGAGCCGATAGACCTCAGGGAGGTCGTCCGGCGTGTGGTCAGCGGTGCCGAGCCGCTCGCCGAGCGCAAGGGCACGCACATACGCGTGGTCGGCGACCAGCAGCCCGTCGTCGCCGAGGCAGACGCCCGCCGGGTGGAGCGTGTGCTGCGCAACCTCGTCGTCAACGCCGTCGAGCACGGCGAGGGCAAGGACGTCATCGTCAAGCTCGCCGCCGCGGGCGGCGCGGTCGCCGTCGCCGTGCGCGACTACGGCGTGGGACTCAAGCCGGGCGAGGCGACGCGGGTCTTCAGCCGCTTCTGGCGGGCGGACCCGGCACGCGCGCGTACCACCGGCGGTACGGGCCTCGGGCTGTCGATCGCCCTGGAGGACGCGCGGCTGCACGGCGGCTGGCTGCAGGCCTGGGGCGAGCCGGGCGGCGGTTCCCAGTTCCGGCTGACGCTGCCCAGGACCGCTGACGAGCCGCTGCGGGGTTCACCGATACCGCTGGAGCCCAAGGACTCGCGCCGCAACCGTGGCCTCGACGAGGCCGGTCTGCCGGGCGGGGGCGAGGAGAAGCGGGCGACCGTTCCGGTGCAGCCCACCGGCAGCCAGGCGCCGGCGCTGCCGCCGCGCGCCCCGATGGCGCCGCGGCTGACCTCTGCCGCCCCCGCCGCCGACCCGGCCGCGCTGCCCGGTAACGGCAACGGCGCGCGCGTGGTGCCCCGGCCCGCGGGTGGCGCACGGCGCGCGGACGACAGGCCCGCCACGCGTCCGGCATCCGGCGCGGGCGCGGCCCGGCCGGATGCCGCCGACAGGGAGGACTCGACCGAGCCAGGGGAGGCATTTCGTGGGCGCTGACCGCAGGAGGGGCGCCCGGCCCCGGCCGGGACGCGCGGTGGCGTACACCGCCCTGGGGACCGTACTGCTGGCCGGGTGCGCCTCGATGCCGGACAGCGGGGATCTGCGGAACGTGGAGTCCACGCCGCGGCAGGACACCGGTGTCCGGGTGTTCGCCATGCCGCCGGCCGAGGGCGCCGGGCCCGCCGAGATCATGCAGGGCTTCCTGGAGGCCCTGACCAGCGACGACCCGGCGTACGACACGGCCCGCAAGTACCTGACGTCCGGCGCGGCGAACAGCTGGCGGCCGGAGCAGTCGACGACCGTCCTCGCCAACGGGCCGAGCATCGAGCCCGACTGCCGGGCGGGCAGCGGCCGCGAGACGGCCAACAGCGTCACCTGCGTGCTCGCGGGCAGCAGGGTCGCGACGGTGGACTCCCAGCAGGCGTACCAGCCGGCCGACGGCTCCTACCAGAAGAAGGTGCACCTCACCCGGGATCCCAAGAACGGGCAGTGGCGCATCGACGCGCTGCCCGACGGCGTGGTGATGGGCAAGTCGGACTTCCAGCGCAACTACACCTCCGTCGACAAGTACTACTTCGCCTCCGGCACGACGGGCGGGTCCACGGGGGAGCCGGTCGCGGTCGCCGATCCGGTGTTTTTGCGCAGCAAGGTGGACCCGATGACGCAGATGGTCCGCTCGCTGGTGGCCGGCCCCACCCGTTGGCTCGGGCCGGTCGTCAGGTCCAGCTTCCCGACCGGTACGGCCCTGCAGAAGGACGTGTCGGGGCTGGCACCGGACGACCAGAACAAGCTGACCGTGCCGTTGAACCTGAAGGTGTCCCAGGTCGCGGCGACCAGGTGCACCGAGATGGCGACGCAGGTGCTGTTCACGCTGCGGAACCTGGCGCCGACGCTGGAGTCCGTCGAGTTGCAGGGCATCGGCGGCCATCGGCTGTGCGACCTGAGCGAGGAGCGCGCCGAGGCCACCGCCTGGCACGGGTCGGCCAAGAGCCCCGAGAACCTGTACTACCTCGACGGCAAGCACCGGCTGGTGCGGATGCCGACCGGGAGTACCACCACCAGTGCCGTACCGGTGCCCGGTCCGTTGGGCGAGGGCGGCAAGACGCTCGAGTCGGTGGCGGTGTCGCGGGACGAGCACAGCGGGGCCGGCGTCGGCGACCAGGGCAGGTCGCTGTACGTGACGTCGCTGGCGTCGGGCGGTTCGCTGGGTCAGGCGCTGGTGACCAGCCAGGGCGCGACCCCGGACGAGCGGCTGACGACACCGAGCTGGGACGCCCGCGGCGATCTGTGGGTGGCCGACCGGGACCCGCGCCGTCCGCGGCTGTACGTCCTCGAACAGGGCGCCGCCAAACCGGCGGAGGTCTCGGTCCCGGACCTGTCCGGCCGGATCAGCGACGCGCGGGTCGCCGCCGACGGCGTGCGGATCGCGCTCGTGGTGGAGAAGGCCGGCAAGCAGTCCCTGCTCATCGGCCGGATTCAGCACGACGACGGCACGGGGCAGGGCACATCGGTGGTCGAACTGCGGTCGGCGGCGCCCGACCTGGAGCAGGTCAGCGCCCTGTCCTGGGCCGGGGACAGCAGACTGCTCGTGGCAGGCCGGGAGCAGGGCGGCGTGCTGCAGATGCGGTACGTCCAGGTCGATGGCTCCACGCTCGACGGACCGGCGCCGGGCGCGCTCACCGGTGTGAAGTCGGTCGCCGCGTCCGAGGACGAGCGGGTGCCGCTGGTGGCCTACTCGCAGGACGACGGGATCGTACGACTGCCGTCCGGGTCGCAGTGGCAGAAGGTGGACAAGGACGGAACGGCGCCGGTCTATCCGGGCTGAGCGCCGCGCGCAGCGTTTCCCCCGGATGGCCGTATGCCGCCCTTCACTCGTGTGAGTGAAGGGCGGTGCGCGTTCCCCGGGGTTGTCCACAGGGGGTTTTCCACAGGGGTGGCCGGGCCGCTTCCGCGTTGGCACAGTGGTGGACATGCGGGGGTGGTGGCAGGACCTCACCGACCTGGTGCTGCCGACCGACTGCGCGGGCTGCGGAGCACCTCGTACGGTGCTCTGCCCGAGGTGCCGGCGCGCGCTGTACGGCCGCACGCCGCGGCGGGTGCGGCCGGTGCCGGAGCCGGCCGGGCTGCCGGTGGTGCATGCGGTGGCCCCCTATGGGGAGGAGGTGCGCACGCTGCTGCTCGCGCACAAGGAGCGGGGCGCGCTGGCCCTCACGGGGACCCTGGGCAGGGCCCTGGCGGGAGCCGTGCGGGCGGGGCTCGGCGCGGGCCCCGGGGCCGTTGCCGCCGGTTCAGGGTCCGTGCTGCTCGTGCCTGTGCCCTCCGCCCGGTGGGCGGTGCGGGCACGTGGGCACGATCCGGTGCGGCGGATGGCGCTCGCGGCGGCCGGGGAGCTGCGGCGTACCGGCACGCCGGCCAGGGTGGCGGCCGTGCTCCGCCAGCGTCGGCCGGTCGCGGACCAGGCCGGGCTGGACGCGCGGCGGCGCCAGGCGAACCTCGCGGGCGCGCTGGAGGTGACGGCGGGCGGTGGCCGGCTGCTCGGCGCGGGACACGTCGTGCTCGTCGACGACCTGATCACCACGGGCGCCAGCCTCGCGGAGGCGGCGCGGGCTGTCCGGGAGGTGGCAGAGGAGGGAACTGGAGTGAGAACAGTCGTGTACGGGGCCGTAACTCGGGAAGGAAGGGATGAACGACGGAGCGGAGCACGGTGGGAGAGCGCGAAGTGGGTGCATGGTGCACCGGAAAAGACGGTCGTGAACACCCTCGGGCATGCGCTCCGTGCTGCCGTGATCGCCGCTCCGCTGGATTCTTTCGAAATAAACAGGAACTGACCGCCGACCTGCATCGTTGCAGGTAGCGAGAGGGGTAATTCACCTGAACGGAGGTACGCCGGAGTAGAGGGTGACGACATCCGTCCGGGCGAGATATGTTCGGTTGTGAGGAAAGGCGCAGGCCACACCTCTCATATCGAATGCCGTGCCACGGGTTTTCGGCAATCACCCGTGCCGGTGGGGTGGAGATCTCGCCCTTGGGGGAGGAGGAGGTGGAAGTCACCGAGTCCGAGGTCCGGTGCTCACCGGACCTGGTGCAAAAGGGAGATGCTCCGCCGATGGAGCGGAGCGATCCGGGAACGGAGTTCTGCGTGGACATCGTCGTCAAAGGCCGCAAGACCGAGGTGCCCGAGCGGTTCCGCAAGCACGTGGCCGAGAAGCTGAAGCTGGAGAAGATCCAGAGGCTCGATGCCAAGGTGATCAGCCTCGACGTCGAGGTGTCCAAGGAGCCCAACCCGCGACAGGCAGACCGCTGTGACCGAGTGGAGATCACCCTCCGCTCCCGCGGTCCGGTGATCCGGGCGGAAGCAGCGGCCAGCGACCCGTACGCGGCACTCGACCTGGCGGCGGAGAAGCTGGACGCCCGGTTGCGCAAGCAGCACGACAAGCGGTTCTCGCGCCGTGGCGCACGCCGGATCTCGGCGGCCGAGGTTCCCGACCACGTCCCGGGCGCGGCGACGCTGAACGGCAACGGCCTCCCCGTCCAGGAGGAAGAGACGGACGGAGTGCCGACGAAGAAGATCGGCTCGCTGGAGGTCAAGGGAGAAGGTCCCCTCATCGTCCGCGAGAAGACCCACGTCGCCGCCCCGATGAGCCTGGACCAGGCCCTCTACGAGATGGAACTGGTCGGCCACGACTTCTACTTGTTCGTCGACGCAGAGACGAAGGAACCGAGCGTCGTCTACCGGCGGCACGCCTACGACTACGGCGTGATCCACCTCAGCACGGACCCGATGGTCGCTGAGGCGCAGCCCCCCGCGGCAGGTGGCACGCTCGGCGGCTGACCCGCCCGTCCCATGCCGAGCCGGTGCCCCTGGAAGCGCGTGTGCGCCCCCAGGGGCACCTGTGTGCGACCAGTTCGCGCCTCGCACGTCACCCCGGTGCCGCCCGGGCATGAAATCATGACCGGACCGGCCCAACCGGTGGGCCGCTGCCTTGGGTTGGCGATGGCGCAGGATCACAGGCCACAGCCTTCAGGGGGAGGAACGATGGCGGACACCTTCGGACCGATGCGGGACGAAGAGGACGACGGCGGTGTCGTCGGCATGGGCCCGGAGGTGGGCGCCGTGCGCGCGGAGCCGATCAGAGTCCTGGTCGTGGACGACCACGCCCTCTTCCGGCGCGGCCTGGAGATCGTGCTCGCCGCCGAGGAGGACATCCAGGTCGTCGGCGAGGCCGGTGACGGGGCCGAGGCCGTGGACAAGGCCGCAGACCTGCTGCCCGACATCGTGCTGATGGACGTCCGCATGCCCAAGCGCGGCGGGATCGAGGCCTGCACCTCCATCAAGGAGGTCGCCCCCAGCGCCAAGATCATCATGCTGACGATCAGCGACGAGGAGGCGGACCTCTACGACGCGATCAAGGCGGGCGCCACCGGCTACCTCCTCAAGGAGATCTCCACGGACGAGGTGGCGACCGCCATCCGCGCGGTGGCCGACGGGCAGTCGCAGATCAGCCCGTCCATGGCGTCCAAACTCCTCACCGAGTTCAAGTCGATGATCCAGCGCACCGACGAGCGCCGGCTGGTGCCCGCGCCGCGGCTGACCGACCGGGAGCTGGAGGTCCTCAAGCTCGTCGCCACCGGGATGAACAACCGGGACATCGCCAAGGAACTGTTCATCTCCGAGAACACCGTGAAGAATCATGTCCGCAACATCCTGGAGAAGCTCCAGCTGCACTCCCGGATGGAAGCCGTGGTCTACGCGATGCGGGAGAAGATCCTCGAGATCCGCTAGCCCCTACCCGAGCAGTCCGGCGAGTTCCCTCGTCAGGGGCTCGCGCAGGCCGGGTGCGTCCACCCGCTCCACCCGGACGTCCGTGCAGTCCACCCAGGTCGCCGCCTCGACCAGGGCCTGGGCGACCGCCGGGACCGCCTTCGGGCCGTCCAGGGTCACCTGCCTGGCCACCAGTGTGCGGCCCTCGCGCGCCGGGTCCACCCGTCCGATCAGCCGGCCGCCCGCGAGCACCGGCATCGCGAAGTAGCCGTAGACCCGCTTCGGCCTGGGCACGTACGCCTCCAGGCGGTGGGTGAAGCCGAAGATCCGCTCCGTACGCGCCCGCTCCCAGATCAGTGAGTCGAACGGCGACAGCAGCGTGGTGCGGTGCCGGCCACGCGGCGGTGCCGCCAGCGCCGCCGGATCGGCCCAGGCCGGCTTTCCCCAGCCCTCGACCTCGACCGGCACCAGACCCGAGTCGGCGATCACCGCGTCGACCTGCTCGCCCTTGAGGCGGTGGTAGTCGGCTATGTCCGCGCGGGTGCCGACACCGAGGGACTCGCCGGCCAGCCGGACCAGGCGGCGCAGGCACTCGGTGTCGTCCAGCTCGTCGTGCAGCAGCGTGTCCGGGATCGCGCGCTCGGCGAGGTCGTACACCCGCTTCCAGCCCCGCCGCTCGACGCACACCACCTCGCCGTACATCAGCGCGCGCTCCACCGCGACCTTGGTGCCGGACCAGTCCCACCAGTCGCTCGTCTTCTTCGCGCCGCCCAGCTCCGTGGAGGTCAGCGGGCCCTCCGCGCGCAGCTGCTTGATGACCTGGTCGTAGACACCCTCGGGCAGCTCGTGGTTCCAGTGCGGGCGGTGGCGGTAGGCGCGGCGGCGGAAGGCGAAGTGCGGCCATTCCTCGATGGGCAGGATGCATGCCGCGTGCGACCAGTACTCGAAGGCGTGGGCGCCCTTCCAGTAGGCGGCCTCGACCGTCTTGCGGCCGACGGCGCCGAGCCGGGCGTACGGCACCAGTTCGTGGGAGCGGGCGAGGACCGAGATCGTGTCGAGCTGGACCGCGCCGAGATGACGCAGCACGCCGCGCACGCCGGCCCGCCGGTCGGGCGCGCCGAGGAAGCCCTGGGCCCGCAGGGCGATGCGGCGGGCGTCGTCCGCGGTGAGGGTGGTGGTCGGGCGCGGAAGGGTCGTCATGCCCGGGACGATAGAGGGTGCCACTGACAACCCGCGCTGAGCTGCGGTTTCGCTAGCCGCGCGCGGGCAGGTACGGCGCCGTGGACGGCAACCCCAGGTCCGAGGGAAGCAGGGAGCCGACCCAGCAGTCCCGGCGCACTCCCTTGTTGTTGATCGCGGAGCGCAGGGTGCCCTCGATGGTGAACCCCGCCCGTTCGGCCACCGCGCGGGAGGCGTGGTTGCCGACCTCGGCGCGCCATTCGACCCGGTCGACGCCGACCTCGGTGAAGATCCAGCGGCAGGCGGTGAGCGCGGCCTCGGTGACGTAACCGTGGCCGCGGTGCTCCTTGGCCGCCCAGAAGCCGACCTCCGCCACGCCGAGCGAACGCATGGTGAGACCGAGCATGCCGGCGAGCTCCCCGCCGGTGAGGAACACACCGAAGGTGAACATCGAGCCCTGCGCCCAGCCGTCGGGGACCAGCTCCTCGGTGAATCCGCTCGCGTGCTCGGCCAGATACGGCGAGGGCACCGTGGTCCAGCGCTGGATCTCGGGGTCCTGCGCGGCGTCGTACACCGCCTGGGTGTCCTGCGGGCCGACGGTGCGCAGGATCAGGCGGTCCGTGGTGAGTGTGACGGGTTCCATCGGCTGATTGTGCTCGGCGGTACCCGGCCGGGCCACGGATTTTCGCTATACGTGAGCGCGTGATCACAATTCGCGCAAATCCTCGCGCGGATGCGGCACTATGCGCATGCCCCGTCCGTTGTCCTGGATGAAGCAGCGACGAACAGCCGTCGGACCGCCAGGCCTCCCGGCCCAGCCGGGTCCTCGCATACGATGGCCGTTGCTCAGTACGTCAAATGGAAACCGACCGTCCCAGGCCCGACCGGCAAGGAGACAAACCCCCGTGTCCGTCCTCTCGAAGATCATGCGTGCAGGCGAAGGCAAGATCCTGCGCAAGCTGCACCGCATCGCGGACCAGGTCAACTCCATCGAAGAGGACTTCGTGAACCTCTCCGACGCCGAGCTGCGGGCCCTCACCGATGAGTACAAGCAGCGGTACGCCGACGGTGAGAGCCTGGACGACCTGCTCCCGGAGGCGTTCGCCACCGTCCGTGAGGCCGCCAAGCGCGTCCTCGGCCAGCGGCACTACGACGTGCAGCTGATGGGTGGCGCCGCGCTCCACCTCGGCTATGTCGCCGAGATGAAGACCGGTGAGGGCAAGACCCTCGTCGGCACCCTGCCCGCTTATCTCAACGCTCTGTCCGGCGACGGCGTCCACATCGTCACGGTCAACGACTACCTGGCCGAGCGCGACTCCGAGATGATGGGCCGCGTCCACAAGTTCCTGGGCCTGAGCGTCGGCTGCATCCTCGCCAGCATGACCCCGGCCCAGCGGCGCGAGCAGTACAACTGCGACATCACCTACGGCACGAACAACGAGTTCGGCTTCGACTACCTGCGCGACAACATGGCGTGGTCCAAGGACGAGCTCGTCCAGCGCGGACACAACTTCGCCATCGTCGACGAGGTCGACTCCATCCTCGTCGACGAGGCGCGTACGCCGCTGATCATCTCGGGCCCGGCCGACCAGGCCACCAAGTGGTACGGCGACTTCGCCAAGCTGGTCACGCGCCTGAAGAGGGGCGAGGCGGGCAACCCGCTCAAGGGCGTCGAGGAGACCGGCGACTACGACGTCGACGAGAAGAAGCGCACGGTCGCCATCCACGAGGCCGGCGTCAGCAAGGTCGAGGACTGGCTGGGCATCGACAACCTGTACGAGTCGGTGAACACCCCGCTCGTGGGCTACCTGAACAACGCCATCAAGGCCAAGGAGCTCTTCAAGCGCGACAAGGACTACGTCGTCCTCGACGGCGAGGTCATGATCGTCGACGAGCACACCGGCCGTATCCTCGCCGGCCGCCGTTACAACGAGGGCATGCACCAGGCGATCGAGGCGAAGGAAGGGGTGGACATCAAGGACGAGAACCAGACGCTCGCCACGATCACCCTGCAGAACTTCTTCCGCCTCTACGACAAGCTCTCCGGCATGACCGGTACGGCGATGACCGAGGCCGCCGAGTTCCACCAGATCTACAAGCTCGGCGTGGTCCCGATCCCGACCAACAAGCCGATGATCCGCAAGGACCAGTCGGACCTGATCTACCGCACCGAGGTCGCCAAGTTCGAGGCGGTCGTCGACGACATCGCCGAGAAGCACGAGAAGGGCCAGCCGATCCTCGTCGGCACCACGTCCGTCGAGAAGTCGGAGTACCTCTCCCAGCAGCTCAGCAAGCGCGGCATCCAGCACGAGGTGCTCAACGCCAAGCACCACGAGCGCGAGGCGCAGATCGTCGCTCAGGCCGGCCGCAAGGGTGCGGTGACCGTGGCCACCAACATGGCCGGCCGTGGTACGGACATCAAGCTCGGCGGCAACCCCGAGGACCTCGCCGAGGCGGAGCTGCGCCAGCGCGGCCTCGACCCCGAGGAGCACATCGAGGAGTGGGCCGCGGCCCTGCCGGCCGCGCTGGAGCGGGCCGAGGCGGCGGTCAAGGCCGAGAAGGAGGAGGTCGAGGCGCTCGGCGGTCTCTACGTCCTCGGCACCGAGCGGCACGAGTCCCGGCGCATCGACAACCAGCTGCGCGGTCGTTCCGGCCGTCAGGGCGACCCGGGCGAGTCCCGCTTCTACCTCTCCCTCGGCGACGACCTGATGCGCCTGTTCAAGGCCCAGATGGTCGAGCGCGTGATGTCCATGGCCAACGTGCCGGACGACGTGCCGATCGAGAACAAGATGGTCACGCGCGCGATCGCGTCCGCGCAGTCGCAGGTGGAGCAGCAGAACTTCGAGACCCGTAAGAACGTTCTGAAGTACGACGAGGTCCTCAACCGGCAGCGTGAGGTCATCTACGGCGAGCGCCGGCGCGTTCTGGAGGGCGAGGATCTGCACGAGCAGATCCAGCACTTCATGGACGACACGATCGACGCGTACGTCCAGGCGGAGACCTCCGAAGGCTTCCCCGAGGACTGGGACCTGGACCGGCTGTGGGGCGCCTTCAAGCAGCTCTACCCGGTGAAGGTCACCATCGAGGAGCTGGAGGACGCCGCCGGTGACCGGGCCGGTCTGACCGCGGAGTTCATCTCCGAGTCCATCAAGGAGGACATCCACGAGCAGTACGAGGCCCGGGAGGCGCAGCTCGGCTCCGAGATCATGCGTGAGCTGGAGCGCCGGGTCGTGCTGTCGGTGCTCGACCGCAAGTGGCGCGAGCACCTCTACGAGATGGACTACCTCCAGGAGGGCATCGGCCTGCGCGCGATGGCGCAGAAGGACCCGCTGGTCGAGTACCAGCGTGAGGGCTTCGACATGTTCACCGCGATGATGGACGGCATCAAGGAGGAGTCCGTCGGCTACCTGTTCAACCTGGAGGTCCAGGTCGAGCAGCAGGTCGAGGAGGTTCCGGTCGAGGCCGCGGAGCCGGTCGGCGAGGGTGTGCCGGAGACGGTGCCGGCGCAGGCCGGGGCGCGTCCGGAGATCCGCGCGAAGGGGCTGGACGTTCCGCAGCGCAGGGATCTGCACTTCTCAGCGCCGACCGTGGACGGTGAGGGCGGCATCGTGGAGCGCGACCTCGAGGACGACGAGCCGGTGCGGTCCGAGGCGGACGGGCTGACGCGGGCCGAGCGGCGGCGGCAGGCCAAGGGCGGGCGGCGCCGCAAGAAGTAGCGGTCGCCTGCGGCGCGTTGACCGTGAGAAGGGCCGGGCCTCCTTCGGGGGTCCGGCCCTTCGGCGTCGCTCCCTCAGGTGTCAAGGGGCGTTTGCTGGGGGCGGGGGCCCGTTTCCACCGCTGTGCAGCGCCAGCGGCGGTCCTGGCCGCGTTCCAGGCGGAAGGCCAGGGCGCGGAGTTGGTCGCCGGCCGCGACGCGGGCGAAGACCTCGAGGGCGCCCTCGCTGGGGACGTAGTAGCCGATGTCGTGGACGACGGGGCGGGCCCCGCGCGTGCGCAGGGGGCTGCGTTCGGCGAGGCGGGTCAGGTCGTCGTAGGCGCGGCCGGCGGTGTGGCGGAGCATCCAGTGAACGGGCCGCTGACCGCTCAGGACGGCCAGCAGACGGTCGGCGAAGACGTCGGTGGGGCGTACCGAGGGCAAGGTGGTCTCCGGCCTGGTGGGAGCCGTGATCTCCGGCATGGGCGGAGCCGTGGTCTCCGGTGTGGTGAGGGCCGTGCCGGCGTTTCGGGGTGCGGTCGGTGGCATGCCATGCCTGCCCCTGATCGACGGCTTCCGGGGCGGGGTGCCGCCCGGGCGGCGGGTGTCGTGGCGGGTCGGCGGGCGGTGGCGCGGGGTGCGGTTCGTCGTCGCCTTGGGCGTGGTGCGGCTCATGACCTTGTTCATGGGGGTCCCCGTTCGGCGGGCCCGGTGGATACCGGACGGTAACTCGCTGGTGGGGATCTTGTACGGGGGCGGGGAGTGGGGTGGCAAGGGAGGCGTGGGCCGGCCGGGCGGTGCGCAGATGTTCACCTATCCGAGTGAGGCGGGTGTCGCGGATCCCTGGTGTTCGGCGGGTCGCCCCGTGATCGCGTGATCCGGAGTCGACGGCTCCCGGGGCGTGGGCACAGACCCGAAAGGGGACGGGCGCACGTATCCTGAAGGCCCTCCGGGAGACGCCGGCAGCGCACCTTCCCGGGGCCTCAGCGGAGCCTTTGAGCAGGAAAGAGCGGCCAGCATGCGCGTCTACGTCCCCCTGACCCTCCCCGGTCTCGCCGAGGCGTACAAGACGGGTGAGCTGGGGAGCGGTCCCTTCGTCGGGTATGCCGTCACGCCCGCGCTGCGCGAGTGGTATCTCTCCGAGGACATCGAGGAACTGGAGTACGCGGCGCTCGGCCGGGCCGCGCTGGCCTCGCTGCGGCTCCTGGCCGCGGATCCGGGTGCGGTACGGCGCCGGGTCGTGGTCGCCGTGGACGTGGCCGACGGCGCCGCTGGCGTCGCCCCGGACCGTGGCCTGGACCCGGACGCCATCGGCGAGGTGACCGTGACGGTGACCGTGCCGCTCGCCAAGGCGGCCGCGGTGCACATCGACGCGGATGATGCGACGCAGGACGTGGCCGCGGCGGCGGACGCGCTGGAAGCGGCCGACGGCGGGGACGACGACGCGCAGTTCGTCGTGGACGGCGCGGACGATCATGAGCTGCTGTGGTACGCCACGCAGGAGATCCCCAACCTCGTCGGACTCGCCTGACCCGGTCCGACCTGCGCGGATACGTCGGCCGGCCGCGTTGTCAGTGGGGGCGGGTACGGTTTCTGGCATGGGGATGAACGGGAGCGCGCACATCGTCTGGGACTGGAACGGCACGTTGTTCCACGACAATGACGCGATCATCGGGGCGACGAACGCGGCCTTCGCCGAGCTGGGGCTCGCGCCGATCACGCTGGAGCAGTACCGGTCGCTGTACTGCGTGCCGGTGCCGAAGTTCTACGAGCGGCTGCTCGGCCGGCTGCCGACCGATGCCGAGTGGGAGCTGATGGACGAGGTCTTCCACCGGTACTACGCCGAGCACCGGGCACGGTGCCGTCTGACCGACGGGGCGGAGGAGCTGCTCATGGGGTGGCGGTCGGCGGGGCACAGCCAGTCGCTGCTCAGCATGTATGGGCACGACGAACTGGTGCCGCTCGTGCGGCGGTTCGGGATAGAGGCGCACTTTCTGCGGGTCGACGGGCGTACGGGGCCGTCCGGGGGGAGCAAGGCCGCGCACATGGTGCGGCATCTGAAGGCGCTGAGCGGGGTCGTGGAGCCTGCGCGGACCGTGGTGATCGGGGACGCGGCGGATGACGCGGTTGCCGCGCGGGGCGTGGGGGCGCGGGCGGTGCTGTACACCGGGGGGTCGCACAGCCGGGCCAGCCTCGAGGAAGTGGGGGTGCCGGTGGTGGACACGCTGGCCGAGGCGGTGGAGGAAGCGGAGCGAATAGCGGCGTAGCCGGGGGCGCCGGGTTCTTGGGGTCCGGTGCCGGTGCGGGTGCCCTGTGCTGCGGCGGGGCGGGGCTTGTGAGGTGCCCGCGGCACGGGTATCCGGTTCCAGTGGCTGCCCGCAGCGGCACAGGCACCGCTGAGACGCCCCCGGCCGCTGCTCAGCTCGCCGGCGCCTTCGAGCGCAGTACCTGGAGGAACTCGCGCATCCAGGCCGGGTGGTCGGGCCAGGCCCGGGAGGAGACCAGGGTGCCGTCGACCACGGCCTCGGTGTCCTGGAAGCTCGCTCCGGCCGCCTGCATGTCCGGCTCCAGCGCGGGGTACGCCGTGACCCGGCGGCCGCGCAGGCTGTCGATCGCCGCGGTGAGCAGCGGGCCGTGGCAGATCTGGGCGACCGGCCGGTCGGAGTCGAAGAACGCCTTGAGGATCTTGCGGAGTTCGGGATCGTTGCGCAGATACTCGGGGGCCCGGCCGCCGGGGATGACGAGGGCCGCGTACTCGCCGGGGTCCACGTCGGCGAAGGCCAGGTCGGCGGGCCAGGTGTAGCCGGGCTTCTCGGTGTAGGTGTCGTAGCCGGGTTCGAAGTCGTGGACCACGAAGCGGAGGGTCTTGCGGGAGGGGGCCGCGATATGGACCTCGTAGCCTTCCTCGCGCAGGCGCTGGTAGGGGTAGAGGACTTCCAGGGACTCCGCCGCGTCGCCGGTGACGATCAGGATCTTCGCGGGCATGTCGGCTCCTCCGGTACTCCGGTGCTGGGTGCTCCTGCACTCCTGGGCGGGACGCACTGTCCCTGGGCAACGTGCCAACACCGGGCGTGCTTGCCAAGGGGGGCCGTCGCGGTTCCGGCCCCCCTCGGGCGAGCGCCGGGGCCTCGCGCCGGGGCCTCACCTGGTGGCAGGGTGCCCTCTTCTCAGATTGCGGTCGGGGCCCCGCCGGCGCGACCGGACGCCCGCCGCCACAGGACGGGCGCCCGCCCCCCGCTCCGGCAGGCGCACGCACCCCGCACCGCCGCCCTCCCAAACGCCACGTACCCCCATCCGACCGAATACGTCACCACGCCCCGGCCCACCCCTGTGCAGAACGTCAAACTTCACCCCTCGGTTTTGTACACATACGGCTCATGACGGGCCCCCGGTAAGGAGCGATAGCCTTGTGGCGTGATCAGCGCGATATCCCGCGGGGGCGATCCTGCTCCTGCCCTGCGCCCGGGTTGCACGGAACACCTCCGTGACCGGGCGGCGGTCGCTGGTCTTCGCGGGCGGGACGGGGCCGTAGGAGCCTCCGGGACGCCGAGGACACCCCTGGACACGACGGCGCCGAGACCGGCGTCACACCCGACGGGCGTGTCGAGAATGGCCGAATTCCCCCCGCTCATCTCACCTCGCGGCATAGCGTCGACACGGACCGGACACCCCGGGCCGTGGCGTCGAGCCGGTGGGAAAGAGACCGTACTTCCTTCTACGTCACGCAACGGCGCGCGACAGGAGTCAGAGGACAATGCAGACCAAGCTGGACGAAGCCAAGGCCGAGCTGCTCGAGAGGGCTGCCCGGGTAGCTGAGAACAGCCCGGTCGGGGGGTATCTACCGACCGGGACCGAGGGCGAGGGCTCCCCGGGCACCCCGGACAGCGAGTCCGTGCTCGCGTTCCTCCAGCGCTACTACCTGCACACCGCCCCGGAAGACCTCACCGACCGCGACCCGGTCGACGTCTTCGGCGCCGCGGTCTCGCACTACCGTCTCGCCGAGATGCGCCCCCAGGGCACGGCGAACGTGCGGGTACACACCCCGACCGTCGAGGAGAACGGGTGGACCTGCAGCCACTCGGTCGTGGAGGTCGTCACCGACGACATGCCCTTCCTCGTCGACTCGGTCACCAACGAGCTGACCCGGCGCGGGCGCGGCATCCATGTCGTCGTCCACCCGCAGTTCGTGGTCCGCCGCGACCTGACCGGCAAGCTGATCGAGGTCCTGCCGACCCCGCCGAGCGGCGACCTGCCGCACGACGCGTACTTCGAGTCCTGGATCCACGTCGAGATCGACCGGGAGACCGACCGCGCCGACCTGAAGCAGATCACCGCCGATCTGCTGCGCGTGCTGTCCGACGTGCGCGAGGCCGTCGAGGACTGGGAGAAGATGCGGAGCACGGCGACCCGGATCGCCGACGAGCTGCCGAGCGAGCCCGCCCCGGGCGACCTGCCCTCGCCGGAGGTGGAGGAGGCCCGCGAGCTGCTGCGCTGGCTGGCCGACGACCACTTCACCTTCCTCGGCTACCGCGAGTACCAGCTGCGCGAGGACGACACGCTCGCCGCCGTGCCCGGCACCGGCCTGGGCATCCTGCGCTCCGACCCGCACCACGCCGAGGACGAGGAGCACCCGGTCAGCCCCTCCTTCGAGCGGCTGCCGGCGGACGCCCGCGCCAAGGCCCGCGAGCACAAGCTGCTCGTGCTGACCAAGGCCAACAGCCGGGCCACCGTGCACCGGCCGTCGTACCTGGACTACATCGGCGTCAAGAAGTTCGACGCGGACGGGAACGTGGTCGGGGAGCGGCGCTTCCTCGGTCTGTTCTCCTCGGCCGCCTACACCGAGTCCGTCCGCCGGGTGCCCGTCATCCGGCGCAAGGTGGACGAGGTCCTCGAGCGCGCCGGGTTCTCGCCGAACAGCCACGACGGCCGCGACCTGCTGCAGATCCTGGAGACCTACCCGCGCGACGAGCTGTTCCAGACACCCGTCGCCGAGCTGCAGTCCATCGTGACCAGCGTCCTGTATCTGCAGGAGCGGCGGCGCCTGAGGCTCTACCTGCGCCAGGACGAGTACGGCCGCTACTACTCGGCCCTCGTCTACCTCCCGCGCGACCGCTACACCACCGGTGTCCGGCTGCGGATCATCGACATCCTGAAGGAGGAGCTCGGCGGCGTCAGCGTTGACTTCACCGCCTGGAACACCGAGTCGATCCTCTCCCGGCTGCACTTCGTCGTCCGTGTCCCGCCGGGCACCGTGCTGCCCGAGCTGTCGGACGCCGACAAGGACCGGATCGAGGCCCGCCTGGTCGAGGCCGCCCGGTCCTGGGCCGACGCGTTCGCCGAGGCACTCACCGCCGAGTGCGGCGAGGAGCGCGCGGCCGAGGTGCTGCGCCGCTACAACCACGCCTTCCCCGAGGGTTACAAGGCCGACCACACCCCGCGCGCCGCGGTCGCCGACCTGGTCCACCTGGAGCAGCTCAGCGAGGACAAGACCTTCAGCCTGAGCCTGTACGAGCCGGTGGGCGCCGGGCCGGAGGAGCGCCGGTTCAAGATCTACCAGAAGGGCGGCACCGTCTCCCTCTCCAAGGTGCTGCCGGTGCTCAGCCGCCTCGGTGTCGAGGTCACCGACGAGCGGCCGTACGAGCTGCGCTGCGCGGACCGCACGACCGCCTGGATCTACGACTTCGGTCTGCGCATGCCCAAGGCGGTCAGCGGCGACCACCTCGCCGACGACGCCCGCGAGCGCTTCCAGGAGGCCTTCGCCGCCACCTGGACCGGCAAGGCGGAGAACGACGGTTTCAACGCGCTCGTGCTGAGCGCCGGGCTGACCTGGCGGCAGGCGATGGTGCTGCGCGCCTACGCCAAGTACCTGCGGCAGGCCGGTTCGACCTTCTCGCAGGACTACATGGAGGACACCCTCCGCAACAACGTCCACACCACCCGCCTGCTGGTCTCCCTGTTCGAGGCGCGGATGTCGCCGGACCGGCAGAAGGCCGGGCTGGAGATCACGGACGCCCTGCTGGAGGAGCTGGACGCGGCCCTGGACCAGGTGGCGAGCCTGGACGAGGACCGGATCCTCAGGTCCTTCCTCACCGTCATCAAGGCGACCCTGCGCACGAACTTCTTCCAGGAGGCGCACGGCGGCGAGCCGCACGACTACGTCTCCATGAAGTTCGACCCGCAGGCCATCCCGGACCTCCCGGCGCCGCGCCCGGCGTACGAGATCTGGGTGTACTCGCCGCGGGTCGAGGGCGTGCACCTGCGCTTCGGCAAGGTCGCGCGAGGCGGCCTGCGCTGGTCCGACCGGCGTGAGGACTTCCGCACCGAGATCCTCGGCCTGGTCAAGGCGCAGATGGTGAAGAACACCGTCATCGTGCCGGTCGGCGCCAAGGGCGGCTTCGTCGCCAAGCAGCTGCCGGACCCGAGCGTGGACCGGGACGCGTGGCTGGCCGAGGGCATCGCCAGCTACAAGATGTTCATCTCGGGCCTGCTCGACATCACCGACAACATGGTCGCCGGGGAGGTCGTGCCGCCGCAGGACGTGGTCCGGCACGACGGCGACGACACCTACCTGGTCGTCGCCGCCGACAAGGGCACCGCGACCTTCTCGGACATCGCCAACGGGGTCGCCGAGAAGTACAACTTCTGGCTCGGCGACGCCTTCGCCTCCGGCGGCTCGGCCGGTTACGACCACAAGGGCATGGGCATCACCGCGCGCGGTGCCTGGGAGTCCGTCAAGCGGCACTTCCGTGAGCTGGGCGTGGACACGCAGTCCGAGGACTTCACGGTCGTCGGCATCGGTGACATGTCCGGTGACGTGTTCGGCAACGGCATGCTGCTCTCGGAGCACATCCGCCTGGTCGCCGCCTTCGACCACCGGCACATCTTCATCGACCCGACGCCGGACGCGGCGACCTCGTACGCCGAGCGCCGCCGGCTGTTCGAGCTGCCCCGCTCCAGCTGGGCCGACTACAACACCGAGCTGCTGTCGGCGGGCGGCGGGATCTTCCCGCGCAGCGCCAAGGCGATCCCGGTCAACGCCCACATCCGCGAGGCCCTCGGCATCGAGGGCAAGGTCACCAAGATGACCCCGGCCGACCTGATGAAGGCGATCCTGGAGTCGCCGGTCGACCTGCTGTGGAACGGCGGCATCGGCACGTACGTGAAGTCGTCCGTCGAGTCGAACGCGGACGTCGGCGACAAGGCCAACGACGCCATCCGGGTCGACGGCAAGGACCTGCGGGTCAAGGTCGTCGGCGAGGGCGGCAACCTGGGCCTGACCCAGCTCGGCCGGATCGAGTTCGCCATGCACGGCGGCAAGATCAACACCGACGCGATCGACAACAGCGCGGGCGTGGACACCTCCGACCACGAGGTGAACATCAAGATCCTGCTGAACGGCCTGGTCGCGGACGGCGACATGACCGTCAAGCAGCGCAACAAGCTGCTCGCCGAGATGACCGACGAGGTCGGCGCGCTGGTCCTGCGCAACAACTACGCACAGAACACCGCGATCGCCAACGCCCTGTTCCAGGCCAAGGACATGCTCCACGCCCAGCAGCGGTTCATCCGCCACCTGGTGCGCGAGGGCCACCTGGACCGGGCGCTGGAGTTCCTGCCGACCGACCGCCAGATCCGCGAGCGCCTCGCCCAGGGGCAGGGGCTCACCGGCCCGGAGACCGCCGTCGTCCTGGCGTACACGAAGATCACGGTCGCCGAGGAGCTGCTGCACACCTCGCTGCCGGACGACCCGTACCTGCGCAGCCTGCTGCACGCCTACTTCCCGACGGCGCTGCGCGAGCGGTTCGCGGACGCGGTCGACAACCACCCGCTGCGCCGCGAGATCACCACGACCGTGCTGGTCAACGACACGGTCAACACGGGCGGTACGACGTATCTGCACCGCCTGCGCGAGGAGACCGGTGCCTCCCTGGAGGAGATCGTCCGCGCCCAGACCGCGGCCCGCGCGATCTTCTGCTCGGCACCGGTGTGGGACGCGGTGGAGGCCCTGGACAACAAGGTCGACGCCGCCGTCCAGACCCGGATCCGGCTGCACTCGCGGCGCCTCGTCGAGCGTGGCACGCGCTGGCTGCTCAACAACCGGCCGCAGCCGCTGCAGCTCGCCGAGACGGTCGAGTTCTTCGCCGAGCGGGTCGAGCGGGTCTGGCAGGAGCTGCCGAAGCTGCTCAAGGGCGCGGACCTGGAGTGGTACCAGCACGTGTACGACGAGCTGTCCGCGGCCGGTGTCCCGGACGAACTCGCCACGCGCGTGGCCGGTTTCTCCTCCGCCTTCCCGGCGCTCGACATCGTGTCGGTGGCGGACCGCATGGGCAAGGAGCCGCTGGACGTCGCCGAGGTCTACTACGACCTCGCCGACCGGCTCAGCATCACCCAGCTGATGGACCGCATCATCGAGCTGCCCCGCAACGACCGCTGGCAGTCCATGGCCCGCGCCTCCATCCGCGAGGACCTGTACGCGGCGCACGCGGGGCTCACCGCTGACGTCCTCGCGGCCGGAAACGGCACGTCCACGCCCGAGCAGCGGTTCGAGGCCTGGGAGCAGCGGAACGCGCCCATCCTGAGCCGGGCGCGCACCACTCTCGAGGAGATCCGCGGCTCGGAGACCTTCGACCTCGCCAACCTGTCGGTGGCGATGCGGACGATGCGGACGCTGCTGCGCACGCATTCGTAGCCGTACGACAGCGAGTGCGCAGCCGTACGACGGTGTGAGCGCCCCGGGCCGACGACGAACCGGCCCGGGGCGTTCCGTTTCTTGCCGAGGATTAGCCAAAAAAGTTCAACGATTTTACCGTTTCCTGCTAATCGATGGCCGTCGGATAGGGTCTGCGGTGTGACTGTTCAACTCACCGAGACCCGACCGGCACCAGCACCCGCGCCGGCTCCGGCTCCGGCCCGGCGGCCCGTCACGCGTGTCGTGCTGGAGGTCGTGAAATTCGGGATCGTCGGCGGCAGCGGCGTCCTCGTCAATTTCCTGATCTTCAACCTGCTGCTGCACGGCCTGGGTTGGCAGGCGATGACGGCGACCGTCCTGGCCAGCTGTATCGCCATGGTGACCAATTACGTGGGTTTCCGCTATTTCGCCTATCGAGACCGGTCCTCGCGCACCCGCAGCCAGATCATCCTGTTCTTCGTCTTCAGCGGCCTCGGTGTCGTGATGGAAATCGGCCTGTTCTGGGTCGGTTACCACGGTTTCGGCCTGCACAGCGTGCTGGCATCGAATGTGGCGAAGGCACTGTCGATCGTGCTCGCCTCCGCCTTCCGATTCCTCGTCTACCGCACTTGGGTGTTCCAGCAGGATGCACACCGCACCGTCTGACATCGAACCGGTGAGCCGCACACAGTCACCGCAGGGTGCCGCGCGGGCCGGCCGGGCGCTGCCGCAGGCCGCCGCCGCGCTCGTCGTGGTGCTGCTGCTCCTGGTGATCGTCCGCCTGCCCTGGGCGGGCGACCTCGGCATGCACGCCGCCACCGTCCAGCGTCTGAGCCACAACCTGTTCCATCCGGGCAACCCGCTGGTGGACGCGGACACGCCGAGCCCCTACTACTCGCCGTGGATGCTGGTCCTGGGCCTGGTCGCCAAGGTGACCGGCCTGTCGGTGTTCGTGGTGCTGCGCCTCGCGGCGCTGGCCGGCCTGTCCCTGCTGGTCACCGGGGTCTGGCGGTACGTCCGCACGCTCAGCGCCCACCGCGCCGCCCCCGCCCTGGCCCTCCTCAGCCTGCTCTTCCTCTGGGGCCCGCTGCTGTTCAACTGGTCCGGCTTCCTGGGCCTGAACTCCCTCGCGCTGACGGTGTCGTACCCCAGCGTCTTCGCGCTCGGCCTCACCTTCCACTTCTGGGCCTGGGTCACGCGCGCGACGCGGGAGGAGGCCGCGTGGGGAAGGTGGCTGTGGCTCGGGGTCCTGTGGGCGCTGGTCCTGCTGTGCCACCAGTTCACCGGCGTCGTGGCCTCACTGGGCGCGCTGGCGATGGTGATCGCGGCACGGCCGGCCCGCCCGGTGCTGCTGCGGCTGGCCGCCGCGCTCGCCCTGGGCATGCTCCTGCTGTGGCTGTGGCCGTACTACGACTTCTTCTCCCTCTTCTCCGCCGGCGCGGACCTGGAGGCCATCCACAAGCCGCTGTACGAGGACCTGGCCGCGCGGTTCGGCCTGGTGCTGCTCGGGGTGGCGGCGCTGGTGCTCCGTCTCCGCCGCGACCGCTGGGACCCGCTGGTGCTGTTCTTCCTGCTGGGCGTGCTGGTGTTCGCCGCGGGCGGGCTGTCCGGCCACTACTCCTGGGGCCGCGCCCTGCCGGCCGCGCTGATCCCGGCGCAGCTCGCGGCCGCGCTGGAGGTCGTCTCGGCCGGGCGGCGGGCGGTGCGGGCGGGCTGGGCGTGTGTGCTGGGCGCCGCGCTGGCCGTCGGGGCGTGGACGCAGGTGGGGACGCTCGGTTATGTGACGGGCCGTGCCGCACTGCCCTCCGCTGTCGCCGCGAAGTACCGGACGCCGTGGGTGGGGTACCACTGGATCACACCGTGGGTGAAGTACGGGGATGTGGTGATGGCTCGGACGACTCCGGCGCGGCAGATCCCCGCGTACGGGGCGTACACCGTGGCGCCGGGGTATCCGGATGTGTTCCTGAAGGACGCCGGGCGGCGGGAGGCGGCGGTTGAGCGGTACTTCGCCGCGGGCACCTCTTCTGCCGACCGGGCCGGGATCCTGCGGGAGTACGACGTGAAGTGGGTCGTGGGTCCGAAGAGCCTGGCGGGACCGGGTCTTCGGAAGGTGACCGTCGGCCCCGCGTCCCAGGTCCTGTACCGAGTGCTGCCCTGAGCCGCGGCCGGCCAACGGGGGTTTCGCTCGCCCGCGCTTGCGGGGTGCCGCTGCGCCCACCCGTGCCGCCCCCAGCGGCACGACTGCGCGCAGCGGCGGCGGCACTAGGAAGCCGACGGCACTGCAGCGCCCCCGAAGGGGCGCGGGGAACTGCGCGACCAGCCACGACGGGCCCGCAGTCGGCCATGTGCCGTCAGTGCAACGGCGCTTCGCCTCCCACGGACCCGCAGTCGCCCACGCCCCTCAAGCGGAACGGCGCTTCGAACCGGCCGCCTCTTACCGCAGCACGCTCGACAGCAGCTTCGCCGCCTTGCGGACCTTCGGGCGGGCCACCTTCTGCACGACCGGGCGGATGACGCGGGCCGTGACTCCCACCGGCATCCAGCGGAGCTGCAGGCGGCCGGGGTTGCGGCCCTCCGGTTCGACGGTGAGCTCGTGCGGGGTCGCGCCGGAGCGGTACTCGATGCGGGCGGTGAGGGTGGGGAAGTCCGGAGGGGCCAGCAGGAGACCGGAGTTGGCCAGGCCCTGCTGCTGAAGGCGGACCAGGGGGTGCCGTACGCCCGCGAAGCCCTGCAGGGGCAGCGGGGCCTCGGTGAGGTCGAGGTGGACCGTGCCCTCGAAGACGCCGGGGCTGACCGGGTCCAGGCGGAAGGGCACCGTCATGCGGCGGTTGCCCGGCGACAGGATCAGACCGGCGCGCTGCGGGCCGACGGGGAGACGCAGACCGGGGTCGTACGTGCGGATGGCCAGCGTGAGGGAGGCTCCCCGGCCGGGCGTCAGCTCGACGATCTCGTGCCGGAAGAGCGCGCTCGGGAACGGGCGCGTGTCCAACTCCAGGTCGGACACGGCCAGTTCACGGCGTCCGCGGTCGGAGGAGGGCACGCTGTCGCCCCAGTACGGCACTCCCGTCGCGTCGGCCGTGACCTGCCGCGGCGCCACCGGATGCCCGAGCCCGCGTGCCGCGAGCCCGAGCTCGTCCAGCCGGCGTTCCCGCAGCAGCTCCAGCACCACCCGCTCCTGCCGGGGCAGCCGGACGTACGCGCCGTCGGACAGCGTGTCCAGGTAAGGGTTCATGATGTCCGCGAAGGCGGCCAGCCACTCCTCGTCCCGGTAGGGCAGGTCGCCGGCGTACATCCGGAAGTCGTGCTTGAGGAACTTGTAGTCCTTGTCCTCGCGCAGCCCCGCGTGTCCGCTCTCCACCAGGAAGTCGTCGATCAGGCGCTGGACATGGACGCGGTCGCGGACGTTGGTGACCTTGTGCCGCTGGTTGGAGATCGAGGCCGCCGCGGCCGCCGCGTACGGGTCGATGTACCAGATGTACACCGGGTCCGGAATGATCGTGAACGCCTTCGCCAGGCAGTACGACTGCGCCGAGAACAGCTGGTCCTCGTAGTGGATGCCCTCCGGGAAGCGGAGTTCGTGGCGGTCCAGGAAGGAGCGCGCGTACATCTTGCTCGTCGACAGGTGCTCGAACAGCAGGCGGGGGTCCGCGTCGATGCCCTCCACCGTGCGGCGCTCGGCGACGAGGTGCGGCATCCACGTGGTGCGGCGGCCGGTGTCCACCCGGTGCCGGCGCACCGCGCCCATGGTGAAGTCCACCTCGCGCTCGCGGTGCGCGGCGAGCAGCAGCTCGACCGCCCGCGGCGTCAGTTCGTCGTCGCTGTCGAGGAACATCAGATACGGCGCCCGGGCGATGTCGATGGCCCGGTTGCGCGGGGCGCTGCAGCCGCCGCTGTTCTCCGGCAGGCGGAGGTAGCGGACGCGGTCGTCCTGCGCCTCCAGCCGGCGTGCCACCTCGGGCGTGTTGTCCGTCGAGTGGTCGTCGCTGATGATGATCTCGATGTTCGCGTGCGTCTGGGCGCGCAGCGAGGCGACCGCCCGGGGCAGGCGGGCGGCGTCGTTGTAGACGATGACCGTCACCGTCACGTCGGGGGTGGTCATGCCGAGGCCTCCTCGGGGGTCGGGGCGGGGGTGCGTTCCTCGAGCGGGATCACCGGTGGCAGGGACTCCTCCGGCTCGCCCAGGAACACCCGTCGTACGACCCGTTCGGCGGCGCGGCCGTCGTCGTACTCGCAGAACCGGCGCCGGAAGGCGGCCCGTGCCTTGGCCGCGCTCTCGTCACGCCAGGCGCCGGAGACGAAGATCTCCGTCAGCTCCTCCTGGGTGCGGGCGACCTGGCCGGGGTGGTCGGTCATGAGGTCGAAGTAGACGCCCCGGGTGGTCCGGTAGGTCTCCCAGTCGTCGGCGTAGACGACGATCGGGCGGTCGAGGTTGGCGTAGTCGAACATGATCGACGAGTAGTCCGTGACCAGCGCGTCGGCGGCCAGGCACAGCTCCTCGACGGGGTCGTAGGAGGAGACGTCGATGATCCGGCCGGAGCGGCGCAGGCCGGTCAGCGGGGAGGCGGCGCCGCCGTAGAAGTAGTGGGCGCGCACCAGGAGCACGGTGTCCTCGCCGAGGCGGTCGGCGAGGGCCGCGAGGTCCAGGCGCGGGGTGAAGCCGGCCTCGTAGTCGCGGTGCGTGGGCGCGTACAGGACGGCCGTCTTGCCGGGCGGGATGCCGAGGCGCTCGCGGGCGGCGCGGACGTCGGCGGCCGTGGCCGAGTAGAAGACGTCGTTGCGCGGGTAGCCGTAGTCCAGCGAGGTGTAGCGGGCCGGGTAGGCGCGCTCCCACATGCGGGTGGAGTGGCTGTTGGCGCTGACGCTGTAGTCCCACTTGTCGATGCGGGCCAGCAGGGCGTCGAAGTCCAGGCCCTTGGCGGCGGCCGGGTGCTCCATCTGGTCCAGGCCCATGCGCTTGAGCGGGGTGCCGTGGTGGGTCTGGAGGTGGATCGCGTCGGGGCGCTTGACCACCGCGTTGGGGAAGTTGACGTTGTTGACGAGGTACTTGGCGGTGGCCAGGGTCTCCCAGTAACGGCGGGTGCCGGGGATCACATGGTCGGTGCCGGGCGGCAGCAGGGCCTCGTTGCTCTTCGACACCACCCACACCGGGTGGATGTGCGGGGCGAGTTCGCGGAGCTTGGCGGCGATCGCGGCCGGGTTGCAGGCCACTCCGCGCTCCCAGTAGGCGGCGAACACGGCCAGGTTCGGGTCGACCGGGCGGGTCAGGGCGCGGCGGTACTGCTGGTCGCGGAGCTTGGCGCCGACCTGCTTCTTCCGGGTCCGTACGGCCTTCTTGGCGGCGCGGCGGGTGCGGTTGGCGGCCTGGAACGCACGGTACTTGGTGTACGCGCCCTCCTCCAGCAGGGCGTGCCGTACGCCCTCCACGCCCGCCGGGTGCTCGTGGTTCTCGGGGCGCCAGCGGACCGCGGCCAGGGAGGCGCGGCGGAAGAACTCGCGGGCCACCGCGTCGGGCAGGTTCTCCCCGGCGAAGGTGCGCACGAGGTCGCGCATCATCAGGTCGTACAGCACCACGCGGGCGGCGCGGCGGTCCTTGGCGAGCGCGAGCACCGACTCGTAGCGCTCGATCAGGTCGAACCGGTCCTCGGGGGCGAGCGGCGGCAGGCTCTCGGGGCGCAGTTCGCGGCTTTCGTACGCCGCCTGGTTCAGGCAGGCGACACGGTCGGCGAGCAGCAGGGCGGCGTGGGCGGCCTGCGGTTCGTCGTCGGTGGTGAGGCGCTCCTCGTGGGCCCGCCAGAAGTCGGCGCGCAGGACCCGGTTGCCGAGCAGCGGGGTGAGGCGCAGCAGGTCGGCGGCCTCGTCCAGGGGCAGGCTCGCGCGGCCGACGGCGGCGAGGAGCCGGCCGTCGCGGGAGGGCGTGCCGGCGGTCTGCCAGGTGGTGGTGACGTGGTCGACGAGCAGAATATCCGCGCCCGTTACGCCATCGGGGTCAGTGGCGTCCAGCTCTGCGGTCCGCTCGGCGATCAGCCGCGCGGCGCCGGCCGGCAGGCTGTCCTTGGCGTGGACGAAGTGCAGCCAGCGGCCGGTGGCGCGGGCGGCGCCGGCGGCCCGGGCCGCCGCGTCACCGGTGCCGTCCGGCAGCGGTACGACGACCGTCTCGGGGGCGTGCCCTTCGGCGGCCTCCCGTGCCCAGTCACCGACCGCCGCGACGATCACCTCGGCGTCGGACAGCGGGTGGGCCTCCAGAGAGTCCAGCAACTCTGTCAGATGCCCCTGTGCGTTCGGTCCGTAGACGATGACGCTGAGTTGGGGCATCGCAGTGGACTCCTTCGGGTCGTGGATTTTGGCCCCCTTCATAACATACTGTCACTAAGCGGATGAAAGGGATAACCGCTGTCGGAGTAAGAGACGCCCAGGAGGGAAGGGGAAGTTCCGTTACCTGGGGTTTCTCTTCCGACAACTTTTACGCCGCCTTCTTACCAGCGGCCTTCTTGTCGCTCTTGTCACCGGTGAAGGCCTCGTACTCCTTCATGACGTCCTCCGTCGGCCCGTCCATGCGCAGTTCGCCGCGCTCCAGCCAGATCGTCCGCTCGCAGGTGTCGCGGATCGACTTGTTGTTGTGGCTGACCAGGAAGACGGTACCCGCTGTCGCGCGCAGCTCGCGGATCCGTTCCTCGGAGCGCATCTGGAACCTGCGGTCACCGGTGGCCAGGGCCTCGTCGATCAGCAGCACGTCGTGGTCCTTGGCGGCGGCGATGGAGAAGCGGAGCCGGGCGGCCATACCGGAGGAGTACGTGCGCATCGGAAGGGTGATGAAGTCGCCCTTCTCGTTGATGCCGGAGAAGTCGACGATGTCCTGGTAGCGCTCCTTGACCTGCTCCCGGGACATGCCCATGGCGAGCCCGCCGAGGTAGACGTTGCGTTCGCCCGTGAGGTCGTTCATCAGGGCCGCGTTGACGCCGAGCAGGGAGGGCTGGCCGTGGGTGTAGATGTGGCCGTTCTCCACCGGCAGCAGGCCGGCGACGGCCTTGAGCAGCGTGGACTTGCCGGAGCCGTTGGTGCCGATCAGGCCGATCGCCTCACCCTTGTAGGCGACGAAGGACACGTTCTTCACCGCGTGCACCCGGCGCACACCGGCCGCCTTCTCCGCCTGCTTGCGGCGCAGGATGCGGTTGAGGGCGGCGGTGGCGGAGCCGCGGCCGGAACCGGTGCCGTTGACGCGGTAGACGATGTCGACGCCGTCGCAGACGACGGTGGGGATCCTCTCCGCCTTGGACAGACGCTCGAGCCTCTCCCGCATCATGCGCTCGTCGGGAGTCTCCTCGGCGGTCCCGTCGGGGTTCGCGGGGTTCGCGGAGCGCTCGGGGTTCTTGGGGTTCTCGGGGTTCCCGGGAGTCTGCTCAGCCACGGCCGTACCTCTCCTCAGCCTTCCAGAAGTAGATGAAGCCGCCGACGCCGGCGACCAGCGCCCAGCCGATCGCCGTCGGCCACACGTGCGGGGGCAGCTGCTTGGCGTGGAAGCTCTTGATCAGGGCGAAGCGCATGAGGTCGATGTAGACCGCGGCCGGGTTGGTCTCGAGCAGGACCGTGACGACGTGCGGCAGGTGGTCCTTCTTGGTGAGCGAGTGGATGCTCCACATCACGCCGGACACGTACATCCAGGTGCGCAGGACGAACGGCATCAGCTGGGCGATGTCCGGGGTCTTGGCGCCCATCCGCGCCATGATCATCGCCATGCCGGCGTTGAACACGAACTGCAGGATCAGCGCGGGGAGCACCAGCAGCCAGGAGACGGAGATCGGCACGCCCAGACTGAGCAGGATGACGACCAGCGCGGCCATCGAGAACAGCAGCTGCTGCAGCTGCTGGATGCAGAAGGAGATCGGCAGGGCGGCGCGCGGGAAGTGCAGGGCGCGGACCAGGCCCAGGTTGCCGGAGATCGCCCGGGTGCCGACCTGGATCGAGCTCTGCGTGAACGTCCAGACGAACACGCCGGTGACCAGGAACGGGATGTAGTCCGGGACGCCCTTCTTGGTGCCCAGCAGCACGCCGAAGATGAAGTAGTAGACCGCCGCGTTCAGCAGCGGGGTCATGACCTGCCAGATCTGGCCGAGCTTCGCCTCGCTGTACTGGGCGGTGAGCTTGGCGGTGGCGA
Source organism: Streptomyces puniciscabiei (assembly GCF_006715785.1). NCBI lineage: Bacteria > Bacillati > Actinomycetota > Actinomycetes > Kitasatosporales > Streptomycetaceae > Streptomyces > Streptomyces puniciscabiei. Next base: position 4,049,160 of record NZ_VFNX01000001.1, read on the forward strand.
AGGCGGTGATGAAGTGGCGCCGGGCCCACAGCTGGCGGACGTACTCCGGCAGGGAGGGGCGGGCGCCGCTGACCGTCAGGCCGTGCCGGGCGGCCAGTGCCGCGAGGTCGTCGTCGGCCGGGGCCTGGGTGGGGGGCGGTGTGTCGAGGACCTGGCTCACATCCGCTGCTTTCGCTCGGGGGGAGGGGGTGCCGCGGCCCGGCCGGCTGCCGGGGCGCACGGTCACCGGTCCGACGTTTCCTTACGTTTCTCTTCACGTTCTCTTACGTCGGGACGGGACCGTATCGTCGCAACGGCGAGCGTAGAACCAATCGACGTCGGAACGCAACCGTATCGTCGTCACGGCCTATGCTGTGCGTCATGACGACGAACGCCGACGACCCGACGACGCGTCCGCGCCGGACCCCCGCCGGGGCCGCCGTACTCCGGGAGGATGTGACCGAGGCCATCCGGGCCGCGGTCTTCGAGGAGCTCGCGGCCGTGGGATACGCGCGGATGTCCATCGAGGGCATCGCGCGGCGGGCCGGGGTGGGCAAGACCGCGGTGTACCGGCGCTGGCGTTCGAAACTGCATCTCGTCCTGGACGTGGTGTCGGCGATGGCGGTGCTGGGCCTGCCGGTACCGGACACGGGCTCCCTGGAGGGCGACCTCCGCCTCCTCTACGAGGTCACCTCCCGCGCCCTGCGCCATCCGGTCGCCTCGCAGATCATCCCCGACCTCCAGGCCGAGGCGGCCCGCAATCCCGACATCGCCGACGCCTTCCAGAAGGCCCTGCGGGACGGACAGGAGGGCGTGGCCAGCAAGATCGTGGCGGCGGCGGAGGAGCGGGGTGAGGTGCGCGCGGGTGTCGACCCCGACCTCGCCCTCGACCTGATCTCCGGCCCGCTGTACTGGCGCGCGGTGGTCATCCGCTCCCCCAAGCTCCCCAAGGGCTACCTGAACAACCTGGCCCGGGCCACGGCGGGGGCGCTCAAGGCGCTGTGACGGCGGGGTGAGCCGGACGGGGCGGGGTGCCGCGGCTGGGTGACGGGGCGTTTCGGTCGCCCGTGCCGACGGGGTGCGGGGCGCCGCGGCCGGTGGCGCCGGCGCGGTTTGCCCGCCCGCGCCGGCGCAACCGGCCGCCGCCCCCGCACATCTCGCCGCCGTGTCCGGGGCGGGGGAAGCGGGCGGAGAAGGCGCCCTCGGGGCCGAACTCGAAGGGCGCCCCGAGCGCGTCGCCGACGGCGGAGCCGAGCACGGCTCCGGCCGCGCGTTCGAGGATCCCGGGACCGCTCATCCCGCGGAGCCTACGACCGCGCCGCCTCCGGGTGGTGGTGTACCCAGCCCTCCCAGGCCGAGGTGATCATGTCCTGGACGTCGTACTTGGCCTGCCAGCCCAGCTCGGTGGCGATGCGCGCGGCGGAGGCGACGACGCGTGCGGGGTCGCCGGGGCGGCGCGCGGTGACGGTCGGGGCGCGGTCGTAGCCGGTGACCGCGTTGATGCGGTCGATCATCTCGCGCACCGACACACCCTCGCCGCGGCCGATGTTGAGGGTCAGGTCGGTGCCGGGGGAGGAGGCCAGGGCGCGGGCGACGGTGACGTGGGCCTCGGCCAGGTCGACCACATGGATGTAGTCACGCACGCAGGTGCCGTCCGGCGTCGGGTAGTCGTCGCCGAAGATGCGCGGCGCCGCGCCCTCGGTGAGCTTCTCGAAGACCATGGGGACGAGATTGAACACGCCGGTGTCGGCGTATTCGGGGGCGGCCGCGCCCGCCACGTTGAAGTAGCGCAGGGACGCCGTGGACATGCCGGTCGCCCGGCCCGTGGCGCGCACCAGCCACTCGCCGGCCAGCTTGGTCTCCCCGTAGGGGGACATCGGCCGGCAGGGGGTCTCCTCGGTCACCAGGTCGACGTCCGGCATGCCGTAGACGGCGGCCGAGGAGGAGAAGACGAAGGCCCCGATCTCCGCCCGCGTCACCGCCTCCAGAAGGACCCGCAGGCCCTCGACGTTCTCCCGGTAGTAGTGCAGCGGGCGCTCCACCGACTCGCCCACCTGCTTCTTCGCCGCCAGATGCACGACCCCGCTGATCTCGTGCTCGGCGAGCGTGCGGGCGACAAGCTCCGCGTCCAGGACCGAGCCCCGCACCAGCGGGACCTCCGTCGGCACGCGCTCGGCGACGCCCGTGGTCAGGTCGTCGTAGACGACCGTGCGCTCACCCGCCTCGGTCATCGCCCGTACGACGTGTGCCCCGATGTATCCGGCACCGCCGGTGATCAGCCAGGTCATTGCGGCCGTCTCCTCGTCAGTTGGCCCGTTCAGCCGCTCGGTGGAGCAGTGGGCGTCTCTCAGTGAATCAGTGGGTGTCCCGCCGGGTCAGCGGGTGTCCCGGTGAAGGGGCGGGTGTCCCGTGTGAACCGGCGGGTGTCTCAGTGAAGCAGGCGCCGGAGCCGGTTGCGCGCCACCTGCACCACCCCGCCCACCCCGGTCGCCACGCGTACGGCCAGTGCGCCGGAGTGCGTGGCGTACGGCTGCACCAGGAGCACGCCGTGCCGGATGCTCGGGACGGCGCGCCGGCGCAGCCGGCCGGCGCCCGCAAGGGCGTGCGCCGTCACCTCCCGCTCCGCGCCGTCGGCGAAGCGCACGGTCAGCCGCAGGTCCCAGGTACCGGCGCCGAGCCCGGCCAGATCGACGGGCAGCTCGGCCGTCCAGCTCACCGCGCCGGTCTCCCCTTCGGTCTCCGCGCCGGAGGGCGTGAGCGGGACCGTCGTACGCCCCCGCCTCTGCTCTTCATCGTCCCGGCAACTCCACTCCACGTCGGCCTCCCGCGGGCCCGCCTCGGCCACCCTGCCGTACAGCTCGTGCAGCCGCAGATGGAGCAGCGAGGCACGCGCGCGTGGCCGCAGTTCCGCGTCGACCGTCACCGGGAGCAGAGCGGTGGGGCGGGTCAGGAACGGTGTGAGGGTGACCTGGGGGAGGTCGGCGGCCCAGACGGGGACACCGTCGGGGGTGCTGGCGTAGGGCGGCAGCAGGCGCGCCGGGCGGGCGGCCAGCTCGCGCAGCCGGGGCAGGTCGCGGGGTTCGGGCGACTCCATGACGACCCGCGCCAGCAGCCGGCCCGGGGCGCCCGGGTTCAGCTCCCAGTCGGCGGCGTCGTAGCCCGCGAGGTACTCCCGGGTGTGCGCCCACCACGCGCTCCGGTACTGCGCGTCGCGCAACCCCAGCTCGCGGGCGTACATGCGCACCTCGTGGTCGAGGAACTTGGCCCGGGCCGCCCGCGCCAGCTCCTTCTGCCCGGCGCCGAGCAGGATCTCGTACGCCAGCGCGCACGCCTCCACGCGCGCCTTCCAGTTGTCGATGTGCTCCCGGGCCAGCGAGAGCGACAGCTGCTCGGCGGCACGGCGCACATGCCACACGTACACGCGGTCCGGTACGAGCGCGATGCGGGGGCCGGCGGCCAGTATGCGCGAGGTGAAGACGATGTCCTCATAGAGGAAGCGGCCCTCGGGGAAGCGGATGCCGTGCTCACGCAGGAAGTCGGTGCGGTACAGCTTGTTGACGCACAGCGTGTCGTGGACCAGGCGCGGGCGCTGGGAGGGGCGCGCGAGGACGGTGTGCGCCGTGTAGAGGGGCGCCTGCCAGGGTTGTTCGCGCCCCGAGGGCAGCTCCCGGCGGACGCACAGCCCGCTCGCGACCTCGGCGCGCGCCTCGGTGGCCGCCGTCAGCAGCGCGTCCACCGCACCGGGCGGCAGCACGTCGTCGCTGTCCAGGAACATCACGTACGGCGTGGTCACCGCGTCGATCCCGGCGTTGCGCGGGCTGCCGCAGCCGCCGCTGTTCTCGCCCCGGTGCACCACCCGTAGTCTGGGCTCGTCGGCGGCCAGCCGGTCGAGCAGTTCGGCGCTGCCGTCCGTGGAGCAGTCGTCCACGGCGACGACCTCGGCGACCGCCGGTCCCTGCGCGAGCGCCGAACGCACGGCGTCACCCACATGGGTAAGGTCGTTGTAGCCGATGACGACGACACCGACCTGCGCCGGACGCGGCGAATCGGCGGTACCTGCTGTATCGGGTGTGTCAGTCGAGTCTGATCGCATCGGGTCCACAGGTCGGGAGCGTAGAAATGTTCGGTAATACCCTGTTAAGAGAGACTTAGAGCCCGGTCCGGAAGACGGCCGGAATCGGGTCGAGGTTCCCTTGTTTGCAGGGTCTTTTCCTTCGAATGTGTCGAACGCCACAACCGGAAGAGCGACAGCGCGGACGCGCCCGCCAGGATCCCGTTGCGGGCCAGCATCAGCAGACAGCCGGTCCAGGTGCCGTCGACCACCTCGCCGTAGTTCATCGGGAACACCAGGGCGCTCAGCGCCGCCGCCGCCACGACCAGCGCCGCCACCGGCCGCTGGCTGGTGTGCCGCGAGGTCAGGCACACCGCCGCGAGACCGAGCAGCCAGATCATGTACTGCGGGCTGATCACCCGGCTGGTGACCGTGAACAGCAGCACCGCGCACAGCGCCGCGTCGAACGGCGTGGCCTCGCTCCACCGCCGCGCCCGCGCCCGCCACAGCACCAGCAGCGCGAACGCGGCCGCCGTCAGCGCGAGGGAGACGGTGGCGACGGCCTGCACATGCGGGCCGACCAGCTCGGTGGCGCCGTACCGGTAGCGCGCGCGGCCCGGCCAGCCGGCGTGCCGCGCCAGGTTCAGTGCCGTACCGCCGAGCGACTCGATCTGCACGCCCCGCCCGCCCTGCTCCCGCAGAAAGGCCAGGGGGTGGTCGAACAGCGCGGCGAGCGCGCCGAAGGCGACGGCTCCGGCGGCCGCCGCCCACCCCCACGCCCGGCGCGTATCCCGCCCCCGGGGCGTGCCCAGAAGCATCAGCGCCGGCCATACCTTCACCAGTGCGCCCAGCGCTCCCCAGACCCCGGCCGCGCGCGGGGAGCGGCCCACGGCCAGCAGCGAGAGCACGGCCAGGGCGGTGACCTGGACGTCGTACCGGGCGAGCGGGAGGTGCAGCAGCAGCGGCAGGCCGGCCGTCCACAGGACCGCGCCGAGCGGGCTGCGCCCGGGAAGCCTGCCCGCGCGGGTCAGCGCCGCCGTGACCAGCGCGTCCACGGCCAGCGTGAGCACCACGAACGCCTGGAAGTACGTCAGCCACGGCAGCAGGCGCGGCGCCAGCAGCACCACGCCGGCGCCCGGCGGGTACTGCCACAGCGTGTCGTGCGCCGGGAACGAGCCGTGTGCGAGGACGCCGTACCAGTCGCCGTACAGCCACCACACCTCACGCGCCACCGTGCCCCCGCCCAGCAGCGGGGCACTGTCGTGGGTGAGCAGCCACAGCATCAGCGCGCGGGTGGCCAGCCAGAGGGCGGTGACGCCGGGGACCGGACCGGAGTTGACACGGAGACGGTTCATCGCATGGGAGCCTAAGCGGGGCGGATGGTCCATTCATGCCGATACGCCGTCATGACTGTAAAAAGGTTGGCTAATCGCAAAAGATCGGGCGGGCCGTGGTGAACGTCGGGCTTCCTGTGGAACGGCAGTCGCGCAGGGCGGCTGCGACGGCAGCCGGCGCGCCGGCCGGCGGGGCGGGGCGCGTGCCGCGCGGTCGACGGGCCCGGATCCACCGCCTGCTCGCCGTGGGGATGCCCGCGCTCGTGATGCTCGTGGTCGGGCTCTGGGGGCTCGACCGGGGCGGCATGTGGCGCGACGAGGCCGTCAGCTTCCAGGTCGGGCGGCGCACGGTGCCGCAGATCTGGCTGCTGCTGCACGACGTGGACGCCGTGCACGGCCTGTACTACCTCCTCGTGCACACCGTCCTCGCCGTCCATCCCGGCGAGGTCGTGCTGCGGCTGCCGTCGGTGTGCGCGGCGGCGGGGACGGCCGCGCTGGTGGCGGCGCTCGGCACCCGGCTGTCCCGGCCGCGCGTCGGGCTGTGGGCCGGGCTGCTGTACGCCGTCGCGCCGATGGCCGGCCACTATGCGCAGGAGGGCCGCTCGTACGCCCTGGTCGCCGCCGGGGCCGCCTTGGCGACACTGCTGCTCGTCCGGGCCGTGCGCTGCGGTTCCGCGCGTTCCTGGGCGGCGTACGGGGCCGTCCTCGGCCTCACCTGCTGGCTGCACGAGTTCGCGGTGCTGCTGCTGTGCGCCCACGCGGGAGCGCTGGCGTCGGCCCGGGTCGGGGGGAGGGTGTGGCGCCGGTGGGCGTGCGCGGCGGGCGGGGTCGTGGTGTCGCTGGTGCCGATGGCCGTGGTGTCGCGGGGGCAGGCGGCGCAGGTGGCATGGCTGCGGAGGCCCACGGTGGTGACGGCGGAAGGGCTGGTGCGGGGGTTTCTCGGGCCCTCGGGCGGGGTGTACGCGGTGTGTCTGGGCCTTGCGCTGGCCGGGTCGGCCGGGCTGGTGGGGCGGCGGGGGGAAATCACCCTCGCGGGGGTGGCGTTGCCGTTGACCGTGGTGCCGCCCGCGGTGCTGATGCTGGCCTCCCAGGTCTCGCCGCTGTACGTCGACCGGTACGTGCTGTACGCGCTGAGCGGGGCGCCGTTGCTGGTGGCGGCGGGGGCCGAGCGGGTGGCCGGGGTGGTGGGGCGGCTGCGGCTGAGCGGCCGGCCGGGAAGGTGCTCTCCGCCGCAGCCGGGGAACGACCGCTCACCGGGGCCGAACGCCGCACGCGAGGACGGGCGGCCGAAAAGGTGCCCTTCGCCGCCGCCCCGCGCGCTGTCGCGATCCCCCCTCGTCGCCCTCGCCGGCGTCTTCGCCGTCGCCCTCGCGTTCCTGCATCAGCTCCCCCTCCTCCGGGCGGACCGGAACCCCGGGGCCCGGCCCGATGATCTCGGTGCTGTTTCGCGGGTCGTGGCGCGGGAGTTGGGGCCCGGCGACGCCGTGGTGTTCCTGCCGGCACACGCACGGAACGTGGCTCTGACCTACCCGGGGGCGTTCCGGGGCGCGCGGGATGTGGCCTTGGGGGAGGGGGCCGCCGGGTCGGGGACGCTGTACGGGCGGGAGGCCGGGGCCCGGGAGGTACGGCGGCGGATGGCGCGGCTGGACCGGGTGTGGGTCGTGGCGGACCCGGATCTGCTCGCCGGGCGCTGGATCCCCCGCAACCACACCGAGCGGGCCAAACTCGCCGTGCTGCGGCGGTACTTCACCGGGCGGGAAGAGGTGCTGCGGGGCGGCATGGCCGTACGGCTGTACGTCCGCAAGCCCGTGAAGCCCCTGCCCGCGAAGCCCCTGCCCGCGCCGGCTAGTTCTCCTCGCGCCCCGCTGTCACGGCCGCCGCGTCCAGCGCGGTCGTGAGCCGGTCGAGGCGTTCGCGCAGCTCGGTGATCTCCTCCAGGCCGAAGCCGGTCGCCCGGGCGATGCGGCGCGGCACCTCCAGGGCCCGCTCGCGCAGCCCCGCGCCCTCCTCGGTGAGCCGGACCCATACCGAGCGCTCGTCCTCGGCGCTGCGCTCCCGGCGCACCAGACCGGCCCCTTCCAGCCGCTTGACCAGCGGGGACAGCGTGCCGGAGTCGAGCCGCAGATGTTCGCCGAGCGCTTTGACGGGCAGGTCGCCCTGCTCCCACAGCACCAGCATCACCAGGTACTGGGGGTAGGTGAGCCCGAGGTCCTTCAGGATCACGCGGTAGACGCCGTTGAAGGCGCGGGACGCGGCGTGCAGGGAGAAGCAGATCTGGCGGTCCAGGCGGAGCCAGTCGGCGGCGGTGGGCGAGGCGGTCATGACTCCAGGATAGCTCTTGCGAGCCATTTAGTTGTGCACAACTTAATTGTGTGCTCTACTTGTGGTCACATCGAACCCCGCACCCGAGAGGGAATGGTCATCATGGACGCGCTCTACACCGCAGTCGCCACCGCCACCCACGGCCGGGACGGCCGTGCCGTCTCCTCCGACGGCAGGATCGACCTCAAGCTGGCCCCGCCGGTGGAGCTGGGCGGCAACGGCGAGGGCACCAACCCCGAGCAGCTCTTCGCCGCCGGTTACGCCGCCTGCTTCGGCAGCGCCCTCGGCCTCGTCGGCCGGCAGGCCAAGGTCGACGTCAGCGACGCCGCCGTGACCGCCGAGGTCGGCATCGGCAAGCAGGGTGAGGGCTTCGGGCTGAAGGTGACGCTGCGCGTCGAGCTGCCCGACACCGTGGACACGGAGACCGGCCGCAAGCTGGTCGAGACCGCCCACCAGGTCTGCCCCTACTCCAACGCGACCCGCGGCAACATCGAGGTCGACCTCGTCATCGAGTAGGCCCCGGAGATCCGTCCTCCAGGGTGCCGGTCCGGGCCGGCACCCTAGAGGCGTGCGCCCTACGCCGACGCCAGCGCGCCCGGGCCCACCGCCTGGCCCGGGATCCGGGCCGCGCCGGGGCCGGTCATCGGCTCGCCCAGCAGCAGCGTCCGTACGACGCGCTCGGCGGCCCGGCCGTCGTCGAACTCGCAGAACCGCTCCCTGAACCGGGCCCGCAGCCGCGCCGACTCCTCGTCCCGCCAGGACCCCGAGGCGAACAGCCGGGCCAGCTCGCGGTAGGAGCGCGCGACATGGCCCGGCGGTTCGGCGGTGATGTCGAAGTAGGCGCCCCGGCTCGCGGTGTACGCGGGCCAGTCGTCGGCGTGCACCACGATCGGCCGGTCCAGGTTGGCGTAGTCGAACATCACGGCCGAGTAGTCGGTGACCAGCACGTCGGCCGCGAGCAGGACGTCCTCCACGCGCGGCTCGTCGGTCGCGTCGACCAGGATCCCGCGCCGGTCCAGCTCGGTCAGGCCCATGCCCCGCGCGGGACCGGTCGCCAGTGACGGGTGCAGCCGGACCACCAGGGTGAGCCCCGCGCCCACGCACTCGCTCAGGTCCGCCGCGAAGCGGTCCAGGTCGATCCGGTCCACGTGCCCGCTGCGGCGGTAGTCCCGGCGGGTCGGGGCGTACAGCACCACCGTGTCCGTCTCCGGGATGCCGTACCGCCGACGGAAGTCGCTCTCGGCGCCGTTCACCAGCACGTCGTTGCGCGGGCTGCCGGTGCGCAGCGAGGTGAAGTGGCAGGGGTAGGCGCGCTCCCAGACCAGCTCCGAGTGGCGGTTGGCGACCAGGCTGTAGTCCCAGCGGTCGGCCCGGCGCAGCATCTGCGGCACGTCGAAGCCGAGCCGGGCGCCCGGCTTGTCCAGCAGATCCGCGCCCATGTACTTCAGCGGGGTGCCCTGGTGGGTCTGGATGTGCACGCTGCCGGGCCGCTTGGCGAGCGTGCCGGGCCAGTTGACGTCGTTCACGAAGAACGTGGCCCGCGCCGCGACCTCCAGATAGCGCCGGGAACCCACGATCACGTGCTCCACCCCGGGCGGCAGCCGGTCGGCGCTCTCCTCGTCCTTCACCACCCACACCCCGCGCAGCTGCGGGGCGATCTCCCGGGCCTTGGCGTACACGGCGGCCGGGTCGCCGAGCACGCCCCGGTGCGAGGACGCCGAGTAGACGACCAGGTGCGGGTCCAGCGGACGGAGCGTGTGCACGGCCGCCCAGCCGGCGCGGGCCCGGGCGGTGGCCGCGCCGCCTGCCAGAGCGGCCAGCCGTGCCGCCTCCTGCCCGGCCCGCGCCGCCTGCCGCCTGATCCGGTACGCCGTCCAGGAGCCCTCCAGCAGCCTGGTCTCGCCGTCGGCCGGGGCACCCTGCGCCGGCCGGTGGCGCCGCGACATCTCACGCGTACGCCGGAAGAACTCGGCCTTGTCGGCGGGCGGCAGCCGGTCGGGCTTGGCCAGGATGTCCAGGCAGTGCTCGCCCATCTTGCGGTGCAGGTACGGCCGCCAGTGCGCGAGCTCCGGACGCTGCTCGACGAACGCGAAGACCCGCTCGTACTGGTCGTGGATGTCGAAGTGCTTCCGGCTGGTCGTGGACAGGATGCTGCCCTGCCGGCGCTGCCGGTAGTTCAGGCAGATCCGGTCCAGCGTGGCGATCCGCCGTGCGCTGAGCATGACCGGGAAGGTCCAGGGCGTGTCCTCGTAGTAGCCGGGCGGGAACTCGAAGCCCTCCGCCTTCACGAACGCCCGCCGGTAGACCTTGTTCCACACCACCATCAGCAGGTCGAGGATCTGCGGGTACTCGTCCGCGGTGAAGGTGCCCGGGCCGGCCTCGGCGAGCACCTCGGCCAGGGCGTTGCGCCGGGTGCCGCCCCACCAGTAGGTGCGCGCGTAGTCGAAGACCAGCACGTCCGGGTCCCCGGCCTCGGCCAGCCGGTCGGCGATCGCCCGCAGCGCGCCCGGGGTGAGGGTGTCGTCGCTGTCCAGGAAGAACAGGTAGTCGCCGGTGGCGTGCGGCAGCCCGGCGTTGCGCGCCCGGCCGAGGCCCACGTTCTCCGGCAGGTGCAGCACCTTCACGCGCGGGTCGCGCTCGGCGTACTCGTCGAGGATGGCGCCGCAGCCGTCGGGGGAGCGGTCGTCCACGGCGATCAGCTCGAAGTCGTTGAAGGACTGCAGCAGCACCGAGTCCAGGCACTCGCGCAGAAAGCCCTGCACCTTGAAGCAGGGCACGATCAGACTGAAGCGGGGCACGGCGGGTCAGCTCCTCACGAGGGTCGCGGCGGCGGGGGCGGGGACGCGCCGCGCCGGCGGGATCACGGGCGGGAGAGCCTCCGGCGGCTCGCCGAGCAGCACCCGCCGTACGACGCGTTCGGCGGCCCGGCCGTCGTCGAACTCGCAGAACCGCTCCCGGAACGCCGCCCGCAGCGCCGCGGCCTGCTCACCCGCGTACGAGCCGTCCCGGAAGACGGCGGCCAGCTCCTGAGGGGTGCGCGCGACCGGTCCGGGCGGTTCGGCCATCAGGTCGAAGTAGACGCCCCGGGTCTCCCGGTAGACGTCCCAGTCGTCGGCGTACACCACGATCGGCCGGTCCAGGTTGGCGTAGTCGAACATGATCGAGGAGTAGTCGGTGACCAGCGCGTCCGCCGCCAGGCACACGTCCTCGGCCGAGCGGTGCGCGGTGACGTCGATGATCCGGCCGTCGCCGCGGCCCGGCCCCCGGTCGTAGAAGTAGTGGGCGCGCAGCAGCACGACCACGTCCTCGCCGGCCGCCGCGCAGAACGCCTCCAGGTCCAGGCCGGGCTCGAAGCCGGTGTGGTGGTCGCGGTGGGTCGGGGCGTAGAGGACGGCCGTGCTGCCCTCGGGGACGCCCAGCTCCCGCCGGACGCGGGCCACGTCCTCGCCGGTCGCCGTGTAGTAGACGTCGTTGCGCGGATAGCCGTACTCCAGCGCCTCCCAGGAGCCGGGGAAGGCGCGCTCCCACATCTGGGTGGAGTGGCGGTTGGAGGAGAGGTTGAAGTCCCAGCGGTCGACCCGGCCCAGCAGTTTCGTGTAGCTGCCGGACTGCGCGGCCACCACCGGGTACGTCGACTGGTCCACGCCCATCGTCTTCAGCGGGGTGCCGTGCTGGGTCTGCAGGTGCACACTGCCGGGCCGCTTGACGATGCCCTCGGCGAAGTTGGCGTTGTTCACCAGGTACTTGGCGCGGGCCAGCACCTCCCAGTAGCGGCGGGAGCCGATCACCGCGTACTCCACGTCCTCCGGCATCGTGTGCGCCTGGCCGACCTCGACGAGGAACACCGAGCGGATGTGCGGGGCGAGTTCGCGGGCCTTGGCGTGGATCGCGGCCGGGTTGCAGGTGTACCCCCGGCCCCAGTAGGCGCAGTACACGGCCAGGTTCTCGTCGAGCGGGCGGTGCAGGTCGCGGGCGTAGCGCAGCCGGGTGCGCACCGCGCGCGGGCGCGGCAGGCTCTCGGCGGTGTGCACGGCCAGCTGGTTGGCGCCACGCAGCGCCCGGAACGCGCTGTACGCCCCGGTCGCCAGCAGCCGGTGCTGCACGCCCAGGCTGCCGCCCGGGGCCCGGAAGCCGGCCGGGCGGTGGCGCCGGTAGAGGCGGGCGGCGCGGCGGAAGAACGCCCGGTGCCCGGACGGCAGCCGCTCCGGCCGGGACGCGGTCTTCAGGACCTGGGTGAACAGCTGCTCGAAGAGCGCGCGCGTCCGCTCGGCGGGCAGCTCCCGCTCGGCGGCCCGGGTCAGCACGAGCTCCACCTGGCCGAGCAGGTCGTGCTGGTGCGGCCCCGGCAGGTTCAGCCGGCTGCCCTGCCGGCGCAGCCGGTGGCGTACCACGACCCGGCGCAGCACCGCGATCCGCCCGGCCGCGAGCGTGGTCAGCCCGCCCCAGCCCAGGTCGGTGAAGTGGCTGTCGGGAAAGGCGAGTTCGTGCTCGGTGAGGAAGTCGCGGCGGTAGGCCGCGCTCCACGCCGGGAGCTGGACGCCGGTCAGCTCCGGCAGGTCGGCGGGGGCGAAGGCACCCTTCGGCGCTCCGGCGAACAGCGGCGCGGCCGGGTTGGTCGGCTCGCCCTCCCACCAGGGGGCGCGCTCGTGCTCGGCGTAGAGGACGTCGACGCCGGCGGTTTCGGTCAGCCGGGCGTCCAGCGCCGCGAGGGCACCCGGCAGCAGCAGGTCGTCGCCGTCCAGGAACAGCACATACGCGCCGGTCGCCGCACGGATCCCCGCGTTGCGTGCCCCGCTCAGACCGGCGGACGGCGGCGAGTGGACCGGGGTCACCCGGGAGTCCCGCTCCGTGTGTCCGGCGGCCACGGCGCCGGCCGGGGAGTCGGGGGCGTCGCAGACCGGGATCAGCTGCAGATCGCCGAAGGACTGGCCGAGAACCGAGTCCAGCGCCTGGGACAGCCGGGCGACGACCCCATGGGAGGGGACGATGATGCTGAAGCGGGGCATTCTGCTCTTTCTGTTGTCTTGCGGACGCGTGTCGTGCGGAGGCGTGTCCAGACGACAGGGCCTGGGCCGGCCCCGCGACCGGGCCGCCCCGCCGGACGCCAGGTGGACGGCCGGCTCGGGGTCGGCCGCGTCGAGCCGAGGGGCACGGGAACTCCCGAAGAGATCAACGCCCTTCAGCGCCTCTCGGTGACGGGGAGGGAACCGGAAGGTTGCGGCACGGTGGCGGTGGCCAGCGGGGAGCGCGCACAGGCGGCCGACGGCACCGGCTTGCGCTGCTCCAGCGGCACCACCGGCGGCAGCCCCGACCCGCCCAGCACCACATGCCGTGCGACCCGCTCGGCGGCGCGTCCGTCGTCGTACGGGCAGAACCGCTCCCGGAACGCCGCCCGCAGCTGGGCCGAGCGCGAGCCGCACCAGTGCCCGGTCGCGAAGATGTCGATCAGCTCGTCCTCGCTGCGCGCGACCGCGCCCGGCGGGAAGGCACGCAGGTCGAAGTAGGTCCCACGGGCCGCCTGGTACGCCTCCCAGTCGCCGGTGTGCACCACGATCGGCCGGTCCAGGTTGGCGTAGTCGAACATGATCGACGAGTAGTCGGTGAGGAGGGCGTCCGAGGCCAGACACAGCGACTGCACGCTCGGATGGTCACCGACGTCGACGATCCGGCCGCCCGTGGCCAGGGGGCCGCCGCGGGTGGGGTGCGGGCGGGCCAGGATCACGAAGCGCGGGCCGAGGCGGCGCACGATCCGCTCCAGGTCCAGCAGCGGACGCTGGGTGCGCAGATAGTCCCGGTAGGTCGGCGCGTACAGGATCGCGACCGCGCCCTCCGGGATGCCCAGCGACTGGCGCAGCCGGGCCACGTCCGCCGAGGTCGCCCGCTGGAAGACGTCGTTGCGCGGCGACCCGTACTCCAGGGTGCGGTACCGGCCCGGGAGGACGCGCTCCCAGGTCAGGGTCGAGTGCCGGTTGCCGGACAGGACGACGTCCCACTGGTCGACGCCGCGCAGCAGCCGGGCGAAGTCGGTGTCACGGGCCGCCGCCGGGCGCTCCTGGAGGTCCAGGCCCATGTGCCCCAGCGGGGTGCCCTGCCGGGTCTGGACCAGGATCTGCCCGGGGCGCTTGCGCAGGCCCGGGTCCAGGACGTCGTCGGTGACCAGGTACTTGGCGCGGGCCAGCGCCGTCCAGTAGGCGGCGGTGCCGGGCCGTAGCCGGCGCGGCCCGGGCGGGACCCTGTGCTGGTGCTCGGGACGGGCGATCCACGCGGTGCGGATGTGCGGGACATGGGTGCGGAACGCCTCCTCCAGGGCACCCGGGTCGCCGCCGTGGCCCCGGCCCGCACCGGAGCCGAACACCGCCCGGTCGGCGCGCACGGGCAGCCGCAACTGGATCCGGTAGTGCAGCCGCAGCACGCCGGTCCGCACGGCCCGGGCCAGCTTCACCACCGCCTTGAACGTACGCCGGCGCACGGCCGAGACCAGCTGGAACGCGCGGAACGTGCGGTGCAGGCCGAAGCGGACCAGGATGGCACGGCGCCGCATCCGGGCTCCGGGGACGCGGTGGCGGCGGTAGTGGGCGCGCGCCCGGCGCAGGAACTCGCCGTGACTGCCGCGCGGCAGCCGGTCGCGCTTGGTGAACACGGTGGCGTAGTGGTCGATCATCCGGCGGAACAACTCAGGCCGCCAGCACGCCAGTTCGGGATGCTCCTCGACGTACGCGAAGACCCGGTCGTACTGCTCGAACAGATCGAAGTGCCTCGCGCTGGTGGTGCCGAGGATGTTGCCCTGCCGGCGCTGCCGGTAGTGCACGCACACCCGGTCCAGGGTGCTGATCGACCCCGCCGTCATCAGCACCGGGAAGGTCCAGGGGGTGTCCTCGTAGTAGCCCGGCGGGAAGGTGAAGCCGTGCTCCTCCACGAACTCCCGCCGGTACGCCTTGTTCCAGGCCACCATCAGCACCCTGAGCAGCCCCGGCCGGTCCTCCAGACGGAACGGCGCCGCGCTCTGCTCGGTGAGCTGGCCGGCGAGCTGGTTGCGCACCACCCGGCCGTCCCAGTAGGTGCGCGCGTAGTCGTACACCAGGACGTCCGGCTCGCCGGTCTCCTTGATCCGGTCGGCGATCGAGCGCAGCGCGTCCGGGGTGAGCGTGTCGTCGCTGTCGAGGAAGACCAGGTAGTCACCGGTCGCCTCGGCCATCCCCGCGTTCCGGGCCCGCCCGAGCCCCTGGTTCTCGGCCAGGTGCACGGGTCGCACCCGCGCGTCCCGGTCCGCGTACTCGTCGATGATCGCCCCGCAGGCGTCCGGGGAGCAGTCGTCCACGGCGATCAGTTCCAGATCGGGGTACGACTGCGAGAGCACCGAGTCCAGGCACTCGGAGAGGTACGCCTGGACCTTGTACGCGGGGACAATGACACTGAACCTGGGCAAGGGACATCCAAGGGTCGTCGGTCGGCGCGGGGTTTCTGACCGGAAACGGCCGATGGAGTGAATTGGTTACGGTTCGTACGGCATGTGGGGGACTGCGGGGGGACGGCGGGTGAACGGCGAGGGGCGGGCCCCCTTGTGGCCCGCCCCTCTGAAGAGTGCTGAGAACTGCCCTTACTTGACCGCGCCCGCCATCACCCCGGACACGAACTGCCGCTGGAACGCGAAGAACACGGCCAGCGGGATCACCATGGAGATGAACGCACCGGGAGCCAGCACGTCGATGTTGTTGCCGAACTGCCGTACCTGCGTCTGCAGCGCGACCGTGATCGGCTGGGTGCCGGACTTGGTGAACACCAGCGCCACCAGCATGTCGTTCCACACCCACAGGAACTGGAAGATGGCGAGGCTCGCGATCGCCGGCCCGGCGAGCGGCAGCACCACCCGGGCGAACAGCCGCAGTTCACCGGCGCCGTCGAGACGGGCCGCCTCCAGCAGCTCGCGCGGGATCTCCGCGAAGAAGTTCCGCAGCAGGAACACCGCGAACGGCAGACCGAAGCCGGTGTGGAACAGGATCACGCCGAGGATGCTCCCGAACAGGCCGATCTTCCCGAACAGTTCGGCGATCGGGATCAGCGCCACCTGCACCGGCACCACCAGCAGGCTCACCACGCCCAGGAACCACCAGTCCCGGCCCGGGAACTCCATCCACGCGAACGCGTAACCCGCGAGGGAGCCGACCACGACCACCAGGACCGTCGCCGGGACCGTGATCAGCACGGTGTTCCACAGGGAGTGGGTGATGTCGCCGTTCTCCAGCAGCTTCCGGTAGCTGTCGAAGGTGAGCTGGGACGGCTTGGTGAACACCTTCCACCAGCCGCTCGCGCTCATGTCCTCCGGCGAGCGCAGGGAGGAGGCGAGCAGCCCGATCGTCGGCACCAGCCAGAACAGGCCCACGACGATCAGGAAGGCGCGGACCAGACCGCCGTTGATCTTCTCCAGCAGCCAGGTCATCGCCGCACCTCCCGCCTGAGCCGACGGATGTTGAACGCCATCACAGGGATCACGAGCACCAGCAGCAGCACCGCGATCGCGCTGGCGACGCCCGGCTGGTTCTCCGCGAAGCCCTTGCGGTACAGCTCCAGGGCGAGCACGTCGGCGTCGTCCTGGGAGGAGCCCGGCGCGATGATGTAGACGAGGTCGAACACCTTGAGCACGTTGATCATCAGGGTGACGGTGACGACCGCGAGGACCGGCGCCAGCAGGGGCACGGTGACCTTGCGGAACACCTGCCACTCGTTCGCGCCGTCCACCCGGGCCGCCTCCAGCAGCTCCCGGGGCACGCCCGCGAGCCCGGCCGCGATCAGCACCATCGCGAAGCCCGCCCACATCCACACGTACGCCCCGATGATCGCGGGGGTGACCAGCGTGGGGCCGAGCCACTCGACGCCGTTGTACGGCTCCCGGAAGTTGCTCGCGGGCAGCCGCAGCCGCGCGCCGTCGGCCGAGGCGGGCAGGGTGAAGGTGCCGTCGCCGGCCGCCTTGGTGGCGGCGACCACCGTGCCGTCCTTCACCGCCTCGATCCGCATCCCGGCGTAGCCCAGCTCGGACGGGTCGGGCGCGCCGAGCCGTCCCACGCCCTTGCCGCGCGTGAAGTCCTGCCAGGTGGTGCCGGTGATCCTGCCGGGCTCGGGCCGGGCGGCCACCGCCCTCTTCGCGCTGTCCGGCATCTGGTCCGGGGCCACGCCGACGAGGGGCAGGGCGACCGGCTGCCCGGCGTGCA
This sequence comes from Streptomyces puniciscabiei, assembly GCF_006715785.1. Classification (NCBI taxonomy): domain Bacteria; kingdom Bacillati; phylum Actinomycetota; class Actinomycetes; order Kitasatosporales; family Streptomycetaceae; genus Streptomyces; species Streptomyces puniciscabiei. The sequence continues at coordinate 4,066,052 of NZ_VFNX01000001.1, forward strand.
CGGCGGCCTTGGTGACGAAGCCGCCGCCTTGGGGCACGAGCGGCGACTCACGGCCCGGGTGGGCCTTCGGGAACGCCGACGACTGCGCGAAGGTGTCGTGGACCCCCACCCACACCGCGTTCGCGACCCCCTTGTGCGGATCCTGGTCGTACACCAGCCGGAAGATGATCCCGGCCGCCAGCATCGAGATCGCCATCGGCATGAAGACGACCAGCTTGAACGCCGTTCCCCAGCGCACCCGTTCGGTCAGCACCGCGAAGACCAGACCGAGCGCGGTGGAGACCGTCGGTGCGAACACCACCCAGATCACGTTGTTCTTCAGGGCGGTGCGGATGCCGTCGTCGGTGAAGAGGGTCTTGTAGTTGTCGGCGCCGGCGAACCCGTCGCCGTTCGCGTTGTAGAAGCTGCGGATGACCGAGTACCCGATCGGGTAGACCACGAGCGCGCCGAGCAGCACCAGGGCGGGCAGCAGGAACAGTGCTGCCACGGTCTTCCGGGTGCCGGTCACGCTCCTACGACTGCGGGGTGCGGCCGGACCCGGTGGGGCCCCGGCCGTCGCTGCCGACGTCATCGCCGGATCAGCTCCCGTTTCCGTACGCGGCCGCCGCGTCCTTCTCCAGCTTCGTCTGGGTGCCCGTCACGTCCGCCGGGTTCTTCAGGAAGTCCTGCAGGTCCTTCCACTCACCCTTGCCGGGGGTGCCGCCGAAGGCCTGCGGGGCCTGGTCGGACATGTCGAAGCGGAAGTCGTCGCCGGACGCGATCAGTGCCTTGGCGATCTTCTGCTGCACCGCGTTCGGGTACGCCGAGAGCGGCACGTTCTTGTTCGGCGAGAGATAGCCGCCGAGCTTCGCCTGGATCGTCGCCGCGTCCGGGGAGGCGAGGAAGGTGACCAGGGCCTGGGCCGCCTTGGAGTCCTTCAGGATCACCGCCGCGTCACCGCCGGAGACCACCGGCGCGCTCGAGCCGACCGCCGGGAACGGGAACACCTTCGCGTCCGTGCCCACCTTCGCCTTGGTCTCACCGATGTTGACCTGCGCGAAGTCGCCCTCGTAGACCATCGCGGCCTTCGGCTGGTCGCCGCCGGTGAAGGTCTGGGTGACCGAGGCCGGGAACTCCGTCTGCAGCGCGCCGTCCTGGCCGCCCGCGAGATAGTCCTTCTTGCCCCAGAGCTGCGCGAGGGTCGTCAGTGCCTGCCGGACCGAGGGATCCGTCCACTTGATCCTGTGCTGGGCGAGCTGGTCGTACTTCTGCGGGCCCGCCTGGGACAGATAGACGTTCTCGAACCAGTCCGTCAGCGTCCAGCCGTCCGCGCCGCCGACCGAGAACGGGGTGACACCGGAGTCGTACACGTTCTGTGCCGTCTTCAGCAGCTCCTGCCAGGTCTTCGGCTCCTTGCTGTTCGCACCCTCGAACACCTTGGCGTTGTACCAGATCAGCGACTTGTTGGCGGCCTTGTAGTAGACGCCGTACTGCTTGCCGCCCACCTTGCCGATGTCCTGCCAGCCCTGGGAGTAGTTCTTCTGCAGCTCCTTCAGGGCGTCCGGGCCGAGCGGCTTGGCCCAGCCCCGCTGCACGGCCTGCTTGATGGCGCCGGGCTGCGGCAGCATGGCCACGTCCGGCGGCTGGCCGCCCGCGATCTTGGAACCGACGAAGTTGATGATCGGGTCCTGGGCGGGCACGAAGGTGACCTGCGCACCGGTGCGCCGCTCGAACTCGGCCAGCACCTGCTTGAAGTTCTTCTGCTCCTGACCGGTCCAGACGGCGGCGATCTCCAGGTGCGCGCCGTTCAGCTTGGGCAGGCCGACGGTGGAGGTGCTCTGCGAGGGGCCGCCGCTCGTGCCACCGTCCTTGGTGTCCTTGCCGCTGCTGGAGCAGGCGCTGAGGGCGAGGGCTCCCGTGAGGAGCGCGGCGAGTGTGGTGACGGTCCTGTGTGTCCGGATGGTGCTGCTGCTTCTGCTGCGCATCACTTCCCCGTTCGTCGTTCTCCGTTGAACGTCGTTGAACGTCAAGAAGACTGTCCCGTGCGGTCCGGTCTACGCCGGGCCGCTCGGAGGCGGCAAGAGCGCCTGCGGTGTCAAGCGGCGCATCGTGACCGGCTCGTGACCGGGGGTGTATGCGTCGTTCTCCGGTTACAGCTTCGGTGACAGGGGGGCTGTCGGCTACAGCAGGGACGGCACCTGAGCCGCCGACACCTCCCGGGCCGCCCGGTCCACCGCGCTCGCCAGCAGGGCCAGGTCGGTGGGGCCGTTGCCCAGCTCCCGCACGGGCCGGCGGGCCGGGGGGTCGCCCATGCGCTGCCAGTCCAGCGGGACCACCGTGGGCCGCTGGGTCGCGGTGCGCGGGATCCGGCCCGTCACCCGGCCGGCCTGGAAACCGACGACCCGCCCGTCGGCGTACGCCAGCCGGCCACGGCCCGGCGCCGGTTCGTCCGGCCCCTGCCGGGGAGCGTCCAGCACGACCCGCAGGGCCGCCCGGCGCGCGGGCTCGGTCTCCGCCGTACGACCGCCGGTCCCGGCCGCCGCCACCAGGTGCACCCCGAGTCGCTCGCCCTCCCGGGCCACCGCCTCCAGCGCGCGCATCACCGAACCGGCGGCGGGCCGGCCCGGCGAGCCGAGCGGGGGCGATACCAGCGCGTCCAGATCGTCGACGACGACCACGAGCCGGGGCAGCGGCGGCGCGGCCTCGGCCTGCTGCCGTGCGGCCGCCCCCGGCCGCAGCCGCAGGGTGGAGCTGGGCGGCGCCTCTATGTCCCCGCTCGCGGTGCCGGGCGTGCGCTGGGCGACGATCCGGCCCGACACCTCACGCCCCGCGTGCCACTGCGCGAAGTCGGTCCGGCCCAGCAACTCCGCCCGCCGCTTCAGCTCGGCGGCCAGCGACTGGGCGAACTCCCGCATGCGCACGGGGTCGTTGGCGATCAGATGGGTGGTGACATGCGGTATGTCGGTGCACACCCGCAGGCCCTCGCCGTGCCCCGCGCCCGTCCCGACGCCGTCCCGCCCGTCCATCAGGACGACCCCCAGCCGGTCCGGCCGCTCGGCGGCGGCCAGCGAGGCCACCACGGCCCGCAGCAGCTCCGTACGGCCGCTGCCGGCGGGCCCCTCGATCAGCAGATGCGGTCCGTCGGCCACGAGATCGGCGGTGAGCGGCCCGCGCGGCCCGGCACCGAGCACCGCCCGGGCCCGGCCGCCCAGCGCCTGGGTGTCGTCGGCCGCGTCGGCCCAGCGAGCCATCAGCGACGCCGGGGTGGCCCGGGCCAGCCCCAGCTCGTCCAGCAGCCGCGCCGACTGCGGCAACGGTGCCGCCACGCGCGTGTCCCGCTCGCCGACCGGGCCGTCCGGCCGCAGCGGCGCCAGCGCCCGGGCGAACCGCTCCGCCCAGGCGAGGGACACGGCGTCCACGGCGGCGAGCGTCCCCGGTCCGACGGGCCCGCCCGGCGCCACCCGCAGCAGCCGCAGCGCCGTCGCGACATCCCCGCTGAGCAGCGCGACGGCACCGCAGTGCCGGAACGTCGGCAGCACCGCGCACGCGGCCTCGTACGTCCGCGTCACGGGGGAGGCGGGCGAGGCGGGTTCCGTCTCGGCGAGGCAGAGCACATGGATCCCCACCCGCGGCCCGGCCACGGCAAGCCGCGCCAGGGCATCCCGCAGGGCGCCGCCGCCGGGATCGCCGTCCACGACGACGACGGTGCAGGGCCCGGGGAACCCGCTGCCCCCGCCGACCTCGCCCTCCTCCTTGGCCCAGGAGGGGCGGCGGGTGGGGGCGGTGGGGGTTTGTCCGGGGGCGGGGGAGCCGGTTCGAGCGGGGGTGCCGGTGGTCCCCGCGGTGGCGCCATGGGGGCCGGTGGCCTGGCCGTGGACGGCGGAGCCGGTGCCGGGGTGGCCGGAAAAGCTCCCCTGGGCGGTGACGTCCGGGCGCTGCGCGGGAGCGCCGAACGCCTCGGTCGGGGTGCCCTGGGCCGGTGTGCCCGACGGGGAAGGCTGGGCGGCAGCACCCGAGCCGGTGCCGTGCGCGGAGGCACCGAACGCCTCGGACGGGCTCTGGGCCGGTGCGCCCCTGCGCGGCGTCCCAGCGGTGCCCGGGCGGGCGCCGGGCGTCGCTGTGCCGGTCGGCTCGCCGTGTGCGGTACCGGGTGCCGGGACCCGGGCGGGGTGGGCTGCCGTTCTGCCGGTCGCCGCGTGGTCGTCGAGCCGGCGCAGGAGCTCCTCCGCGCGGGCCGCCGCCTGCTCGCGGTCGTAGGCCAGCAGCAGCCGGCAGTCCTGGCCGTGGCCCGGCCTGACATGCGGGAGCCAGCCCAGCCAGGACCACTCGGCCGTGCGCTCCTCCACCGGGCGGGAGCGGTCGGCACTGATCAGCACGATCTCCAGCAGGTCGGGCGAGTGCAACGCGGCCAGCTGGGCCAGCGCCGCACGGGCCAGCCCCGACAGCCGGGGCCGCGGCCCGGCCAGGCCCAGCGCGCCCGCCTCGCGCAGCGCCGCCGTCACGGGCACCGCGGGAAGCACACCGGAGCCGTCCGGCGCGCTCCGGTCCGCCGTGCCGAGCCGCACGGTCAGCGTTTCCGGATGACCGGGCCCCCGCTCCCACAGCCGGGGCCCCGGGCCGAGCGCGGTCAGCAGCAGTGCGGCGGGATCCGGCCAGGTCTCCTGCTGCTGCGACGCGGAGACGGCCGGGCCGGCGCCGGCATGGGCGTCGGTGCCGTCGTACGCCTCGGGACCGGCGGACTGTTCGCCACGCCCACCAGCCAGCCGGCGCGCCCAGGCACCGAGCCCGCGCCGCCGTGCGCCCTGCGGCGCGTCGATGCCGCGGAGCCCCGCGTGCGTGTCCCCGCTGAAGGCCGCACCGGATGCGCTCTCGATCCGGGGCGCCCCGCCCTGCCCCGGCACCACCGCCGGCTCCCCCCGCCGATGCTCCTGCCCCCCACTGCCGGAGGTCCCCCAGCCACCGGACCCGTAACTGTGCTGCCCCGCCTCGGAGGCACTCCGCCCCCCACGCCCGGACGCCGACCCGCCCCCACGGGCCGCGGAGGGCACTCCATCCCTAGCCCCACCAGCACCTGCATCCACCGAAGGCACTTCATCGCCAGGAGTCCAGCGCGCACCCGCAGCCGGCGATCCCGGGCCCCCGGCGCGCCCCGCACCCGCCGATGCCCCCCGCCCGCCCACGGCGGAACCCGCACCCGCCGCCGGCGATCCCGCCCCACCAGGGCCACCCGCACCCGACGACGATGCCCGCACGGGTGGTGCCGGTGGGAAACCGAACCCCGAGGCCCCCGACGCACCCGCACCCGGCAACGCGTCCCGAACGACCCGGAGGCACCCCTCACCGTCGGGGACGGTCGGCGCCCCCGGCCCCCCGGACGGAGCAACCCGAAGCGCCGACTCCCCGATCCGCAGCAAGCCCCCGGCAGGGACCCGCACCGGGCGCTCGCCCACCCGCGCCCCGTCCAGCGCCGTGCCGTTCGTGGAGCCGAGGTCGGCGACGGACACCTGGCCGTCCGCCGCGACGGTGACCGCGCAGTGCAGCCGGGACACGTCGGGGTCGTCCAGCGGCACGTCCGCGTCGGCCGAGCGGCCCACGGTGATCCGGCCGCCGTGCAGCAGATGGACCCCGCCCGCGTCCGGACCCGCGACGACATGCAGCTGGGTGGGGGCGTCGTCGAGCTCGGGATGCGGCTCGGGGGCCGCGGGCGCGCCCAGGGACAGCACGGCGCCGTCGACCAGCGGGGGCTCGCCGAGGGTGCAGCGGCGTGGATCCAGCCGCTCGGTGCCGGCGTAGAGCACGACGGAGGAGCCGGCGGTGTCGCGGCCCTCCCCGGTGACCGCCCCGGCCAGTGCCGACGCGACCGCGGCCAGGTCCGTGCCCGTGGGCGCCGTGACCAGCACGTCGCGGCTCGCGGCACGGCCCCGCTGCGGGGACGGGCCCAGCGGGTCTACGACGGTCAGCCGGATCTGCATCGGCGTCAGCGGTCCCTTCTGCGCGGGTCTGCGCGGGACGGACTTCCCCCCACCCCACACGAGCACGTCGGCCAGTACTGGAAGGCATCCTCGCACCTGCCACCGACAACGCGCCCGGAACCCGGAGAGAAGTGATCTTGATTGGTCGGCTCTGCCCCCAAAAGTGCCTGACCAGTGCCGCACCGGCGATCACTTGAGATCGGTCACGTCCGGCTCCGGCAACCAGGAGACCGGGACGCGCGTCTTTCCGTCGACACGTGGTGCCCACAGGGGCGGCACTACAGTGGGTCGGAACAACCGGAACGACAACCGGAATGCAGCGAAGCAAGCACCAGCAAGCAGCAGGGAGCGCGTGACGTGCGGCCAGTCGGCAGCAAGTACCTGCTTGAGGAGCCGCTCGGACGCGGCGCCACAGGCACCGTCTGGCGTGCCCGCCAGCGCGAGACCGCGGGCGCCGAGGCGGCCGTACCCGGGCAGCCCGGCGAGACGGTCGCGATCAAGGTCCTCAAGGAGGAGCTGGCGAGCGACCCGGACATCGTGATGCGCTTCCTGCGCGAGCGGTCCGTGCTGCTGCGCCTCACCCACCCGAACATCGTCCGGGTCCGCGACCTGGTCGTCGAGGGCGATCTGCTGGCGCTGGTCATGGACCTCGTCGACGGCCCCGACCTGCACCGCTACCTGCGCGAGAACGGGCCCCTGACCCCGGTCGCCGCCGCGCTGATGACCGCGCAGATCGCCGACGCGCTCGCCGCGAGCCACGCCGACGGCGTCGTCCACCGCGACCTGAAGCCCGCCAACGTGCTGCTCCGGCAGCACGAGGGCCAGATGCACCCGATGCTGACCGACTTCGGCATCGCCCGCCTCGCGGACTCCCCGGGCCTGACCCGCACCCAGGAGTTCGTCGGCACGCCCGCGTACGTGGCACCGGAGTCCGCCGAGGGCCGCCCGCAGACCTCCGCCGTGGACATCTACGGCGCCGGCATCCTGCTGTACGAGCTGGTCACCGGCCGCCCGCCGTTCGCCGGCAGCACCGCTCTCGAAGTGCTGCACCAGCACCTGAGCGCCGAGCCGCGCCGCCCCTCCACCGTCCCGGACCCGCTGTGGACGGTCATAGAGCGCTGCCTGCGCAAGAACCCCGACGACCGGCCCAGCGCCGAGAACCTCGCGCGCGGCCTCAGGGTCGTCGCCGAGGGCATCGGCGTGCACGCGAACGCCGCGCAGATCGCCGCCGCCGAGGGGGTGGGCGCGCTGCTGGCCCCCGACCCGGCCCCGACCGCCGTCCCGGGCGTGCCCGGCGCCGCCGACCCCACCCAGGTGCTGCCCCAGGGCTCGGCGGGGTCCTACGACCCGAACGCCGCGACCAGCGTGCTGCCGCACACCGGCGGACCCGTCGGCGCCGCCGACCCCACCGCCGTACTGCCGAACACGGGCGCGGCCGACCCGACGGCGGTGCTGCCGAACACCGGCCCGCAGGGGCAGCAGCCCGAGCAGCCGCACCCCTGGCAGACCCAGCTGCGCGCGGCCCGCGACCGCAACGAGCAGACGCAGATCCAGTACCTGTCCCCGGAGGACGACCCGCTGCGCCACCGGCCCCAGCGGCAGGTGGCCCGTCCGCAGCAGCAGCCGCGGCAGGCCCCGCAGGCCCGCCCGCAGCAGCCGCAGCCGCGCGGCCGGCAGCAGGGGTACCAGCAGGGCTACGGCTACGCGCCGCAGCAGCCCCAGCAGTACGCCCCGCCGCAGGCGCCGCAGCGGTACGCGCCGCCCGCGCCGGAGCCGCAGCGGCCCGCCCGTGAGCCCCGGGCGCCCCGCCGGCGCAGCGCCAATCCGATGAAGATCCCGGGACTCGGCTGTCTGAAGGGCTGCCTGTTCACGATCGTCATCCTGGTCGTGGCGAGCTGGCTGATCTATGAGCTGACCCCGCTGCACACCTGGATCGGCCAGGGCCGGAGCTACTGGCACGAGGTGAGCCACTGGGCCGGTCAGGTGAGCAAGTGGGTCAAGGACCTGGGCGGCTCCTCGGGCGGCGGCAACTGACCCGGTGTACTCGCGGTAACTGATCGCGAGTTTGCGGATTTGTCGACATCTGGCGGGTGATTTCCGTCTCCGCGGTGAAGGTTGGCTCCCCGGACGCGTAGTTTTAACGACACCACGCGACAACGCGCGTCTGTAGGAGCAGTCTTGGCACGGAAGATCGGCAGCCGGTACACCGCGAACCAGATCCTGGGGCGGGGCAGCGCCGGCACGGTGTGGCTGGGCGAGGGGCCGGAGGGTCCCGTCGCCGTCAAGCTGCTGCGCGAGGACCTCGCCTCCGACCAGGAGCTCGTCGGACGCTTCGTCCAGGAGCGCACCGCGCTGCTCGGCCTGGAGCACCCGCACATCGTCACCGTGCGCGACCTGGTGGTCGACGGCAACGACCTGGCCCTGGTCATGGACCTCGTGCGCGGCACCGACCTGCGTACCCGGCTGGAGCGCGAGCGGCGGCTGGCCCCCGAGGCGGCCGTGGCGATCGTCGCCGACGTCGCCGACGCGCTGGCGGCGGCCCACGCGGCCGGAGTCGTCCACCGGGACGTCAAGCCGGAGAACGTGCTCCTCGACATGCAGGGCCCGCTCGGGCCGGGCGGCGCGCATCCGGCGCTGCTGACGGACTTCGGCGTCGCCAAGCTGATCGACTCGCCCAAGCGGACGCGGGCCACGAAGATCATCGGTACGCCGGACTATCTGGCCCCGGAGATCGTCGAGGGCCTGCCGCCGCGCGCGTCCGTGGACATCTACGCCCTGGCGACGGTCCTGTACGAGCTGCTGGCGGGCTTCACCCCCTTCGGCGGGGGCCACCCGGGCGCGGTCCTGCGCCGGCACGTCACCGAGACGGTCGTCCCCCTCCCCGGTATCCCGGAGGAGCTGTGGCAGCTGATCGTGCAGTGCCTGGCCAAGGCGCCCGCGTCCCGGCTGCGCGCCTCCGAGCTGGCGGCGCGGCTGCGGGAGCAGCTGCCGACGCTGGCCGGGATGCCGCCGCTGGACGTGGACGAGCCGGACCTCTCCGAGGAGGCCGCCGATGAGTCGCTGCCGCCGGCTCCGCCGGGGGACGAGCCGGTACGGCGGCGGGGTGCGGTGTCCCTCGTCCCCGGGGCCAAACCGGACTCCAACCGCGACACGCACACCTCGATGAGGGTGCCGGGGCCGGACGAGCTGGCGGGCGGGGCCCACGGGACGGCGCGCGTTCCCCGGGCCACCGGTGCGCCCCGGCCGGGGTCGGCCCGGCACCGGGCCGCGGTGCGGCGGCGCCGGGTGACGCTGGGGGTGGCCGGGGTGGTCCTGGCCGCTGTCGTGGGCGTCGGTGCGTGGCTGGCGTCCGCCGACGGGGACTCGGACGCGCCGTCGGGCACCCACAGCACGTCATCCCCCTGACGCACCAGCTGATCGGCCGGTGGGCCGGCCGGTGGGCGGGCGGGGGTGCCTCCGGGTCGTTCGGGACGCGTTGCCGGGTGCGGGTGCGTCGGGGTCCTCCGGGTCGGGTTGCCCACCCGCACCACCCGTGCGGGCGTCGTCGCCGGGTGCGGGTGGCCCTGGTGGGCCGGGACCGCCGTCGGCGGGTGCGGGTGCGGGTGCGGCCGGGGCGGCTGTGGGTGCGGGGCGCGCTGGTGGTGCGGGGTCGTCGGCCGGACGCGCGGGCCGCGCTGGTGGGGCAGGATCGCCGTCGGCGGGTGCGGGTGCGGGTGCGGCTGGGGCGGTCGGCTGGCGCCAGCCGGACGTGCGGGGCGCGCTGGGAGCGTGGATCCTGCGTCGGACGTTCGGGGCGCGCTGGTGGGGCGGGATCGCCGTCGGCGGGTGTGGGTGCGGGTGCGGCCGGGGCGGCCGGCGGGGGCGGCCGTGGGTGTGGGGCGGGGGGACTTCTGGGGGCGGAGCGTCTTCGGTGGGTGTGGGGCGCGCGGTGTGGGGCCGTCGGCAAGGGGGGACCGGTGGGAGGCAGGGGTGGGGACACCCGGCCGGGGCTCGGTGCTCGGCGGAGCCGTTACGCTGGATGCGTGGCAGTCGTCGATGTATCCGAAGAGCTGAAGTCCCTCTCCTCGACCATGGAGTCGATCGAGGCCGTCCTGGACCTCGACAGGATGAGGGCAGACATCGCCCTGCTCGAGGAGCAGGCGGCCGCGCCGTCCCTGTGGGACAACCCGGACGAGGCGCAGAAGATCACCAGCAAGCTCTCCCACCTCCAGGCCGAGGTCAGGAAGGCGGAGGCGCTGCGCGGCCGGATCGACGATCTCGCCGTCCTCTTCGAGATGGCCGAGGAGGAGGACGACCCGGACACCCGTGCCGAGGCCGAGTCCGAGCTGGCCGCGGTGCGGAAGGCGCTGGACGAGATGGAGGTCCGGACGCTGCTCAGCGGTGAGTACGACTCCCGTGAGGCGCTCGTCAACATCCGCGCCGAGGCCGGTGGCGTCGACGCCGCCGACTTCGCCGAGAAGCTCCAGCGCATGTACCTGCGCTGGGCCGAGCAGCGCGGTTACAAGACGGAGCTGATCGAGACGTCGTACGCCGAAGAGGCCGGCATCAAGTCGACCACCTTCGCCGTCCAGGCGCCGTACGCCTACGGCACCCTCTCCGTCGAGCAGGGCACGCACCGCCTCGTGCGCATCTCGCCCTTCGACAACCAGGGCCGGCGCCAGACCTCCTTCGCGGGCGTGGAAGTGCTGCCCGTGGTCGAGCAGTCCGACCACGTCGAGATCGACGAGAGCGATCTCCGGATCGATGTCTACCGGTCCTCGGGCCCGGGCGGTCAGGGCGTCAACACCACCGACTCCGCGGTCCGCATCACCCACCTGCCCACCGGCATCGTCGTCTCCTGCCAGAACGAGCGGTCGCAGATCCAGAACAAGGCCACCGCCATGAACGTCCTCCAGGCCAAGCTGCTGGAGCGGCGCCGGCAGGAGGAGCAGGCCAAGATGGACGCCCTCAAGGGCGACGGCGGCAACTCCTGGGGCAACCAGATGCGTTCGTACGTGCTGCACCCGTACCAGATGGTCAAGGACCTGCGGACGGAGCACGAGGTGGGCAACCCGGAGGCCGTGTTCAACGGTGAGATCGACGGGTTCCTGGAGGCCGGCATTCGCTGGCGCAAGCAGCAGGAGAAGTAACTTTGTCGACTTGACAGCCCATAGGACAACTGCCGCCCGAGGGGCGGCAGTTGTCTTTTGTCTGGGTTTTACATCACACTCACAGGCTTCAACTCGCCGCAAACAGCCCCCGAAAGGACATTGCGCCCGCAACGGCCTTGACGTTGCTTTGAAAAATCGGAAGGGTTAAGCGCGGCATGCGTACCTTGGGGCGCATGTGAACCGGGGGAATGAGTTGACGCGGTCTTCGTCACCGGCTGCCTCCCGTCGATCACGGCACGCCCCAGGCGCCGCCTCATTGACGATCAGCTACTGGGGGTAGCAACCACATGACGAAGAAGACGCGGATCCGGGTCGCGCGGATAGCCGCCGGCGCCGTGATCGCGGCCGGTGCGTCACTGACCGCAGCCGGCGCGGCCTCCGCCGCGGGCATCGATGTCCAGGCGGGCCCGATCAGCCTGGGCGTGCACGCCAACGGCGAGGGCGACAACGGCGGCACCGACGGCGGTGACGGCGGCTGCGACCTCGGCGTCTGCACCACGACCGGCGGCACGGACGGCACCGGCGGCACCACGACCGGTGGCACCGACACCACCGGCGGTACCGACACGACGGGTGGCACGGACACCACCGGTGGCACCGACACCACCGGCGGTACCGACACCACCGGTGGCACCGACACCACAGGCGGTGACGTCACCATCGGCGGCGTCATCGGCGGCGGCACCACCACGACCGGCGGCGACAACGGCACGGGCGGCACCACCACCACCGGTGGCGACAACGGCACCGGCGGCACCACCACCGGTGGCGACAACGGCACCGGTGGCGGCAACGGCACGGGCGGCACCACCACCACCGGCGGCGGCAGCACCGGCGGTTCCACCACCACGGGCGGCGGCAGCACCGGCGGTTCCACCACCACGGGTGGCGGCAGCACCGGCGGCTCCACCACCACGGGAGGCGGCAGCACCGGCGGTTCCACCACCGGCGGCAACAACGACAAGCCCAACGGCGGCAACGGCCCCGCCACCCAGGACCAGGGTTCCTCGCAGCTCACCGACACGGGCTCCGACACCCAGACCCAGGACAAGGGCCACGGCAAGCAGCTCGCCGAGACCGGTGCCGGCCAGACCGCGTTCCTGCTCATCGGCGCCGCGACGATGATCGCCGGCGGTATCGGCTTCCGCGTCCTGCCGCGTCTGGCGGGCGGCCGGGGCGGCGCGGCCGCGTAACCGTACGGTCACGCAGCGCGCCGACACGCAGACGTGAGGGCCCGGAGCTCAACGCTCCGGGCCCTCACGGCTTTTCTGAAGCTTTTCTTACGCCTGGTGGCCTCAGGCCGTCTGATGCGCCAGCAGCGCCACCGCGGCGATCAGCACCGCCAGCAGTGCGATCAGCGCCATCGGGTTCACCCCGCCCAGGAAGCCCTCTTGCTGCAGTCGCTCGCGGTTGGCACGGCACACCGGGCACCGGCCCTCGCTCACGGGCGCCGCGCAGTTCGCGCACACCAACCGGTCGTACGTCATGCGCTCGCCCTCCTCGCACCGGCCATCACTCGTACAACGCCCACGGGAACGAGAACGTTCCCCCTCCACTGTGCCAGGTTCACGGAGTGCGTGCGCGGGGCCCGGGAGAGCCGGGCGGGCACCGATGCCGGTACAAAAATGTACAAGCCTTACCCAACCTCGACCTGCGACTGCACTTGCACACCCGGTTCGCGTATGGTCACGCTCATCTACCCCCGGCGACCCGTGGTGCATCCGTGATCCGATTCGACAACGTCTCCAAGGTCTACCCCAAGCAGACCCGCCCCGCACTCAGGGATGTCTCCCTCGAGGTGGAGAAGGGCGAGTTCGTGTTCCTCGTGGGGTCCTCCGGCTCCGGAAAGTCCACCTTCCTGCGGCTGATCCTCCGCGAGGAGCGGTGCAGCCACGGCCAGGTGCACGTGCTGGGCAAGGACCTCGCGCGCCTCTCCAACTGGAAGGTGCCGCAGATGCGCCGCCAGCTGGGGACGGTGTTCCAGGACTTCCGGCTCCTGCCGAACAAGACCGTCGCGGAGAACGTGGCCTTCGCCCAGGAGGTCATCGGCAAGTCCCGCGGCGAGATCCGCAAGTCCGTGCCGCAGGTGCTCGACCTCGTCGGGCTCGGCGGCAAGGAGGACCGGATGCCCGGCGAGCTGTCCGGTGGTGAGCAGCAGCGCGTGGCCATCGCGCGGGCCTTCGTCAACCGGCCCAAGCTGCTGATCGCCGACGAACCCACCGGCAACCTCGACCCGCAGACCTCCGTCGGCATCATGAAGCTGCTCGACCGCATCAACCGGACGGGTACCACGGTCATCATGGCGACGCACGATCAGAACATCGTGGACCAGATGCGCAAGCGCGTCATCGAGCTGGAGAAGGGCCGCCTCGTCCGCGACCAGGCCCGCGGCGTCTACGGCTACCAGCACTAAGCAAGTTCACGACGGAAAGGCTCGACAAGACGCCATGCGCGCCCAGTTCGTCCTGTCGGAGATCGGTGTCGGTCTCCGCCGCAATCTGACGATGACCTTCGCCGTCATCGTCTCCGTCGCCCTGTCCCTGGCGCTCTTCGGCGGCTCGCTGCTGATGAGCGACCAGGTGAGTACCATGAAGGGCTATTGGTACGACAAGGTCAACGTCTCGATCTTCCTGTGCAACAAGCACGACGCCGACTCGGACGTCAACTGCGCCAAGGGCGCGGTCACCGAGGACCAGAAGAACCAGATCCTCGCCGACCTGAAGAAGATGCCGGTCGTCGAGAAGGTGGCGTACGAGTCGCAGGACGAGGCGTACAAGCACTACAAGGAGCAGTTCGGCAACTCCCCGCTGGCCAGCTCGCTGACGCCGGACCAGATGCAGGAGTCGTACCGGATCAAGCTCAAGGACCCGCAGAAGTACCAGGTGATCGCGTCCGCCTTCAACGGGCGCGCCGGTGTGCAGTCCGTGCAGGACCAGAAGGGCATCCTGGACAACCTCTTCACGCTGCTGAACCTGATGAACCGCGGGGCGCTCGGCGTGATGGCGATGATGCTGATCGTCGCGCTGCTGCTGATCATCAACACCGTGCGCGTCTCGGCGTTCAGCCGCCGGCGCGAAACCGGGATCATGCGCCTGGTCGGCGCCTCGGGCTTCTACATCCAGGCACCGTTCATCGCCGAGGCCGCGGTGGCCGGGCTCATCGGCGGCGGCCTCGCCTGCGTGGCCCTGGTGGTCGGCCGGTACTTCACCATCGACCACGGCATGGACCTCGCCCACCACCTCACCCTCATCAACTTCGTCGGCTGGGACGCGGTGTTGACCAAGCTGCCGCTGATCCTCGCAACCAGCGTTCTCATGCCGTCACTTGCGGCGTTCTTCGCGCTGCGCAAGTACCTGAAGGTGTGACGCATGCCAAGAGGGCCGTACGGGCATCCGCCCGTACGGCCCTTCGCGTTGTCCTAGACTCACCGCCATGTCAGGCCACGACCTGTTCTGTCCGCCCCGCCGCTTCCGCCGCGGGGCCGCCCTGACATTGGTCTTCGCCGGCGTCCTGGTCACCGGCGCCGCCACCGGCTCCTTCCCGGAACCCGACGCCGCCGCACCGGTGGCGTCCGCCCGGAAGGCCGCTTCCTCCCCGAAGGGTGCGGCCACCGGGCACGAGGACGTGCAGAAGGCCGCCGCCGAGGCGATGGCCGACGGCAAGTCCCCGATGGAGGCCGCCGAGCGGGCCGTCAGCCGCAGCGGGGACCGCTGGGGCGCGGTGTACAGCGAGGGCGAGTACCAGGAGTTCCAGGAGTCCCTCGAGGGCCGCTACACCGGCGTCGGCCTGTGGGCGCGGCGCGAGCGGGACGGCCGGATCGAGGTGACCAAGGTCCAGCCGGGCTCGCCGGCCGCCGCCGCGGGGATCCGCACGGGCGACCGGCTGCGCAGCGTGGACGGCGAGCGGGTCGACGGCCGTCCGGTCACCGACGTGGTCTCCTTACTGCGCGGAGACGCCGAGGACGCGCCCGCCGGTACGGCCGTGACGCTCGGCCTGCAGCGCGGCACGCGCGCGTGGACCGAGACACTGCACCGGGCCCGCCTGTCCACCGACGCCGTGACCGTGCACCGGCTGCCCGGCGGGGTCACCGTCATCAGGATCGCCGCGTTCACCAAGGGCTCCGGCGCCGCCGTACGCGCCGCGGTACGGCGGGCCCCGGCCGACGCCGGGATCGTGCTCGACCTGCGCGGCAACTCGGGCGGCCTGGTCACCGAGGCGGTGGACACCGCCTCCGCCTTCCTCGACGGCGGCCTGGTCGCCACGTACGACGTCGACGGCGCCCAGCGCTCCCTGCACGCCGACCCCGGCGGCGACACCACCCGGCCCCTGGTCACCCTGGTCGACGGCGGCACGATGAGCGCGGCCGAGATGCTCACCGGGGCCCTGCAGGACCGCGGCCGCGCGGTGGTGATCGGCTCGCGCACCTTCGGCAAGGGGTCCATCCAGATGCCGACGACCCTGCCCGACGGCTCGGTGGCCGAGCTGACCGTCGGCCACTACCGCACCCCCTCCGGCCACGCGGTCGACGGCCGGGGCATCACCCCTGACCTGGAGGCGGGCTCGCAGGCCCTGACGCGGGCCGAGACGGTTCTCACGGGGCTGGGCGACGCGTCGTAGCCCCTCGTCATCACCCGTAATCGGCTGTACGCGCACCCCCGGTGTGGTGCCAAAATGGTCGGCACTATGGCTAAGGAAAAAGGGCGCAAGCTGATCGCGCAGAACAAGAAGGCGCGGCACGACTACCACATCCTCGACACCTACGAGGCCGGTCTGGTCCTCATGGGCACCGAGGTGAAGTCGCTGCGCCAGGGGCGGGCCTCGCTGGTCGACGGCTTCGTGCAGCTGGACGGTCACGAGGCGTGGCTGCACAACGTGCACGTCCCGGAGTACAGCCAGGGCACGTGGACCAACCACAGCGCCCGCCGCAAGCGCAAGCTGCTGCTGCACCGGGCGGAGATCGACAAGCTGGAGTCCAAGTCCCAGGAGACGGGTCACACGATCGTGCCCCTCGCCCTGTACTTCAAGGACGGCCGCGCCAAGATCGAGATCGCGCTCGCCAAGGGCAAGAAGGAGTACGACAAGCGCCAGACCCTGCGCGAGAAGCAGGACCGGCGCGAGGCGGACCGCGCGATGGCGGCGGTCCGGCGCAAGCAGCGGGGCTAGCGGCGCGGCCGGTGGGAATACGCTGGCACGGGCCTGCGTTGTTCCCGTACGATGGCACCAGCACCGGACGTCAGCGCCCGGTGTGAACCTTGAGAAATCAACATGGGGATGATCGGTTTCGACAGCGGCTGTCGAAGCAGGGGAAGCGTGTCGAGGAAGCGGCCATGATCTCGTAAACCACAGGCCGAAAAAAATAATCGCCAACACCAAGCGCGATTCCTTCGCCCTCGCTGCCTAAGTAGCGACTTGCGAAGTGTCAGCCCGGGGCTGTTCCCGACCCGGATCCTGGCATCAGCTAGGGAACTAAACCTCGATCCCGGTCACGGGGTGAAGAGGGAAACCAAACAGTGACTGGGCCCGTCGGCGACTTGTTCGCGTGATCGCCGGGGCCGAGAAAAGCGAAGCGGACTGCACACGGAGAAGCCCTGATTCCGCACCGTTGGACGCGGGTTCGATTCCCGCCATCTCCACGAGGCCCCTCCGGGGGTTCAGCCCCATGTAACGGCCCCGTCGCTTTCAGCGGCGGGGCCGTTGGCGTCGGGCAGCGCCGTGGGGGTGCGTCGCCATTGCCGGGTGCGGGCGGGTGGTGGGTTGCTCGCGCAGTTCCCCGCGCCCCTAAGGGAGCTGCAGCGCCGTCGGCTTCAAGGTCGTGCCGCCTGCGCGGGTGAGCGAAGCCACCCCCAGCGCCAGCGTGGCTCCGGCCGCTGGTACGAGGTATGCGGAGGCCGGCGAGAGGTGCTCCGCCGCCCAGCCTCCCGTCGCCGAGCCGCACGCGATCCCCGTCAGCAGCCCCGTCACCACCAGGCTCATCCCCTCGTTGAGCCGGTCCTCCGGTGTGCGGCGCTGTACCAGGGTCATCGCCGTGACCATCGTCGGAGCCGTCGCCATCCCCGCCACCAGCAGCGCACCCGCCAGTGCCCACAGGGAACCGGTGAGGCCCGCGGCCAGCCAGGGCAGGGTCATCAGCGCGGCCATCGCCGCCAGGCAGTGGCCGAGCCGTACCCCCGCCGGCCGTACCGCCCCGTACACCAGGCCCGCCGCACAGGAGCCCGCCGCCTGCAGGGCGAGGACCGCGCCGGCCGCCGTGCGGTGACCCTGCGCGTCGGCGTAGGCGATCGTGACGACCTCCATGGAGCCGAACACCGCCCCGGTGGCGGTGAAACAGGCCAGCAGTGGCGGGATGCCCGGGCTGCGCAGCGGCGAGGGTGCCTGGGAACGGGCCCGCGGCGGCGGCTCGGTGCTCCGCTGGGCGGTGAACAGGAGCATGCCGGCGAACAGCAGCCCCGCGCCCGTGAGCGTGCCCGCCTCCGGGAAGAACGTGCCGGTGAGGAAGGAGGCCAGCACCGGGCCGAGCATGAAGCACAGCTCGTCCGCGGCCTGTTCGAAGGAGTTCGCGGCGTGCAGCGCGCCCGGCTCGTCGCGCAGCAGATGGGCCCAGCGGGCGCGGGACAGGCCGCCGATGTTGGGGGTGGCCGCGGTGAGGGCGTAGGCGGCGAACAGGGTCCAGTCCGGGGCGCCGTAGCGCACGCAGAACAGCAGAGCCAGGCTGCCGAGCACGGAGACGAGCGTGGCCGGTACGGCGACCCGGGCCTGCCCGTGCCGGTCCACGAGGCGGGCGACCCAGGGCCCGGCCAGCGCGGTCGCCGCGAGACCGGTCGCGGTGACGGCACCGGCCAGGGCGTAGGAGCCCCGCGAGCCGGCGATCATCACGACGGCGCTCACGCTGAACATGCCCATGGGCAGCCGGGCGAGGAGGTTGCCGGTGGTGAAGGCGCGGGCACCGGGGAGCGAGAAGAGGCGGCGGTAGGTGCCGGTGGTCCTGGACATGACGGAAGGCATGGATTCACCCTCGCCCCGAGTGGATCACGGGGTCCAACACCTTCTCGGTGCCGATTCACGCACGTGCGTTGTAAGTTCACGGTCATGCCCGCCCCCGCCGACATGGACCCCCGTCTCCTGCGCGCCTTCGTCGCCGTGGCCGAGGAACTGCACTTCACCCGGGCCGCGGCCCGTCTGTACGTCGCCCAGCAGGCGCTCAGCCGGGACGTACGGCGGCTGGAGCGGGAGCTGGGCGCCGAGCTGTTCGTGCGGACGACCCGGCAGGTGACCCTGACCGCGGACGGCGTACGGCTGCTGCCGCACGCCCGGCGGGTCCTCGCCGCCCAGGACGACCTGCTCGCCGCCTTCGCCCCCGGCCGGTCCCGCCCGCTGCTGGTGGACCTCAACTCCGCGGGCCTGGTCACCGGCCGCCGGGTGCTGCACCGGGCCCGCGAACTCGCCCCGGACTGCGAGCTGATGGCCCGTTACGAGAGCGGTCTGACCGGGGCGGCCGCCGAGCTGCTGGCCGGCCGGCTGGACGCCTCCTTCGGCCGTTTCGCCGGCCTGGACCCGGCGCTGCGCTCCGGTCTGGAGCAGCAGCCGGTGCGGTACGAGCCGATGGCCGTCGTCCTGCCCGAGGACCATCCGCTGGCCGCCCGCGCCGAGGTGCCGGTGGCCGCGCTGGCCGGCGAGACCGTGTACGCCGGTGCCGGGAACCCGCGCACCCTGGAGTGGACCGACCTGGCGACCCGGCTCTTCGAGGGGCGGGGCATCCGGCTCGCCGCGCCCCTGCCGCTGGCCGTCGGGGACGAGGAGTTCGTGCGGATCATGGCCAAGAACCGGCATCCGGTGCTGGCCGTCGTGGACTTCCCGGCGCTGCCCCGCACGGTGCGCAGGCCGCTCGTCGATCCCGTCCCGCTGTCGCCGGTCTCCCTGGTGTGGCGCAAGGGGCTGGTCCATCCCGGGCTGGACGCGCTGCGCCGGGCGGCGGCGGAGCTCGCGGGGGAGCAGGGGTGGCTGCGGCGGCCCGCCGGGGGATGGATTCCCGCCGTCGACGCCGGTGTCATGCACCCGTGAGCGGGCCTCACCGACCGGTCCCCGGCAGAGTGAGAGCAACGTTCCCTTCCGGTCACCCACAGCCACAGACAGGAAACGCGCCCTCCCTACCTTCGGGCTGAGTCAGTCGATGGCAGGTCGACGGCAGACCTGGCAGCCGTAGCCCCCGTGGAGGCGTGATGACAGCCCCAGCCCCAACAGCCCCAACCCGTCGCAGTGGCCGCTGGATCGAGCGCTGGGACCCGGAGGACGAGGGATTCTGGAAGGCGACCGGGGAACGGATCGCCAATCGGAACCTGTGGTTCTCCGTCCTCTCGGAGCACATCGGCTTCTCCATCTGGACCCTGTGGTCCGTCCTCGTGCTGTTCATGGGCCCGGAGTACGGCCTCACGCCCGCCGACAAGTTCCTGCTGACCTCGATGGTCACCCTCGTCGGCGCGGTCGTGCGCGTCCCCTACACCTTCGCCGTGGCCGTCTTCGGCGGCCGCAACTGGACGATCATCTCCGCGAGCCTGCTGCTCATCCCGACGATCGCGGCCTTCGCGGTCATGAAGCCGGGCACGTCCTTCACCACGTTCCTGGTCGTCGGCCTGCTGGCCGGCATCGGCGGCGGCAACTTCGCCTCCTCCATGACCAACATCAACGCCTTCTTCCCGCTGAGGAAGAAGGGCTGGGCGCTGGGCCTGAACGCGGGCGGCGGCAACATCGGCGTGGCGGCGATCCAGCTGGTGGCCCTCGCGGTCATCGGTGCCGGCGGCGGCCCGCGCGTCCTGCTGGGCATCTACATCCCGCTGATCGTCGTGGCCGCCGTGCTCGCCGCCGTCTTCATGGACAACCTGGCGACGGTGAAGAACGACACCGGCGCGGCCAAGGACGCCGCGAAGGACGCCCACACCTGGATCATGTCGTTCCTGTACATCGGCACCTTCGGCTCCTTCATCGGCTACAGCTTCGCCTTCGGCCAGGTGCTGACGAACCAGTTCGGCCGGACCCCGCTGCAGGCGACGTACCTCACCTTCATGGGCCCGCTGCTCGGCTCGCTGGTCCGGCCCATCGGCGGGCGGCTCGCGGACCGCTTCGGCGGCGCCCGCATCACCCTGTGGAACTACGTCGCCATGGCCGCCGCCACCGCCGTCCTGGTCGCCGCGAGCCAGCAGAAGTCGCTGCCGCTGTTCGCCGGCGTGTTCGTGGTGCTGTTCGTGCTCAGCGGACTCGGCAACGGCTCGACGTTCAAGATGATCCCGGGCATCTTCCAGACCAAGGCCCTGGCCAAGGGCCTGGAGGGGGAGGCGGCGGTGCTCTACGGCCGGCGCCTGTCCGGCGCCTCCATGGGCCTGATCGGCGCGGTCGGCGCGCTCGGCGGGGTCGGCATCAACCTGGCCTTCCGCCAGTCCTTCCTCTCCTACGGTTCCGGAACCGGGGCGTTCGTCGCCTTCCTCGCCTACTACGGGGTCTGCTTCGCGGTGACGTGGGCCGTATACCTTCGCCGCCCGGCGCGCGAGGCGGTGCAAGCTGCGGCTTCGGAGACGAAGGCGCAGCTCAGCTACGCGGAAGTGTGACGTAACACCGGTGCAATGAAGCCGAACCGAGCCTGTCACGCGCCGTTGACAGGCTCGATTCGCGCGCCGGCCAGCTAGGAGAGCCTCCATGTACGACGAAGAGCAGCACCCCGGGCCCCGTGGCGCCCTTGAGCACGGTCCGCTCGCGGGATTCACCGTGGGCGTCACCGCCGCGCGCCGGGCCGACGAGCTGGGCGCCCTGCTCCAGCGGCGCGGTGCCGCCGTCCTGCACGCACCGGCCCTGCGCATCGTGCCGCTGGCCGACGACGGCGAGCTCCTCGCCGCGACGAAGGAGATCATCGACCAGGTGCCCGACGTGGTCGTGGCCACCACGGCGATCGGTTTCCGGGGCTGGATAGAGGCCGCCGACGGCTGGGGCCTGGGCGAGCAGCTGCTCGGCGGGCTGCGCGGCGCCGAGCTCCTGGCCAGGGGCCCCAAGGTCAAGGGCGCGATCCGCGCGGCCGGGCTGACGGAGGAGTGGTCGCCCTCCTCGGAATCACTGGCCGAGGTCCTGGACCGCCTGCTGGAGGAGGGCGTCGACGGCCGCCGTATCGCCGTACAGCTGCACGGCGAACCGCTGCCCGGCTTCGTCGAATCCCTGCGGGCCGGCGGGGCGGAGGTCGTCCCGGTCCCGGTGTACCGGTGGATGCCCCCGGAGGACGTCACCCCGCTGGACCGCCTGCTGGACGCGACGGTCTCCCGCTCCCTGGACGCGCTGACCTTCACGAGCGCGCCCGCTGCCGCGTCCCTGCTCTCCCGGGCGGAGACCCGGGGTCTGCTGGAGGAGCTCCTGTCGGCCCTGGCGCACGACGTCCTGCCGGCCTGCGTGGGCCCGGTGACGGCGCTCCCCCTCCAGGCCCACGGTGTGGACACGATCCAGCCGGAACGCTTCCGCCTGGGCCCCCTGGTCCAGCTCCTGTGCCAGGAACTCCCGGCCCGTGCCCGCGCGTTGCCGATCGCCGGGCACCGGGTGGAGATCCGGGGCCACGCGGTCCTCGTGGACGGCGACCTCAAGCCGGTCCCCCCGGCCGGCATGTCCCTGCTCCGGGCCCTGTCCCGCCGCCCCGGGTGGGTGGTCCCCCGGGCGGACCTCCTGCGCGCCCTGCCGGGCGCGGGCCGCGACGAACACGCGGTGGAGACGGCGATGGCGAGGCTTCGTACGGCCCTCGGCGCGCCGAAGCTGATCCAGACGGTGGTCAAGCGCGGCTACCGCCTGGCCCTCGACCCGGCTGCGGACGCGAAGTACGCGGACGCGTAGCCGGGCCCCGGCCTCAGGCCAGAAACGAATCTCGTTCAATGCTGCACAATGGGCGGCGGATAAAATCGGCCACAATAATCCGGCCAAAATCGAGCCGCACCTTCGAGTGGGTTTTTCCCGAAAAATACTCAACCGAATATTGCGGCCGCGCCAACACCTCCCGGGCCGCGTGGACACTTGTTGACATGCTTCCTGCTGAACTGCATGATCAAGAATGTAAGTGATCATGGAAGTGAAGGGGGAAGAATGTCTTCGCGGTACGTGGCCGGGGTTGAGGGAATATGCGAGTCCCTCTCGGAGAACAGTTACGACCTGATCCCCGGTGACCGGGTGAAGGAGCTGCTCCTGGCCCGGTCCGAAAACGCACTGGACGATCTGGACGCCTTCCGCGAATCGTGGAACAGGATGCCGCTCGACGGCTACATGGCCGACGGGGGCCGCTACCGGCGCCGGCGCCACGCCACACTGAGCGCGCCGCGCGCCGGAGACGACTACCGGGTGGAGCCTCGGCAGCCGCACTACCAGACGCTGGACTACAACACCCTCAACGGCGGGGTCGCCCGGCACTACGAGCCGTTCGAGGACGACATCCTCCGCGGCAACACGATGGACGGCCTGGTCCGGCTGGGGGCGGGTGTCTTCGGCCGCCTCGCTCCCTACTCGGCCTGGCACATCGAGGCGCACCAGTTCCGTATCGAGGTGAACGGCGAGGAGATCGGCAAGCCCACCCCCGAGGGCGTTCACCGGGACGGTGTCACCTTCGTACTGATGGCGATGATCGGCCGCAAGAACGCCATCGGCGGCGAGAGCACCATTTTCAACCTGGAGAAGGAGCCGGTGGCGAAATTCACGCTGTCCGACGTCCTGGACGTCGCCCTCGTCAACGACGAAAGGGTTTACCACGGCGTCTCGCCCATCGAGCAGGTGGATCCGCAGACCCCCGCCTCGCGTGACGTACTGGTGATCACCTACCGTCACAAGGCCTGACATCACCATGTGTGCGGGGGGCGCGTGTCGGCGCCCCGCACGTCTCACGTCGTTCGAGCGAGGAAACGGGGAAAGGCAAGTGGGCCAGATCATCGCCGTCGCGGTCATCACCATTCTGGCTGTCATCAGTCCCGGCGCGGATTTCGCGATGACCGTCCGCAACAGCTATCTGTACGGACGCACCGCGGGGGTCCTCGCGGCGGTCGGCATTTCCCTCGGGGTGCTGGTCCACGTCACCTACACCATGCTCGGTGTGGGCCTGCTGGTGTCGCGGACTCCGGCCCTGTTCACCGCGATGAAGCTGATCGGCGCGGCCTACCTGGTGTTCATCGGGTACAAGACGTTCATCACCAAGGCCCAGGTGGACATCGACCTGTCCGACGGCAGCGGCCTCTCGAAGGCCGGGGCCCTGCGCACCGGGTTCCTGACGAACGCGCTCAATCCCAAGACCATGCTCTTCGTACTCAGCACCTACACCCAGGTGGTCAGCGCCGATACCCCGGTCGCCCAGCAGATCGGTTACGGCCTGTTCATGTCCGTCGCCCATCTGGTCTGGTTCGCGCTGGCCGCGACCCTGTTCTCCAACCAGAGCCTGCGCACCCGGTTGCTGCGGCGGCAGTCCGTGCTGAACAAGGTGATCGGGACGGTGCTCGTCGGCCTCGGCATGGCCCTGGCGCTCACCCCGTCAGTCCAGTGACACCGGCTCCACGCGGGGCTCGGCGATGGACCGGTAGTCGGCCGTCGACAGCGCGAGCGACCGATCGAGCCGGGCGGCGTTGAAGTAGAACTCCGGGTGCACCAGCAGCCCGGGGTCGACGATCAGCTCCAGCCGCTCGTCGAAGGACAGGGGCAGGATGGTGCCGCTGGGGGAACCGGCCAGTTCCTCGGCGATGTCGGGGGAGGCGAAGGAGGCGTAGGTGCCGCCGTAGAGCGCCTTCACCGCCCCCAGGTCGACCCGCTTGTCCCCCGGCACGACCACCAGCGCGTGGCGCTTCTCCTTCTTGCCGATCTTGACCATGACGATGATGCACTTGGCGGCCTGGTCGAGTGAGTGGCCGCGGAGCCGGCTGACCGCCTCGGTACCGCCCTCCGGGGCGTGCTCGATCACCCGATACGTCGCCTGGTGCTCATCGAGCAGGGCGAGCAGCTTGCCGTAGGTGTCGTCGGCGTCGTCCGAACCCATCGGATCCTCCTGATTCGGTGTTCAACTGGGCTGTTGATCTCCTGAGTTGACCTTATCCCCAGCGTGGCGCCGGACGGGGAGGTGATCAGCCGGTACGAGGGGTTCCGGCCGCGGCCCCGGGCGGGCACTGTGAAGGGGAGAGCCCCTCGGAGAACAGCCCCACGCTTCCTGCCTAGGCGGTGACAGGCACATGGCACTGGGTACGGCGACACCCCCGTACGAGCCGCGGTTCGACGCCGGACGGATCTGTCTCGATCTGCTCGCGACCACACATCCGGCCGAACGGCTGGACGGCGTCGAGGTGTTGTGCGCGTGGATCCGCGGGGTGGGACTCGTGCCGGAGGGGACGGCGCTCGGCCGGGCCGACGCCTCCTGGCTGGTGGGGTTCCGTGAACTGCGCTCCCACATCGGGCAGTTGGTGCGCAACCCGCACGCACCGGACACGTCGTCGTACGAGAGGGCGCTGCGGCGGGTCAACGAGGTCGCGCACGCCGAGCCCCCCGCCCCGCGTGCCGTACGCGGTCCGGACGGCGGACTCACCAGGGAGCTGGCCGACCCGCCGACCTGCGCCGGGCTGCTCGCGGTCGTCGCACGGGACGCCGTGGACCTGCTCACCGATCCCGTCGTGCGGGCGGCCGTCCGGGAGTGCGAGGGGGACAACTGCCCGCTCGTGTACGTCGACACCTCCCGGGGGCGGCGCCGGCGGTGGTGTTCCAGCGAGGTCTGCGGGAACCGGGAGCGGGTGGCCCGGCACCGGCGGCGGGCCGCGCTCGCGAGAGCGTGATTTCCGTAACACCGAGTTTGGATGCCCTGTACACGGGAATCGGCGAGCATCCCGGATCGCGTGTCTGAAATGTGAAGATCAAGTGGTGGGATTGTGGTCGCATGTCCCGCTCGTCACGTCACCCCCGAGAAAACTGTCACCTCCGTTTGAACACCGCGCCACTTCCTTCCGTACGGGTGGGCGAGCGACCGACTGGGGGAACCCCCGGACACCGGAGGTGGGCGTGCGCAAGGATGCGGCCGTGGCCAATGAACGTGGATCGAGGGCCCGACATCGCATGTCCTCACAGCCCTCGGAACCTGATGAGGAGCTGATGCGTGCGCTGTATCGAGAGCACGCCGGACCCCTGCTCGCGTATGTCCTGCGCCTGGTCGCCGGTGATCGGCAGCGCGCCGAGGACGTCGTACAGGAAACGCTCATCCGTGCCTGGAAGAACGCCGGTCAGCTCAATCGGGCGACCGGTTCGGTACGCCCCTGGCTGGTGACGGTCGCGCGCCGCATCGTCATCGACGGCCACCGCAGCCGGCAGGCCCGGCCGCAGGAGGTCGATCCGTCGCCGCTGGAGGTCATCCCCGCGGAGGACGAGATCGACAAGGCGCTGTGGCTGATGACGCTGTCGGACGCGCTCGACGACCTGACCCCGGCCCACCGGGAGGTACTCGTCGAGACGTACTTCAAGGGGCGTACGGTCAATGAGGCGGCCGAGACGCTGGGCATACCCAGCGGCACGGTGCGCTCTCGGGTGTTCTACGCCCTGCGATCGATGAAGCTGGCACTGGAGGAGCGGGGGGTGACGGCGTGATGAGCAGTGGATACGGGGGGATGCAGGGATTCGGCACGGGTGGTCCGGGTATGTCTGGCCCCATGAACCCCAGTTCGGGATCTCCGGTGCCGAGCGAGCACGAGACCGTCGGCGCCTACGCGCTCGGGATTCTCGACGACGCCGAGGCAACCGCTTTCGAGGCACACCTCGCCGGCTGCGAGTGGTGCGCCCAGCAGCTGGACGAGCTCGCCGGGATGGAGCCGATGCTGGCCGCGCTGGCGGATCTGCCGGGCTCCGGCAGCAGCCCCGCGATCGGCGAGTCGCTGTCCGCCAAGCCCAGCCCGCGGCTGGTGGAGAAGCTGGTCGACGAGGTCGCGGAGAAGCGCGCCCAGAAGCGCCGCCGCAGCTTCTACATGATCGCCGCGGCGGCCGCGCTGATCATCGCCGGACCGCTGGCCGCGGTGGCGGTGAACAGCGGGTCGGGCGGCGGGCAGGTCACCGCGTCCGCGGCGCAGACCACCTTCGAGTCCATGCCCGACAGGAAGTCCGCCACGGACCCGGCGTCCCAGACCAGCGCCACCATCGCGATGCAGCAGAAGGACTGGGGCACCCAGGCGGTCCTGGAGCTGAAGAACGCCAAGGGGCCGCTGAAGTGCTCGCTGGTGCTCGTCGCGAAGAACGGGCAGCGCGTGACGATGTCCTCCTGGTCCGTGCCGAACTGGGGCTACGGCATCCCGGACGGGAAGACGCCGGAGTCCAGGAAACCGCTCTACATCGGCGGCGCGGCGGCCTTCAAGCCCAACGAGATCGACCACTTCGAGGTCGTGACCTTCCAGGGCAAGAAGCTGGTGCAGGTGCAGGCGTAGCCGCTTTGGGGGCTGCGCCCCCGGACCCCGCCGATTCCGGATGTGTGTTGTCCGTTGTCGGCTGCGGCTTCGTTGTGGCTGGTCGCGCAGTTCCCCGTGCCCCTGGGGAACTGCCGCCCCGTAGCTTTGATGGGTCCCCTTGACGTACGGTTGACGGCTGCCCAGCACGTCAGAAGGGGGCCCGGTGGCCGCTCAGGTTCAGCAGTCCGCGGTCGGCCCGGCACACGACGGACAGGATTCCGTCCGTGACCGGGAGATCGGCATCGAACAGGAACACCTGGACCGGGTGTACCGGCGGCTCGAGGAGAAGATCCACGAGGCCGAGTTCCTGATGCACGACGCGGCCAAGCGCGGCCAGGTCGGCACCCCCGGCGCGCTGGCCGAGCGGGACGCGCAGGTCTTCCGCGCGGGCATCCACCTGAACCGGCTGAACAACGAGTTCGAGGACTTCCTGTTCGGGCGGATCGACCTGCTGCTCGGCAAGGACGGCAAGAAGGGCCCGGACGGCGCGTACACGGCCGTCGAGCCCGCGGAGGGCGCGGTCCGGCCCGACAACACCGCCGACATCGCCGAGACCCTGCACATCGGGCGGATCGGCGTGCTCGACGAGGACTACTCGCCGCTGGTCATCGACTGGCGGGCGCCCGCCGCCGCGCCCTTCTACCGGGCCACAGCGGTGGAGCCCGGGCGCGTCGTACGGCGCCGGGTCATCCGGTCCAAGGGGCGCCGGGTGCTCGGCGTCGAGGACGACCTGATGCGGCCCGAGCTGACCGCCCGCCTCGACGGCCGTGAGCTGCCCGTGATCGGCGACGGCGCCCTCATGGCCGCCCTCGGCCAGGCCCGCAGCCACACCATGCGGGACATTGTCTCCTCCATCCAGGCCGAGCAGGACCTGGTCATCCGCGCCCCCGCCGCCTCGATCACCTATGTGGAGGGCGGCCCGGGCACCGGCAAGACCGCCGTCGCCCTGCACCGCGCCGCCTACCTGCTCTACCAGGACAGACGCAGATACGCGGGCGGCATCCTGATCGTCTCCCCGACCCCGCTGCTCGTGGCCTACACCGAGGGCGTGCTGCCCTCGCTCGGCGAGGAGGGCCAGGTCGCGATCCGCGCGATCGGCTCGCTGGTCGACGGTGCGGAGGCCACGCTGTACGACTCCCCGGCCGTGGCCCGCGCCAAGGGCTCGCACCGGATGCTGAAGGTGCTGCGGAAGGCCGCCCGGGGCGCCCTGGAACTGGGCCCGGCAGGCACCGGCGCGGTGGGGCAGCTCGCCCTGGACGACGGCAGCGAGGACACCGACGAGACGGCCGGCGCCGACGGCAGGGCGGCGCGGGCCTTCAGCGGGCCGCCGTCCCGCCTCCGCGTCGTCGCCTTCGGACGCCGTCTCGAGCTGGAGGCGGAGGAGCTGGAACGCATCCGCCGTACGGCCCTCGGCGGCACCGCGCCGGTCAACCTGCTCCGCCCGCGCGCCCGCAGGCTGCTGCTGGACGCCCTGTGGGCCAGGTCCGGGTCGGCCGCCCGGCACACCGACCCCGAGCTGGCCGCCGAACTGCGCTCCTCCTTCGACGAGGACGTCACGTCCGAGGACTCCTTCCTCGCCTTCCTCGACGCCTGGTGGCCCGAGCTGACCCCGAAGGCCGTGCTCGCCGCCATGGCCGACGAGAAGCGGCTCGGCCGCTGGGCCCGCCGGATCCTCAACCCCGGCGAGGTCCGCAAGGTGGCCCGCTCGCTCCAGCGGGACGGGTACTCCGTGCACGACATCGCCATGCTGGACGAGCTCCAGGCGATCCTCGGCGCCCCGGCCCGGCCGCGGAAGAAGCGCGAGCTCGATCCGCTGGACCAGCTCACCGGGCTGGAGGAGCTGATGCCGGTGCGCGAGGAGTCGCAGCGGGAGCGGGCCGAGCGCCTGGCGCAGGAGCGCACCGAGTACGCGCACGTCATCGTCGACGAGGCCCAGGACCTCACCCCCATGCAGTGGCGCATGGTCGGCCGCCGCGGCCGGCACGCCACCTGGACGGTCGTCGGCGACCCGGCCCAGTCCTCCTGGTCCGACCCGGACGAGGCCGCCGAGGCCCGCGACGAGGCCCTCGGCACCCGGCCCCGGCGCCGCTTCGAGCTGACCGTGAACTACCGCAACCCGGCCGAGATCGCCGAGCTGGCGGCCAAGGTGCTCGCGCTCGCCATGCCCGGCTCCGAGGCGCCGAGCGCCGTGCGGTCCACCGGGGTCGAGCCGCGGTTCATGGTCGTACGGGAGTCTGTCGGGGCCACCGTGCGCGCGGAGGCCGAGCGGCTGCTGGAGCTGGTGGACGGCACGGTCGGCGTGGTCGTCGCCATGAACCGGCGCGCGGAGGCCCGGCGCTGGCTGGACGGGCTCGGCGACCGGGTGGTGGCGCTCGGCAGCCTGGAGGCCAAGGGGCTGGAGTACGACGCGACGGTCGTCGTGTCGCCCGCGGAGATCGCCGACGAGTCCCCGGCCGGGCTGCGCGTGCTCTACGTGGCGCTGACCAGGGCCACCCAGCAGCTGACGGTGGTGTCGGGGGAGCGGGACGAGCCGGATGCGGCCGGGGTGCCGGACCTGCTGCGGGACTGACTTCCTGTGAACATCCGGCACGGGAATGGCCCCGGGGCGCCGGTTTGTTAGCCTTGGTGTGGCACCGGCCCGATCCAAGCCCCCGGGCCCAACCTTCGTCCCTGCGAGGGACCACTTGCCGCGAGGCGAGCATGGCGGGTCGGTGTCATGAGCGTGAGAGAGACCCACGTCGGATGTGACGTGGGTCTCTTTCTTTGCCTGATCTTCTCTCGTATGGTGGAAGTGGTTTTCCGAAATCATGCGGGAGCCTTGCACCGCTCATGAACAAAACGTCCGCAATCCAGGGCGACTACCACGTACTCCGCGGTAGGTGCGACGATCGGACGGCACAACTCGCGACACGGTGAAAGCAGAGGAAGTCGGCCATGGCAACGGCGCCCAGCGTCTCCTACTCGATGACCATCCGGCTGGAGGTGCCCGCGAGCGGAACCGCCGTCTCGCAGCTCACCACCGCGGTGGAGTCCTCCGGAGGCTCGGTGACCGGCCTCGACGTCACCGCGTCCGGGCACGAGAAGCTCCGTATCGACGTCACCATCGCGGCCACCTCCACGGCCCACGCCGAGGAGATCGTCGAGAAGCTGCGCGGTATCGAGGGCGTCACCCTCGGCAAGGTCTCCGACCGTACGTTCCTGATGCACCTCGGCGGCAAGATCGAGATGCAGTCCAAGCACCCCATCCGCAACCGTGACGACCTGTCCATGGTCTACACGCCCGGCGTGGCCCGCGTCTGCATGGCCATCGCCGAGAACCCCGAGGACGCCCGCCGCCTCACCATCAAGCGCAACTCCGTTGCG
Organism: Streptomyces puniciscabiei; assembly: GCF_006715785.1. Lineage (NCBI taxonomy): Bacteria > Bacillati > Actinomycetota > Actinomycetes > Kitasatosporales > Streptomycetaceae > Streptomyces > Streptomyces puniciscabiei. The sequence goes on from NZ_VFNX01000001.1 coordinate 4,095,974, forward strand.
GTCGTGACGGACGGCTCCGCCGTGCTGGGCCTGGGCAACATCGGCCCCAAGGCCGCGCTGCCCGTCATGGAGGGCAAGGCGGCCCTGTTCAAGCGCTTCGCCGGCATCGACGCCTGGCCGATCTGCCTGGACACCCAGGACAGCGACGCGATCGTGGAGATCGTCAAGGCGATCGCCCCCGGGTTCGCCGGCATCAACCTGGAGGACATCTCCGCCCCCCGCTGCTTCGAGATCGAGGCCCGGCTGCGCGAGGCCCTCGACATCCCGGTCTTCCACGACGACCAGCACGGCACCGCGATCGTCGTCCTCGCCGCCCTGACCAACGCACTTCGCGTCACGGACAAGGCGATCGAGAACATCCGGGTCGTGATGTCCGGCGCCGGCGCGGCCGGTACGGCCATCCTCAAGCTGCTGCTCGCCGCGGGCGTGAAGAACGCCGTCGTCGCCGACATCCACGGAGTCGTCCACTCCGGCCGCGAGGACCTGGTGAACGCCCCGGCCGACTCGCCGCTGCGCTGGATCGCCGACAACACCAACCCCGAGGGCCTCACCGGCACGCTGAAGGAGGCCGTGCGCGGCGCCGACGTGTTCATCGGCGTCTCCGCCCCGAACGTCCTCGACGGCGACGACGTGGCCGCCATGGCCGACGGCGCCATCGTGTTCGCGCTCGCGAACCCCGACCCCGAGGTCGACCCCGCAATCGCCCGGCAGACGGCGGCCGTTGTGGCCACCGGCCGCTCCGACTTCCCGAACCAGATCAACAACGTGCTGGTCTTCCCGGGCGTCTTCCGCGGCCTGCTGGACGCCCAGTCCCGCACCGTCAACACCGAGATGATGCTGGCCGCCGCGAAGGCCCTCGCCGACGTGGTCAGCCAGGACGAGCTGAACCCGAACTACATCATCCCGAGCGTCTTCAACGACAAGGTCGCGGGCGCCGTGGCGGGCGCGGTCCGCGAGGCCGCCAGGGCGGCGGGCGCGACCGCCTAGCCACCCGCCACGCCGCTCTGCCGGGTGACGGCGGAGCGGCGGCCGGGCGACGTCCCGGTGACGGCGTGCCGTACTGTGCAGGGGCTGTGAGGATCACCACGGCGGCCCCTGCACCGGCGCGTCGTGGAACCAGCCGATGCCGGGCGCACTCTAGGGTGACGCCGAGCGGGCGCTTTTCGTGTGACTCCCCAGGGTGTTCTCACGACTCCTACGGGTGCCGGATTGGCTTTACCGCCGCAGGTAGGGGCAGGATGCGTCCCTGGGCGCGAGCGCATCGGCATCGCAGTGCCTCGGGCGTCTCCGCCGCAAGGCACACCCCAACGGCAAGAAAAACACGGGAGTAACAACATGAACCGCAGTGAGCTGGTGGCCGCGCTGGCCGACCGCGCCGAGGTGACCCGCAAGGACGCCGACGCCGTGCTGGCCGCGTTCGCCGAGACCGTCGGCGAGATCGTCGCCAAGGGCGACGAGAAGGTCACCATCCCCGGCTTCCTGACCTTCGAGCGCACCCACCGTGCCGCTCGCACCGCGCGCAACCCGCAGACCGGCGAGCCGATCAACATCCCCGCCGGCTACAGCGTGAAGGTCACCGCGGGCTCCAAGCTCAAGGAAGCGGCCAAGGGCAAGTAAGCGCTCCGCTTCGAGCGCCGGTCCACCGAAGCGCCGCTGCGGTGGAGCGCCGTGGGCGGCTGCGGGCCCGTCGTGGCTGGTCGCGCAGTTCCCCGCGCCCCATGGGGCGCTCGAGCCGAAGACGCTGAAAAGGGCGGCCCCCCTCGTACGAGGGGGGCCGCCCTTTGCCGTTGACGCGGACTAGCCGAGCGCCTTGCCCGGCAGCTCGACCTTGGCCCCGAGCTCGACGAGCTTCTCCATGAAGTTCTCGTAGCCCCGGTTGATCAGGTCGATGCCGTGGACGCGGGACGTGCCCTCGGCCGCCAGGGCCGCGATGAGGTACGAGAACCCGCCGCGCAGGTCGGGGATGACCAGGTCGGCGCCCTGGAGCTTGGTGGGTCCCGAGACGACCGCGGAGTGCAGGAAGTTGCGCTGGCCGAAGCGGCAGTCGGAGCCGCCCAGGCACTCGCGGTAGAGCTGGATGTGCGCGCCCATCTGGTTGAGGGCCGAGGTGAAGCCCAGCCGGGACTCGTACACCGTCTCGTGGATGATGGACAGGCCCGTCGCCTGGGTCAGGGCGACCACCAGCGGCTGCTGCCAGTCGGTCTGGAAACCGGGGTGTACGTCCGTCTCCAGCGCGATCGACTTCAACTGGCCGCCGGGGTGCCAGAAACGGATGCCCTCGTCGTCGATCTCGAAGGCGCCGCCGACCTTCCGGTAGGTGTTCAGGAACGTCATCATCGACCGCTGCTGGGCGCCGCGGACGTAGATGTTGCCGTTGGTCGCGAGCGCCGCGGAAGCCCAGGAGGCGGCCTCCAGGCGGTCCGGGAGGGCGCGGTGGGTGTAGCCGCCGAGCCGCTCCACACCCGTGATGCGGATCGTGCGGTCGGTGTCCATCGCGATGATCGCGCCCATCTTCTGCAGGACGCAGATCAGGTCCTCGATCTCCGGCTCCACGGCCGCGTTGGACAACTCCGTTACGCCCTCGGCCAGTACGGCCGTCAGCAGCACCTGCTCGGTCGCGCCGACGGACGGGTACGGCAGCCGGATCTTCGTACCGCGCAGGCCCTTCGGGGCCTCCAGGTACTGCCCGTCCGCGCGCTTCTCGATGACCGCGCCGAACTGCCGCAGCACGTCGAAGTGGAAGTCGATGGGCCGGCCGCCGATGTCACAGCCGCCGAGGCCCGGGATGAACGCGTGGCCGAGGCGGTGCAGCAGCGGCCCGCAGAACAGGATCGGGATACGGCTGGAACCCGCGTGGGCATCGATGTCGGCCACGTTGGCGCTCTCGACGTGCGTCGGGTCCATCACCAGCTCGCCGGGCTCCTCGCCCGGCCGGACCGTCACGCCGTGCAGCTGCAGCAGGCCGCGCACGACCCGCACGTCCCGGATGTCGGGAACGTTGCGCAGGCGGCTCGGCGCGCTGCCCAGCAGGGCGGCGACCATGGCCTTCGGTACGAGGTTCTTCGCACCGCGGACACGGATCTCGCCCTCCAGCGGGGTTCCGCCGTGGACAAGCAGGACATCGTCGTTGACGGTCATGTATCTCGCGTTCCGATGAGTTGGTCAGGGGGCGGCCGATCACTGTTGCGCGGGGGCCGGGAGAGACAGGGTAATCGCCGATCACCCCCCGCCCGTAAGCCCAAGGACCGCCCAGGAACGTCATATCTGTGTCACAACACGAACCGTTCCCAAACGGGCACATGGGGTCACCGCTCGTGGCGTGCGCCCGTGATGCTCCCGGACTCCCTGAGCTGCGTTCACTCCCGCACCCCGATTGGCTCCCCACCGAAGGGGAAGATGCGGGATCATGTCTGGCATGACCGAGGTGTCCTCGCTCACAGGGCGGCTGCTCGTGGCCACTCCCGCCCTGGCGGACCCGAACTTCGACCGCGCGGTGGTGCTCCTTCTCGACCACGACGAGGAGGGTTCCCTCGGTGTCGTCCTCAACCGTCCCACCCCGGTGGACGTGGGCGACATCCTGGAAGGCTGGGCCGACCTGACCGGCGAGCCTGGCGTGGTCTTCCAGGGCGGCCCCGTCTCGCTGGACTCCGCGCTCGGCGTCGCGGTCATCCCGGGCGGCGCGAACGGCGACCTCGCCCCGCTCGGCTGGCGCCGGGTGCACGGCGCGATCGGCCTGGTCGACCTGGAGGCCCCGCCGGAACTGCTCGCCTCCGCCCTCGGCTCCCTGCGGATCTTCGCCGGGTACGCCGGATGGGGCCCGGGCCAGCTGGAGGACGAGCTGGTCGAGGGCGCCTGGTACGTGGTCGAGTCGGAGCCCGGGGACGTCTCCTCGCCGGCCCCGGAGAGGCTCTGGCGGGAGGTGCTGCGCCGCCAGCGCAACGAGCTGGCGATGGTGGCCACGTATCCGGACGACCCGTCGCTCAACTGATGCGTCTGCGCTTCAGTACCCTGGGGCATATGAGCACTCTTGAGCCCGAGCGCGGGACTGGTACGGGGACCCTCGTAGAGCCGACGCCGCAGGTGTCCCACGGCGACGGCGACCACGAGCGCTTCGCCCACTATGTCCAGAAGGACAAGATCATGGCGAGCGCCCTCGACGGCACCCCCGTCGTGGCGCTGTGCGGCAAGGTCTGGGTGCCGGGCCGCGACCCGAAGAAGTACCCCGTGTGTCCCATGTGCAAGGAGATCTACGACTCCATGGGCAGCGGCGGCGACGACAAGGGCGGCGACAAGAAGTAGCGGTCCGCCCGCGTACGTGAGGCCCCCGGTGCGTGTGCGCTGCGCACGTGCCGGGGTTTTCGCGTTCTCTGGCCAGGGAGTGGTCCAGACCTGTAACCTCCGGTCGAAGTTGTACGGAGCGGAACGGTGGTTGCACGCAGTGCAACGCACGTGACGGAGGTGCGGCGGGCGACATGAGCGACGAACTCGGCGAGACGAGCGGCACACCCCTCTTCCCGGAACCCGACGTGGCGCTCATTCCCGCGCCCCAGCGGGTCTCGGCCTCGCTGCCCGGCGGCGGCACCGGACAGGTCATCGACGCGGGCACCGAGATCGACGCCACCGAGGGCACCGAGCGGGTCGCGCGCTGGCTGCGGACGACGGTCGGCGCGGCGACCGGGCTGCCTTTGCACCCGCACCGCGACAGCGGCTCGCGCGTCCTGCTGCGGATCGACCCCTCGCTCGAGGACGAACTCGGCAGCCCGGAGGCGTATCAGCTGTGCGCCGACGGCTACCTCGTCGACATCTGCGGCGCCAGTGAGGCCGGCCTGTTCTGGGGCGCCCAGACCTTCCGTCAGCTGCTCGGCCCCGAGGTCTTCCGGCGCGCCCCCGTCACCGGCCGGACCGAGTGGGAGGTCCCGGCCGTCACCGTCCGCGACGCGCCCCGTTTCCGCTGGCGCGGCCTACTCCTGGACGTGGCGCGGCACTTCATGCCCAAGGAGGGCGTGCTGCGCTATCTCGACCTGATGGCCGCGCACAAACTCAACGTCTTCCACTTCCATCTGACCGACGACCAGGGCTGGCGGATCGAGATCAAGCGGTATCCGAAACTGACCGAAACCGCCTCCTGGCGGGCGCGGTCGAAATTCGGTCACCGGGCCTCCCCGCTGTGGGAGGAGAAACCGCACGGGGGTTACTACACCCAGGACGACATCCGGGAGATCGTCGCCTACGCCGCCGAACGGCATATCACCGTCGTCCCGGAGATCGACGTACCGGGCCATTCGCAGGCCGCCATCGCCGCGTACCCGGAACTCGGCAACACCGACGTCATCGACACCACCGCCCTGACCGTCTGGGACAACTGGGGGATCTCCGCCAACGTACTCGCCCCCACTGACACCACCCTGCGGTTCTACGAGGGCGTCCTCGAGGAGGTCCTGGAGCTGTTCCCCTCCGAGTTCGTCCACGTCGGCGGCGACGAGTGCCGCAAGGAGCAGTGGACGGAGTCGGTGACGGCCAAGACCCGGATCGCCGACCTCGGCCTCGCCGGCGAGGACGAGCTGCAGTCGTGGTTCATCGGCCACTTCGACGCCTGGCTCGCCGCGCGCGGGCGCCGGCTCATCGGCTGGGACGAGATCCTGGAGGGCGGGCTCGCCAAGGGCGCCGCGGTGTCGTCCTGGCGCGGTTACGGCGGCGGGATCGCGGCCGCGCGGGCCGGGCACGACGTCGTCATGTGCCCGGAGCAGTACGTGTACCTGGACCACCGTCAGGCGCCGGGCGAGGACGAGCCGGTGCCGATCGGGTTCGTGCGCACCCTGGAGGACGTCTACCGGTTCGAGCCCGTCCCGGACGGTCTCACCGAGGCCGAGGCCCGGCATGTGCTGGGCACTCAGGCCAACGTCTGGACCGAGGTGATGGAGGACATCGGGCGCGTGGACTACCAGACCTTCCCCCGGCTCGCGGCCTTCGCCGAGGTGGCCTGGAGCCGGCTGCCCGCCCCCGCCGAGCGGGACTTCGCCGGCTTCGAACGCCGGATGACCGCCCACTACGCGCGACTTGACGCCCTCGGCGTCGCCTACCGGCCACCCACCGGACCCCGGCCGTGGCAGAAACGCCCCGGTGTACTCGGTCGCCCGATCGAAGGACCGCCGCCGAACAGGTGACCGTACGGTCCGGCTGACCGTTTCGAACAAGTGCTGGAAAACCGCGCCAAGGGTCACCGAAGAGTGTCAATCGGCGCGCACCGGTGATGCCGTGCGAAACCGGACCATCTCCGCGATGAGGTGGGCGAATGCCTCCTAAAGGACCCCCGCGCTCGCCCCCTGCGAAGATGTGCCAGAGTTGCCACGTCCGCCCTGTGAGCACGTACCGTACGGCCACACAGGTGGGACCAGGTGGGGCAGCGGGAAGGGGCAGCCGGTTTGACCACGCACGCACCGCAGGCGGAGCAGGCCGTCACGCTGCCCACGACGCTGGACGAGGCCGTGGCGGCCCTCGCGGCCATGCCCGCCGCCGTGCCCGTCGCGGGCGGCACCGACCTGATGGCCGCCGTCAACTCCGGCCAGCTCAGGCCCGCCGCCCTGGTGGGCCTCGGGCGGATCAGCGAGATCCGCGGCTGGCAGTACCAGGACGGACACGCGCTGCTCGGCGCGGGACTCACGCACGCGCGCATGGGCCGCCCCGACTTCGCGGCCCTGATCCCGGCGCTCGCCGCCGCCGCGCGCGCCGCGGGACCGCCGCACATCCGCAACGCCGGCACCCTGGGCGGCAACATCGCCTCGGCCGCCCCCACCGGGGACGCGCTGCCGGTGCTGGCCGCCCTGGAGGCGACGCTGATCATCGCGGGCCCGGGCGGAGCCCGCCGGGAGATCCCGGTGTCGCACCTGCTGGCCGGCATGGAGATGCTGCGCGGCGGCGAACTCATCGGCTACGTGCGCGTGCCCCTGCTGCACGCCCCGCAGGTCTTCCTGAAGGCGACCGGACGCACCGGCCCGGGCCGCGCGCTGGCCTCCGTGGCCCTCGTCCTCGACCCCGCCCGGCGCGGAGTGCGGTGCGCCGTCGGTGCCATAGCGCCGATGCCGCTCAGGCCCCTGGAGGCCGAGCAGTGGGTCGCCCAGCTGATCGACTGGGACAACGACCGCGCGCTCGTCCCGGAGGCCCTGAACGCCTTCGGTGAGTACGTCGCCGCGGCCTGCATCCCGGACCCGGCGCCGGAGCCCGACGGCTCGGTGCCCGCGCTTCCGCCCGCCGTACTGCACCTGCGGCGCACCGTCGCCGCACTGGCCCGACGAGCACTGGGGAGGGCGCTGTCGTGACCGACGACCAGCACGGAGAGGGCACGCCCCAGGGCGGCGGACGCTGGGACCCGCTGCCCCAGGGCGACTACGACGACGGCGCCACCGCCTTCGTCAAGCTCCCCGAGGGCGGCATCGACGCCCTGCTGTCCGGCGACAGCCCGCTGGCCGCGCCGGGGCACGGCTATGTGCCGCCGCGGATAGCGGTCGCCCCCGGCACCGGCGACCCCGCCGCGGCCGGCACCTGGAGCGCGCCCGCGGGCGGCGCCGAGTGGCCCGACCCGAACGCCGCGCCCCAGGCGCAGGCCGCGGACGACCGGTTCACGTACAACCCCGGCGCGACCCAGCACTGGACCTTCGAGGAGCCCCCGGCGCCGGCCGCGCCCGGGCACGACGTCACCGGACAGTGGTCGATCCCCGTCGCCGGCGGTGACCTTCCGGACGAGTCGGGCGAGTTCACCACGTCCTCCCTCGTGGAGCAGTGGGGCGGCACCCCGCCGGCCACGCTGCCCGGCGGCGCGCCCGCGCCCTGGGCGACGCCGGAGCCGGCCCGCTCCTGGGACCGGCCCGCCGAGACCGGCCACACCGGCCTGCCCGACCACACCGACGCCCACCCGGCGGGCGGTCCGGGCGCACCGGCACCGGCGGGTGCGGCGACGCCGGGCTACGCGCCCGCACCGGACGAGCGGTACGGGCAGGCCCCGCCCGACCACGCCCCGGCCGCCCCCGAGGAGACCGCGGGAGGGGAACCCGGACACGGCGACGCCGGGCACCGGCCGGCCGGTCACGGGGACGGCCGACGGGCCGAGGGCGCCGAGGGGCACGCCGAGGCCGCCCGCCCGGGCGGGTTCGGTGAGTCCGCCCCACCTGCCTTCAACGCGTTCGGCGAGTCGTCCCCGTCCCGCGAGCCCGCCCGGCCCGGTGCCCCGGCCGGATTCGCGGAGCAGCGGGCCGAGTCGGCGGCCGGACCGGAACCGGACGCGGACGGCCACGGCCCCGCCGAGGCCCCTGAGCGCCCCGCTGACGGCCCAGCGGGCCACGAGGGCCCCTCGGTCCCCGCCGGAGCCCCACAGGCGGTCACAGAGCCCACGACGCCCACCAGCACCGGCATGTCCGACGCGGCGGGGGCCGACCCCGCGGCGCCGCGGCCCCCGGCCTCGGCGGCCGTACCGGAGCACGCCGCCGACGCACCCGAGGCCGCCGTCGGAGCCGCACCCGGGACGGACGACGCGCCGGAGGGCGCCGCCGAGGACACCGCGCCCCGGCCGCAGGAAGCCGCGGAGGGACAGGCGGAGCACACCGCCCCCGTCCCGCCGCACGACGACCACCCCCTGGCCTCCTACGTCCTGCGCGTGAACGGCGTCGACCGGCCCGTCACCGACGCCTGGATCGGCGAGTCGCTGCTGTACGTGCTGCGTGAGCGGCTCGGGCTCGCGGGGGCCAAGGACGGCTGCTCACAGGGCGAGTGCGGGGCCTGCAACGTCCAGGTCGACGGCCGTCTGGTGGCCTCCTGCCTGGTCCCGGCGGTCACCGCGGCCGGCAGCGAGGTGCGCACGGTGGAGGGCCTGGCCGCCGACGGGCAGCCCTCCGACGTGCAGCGCGCGCTCGCCCGGTGCGGGGCCGTGCAGTGCGGTTTCTGCGTGCCCGGCATGGCGATGACCGTGCACGACCTGCTGGAGGGCAACCCCGCGCCGACCGAGCTCGAGACCCGGCAGGCGCTGTGCGGCAACCTGTGCCGCTGCTCCGGTTACCGGGGCGTCCTGGAGGCCGTCAAGGAGGTCGTCGCCGAACGCGAGGCCTCGCGCGCGGCCGACGCTGAGACGGACGCGGGCGAGGCCCGTATTCCTCACCAGGCGGGCCCCGGCGCCGGCGGGGTCAACCCGTCGGCGTTCGAGGCGCCGGGCGCGTTCGACACGCCGCAGGCCGCTCCCGGCGGCTACGGCGACACGCCGCCGTACGGCACACCCGACCCGTACGGCACGCCGCCGCACGGCACCCCGGGACCGCACGGCCCGCACGACCCGCACTACGGCCAGGACGGAGGCCAGGCGTGAGCAACGAAGCCGCCACGGCGACGACCGCCGCGGAACCCGCCCCCGAGGCCGAGCCGTGGCCGCACGGCCTCGGCGCCTCCCTGCCGCACGCCGACGCCCGCGCCAAGACCGAGGGCACCTTCCCGTACGCGGCCGACCTGTGGGCGGAAGGCCTGCTGTGGGCCGCCGTCCTGCGCTCGCCGCACGCGCACGCGCGCATCGTGTCCATCGACACCAGCCACGCGCGCGAGATGCCCGGCGTACGGGCCGTCGTCACGCACGAGGACGTGCCCGGCACCCCGCGCCACGGCCGGGGCACCCCCGACCGTCCGGTGTTCGCCTCCGAGGTCGTACGGCACCACGGCGAGCCCATCGCGGCCGTCGCCGCCGACCACCCGGACACCGCGCGGATGGCCGCGGCGGCCGTCATCGTCGAGTACGAGGTACTCGACCCGGTCACCGACCCCGAGCAGGCCTTCGAGGCCGAGCCGCTGCACCCCGACGGCAACCTGATCCGGCACATCCCGCTCCGGCACGGCGACCCGGAGGCGGTCGGCGAGGTCGTCGTCGAGGGCCTGTACCGCATAGGGCGCCAGGACCCGGCCCCGATCGGCGCCGAGGCCGGCCTCGCCGTGCCGCGTCCCGACGGCGGCGTGGAGCTGTACCTGGCCTCCACCGACCCGCACGCCGACCGCAACACGGCCGCGGCCTGCTATGGCCTGTCCCCCGATCGGGTGAAGATCGTCGTCACCGGGGTGCCGGGCGCCACCGCCGACCGCGAGGACCAGGGTTTCCAGCTCCCGCTCGGCCTGCTCGCCCTGAGGACCGGCTGCCCGGTGAAGCTCACGGCGACCCGCGAGGAGTCCTTCCTCGGCCACACCCACCGGCACCCGACGCTTCTCCGGTACCGCCACCACGCGGACGCCGAGGGCAAGCTCGTGAAGGTGGAGGCGCAGATCCTGCTGGACGCGGGCGCGTACGCCGACACCTCCTCCGACGCCCTGGCCGCCGCCGTCTCCTTCGCCTGCGGCCCGTACGTCGTCCCGAACGCCTTCATCGAGGGCTGGGCCGTGCGCACCAACAACCCGCCCTCCGGCCATGTGCGCGGCGAGGGCGCCATGCAGGTGTGCGCCGCCTACGAGGCTCAGATGGACAAGCTGGCCAAGAAGCTGGGTCTGGACCCGGCCGAGGTGCGCCTGCGCAACGTCCTGGCGACCGGTGACGTCCTCCCGATCGGCCAGACGGTGACCTGCCCCGCCCCGGTGGCCGAACTCCTGCAGGCGGTACGGGACTTCCCGCTGCCCGCCCTGCCCAAGGACACGCCCGAGGAGGAGTGGCTGCTGCCCGGCGGCCCCGAGGGCGCCGGTGAACCGGGCGCGGTGCGCCGGGGCGTCGGCTACGGGCTCGGCATGGTGCACATGCTCGGCGCGGAGGGCGCCGACGAGGTGTCCACCGCGACGGTCAAGGTCCACGACGGCGTTGCGACCGTCCTGTGCGCGGCCGTGGAGACCGGCCAGGGCTTCACCACCCTCGCCCGGCAGATCGTCCAGGAGACCCTCGGCATCGAGGAAGTCCACGTGGCGCCGGTCGACACCGACCAGCCGCCGGCCGGCGCGGGCTGCCGGGGCCGCCACACGTGGGTGTCGGGCGGCGCGGTGGAACGCGCGGCGAAGATGGTCCGCACCCAGCTCCTGCAGCCGCTGGCCCACAAGTTCGGCATGTCGACGGAGCTGCTGCAGATCACCGACGGCAAGATCACCTCGTACGACGGTGTCCTGTCGACGACCGTCACGGAGGCGATGGACGGCAAGGAGCTGTGGGCCACGGCGCAGTGCCGCCCGCATCCCACCGAGCCGCTGAACGACTCCGGCCAGGGCGACGCCTTCGTGGGCCTGGCCTTCTGCGCGATCCGCGCGGTGGTGGACGTCGACATCGAGCTGGGCTCGGTCAGGGTGGTGGAGCTGGCGGTCGCCCAGGACGTGGGCCGGGTCCTCAACCCGACCCAGCTGGCGGCCCGTATCGAGGCGGGCGTGACCCAGGGCGTCGGCATCGCGCTCACCGAGAACCTGCGCACCCCCCGGGGCCTGATCCGCCACCCCGACCTGACCGGCTACGCCCTGCCGACCGCGCTGGACGCCCCGGACATCCGGATCGTCAAACTGGTCGAGGAACGGGACGTGGTCGCCCCCTTCGGTGCCAAGTCCGTCAGCGCGGTCCCGGTCGTCACGGCACCGGCCGCGATCGCCTCCGCCGTCCGCGCGGCCACCGGCCGCCCGGTCAACCGCCTCCCGATCCGGCCGCAGGCGGCGGTGGTGACGGCGCAGTGAGCCACCGCCGCACATGATCGACGGGGTCGTGGTCATCACCGGGCCGATGGCCGCGGGCGGGTGACGGTGGCCCGGCTGCCGGCCAAGGGGGCACGCCCACGCCCTTGAGGCAGTGGGGGAGTCTGCCGCGCGCGGCGCACCGGCGCCGACGGCGGACGCCGCTGCGGAGGCCGGCTTAACGGGCGTGGTGCAGGATGTGCTGCTCGGCGAGGACCTGCGGGCCTGCGTCGGCCTGGACGAGGAACTGCGCCACCGCACCCCGCGCATCGGCCTGTGCCCGGACACCTCGGCGTGGACACCGGGACAGACGGTGGAGGCGATCCTCGCGAACGCGCAACGTACCCGGGTCGCCTGACGTCCTTCCTGATGAGGGCCGTTGTCAGTGGGGCGGCGTAGTGTGCGCAGCAGTGGGCGCACCCGCACCCACGAACTCATGTGCGCCCGACGCGCATGCGCACCGACGGGGAAGATCGCGGGGGAGCGATGAGCACGACGGATGCCGGGGTTGCGGCGATCACGCTGACCGAGGCGGAGCTGGACCGCTATGTCACGCACGCGCCGACGCGCGGCCTGCTCAGCGGCGCCGGACTGCCCGCGGACACCGGTCTGCTGACCTTCTCCCCGTTGCGCAGGCACGGCCTGCGCACGCTCGCCGACGCCGCGGACGGCCCGTTCCGGGTGGCGGACGAGCTGCGGGACCGGCTGGTGATAGGCGAACTGCTCGGTCCGGCGGGCATGGAGCGCGAGTCGATCCTGCTCGACGGCGGCACCGGCGAGCTGACGACGGCCTACCTCCTCGACCCGTCCCGCCCTCGGCCCTTCGCGCCCTCCCTGGACACGCTGCTGCGTTTCGCCGCGGTCACCGAGGAACTGGCGGGCCTGCGCGGCCGTTTCGCCTCCCTCGCGGGGCAGTACGGCCCCGGGGCCGTGGCCGAGGCGACCCGCCGTCTGCTCTCCCTCTTCGAGGAGGGCGCGGGCGGCGAGGTCCCGCCGTACTGGAAGGCGGCGGCCCTGATCCGCCCGCTCGCCCTGGTCGCCGGCCCCGGCACGACGTCGGGCCTGACCCTGGACGTGCCCGCCCGGATCCTGGACCAGGAGTTCGGCCACGGCCGGGTGACCCGCTTCGAGGAGGTCGACTTCCCCGCCACGCTCACGCACGAGCCGACCCGGCGCTTCCTCCGGGAGACCGGACTGCCGGAGGCGGCGGTCCTCTTCCACGCCGACACGGACGTCCCGCTGCCGACGCTCCGGGAGTACGTCACCGAGGAGCGCGCAGGCGACCACCTCCTCCACGAACTACCCGCTCACGCGGACCACTTGATCCGGCTGGGTCGCCTCGTCGAGGACAACAGCCTGGTGATCGACGGCAGAACCGGCGCGGTCCTGACCTTCAGCGAGCCGGAGGCCACGCTCCACCCCCTCAACACCGACGTCTCCACCCTCGCCTTCACGCTCTGGCTCCTGCACCACGAGCGCACCATCGACGAACACCTCGGCCACGAACTGACCACGGCCGCCTACGACCAGCTGGCCGCGGTGATGATCCACATCCTGTCGGCCGTCGATCCCACGGGCACGGCGCCCGGCACCGACTGGCACTACTGGACGGAACTGTTCCAGGACGAGGCGGGCGGGGTCCTCTGACCCGGCAGGCGCGGTGACCTGCACGGAACCGGCGCAATTCCTCTCGGGAACACCTCAGTTGGCAGGGCGCGGGATCCGGCGACGCCGCTCGACCCGGCCCGGCACCCGCTCCCGTGGCCGATCCCCGAGCAGGCGAATAGGCTGGTCGCAGGGGTCGACGTGTTTCGATCCGAGGAGCCTCCCATGACCAAGAGCAGAAACGCCTGGCGCGCCACGGGAGTCGTCACCGCACTCGCCACGGCCGCCGCCATCGCCTCCGCCGCCCCGGCACAGGCCCAGTCCACCGCTCAACTGACCGCGTGGGTCAGTGACGGTTGGGGCGGCGGAACGATCACCAGCCGGCCCGCCGGGATCAACTGCCACCAGGCGGCGTGGGACGACCCGTACGGGAACAACGCCGGACAGCCGTACCCGACCGGCACCTGCACCGCGACCTTCCAGGTCGGAACGACCGTCACCTTCACCGCCACACCCGACTCCGGGTCCTTCGTCAACGGCGGCCCGGACCCGAATCCCGTGACCGTACGGACCGGCTACAACCACACGTGGGTCATGTTCTGCCCGAACGACGGACTCTGCTCCGCGGGCTAGCGGGATTTCTGCTTCTCCGGGTGGGACGCAATCCTGTGGCCACAGCGTCTTCAGAGTGTGGACGACGAACAGGATCTCGGATGAAGCGCCGGCACGAAGAGGAATTCATGGCGTTCGCCGCTGCGCGATCCGCACCTCTGTTCCGCTCAGCGTGTGTGCTCACAGGCGGTGATGTGCACCTCGCCGAGGACCTGGTGCAGGACACGCTGGGCCGGATGTATGCCAACTGGCGCAAGATCGCGCAGGCGGACGACCCGGCGGCCTACACGCACACCGTCCTCGTACGGATCTACCTGTCCTACCGCCGTCGGCGCAGCAGCTCCGAGCGGCCCACCGACATCCTGCCGGACTCCGGTGCCGTCACCGAGCACGACGCCACGCTGCGGGTCACGTTGCTCGACGCTCTCGGCCGGCTCTCCGCCCGGGACCGGGCCGTGCTGCTCCTGCGCTACTGGGAGGACCGCAGCGTCGAGCAGACCGCCGAGATCCTTCAGGTTCGGCCGGGGGCGGTACGCAACCAGAGCATGCGGGCGCTCGCCCGCATCCGGGCCCTGCTGGGCCACGACCTGTCCGAGCTCGTCAGCCCCTGACCCCGGTGCCGCGGCACCCACCTCGCCCTTGTCGTCGACCCCCGGAAACGCGGTGACCCGCCATGCCCATCGAAGAGGACTTCACCGAGGCCCTCCGCACCACCCTCCTGACCTTCGAGCCGCCCAACACCCCGTCACTTGTGCAGGCCGGTGTCCGCAACGGCCGGCGCAGGCGTCGCCGCCGCGCCGCGGCCGTCGGCGTGTGCGGAGCGGCCGTACTCGCGCTCGCCGGGCTCGGCGCGACGGTCGTATCCGGACAACTGTCCGACCGGCGAACGGCCGATCACACGCTCGCCGGTCCGGCGGCCTCGCCCACAACCGGTCCGGCCACGGCATCCGCCACCCCGAAGCCGACCTTCACCGGCACACTGCCCGCCGACCGCGCCCTTGCCAGACTGACCGCGCTGCTGCCGACCGGCCTGACCCGTTCGAGCCCGCCCGGCGGCCGGCGGTCGGGGCAGCTGTGGGTGGACGACGGCCACGGCAAGTCGCTGCTGGAGGTGCACGTCTCCCGGCAGACCTCCACCACCGCGCTCCGCAGCCACGTCTTCGCCGGCACGAAACCCCTGGCCGACGGCACCCTGATCGAGTCCCGGCAGGCCCCACCCGGAACGGGCCCCGGGCACGAGGCGGTGAACGTACTGCATCCCGACGGGCTCTACATCACCCTCATGGAATGGCAGGCACCGAGCCAGAACGCCCCCTCGACCCGTACCACGCCGATCCTGACGCCGGCCCAACTGCGCGCCATCGCAACCAGCCCGCAGTGGCACTAACGCCCGCAGCGACCGTGCGGCACCTTGCGAGGCAGGCGGAGGGTCGGATCGATATCCGGGAGCGCCGTCCACACACCTTCGTTTCGCCTGGTAAAGGCGCTGGAGGCCGTGGCGGGATTCGAACCCACGTAACTCGCTTTGCAGGCGAGCCCCTGAACCACTCGGGCACACGGCCGTGTTGATGGAGTAACCGTAGGAGGCCGTGTGGGACGGGCTCAAGGGGAGCGGGCGGGGCGCAACGCGACTGCCATACGGCGTTCATGAACGGCCGGAGGCGTACGACCGAGGTCGCAGCGCGAGCAGGACCACGGACAGGGGTCATACCGCACAGTGCGCCTTACTCTGACGCCATGAGTGCTCTCCAGTCCCGTGCCGCCGCCGTTCTGAACCCCGCCGGGAAGGACGACGGCGTGCTGGGCCGGTCCCACCGGGCGCTCAGCATCGGGATCGTCTCCGTCGTGCTGCTGATCGCCTTCGAGGCCACCGCCGTCGGCACGGCCATGCCGGTCGCGGCGCGGGAACTGGACGGCGTGGCGCTGTACGCCTTCGCCTTCTCCGGGTACTTCACGACCAGCCTGTTCGGCATGGTGCTGGCCGGCCAGTGGTCCGACCGGCGCGGGCCGCTCGGGGCGCTGACCACGGGGATCGCGGCCTTTGCCGCGGGGCTGGTCATCGCCGGGACCGCGCAGGTCATGTGGGTGTTCATCCTCGGGCGGGCCGTGCAGGGGCTCGGCGGCGGGCTGGTCATCGTCGCCCTGTACGTCGTCGTCGGCCGCGCCTACCCCGAGCGGCTGCGCCCCGCGATCATGGCGGCGTTCGCGGCCGGCTGGGTCGTACCGTCCATCGTCGGCCCGCTCGCCTCCGGCGCCGTCACCGAGCACCTCGGCTGGCGCTGGGTCTTCCTCGGCATTCCGGCGCTCGTCGTGTTCCCGCTCGCCCTCGCCCTGCCGCAGATACGGCGGAGGGCGTCGGGCCCGGTGGACGAGGAGGCCGGCGCCCTCTCCTCCGACCGTCGGCGGATCCGCCTCGCCCTCGGCATCTCCCTCGGCGCGGGCCTCCTCCAGTACGCCGCCCAGGACCTGCGTCCGCTGTCCCTGCTCCCCGGGCTGGCCGGCGCCGCCCTGCTCGTGCCCGCCGTCCTCGGACTGCTGCCGCGCGGCACCTACCGGGCCGCTCGCGGCCTGCCCTCCGTGGTACTGCTGCGCGGTCTGTCCGCCGGTTCCTTCATCGCCGCCGAGTCCTTCGTGCCGCTGATGCTGGTCACCCAGCGCGGGCTGTCGCCGATGCTCGCCGGGCTGTCCCTGGCGGCGGGCGGCGGCACCTGGGCGCTGGGCTCCTGGGTGCAGTCCCGGCCGCGCGTGCAGCCGTACCGGGAACGGCTGATGACGCTCGGCATGGTGCTGGTCGCCGCAGCGATCACCGCCGCGCCCAGTGTGCTCGTGCACTCCGTGCCGGTCTGGACCGTCGCCGTCGCCTGGGCGTTCGGGTGCTTCGGCATGGGTCTGGTGATCTCGTCCACCAGCGTGCTCCTGCTCCAGCTGTCCGCCCCGGGGGCGGCCGGCGCCAACTCCGCCGCGCTGCAGATCTCCGACGCCCTCTCCAACGTCGTCCTGCTCGCCGCGACCGGCGCCGCCTTCGCGGCCCTGGGCGGCGGCAGCACGGCCACTGCGGCCACGGCCACCGACGGCGCCCATCCCGCGGCCTTCACCGCGGTGTTCCTGCCGATGGCGGGGGTGGCGTTGGCGGGGGCATGGGTGACGAGGCGGCTGCGGGCCGCGTGAATGTGGTACCACGATGGCCCCATTACCAGTACCATTGTGGTATGGCTATGAACCTTCGTCTGCGTGACGACCAGCAGGAGGCGCTCAGGCTGCGTGCCGAGGAGGAGGGCCGCAGCATGCACGCCATAGTGCTTCAGGCGATCGACCGCTATCTGGAGCAGGAGGCGGACCGGGCCACGGTGCGGCGCCTCGGGGCGAAGTACGCCGCGGCACACGCCGACCTGCTGCGGAGGTTGGGGGAGTAGCGGATGAAGTACCTCACGGTCCAGGAGGTCCTGGACCTGGCAGAGCTGGCGTGCGGGGGGCAGGAGGTCGCCGTGCGCGATCTCGGTCTGCTCAGCTCGGCCGTACATCGCCCCCGGTCGCAGATGTTCGGCGTCGAGGCGTACACCGACCTGTTCGAGAAGGCGGCTGCGCTCTTGCATTCGCTGCTCATCAACCACCCGCTGGTGGACGGCAACAAGCGCATGGCCTGGATGTCCACGGTCGTCTTCCTGGACTTCAACGGGACCGACATGCTCGACGTCGACCAGGACGGGGCGTACAAGCTGGTGATCGAAGTGGCGTCGGGAAGTCTTGAGGACGTGGGCCTGATCGCCCGGCGTCTGAGGGCGCTGCACGAGGCGATGTGACCTCGGTCCCACCCATGGGCGACCCGGCCTCGTCCGGGCGTTGACACCGTCGGGGCGCCGGTAGGGTGGCCCGGTTGTCATACGTAGCCGAGCCGCCCAGCCCCATAAACGGAGACCGTGACTACCACCGCCGCTTCCTCCGCTCACTCCCACCACCTGTCGCCCGCCTTCCCGGGCCGCGCGCCCTGGGGTACCGCCAGCAAGCTGCGTGCCTGGCAGCAGGGGGCGATGGAGAAGTACATCCAGGAGCAGCCGCGTGACTTCCTCGCCGTCGCCACGCCCGGCGCCGGCAAGACCACCTTCGCGCTGACGCTGGCCTCCTGGCTGCTGCACCACCACGTCGTGCAGCAGGTGACCGTGGTCGCGCCGACCGAGCACCTGAAGAAGCAGTGGGCCGAGGCGGCCGGACGGATAGGGATCAAGCTCGATCCCGAGTACAGCGCGGGACCCCTCGGCCGGGAGTACGACGGCGTCGCGGTCACCTACGCGGGCGTCGGCGTGCGGCCCATGCTGCACCGCAACCGGGTGGAGCAGCGCAAGACCCTGGTGATCCTGGACGAGATCCACCACGCCGGTGACTCCAAGTCCTGGGGTGAGGCCTGCCTGGAGGCGTTCGAACCCGCCACGCGCCGGCTCGCGCTGACCGGTACGCCCTTCCGGTCCGACACCAACCCCATCCCCTTCGTGACCTACGAGGAGGACAACGCCGGAATCCGGCGCTCGGCCGCCGACTACACCTACGGGTACGGCTCCGCCCTGGCGGACGGTGTCGTCCGGCCGGTCATCTTCCTCTCCTACAGCGGCAACATGCGCTGGCGTACCAAGGCCGGTGACGAGATCGCCGCCCGGCTCGGCGAGCCGATGACCAAGGACGCGGTCAGCCAGGCCTGGCGTACGGCACTCGACCCGCGCGGCGACTGGATGCCCAGCGTGCTGCGCGCCGCCGACCAGCGGCTGACCGAGGTCAGGAAGGCCATCCCGGACGCCGGCGCCCTCGTCATCGCCTCCGACCAGGACTCGGCGCGTGCGTACGCGAAGCTGATCCGGGAGATCACGGGGACGAAGGCCACGCTCGTCCTGTCCGACGACGCCGGCGCCTCGAAGAGGATCGACGACTTCAGTGCGAGCGACGACCGGTGGATGGTCGCGGTGCGCATGGTGTCCGAGGGCGTCGACGTGCCCCGGCTCGCGGTCGGCGTCTACGCCACGACCATCTCGACCCCTCTCTTCTTCGCCCAGGCCGTCGGGCGTTTCGTACGGTCCCGGCGGCGCGGCGAGACCGCGTCCGTCTTCCTGCCGACCGTGCCCGATCTGCTGACCTTCGCCAACGAGATGGAGAAGGAGCGGGACCACGCCCTCGACAAGCCGAAGAAGGAGGGCGAGGAGGACCCGTACGCCGAGTCCGAGAAGGAGATGGAGGAGGCGAACAAGCAGCAGGACGAGGACACCGGCGAGCAGGACATGCTGCCCTTCGAGGCGCTGGAGTCCGACGCCGTCTTCGACCGGGTGCTCTACGACGGCGCCGAGTTCGGTATGCAGGCGCACCCGGGGAGCGAGGAGGAGCAGGACTACCTCGGCATTCCCGGGCTGCTGGAGCCGGAGCAGGTGCAGTTGCTGCTGCAGAAGCGGCAGGCCCGGCAGATCGCGCACAGCCGGAAGAAGCCGGACAGCGAGGCCGACCTGCTGGAGCTGCCGGCCGAGCGGCGGCCGGTGGTCACGCACAAGGAGATGATGGAGCTGCGGAAGCAGCTGAACACCATGGTCAGCGCGTATGTCCACCAGAGTGGCAAGCCGCATGGTGTGATCCACACCGAGCTGCGGCGGGTGTGCGGGGGGCCGCCGAGTGCGGAGGCCACGGCGGGGCAGCTGCGGCAGCGGATCGCCAAGGTGCAGGAGTGGGCCACGCGGATGAGGTAGGTGGGCGTGCAGGTTCCTGGGGCATGTGCAGATCCGGACGAATAGCAGCAGGCCGGATCTGGTCTTGCCCGGATTCTGGACGGAGACTTCCGCTCAGCGAACTGGCTTCGCTACTGTCCCGCTACGCACACGCCCCGTGGCAGCGCCGCCGCGGAGCGCAGCCGTGAAGCGACATGGCCCGGAGCCGCCGGGCGTCCTGCCGATCGGCGGCCTCTGAAGCGCGTCGCCGACGGGACTCGGCGACGCATCCGCCGCTCAGGGGTCGCCGACCTCACCGTCGAAGGAGTGGGCGTCGTGACCGCGGAGACCTCTCAGACGCTCGATCGGGGACTGCGTGTCCTCAAGCTGCTGGCCGACACCGACCACGGGCTGACCGTCACCGAGTTGTCCACGAAACTGGGCGTGAACCGTACCGTGGTGTACCGGTTGCTCGCCACGCTGGAACAACACGCGCTCGTACGGCGTGACTTGGGCGGGCGAGCCCGGGTCGGGCTCGGGGTGCTGCGGCTCGGCCGGCAGGTGCATCCGCTGGTGCGGGAGGCCGCGTTGCCCGCGCTGCGGTCGCTCGCCGAGGACATCGGGGCCACGGCGCATCTGACGCTGGTGGACGGGACGGAGGCGCTGGCCGTCGCCGTCGTCGAACCGACCTGGACCGACTATCACGTGGCCTATCGCGCCGGGTTCCGGCATCCGCTGGACCGGGGCGCGGCCGGCAAGGCGATCCTGTCCGCGCGGCAGTCGCCGTCCGCGGATCCCGGGTACACCCTGACGCACGGGGAGCTGGAGGCCGGGGCGAGCGGCGCTGCGGCGCCGTTGGTGGGGGTCACCGGCGTCGAGGGCAGCGTGGGCGTCGTCATGCTGGCGGACTCCGTGCCGGAGCGGGTGGGGCCGAGGGTGGTGGAGGCGGCGCGGGAGGTCGCGGAGGCGTTGCGCTGACGCCGGCTGCGCTGAGCGGTGTGCCGGGTGCCGTGTACTGACCAGCTGACCTGCTCTGGTGCCGGCCGGGGGTAGGTCTCGCGTGCCCGCGCTCGCGGGGTGCCTCCCCCACTCTCGGCTTCGCTCGAGCGGGGGCCCCCACCGCCCACCCGTGCCGCCCCAGCGGCACGACTGCCCGCAGCGGCGGCGGCGCCTCCAAGGCGACGGCACTGCAGCTCCCCAGGGGCGCGGGGCTGTGATCAACATGCGGCTCCGCCGCGTGGGCGCGACCAGCCCCCACATACCCGCACCTGGCACACGACCCCCGCCGGCCCCTTGTTCATGCGGTCAATCAAAACCCCGCACCTTTGGCCGATCCGCACACCCCGCCGCACCCCCACCTCCGCATCATCAAGGGCCATACAGCCCCGAGGCGGAGGTAACAGCGCGGTGGACACAGTAGGCACCCGGCCGGAGGCCAGAGCACGACAAGCGAGCGCCACGCGTCGGCTCACCCGGCGACAGCCCGTGCAACGACTCGTCGGTGAGGCGGCCGGAAGCCCGCTGAAGCGGACCATGGGCGTGGCCCAGCTGACGCTGCTCAGCGTGGGCGCCACCCTCGGCACCGGCATCTTCGTGGTGCTGGGCCAGGCCGTGCCGGAGGCGGGGCCGGCGATCGTCGTGTCCTTCGTCCTCGCCGGCGTCACCGCCCTGTTCTCGGCGCTGTCGTACGCCGAGCTGGCCGGCATGATCCCCGGCTCGGGGTCCTCGTACAGCTACGCCTACGCCACCCTCGGCGAGCTGGTCGCCTGGGTGTGCGGCTGGTGTCTGATCCTGGAGTACGGGGTGTCGGTGGCCGCCGTCGCCGTGGGGTGGGGGCAGTACGTCAACGAGCTGCTCCAGCTGACCTTCGGGGTCACCCTTCCCGACTCGCTCAGTGCGCCGCCCGGGGCCGGGGGCACCCTCAACATCCCCGCCGCACTCATCGTCGTACTCGCCATGGTCGTCCTGCTGCGCGGGGCCAGGGAGAGCGCCGTCGCCAACACCGTCATGGTCGGCGTGAAGATCGCCGCCCTCGTGCTGTTCTGTGCCGTCGCCTTCACCGCCTTCCGCGCCGGGAACTTCCACCCCCTCTTCCCGCTGGGCGCCGCCGGCATGAGTGCCGGAGCCGCCTCGCTGTTCTTCTCCTACATCGGGTTCGACGCGGCCTCCACCGCGGGTGAGGAGGCGCGCAACCCCCAAAGAGACCTGCCGCGCGCGATCATCCTGTCCCTCGTCCTCGTCACCGCCCTGTACGTCCTCGTCGCGGTCGCCGCGCTCGGTGCCATGCCGTGGAAGCAGTTCGCGGGGACCGAGGCCACGCTCAGCGAGGTGCTCGTACGGTCCGTCGGCGGCGGGAACCTGTGGCCCGTCCTGCTGTCCATCGGCGCCGTCGTGGCCACCACCAGCGTGGTGCTCACCGTGCAGTACGGGCAGATCCGCATCCTGTTCGCCATGGCCCGGGACGGGCTCGTGCCGCCCCTGTTCGCCAAGGTCCACCCACGCACCGGCGTGCCCCGCGCCAACACCGTGATCGTCTCGGCGTTCATCGCCGTCCTCGCCGCCCTCGTCCCGCTCGGCAGCCTCGCCGACGCCACCAGCATCGGCACCCTGTTCGCGTTCATGCTGGTCAACCTGGCGGTCGTCCTGCTGCGCCGGCGCAGCCCCGGCATCCCGCGCTCCTTCCGGGTGCCGTTCTCCCCGTTCACCCCGCTCCTCGGTGTCGGCTTCTGCGTCTACATGCTGGGCAGCCTGGGCACCGACACCTGGATCGCCTTCGGGGCGTGGATGGCCGCCGGGCTCGTCATCTACGGCCTGTACGGCGTCCGGCACTCCAAGCTCGCCCAGACCTCCCCGGAAGACCTCGCATGACCGCCCTCGAGCTCGCCGCCGACGTCGTCACCCTCACCCGCGCCCTCGTCGACCTGCCCTCCGAGAGCGGACGGGAGGCGCGGATCGCGGACGCCGTCGAGGCCGCCCTGCGCGCCCTGCCCCACCTCACCGTCGACCGGGTCGGCAACTCCGTCGTCGCCCGCACCCACCTCGGACGCGGCGAACGCGCCCTGATCGCCGGGCACCTGGACACCGTCCCGGCCGCCGGCAACCTGCCCTCCCGTCTCGCCGACGACCGTGTGCACGGGCTCGGCGCCTGCGACATGAAGGGCGGGGTGGCCGTGGCGCTGCGGCTGGCGGCCACCGTGCCCGCGCCCGTCCGTGACCTCACCTACGTCTTCTACGAGTGCGAGGAGGTGGAAGGGGACCGCAACGGGCTCGCCCGTATCGCCGCCGAGCGGCCGGACCTGCTCGCCGACGCCTCACTCGCCGTCCTCATGGAACCCTCCGACGCGGGCGTGGAGGCCGGCTGCCAGGGCATCCTCACGGCCGACATCGTGGTCAGGGGCGCCCGCGCCCACACCGCCCGCGCCTGGCAGGGCGTCAACGCCGCCCACAAGGCCGCACCCGTCCTGCGGCGGCTCGACGACCACACGCCCGAGCGGGTCCTCGTCGACGGGCTGGAGTACCGGGAGGGGCTCAGCGCCGTCGCCGTACGGGCCGGGGTCGCCGGGAACGTCGTGCCGGACGAGTGTGTCGTCACCGTCAACTACCGTTTCGCGCCCAGTCGTTCACCCGAGGAGGCGGAGGCGTACGTGCGCTCGCTCTTCCCGGAGTACGAGGTGCGTCTCACCGAGGTCGTCGGCGGCGCCCTGCCGCACCTGGACCGGATCGGCGCCCTCGCCGCCGCGCTCGGTGCCGAGCCCCGGCCCAAGCTCGGCTGGACGGACGTCGCCCGGTTCGCCGCCCTGGGCGTGCCCGCGCTCAACTACGGCCCCGGGGACCCCTCCCTCGCCCACACGGCGGGGGAGTACGTCCCCGTGGAGCACCTTCGGCGGTGCGAGGACCGGCTCAGGCAGTGGCTCCGGTGAGCCCGGCCAGCACCCGCAACTGAAGCCAGAGCACCAGCCGCTGGTCGGGGTCGTCCAGGTCGACCCCGACCAGCGGCTGGAGCTGCCGGAGGCGGTAGCGGCAGGTGTTGGGGTGGACGGCCAGGAGCTTCGCCGCGCCGGCCATGTCGCAGCCCGCGTCGAACCAGCAGACCAGGGTGCGGGCGTACTCCGTGCCGTGCGCGGCGTCGTACGCCAGCACCCGCTGCCAGGCGCCCGCGCTCAACTCCCGCCGCTCACCCATCACTTCGGCCAGCCGCAGCAGCGTGACGCGGGGCCGTACCTCGTCCACGCCGGCCACCGGCAGGCCGGCGTCCAGCACCCGCAGCACCAGATCCGCGTCCGCCCGGGAGTCCACCAGTCCCGCCGCGTCCGGCACGACCTCGCCGAGCGCCGCCCGCACCGGCAACCGCAGCGCCTGCCCGGCCCGCGCCACGATGTCCTCGGCCAGCCGCTTGTGCCGCTCACCGGTGCCGGGCAGCACCGCGTACACCACCCCGTCCACCAGAACGCCCGCGTGCCGCCCGTAGCGGGCCTCGCACTGAAGCCGTACGACGTCCAGCAGGCGCAGCGCCGTGCGCTCGGCGTCGGGGACACTCGCGGCCGACTCCAGCACGAAGGCCGCCACCCGGGCGGGCCCGGTGAGACCCAGGCGCTCGGCGGCCGTGGCCGCGTCCGGCGCCGTGCCGTCCAGCAGGCGGCGCAGCAGCTCGCTGCCCCGGTGCCGGGCCAGTTCCCGGGCCGCGCGCGCCCGCAGCAGGAGCAGGGCGGCCGTGGAGGCGCCCTGCGCCAGGGTGTCCTCGGCGTCCGGGGCGAGCGAGCCGCCGTCGATCACCCACACCGAGCCGAGCGTCTCCCCGCCGGCCCGCACCGGCATCGCGAGGCGGGGCAGGTCCCCGTCGGCCAGCGCGGGCAGCCGGATCGGGCGGTCGGCGGCGAACAGCCGGCGGTACTGCTCGGTGTTCTCCGTACTGGCGGGCACCTGCCGGCCGAGGATGCCCTGCCGGCGGTCCTCGTCCACCGGCTGGCCGGGGACGGTCGAGTAGGCGAGGATCCGCTGCCGGGGATCCTCGATGGCCGTGGCCCCGCCGGTCGCCGTCGCGATCGCGTCGGCCAGTGCGAACAGGTCGCCGAGCCCGCTGTCGGCCGCGGCAGCGGCGGCGGGGCGGGCGGCGATGGCCGAGGCAAGCAGCAGATGCACGTGGTGCCAGGCGGCGTCCTCCGCCACCGACAGCAGGGCCACGCCGTGCGCCTCCGCCTCCGCGACCGGGCCGTCCGCGCCGCGCACCACCACCCCGGTCAGCCCCGCCTCGGCCGCCGCCCGCAGCAGCGGCCCGGACTCCGCCGCCTCGACGCCGACCGCGAGCAGGAGGGCGCCGGGCAGCCGGGGCAGCGGGATGCGCCCGTCGTGGAGCACCGCCTCGGTCACCGGTACGGCCTGGCCGGCGGGGGCCGTGTGCAGGCGCAGGGCGGGGCCGCCGACGACGTCCAGGAGGTCACCGAGGGTGCAGGCGTCCATGGGAATCCCCAGCAGCTGTTGGCGGATGGTGAAACGAACGTACGCGTGCGTTGGCCGCTCGCACAACACACGCCAGGCCCGGCCCTCCGAGACTCGTGCCATGACAGCAGGAGTCACCATCCGTACCGTCCATGACGTCGCCTCCCTCGCGGCCGTGGCCGACCACTTCAGCGACGTCTGGCAGACGCCCCGCGCCGCTCCGCCCTACCCGGCCGAGGTCCTGCACAGCCTGGTGCACGCCGGTGGCGCGGTCCACGCCGCGTACGACGGGCAGCGGCTCGCGGGCGCCTCCGTCGCCGTCCTCGGCACCGACCGCAGCACCTACTCGCTGGTGGCCGCCGCCGACCGGGGGCTCGGGCACGCCGTGAAGCTGGCCCAGCGCGACTGGGCCCTCGGCCTGGGCGCCCGCACCATGCGCTGGACCTTCGACCCCCTGGTCGGCCGCAACGCCCGCTTCAACCTGGTCAAGCTGGGCGCCACCGGCACGGAGTACCTGGTCGACTTCTACGGCCCGATGACCGACGGCGTGAACGACGGCGACGAGAGCGACCGGCTGACGGTCACCTGGGACCTGGCCGCGCCGCCGGTGCCGTACGACGCCGGACCCCGCGGACCGGTCACCGCCACCGCCCCCGACGGCGACCCCCTGGCCCGCCGCGACGACCGGCACCTGTGGTGCCGGGTGCCCGAGGACATCGTCAAGCTGCGCGCCGCCGACCCGGCCCTGGCGCTGCGCTGGCGGCACGCGGTGCGCGAGGTGTTCCTGGCGGCCTTCGCCGAGGGCTTCAGGGCCACCGGGATGTCCCGCGACGGCTGGTACACGCTGACCCGGACGGAGGGAGCCCGGTGAAGCTGGAGCGCGTCGAGATCGTGCACGTTGCGATCCCGCTGGTCACGCCCTTCCGTACGTCGTTCGGGACGATGACGACGAAGGACACCTTCCTCCTGCACGTCGTCACCGACTCCGCCGAGGGCTGGTCGGAGTTCGCCGCCGACCCCGAGCCGCTGTACTGCTCGGAGTTCGTCGCCGGCGCCGAGATCGTGCTGCGCGACTTCCTGATCCCGCGCATGAGCGCCCTCCCGGACCTCACGACGGCCGCGCTCGCTCCCGCCCTGGCGAAGATCAAGGGCCATGAACTGGCGAAGGCGGCCCTGGAGACGGCCCTGCTGGACGCCGAGCTGCGCTCGTACGGCATGCCGCTCGCCGTGTTCCTCGGCGCCGTACGGGACCGGGTGCCCGCCGGGGTGTCGGTCGGCATCAAGAACTCGGTGCCGGAGCTGCTGGACGACGTCGAGCGGTACCTGGCCGAGGGCTACGTCCGCATCAAGCTGAAGATCGAGCCGGGCTGGGACGTGGAGCCGGTCCGGGCGGTCCGCGAGCGCTTCGGCGACGCCCTCCCCCTCCAGGTCGACGCCAACACCGCCTACACCCTCGCGGACGCCGAGCACCTGCGGCGCCTCGACGACTTCGGGCTGCTGCTGATCGAGGAGCCGCTGGCGGAGAACAACCTGCACGCCCACGCCCAACTGCAGCAGCGGCTGCGTACGCCGGTCTGCCTGGACGAGTCCCTGCACCACGCCTCCGACACCGCCGCCGCGATCGCGATGGACGCCTGCCGGGCGGTGAACGTCAAGCCGGCCCGGGTCGGCGGCTACCTGGAGGCCCGCCGGGTCCACGACGTGGCGCACGCGCACGGCGTCCCGGTGTGGTGCGGCGGCATGCTGGAGACCGGCATCGGCCGCGCCCCCAACCTGGCCCTGGCCGCCCTGCCCGGCTTCACCCTCCCGGGGGACACCTCCGCGTCCTCCCGCTACTTCGCCGAGGACATCACCGAACCGTTCGTCCTCGAGGACGGCCACCTGCCCGTCCCCACCACTCCCGGAATCGGCATCGCGCCCCTCCCGGAGGCCCTGCGCCGCTTCACCCGTCAGCGACGGGACCTGTACGCGGCATGAGGCACGGCTCGTGACCACGTTAGATTGATCCCGTGCTCTCACGTCTCACGCGTCCCCAGGCCGTAGCCGTCTGCGCGGTGCCCGTCGTGGCCCTGCTGGCCACGGCGGCGTTCGCGCCGCTGCCGTTCTCGGTGGCGCAGCCGGGGATGACGGCGAACGTGCTCGGTGAGAACAGGGGCACCCAGGTGATCACCGTCTCCGGCGCGCCGGCCCGGAGGACCAGCGGGCAGCTGCGGATGGTCACCATCGAGGCGACCGGACCGGACGCCAGGGTGACCCTGGCCGACGTGATCGGCAACTGGTTCCGCACCGACCGGGCCGTCATGCCGCGCGACGCCGTCTACCCGAGCGGCGACACCGTCAAGGAGATCGAGAAGCACAACGCGGCGCAGATGCAGCAGTCCCAGGACGCGGCGACCCGGGCGGCGCTGAAGTACCTGGGGCTGAGCGCCGACAAGGTCAAGGTCACGCTGAAGCTCGCCGACGTGGGCGGGCCCAGCGCGGGCCTGCTGTTCACCCTGGGGATCATCGACAAGCTGCACGGCGACGGCAGCGGCGGTGACCTCACCGGCGGCCGCACCATCGCCGGCACGGGCACGATCGAGGCCTCGGGCACCGTCGGCGCGGTCGGCGGGGTGGCCCTGAAGACCCAGGCCGCCCGGCGCGACGGCGCCACCGTCTTCCTGGTCCCGAAGGCCGAGTGCGCCGACGCCAAGGCGGAACTGCCCAAGGGCCTGCGACTGGTGCCGGTCACCACGCTCAAGGGCGCGGTGAACGCGCTGAACGCGCTGGAGAAGGGCAAGGGTCCGGTGCCGAGCTGCTGAGCCCCCGGGCCCGGGCGCAAGGGATCACTCGAGGCCGCCGCCACTGTCCGCGGCCGCCTGCTCCACCAGCGGGATGATCCGCAGCGGGACCGGGTTCTCCATGACGATCGCCGTGGAGGCGCGGACGATGCCGTCGAAACCGATGACCCGGTCGATGACCCGCTGGAGGTCGGCGTTGGAGCGGGCCACCAGGCGGCACAGCATGTCGCCGCTGCCGGTGGTGGTCAGCAGCTCCAGCACCTCCGGCACGGTCGCCAGGTGCGCCCGGACGTCGGGCCCCTGGCCCTGCCGGATCTGCAGCGTGGCGAAGGCCGTCACCGGATAGCCGAGGGCAGCCGGATCGACCTGCGGGCCGAATCCCCGGATGACGCCGTTCGACTGGAGCCGGTCCAGTCGCGCCTGCACCGTGCCCCGGGCGACCCCGAGCCGCCGGGACATCTCCAGCACGCCGATGCGCGGCTCCCGGGCCAGGAGCACGATGATCCGCCCGTCCAGATGATCGATCGCCACGGCACCCCCAGGGATGGGCATCCTGTACAGAAAGACCGCCGAGGCGGCCATACCACTGGGCAGATTGCCCAGTGAATGCACAAACTATTGCGCAGCTTGCAGAGCGGGTCCACCCTTCCGGCATGACGCAGACCACACACCACACTCCCGACACCGCCCGGCAGGCCGACCCCTTCCCGGTCAAGGGAATGGACGCGGTCGTCTTCGCCGTGGGCAACGCCAAGCAGGCGGCGCACTACTACTCCACCGCCTTCGGCATGAAGCTGGTCGCGTACTCCGGACCGGAGAACGGCAGCCGCGAGACCGCCAGTTACGTCCTCGAGAACGGCTCCGCCCGCTTCGTGTTCACCTCGGTCGTCAAGCCGAGCACCGACTGGGGCCACTTCCTCGCCCGGCACGTGGCGGAGCACGGCGACGGCGTCATCGACCTGGCCATCGAGGTGCCGGACGCCCGCGCCGCGTACGCGTACGCCGTCGAGCACGGCGCGCGGAGCGTCGCCGAGCCGTACGAGGTGAAGGACGAGCACGGCACCGTCGTGCTCGCCGCGATCGCCACCTACGGCGAGACCCGGCACACCCTGGTCGACCGCTCCGGCTACGACGGCCCCTACCTGCCCGGTTACGTCGCCGCCAAGCCGATGGTCGCACCGCCCGCCCAGCGCACCTTCCAGGCCATCGACCACTGCGTCGGCAACGTCGAACTCGGCCGGATGAACGAGTGGGTCGGGTTCTACAACAAGGTCATGGGCTTCACGAACATGAAGGAGTTCGTGGGCGACGACATCGCCACCGAGTACAGCGCGCTGATGTCGAAGGTCGTCGCGGACGGCACCCTCAAGGTCAAGTTCCCGATCAACGAGCCCGCGATCGCCAAGAAGAAGTCGCAGATCGACGAGTACCTGGAGTTCTACGGCGGCGCCGGCGTCCAGCACATCGCGCTGAACACCAATGACATCGTGCAGACCGTCCGCACCATGCGCGCGGCCGGCGTCGAGTTCCTCGACACCCCCGACTCCTACTACGACACCCTCGGCGAGTGGGTCGGCGACACCCGGGTGCCGATCGAGACCCTGCGCGAGCTGAAGATCCTCGCCGACCGCGACGAGGACGGCTACCTGCTGCAGATCTTCACCAAGCCGGTCCAGGACCGCCCGACCGTCTTCTTCGAGATCATCGAACGGCACGGCTCGATGGGCTTCGGCAAGGGCAACTTCAAGGCCCTGTTCGAGGCGATCGAGCGCGAACAGGCCAAGCGCGGCAACCTGTAGGAACGGTTCCAGGCGGAGAAGAGCGGGACGGCCCACGTGATCGCGGTGGCCGTCTCGCTCCGGGAACGGTTCACACCGACGGCTGTGAGTGCGACCCTGTGATCATGAGCCGCATCGAAGCGCCCCGCTCCGAAGACGCTGTGATGACGAGCGACCTCACCGGCCGGCTCCTGGCCGTCCTGCCCGCCGAGGCCGTTCTGACCGACCCGGACGTCACCGCGTCCTACGCCAACGACATGGCGAGCTTCTGCCCGGCCGGCACCCCGGCCGTCGTCGTCCTGCCACGCACCGCCGAACAGGTCCAGCACGTCATGCGCGTCGCCACCGAGCTGCGCGTCCCCGTGGTCCCGCAGGGCGCCCGCTCCGGCCTGTCCGGCGCCGCCAACGCCACCGACGGCTGCATCGTGCTGTCCCTCACCAAGATGGACCGCATCCTGGAGATCAGCCCCGTCGACCGGATCGCCGTCGTCGAACCCGGGGTGATCAACGCGACCCTGTCCCGCGCGGTCGGGGAACACGGCCTGTACTACCCGCCGGACCCCTCCAGCTGGGAGATGTGCACCATCGGCGGCAACATCGGCACCGGCTCGGGCGGCCTGTGCTGCGTGAAGTACGGCGTGACCGCCGAGTACGTCCTCGGCCTGGACGTGGTCCTCGCCGACGGCCGCCTGATGTCCACCGGACGCCGCACCGCCAAGGGCGTCGCCGGCTACGACCTCACTCGTCTGTTCGTCGGCTCCGAGGGCTCGCTCGGCATCGTCGTACGGGCCGTGCTCGCGCTCAAACCCAAGCCGCCGCAGCAGCTGGTGCTGGCCGCCGAGTTCGCCTCAGCGGCGGCCGCCTGCGACGCCGTCTGCCGGATCATGGCGGGCGGACACGTCCCCTCCCTCCTCGAACTGATGGACCGTACGACCGTCAAGGCGGTCAACGACCTCGCCCACATGGGCCTCCCGGAGACCACCGAGGCGCTGTTGCTGGCCGCCTTCGACACCCCGGACCCGGCCGCCGACCTCGCCGCCGTGGGCGCCCTGTGCGAGGCGGCCGGTGCCACCGAGGTCGTGCCCGCCGAGGACGCGGCCGAGTCCGAGATGCTGCTCAAGGCCCGGCGGCTCTCGCTGACCGCGCTGGAGGCGGTCAAGGGCACGACGATGATCGACGACGTGTGCGTGCCCCGCTCGCAGCTCGGCGCGATGCTGGAGGGCGTCGAGCGGATCGCCGCCAAGTACGACCTGACCATCGGCGTCTGCGCACACGCCGGTGACGGCAACACCCACCCCACCGTCTGCTTCGACGGGGCGGACGCGGCCGAGTCCCGGCGGGCCCGCGAGTCCTTCGACGAGATCATGGCCCTCGGCCTGGAACTCGGCGGCACCATCACCGGCGAACACGGCGTCGGCGTCCTGAAGAAGGAGTGGCTCGCCCGGGAGATCGGCCCGGTCGGGGTCGAGATGCAGCGCGCCGTGAAGCAGGCCTTCGACCCCTTGGGCATCCTCAACCCGGGCAAGGTGCTCTGAGTCCCCGGTACGGCCTGTCCGGTGGCTCACCGGGCGAGCAGCTGGTCGAGAGCGTCGTCGATGCCCAGTTGCCCGCCCTCGGTCCCCGGGGGCACAGCCCGCAGGGTCCGCTCCAGCCAGGCCGACACCTGCGGGACCGGCGCCTGGAGCAGCGCGTCCCCGTCCGGCGAACTCAGTGCCATCAGCACGACACTGCGCCCCTCCGCCTTCGTCGGCCACACCCGCACGTCCCCCTGCCCGCACGGCCGGAAGACGCCCTCCACCAGCAGGTCCCGGGCGAACGTCCAGTGGACGGGGAGGTCGGAGTTGATGTGGAAGGTGATGCGGACGGCGTAC
The DNA here is from genome assembly GCF_006715785.1 of Streptomyces puniciscabiei. NCBI lineage: Bacteria > Bacillati > Actinomycetota > Actinomycetes > Kitasatosporales > Streptomycetaceae > Streptomyces > Streptomyces puniciscabiei. The sequence continues at coordinate 4,127,383 of NZ_VFNX01000001.1, forward strand.
GGATCGTCGGAGCGGTAGCTCAGCCGGGCCGGCACCGGGATGCTGCGCTCCGGCGACAGGATGAGGCTCAGTTCCAGCTCCCGCTCCACCACGGTGTGCTGCATGACCTGCGTTTCCTTTCTGTTCGGGACTGTCCGGGTCCGCTCGGGACGGGCCCGCACCGGGGGAGAGGGGGCAGGGGCCGGGCCATTACGCGGGTTCGGGGAAATTTTTTTCGCGGACGTGTACGAGCCGGGTACGGCGTTGCCCGGAAAGGGGTGGGTCCTGCGGGACTGGCGCTGCGGGCTGCCGCGGTCTGATAGATGTGGAGGCCCCCATCCCACCCCCGAGCAGATACGGGACGACGGACATGAGCGCCCCAACCCCGGCCCCAGGTGACGACAGGCCCCGCGAGGGCTACTACCCGGACCCGTCCATCCCCGGATACGTCCGGTACTGGAACGGCGCCTCCTGGGTGCCCGGCACCAGCCGCCCGGCGCCGAAGGACGGCGAACCGCTCACCCCGCCGCCCGGCGTCCGCGCTGCGCCCGCGGCGGTGGAGGAGACCGGCCCGCACTTCTTCGACGAGGACCCCCAGCCGGCACCCTCCGGCCAGGACGGCTCCGGCGCCTGGGGCGCCGGCGGCCCAGGCGGCGGACCTGCGGGCACCGGCGGTCGGGGCACCGGCCAGGCGGGGCCCGGCGGCCAGGGTGCCGGCCGGTCCGGTGCCGGGCTCGGCGACGGGCGTACCGCCTGGGGTGCGGACCCGCGGGTGCCGGCGGAGGGTTCGCTCCGGCCGACCGGACAGGCCGGCCGCACCGACGGCACCGCCTCGGTCCCGCCGGGGGAGGGCGACGACCAGGACCCGGGCGGCACCTTCCTCTTCCGCCGGCCGGTGCCGGGGCCCGCTGCCGTGCAGGACGACGGCACGATGACGTTCCGCCCGGTGCCCGGCCAGAGCCGGCGGGGCGCGCAGCCCGCGCCCGGCCCGCAGGCCACCGGCACCCAGCCCTCCGGCTCCCCGGCGTCCGGCGCGGAAGCCGGGGCCGGCTCCGGCTTCGGACCGCACGGAGTGGCCCAGGGCCCCGGCTTCGCCGCGCCCGCCTCCGGCTCGGCGCCGGCACCCGGTGGCTTCGGCCCGCAGGGTCCCGTCGGCGCGCCCACCCCGCCCTCCGCCGCACCCTCCTCGAACCCCGCCTCCTCGAACCCCGCCTCCCCGGCCGGGGGCCCCGGCTTCGGTGCCGGCAAGGCCGCCGCCGCCGGCGCCGCCGGGCAGGCGCCGCAGGCACCCCAAGCACCCCAGGCACCGCAAATCCCGTCGGCACAGCCCGCCCAGGCGGCCGTGGCGCCTCCGGTGCCGGCGCAGGGCAGTGACCCGGTCACGCCGGTGACCAGCGGGCCCGGCGGCGGGCAGGCGTCCTGGGCGCAGCAGGTGCACCAGTTGGCCGGCGGCGCGGACGAGCAGCCCGTGGCGCCGTGGAAGCCACCGGTGGAGGACCCGTTCCAGGCGGCCGCGCGCCGCCAGGCCGCGGCCCGTCCCGCCGGGCTCGGCAAGCGGTTCGCCGCCCGGCTGATCGACACCCTGGTCGTGGGCGCCGTGACGGCCGCCGCCGCCGTACCGCTCGGCACCAGGGCCGTCGACCACGTCCAGCAGAAGATCGACGCGGCCCGGCTGTCCGGCCACGAGGTCACCGTCTGGCTGCTCGACGGCACCACCGGCACCAGCCTCGGCATCGTGCTGGCCGTCCTGCTGCTCTTCGGTGTCGGGTACGAGGTGCTGCCGACCGCCAAGTGGGGCCGCACCCTCGGCAAGAAGCTGCTCGGTCTGGAGGTGCGGGACATCGAGGCGCACGAGCCCCCCACCTTCGGCCCGGCGCTGCGCCGCTGGCTGGTCTACAGCGTGCCCGGGCTGCTCGGCATCGGGATCGTGGGCGTGCTGTGGTGCCTGTTCGACCGGCCCTGGCACCAGTGCTGGCACGACAAGGCGGCGCACACCTTCGTCGCGGGCTGAGCGCGGGGCAGGGCCGCCGTCGGGACGGCCGCTGTCGGTACGGCCGTCACCCGGACGGCCGTACCCCGTAAGGCCGTCCGCCGGATGCGGAGCCGGGGCGTTCGCGGTCCACTCGGGCCATGAGCAGCGAACCGCCCCCCGGCTCCGGAGAGCAGCCACCCGAGGACGACCCGTTCAGGAAGCGGCCCCCGTCGGACCAGGGGTCGGGCTCGCCGTACGACACGCCGTACGGCGGCGGCCGGCAGCCCCCGCCCCCGGGCGGCGGGCAGCCCCCGGGCGGCGGTCAGCCACCCCCCTACGGGAGCGGCGAGCCCCCGCCGCCGTACGGCGGCGCCCAGCCCCCTCCCTACGGCGGCGAACCCCCTGGCGGAGCCGGCCCCCATGGAGGCGGCCCCTACGGCACGGGCCCTTACGGCACAGGTCCCTACGGCGCGGGAGCCGGCGGTTATCCCGCCGACCCGCTCGCCGGTATGCCGCCGCTCGCCGACAGCGGCAGGCGGACGCTCGCACGGATCGTCGACATGATCCTCGTCGGCATCGTCGTCTGGCTGCTCACCTGGGCGTTCGGGGTGCGCGAGTACCAGGTCAACGGCGATCACGTCGAGGTCGGCAAGTCCGTGGGACAGTCCTTCATCGCGGCCGTGCTCTACGTCGCGTACGACACGTTCATGATGACCCGGTACGGCCAGACCCTCGGCAAGAAGTGGCTCAGCATGCGGGTGGCGAACCTGGACAACGGCGCCACCCCCTCGGCGCAGACCAACCTGATCCGCGCCCTGGTGCTGTGGGTGCCGTTCGCCTTCTGCTGCGCGTGCATCTGGACGGCGATCTGCGGCGGCTGGAGCTACTTCGACCGGCCCTACAGACAGGGGCTGCACGACAAGGCGGCCAAGACGGTGGTGGTCAGCACCGGTTGAGCGACAGCCGTACACACGACAGCGGCGGGTCCGTGGGATTCACGGGCCCGCCGCTGCCGTGAGCGCGGTTCACAGGGCCGTCGACACCGGCTCCTGCTGAGGCGCGGGCTCGACGGATCCGGCCGGTGCCGCGGCCGGCGCCTCGGTCGTACGGGCCTTCGGCAGGGGCACCGTCATCGCCACGAGCAGCCCGAGGGCCAGCGCGCAGAGAGCGATGACGGTGATCCCGAGGCCCGAACTCGTCTGGGACAGCAGCAGCATGGCGAGCGTCGAGAAGATCACGGTGCACGAACCGTAAACGAGCTGTGCGGCGGTCGGACGAGGCATGGCGATCGTGTCCTAGGAAGTCTTCGGGGGATTCTTCGGATGGGCGTGCCATTCGACTCTCTTCGCGTGCATGCCCGAATGGGACGCCTGGTAAGCGTGACCTAACCCACGGTACTGGTGCACGGGGGGCGCACAGGAAGCACGGTCTTTGCAAAGCGGACGTCAACTCCGCCTAGTGCACGGGAAGTGGCCGAGTCAAGATCTGTTTTTTCTTCCCAACCTCTAGTCAAATGTCGTCACTTGACATGCGCCGAACAGGCGCAGGGGAGGAACTCAAGTGACCATCAGATCCTGGACGTTCAGGGCCGCCGCGATCGGGGTGACGCTCGCGACGGCCTCCGCGACGTTCGCCACCTTCGCCGTCGCGGAGGCGAGCACCCGGACCCGGTCCGCGGCCGTGAACCGGCACGACCCGGCCCCGGTGAAGCAGCGGGCGCACGACCTCGACGGCCCGCTCAGCAAGACCCAGGAGGCCCAGCGCCGGGAGGCGCTGGAGCAGCTCATATCGGGGAAGGCCAAGGCGCAGGAACACAACGGCTCCAAGGTCGTGGCTCTCAAGAGCCACAAGGGCAGGAGCAAGTACGTCGAGCTGAGCCGCGAGAAGACCGACAAGATCTTCACGATCCTGGTGGAGTTCGGGGACAGGACCGACCCCAAGTACGGCGGCACGGCCGGCCCGCTGCACAACAGCATCGCCGCGCCGGACCGCAAGAACGACAACTCCACGGCCTGGCAGAAGGACTACGACCGGAAGCACTACCAGGACCTCTACTTCGGCACCGGCAACAAGACCGAGTCGCTGAAGAAGTACTACGAGAAGCAGTCCTCGGGCCGCTACTCGGTCGACGGTGAGGTCACCGACTGGGTCAAGGTCCCCTACAACGAGGCCCGTTACGGCAACAACGCCTGCGGCCAGACCAACTGCCCCAGCGTGTGGAACGTGGTCAGCGACGGGCTGAACGCCTGGGTGGCGCAGGCGAAGGCGGCCGGCAGGACCGACGCCGACATCAAGAAGGACCTCGCCCGGTACGACCAGTGGGACCGCTACGACTACGACCACGACGGCAACTTCAACGAGCCCGACGGCTACGTCGACCACTTCCAGATCGTGCACGCCGGTGAGGACGAGTCCGCGGGCGGCGGCGCGCAGGGCAAGGACGCGATCTGGGCCCACCGCTGGTACGCCTTCGGCACGGACGCGGGCGCGACCGGCCCCGCGAACAACAAGCTGGGCGGCGCCCAGGTCGGCGACACCGGCGTCTGGGTCGGCGACTACACCATCCAGCCGGAGAACGGCGGCCTCGGCGTCTTCGCCCACGAGTACGGCCACGACCTCGGCCTGCCCGACGAGTACGACACCGCCGGCGGCGACAACTCCACCGGCTTCTGGACCCTGATGTCCTCCGGCTCCTGGCTCGGCACCGGCAAGGAGTCCATCGGCGACCTGCCGGGCGACATGAACGCCTGGGACAAGCTGCAGCTCGGCTGGCTCAACTACGACACCGCCAAGGCCGGCACGCAGTCCACGCACAAGCTGGGCGTCGCCGAGTACAACACCTGGAACAAGCAGGCCCTCGTGGTCAACCTGCCGGACGAGGCGGTCACCACCACGATCACCCAGCCCGGGCAGGGCTCGACCCAGTGGTGGAGCGGCAGCGGCAACGACCTGAAGAACACGCTCACCCGGTCCGTGGACCTCACCGGCAAGACGTCGGCGAAGCTGGACCTGGACGGCTGGTGGGCCACCGAGGACGGCTACGACTACGTCTACACCGAGGTGTCGACCGACGGCGGCGCCAACTGGAGCGCCCTGGACGGCACGGCGGACGGTCAGGCCATCCCGCGTGACGGCAGCGGCAAGCCGGCGCTGACCGGCTTCTCGCAGACCCACAAGAAGCTGTCGTACGCGCTGGACGCCTACGCGGGCAAGAAGATCGACCTGCGCTTCCGCTACGCCACCGACGGCGGTGTCGCGGAGAACGGCTTCACGGCCGACGAGATCACTCTGACCGCCGACGGCACGCCGGTCTTCTCGGACAACGCCGAGTCCCAGGACGCGGGTTGGACCGCGAACGGCTTCTCCCGCATCGGCGCGTCCTTCACCAAGGACTACAAGCAGTACTACATCGCCGAGAACCGGCAGTACGTGTCGTACGACAAGACCCTCAAGACCGGCCCGTACAACTTCGGTTCGGCCAAGCGGCCCGACCGGGTGGAGCACTACCCGTACCAGAACGGCCTGTTGATCTGGAAGTGGGACACCTCCCAGGCGGACAACAACACCAACAGCACCAACGGCCACCCCGGTTCCGGTCTGATCCTGCCGGTCGACTCGCACCCGACGGCGCTGAAGTGGTCCGACGGCACGCTGATGCGCAACCGCATGCAGGCGTACGACTCCCCGTTCAGCCTGTACGGCACGGACGGCATCACGCTGCACAAGGCGGACGCCCCGACGGTGATCAAGGCCTCGAAGGGTGTCCCGGTCTTCAACGACCACACCAGCACCTACTACGACCCGTCGAACCCGACCGGGGGCGTGCGGGTCACTGACACCAACACCGAGATCACGATCGTCAAGGAGGCCAAGAACGGCTCGACGATCTTCCTCAAGGTCGGCCCCGCGGTGAAGTAGTCGGCATTTCCGCAGGTCAGACGCGTATCGGCGGCAACCCCTTGGCGGGTTGCCGCCGATCGTGTTTAGGTGCGTCCTGTGGACCGCTTATTGACACCGACCGAAACGGGGATGTGACCGCATGGCCGCTGGAGGCTTCTGCAAGCTGCCGAACGGCACGGTGGTGGTCGCACTGAACCTGCCCTACGACACCGCCGGCGTCCGGGTGCTCGTGCACGCCCAGAACCGCGCCCGAGCCCTGACCAGGCTCCGCAACCTGGGGTTCCGCGCGATCTACCTCCGGGGGAACGCCGCACCTCCGACGCCGGACGAGATCACGGCCGTGCTGCACCACCCCGACGGCCTGATATGGCGCACGGCACCGGCCGACAACGGTGTCATGGTGAACGAGCTCTGGCACCCGATCCGGGCGCTGCTGCGCAGGTCGGCGGTGGTTCAGTGACCCCGACAGGGTCTAACCGCTGACCACGGGCTTGCCCGTCAGCTCCACGCCCGCCTCGCGGAGCTCCTCCAGGGCCCGGTCCGTCGTCTCGGGAGCCACCCCGGCCGTCAGGTCCAGCAGGACCTGGGTGCGGAAGCCCTCCCTGACGGCGTCCAGCGCGGTGGCGCGTACGCAGTGGTCCGTGGCTATGCCGACCACGTCGACCTCGTCGATGTGGCGGGCGCGGAGCCAGTCGGCCAGGGAGGTGCCGTTCTCGTCCTGGCCCTCGAAGCCGCTGTACGCCGCCGAGTAGGCGCCCTTGTCGAAGACCGCGTCGACCGCACCGGAGGCGACGGCGGGGGCGAAGTTGGGGTGGAAGCCCACCCCCTCCGTGCCCGCGACGCAGTGCGCGGGCCAGGAGTGGACGAAGTCGGGGTTGTCGGCGAAGTGGCCGCCGGGCGCGATGTGGTGGTCCCGGGTGGCCACCACATGGCGGTATCCGGTGCCCGCCGCCTGGCCGATCAGCTCGGTGATGGCGGCGGCCACGTCCGCGCCCCCGGCCACCGCGAGGCTGCCCCCCTCGCAGAAGTCGTTCTGCACATCTACGACGATCAAGGCGCGGCGCATGGCGGTTGTCCTTCGACTGAGGATTAAGTAACTGAGCCTAGAGAGTTACGGCCCCGTAGGGGAGAGGGCGTGGGCAGGGCGAACGGTGATTCCGCCTTTAGCTACCCGAGCGTCCGACGACGTACTCCGTCGGAATGACGGGTTCCCCTCGGGAGAGCTGGGTCGCCGAGAGGGGGAGGTTCGCCCGGGCGGCGATGTGCCGGTCCCGCGGCACGTCCAGGGGCTCGCGGGCGACGACGTCCCCGCCCTTGATCAGCTGCACCAGCAGCTGCCGGTCGGCGAGCTCCGCCGGGACCGGTCCGGTGCCCACGACCTCGGCCTCCGCCACCCCGTCCGCGTCCAGTCGGCGCGCCGCCCACTTGCGGCCCCCGACGGAGGTCTTGCCGCCGCTGGACTTCTTCGCGACCGGCACCAGCGGCGCCTGCGGGTCGCCGGACTCGGCGCGCGCGACCAGCTTGTAGACCATCGAGCAGGTCGGGTGCCCGGAGCCGGTCACCAGCTGGGTGCCGACGCCGTACGCGTCCACCGGAGCGGCGGCCAGGGAGGCGATGGCGTACTCGTCCAGGTCGGAGGTGACGACGATCCTGGTGCCGGTGGCACCCAGCTCGTCCAGCTGCTGGCGCACCCGGTGGGCGACGAGCAGCAGGTCGCCGGAGTCGATGCGGACCGCGCCCAGCTCGGGACCGGCCACCTCCACCGCCGTACGGACGGCCTCGGCGACGTCGTAGGTGTCCACCAGCAGGGTGGTGCCCCGGCCGAGGGTGTCGACCTGGGCCTGGAAGGCGTCCCGCTCGCGGTCGTGCAGCAGGGTGAAGGCGTGCGCGGAGGTACCGACGGTCGGGATGCCGTAGCGGAAGCCCGCCGCCAGGTCGGAGGTGGTCGCGAAGCCGCCGACGTACGCGGCGCGGCTCGCGGCGACGGCCGCCAGCTCGTGGGTGCGGCGGGCGCCCATCTCGATCAGCGGGCGCTCCCCGGCGGCGGAGGCCATCCGGGAGGCGGCCGCGGCGATCGCGGAGTCGTGGTTGAGGATGGAGAGGATCACCGTCTCCAGCAGCACGCACTCGGCGAAGCTGCCCTCGACGCGCATGATCGGCGAGCCGGGGAAGTAGACCTCGCCCTCGGGGTAGCCCCAGACGTCCCCGCCGAAGCGGTAGCCGGCGAGCCACCTCAGGGTCTCCTCGTCGACGATCTTCCGCTCGCCCAGGAAGCCGAGGACGCCCGCGTCGAAGCGGAAGTTCTCCACCGCGTCCAGCACCCGCCCGGTGCCCGCCACCACGCCATAGCGCCGCCCGTCCGGCAGCCGCCGGGTGAAGACCTCGAAGACGCTCCGCCGTTCGGCCGTACCGGCCCTCAGAGCGGCCTGCAGCATCGTCAGCTCGTACTGGTCCGTGAAGAGCGCCGTCGAGGGAACATCCACCGGCAGCCCAAGGTCCGCTGTGTTCATGGCAACCGATCGTACTCCCTTTTCGTCGGTGTGACGATTTCCGGGCCCCGTGGCAGCATGGGCAATGTGACGTCACCCGCGCCCGTAGAGATCGAACGCACCGAGTCGGCGGAGGAGGTCTTCGCCGTACCCGAGCCCGACGTCCCCTGGGTCACGATCGTGCACAACGACCCGGTCAACCTCATGAGCTATGTGACGTACGTGTTCCAGACGTACTTCGGGTACTCCAAGGACAAGGCCACCAAGCTCATGCTCGACGTCCACCACAAGGGCCGGGCGGTCGTCTCCAGCGGGACCCGCGAGGAGATGGAGCGCGACGTGCAGGCGATGCACGGCTACGGCCTGTGGGCCACCCTCCAGCAGGACCGGAAGTGACCCGCCCCCGCCCGCAGGACCGGAAGTAGCGAACTCATTTACATGCCCGGACATTTCGAACCGCTCCCCGGCGGCGGCGCGGCCGTCGCACTCGACGACGTCGAGATCTCCATCATCCGGTCGCTGGCCGTCCAGCTGCTGGAGCTCATCGGCCCCGGGCCGGGCGCCGACAGTCCGAAGGACCCGCTCGCCGAGCTGTTCGCGGAGGGCCCGAGCGAGCCGCCCGCCGACCCGGTGCTCAGGAGGCTCTTCCCGGACGCCTACAGCGACCCGGAGCACGCTCCCGCCTCGCCCGCCGAGGCCGAGGAGTGGCGGGCCCACTCCGCCGAGTTCCGCCGGTACACCGAGAACGACCTGCGCGCCGGCAAACGCGAGAACGCGCTCGCGGTCATCCGTGCCCTGGACGCGCTCGCCCCGGTGGACGAGGGCGGGGCGGTGCTGAAGCTGGCGCCGGAGGAGTCCCGGCAGTGGCTCGGCGCCCTCAACGACCTGCGACTCGCGATCGGCTCCCGGCTGGAGATCACCGACGAGGACGACACCGACCTGCTCTACCGGCTCCCGGACGAGGACCCGCGCAAGCCGATGGTGATGGCCTATCTGTGGCTCGGCGGACTCCAGGAGACCTTGGTCAACACACTTATGGCGTAGTACAGGGCATTTTACGGTGCACGGGTGTTCGCTCAGCGGACGCTCAAATCCGGATAACGATCCCGTCACCGTTGCGGCCTGGTTTGCCGCTTTCGAGCGCTCTTTGTCCCCTTTTCCCTGTGTGATGCGCCACACCATGCCCCCGTGATCAATATTGCGGCCGTGATAAATCTTCACGACCGCCCGGCCCACACCACCCTTGTGCGGCCGGGTGCGCCACCGAGCCGACGACCGTCGGCCAGGCACGAGCGGGCCCGGAGAGGCTCCGCTCAGCTCCATCAATCCGGGGGGATCGAAACCCGATCCGAGGCCGACGAAGGCCCGGGTCGGCATGGAGAAAGGCGCACCAACACATGACCTCATCGCGGGTCGACCAGCTTCACGACGGCAATGAGGCCGCGCGGGTCGCGGACAGCGAGGGCGGCGAGGGCTACCAGCGCGGGCTCGGCTCCCGCCAGATCCAGATGATCGCCATCGGCGGTGCCATCGGCACCGGCCTGTTCCTCGGCGCGGGCAAGGGCATTTCCAAGGCCGGCCCCAGCCTGATCCTGGCCTACGCCGTCGCGGGCCTCGTCATCTTCCTGATCATGCGGGCGCTCGGCGAACTCCTGATGTACCGCCCGGTCTCGGGCTCGTTCTCGGAGTACGCGCGCGAGTTCATCGGCCCCTTCGCGGGCTTCGTCACCGGCTGGACGTACTGGCTGTTCTGGGTGGTCACGGGCATCACCGAGGTCACCGCCGCGGCCGCGTACATGACGTACTGGTTCGACATCCCGCAGTGGGTCTCGGCCCTGATCTTCACGATCGTCCTGTACGGCGCCAACCTGATCTCCGTGAAGCTCTTCGGTGAGCTGGAGTTCTGGTTCTCCATGGTCAAGGTCACCGCGATCATCGGCATGATCCTGATCTGCGCCGGCATCCTCACGATCGGCTTCTCCGACGCCGGCAGGACCGCCTCGGTGAGCCACCTGTGGAACGACGGCGGCTTCTTCCCGCACGGCGTCGGCAACACCCTGATGACCCTGCAGATGGTCATGTTCGCCTTCCTCGCCGTCGAGCTGGTCGGTGTCACCGCGGGCGAGTCCAAGGACCCCGAGAAGGTGCTGCCGAAGGCGATCAACACCGTGCCGTGGCGGATCGCGGTCTTCTACGTCGGCGCGCTGATCATGATCCTGTCGGTCGTGCCGTGGACCGAGTTCCACCCGGGCGTGAGCCCCTTCGTGGCCGCCTTCCAGAAGATGGGCCTGTCCGTCGGCGCCGGCATCGTGAACTTCGTCGTCCTCACCGCCGCGCTGTCCTCCTGCAACTCCGGCATGTACTCCACCGGCCGCATGCTGCGCGACCTGGCGCTCAACAGCCAGGGCCCCAAGGTCTTCACCAAGCTGACGCGCAGCGGTACCCCGCTGGTCGGCACGACGTTCTCCGCCGCGCTGATGCTGGTCGGCGTCTGGATCAACTACCAGTGGCCGGGCAAGGCGTTCGACTACGTGGTGTCCTTCGCGACCATCTCCGGCATGTGGGCCTGGATCGTCATCCTGGTCTGCCAGATCCTCTACCGGCCCAGGGCAAACGTCGGCCTCCTGCCGCAGAGCAAGTTCCCCATGCCGGGCGCGCCGTACACGAGCTACATCGCGCTGGCGTTCATCGTCATGGTGATCGTACTCATGGGTATCGACAAGGACGCCCGGGTGTCGCTTTACTGTGCTCCGCTGTGGGCCGCGATCCTCGGCGTCTCCTACTGGGTGCTCCGGCGCCGCAACCCGGAGGCCGCGGCCTTCCGCAAGCGCTGACCATCCCCCAGGGACGTCCAGCCGCACGGGGCTCTCGTGGTGCCCCGCCGCGGCTGCCGCTCAGGACGTCCGGCATATGGGCCGTTCCGTACCATCCCTCGGTACGGAACGGCCCTTCTGCTTATCCTGACCAACATGCTGACCATCACCCAGGCCCTCGTCGACCAGATCGTCGCCCACGCGCGCAAGGACCACCCCGACGAGGCGTGCGGCGTCGTGGCGGGCCCGGCGGGCTCGGACCGCCCCGAGCGCCTCATCCCCATGCTGAACGCGGCGATGTCGCCCACCTTCTACGAGTTCGACTCCGGCGACCTGCTCAAGCTGTACCGCGAGCTGGACGACCGCGACGAGGACCCGGTGGTCATCTACCACTCCCACACCGCCACCGAGGCCTACCCCTCGCGCACCGACATCTCCTACGCCAACGAACCCGGCGCCCACTACGTCCTCGTCTCCACCGCCGACACCGACGGCCTCGGCGAGTTCCAGTTCCGCTCCTTCCGGATCGTGGACGGGGAGGTCACGGAGGAAGAGGTCAGGGTCGTGGAGGCCTACTGATCTCAGTTACCGGACGAAATCCGTCCGGCATGCGGAATCACACTCCGGGGCCCGGACCGGGAATCGTTACGATGACCGCATGGTTCTGAACGACGTGAGCGAGAAGGCGCCGGGCATGCTGCTCGTGGCGCGGCTGCACGTCGATCTGTGCAGGCTGAACAGCGCCATCTGTTGACGTTCTCCGCCGCCGTACGGCCGTGAGCCGCGGCGCGCGCCGCCGTGCGCCCACACCTTCCGATACTTCCCGACAGGAGCCCTGAGCCATGGCCATCGAGGTCCGCATCCCCACCATCCTCCGCACCTACACGGACGGCCAGAAGGCGGTGGAGGGCAGCGGGAACACCCTCGCCGAGCTGTTCGCCGACCTCGAGACCCGGCACGCGGGCATCCAGGCCCGCATCGTGGACGAGGGCAAGCTGCGCCGGTTCGTCAACGTGTACCTGAACGACGAGGACGTCCGTTTCATCGACGGCATCGACACCAAGCTGTCGGACGGCGACACCGTGACGATCCTGCCGGCCGTGGCCGGCGGCATGCGCTGATCGGTCGCTGAGCAGCGATGCGCTACGACTCCCCGCTGGCCGCGGTGGGCAACACCCCCCTGGTGCGCCTGCCGCGGCTCTCGCCGTCCGCCGACGTCCGTATCTGGGCCAAGCTGGAGGACCGCAACCCCACCGGCTCGGTCAAGGACCGCCCCGCGCTGCACATGATCGAGCAGGCGGAGAAGGACGGCCGGCTCACCCCGGGCTGCACCGTCCTGGAGCCCACCTCGGGCAACACCGGCATCTCCCTGGCCATGGCGGCCAAGCTCAAGGGCTACCGCATGGTGTGCGTGATGCCGGAGAACACCTCGCAGGAGCGCCGGGACCTGCTCGGCATGTGGGGCGCCGAGATCATCTCCTCCCCGGCGGCGGGCGGCTCCAACACCGCCGTGCGCGTGGCCAAGGAGCTCGCCGCCGAACACCCCGACTGGGTGATGCTCTACCAGTACGGCAACCCGGACAACGCCGGCGCCCACTACGCCACCACCGGCCCGGAGATCCTGGCGGACCTGCCGTCGATCACCCACTTCGTGGCCGGCCTCGGCACCACCGGCACCCTGATGGGCGTCGGCCGCTACCTGCGCGAGCACAGGCCGGGCGTCCAGATCGTCGCCGCCGAACCGCGCTACGACGACCTGGTGTACGGCCTCAGGAACCTCGACGAGGGCTTCGTCCCGGAGCTGTACGACGCCTCGGTCCTCACCAGCCGCTTCTCGGTCGGCTCGGCCGACGCGGTCACCCGCACCCGTGAACTCCTGCAGCAGGAGGGCATTTTCGCGGGCGTCTCGACCGGCGCCGCCCTGCACGCGGCGATCGGCGTCGGGAAGAAGGCGGTCAAGGCGGGGGAGTCCGCCGACATCGTCTTCATCGTGGCCGACGGCGGCTGGAAGTACCTGTCCACCGGCGTCTACACGGCGGCCACCACCGAGGAGGCCATCGAGACGCTGCAGGGCCAGCTCTGGGCCTGACCCCGCCTCGGCCCGCCCCAGTCCCGCCCCAGCCCCCTCCACCGAGGGGGCTGAGTCATTCCTAAGTGATTCCTATGGGCGGGCAAAGAATTCCTTTGAGTACTGCCGGTCACGCCGGGGCCAGGGCTACGTTCCTCCCGCACCCTGACATGTAACGCTCATCCCGCGGCCATGTCAGGTGTCTGAGAATGTCATGCTCATGGCTGCGCGGTTCGCCGCCGCTACGCGCGTCACGGGCCTGCCAATCCAGTGCGATACCCCACGTCTACCGGAGGCAGTACCCCATGCGTGAGTCACGCCCGACGCGGCGGAGACGGAGTCTGCGAAGACTCGTCGCCGTCGCCTTCCCCGCCCTCGCCCTCACCGTCGCAGGACTCGCAGCGGCCCCCACGGCCGGAGCGCAGACCGCCGGCGCGCACCCGCACACCACCAAGGTCACGCAGAACGCCAAGGCGCTGACCGACCCCAAGCGGCAGACCTTCCACACGACCGGCAAGGCCGGCCAGAAGGTGCCGACCGAGCACCTGTGCGCCAAGGCCAAGCCGGGCTACGCGTCCTGTTTCGCCCAGCGCCGCACGGACATCAGGCAGCGCCTCGCCGCCGCCCTCGCGGCCGCGCCCTCCGGCCTCTCCCCGGCCAACCTGCACAGCGCCTACAACCTGCCCACCACGGGCGGCACGGGCATGACGGTCGCCATCGTCGACGCCTACAACGACCCCAACGCCGAGTCGGACCTGGCCACCTACCGTTCCACCTACGGTCTGTCCGCCTGCACCAAGGCCAACGGCTGCTTCAAGCAGGTCAGCCAGACCGGCTCCACCACCTCGCTGCCGACCAACGACACCGGCTGGGCCGGTGAAGAGGCGCTCGACATCGACATGGTCAGCGCGGTCTGCCCGAACTGCAGCATCATCCTGGTCGAGGCCAACTCCGCCAACGACACCGACCTCGGCATCGCCGAGAACGAGGCCGTCTCGCTCGGCGCCAAGTTCGTCTCCAACAGCTGGGGCGGCTCCGAGTCCTCCTCGCAGACCAGCGAGGACACCTCGTACTTCAAGCACCCGGGTGTCGCGATCACCGTCTCCTCGGGTGACTCCGCCTACGGCGCCGAGTACCCGGCCACCTCCCAGTACGTGACGGCCGTCGGCGGCACCGCGCTCAGCCAGTCCTCCAACTCGCGGGGCTGGAGCGAGTCCGTCTGGTACACCAACTCCACCGAGGGCACCGGCTCCGGCTGCTCGGCCTACGACCCGAAGCCGAGCTGGCAGACCGACTCCGGCTGCTCCAAGCGCATGGAGGCCGACGTCTCCGCGGTCGCCGACCCGGCCACCGGCGTGGCGGTCTACGACACCTACGGCGGCTCCGGCTGGGGCGTCGTCGGCGGCACCAGCGCCTCCGCCCCGATCATCGCCGGCGTCTACGCCCTCGCGGGCACCCCGGGCGCGAGCGACTACCCGGCGAAGTACCCCTACAGCCACACCGGCAACCTGTACGACGTGACCAGCGGCCACAACGGCTCCTGCTCCACCTCGTACTTCTGCACCGCGGGCACCGGCTACGACGGCCCGACCGGCTGGGGTACCCCGAACGGCACCGCCGCCTTCACCTCCGGCTCCAGCACCGGCAACACGGTGACCGTCACCAACCCCGGCAGCCAGTCCACCACCACCGGAAGCTCGGCCAGCCTGCAGATCCAGGCCAGCGACAGCGCGGGCGCGGCCCTCACCTACAGCGCCTCCGGCCTGCCCACGGGCCTGTCCATCAACAGCTCCACCGGCCTGATCTCCGGTACGGCGTCCACCGCGGGCACCTACCAGGTCACGGTCACCGCGAAGGACTCCACCGGCGCCTCCGGCTCGACCTCCTTCACCTGGACCGTCGGCTCCGGCGGCGGCACCTGCTCCTCCTCGCAGCTGCTGGCCAACCCGGGCTTCGAGTCGGGCAACACCGGCTGGAGCGCGTCCAGCGGCGTCATCACCAACGACACCGGTGAGGCGGCCCACGGCGGCTCCTACAAGGCCTGGCTCGACGGCTACGGCTCCGCGCACACCGACACCGTGTCCCAGTCGGTGACGATCCCGGCCGGCTGCAAGGCCACGCTCACCTTCTACCTGCACATCGACACCGCCGAGACCGGCAGCACCGCGTACGACAAGCTGACGGTCACCGCCGGTTCGACCACCCTGGCGACGTACTCGAACGTCAACGCGAACTCGGGTTACGCGCAGAAGACCTTCGACCTGTCCTCGCTGGCGGGCCAGACGGTCACCCTGAAGTTCAGCGGCGCCGAGGACTCCTCGCTGCAGACCAGCTTCGTCGTGGACGACACCGCCCTGACGACCAGCTGATCCGCCGCCCGTGAGCACCGGATCCCGCATGCGGAATATTTCCTTCCGCGTGCGGGATCCTTTTTGGCGGCCGGCACGTCACATCTGCACCAGGCGGCCGACCCCCTCACGGCCACGCACGGCAGAAAGGCGAACCCATGCGCCGTACGACTCTCTGCGCCCTCGCGGCGGCAGCGCTGCTCCTCGCCGGCTGCGGCTCCCAGAGCGGCAAGGACAGCGCAGGCGGTGACGGCAAGGTGTCACCGTCCGCGTCCCCGACCGGCACCGGCTGCGCCCCCCTCGTCCAGCTCAAGGTCTCCGACAGCGGCCGCACGGTGTGCGTGGCCAAGGGCGGCGAGGTCCGCCTCGCCCTGGACGGCACCAAGTCCCGCCCCTGGAAGCCGGTCACGGCCGGCGGCACCGCGCTGAAGGGCATCAACGCCGGGTTCGTCATCCAGCCGGGCCAGGCCACGGCGGCGTACCAGGCGGTGGCGGCCGGCACCGAGAAACTGACGTCGTCCCGGCCCCTGTGCGCCGAGCCGACGGCACCCGGTCAGGTCTCCTGCAAGGGCATCCAGGAGTGGACGGTGACCGTGAACGTGCGGTGATGCAGCGCCCCGAAGGGGCGCGGGGCCGTATCTGGTGTGCGGCTACCGCCGCGCGGGCGCGACGAGCCACAACGGCGCCGCAGACGACCGACGGCAGATCACGCCCCCACCTGCGGCGCTAACCCGCCAGGTGCCGGACCTGGTCCCACAGAACGGGGTCCACCACACCGACCCGTCGCCGGAAGTCGCCGACAGGCACCTCGCGCAGCTCGTCGGTCTCCAGGAAGCTCGGCCGGCCGCGGGCGTCGCCGACGGCGCCCGGCGGCAGGGGGATCACGCCCGCGCGCTCGTCGTGGTACTTGCTGGTGATCTTGGCGACCGTGGCCCGGTTCCCGCGTACGGCCAGCACCAGACACGGCCGGTCCTTGGCGTCGGTGCGGTCCTCGTAGGGGACGTCCGCCCACCAGATGTCCCCGGGGACCGGCCGGGCGGCCTCGGCCGGGTGCGCGCGGCCGAGCGCACCGAGGCGCCGTCCGGCGTACCGGCGACCGCGCCCCCAGCCGTCGACGAGCGTGGCGACCAGCGCGAGCAGTACCACCGCCGCGAGCGCCAGCCACCAGGACGTGTCCATACGACGACGTTACCGGCGCGCGCCAAGGATTGCGCGCCCTCTGCGAATCCTTCTGCGCCCCCGGTCCAGCCGAACCGGTGACACCACAGGTGAGTTCGCCCACAACGGCCCCTGGCGGAGGAGCGACCCGCGCTTTTGCGCCTTACGCTCGACAAACCGCACGACCCCCGTTCCCCGCCCTTTCGATCTTGCCGTTCGATCTTCCCGCCAACGGAGGTTTCTGCTTCATGAAGCTCACCGTCGTCGGCTGCTCGGGGTCGTTCCCGTCCGCGGAATCGGCCTGCTCGAGCTACCTCGTCGAGGCCGACGGCTTCCGGCTGCTGCTCGACATGGGCAACGGCGCCCTGGGCGAGCTGCAGCGCCACTGCGGTCTCTACGACCTCGACGCGATCTTCCTGAGCCATCTGCACCCCGATCACTGCATCGACATGCTCGGGTATTTCGTCGCGCGCTTCTACCGTCACGACGGCGGCCGCTGCGCCCCGATACCGGTCTACGGCCCCGAGGGCACCGAACACCGCCTGACCACCGCCTACAACGACACCCCCTCCGCGTCCGCGATGAGCGAGGTCTTCGACTTCCACACCGTCAAGCCGTCCACGTTCGAGATCGGCCCGTTCACGGTGCACACCGAGCGGGTCCGCCATCCCGTGGAGGCGTACGCCATCCGCATCGAGCACGGCGGGCGGTCGCTGACGTACTCCGGCGACACGGGCGTCACCGAGGTGCTGGACGCGCTGGCCCGGGAGACCGACCTGTTCCTGTGCGAGGCCGCGTTCACGCACGGCAAGGAGAACATCCCCGACCTGCACCTCAACGGCCGCGAGGCGGGCGAGACGGCCGCGCGGGCCGGCGCCCGGCGCCTGCTGCTCACCCACATTCCGCCGTGGACCGACCCGCAGGTGAACCTGCGTGACGCGCGTGAGGTCTTCGGAGGGCCGGTGGAGCTGGCGGAACCGAGGGCGACGTACGAGGTCTAGCCTCCCTACTTTCCCGGCATGCCGAAGGCCCCGGAAACCCGCCGGTTTCCGGGGCCTCGACGTGTGCGCGAAGCCCTACTTGGCCTCGGCCTTCTGCAGTTCGGCGAGTTCCTCGTCCGACTCCCGGCCCGGCGTCGGCAGGTTGAACCTGATGATCGCGAAGCGGAAGACGGAGTAGTAGACCGCCGCGAAGCACAGGCCGACCAGGACCAGGCCCCAGGGGTTGGTCGCTATGCCCAGGTTCAGGCCGAAGTCGACCGCTCCGGCCGAGAACCCGAAGCCGTCCTTCATGCCCAGCGCCCAGGTCAGCGCCAGCGAGATGCCCGTGAGCACCGCGTGGATCGCGTACAGCACCGGCGCGATGAACATGAACGTGAACTCGATGGGCTCGGTCACGCCCGTGACGAACGAGGTCAGCGCGATGGAGAACATCATGCCGCCGACCACCTTGCGGCGCTCCGGACGGGCGCAGTGCACGATGGCCAGGCACGCCGCCGGCAGACCGAACATCATGATCGGGAAGAAGCCGGTCATGAACTGGCCCGCGTGCGGGTCACCGGCCAGGAAGCGCGCGATGTCACCGCTCTTGCCGTGGTAGTCGCCCGCCTGGAACCAGGGGAAGGAGTTCAGCAGGTGGTGCATGCCGATCGGGATCAGCGCACGGTTGGCGACACCGAAGATGCCCGCGCCGACCGCGCCCGACTTGACCAGCCACTCACCGAAGTTGTGCAGGCCCGTGCCGAGGACCGGCCAGATGTAGCCGAAGACGATGCCGATGACGAGACCGGCGAAGGCGGACAGGATCGGAACCAGGCGACGGCCGCCGAAGAAGCCCGCCCAGTCGGGCAGCTTGGTGCGGTAGAAGCGCTGGTACAGCAGCGCCACGACGATGCCCATCACCACACCGCCGAGGACCTTGGCGTCCACCGGGGCGTTCACCATGACGACCTTGCCGTCGACGGCGGTCGCCACCTTCGGCAGGTTCTTGTCGGTGAACGTGCCGAGCACGTTCTTGAAGACGAGGTAGCCGACGACCGCGGCGAGCGCGGTGGAGCCGTCCGACTTCTTCGCGAAGCCGATCGCGATGCCCACGGCGAACAGCAGCGCCATGTTGTCGAGGATCGCGTTGCCACCCGCGGCCATGAACGACGCGATCTTGGTCAGGAACGTCGGGAAGGACGGGCGGCCGAGCATGTCGGTGTTGCCGAGGCGCACCAGGAGGGCGGCGGCGGGCAGCACCGCCACCGGCAGCATCAGGCTGCGGCCGATGCGCTGCAGCACAGCCATCGCGCCGGCGCCCTTCTTCTTCTCGGCCGCGGGGGCGGCAGTCGCCGTGGTCACAAGTTCCTCCTGGGGGCATGCAAGGCGCCGCCCGTGGAATCATGGGGGAGGGGACGGCAGCGTCTCTGGTCTACACCACTTGGTGGTGTAGACCTGTTGTAGCACGATGAAGGCGGCGTAAGGAACCCGCGAATCCGCTACGGCCGTGCTACGCGCTGTACACCCTCACGCCTTGGTGATGTCCTCGACCTCTTCCTCCGGCTCGCGGCCCGGTGTCCTCAGGTCGAACCGCGTGATCGCCAACCGGAAGACGGCGTAGTAGACCGCGGCGAAGCACAGGCCGATCGGGATGATCAGCCAGGGTTTGGTCGCCAGGCGCCAGTTGATGACGTAGTCGATCAGGCCGGCCGAGAAGCTGAACCCGTCGTGCACCCCGAGCGCCCAGGTCACCGCCATCGAGACACCGGTCAGCAGCGCGTGGACGGCGTACAGCAGCGGCGCGATGAACATGAAGGAGTACTCGATCGGCTCGGTGATGCCCGTCACGAACGACGTCAGCGCCACCGACAGCATCAGACCGCCGACCTCCTTGCGGCGGCCGGGCCTCGCGCAGTGCGTGATGGCCAGCGCGGCGGCCGGCAGCGCGAACATCATGATCGGGAAGAAGCCCGAGGTGAACTGCCCCGCGTTCGGGTCGCCCTGGAGGAACATGTTGATGTCGCCGTGCACCACCGTGCCGTCCGGCTTGGTGTAGCTGCCGAACTGGAACCAGATGGGCACGTTCAGGAACTGGTGCAGGCCGACGACGAGCAGCGCCCGGTTGGCGACGCCGAAGACGCCCGCGCCCCAGGAACCGATGGAATGAAGCCAGTGGCTGAAGCTCTCCAGGGCGCCCCCGATCGGCGGCCAGATCCACAGGCACAGCGCCGCGAAGAAGATGGCGACGAACGCCATGATGATCGGCACCAGCCGGCGGCCGTTGAAGAAGCCCAGCCAGTCCACCAGCCTGGTGCGGTGGAACCGGGCCCAGAGGAAGGCGGCCAGCAGGCCCAGCACGATGCCGCCGAAGACGCCCGGGTTCTGGAAGGTGAAGGGCGTCACCGAACCCGCGCCCGCGCCGACCGTCACCTGGCAGCCGACCTGGGGAACCGCCTTGGAGCCGCCGGGGCAGGACTGCGGGAACTGGTGCAGCACCCCGTAGTAGACGAGGAAGCCCGTCACCGCCGCCAGTGCCGTCGAGCCGTCGGCCTTCCTCGCCATGCCGATCGCCACGCCCACGCAGAACAGCAGCGGAAGCCCGATCGAGCCGTCGAGCAGGGCGCCGCCCGCGCCCGCCATGACCTTCGAGACGTTCGTCCAGCCCAGCCCGTCCTTGCCGAACACGTCCGGCTGGCCCAGCCGGTTGATGATGCCCGCCGCCGGCAGCACCGCGATCGGCAGCTGCAGGCTGCGGCCCATCTTCTGCAGGCCCTGGAACAGGTGACTGAAGCGTTCCCGCGCGGGGCCGGCCGTGCTGTCGGCGGGCGCGCTGTCGGCACTCATGGCGTCCTCCCGGCGGCACTCGTGGCGTCCTGTCGGCCCTTCGCCCCGGGACGCGGTTTGGCGACCGTACCCGCTGTGGTGTAGACCAGTCGGCGGACGGTTCCGCTGTCGTGATCGCCATCATTCGGCACCCGCGGCATGACCGCTCGCGAAGATGGGCCAACTGTGGGTTACTGCGACAAACCGGTTCGGATCAGGGAATTCAGGGAGACAGGACATGGCCAGCAAGGCTGAGAAGATCGTCGCCGGCCTCGGCGGTATCGACAACATCGAGGAGATCGAGGGCTGCATCACCCGGCTGCGCACCGAGGTGTCCGACCCCTCCCTGGTCGACGAGGCCGCCCTGAAGGCCGCCGGCGCGCACGGCGTCGTCAAGATGGGCACCGCCATCCAGGTCGTCATCGGCACCGACGCCGACCCGATCGCCGCGGAGATCGAAGACATGATGTGAGCCCCGCCGGCTCACCCTGAAAGAGGCTCTTCCCGCTCGTGCCTCCCGCTCGTACACACCTGCGGGAGGAGCCCCTTCCGCGTCTACGGCTAGGCTCCATGCCATGTCTCGCATCGACGGCCGTACCCCCCAACAGCTCCGCCCGGTCACCATCGAACGCGGCTGGAGCAAGCACGCCGAGGGCTCCGTCCTCGTCTCCTTCGGCGACACCAAGGTGTTCTGCACCGCCTCCGTGACCGAGGGCGTCCCGCGCTGGCGCAAGGGCAGCGGCGAGGGCTGGGTCACCGCCGAGTACGCCATGCTGCCCCGCGCCACCAACACGCGCGGCGACCGGGAGTCCGTCAAGGGCAAGATCGGCGGCCGTACCCACGAGATCTCCCGGCTCATCGGCCGCTCCCTGCGCGCCGTCATCGACTACAAGGCGCTCGGCGAGAACACCATCGTCCTCGACTGCGACGTCCTCCAGGCCGACGGCGGCACCCGCACGGCGGCGATCACCGGCGCGTACGTCGCGCTCGCCGACGCCGTCTCCTGGGCCCAGGGCAAGAAGCTGATCAAGGCCGGCCGGCAGCCGCTCACCGGCACCGTCTCCGCCGTGTCCGTCGGCATCGTCGGCGGCGTCCCGCTGCTCGACCTCTGCTACGAGGAGGACGTGCGCGCCGAGACCGACATGAACGTCGTCTGCACCGGCGACGGCCGCTTCGTCGAGGTCCAGGGCACCGCCGAGGCCGAGCCCTTCGCCCGCGACGAACTGAACGCCCTGCTCGACCTCGCCGTCACCGGCTGCGCCGAGCTCACCGCCCACCAGCGCGCGGCCCTGGAAGCGACGCTCGCGAAGTAATCCGCGAAGTAAAGGACGGATCAAAAGAGGGAGGGCGCGCGGGCAACCCGCGCGCCCTCCTCGGCGTCCTAGCTACGGACAGCCTCACCAGGGGAGGGGAACACCACCATGGCCGTCAGCCCACGCCGACGCCGTCTCACCGCAGTCGCCGCCGTGGCGCTCGCCGCGCTCGCAACCAGTCTCACCACCGGCTGCGACGCCGTGAACAAGGCCCTGGACTGCGTGCACACCGCCGACTCCATCGCCGACAGCGTCACGGACCTGCAGCAGGCCGTGGAGAACGCCGCGAACGACCCCACCCAGGCCGACGCCTCCCTCGACTCCATCGAGAAGAACCTCGACAAGATCGGCGACAAGACCGACAACGCCGACGTCAACAAGGCGGTCGACGACCTGCGGAAGGCCGTGGGGAACGTGCGTACGGCCATCAAGAACGGCGACAGGACGCCGGACCTGGGCCCGGTCACGGACGCGGCCGGCGAACTGACCAAGGTGTGCACGAAGTAGGGCCGTTCGGGTAGGAGCGCCTCAGCCCAGCTCTTTGCGGGACCCCCTCCGGGACTCCCTGCGCTCCAGCCTCTCCCGGCGGCGCTGCTCCTTCAGCCGCTGCTGCTCCGCACGGGTGACCTTGCGGGTCACATCCACCCCGCCCCAGAACGCAAGGCCACCGATGATCACGCGCGGAGCGCCCGGCTCGGGCGGGCTGTCGTCCCTGGGATGGTCGAAACCGCCCATGATGCCGATGCCACGGACGACGACCTCGACCCCTGGCGGCACGATGACCTGCACACCGCCCATGACGGCCACACAGTTGATCTCGACCTCGCGGTCGGCGAAGTCCGCCTCCCGCAGGTCGATCTCGCCGCCACCCCAGAAAGCGAAGCAGTTGAACTGCTTCGGCACCGTCCAGCGGCCCTTGCGCTGGAAGCCGGACATGATGGCGACCGCACCCGCCGAGGACCCCTCGCCCCCGACGATCCGGCCCGCCCAACTCCCGCTCGGGGCCGGTTCCTTGGTGAAGGAGACCGGGGTGGGCGCCGGCGCGTGGGCCGTGGGCAGATCACGGGTGAGCGGCGCAAGCTCGCCGTACGTACGCGCCTTGTACGTCGCCTCCAGTCGCTCCTCGAACTCCTGCATGTCGAGCCGGCCCTCGGCCAGAGCGTCCCGCAGGACCTCGGCGACCCGTTCCCGGTCGCTGTCGGACGCCCGGAGGTCCCCACTTGCGTCGTCGGTCATGACAGAAGCCTACGAGACCGCCTTCTCCGCGTACATCTTGGCGATGACGGCCTCGATGTCCGGCTCCCGCACCGACAGGTCCACCAGCGGATACTCCGCCGCGAGATGCGCGACGAGCGGCGCCGCCGACTGCCCCGCCGGGAACGCCAGCCACTGCCGCGGCCCCTCCACCCGCACCACCCGCGCCGACGGCACCTCGACCGGCGGCAACTCCCGCTCCAGGTCCACCACCAGCGTCCGCTCGCTCTCCCCGGCCTCGTGCAGCCCCGCGAGCGGACCGTCGTACATCAGCCGGCCGTGGTCGATCACCATCACCCGGGAACACAACTGCTCGATGTCCTGCAGGTCGTGCGTGGTCAGCAGCACGGTCGTGCCCCGCTCGGCGTTCAACTCCCGCAGGAAGCCACGGACCTTGGCCTTGGACACGACGTCCAGGCCGATCGTCGGCTCGTCCAGGTACAGCACCTCCGGGTCGTGCAGCAGGGCCGCCGCGATGTCCCCGCGCATCCGCTGCCCGAGCGAGAGCTGCCGCACGGGCACGTCCAACAGCGCGCCCAGCTCCAGGAGTTCCACGCACCGGTCCAGGTTCTCGCGGTAACGGGCCTCGGGGATCCGGTACATGCGGTGGGCCAGCCGGTAGGAGTCGATCAGCGGCAGGTCCCACCACAGCGTCGTACGCTGCCCGAACACCACCCCGATCCGGTGCGCCAGGCGCCGCCGCTCCCGGGACGGGTCGATCCCGGCCACCCGCAGCCGCCCCGCACTCGGCGTCAGGATGCCCGTCAGCATCTTGATCGTGGTCGACTTCCCGGCACCGTTCGGCCCGATGTACCCGACCATCTCGCCGCGCGCCACGGTGAACGAGATCGAGTCCACCGCCCGCACCTCGCGCCGCTCCCGTTTCAGGAACCCGGCCTTCTTCCGCACCTCGAAGACCTTCTCGACCTTCTCAAGGGCGATGAAATCGCTCACGCTAGCTCCCTGTGCTCCGGTACGAACGAAGTCCCGCCCGCCAGGCCAGCCCCGCCAGCGCACAGCACCCCACCGCCACCAGCGGCGGTGCGAACGCCGTCCACTGCGGCACCCCCAGCGGATACGGCCGCCCCAGCACATAGGTCGCGGGCAGCCAGTTGACGAAGGCCAGCGGCAGCACGAACGTCACCCCGCGCACCAGCTCCTTCGCGAACACCGTCGGCGGGTACTGCAGCAGCGTCGTACCGCCGTAGGTGAAGGCGTTCTGCACCTCCGAGGCGTCCTGCGCCAGGAACTGGAACGCCGCCCCCGCCACGAACACCGCGCAGAAGATCCCGCAGCCGCTCACCACCATCACCGGCATCAGCAGCAGCTTCAGCGGCGTCCACGTGACGTCGAGCCGGAGCACCGCCCACGTGAGCACCAGCAGGCCCTGCGTCACCCGGCCCAGCCTGCGCAGGGCGAACTGGTCGGCCGCCACCTGCGCCAGCACCGGCGCCGGACGCACCAGCAGCGTGTCCAGCGTGCCGTCGCGCACCCGCCGCCCCAGCCTCTCCATCGAGCCGATCACCAGGTCGGCCAGGCCGAAGGCCGTACCCGATAGGCCGTACAGGAAGGCCACCTCGGGCAGCGACCAGCCGCCGAGGGCGTCCACCCGCGAGAACATCAGCATGATCGCGACGAAGTCGAAGAAGGTCGCCGCGAAGTTGCCGAACGTGGTCATCACGAACGAGGCGCGGTAGGCCATCGTGGACCTGATCCACATCCCGGCGATCATCAGATAGGCGCGCACCCCGTCCTGGAGCCGACCGCTCTCACCCACCCTGGACCACCACCCGCCGCGTCGCCGCCGACTGCACCAGCCGCCCCGCGCCCAGCAGCACCACTGCCCACGCCCCCTGGAACACATACGTGCCCAGCGGATCCGCGTGCCCCAGCAGGATCTGCGCCGGCGCCTGCAGCAGCGAGGACCACGGCAGCATCCGTACGACCTCGCCGAGCGCCCCCGGGAAGATGTTCAGCGGCAGCAGCATGCCCGAGCAGAAGAAGCCGACGAGCCATGACATCTGCGTCACACCCGTGCCGTCCAGGAACCAGAACGTGCTGAGCGCCACCAGATACCGGATGCCGAACCCGACGATCATCGCCAGCAGCACGGCGACGAAGAAGGCGACCCAGGTGCCCACGTCCGTCGGCAGGTACACGGGGAAGCACAGAGCACCGAACACGAAGGGGACGAGCCCCCGGCCCAGCAACTGGAAGAACGCCCGGCCGATATCGGTGGCGAGCCACCATATCTGCAGATCAGCGGGCCGGTACAGGTCGATCGCCACGTCCCCCGTACGGATGCGTTCCATCAACTCGTTCTCCACGCCCCCGCCGCCGATCGCGAGCGTCGACAAGAACGCCTGCCCCAGCCACACGTACGTCACGACCTGCGCCTGATCCCACCCGCCCAGGTGCGGCCGCTCGTCCCACAGCGCCCGATAGGTGGAGACGAGGATCAACCCGAAGACGGTGTTGGTGAACACCCCTGCCGCAGTGGCGGCCCGATACGTCGCGTACCGTCTGAATCCCCCCGCCGCGACGGCCACGTACAACCGTCCCGCGCCCACGCCAGTCCACCTCCCGGGACCGCTCGACACCGAAGCGCAGGAGCCTAGTCCCGGAGCCCGGCGGACGGCCACGCA
Source organism: Streptomyces puniciscabiei (assembly GCF_006715785.1). Taxonomy (NCBI): domain Bacteria; kingdom Bacillati; phylum Actinomycetota; class Actinomycetes; order Kitasatosporales; family Streptomycetaceae; genus Streptomyces; species Streptomyces puniciscabiei. The sequence goes on from NZ_VFNX01000001.1 coordinate 4,153,125, forward strand.
ATTTCGTGCCCGAAGCGTGCTGGAATCCGGGAACGGAACGCCAGGTGCGAGAGTCTTCAGACTGGGGGCGCAGAAGCGTACGAGGCGTACGGGAACGTACGACGCTGAAACAGGAGTCCGTGCACGACATGAGCGACGAGCCGCAGCCGCAGCAGCCGACCGAAGGCGTGCCGCCGGAAAAGCCGCTGCCGGCTGAAGCACCCGGCGACCACGCCGCCCAGGCCGGGCCGGCCGGCAATCCGCCACGGCCCGCACAGGCGGGCACTCCGGCGCGGTCCGGCGAGACGCCGGGAGCGGCGGGTACGGCCGAGCGGGGCGCGCAGGCCCAGGGGGCTGAGCGGGCCGATCAGCGCGGTACCACCGAGCGGAGCGGTACGGCCGAGCGAGGCGAGCAGGCCCAGCGGGCCGGGCAGAGCGGTACCTCCGCGCGCGGTGGTCGGACCGGGGAGGCCGGACTCGGCCGAACGGGTGACCGTCAGGCGTCCGAGGACCGCTCGACTCCTGCGGGCTCGTCCCCTTCGCCGGACCGCCCGGCCGTGGACCGGACGGCTTCCATGGCCCGCGCGCGCCAGGCTGCCCGAGGCGGGCGTACGGAGCAGGAGGGGCCCATGACGTCCAGCGGGAACACGGATTCCGGCGGGCCTTCGACGTCCGGCGGCGGTTCGGGCTCCGGCGGGGGCTCGGCCCCGCGCCCAGGCTCGGCATCCGGTGAGGTCCCGGGCTCCGACGGGAGCCCGGCGGCTCGCCGGGGTTCCGTGTCCGGCGTGGTGTCGCGTGGTGCCGCTGGTGAGGTCTCGGGGGCTCGGGAGGGTCTGGGCTCCGGCGGGGGCTCGGCGGGCCGGGGTGCGTCGGCATCGGGAAGTGGCTCGGCGGACCGGAGCCCGGCGGCTCACGGTGGGTCGGCGGCTCGCGGGGGTTCCGTGTCCGGCGTGGTGTCGCGTGGTGCCGCTGGTGAGGTCTCGGGGGCTCGGGAGGGTCTGGGCTCCGGGGGCCCGGCGGGCCAGGGTGCGTCGACGTCCGGCAGTGGCTCGGCGGACCGCGGGGACTCCCCGTCCGGGGCGCCGTCCGATCGTGCTGCTGCTGACCGCTCGGGAGCCCAGGAGGGCTCCGGTACTGCCTCGGGCTCCCGCGAGTCGACCGCGTCCCAGGGCCCCGGCCGGTCCCGTACCGACTCCGGGAAGCCGCAGGTTCCGGCCGCCCGAGGTGGCTCCGAGCAGGCGCAGTCGGCCGAGAGCACGCAGGTCCTCCGGCGTGTCACGGCGCCCCGGGCCGCCGAGGAGGACCGGGGCGGCAAGGCGGCTCAGGGCTCCGGCGCCGCGCCCGAGACCACCCAGGTTCTCCGGCGGGTCAACGCACCCCGAGCTGCCGAGCCGGGTGGCCCCACCAGGACGGCGGCCGCCTCTCCGGCCGGCGAGCCGAACACCACCGGCCGTACACCCCGGGCGACCGGACCGGACGCCGCCGGGCGCACCCCTCGTACGACCGGCCCCGACACCACCCCCCGCACCACCCGCCCGGGCACCGGTGCGAGCCGCGCCGCCAAGGCGGCCGGAGCGGCCGGAGCGGTCGGCGCAGCCGCCGGTGCCGCCGGCGCGGTCGGCCAGGCTTCCCAGGCCGGCGCCGCGGGCGCCGCCGGCCTGGCCGGCTCGGCCGGAGCGGCCACCCGCCGCCCTCGAACCGGCCCCGGCACCAGCACCACCGGCACCGCCTCCGAGGAAGCCACCGCCCTCCTCGCCGCCACCCCCGGCGACGGCCGCCCCACGGGAGGCCCGGGAGCCCCCGGAGGCCCCGGCGACAACGGCACGGCGAAGGGGAAGAAGAAGCGGCCCAAGCGGACCGGGTGGCGGCGGATCATCCCCACCTGGCGCATGGTGCTCGGCACCTTCGTGATCGGGGTGCTCCTGCTGATCGGGCTGTTCTTCCTCGGCTACTCCCTCGTGAAGATCCCGCCCGCCAACGCGCTCGCCACCAAGCAGGCCAACATCTACCTCTACGCCGACGGCTCCCAGATCGCCCGCGACACGCGCGACAGCCAGGTCAACCGGGAGAGCGTCAGCCTCGCCCAGGTCTCCAAGGACGCCCAGCACGCCGTACTGGCCGCCGAGGACCGCGACTTCTACAGCGAGTCCGCCGTCGACCCCAAGGCGATGCTGCGCGCCGCCTGGAACACCGCGACCGGCAAGGGCACCCAGTCCGGCTCGACGATCACCCAGCAGTACGTGAAGAACTACTACCTGGGCCAGGAGCAGACGCTCACCCGCAAGGCCAAGGAGTTCTTCATCGCGATCAAGCTGGACCGCACCCAGTCCAAGGACGAGATCCTCGAGGGCTACCTCAACACCAGCTTCTTCGGCCGCAACGCCTACGGCATCCAGGCCGCCGCCCAGGCCTACTACGGCGTGGACGCCCGGGACCTGGACCCGGCCCGCGCCGCCTACCTCGCCGCGCTCGTCAACGCGCCCAGCGAGTACGACGTCGTCGCCCACCCGGAGAACAAGGCCGCGGCCGTCGCCCGCTGGAACTACGTCCTGGACGGCATGGTCAAGAAGGGCTGGCTCAGCGAGTCCACGCGGGCCGGCATGAAGTTCCCGATGCCGAAGGAGCAGACGCTCTCCACCGGCATGTCCGGCCAGCGCGGCTACCTCGTCGACGCGGTCAAGCATTACCTGACCACCCACAACATCCTCACCGACGACCAGCTCGCGGCCGGCGGCTACCGCATCACCACCACCATCCAGAAGGATAAGCAGAACGCCTTCGTCAAGGCCGTCGACGACCAGCTGATCTCCAAGCTGGACAAGAAGAACAACAAGGTCGACAACTACGTCCGCGCCGGCGGCGCCTCCGTCGACCCGAAGACCGGCAAGGTCGTCGCCATGTACGGCGGCATCGACTACGTGAAGCAGTACACCAACGGCGCCACCCGCGGTGACTTCCAGGTCGGCTCCACCTTCAAGCCCTTCGTGTTCACCTCGGCGGTGCAGAACGGCTCGACCACCCAGGACGGCCGCACCATCACCCCGAACACCATGTACGACGGCACCAACGAGCGCCCCGTACAGGGCTGGAACGGCGGCGCCTACGCCCCGCAGAACGAGGACCAGAAGTCGTACGGCCAGATCACCGTCACCAAGGCCACCGACCTGTCCGTGAACGCCGTCTACGCGCAGATGGCCGTCGACGTCGGCCCGTCCAAGGTCAAGCAGACCGCGATCGACCTGGGCGTCCCCTCCGACACCCCGGACCTGCAGCCGTACCCCTCGATCGCCCTCGGCACCGCCACCGCCAGCGTCCTGGACATGGCGGAGTCCTACGCCACCCTCGCCAACCACGGCCGGCACGGCACGTACACGATGGTCGAGAAGATCACCAAGGACGGCACGGACGAGGTCAAGCTGCCCCAGCAGCCGGTCAAGCAGGCCGTCAGCCGCGAGGCCGCCGACACCACCACCTCGATCCTGCAGAGCGTGGTCGACAACGGCACCGCCACCGCCGCCCAGGCCGCGGGCCGCCCGGCGGCCGGCAAGACCGGTACCGCCGAGAACGACACCGCCGCCTGGTTCGCCGGTTACACCCCCGACCTGGCCACGGTGGTCTCGGTCATGGGCCAGGACCCGGTGACGGCCAAGCACATGCCGCTGTACGGCGCTCTCGGCCAGCCGCGCATCAACGGTGGCGGCGCGCCGACCCAGATCTGGGCCCAGTACACGGGGGCCGCGCTGAAGAACAAGCCGGCCTCCGACTTCGACCTCCAGCTGGAGCAGGGCGCCGACCAGCCGCAGCCGCCCAGCACCACCGGCTCGACCCCGCCGGGCACGACCACCAGCCCGACCACCGGCGGCACCGGCACTCCCACCACCGGCGGTCCGACCACCAGCCCGACCACCGGCGGCACCGGCACCCCCACGACCGGCGGCACCGGCACCACCGGCGGCACCGGCACCACCGGCGGCACCACGACCGGCACCACCACCGGCGGCGGCACCACGGGCGGCGGCACGACCACCGGCGGCGGCACGACGGGCGGCGGCACGACCGACGCGGGAGCCAACGGGGGCGGCACGACCACAGGCGGCGGAACCGACGGCGGCCCCGGTACGACAGGCACCGCCGCCGGTGCCGGAGGCGGCGACCCAGCGGTCTGACGCCTCAGTGACCGCTGGTCGCCTTCAGCCCCACCACGGCGACCAGCAGCAGACACACGAAGAAGATCCGGGCGGCGGTGACCGGCTCACCGAGCACCACCATGCCGAGCACCGCCGCACCGGCCGCCCCGATGCCCACCCACACGCCGTACGCGGTACCGATGGGCAGGGACTTCGCGGCATACGACAGCAGCAGCATGCTGGCGACGATCCCGGCCCCGGTGAACACACTGGGCACCAGCCGGGTGAAGCCCTCGCTGTACTTCATCCCGATCGACCAGCCCACCTCCAGCAGACCGGCGACGACAAGCAGAACCCAGGCCATGACAGGCACCTCCGGAAGGAATCTCTGAACGGGGGTGCGTCGTCTTTGCCTGGAGGTCGGGAGTCCCGGTACGGCGCGTCTCGTCGGGCCGGCCCTTCCGAACATAGCAAAGAAACGACAAAGGGGCCGGTGACCACGGTCACCAGCCCCTTCACCGCAACGGACTCGGACTCGGACTCGGACCCGAACTCGGACGAGTCAGAGATGACTCACAGATAGAGCCCGGTGGAGTCCTCCGACCCCTCGAAACGGTCCGCGGCCACGGCGTGCAGATCCCGCTCACGCATGAGCACGTACGCCACACCCCGCACCTCGACCTCGGCCCGGTCCTCCGGATCGAACAGAACCCGGTCACCCGGCTCCACGGTCCGTACGTTCTGCCCGACCGCGACCACCTCGGCCCAGGCCAGCCGCCGCCCGACCGCCGCGGTGGCGGGAATCAGAATGCCGCCCCCCGACCGCCGCTCGCCCTCACCGGTCTCCTGCTTGACCAGAACCCGGTCGTGCAGCATCCGGATGGGAAGCTTGTCGTGATGGGGGGTGCTGTGCTGGTTTCTGTTGGCGCTCACGCCTCGAACCTACCTGCCTTCGCCACTCCGGTCCGCTCCCGGGTCAGCCCTTGCGCCGCCGCGCGCCCACGGTGAGCAGCCCCACCACACCGACGGCGAGCAGCGCGACGGGCACGACCCGCTGCATCCTGAGCGAACCCTCCTCGTCCACGAACTGCGCCCGCACCTCAGTCACCACCCGGTTGACCTGCACATAGGCCCGCCCGACGGTGTGATCGACATGGGCGACGACCTTGGCCTTGGCATCCCCGATGATCGTCTGCGGATGAACCCGCACCCCGATCTCGTCGAGCGTCTCGGCCAGCACTTCGCGGCGGCGCTTGATGTCCGCCTCGATCTGCGCCGGGGTTCTGGTGTCCGACGTGTCCGCCACCGTACGGCCTCCGAAGTCTGCTGATGCTGTTCCGGACAGTCTGTCAGCTTCTCCTCCCGGCGCACCGCAAGGCCCCCCGGTTACTCTGGCCCGATGAGCGAGCGACTCCAGCCGGGGGACGTGGCCCCCGCCTTCACCCTCCCCGACGCCGACGGCAACGAGGTCTCCCTGTCCGCCCACAAGGGCCGCAAGGTCATCGTCTACTTCTACCCGGCCGCCCTGACCCCCGGCTGCACCAAGCAGGCCTGCGACTTCACCGACAACCTCGACGTCCTCGCCACCGCCGGCTACGACGTCATCGGCATCTCCCCCGACCCCCCGGAGAAGCTCGCCAGGTTCCGCGAGAAGGAGTCCCTCAAGGTCACCCTGCTCGCCGACCCGGAGAAGAAGGTCACCGAGGCCTACGGCGCGTACGGCGAGAAGAAGAACTACGGCAAGACCTACATGGGCGTCATCCGCTCCACGATCGTGGTGGACGAGCAGGGCAAGGTGGAAAAGGCCCTCTACAACGTCCGCGCCACGGGCCACGTGGCCAAGATCATCAAGGATCTGGGCATCTGAGCGTCTGAGCCTGCTGGCGGCCCGCACCGGAGTGATGACCTGGTGCGGGCCGCTGCTGTGCCTCAACTGCCACGCGACGACCAGCACATGGTGCCGAGGGGGCGGGCGGCGAAAGGCGCAGGCCCGTACACTGGGCGAGGCAAAACGGCCAGCAAGCTAGTTGTCCGTTTTAGGGCGGTCGTGGCGAAATAGGCGATACGCGCGGGTTTTAGGTGCCCGTGGGAGAAATCCCGTGTGGGTTCGAGTCCCACCGACCGCACAGGTGAGGGGCCGTCCGTCAGGGCGGCCCCTCACCCGCTCTCAGCCCAACAACTCCCGAACCACCGGCACCAGCGCCCGGAACGCCTTCCCCCGGTGGCTGATCGCGTTCTTCTCCTCCGGGCTCAGCTCGGCGCACGTGCGCGTCTCGCCCTCCGGCTGGAGGATCGGGTCGTAGCCGAAGCCGTTCGTGCCGGCAGGCGCGTGGCGCAGTACGCCGCGCAGCTGCCCCTCGACCACCCGCTCGCGCCCGTCCGGCAGGGCGAGCGCCGCCGCGCAGGCGAAGTGGGCGCCCCGGTGTTCGTCCGCGATGTCGGCGAGCTGGGCCAGGAGGAGGTCGAGGTTGGCCTTGTCGTCGCCGTGGCGGCCGGACCAGCGGGCGGAGAAGATGCCGGGGGCGCCGTTCAGGACGTCGACGCAGAGGCCGGAGTCGTCGGCGACTGCCGGAAGACCCGTCGCCTGGGCCAACGCGTGGGCCTTGAGCAGGGCGTTCTCGGCGAAGGTGACGCCGGTTTCCTTGACGTCGGGGATGTCGGGGTAGGCGTCGGCGCCCACGAGCTCGTGGGGGAGTCCGGCCTCGGCGAGGATCGCCCTCAGCTCGGTGATCTTTCCGGCGTTGCGGGTGGCGAGGATCAAGCGGGTCATGCCGGCCAGTATCCCGTCTGGCCGTCGGTGTTCCTCGCGCCCGTGCCTACAGTTCCGCCTGCCCGGCGCCCTTGAGGGTGTTCAGGTCGAAGACGCCGGCCATCCTGGCGAAGCCCAGGTCGCTGGGGTGCAGATGGTCGCCGGAGTCGTAGTCGGGGCGGAGGCGGCGGGGGTCGTACGGGTCGCGGAGGGCCTTGTCGAAGTCGACCACCGCGTCGTACACCCGGCCGGCCCGGATCTCGGCGTTGACCTGCTGTCGTACCGCCTCGCGGGCCGTCGTCCAGCCGCGGTGGCCCTGGAAGGGCATCAGGGTGGCGCCGACGACCTTCAGGCCGCGGGCGTGGGCCTCGCGGACCAGGGCGCGCAGGCCGGTGAGGATCTTGTTCGGGTCGGCGAGGCGCGGGTTGCGGAGGATGTCGTTGACGCCGAGGTCGATGACGACGACCTTGACGTTCGGGTGGGAGAGGGCGTCGCGGCCGAAGCGGCCGAGGCCGCTCTGGTTCTCGGCCGGGCGGCCGAGTCCGTCGGCGAGGACCTGGTTGCCGCTGATGCCCTCGTTCACGACGCTGTAGCGGGGCGTGGGGCGTCCGGCCTCGAGGGCGGTGCGCAGGCGGCCGGCGAGGAGGTCGGGCCAGCGGTGGTTGGCGCCGATGGTGGAGGTGATGCCGTCGGTGATGGAGTCGCCGAAGACGACGACGGTGCCGTCGGCCTCGTTGCTGAGGACGTCGAGGGCGGTCAAGTAGCGCCAGTGCGGCGTCTGTTGGGTGTAGGGGGTGCCGGTGGCGTCCTCGGTGGCGTCGCCGGTGGCGACGTAGGAGATCTGCCGGGCGTGCGGGTGGTAGGTGACGGGTCCGGACGGGGTGGGGGAGTAGGTGGTGACCAGGACGTCGCTGTCGTGCGGGACGGCGAGGCGTACGGCGTCGCTGACGATCTGCTCGCCGGCGGGGATGACCACGCCGGTGGCGCCGCCGAAGGTGAGGCGGCGCATGGAGTCCGGGTCGGCGGCGGCGGTGCCGTCGCCGGCGGAGAGCGCGATCGAGGCGTGGGTGATGGTCAGCGGCTCGTGGCCGTAGAGGTTGGAGAGCGTGATGCGGGCGCTCGTGCCGCCGGTGCTGGTGTGGACGACGTTGCGGACGGAGCGGCCCGCGAGGCCGCCGGGCTCGGTGCCGGGTTCGCCGCCCACGGGGGAGGCGGACCAGGCGCCGACCCAGGTGCCGGTGGAGGCGGGGGCGACGGAGGCCCCGTGGTGGGGGCGGTCGTCGGTGAGGGCGCCGCGCGGGGTGCCGTCGTCGGCCGCCACGGTGAAGTAGATGGCGGCGGACATGGCCAGGACGAGTGCGACGAGCGCACTCATCAGCGCACGGTGCCTTGCGGGGGCTCCATGCATGGGCTGCTCCGCAGCGGGCCCCGCACCCCCGTCACGACGTCTGGTCACGCTTGTGTTGTTCTCCTCGGGGATGGGAGCCCGAGGCTCCGATCTTGGTGTGCCCATGATGCGTGATGGGCCGGCGAGGGCTGTCAGGGCCCTGCCGAAATCCCTTTTCTGACAGACGCCGGGAACTCTTGTTCCGTTCCGGGAGTCGGTCGGGAAGGGACAATTGTGTGCGGGATCACCGGATGGGATCACCGAGGGGATCACCGGATGGGATCACCGAACGGGGTCACGAGCGGGCGGAGCTGAACGGGTGGAGCCGATGGAACCGACGACCCAGACGGAAGCGGCGCCGGCCGGGGGTGTGTCGTACAAGACCATGACGGCCTTCACCCCGGCCGACGAGGAGCGCCGGCGCGGGGTGCGGCGCATGAAGCTCACGGCGACGAGCATGCTGCTGTTCGTGGCGCTGGTCTATGTCCTGGCCAGGCTCGCCTCGCACGAGGGCGCCGGGCCGTGGGCCGGCTATGTCGCGGCGGCCGCCGAGGCGGGCATGGTGGGCGCGCTCGCGGACTGGTTCGCCGTGACGGCGCTGTTCCGGCACCCGCTCGGGCTGCCGATCCCGCACACCGCGATCATCCCCACCAAGAAGGACCAGCTGGGCGTCTCCCTGGGGGAGTTCGTCGGGGAGAACTTCCTGTCCGAGGACGTCGTTCGGCAGCGGCTGCGCGCGGTCGGCATCGGCAGCCGGCTGGGGGCGTGGCTGGCCGAGCCGGAGCACGCGGACCGGGTGACGGCGGAGCTGGCGACGGCGTTGCGCGGGGCGCTGACGGTGCTGCGGGACCGGGATGTGCAGGCGGTGGTGAGCGAGGCGATCACGCGGCGGGCCAACACCAAGGAGGTGGCGCCGGGCATCGGCAAGATGCTGGAGGGGATCGTCGCCGACGGCGGGCACCGCAGGGCGGTGGACCTGGTGGTGGGCCGGGCGCACGACTGGCTGGTGCTGCACCGGGACGATGTGATGGTGGCCGTGGAGGGCGGTGCGCCGGGCTGGACGCCGCGGTTCGTGGACCGGAAGGTCGGCGAGCGGGTCTACAAGGAGCTGCTGCGGTTCGTCGTCGAGATGCGGGACATGCCGTCCCATCCGGCGCGGGGCGCGCTGGACCGTTTCCTCACCGACTTCGCCTCCGATCTGCAGTCCGACACGGACACCCGGGCGCGGGTGGAGCGGCTCAAGGGCGAGGTGCTGGGCCGGGGCGAGGTGCAGGATCTGATCGCGTCCGCCTGGACGGCCGTACGGGCCATGGTGGTGGCGGCGGCCGAGGACGAGCGGAGCGAGCTGCGGCTGCGGGTGCGCGGCGCGCTGCTGTCGCTGGGGGCGCGGATGGCGACCGAGCCGAAGGTGCAGGGGAAGGTGGACAGCTGGGTGGAGGGTGCGGCGGTGCACGTGGTGACGACGTACCGCAAGGAGATCACCTCGCTGATCACGGACACGGTGGCGAGCTGGGACGCCGAGCACACCACCCGGAAGATCGAGGCGCATATCGGCCGCGACCTGCAGTTCATCCGGATCAACGGCACGGTGGTGGGATCCCTGGCGGGCCTGCTGATCTACACGGTGACGCGGACGCTCGGCGCCTGAACCGCCCGGTGCGCGAACCGCCCGGTGCCTGAAATCGCGGGGTCCGGGCACTCGTCCTGCTGTCCCCCCGCCGCTTCGGGGGGACGTCCTTCGACGAGGAGGGAGCCCATGAGCGCGAGCGCCGAGGTACCGTCGTCGCGGACCGGCCGGACGATCACCACCGACATCCCCGCCCGGCTGGACCGTCTGCCCTGGTCCCGCTGGCACTGGACGATCGTGATCGGCCTGGGAACGGTCTGGATCCTCGACGGCCTGGAGGTCACGGTCGTCGGCAACATCGCCAGTCGGCTGGCCGAACCCGGCAGCGGGGTGTCGATCACCTCCGGCCAGATCACCGGCACCGCCGCCGCGCTGTATGTGGCCGGCGCCTGCTCGGGCGCCCTCTTCTGGGGCCGGCTGACCGACCGCTTCGGCCGCAAGAAGCTCTTCATGATCACCCTGGCGGTGTACCTGGCGGCGACGGCGCTCACCGCGGTCTCCTGGGAGGCCTGGTGGTTCTTCCTGTTCCGCTTCCTGACCGGTTTCGGCATCGGCGGTGAGTACGCGGCGATCAACTCGGCGATCGACGAGCTGATCCCGGCCGAGCACCGCGGCCGGGTCGACCTGATCATCAACGGCAGCTTCTGGCTGGGCGCGGTGGGCGGCTCGCTGCTGTCGATCGTGGCGCTCAACACGGACCTGCTGGCGAAGAACGTCGGCTGGCGGCTGACGTTCGCCCTGGGCGCCGTCCTCGCCCTGGTGATCCTGCTGGTACGGCGGCACGTCCCGGAGAGCCCGCGCTGGCTGCTGATCCACGGCAGGGAACGGGAGGCGGAGGAGATCGTCTCCGGCATCGAGCGCGAGGTGGAGCGGGAGAAGGGCGTGACGCTGCCCGAGCCGCGGGGCGAACTGGAGATCCACCAGCGCAGGAGCGTGACGTTCCTGGAGATCGCCCGCACGGTCTTCGGCCACTACCGCAGGCGTGCCGTCCTCGGCTTCTCCCTCTTCATCGGCCAGGCGTTCCTGTACAACGCGATCACTTTCGGCTTCGGCGCGATCCTGACCAAGTTCTTCAACGTGCCCGCCGACCGCACCGGCTACTACTTCGCGGTGATCGCGATCGGCAACTTCTGCGGCCCGCTGCTGCTGGGCAGGCTGTTCGACACGGTGGGCCGACGGGTGATGATCTCCTCGACCTACCTGCTGTCGGGTCTGCTGCTGTTCGGCACGGCCTGGCTGTTCGGCCGGGGTGCGCTGAGCGCGGGCACGCTGACGGCCTGCTGGTGCGCGGTCCTGTTCTTCGCCTCGGCGGGCGCCTCCAGCGCGTACCTGACGGTCTCCGAGGTCTTCCCGATGGAGACACGGGCGATGTCCATCGCGTTCTTCTACGCCCTCGGCACGGCGGCCGGCGGCATCAGCGGCCCGCTGCTGTTCGCCGACCTCACCGGCACGGGCAAGGTCGGCGACACGGTCCTGGCCTTCTCCATCGGCGCGGCCCTGATGTGCGCGGCGGGCCTGGTCGCCGCCTTCCTCGCGGTACGGGCGGAGCGCCGCTCCCTGGAGGACATCGCCCGCCCGCTGACGGCGGTGGCGAGCCGGGCCAGGGCGGCGACGCGGGGTACGCGCGGACCGGGCACGGGGCCCGCGGCACCACCGGCGGCGAGCAGGCCGTAACCCCGTCAGGGCACCCGTCGGGCCCCTGTGGTGGAGCCGGGCCGCACGACCGTCAGTACGGTCATGGTGGCCCACAGCAGGTTGAACATCCCGGTGAACAGGGCGAGCCGTGCGGTCCGTGTCCGCGTGCCCCGCCCCTCCACGCGGGTCGCCGTGCAGACGGGCTTCGGCTCGCCGACGGCCTTCCGGGAGCGCTTCTGCCGGGGTGACGACGGGGCGCGGTCGGGTCCGGGCCGTGGGGGCCGCCCAGGCCGTGCGGGCCGCTCAGGCCTTGCGGTCGGCGACGGCCCAGGAGGCGAGGGCGACCGCGCCGGCGACGCCGAGGACGGACGGCCAGGCGCCGACCTTCTTCGCGAGCGGGTGCGACCCGGCGAACGCGGCGACATAGGCGGCGGTGAGGGCACCCGCGGCCTTCCCGCCGGCCTGCGCGCGCCACTGCTGAGCGGCAGTGGCCCCGGCGACGGCCAGTACGGCCCCACCGAGCTGCCGCTTCTTGGTCCAACGGGCCACGCCGTAGCCACCGACAAGCCCGGTAGCGGCAACAACTGCACTGGGAACCCTGGCCACCACGGCCTCCTCTTTCTGCTGTTTTCTCCACCGACCCCGCTTTCACGGGATGCCTGGCCCGAGGCTAACGCGCAGCCGACCACGCTCGCCTAACCTGAGTCTCATCTTGTCAAGTTTCCGGCAGAGGGTTATATAAGAAGCCGTAGGGCATCGCATACCAGTCCCTGAGGAGAGGAGTGACCTGTGATGCTCATGCGCACGGACCCCTTCCGTGAACTCGACAGGCTCACGCAGCAGCTCTTGGGCGAGGCCAGGCGTCCGGCCGCGATGCCGATGGACGCCTACCGCGCCGGAGACGACTTCCTGGTCCACTTCGACCTGCCCGGCATCGACCCCGAGACGATCGAGCTGGACGTCGAGCGCAATGTCCTCAACGTCCGCGCCGAGCGCCGCAGCCCGGCCCCCGAGGACGCGCAGATGCTCGTCGCCGAGCGCCCCACGGGCACCTTCACCCGCCAGCTGTTCCTCGGCGACACCCTCGACACGGAGCGCATCGACGCGTCGTACGAGGCCGGTGTCCTGACCCTGCGCATCCCGGTGGCCGAACAGGCCAAGCCGCGCCGGATCCAGATCAGCGGCGGCACCGGCGACCGCAAGCAGATCAGCGGCTGACGGTCCGCCCGCCCCGCGGCCGACGGCACCACGCGTCCCGGGCCACGAGCGTGACCCGGGGCGCGCCGGCCTGTCACCGCCCACTCGGGCCGCCGGCCCCGCGACCCCCGACCTGACACCCACTCATAGCAGCGCCGTTACGGGGTAACCGACGTCCCGATGCCCCGAACTGACGAGCCGCTCACGTACCGAAGCGTCCGGAGGAGGAGCCACCACGATGACCGTGACGACCCCGCAGCCGAGAACGACGATCCCCGCGCAGCCCGACACCAGGGCCTGGGACGAACTGACGGAGGCGGTACGCGAGGCGGGTCAGTACACGACGCGGGCGGAGGCGGAACGCGTGACCCGCACCGTCCTCTCGGCTCTGGGCGGCCATGTGACGGGCGAGGAACGCGTGGCCCTGGCCCAGGCCCTCCCGCGGCAGGCGGCCCAGGTGATCGCGTCCCAGATCCCGGCGACCCGCCCCCTGACGGCAAGGGAGTTCGTCGACTCGATCGCCATGCGCATCGAGGGCGCGACCCCCGCGACGGCCCGCTGGGACGCCAGCTCGGTCCTCAGCGTGCTGGCCGACCGCATCGGAGACCCCCTGACCACCCGCATCCTCGCCCAACTCCCCGCGGGTTACGCCCTGCTCTTCGGCCGGGCCGACCTGGCCCCGACGCTGTAGCCACGCAGAAGCCCCCCGCGGAACCAGCCGTCGTCGCGGGGGGCTTGCTCGCTTGCTCTGTCGTCCTTGCTCTGTCGTCCGCAGGGACGGCGTGGCAACCTCACGCGCATACGGCCTTCGCCAGATATGCCCGTCGCGCGAGTGAGGTCACCACGCCTCCCCCCTGCCGTCGGCGGGGCGAGCCGGCCGTCCCACCGGAAGGCTGGCCGGCCGCCGCGTTCCGCCGTCAGGCGGTACCGAACCGCCTCTTAGAAGGCGCTGTTGCTGCAGCCCATCGTCGACCCGATGTGGGTGTCCTGCGCGCCCGGGTCGCCCTCGCCGTTCAGGGCGTTGCCCAGGACGCCGTTGAGGATGCCGACCTCGCCGAGGACGTCGGCGTTGAGGTCGTGCGACCTACAGTTGGAACTCTGCAGCACGCTGCTGCCCCCGCCGCCCTCGCCGCCGGCGTAGGCGGTCCCGGAGGTCAGAAGCCCGACGCTCCCCAGGGCGGCGACCAGGACGGCAGCCTTGTGAAGCTTTTGCATGTCATCTCCATAGCGCTCGGTGAACACGATCTGTTACAGATCGACTTCTTTCAGTGACGGAGATTATGTGCAAATCCTCCAAAGTCGCCAGCGACGCGCCGATCCAGGGACCTTGATCCCAACTCCCCAATATCCCCACAAGTTGCCGCAAGCACCCACTCCCACACCCCGGCCCCGCCCAAACCCCCCGCCCGGCAGGCCCTGCGGGCCACCCTTGACTCGGCTCGCGGAGGCACGACACTGGCCAAGACGCGGGCGGCCTGCGGCCACTTTCTACCTACGGCAAGCCCGCCCTCACGTACTCCTCGAAAGGCACCGACTCAGCGAGGGCGATGCGCTGGTACTCCCGATACGGCGCAGGGTCACCTTCGTACACTTCCCGGCTGATCTGTGTCCCGTCCGGCTCGTAGTGCATCAACACGATCCGCGATCGGTCGAACATCCAGAAGTCCTCAACGCCGTCGAGGGGATTGGGTCGATCGGTCACGTCGAGGATGCGGATCGCCTCGCCGGCTTCGATGTTGTGGCGGTAGTGCTCGAACTCGAAGCGAAGGTGGTCGGTGAGGGGCTGAGTGACGATGTGCACTCGCCCGACACTGCGGCCGCTGGCCGCGTACGCCTTGACCCGGTCGAACCAGGGCTGCGTCGCCTCACGCGTGACGGGCTCCCCGGCCAGGAACCGGCGGACGGCCCCTTCCTCCTGCGGCACACGGTAGACGGGCAGAGCCTCAAGACGCCACGCCTCTGCTTGCATGGCGTCGAACGTCCTCCGCCAGTCCTCACCAGCCAAGAGCACGGACAACCTTCCTCAGTGCCCATCTCCCATCGCCACGTGCGGCTTGCCCTCCGCAGCCATTTCCCCAGTCACCTCCACGAAGTTCGAAGTACGTCACGCCAGTGACTTCCGCACGGCGTCGACCAGGGCCCGTGCACGTGCGTCGCCAGGACCGCCGATGATGTGGTTAACGACGTAACCGAAGGCGATGCCGTGCTCGGGGTCGGCGAAGCCGAGTGAGCCGCCTCGACCAGTGTGGCCGAAGGCACTTGGGCCGGTCATGGGGTTGGTCTCGGTCGGCAGCATGTATCCGGCGCTGAATCGGCTCGGAATCACCATCACCCGGTCTTTCCCGCTGGCCTGCTCCGTTGTCGCCGACGTCAGGGTTTCCTGCGTGAACAGACGCACGCCGTCCACCTCCCCGATCAGCGCGGCGTACATGCGGGCCAGTGCACGAGCGGTGCCGATGCCGTTGGAGGCAGGAAGTTCTGCAGCCTGTACCTCTGGGGAGTTGAAGTCGATCTCTGCTGGGTCGGTGACGGCATACGCCCTGTTGCTGAGAGAGTCCGGGTCGCGCCAGGCCGCCACTGGCTCGCGGAGTTCCTCGGGGATCGACTCGGGAGGCAGGGTGGTGAGATCGATGTCGGGCTTCCGGAACACCATGTGGCTGACCCGGCCGCGTTCACTGGCCGGCAGGCCTATGAAGAAGTCCAACCCGAGCGGCCCAGCGATCTCGTCGCCGAAGAAACGGCCGGGGGTACGGCCGGACACCCGACGGATCACCTCGCCGACCAACCAGCCCCAAGTCCGGCCGTGATAACCGTGGGCGGCTCCCGGAGTCCACGCCGGTCGCTGAGCGGCGAGTGCGGCGGCCATCGGATGCCAGGCCAACGCATCGGTCAGCGGTACCGGGCGGTCCAGCGCCACGAGACCGGCCTGGTGGGACAGCAATAGGCGGACCGGCATCTCTGCCTTACCCCTCGCAGCGAACTCGGGCCAGTACTCGGCCACTGGAGCATCCAGGTCGAGTGCGCCGCGCTGGACCAGCAGATGTGCCGCCGCCGCAGTCGCGCCCTTCGTGGCCGAGTAGACCAGCTGAAGGGTGTCCGACGCCCACGGGCGACCGGTGCCGGGATCCGCCACCCCGCCCCACAGGTCCACCACCGGCCGACCATCCCGGTAGACGCAAACCGCCGCACCTATATCCCCGCGCTCGGCGAAATTCTCCGCGAATGCCTTGCGCACGGCTTCGAACCCGGACTCGACCTCACCGTCGATCGTCGTCATATCGCCCATCCTGGCACTGCAGTCGCAAGCTTTGATGGTCGTGCCGAGTGGCCATACGGCGACGAGTCGCCAACACGCGTTGCCATCTCGCGGCTGGCACGTCGGCCATCGATGAGCCAGCCGCAGCTGATGATGACCGGTCCTCGGTCTAGCTGATTCTTTCGCTGTGAGTGGCCATGCGAATGAAGGCCTGCCAAGCGTCATGGCGGACTCTGATGGCTGATCCGGGTTTCTTGGAGTCGCGTATGTTCATGTCCCCAGCAGCCGGCGCGCACTCCACGCACTCGGTCCCACTGCCGCCGCTGTAAGTGGACTTGAACCAGTGAAGTTCTGACGCTGTCATCAAGGCTCCTTGCTGATCCGCTCGATGAGGTCGGTTGACGACTCGAAGTCGAGCGCTTGGGCACTGAGGTACTCGAACGCCAACTTATAGCGATCCAGCTCCTGCGGCTTCTCCATGAAGAGGCCGCCGCCGATGAGGTCCACGTACACCACGTCGAGTTCTCGAGCTTGCCCGCGCAGAACGGCGAAGCTGCCTACGGCCGCTGCGTGCGCGCCTCGTGCGAACGGGAGTACCTGGATTGTGATGTGCGGCCGTTGTGATTGCCTGAGCAGGTGTTCCAGCTGCTCACGCATGACCTCTCGGCCTCCGACCAACCGACGGATGGCGGCCTCGTCGATCACGCACCAGATGTGCGGCGGCTCTTGACGGTCCAGCAACTCCTGGCGCTTCATGCGGATGTCGACCATGTGCTGGACCTCCCGCTCCGGGCACTGCACCTCCGAGGCGCGGTGCACGGCTTCGGCGTACGCCCGGGTCTGAAGTAGGCCCGGGATGTACATGCAGGCGTAGTGGTCCTCTCGTACGACCTCGTCCTCTAGGGTCAGCATGAGGTTCATGGACTCAGGGATGGGGTCGGCGAGGGAGCGCCACCAGCCCTGGATCCTGGCCGCTTTGGCTAGTTCCACAAGGGCGAGGCGTTCCTCATCCGAGGCGCCGTACTCGCGGCAAAGGGCGTCCACTGTCGGCCACTTGACCGATCCTTCCTTCGTCTCATAGCGGCTGAGAGTCGCCTTGGAAATACCGACACGTGCGCCCGCCTCCTCAAGGGTCAGGCCCTTGAGTTCTCGAAGTCGGCGCAGATCAGCGCCCAGCTGGCGACGGCGGGTCGTGGGTCCGACTGGCATGTAGTGAACCTTCCATGTCGATCCATCAGATGGTCCTGGCTTGTCCCTCGTGACAGCAAGACAGCGTGCGCTGGGGGCGCACGATCCGCAGTTACGCTCCGATCAGCACTGCATGAGAGTTTCATTTTGAGAGTTCCAGTGCAACTCTAAGTGTGCGCTTCATTGCGCATCGCAACCTACTGTCGCGTGGATGGAGTTGAGCGATGAACTGCATCGTCTGCATGTCGAGGAAGCCGTGGGACCTTCCGTTCCTGGCGGTACCCCAGGAGGTGGCGGCTCTGCGGCGCGTTCTGCGGCTCCACCTGGAAGTTTGGCGCTTGCCCGAAGTAACTGACGTGGCCCAGCTCTGCGTCAGTGAACTTGTTTCCAACGTGATCAACCACGTTGGCCTTGAGACTCCGACCACTCTTGCCGTCTCCATGAGCGGCAGCTACCTGCGTATCGAGGTTCATGACCCAGACTCCCGTGCCCTGCCGACGCTGGTCCAGGCGGGACTGGGCAGCGAATCCGGCCGTGGGGTGGTCCTCGTCGATGCCGTGGCCGACCGCTGGGGTGTCGAGCTTCGCGCCGACCGCAAGGTGACCTGGTGCGAGTTGGACACTGGCCTGCCGTCGGTCTGCGTTCACACGGTGCGCCCCCTGACCACTGGAGTCGATGAACTGCTCAACGGCTACAGAGCGAAGAAAGTACCGAATGTGATTGGCGCGGGATCTGATCCGTTGACCTTGGCCGCGGCGGAGGAAGCGGCGATCGACATCATCGCCGACCTCCTCCGCTGGATGCAGGCGCACGGCCGCAACGCGGACGACGTGCTCGACCGGGCTCAAACGCACTTCGAGGCCGAAGCCGAGAGGTTCAATCGTTAGTGATCGCAGCAGAGTTCGACCACGCCTTACGCGACCTTGACGACCGACTACAAGACCGGTCGGTGATGGTCAATGGGCTGAGTCGTTGAACCTGCTGACTAAAGCAGGAAGTTCGAGCAGGCTCTCCACCTGGAAGGTGGGCAGTTCTCTAGCCACAGGGTAGTTCCACTTACTCGTGGCCCAGGGCCCGCGATGCACGAGCGCGGTGTGCATGCCGGCCCGGTGGGCCGGGCGGATGTCGTTGTCGCAGTCTCCGGCTGCGCTGCAGCGGCCCGCTTCTGCCGCTCCCCGTAGAGATCAACCCGGGTCGGAACTCCTGCAAGACTTCCCCATAGCCCGCCCCTGCGCTACGAGGGCACCGAACATCGCATGAAAAGTATGCCGCGGCACCTCCAACCAGTCAGCCGCGACTGCGGGAATCATGCCCGCAGCTCAGACAGCCCGCGAGCCAGCGCCGTGCACTCTTTCGTTCCGACCGCCAACTGAGGAAGCGTCATTAGCTATCGGAGACCAACAGTCCCCGCCGGCTCACTCGCTAGTAACCGCCTCAATTGCCTTAACCACCAGATTCTTACGCGAGAGAAGGAAAGCCGCATAGTTATCATGCCAAAGAGCGGAGTGCCGATCCGCCGGCAGAAGATGCGACTGCAGGATTCCAAGCACCTCTTCTTCCCCTAGGCCATCTTCCATGGTGGCAAGATATTCAGATGGGGCGCGCTTTCCAATGCTTTGATTAGTTCTCTTGTCAATCAGTGCCCGATTAAGGATCAATTCGGGATTGCCGGGATCTGCCCTATCTTCCAAATACTTCTTGGGGAAGATGTGATGCGCGTCCACTCGGTCTTCTAGGAGTTTCCCGGGCGTCAAGTTCGAGCCGGAGTGGAAGTCTCGCGCTCCGCCGCTTAGCGTCAGTGCCATAACCCCCTTGTACAAGGCCTGCAAGTTGGTTCGCGCCGTATCCAGCACTTCACCGGCGAAGGTGAAACCGTCGACAGCCTCCGGCATCGTCTCGCCGCCGTTTAGCCAAGAAGTGAGATCTGCAAAGTCTTTCCCTGCCTGACTATTACCTCCCTGATCATAATTTCGCGAGAATACAGAGCACCAGAAGAAACGCCGAATCTTTCGTAGCGCTGCGCCACTCTCTGTAGATCTCTTAGACTCAACTTCATGCCATACGGCCGCCAAGGGGACGAGGATCATGGAATATGGCAGCCATTTCGGGGCTAGCACTCCGCACTCATCGCGAAGAAAAGTCAGAGCGCGCGCCGCCCCTTGAGCCACCTGATCCCAATATTTTTCAAATTCTGTTGGTGTTAGCTCCAAGACGTCGCTGCGCTGGGCTGATGCTTTGGTCCCCTGTGACTTACCAGCCGTCGCTCGAAGTGAGACTGCCTGAAGCAAGTAGTAGGCATCGACTTCGAACGAGGCCAGAATGGGGTGCTTTCGCTGCGCCTCTTCCCAGTTCCTTCGCAAGTCAACACCTGCGGGCCAAAATCGTGCGGCTAGAAGCTCAAATACGCTCAGCTTAACGCCAGTTCGATTTATAGTTTCGAAGATGCGGCAGACTGCATCAAGTGGAGTGGCCTCCGGCAGCTCCACAACAGGAAATCGATAATTCCCGATTGGGCGCAGGTACCTGCGCGCCAGTTGGCGAACTTCGGCTCGGCGAGCTTTCCAATCCTCGCCCTCTATTGCTTCCTCCATATTATCGAGCCATTCCTCAATGAGTTCCGACCCGATTAGGGAAAGTGGAAATAGTGACTGTCTAATCTCCTCTATCGCGTTAGCTGGTGGACGCTTGCGCAATGACCTGGCGTTGACCTCTCGGTACACGATCACATCATCCAGGCGGCTTGCGTCGAGAAGGCCGGACGCATTCGTATCAAGTGAAGCAAGCAGCTCAAGGTCAACGAAAAACTTTTGCTGCCCCATACCGGTCAGCGCTTGGAATATTGATGTGAGTCGCTGCTGTCCATCCAGCACCAGTGTGGCCGAGTCCCTAAGCTGGACATCGAACCCCTCGAACGGGCGCCGTTTAATTTGTGGCCTCTTTTGTTCCCAAAAGAGGAGGGTTCCAGCCGGGTATCGGGCGATAATGGAGACCAATAGCTTTTGAGTGTCCGCCGGATCCCAAACATAACTTCTCTGAAAGTCTGGTATAGCCAGTCGACCTCGCGTCATATCGTCCATCAGTTCTTTGATGGATGGTGTATCGGGAGTCGACATTTGCTTAGACGGGTGCTCTTCCTGCCAAACCATAAGCCCCCCTCAGGTCGGGGTCGCAGCCTGCGACGGTCAAATTATACTGATAGTGCGTCAATTCTGCATGCACCACACGGCCTCAGACTTTCTCCGAGAGGCTGCTACGTCCTTCTCAGGAGCTGGCGTTCGTCTCCCTTCAGGGCTTGCTCGGGAAGGAGTGCCATGGGGAGCGTCGAGACATGCGGCTGCGGAAGCGGCAGGAGCGGCCGACTCTTGCAGGCTCGTCAGCTTGCAGTGATGGCCGAGAAGGTCCATACGTCGGCCGGTAGTTCATGCTTCAGGCGCCAGGTGATCGCCATCGGCTTGCTGCCGGTGTGGCCCTCGTACGTGGCCGGGCCGAGCAGCATCCAGGGTTGGGACTTGCCTATGTCGGTGTTCTTGTAGCGCCGCATGAACAGCAGGACGTGGCTGCCGCGTGCCTCGTGTTGCTGGTAGCGCAGGCCCGTGGGCGAGTTCGCGGCCGTTGAGTTCTGGGACTCCCAGTGAAAGAGCGTCGGGCTCCACGCGTAGTCTTTGTACCGGATAGTGGGCGAGAAGTCCTTCTCGTCCTTGTCCAGCGTGATGAGAAGTGCGTCGGTTT
Source organism: Streptomyces puniciscabiei (assembly GCF_006715785.1). Taxonomy (NCBI): domain Bacteria; kingdom Bacillati; phylum Actinomycetota; class Actinomycetes; order Kitasatosporales; family Streptomycetaceae; genus Streptomyces; species Streptomyces puniciscabiei. The sequence goes on from NZ_VFNX01000001.1 coordinate 4,173,999, forward strand.
TGAGCTTCTCGACCCATTGCACACCCTGCGCGAAGGAGCGGGGCATCTGACCGCCGAAGCGAGCCACGCCGAGGGCGGCGAGGATCTCGGAGCGGTTGTAGGTGCTGTGGACCTTCAGCGGGACGTGGCTGAGGGGGCCGGGGAGCGAGATGGGGACGTGGTCGGCCTGCTCGATGACGTGTGAGATCACCTGCCGTAGCTCGTCTCGGAACACCCGTTGGTGCCGCAGCGATTCCAGACCCTCGTGGAAGCTGGTGAAGCCACCTGCGTTGTCCCAGAGGTTGAAGAACAGCATGCGGGCGAACGACTGGTCAGTGGGGTCGAGGTCTTCGTACGCGGGAGCGTCATCCTGGAGGAGGCGAAGGTAGGCCTCCGCGCGCTGCGGGTCATCCACGTGCAGGAAGGCGTGGACCCGCTTCAGTAGTGCAGCCTCTCCAGAGGGCTCGGGTTCGTCGATCAGGCCGGCACGGCGCAGCACGGTCGTCCAGGAGTTGTCGCTCTTGTACAGCTCCTTGATCTCCCGGCGGCTCTCCCGAAGGTAACCGGAGAGGCGCAGAGTGCCGTAATCCCTGACCTCCTTCATCAGTGTCTTCACCGTGGCACCCAGCTGGGTCCGGATGTTGTCGATGACGAGGTCCTTCGACTTGCCTTCCAGGATGATCTGGCAGCCGGACGGCAACTGGGGGAAATCGTGCTCGATGTGGTCGAGGAGTCGGTTCCGCGACAGATTGGTCAGCGCTCGGAACTGCTCCTCGAAGCGGAACTCGGCCCGGTGCTGACCGATGAAGTCGAGGACGGTGAGGACGGGCTTCGTTTCGGTGCGTCGCAGTCCCCGCCCCAACTGCTGGAGGAAGACGGTGGCGCTGTTGGTGGGGCGCAGAAGGAGCAGCGTGTCTACGTCAGGGATGTCGAGGCCCTCGTTGAACAGGTCGACGGAGAAGATGACTTGGAGCTTTCTGTCACGAAGGTCGGACAACGCCTGGGAGCGCACTTCAGCGGGTGAGTCACTGTCGAGCGCCACTGCCTGGAAGCCGGCCTCGCGAAAGAAGTCCGCCATGAAGTGGGCGTGTGCCTTGGTCACGCAGAAGCCCAGCGCTCGCATGGCGCCAGGGTGGGAGACCTTATCGCGGATCTGCTTCACGACGATCCGGGCGCGTGCGTGGTTGCCTGTGTAGAGGCTCCCAAGCTCCTGGTCGGCGTACGAACCCTTCTGCCAGCCGAGATTTGTCAGATCCGTCCCATCGGGGATGCCGAAGTAGTGGAAGGGGCAGAGCAGGTCGTTCTCTAGGGCTTCCCAAAGCCGCATCTCAGCCGCGATCCGGCCCTCGAAGAACTCGTCCTGGACGTTCAGCCCGTCCATCCGCTCAGGGGTGGCCGTCAGGCCCAGCAGTTCCTTCGGTGTGAAGTGGTCGATCACGCGTCGATAGGTGGCGGCGGTAGCGTGGTGGAACTCGTCGATGACGATGATGTCGAAGTGATCCGGCGCGAGTTGCTCAAGACGCTGAACATTGAGCGATTGGACGCTGGCGAAGACGTGGTTCCACTCGCGTGGATCCTGCCCTGCGTGGAGTAGCTCTCCGAAGGACGCATCGTCCAGCACCTCCCGGTAGGTACGCAGGGATTGCCTGAGGATCTCTTTTCGGTGGGCCACGAACAGCAGCCTCGGCCGGCCACCCTCCGACTTGCGGCTCAGACTGCGGTAGTCGAGGGCCGCCATCACCGTCTTCCCGGTGCCGGTCGCCGCCACCAGTAGGTTTCGATGCCGCCCGCGAAGCTCCCGCTCGACGGTGAGCCGCTCCAGCATGTCCCGCTGGTGCGGATAGGGGCGAACCTCGAGACCAGAGAGGCTGATCTTCAGGTCCGTGCTGGCGCTGGTGCCACTCGCCTGGGCCAGCGCTTCATCGAGGCGTGCACCGTGGAGGTCGGGGTCGTATGTCTCGAAGGCAGTGTCGTTCCAGTACGCGTCGAACGTCGCCTCGAACTTGTTCAGTACGGCGGGTGTCGCGACGGACGACAGGCGGACGTTCCACTCCAGCCCATCGAGCAGCGCCGCCTTCGAAAGATTGGAGCTGCCGACGTAGGCCGTATCGAAGCCCGTCCTGCGTCTGAACAGCCAGGCTTTCGCGTGCAGTCGAGTGGAACGGGTCTCGTAGTTGACCTTGACCGTGGCACCGAAGTCCCGGACCAGACGGTCCAGCGCGTGACGGTCGGTGGCGCCGATGTAGGTGGTCGTTATGACGCGTATCGGCACGCCCCGGTCTCTCGCGGCGCGCAGCGAGTCCTCCAGGACGCGAATGCCATACCACTTCACGAAAGCGCACAGCAGGTCGATGCGGTCTGCCGTAGCCAGCTCCGCCCTGAGTTCGGAACCGAGGTTGAGGTCCTCTGGGGAGTTGGTGATGAGCGACGTCTCAGACAGCGGTGTCAAGGGACGCAGGGCGTACACACCGGGAGCCTCCTGCCGCGCGAGAGTGAGAAGCTGTCGCGGACCCGCGATGATGGAGCTGACAGGGTCGGCATCGCTCGATTCTGGAGTGCTTGTAGCAGCCAGTGCCTCGAGGATGCGGTTCGCGACCTTGACGCGATCCTCGGTGGGAACTTGAGCCAGCCTTTGGCCGACAGCTTCACCGATGTAGCGAGCCAGGACATGGGGAGCGGACTCCGAGCTGACCTCGGCGTCAATGGCTTTCCAGCCAGCCGCCTCGAATCGCTCCAACTCGTCGCGTACGTCGTCCGTGATCAGCTTCTCGTAGACGCCAGCGATCGGCTCCGAACGGCCCATCGGTTCAGCCACGGCTCCCCCCTGATCCCTTGCGGTGCTCGTGCGCGACCTTGCGCACCGATGTGGATCAGTTCTAACAGCTGCCACTGACAGGCGAAGGGTTGTGTGCCGAAATCAGGCCCTCGGGGTCTTCAGTAACCGTTGGGGCCCGCCCGCTTCTCGGCATTGTCGTGCTTCCGCGGCCCGCATCAAGGGCGCGTCCGTTCCGCTGCGCTCCACTCCCGCGTCGGCTGCGCCGATGGCCCTGCGGGCCACCCTTGACCCGGGCCGCTCCAGCACGGGGAAGAAGCGAGCGGGCGGCCCGGGGAAGGCGGGGCCCAGGTGGGTGGCCGTTCGGTGGGCTGGGTGGGCAGCCGGAGTGAGGAGCGCGCCGGGGCGGCCAGCGGCTTGCGGCTGCGGAGGAGGGGCACGCTCCGTCCGGGCCCCGTTCTATACGCCGTGGCACGCCTCATAAGGCTGAGGGGAGCCGCACCAGCACTCCGCCCCCCTCACCGGCGGCCAGGCAACCGCCCGTCCCCGCGCAGCCAGTGTCGTCGCGTACTGCGGGAGCAGGGTCGCGTCCGCCGGGGATGAGCCCTCCGAGGCTGCGAAGGCCTCGTAGGAGGGGACCGTGCCCGTGACGATGCCGAGGTTTCCCGTGCCCGAGGCGGAGAGTTCGCGCAGGGAGGACTCTATGGTCGCGAGGTGGGTCGCGTGGGAGGGGTACTCCGTGGCGAGAGTCGGGTACGCCGACAGGAGCTCTGCCAGCTCGCCCGCCGGCCAGTGGAGGATGGCCACGGGGAAGGGGCGGGAGAGGGCCTCTCGGTAGGCGCCCAGTTCGGCTCGTAGGCGGGAGATTTCCGCCACCAGTTCCGCCGGGTTGTCCGAGCCGAGGGACCAGACGCGTTTGGGGTCGTGGAGTTCGTCCAGGGACACGGGGGACGTGTGGAGGGTGTCGGCCAGGGTGTCCCAGGCGTCGTGGGGGACGCCCAGCATGCGGCGGACGCGGTGGCGGCCGTAGAGGAGGGGGTGGATGGCGGGTGCCGGTTCCGTGTCCTCCCCGGTGGGCAGGAGCAGGTCGGCTCCCTCCGTGAAGGTCTCCTCCGCCGCCTCGAGCTCGTCGTGCGACTCCAGGGACTCGGCGATGATCACCCAGGGAGCCGGGTCGCGGGGCGCGGCCACCCGGATGCCCTCGATGATCGCCCTCGCCTCCGCCTCGTGGCCGTACTCCCAGAGGTTGGAGGCCTTCAGGGCGCGGACCAGGGCGGGGCTGTCCAGGGCGTCCGCGGTGGACAGCAGGCGGTCGTAGAGCGCGGTGGCCGCGGGGCGGTCGCCGGAGAGTTCCAGGTGGGCCGCCGCCCTCAGCAGCAGGGCCTCGGCGTCCTCGGGATACAGTCCGGCGGTCCGCTCCAGGCGTGCCGCTTCGGCGGTGTGGTCGACGTTCTCGGCAGGCGTGTCGGGGCGCATGGGGGACACGGTACTGCCGAGCGGTGACCGGGAGGAGTAGGGCCGGATCAATGGCTTCCCTCCGGGTTCCCTACACCGTCACTCCGTCCACCTGCAGTGTCTGGACCGACTTCGCCGCGAAGGGGACCGACAGGGACTTACCGGCGAGGTAGGTGTCCGAGTGCGCGGTGTAGAGGTCCGCTCCGCCCGTCGTCACCGTGTTCCAGCGGGGGACCAGACCGCCCGAGCCGCCGGTCACCGAGGAGAAGCGGGAGAGGTCGAAGGTCAGGGTCTGGGCGGAGGAGGACGTGTTCGCGGCCACTATGACCAGGCGTTTCGCCTGCCTGTCCAGGGCCGCCGCCGCGTAGCTCGCTCCCGTGTCCAGGATCGTCATTCCCGGGCGGATGTGACGGGTGAACTGGGCCAGTACGTAGTACTTCGTCTGTACGGCGCCCGGCTGCAGGGTGCTCGCGTCGTACGCGATCGTCGCCCAGCCTGCGCTGGGGTCCATCACCTGCCAGTAGACCCATGCCGTGGGGTGCAGCCAGCGGAAGTCGTAGAGGAGGTTGCCGGCCAGGGTCAGACCGGTGGCGTCGCCGTCTCCCGTTTCCGAGTTCCACAGGGCCTTGCCGGCCGTCGTGACGACGTCCGTGTAGAGCAGGTCGCGGCGGCCGCCCGAGCCCTGGTAGCCGTGGACGTTCACCCGGTCCACGTAGCCCTTGGTCGTGGAGGAGAAGGAGTTCCAGGTGGTGCGGGCCAGGTCGTAACTCGTCTCGTCCGACGCCGAGATCCTCGTCGCCGTCAGACCCCGCTTGTTCAACTCGCTGCGCAGGTGGGGGAGTACGGCCGACTGGACCGTGGCGTCCATGTGGCAGCCCTCCTGTGTGCCCGTCGCCGTCCACCAGGAGGAGGAGGGTTCGTTGAAGGCCTCCACCGTCGTGAAGGTCACGCCCCAGTTCTGCTTCGCGTACAGGGCCACCGAGGCCAGGTGGGAGGCGTGCTGGCGGTAGTTCCAGGACTGGAGGTTGTTGCCGCCGTCCGAGGCGCCCGAGGGGTTGTGGTTCAGGCACATCCACCACATGGGGGAGTTGGCGAAGAGTTCGCTGATCGCGCCCCGCTGGGTGGCCTTCACCAGCATCGCGCGCTGTGTCGCGTCCGCCGTCCACTTCCAGGACGACGACGTCGGGTCCTCGTTCGTCCAGTCCTGCCAGTAGCCCTCGATCTGCTTGAAGGAGGGGATGTCGGGGGAGGTGACCATCGACTGGCCGCCCACGCTGTTCCAGCTGCAGGCGCCCAGGTTGTAGCGGGCTATGTTCAGGCCCAGGCCGGGGAGGGCCGTGCCGTTGTACGTCGTCGTCCTCGTCGTGAAGAAGATGTCCGCGAAGTCGTCCCTGGTCCCGAAGACGTTCGCCCACCAGGCCAGTGACGTGCCCCAGCCCTCCCAAGTGCCGTAGGTCGTGGAAGGGTTGACGGCAATCGTCGCGTCCGCCCGGGCCGTGGCCGTGGCCAGGGCGCTGCCCAGGATGCCGCCGCCCGCCGCGGCCAGCAGTGTTCTGCGTCGGATCATCGCTGTCTTCCGCCCTCTCCGTTGCGGCTCCGGCAGCAGGAAGCATCGGGGGTGGCGGGTGTGGTTGTCGAGGGTTCCGGCAGTGGTTTCTAAAACCCGTTGAGGAAGCGCGCCGGGATCGTTGATTTGCTTGTGGCTCTGGCCAGTTGTGGCCGGTGCGCCTACCCTGCGGGCGGCTCCCGTGGAGGTGGGTGCGGATGCCGGCATGGTCGGGCGTGCGGGTCGTACGGCACAGCGATCGGCGTCGGCGTGCCCGGCGGCGGCGCGTGCTGTGGGGCGGGGCCGAGGCGCTCGTGACCGTCGGTGTGCTGCTGATGCTGCTGGTCGTGCACCAGTTGTGGTGGACCAACCGGGAGGCCCGGCGCGGCGCCGAGCGGCAGGTGGAGGCGCTGGAGCGGGAGTGGGGCCATCAGGGGTACGGCGCCGGTGGCGCGGCCCCGTCGCCCAGCACCCCCGGTTCGCCCACGGCCCATGAGCCGGCCTCGGGCGCCTCCACGTCCCCTGCGCCGCGGCGGTCGTACACGCCCGTCAGCCTCCCCCGGCGCTCCCAGGCGTACGCCGTCCTCACCATCCCCCGGCTGGGGCTGCGCGTTCCCGTCGCCGAGGGGGTGAGCAAGGCCGACGTCCTCGACAAGGGGTACGTCGGCCATTACCGGGGCACCGGGCAGCCGGGGCAGGCGGGCAACTTCGCGCTCGCCGGGCACCGGAACACGCACGGCGAGCCCTTCCGGTACCTGCCCCGGCTGCGGCGGGGGGACGTCATCGAGGTGGAGACGCGGACGGCGACGTACACGTACGACGTCGACCAGATCCTGCCGCAGACGTCCGCGACTGACTCGGGGGTCATCCGGCCCGTGCCGCGCTCCCTCGTGCGGCCCGCGTACGGGTACTCCGAGCCGGGTTACTACATCACCCTGACCACCTGCACCCCCGAGTTCACCTCGCGCTACCGGATGGCGGTGTGGGGGAAGCTGGTGTCCATGCGGCCCCGGTGACAGCCGCCGGTCGGCGTCGCGGCCCGGATGACGGCCGCCGGTCAGCGCTCCCGCAGCGCCACCACACTCACCGCCCCCACCGCCGCCAGCCCCGCCGACACCAGCAGGGCGATGTTCGCGCCGTGGGCCAGGTTGCCGGTCGAGGTGGCGAGGGCGATGGTCAGGGCGACGCCGGCGCAGGAGCCGATGTAGCGGAAGGTCTGCTGGGCGCCGGAGCCCATCGCGGCGCGTTCGCGCGGGACCGACTCGACGGCCAGCAGCGGGAGAGCGCCGTTGAGCAGGCCGCTGCCCACGCCGCCGATGATCAGGCCGGGCAGCAGCCGGGTCCAGGAGCCGGAGGCCAGGGCGCCGAGCATGGTCAGGACGGCGATCGTGTGCAGGGCGAAGCCGACAGCCAGCTGGGCGCGCGGGGCGATACGGCCGGCCAGGTGCTTGACCTGGAGGGCCACCGCGAAGCTCAGGCCGGACCAGAGGAGGAACAGCCAGGCCGTCTGCATCGGGGACAGCCGGAGTGTCTGCTGGAGCAGAGCCGGCAGAAAGCTGAACATGCCGATCACCGCGAGGCCCGTGAACAGGCCGCCGGCGCCCGAGGCCAGGAAACGGGCGTGGCGCAGCAGACCGAGGTCGATCATAGGGGTGCCGGTCCGGTGTTCCACGGCGGCGAAGGCCGCGAGCAGGAGGACGGCGGCGGCCAGCAGCAGTCCCACCGGGGCGCGCAGCCAGCCGTCGCGGCCCAGGGTCAGGGCCGCCACCAGGGCGACCAGCGCGAGACCGAAGGTCATGGCGCCGAGGACGTCCGGGCGGCCGCCGCGCGGGGCGCGGGACTCGGCCAGCGCACGGGTGCCCAGCGCGGCCACGAGGACGGCGGCGGCGCCCAGGACGCCGTACGCCACCCGCCAGGTCGGCAGCGCGCCCGCGACCAGGGGGCCGACCGCGATGCCGCCGCTGACGAAGGCGCCCCACACGCCGGTCGCGTGCAGTCGGCCGCGCGCCGTGGGGAAGGCCGCCACCAGCAGGCCGAGGCTGCTCGCCAGGATCGCCGCGCTCGCCGCGCCCTGGGCGACCCGGGCGAGGGTGAACAGCCAGGTGGAGGTGGTGAGGGCGCCGAGGGCGGTGGTGAGGCCGAGGGCCAGGGTGCCGGCGAGGAAGACGCGGCGGCGGCCGTAGTCGTCGGCGAGGCTGCCGGCCACCAGCAGCAGGGCGGCGAGGCCCAGCGGGGTGCCGTTGAGCAGCCAGGCCTGGCCGGAGAGCGGGGTGTGCAGGGCGGCCGCGGTGTCGGGGAGCGTGACCATCGGGGCCGTGTACGTCATCAGGGCCACGGCGGTGGCCGCGCTGGTCAGGGCGAGCGTGGCCCGGGGGCGTGCGGGGACCTCCGGGGTGGTCGTGCCGCGTGTGGATGCGGCGATGGGGGTGGTGGCTGAGTCGAGCCCGGTCATGGCGTGGTCCTGTCCTTCGGGGGCCTTGCGGTGACGGGCGGATCACTCGGCGGACCGATGGATCAACCGGCGAACCGATCCTTGGTTCGGTCATTGAACTGACCTGACCCGGCCACCGTAACACGTCGGTTCGGTCAACGAACCAAGATGTCGGAAAGTGGCTACAGTGGACGGCATGGCACTGGGCAAGGACTACGCGACACAGGAGTGCTCGGTCGCCCGAGCGCTCGAGATCGTCGGCGAGCGCTGGACGCTGCTCGTCGTCCGGGACGCGCTCTACGGCGTGCGCCGGTACAACGACTTCCTGGTCCACCTCGGCATCCCGCGCGCGGTCCTGGCCGCCCGGCTGCAGACCCTCACCGCCGAGGGCATCCTCGAAAAGCGCCGCTACCAGCAGTCGCCGCCGCGGGACGAGTACGTCGTCACCGAGCGCGGCATCGCGCTGTGGCCCACCCTGCGCGCCCTCGGGCTGTGGGGCCGCGAGCACTTCTCCGAGACGCGGCTGCGCTACTTCCGGCACGCGGAGTGCGGCACGGAACTCGGGTCGTACGGCGAATGCCCCGCGTGCGGAGTCGTCGTACCGGTCGGTGACGTGGTCATGGAGCCCGGCCCGGACCTCGACCCCGACCCGGCGGACCCCGTCAGCAAGGCCCTGCTGAAGCCGAAGCGGCTGCTGGAGCCGCTGGAGACGGAACCCGCCTGACCGGGCGGGCGGGTTCCGCAGGGCGATTCCCGTAGCTCGGGAGGCCGCTCAGGAAGCGGCCGAACCGTTGCTCCTGAGCAGGTCGACGCCCATCCGGTCGGTGTCGTCCGGCCGGCCGCCCAGCCGGTGCACGACCACCCAGCGGCCGTCCGCCGTGGCACCGGCGAAGACGGAGGCGTGCCGGGTCGCACCGTTGTGCCAGAGCAGCGCGCCGGTCCGCTGCCACGAGGGCGCGGGATCGCCCAGCCGGCGCTCGACCGCCAGCCGGACGAGCAGATCGGCGACCGCGCGCGGGGTGGCCCACAGGCCGCCCGCCGGAAGGATCGCTCCGGTCATCGTCCAGGGCCTGCGGTCCCTGCCCAGGAACCCCGGAGCGAGCAGGCGCCGCCCGGCGTCCGGCCGCGCGCTCACCTCATGGACGTCCAGCGGCCGCAGCACGTGCTCGGCGAGCAGCTCCTCGTACGGCGCACCGGCCGCACGGGCCAGCGCGGCGCCCAGCACGGCGTACCCGAGGTTGGAGTACTCCTCCTGCTGCCCCGGCGGCCGGACCGTGACCCCGTCCAGCCGGCCGAGCAGCCGGTGCAGGGCGTCACCGTCGAACGCGGCGTAGGGATCGCGGACCTGGGTGCCGGGTGGGAGGCGGGGCAGCCCCGACGTGTGCTCGGCCAGGTGCCGCAGCGTGATGCCGGTGCGCGGGGCGGCGGGGAGCCAGCGCTCGACCGGGTCGTCCACGTCGAGCAGGCCCGCGGCGGCCATGCGCACGAGCGCCGTACCGGTGAGCACCTTGGTGAAGGAGCCGACCTCGACGAACCGGTCCACCGCGTGACCGTCACCGACTCGTGCCGGGGAGGTGTCGCTCAGGACGCAGAGGGGAGTGCGCGGCATGAAGGGGCCCTTCGGTGATCGGTCAGGTCGTCCACATGTATAAAGGGCAAGAAGACGTCGGCGGTTGAGACCGAGGGGAGGGGAGTCGCGTGATCCACAGGCTCGCGCGGTCGCGTGCGCTCGCCGCGCTGCTGCTTCTGCTGCTGCCGGTCATGCTGCTGGACACCGGCACCCTCACCACCACCGTGGCGCTGGCCGCAACCGCCGCCGGTTCCACGCTCGCTCTCTGCTCCCTCCTCGCCGCCCGCTCCGCGCCCGCCGTCCCGCCCACCCGGGTGCGCACGGCGATCCGCGACCGGGCCCGGCGTACGGCCTTCCTGCCCCAGCGCGATCCCGACGCGCCCGGCAGGCGCCGGCCCAGGGCACCCGGACACGCCCTTCCGGCGACCGCCGCGTAGGGCACGTCACTCGTTCCGACCGCGTGACCCCGCGCGGGTCGTCATGCCGTTCCGACCGATCCCGGTCCGACCGTTCCCGGCACGACGAGACCCCCGGAGGGCTCACCCATGTCCGTCTTCTCCCTCTTCGCCCGCCTGGTCGAGCAGTTCGCCGACCTGCTCCAGCCGCTCTTCCACGCCTCCGCGGCCGCCGCCGCGATCGTCCTGTTCACCGCGCTCGTACGACTCCTCGTCCACCCGCTGTCCCGCGCCGCCGCCCGCGGCCAGCGCGCCCGCGCAGCACTGCAGCCGCGCATCGCCGAGCTGCGCGAGAAGCACGCCAAGGACCCGAAGCGGCTCCAGCAGGCGGTGCTCGAACTGCACGCCGAGGAAAAGGTGTCGCCGCTGTCCGGCTGTCTGCCCAGCCTGCTCCAGCTGCCCGCCTTCTTCCTGCTCTACCACCTCTTCTCCAGCTCCACGATCGGCGGGCAGGTCAATGGGCTGCTCGGCCACCGGCTGTTCGCGGCGCCGCTCGGCGGGCGGTGGGCCGACGCGCTCGCCGGGGGTGGGGTGTTCGGGCCGGCCGGGCTGGTCTATCTCGGTCTCTTCGTCGTCGTCGCGGCCGTCGCGACCTTCAACTACCTGCGCACCAAGCGGACGATGGCGGACAATCCGGTCGCGGTGACCGCTGGAGGCGGCGAGCAGGTGCCGGGGCTCGGGGCGGTCAACAAGGTCGTGCCGTTCATGTCCTTCTTCACGCTCGTCACCGTGGCGGTCGTCCCGCTGGCCGCCGCGCTGTACGTCGTCACGAGCACGGCGTGGACCGCGGTCGAGCGGGCCGCGCTGTACCGGTAGAGCCGGACCGGTGGCGGGGCATCGTTACGGTCCAGTACGTGAACAGGGTCTTGCCTACTGGACCGGGGGATTGGAGGATCGACCAGTCCTCCGATGGCTGCACCCATCGGTCGGGCGCCCCGCGATCGAGGGAGATTGTGACCATGAAGCTGCTGCGAGTCGGTACGGCAGGGGCCGAGCGGCCCGCGCTGCTCGAAGCCGAGGGGACCCTGAGGGACCTGTCGGGCATCGTGGACGACATCGACGGCGCGCTCCTCGCCGACGAGGCCGCGCTCGACCGGGTGCGGACGGCGGCCGAGTCCGGCGAGCTGCCCCAGCTCGACGCGACGGGGCTGCGCATCGGGCCGCCGCTCGGCCACATCGGCAAGATCGTGTGCATCGGGCTCAACTACCACGACCACGCCCGCGAGACCGGCGCCGAACCGCCCGCCGAGCCGGTCGTCTTCTTCAAGGCGCCGGACACGGTGGTCGGGCCGAACGACACGGTGCTCGTCCCCCGCGGGTCGCGCAAGACCGACTGGGAGGTGGAGCTCGCCGTCGTCATCGGGCGCACGGCCCGCTACCTCGGCTCGGCCGAGGAGGGGCTCGCGCACGTCGCCGGGTACGCGGTGGCGCACGACGTGTCCGAGCGGGAGTTCCAGATCGAGCGCGGTGGCACCTGGGACAAGGGCAAGAACTGCGAGACGTTCAATCCGCTGGGGCCGTGGCTGGTGACGGCCGACGAGGTCGCCGACCCGCAGAACCTGTCGCTGAAGCTGTGGGTCAACGGGGAGTTGAGGCAGGACGGTACGACGGCCGAGCAGATCTTTCCCGTGGGGGAGGTCGTGCGGTATGTCAGCCAGTTCATGACGCTGTACCCCGGCGACGTCATCAACACGGGCACGCCGGCGGGGGTGGCGATGGGGCAGCCCGAGCCGAAGCCGTACCTGCGGGCCGGGGATGTGGTCGAGCTGGAGATCGCGGGGCTGGGTCGGCAGCGGCAGGAGTTGAAGGACGCCTAAGGGGTTGGGGGCTGCGCGAGTTCGGCGGGTGCGGGTCGTCCGTGGTTTCTCGCGCCCACGCGGCGGAGCCGCATGTCGATACAGCCCCGCGCCTCTTCAGGTCGGTCCACTCACCCGATCAGAGAAGCGAGCCTGCGCCATTCCTGCCTCGGGAGGGTGTCCCTTTCGGCGTCGGTGATGATCTGGAGGGCCACGTGGTCGGCGCCCGCCTGGTGGAAGGTGTCGATACGGTCGCGGATCCTGCTCTCGTCGCCCCAGGCGAAGACCGCGTCGACCAGGCGGTCGCTGCCGCCGTCGGCCAGGTCGGCCTCGGTGAAGCCGTGCCGCAGGAAGTTGTTGGTGTAGTTCGGCAGGGCCAGGTACATCGCGAGGGTGTCACGGGCGAGGGCGCGGGCGCGGGCCGGGTCGGTCTCCAGGACCACCTTCAGCTCCGGGGCGAGCAGCGGGCCGGCGCCGAGGATCTCGCGGGCCCGGGCGGTGTGCTCGGGCGTGACCAGGTACGGCACCGTGCCCGCCGCACGGTCGCGGGCCAGCTCCAGGGTCTTCGGGCCGAGGGCGGCCAGCACCCGGCGACCGACGGGCACCCCGGCCCTGTCCAGGGCGTCGAGATAGGCGACCAGCGCCGAGTACGGCCGCCGGTACTGGTCGGCGAGCTTGGCGTGGCTCACGCCGAGGCCGAGCACGAAGCGGCCGGGGTGGGCGTCCTCCACCTCGGCGAACGCCGCCGCGCTCGTCTCGGCGTCGTACTGCCAGACGCTCTGGATGCTGGTGCCGACGGTGAGCGTGCCGGTGGCCTCCAGGAGGGGGACGGCGTGCCGGGCGGCGCTGCTGCCGCCCAGCCACACGGCGCCGAAGCCGAGCCCCTCCAACTCGGCTGCCGCTTCCGCCAGTTCGGCGCGGCGGGCGGGGTCCTCCGCGCGCAGGCCGATGTTCCAGATGCCGTACCGGCCGATCCTGTCCTTCAAGGCGCTCTCGGTGCTCACGGGGCCGTCCCTCCGGTCGGGGCAGTGGTCATCATGTCTGCAGCCATTCCCAACCGGGGGGACGCGTCACGTAATCCCGTCGGGCGTCACTCCTTCAGGAACTCCTCCAGCGCCTCCACGACGAACCGGTGGTCCTGGAGCTGGGGCAGGCCGGAGACGGTCACCGCGCCGATGACGCCCGCGTTCTCGACGTTGATCGGGAACGAGCCGCCGTGGGCCGCGTAGGTGTCGGGATCGAGGCGGGAGGAGTCCTCGAAGGTCGTGCCCTTGGCGCGGAAGCGGGCGCCGACCAGGTAGGAGGAGGCGCCGTAGCGCTCGACGACCCGGCGCTTGCGGGCGATCCAGGCGTCGTTGTCGGGAGTGGAGCCCGGCAGGGCCGCGTGGAAGAGCTGCTGGCCGGCGCGGTGGATGTCGATGGCGACCGGGGCCTGGCGCTCCCGGGCCAGTTCGACCAGCAGCGAGCCGAGGGCCCAGGCGTCGTCGTAGGTGAACTGCCGGAAGACCAGGCGGCGTTCCTGCGCCTCCAGTTCCTCGACGGACGGGGTGAGCTCGGGGGTCGTCCGGGGCGTGATCTGCGGGTGGTGCTGCTGGTGGTGTGGCATCAGAGGGTCACCGTCACCTTGTCCGTGGCCGACGTGCGGGCCGCTTCCAGTACGTCGAGGGCGGCGGCCGCCTCCAGGGCGGTCACCGGGTTGGGGCCGGCGCCGGTCAGGGCGCGGGCCACGGCCGTGTAGTAGGCGGGGTAGTCACCGGGCAGGGTCGGTACGGGGGTGCCGCCGCCGGTCAGCGGGGACTCCCCGGCGCCGATACGGCCGTACAGGGACTCCGGCTCGGCGCCCCACCGGGGGCCGGGGCGCAGGCCCTCGCGCAGGGCCGCCTCCTGCGGGTCGAGGCCGTACTTCACGTAGCCCGCGCGGGAGCCGAGCACCCGGAAACGGGGGCCGAGCTGGGGTGTCGTCGCGGAGACGTAGAGGTGGGAGCGGACGCCGTTCGCGTGGGTGAGCGCGATGAAGGTGTCGTCGTCGGTCTCGGCGCCGGGGCGGCGGATGTCCGTCTCGGCGTACACCTCGGTGACCGGGCCGAACAGCACCAGGGCCTGGTCGACGACATGGCTGCCGAGGTCGTAGAGCAGACCTCCGATCTCTGCCGGGTCGCCGGACTCGCGCCAGCCGCCCTTGGGCCGGGGCCGCCAGCGCTCGAAGCGGGACTCGAAGCGCCACACGTCACCCAGGTCGCCCTGGGCGATCAGCTTGCGGAGCGTCAGGAAGTCGTTGTCCCAGCGGCGGTTCTGGAAGACGGACAGGAGCAGGCCGCGCTCCTCGGCGAGGGCGGCGAGGTCCCGGGCCTCGGCCGCGGTGCCGGCCACCGGCTTGTCGACGACGACCGGCAGGCCGGCCTTCAGGGCGGCGGAGGCGAGCGGGACGTGCGTCTTGTTGGGGGAGGCGATGACGACCAGGTCCAGCGCGTCCGCGCGGTCGAACAGTTCCTCGGCGGTGGCGGCGAGCGTCACGTCCGGGAACTCGGCGCGGGCCTGCTGCTGCCGCTCCGCGCTGGAGGTGACCACGGTGTCCAGGGCGAGGCCCTCGGTCGCGGCGATCAGCGGGGCGTGGAAGACGGAGCCGGCGAGGCCGTAGCCGATCAGGCCGACGCGGAGGGGGGTGGTGGTCGTGCGTCCTGTCATGGATCCCATGGCTCCCTACTTTCGCAACGCTGTTGCCAAAGTGCAAGTGGTGGGGACAATGGGTGGCGTGAACAGGACGAGAACGGGGACGCGGGCCGGGTCGGGCACGGGGGCGGGAGCCAATCTCCTCGCGGTGCGGTCGCACAACACCGCGCTGGTGCTGGGGCTGCTGCGGGACGCCGGGGCGGAGGGGATCAGCCGGCTGGAACTCGCCGAGCGGACCGGGCTGACCCCGCAGGCCGTCAGCAAGATCACCGCGCGGCTGCGGGCGGACGGCTTCGTGGCGGAGGCCGGGCGGCGGGCGTCGACGGGCGGCAAGCCGCGGACCGTGCTGCGGCTGGTCCCGGAGGCGGGGCACGCGGTGGGGGTGCATCTGGACCGGGACGAACTGCGGGCCGTTCTGGTCGATCTGGACGGCGCAGTGGTGGGGGAGCGGCGGGCCGGGCTGGACCTGGGGGCCGGGGCGGAGGCCGTGCTGACGGTGGTCGGGGACGCCGTGGAGGGGGTGGTACGGGAGGTCCTGGGCACGTTTCCGGTCAGGGAAGGGCCGGCCGGTGAGGGGGCTGCCGGGACCGTCGCGTCGCTGCTCGGGGTGGGGGTGGCGCTTCCCGGGCCGCTCGATCACGCGCGCGGGGTGCTGCACCGGGTGACCGGGTTTCCCGAGTGGGACGGGTTTCCGCTGCGGGACGCGCTCGGGGAGCGGTTGGGGGTGCCGGTCGTGGTCGACAAGGACACCAACGCCGCCGCGCTCGGACTGTCGGTGGGGGGCGAGGGCGGCGAGGGCGGATCCTTCGCGTATCTGCATCTCGGTACGGGGCTCGGGGCCGGGTTGGTGATCGGTGGGCGCGTGCACCGGGGGGCGCGGACCGGGGCCGGGGAGTTCGGGCACCAGGTGATCCAGCTGGACGGCCCGCCGTGCGAGTGCGGGAACCGGGGGTGCGTGGAGGCGCTGTGCCTGGCGGCGGTGGGGCGCGGTGAGGCGGGGGAGGCGGCGCGTGTGCTGGGGGTGGCGGCGGCGAACCTGGTCGGGCTGCTGGACATCGATGTGGTGCTGCTCGGGGGACGGACGGTCGCGGGGGCGCCCGAGGCGTATGTGCGGGGGGTCGGCGAGGTGCTGGATGCGCGGGCCCGGCGGGAGGGCGCGGAGGGGGATTCCGCGCCGGTGCGGCTCGCTCCGCGGGGGGAGCGGGTGGTGGCCGAGGGTGCCGCGCAGCTGCTGTTGGCACCGGTGTTCGGGCGGGGGGATGTGTGACGGAGCGCTGCGCTGGGCTGCGGCGGGGTGAGTCGTAGAGGCGGGTGCTTTCGGCGCCGCCCGCTGCAGTCGGCCGGGGGTTGGGTCGCTTACTGGCGCTGGCAGGCGCTGCCTCGGCGGTGCGAGTGCCTGCGGTTACGGCGGTGAGGGGTGCCCCTTCAGGGGCGCGGGGCTGTGTTGAAGCTGCGGTTGCGGCCGCCTGGGCGCGACCAGTCACAGCGGGCCCGCACCCGCGCCCGGTCTCGGCCGATTCTCCCGGTGGGCGGCGGGCCGGGCCGGTTCACGCCGGCAGATTCAGCTGCCACGAGACGCCGAACCGGTCGTTGACCCAGGCGAACTTGGGGCTGAAGCCGTAGTTGCCCGGCGGCATGAGTTCCGTGCCCTGGTCGGAGAGGGCCGCGTGGAGGCGGTCGAGTTCGGCCTCGTTCTCGCACTGGACGAAGAGCGAGACAGCGGGCGTGAAGGTGAACTCGTGGTGCGCGGGGCTGTCGGTGCACATGAACTGCTGGCCGGCGAGCGAGAAGGTCGCGTGCCGCACGCTTCCCTCCTTGCCTGGACCACCGGCGCCGTACCGGTCGATGTTGATGACCTCGGCGTCGTCGAAGAGCGAGGTGTAGAAGGTCAGCGCCGCCTCGGCGTGGCCCTCGAACATCAGGAACGTGGTGATCTTCTGCGACGAGTCGATCTTCATGCTGCTCGCTCCTCCGGCGCACGGGCTGCGGATGCCTCCTCCACTGTCCACAATGGAATCCGGCGCATCAAGCGAACCAACGGCCACTTCAAATTACCGCCGTCACACCGAACGCACCTCTCGGTGCAGTGAGGAGTGAGCATGCGCTGCTCCCGCATCACCACCGCAACCCTCGCCGCCGCCGGTGTCGTGCTCCTCGCCGGTCCGGCCACCGCCGCACCGGGCGGCACGGTGAGCCCGACCACGGTGAAGGCCGGGCAGGTCGTCTCCCTCAAGCTCACGGGATGCAGTGATCCCAGCCAGGGCGGCCGTGCCGAAGGAGAGCAGGTCGGCAGGCACACATCGGAACGCAGCCCCATCCGCACCGTCGAGCTCAGGCCGACGACGAGGGACACCCTCGCCGGGTTCGCCGGGATCGAGCGGAACGTGCGACCAGGTGTGGCGCACATCTACATGGTCTGCGCCTCCGATCCGAACGACGTGGTCACGGTGGACGTCACGGTCACGAGCTGACCCCCGGCGTCACGACACCGGCCCGGCGTCACCGCACCGGCCGGGCGTCACCACACCGGCCGGCCCGCCGATCGGGCGGACTTCGCGGCCTCTACCGGATTGGCGGTCGCGGGTGTGCCGACAGGCCCGACATGATCATGTGTTTATGCGACTGTGCACACCCCTGTCCCGCTTGTCCCACGGCCTCGCCGCAGCCGCCGCGTCCGCCGCCGTCTGTGTGGTCGTCCCCGCCACGCCGGCCGCCGCCCTCGCCGACCCGCCCCCGGCCTGCGTGGGCGGCGACCCGCGCGCCTTCCCGCTGGCCGCCCGGATCCGCGGCGGCCCGCCCTCCTACGAGGCGGGCGGCGGATACGGCACCTGGTACCTCGACCT
This sequence comes from Streptomyces puniciscabiei, assembly GCF_006715785.1. Lineage (NCBI taxonomy): Bacteria > Bacillati > Actinomycetota > Actinomycetes > Kitasatosporales > Streptomycetaceae > Streptomyces > Streptomyces puniciscabiei. The sequence goes on from NZ_VFNX01000001.1 coordinate 4,191,517, forward strand.
CACCAACACCACCCGTCGGAAGTGCACCGGCGTCCACCCGGTGATCGTCCTCGTCGACGACAAACGGGCGCTGCGGCCGGACCAGCCCAAGCTGGAGTTCTACGACGGCCCCACGGCCCGGCCGGTGACGTTCGAGGGCACCGACGAGCAGGAACTGGTCGGCGTGCTCGACGGCGCCGGGTTCGACGGGTTCGCCGTACCGCCCGGCAGGACCGTCAGCGTCAAGGTCAGACTCGTGTTCCCCGCCGGCACGGCGGCCGACCAGGTCACCGCCAACGCCGCTGTCGTCCAGCGCCGGGGCGCCGACGGGGACTGGATCGGGGAGTCCAACGCCTACCGGTTCGGGATCGGGGAGTACGCGTCGCCGAGCGCATCCAGCCCATCCAGCCCGCCGAGCCCATCCAGCCCATCCAGCCCGCCCATCGCGTCCGGCAGTCCGCAGGCCACACCAGGCACCGGTACTTCCGCACCCACCACCCCCGCCACCCCCGCCTCTCCCGGGGAGGCCAAGGAGCAGTTCAGTGAGCTGGCGCTCACCGGGCCCGGCCTCGCCAACACGCTGCTCGCGGCCGCCGCCGCGGCCCTCGGGGCCTCCGGGGCCGCGCTGCTGCTGACCCGCAAGCGCCGCTGAACCACCCCGTCTGCGACGATCACTGCGTGGACTACCCGAACGACCAGGCCCCCGGCGCCCCCGTCCGCTCCGGCATCCCCGAGCACGGACGCATCCCCAAGTACTACGCGGTCAAGGCACGCATCGCCGCCCTGCTGGAGGAGCTGGGGGAGGGCGGCGTCATCCCCACCGAGCGGGACCTCGCCGAGCGGTACGACGTCGCCCGCGAGACCGTACGGCAGGCCGTGAGGGAGCTGGTGCTGGAAGGGCGGCTGAGGCGCAAGGGGCGGGGGACCGTCGTCGCCGGGCCCAAGCTGACGCAGCCGCTGTCGCTCGCGAGCTACACCGAGGGCGTGCGCCGGCAGGGCCGTACGCCCGGTCGTACGCTCATCACCCTCGACCGGTTCCCCTGCCCGGACGCGCTCGCCGCCGAGACCGGGCTCACCCGGGGCGAGCCCGTGTGGCACCTGGAGCGCGTGCTGCTCGCCGACGACGAGCGGGTCGGCCTGGAGAGCACGTACGTCGCCGTCGAGCGGGTGCCCCGGCTGGACAGCGACTTCGACCCCGACTCCTCCTTCTACGGCTATCTCGCCGGCCAGGGCATCTCCTTCGGCGACGCCGACGAGCGGATCGAGACCGTGCTGGCCACGCCCCGCGAAGCCCTGCTCATCGGCACCCCGCCCGCCCTGCCGATGCTGCTGATCCACCGCGTCTCCCGGGACACGGAGGGCCGGCCCCTGGAGCGGGTGCGCTCGCTGTACCGGGGGGACCGGTTCTCCTTCAGCACCCACCTCAAGGGCTGACACCGTCACCTCAAGGGCGGAGAAGCGCCGATACGCACGCCCGTTTTGATATCACGAAAAGATAACGGGTCTAGCCCAAACGTGATGGCTCGTTCACGCTCTCGTTGTCAGCCGGATGTCTCCGGTTCCCCGATCGCGAGGAGCGTTGCCGTCGTGAAAGTGACAGTCGTCGGAGCAGGCGTGGTGGGCACCATGCACGCCTGGCATGCCGTACAGCGCGGCCACCAGGTGGTCCAGATCGAGCGCGAGGCCGAGGCGCGCGGCGCCTCGCTGCGCAACTTCGGGCAGATCTGGGTCAGTGGCCGCGCCGGTGGCCAGGAGCTGGAGGCAGCGCTGCGGGCGCGGGAGCTGTGGGAAGACATCGGCGCACGGGTACCGGCGCTGGGCTTCCGGGCGAACGGGTCCCTGACCCCCGTCCGCGGCCCCCTGGAGCTCGCCGTCGCCGAGGCCGCCGTGGCCCGCGCGGACGCCGCCGCCCGCGGCTACAAGCTCCTCACCCCGGGCGAGGCCCGCGCCCTCAACCCGGCGCTGCGGGGCGACTTCACCGCCGCCCTGCACTGCGAGCGGGACGCGGCCGTCGAGCCGCGCACCGCCCAACTCGCACTCCGGGCCGAGCTGTTGAAGTCCCCGAACTACACCTTCCTGCCGGGCCGGGAGGTGCGCGAGGTCGTCGGCGCCGGCACCGTCCGCGACGACCACGGGGACGTGCACCGGGCCGACACGGTCGTCCTGTGCACCGGCGCCTGGCTCGGCGGACTGGTCCGCGAACTCGCGGGGCCGGACCTTCCCGTGCGCCGGGTCCGGCTGCAGATGATGCAGACCGACCCGCTGGGCGAGCCGCTGCCGACCTCCGTCGCCGACGCCGACAGCTTCCGCTACTACCCCGCCTACGCGTCCCCGGCCCTCGACCGGCTCAACACCGATCAGCCGCAGCCGGAGACCGCCGCCAGGCACCGGATGCAGCTGCTGATGGTGCAGCGCGCCGACGGCGGCCTGACCATCGGCGACACCCACGAGTACGAGCACCCCTTCGCCTTCGACACCGTCGAGGAGCCCTACGAGCACCTCACCGGCGTCGTCGAGTCCCTGCTCGGCCGGCCCCTGCCGCGCGTCCGGCGCCGCTGGGCGGGCGTGTACGCACAAGTCACCGAACCCGGCCGGGTGGCGCACCGGCAGCAGGTGCGCGAAGGGGTGTGGCTGGTCACCGGGCCCGGCGGGCGCGGCATGACCTGCGCCCCCGCGATAGCCGAGACCACCGCGAACGAACTGGGCTGGTGAGCACGTTGACCACCATGACCGACATCCGTCTCGTCGTCCTCGACATGGCCGGCACGACCGTTGCCGACGGCGGGCTGGTCGAGCGCGCCTTCGCGGCGGCGGCCGCCGAACTGGGCGTCGAACCCGGCTCCGCCGAGCACGCCGAGCACCTCGCCCACGTCCGCGCCACCATGGGCGAGTCCAAGATCTCCGTCTTCCGGCACCTGTTCGGCACCGAGGACCGCGCCCGGCGCGCCAACACGGCCTTCGAGAAGGCGTACGGCGACCTGGTCGGCGCCGGCCTGATCGCCCCGGTGCCGGGCGCCCGCGAGGCCGTCGAGGAGCTCGCCGCCGACGGCCGCACCGTCGTCCTGACCACCGGCTTCGCCCGCGTCACCCAGGACGCGATCCTGGACGCCCTCGGCTGGCGCGACCTCGTCCCGCTCACCCTGTGCCCGGCCGACGCCGGCGGGCGCGGGCGGCCGTACCCGGACATGGTCCTGGAGGCGTTCGTGCGCACCAAGGCCGCCGCGGACGTGCGCCAGGTCGCCGTCGTCGGGGACACCTCGTACGACGTGCTCAGCGGGGTACGGGCGGGGGCGGGGGTCGTCGCCGGGGTGCTGACCGGGGCCCACGGGGACGCCGAGTTCCGGGCGGCCGGCGCCACGCACGTCCTCGACTCCGTCGCCGGCCTGCCCGCGCTGCTGCTGGGAGACCGCTGAGATGGGCATCCGCTTCGACTCCGTCACCGTCGCCTACGACGGCAACGTCGTCCTCGACTCCCTCGACCTGACCGTCGAGCCCGGCGAGGTCATGGCGCTGCTCGGGCCGTCCGGCTCCGGCAAGACCACCGCGCTGCGGGCGGTCGCCGGGTTCGTACGGCCCGTGTCCGGGCGGGTGCTCCTCGGCGGCCGGGATGTGACGGACCTGCCGCCGTACCGGCGTGGCATCGGGATGGTCGTCCAGAGTTACGCGCTGTTCCCGCACCTGCGGGTGGACGAGAACGTGGCCTTCGGCCTCAAGGCCCGCAGGGCGGGCAGGGCGGAGACACGGGAGCGGGTCGCGGAGGCGCTGGAGATGACCGGCATGGCCGCCTACGCCCGCCGGCATCCGCGCGAGCTGTCCGGCGGGCAGCAGCAGCGGGTCGCCATCGCCCGCGCGCTCGCCATCCGGCCGGACGTGCTCCTCCTGGACGAGCCGCTGTCCGCGCTGGACGCCCGGCTGCGGTCCGGCATGCTGGTCGAACTCGCCCGGCTGCACCGTGAGTTGCCGGACCTGTCGATGCTGTACGTGACCCACGACCAGGTCGAGGCGCTGACCCTGGCCGACCGGATCGCGGTGATGGACGCGGCACGGCTCCAGCAGTGCGGTACGCCCCGCGAGCTGTACCGGGCGCCGAAGAGCGAGTTCACGGCCTCCTTCGTGGGCGGTGCGAATCTGCTGCCGGTGACGGTGGGCTGCGGGGGCGTCGGCTTCGCGGGGACCGAGCTGAAGGTGGACACGGGGGAGGCGGCCACGGGAGCGGGGGCCACCTTGTGCGTACGGCCGCACGCCATCGCGCTGGGGCACGGTCCCAACCGACTCGACGGTGTCGTGAGCGAGATCCAGTGGCGGGGGGCCACACATCGGCTGTACGTCGAGGTCGGCGGGCATTCCGTCATGGCGGACGTGCGCGAGCTGAAGGAGCCGCCGGCGCTCGGGGACCCGGTGAGCCTGCACTTCGCCGCCGAGGACGCGGTGCTGCTGCCCGCAGGGGTCGGCGATGAGTAGGCGGCTGCTGTGGGCCCTGCCTCCCGTGGCCCTCCTCGCGCTCTTCTTCCTCTATCCCCTCGCCCTCGTCGTCCAGCAGTCCTTCCGGCCGGACGGCGCGGGCACCTCGTTCCAGCCGTACACGGACGTCTTCGCCTCCGAAGCCTTCCGGAACGCCCTGTGGACCACCGTGTGGCTGGCGCTCGCCTCCACCGCCGGGTGCCTGCTCCTCGGTTTCCTGCTCGCGCTGGTCATCGCCTTCATACCTTTCCCCGGCGCGAAGGCGGTGGCGCGGTTCATCGACGTGTACCTGTCCTTCCCGTCCTTCCTCATCACCCTGGCGCTGCTGTTCATCTACGGCAGCACGGGAATCATCGGCTCCCTCCAGTTCCTCACCATGCCCTGGGGCGTGCTGCTGGCGGAGGTCACCTATTTCACGCCGTTCGTGATGCGGCCGCTGCTCGCCGCGTTCTCACAGCTGGACACCGCGCAGCTGGAGGCGGCGAGCTCGCTGGGCGCGCGGGCGCCCCGCATCATCCGCCGGATCATCCTGCCGGAGGCGCTGCCCGCGCTCGCGGCCGGCGGAAGTCTCGTCCTGGTGCTGTGCCTCAACGAGTTCGGCATCGTGCTGTTCACCGGCGCGAAGGGGGTCACCACCCTGCCGATGCTCGTCTACAGCAAGGCGATCCTGGAGTCCGACTACCCGGGCGCGTGCGTGGTCGCCGTCGTCAACGTCCTGATCTCCGTGGGTCTCTACGGCCTCTACCGGGTGGTGAGCCGTCGTGCTGGTACATAGCCGCAAGGCCAGGTGGGCCGTGTGGGCGGTGTTCCTCGTCCTGTTCGTGCCGCTGTTCGCGCTGCCCCTCCTCGTCGTCCTCGGCGCCTCCCTCGCCACCCACTGGTCCGGTGTCCTGCCCTCGGGGACGACCTTCGCCAACTACCGGGCGGCGAGCCGGGGCGAGGCCCTCCAGGCGCTCACCACCAGCCTGCTGACGGCCACCGCCGCGAGCCTGCTCGCACTGGTCGTCGGCACCTGGGCCGCGCTGGCCGGGGCGGCCCTGGAGAAGCGGTACCGCAGGCTCATGGACGCCCTGTTCGTGCTGCCGGTCGCCGTGCCGTCGGTCGTGGTCGGACTGTCGGTCCTGGTGGCCTTCTCCCAGCCGCCGATGCTGCTCAACGGCACCCGGTGGATCGTGATCCTCGCGCACACCGTGCTCGTCACCGCCTTCGCCCACCAGTCGGTGTCGGCGGCCCTCACCCGCCTCGACCCCGCCTGGGAACAGGCCGCCGCCTCCCTCGGCGCCCGCCCCGCCCACGTCCTGTGGCGGGTCCGCCTTCCCCTCCTGCTGCCCTCGCTCACCGCCGCCGCCGGCCTCTGCTTCGCCCTGTCCATGGGCGAGCTGAGCGCCACGATGATGCTCTATCCGCCCGACTGGACCCCGCTGCCCGTCCTCGTCTACGCGGCCACCGACCGCGGTGCCCTGTTCACCGGCTCCGCCGTCGCCATCGTGCTGATGGCCGCGACCCTGCTCGTCCTGTTCGCCGTCTCCCGGGTCCGCACCCGGGCGTCGTACCGCTGAACCCACTCCCCGAAATCCCGTCACCATGCCAGGAGTTCGCCTCGCCATGCCCCGAAACCGCCTCACGCCCGCCATAGCCCTCGCCCTGCTCGCCACGCCCGTGCTGTCCGCCTGCGGCGGCTCCTCCGCGGCCTCCGACGCCAAGGTCGTCACCGTCTACAGCGCCGACGGCCTCAAGGGCGAGAACGGCGACGGCTGGTACGACAAGGTCTTCGCCGACTTCACCCAGCAGACCGGTATCAAGGTCAAGTACGTCGAGGGCGGCTCCGGCGAGATGGTGCAGCGCGCCCTCCGCGAGAAGAGCAACCCGCAGGCCGACGTGCTGGTCACCCTCCCGCCGTTCATCCAGCAGGCCGACGGCAAGGGCCTGCTGCAGAAGTACCGGCCGAAGGACGCGGACCAGGTCGGGGGCGCCGGCAAGGCCGCCGACGGCACCTGGACGTCCGTCGTGAACAACTACTTCGGGTTCGTCTACAACAAGAAGGAGCTGAAGCAGGCCCCCAGGACCTGGGAGGAACTGCTCGGCTCCCGGTACAGGAACAAGCTGCAGTACTCCACGCCGGGCGTCGCCGGCGACGGCACGGCCGTCCTCATCAAGGCCATCCACGACTTCGGCGGCAAGGACGCCGCCCTCGCCTACCTCAAGAAGCTCCAGGCCAACAACGTCGGCCCGTCCGCCTCCACCGGCAAGCTCGCGCCCAAGGTCGACAAGGGCGAACTGCTCGTCGCCAACGGCGATGTGCAGATGAACTACGCCCAGTCCAAGACCATGCCCGCCCTCGGCATCTGGTTCCCGGCCGGCCAGGACGGCAAGCCCACCACCTTCGCCCTGCCGTACGCGGCCGGCCTGGTCACCAAGGCCCCGCACAGCGAGAACGGCCGGAAGCTGCTCGACTTCATGCTCGCGCGGAAGCAGCAGCAGGAGGTCAGCGCGATCGGCGGCGGGTTCGCCGCCCGCCAGGACGTCAGGGCCACCGACGCCCAAGCCGTCGCCCTCGCCGGGCTGATGGACGGCGTGGAGACCTTCGAGCCGGACTGGAACGACATCGACAGGAATTTCACGTCGTACGTCGAGGACTGGAAGTCGGCGACCGGCAGCTGAGCCGACCGACTGGCGATACGCCGGGGTCAAGATCGGGCCCCTCTGATTACGCTGGTGGCGTCGGTACGCCGTGGTTCCGGCGCCCCCGCTTTTCTTGACCGTACGCACGCCAGGAGACGCACAACATGGCAGACCGCAAGCCGATCGAGTCGTGGCTCACCGACATGGACGGTGTCCTGATCCACGAGGGCGTTCCGATTCCCGGCGCCGACGCCTTCCTTAAGAAGCTGCGCGAGTCCGGCCGGCCCTTCCTGGTGCTCACCAACAACTCCATCTACACCGCCCGTGACCTGCACGCCCGGCTGCGCCGCATGGGCCTGGAGGTGCCGGAGAAGAACATCTGGACCTCCGCGCTGGCCACCGCCCAGTTTCTGGACGACCAGCGGCCCGGCGGCAGCGCCTACGTCATCGGCGAGGCCGGTCTGACCACGGCGCTGCACGACATCGGCTACATCCTCACCGACCATGACCCCGACTTCGTGATCCTCGGCGAGACCCGCACCTACTCCTTCGAGGCGCTGACCAAGGCCGTGCGGCTGATCAACGACGGCGCCCGGTTCATCGCCACCAACCCCGACAACGTCGGCCCCTCCACCGAGGGCGACCTGCCCGCCACCGGCTCGGTCGCCGCCCTGATCACCGCCGCGACCGGCAAGAAGCCGTACTTCGTGGGCAAGCCCAACCCGCTGATGATGCGGGCCGGGCTCAATGCCATCGGGGCCCACTCCGAGACCTCCGCGATGATCGGCGACCGCATGGACACCGACGTCCTCGCGGGCCTGGAGGCCGGAATGCGCACCTTCCTGGTGCTGTCCGGCGTCACCCAGCCCGACGACGTCGACCGCTACCCCTTCCGGCCCTCGCAGGTCGCGGACTCCATCGCCGACCTGGTCGACCTCGTCTGAACGGGTCTGACCAGCGGCTTTCAAACCTGGATCCACCCATTCGGAGCAATCGGGCGCCTCCCGAGGATGCGGAGGCGCCCAGGGCGGGGGAGCCTCCTGATAACTGGAGGTTCACGATGGGCTCACTACGCCTCACTCTCTGTACCGGAATCCTGGCCGTCGCCGCGTTCGCCCCGGCGGCCCACGCGGCCGACTCGGGCTCGGTCTCCGTGACCCCCGCCTCCCCCGCACCGGGCACCGACGTGTCCCTGCGCGTCCACGGCTGCTCCGGGCCGCAGGGCACCGCCGTCTCGACCGCGTTCGTCGCCGACGCCCGGCTGACCGGCACGGAGGGCACCCTGGCCGGCGAGACCCGCGTCCGCTCCTCCCTCACGCCGGGCACCTACGACATCAGGATCACCTGCGCCGACTACGTGATCAGCGGCAGGATCACGGTGGTCGACAGGGGGTCGGGGCCCGCCCGGGCGACCGGGCAGTCCGCGGATCCCGGCCGCCGGCCCACCGCGCCCGCCTCGCCCGTCGCTCCCGTCCCCGCGGGCGGCGGCGGCACCGCCCACTTCGCCACGGTGGCCACCACCGAGTCCGGCCCCGACACCGCCCAGACGCTGACCGGCCTGGCCCTCGCCGGGGCCGCGGCGGCCGCCGTCGGGCTCCGCGCCCGCCCGGGCCGTCGCACCCGCTGAGCGCGGCCATGTCCGACGACGGCGCGCCCAAGCCCGGAAGGGAGCGGCTCATCAGCGGCCTGACCTGGGCAGTCCTGCTGTTCGGGCTGTGGCTGTGGGGGCGCGGGCTGACCGGCGTACCGCACCCCACGGACGGCCCCGCCACGGGGAACCTGTTCGCCCTCACACCCGCCGAGGCCGCCCGGCTGCCCAGCCCGGCCCAGCCGCTCGGCGACGCCGTGCCCCAGCGCGTCGACATCCCCCAGCTGGGCGTCCAGGCGCCGGTGGTGAGCCGCGGCCTGGACACCCAGGGTGCCGTCGACCCGCCCCCGCTCGACCAGCCCGGCGTGGTCGGCTGGTACGGCGCCGGCACCGCACCCGGCGCCCGGGGCGCGGCGCTCCTGGTCGGACACGTCGACACCGAGACCCGGCCCGCGGTCTTCTACAAGCTCAGCACTCTCAAGCCCGGCGAGACGGTCCGGGTGGTCCGCTCGGACGGCAGGGTCGCCCGGTTCACCATCGACGACGTCCGCGTCCTGCCCCGCGCCGGCTTCGACGCCCACCAGGCCTACGGCCCCCACCATCCCGGCCGCGCCGAGCTGCGCCTCATCACCTGCGGCGGCTCCTTCGACCGCGCCGCCCACAGCTACACGGCCAACGTCGTGGTCTCCGCCTACCTCACCGCAACCACCGGCTGACCCCCGTACACCCCACCCCGTACGCCCCGCCGCGCGACCTCGCGACCTCGTGACGGAGCGGCCGGATATGCCAGGATTGGCACCCGGACCGGTGCGCCCAGGGGGGACCAGGGGGGATTCGCATGTACGACAGCAGGGGGGCCCGTGCTTCCGCGCGGGCGTCGGCGGCCGTGGTGCTGGGGGCGGCACTGCTGCTCGCCGGATGCTCCTCCGGCGGCGGGGGGGACGACAACAGCGACGCGGGGGCCCGGATCACCCAACAGCCCAAGGCCGCCGACCCGTTCTGGGTCAACCCGGACGGCACCGCGGCCCGCCGGCTCGCCGCCTACGAGAATTCCGGCAAGAAGACCGAGGCCGCCCAGATCCGCAAGATCGCCGAGCAGCCGATGGGGGAGTGGATCGGCCCGGAGAACCCGGAGAAGGAGGCGCGCGGCTTCACCGAGGCCGCCGAGAACTCCGACCGTACGGCCCTGCTCGTCCTCTACAACATCCCGCACCGCGACTGCGGCCAGTACTCCCAGGGCGGCGCAGCCGACGGCAACGCCTACCGCGCCTGGATCGACGGCGTGGCCCGGGGTATCGAGGACCGCTCCGCCATCGTCATCCTCGAACCGGACGCCGTACTCCACCTCGTCGACGGCTGCACCCCGGCCCAGTTCCACGAGGAGCGCTACGACCTCCTCAAGGGCGCCGTCGCCAAGCTCAAGTCCCTGAAGAACACCAAGGTCTACCTGGACGCGGGCAACGCCGGCTGGGGCCACCCCGACCAGATCTTCCAGCCCCTGGAGCAGGCCGGCATCGACCAGGCCGACGGCTTCTCCGTGAACGTCTCCAACTTCTACTCCACCCAGGACTCCATCGCCTACGGCAAGCAGCTCTCCGCGAAGGTCGGCAACAAACACTTCGTCATCGACACGAGCAGGAACGGCAACGGTCCCTACACGGGCGGCGACCCGGCCCAGCGCTGGTGCAACCCGCCGGGCCGGGCCCTGGGAGAGACCCCGACGACGAGGACGGCCGACCCCCTGGTGGACGCCTACCTGTGGGTCAAACGGCCGGGGGAGTCGGACGGGACCTGCAAGGGGGGCCCGAAGGCGGGGGAGTGGTGGGCGAGTTACGCACTCGCCCTCGCCGAGAACAGCAAGTGATCCCTACGGCACCCGAACCCACTGCGCCACGCTCGGCGTCCCCTGATCGTCGTCCACGAACAGCATGTACCAGCCGGAGGTCACCAGGTTCCGGTTCTTCGGGACCGTCACCGTGATCCTGTTCCCGGACGTCTTGAAGTCCAGGGCGATGGACCGCTGGTCGACGTCCGTCACATGCGTCGACGCGCTCGGCCGGATCAACCGCACCTTCTTGATACTGGCCGCATGATCCGACGTGAACGTCCCCGAAGCGCCGCGGGCGATCGTCTGCGGACCCCCGCCGAGCGTCGGCCGGGACCCTCGGTAGAGATACGGCGGCGTGTAGATCTCGATCCGCTGCTCGAACTTCCCCGGCCTGGTGTTCGCCTTGTCGCCGTACAGGGAGTCGGAACCGAAGAACATCACCCGCCCGTCCGGCAGCAGGATCGACCCGGAGTGGTAGTTCCGGCCCACCAGCGGATCGGCGACCCGGGTGAAGCTGTTGCTGTCCGGGTGGTACAGCCGGGCCTGCAGGATGTTGGAGTCGCTGCGCCCCCGGTAGTCCTCCGAGCCGCCGGAGACCAGCACCGTGTCGTCGGGCAGGATCGAGGACTGCGGGTACCGCGTGCCCTTCTCCAGCTCGGGCCCGTCCACGAACTTCGGGTTCTTCGCCTTCAGGTCGATCAGCCGGGTCTTCTTGCTGGACAGCTTCGACTCCCCGACGCCGCCGCCCCCGATCACCATGAACTTCTCGTTCTGCGCCGGAGGCAGCAGCACCGTCCCGGACGTCTCCATCATGTTCGGATCGCTCAGCCCGGGCAGCTTGGTGAACGTGTTGGTGCCGACGTCCCAGATCCCCGGGTCGCGGCCGACGTTGTCCGGTCCGTACCCCGCGTTCGAACCCGAGTAGAAGATCTTCCCGTTCTGCATCAGGAACAGCGCCGGATACGTCGGGAACTGCCGGACCGACTTCGTATACGTCCACTTCCTGGTCTTCGGGTCGAAGACCTCGTTCTTGCCCGGCACCAGCTGACCGATGTCGTCGAGGCCGGACACACTGAGGATCCTGCCGTCGGACAGGGTGGTGAGCGTCGGGTACCAGCGGGCCTCGTTCATCGGGTCGACCTTGATGTACCGCTCGGCGACCGGATCGAACTCGTAGGCGTCCTTGATGCCCTCGAAGTCCTTCTTGTCCAGGGCGAGCTTCTGCGCGATGCCGTAGGTGTTGCGCGCATCCGCGCCGGTCAGGCCCTGGATCCGGTAGTTGTCCTGGGTGCCGGTCTCGTACTGGGCGCCCTCCTGCGGCGCCTCGACGTAGACACGGCCGTAACCCGGGTTGTTCCGCAGCCACTTGCCGGTCCTGTCGAAGACCTTCGTGGCGCGCGGGACCAGCACCGGGTCCTGGGAGACGAACGTCCTGCTGTTCTGCTTGCCGGTGAACCTGGTGCCCGCGGGCAGGGTGATCGGCTTGTCCGGGTTCTCGTTGTAGAGGATCATGACGCCGCCGGCCTTCTTGACGTCACCCTTGAGCTTCTCGTACCGCTTGGTGCCGCCCGCGATCAGCAGGTTGCCGTTGGCCAGCTGGGTGTGGCCGGTGCAGAACAGGTCGTTGGGCGTGGGGATCTTCTTGATGGTGCCCTTGACCGGGTCCCAGATCCGGGTGTCGAACTTCTTGTTGTTGAAGTTGTCCTGGTTGTTGCCCGAGCCGGCGACCAGCAGCACCTTGCCGGTGTGCAGGAGCGCCGCGTGGATGGTGTCCTGGCGGTACTCCGGAGGGAAGTCGATGATGTCCCAGTGGCCGTTCTCGGCCTTGTACTCGGGTCTGTTGATCTTGTACTGGTGGTACTGCGCGGTCGCGAAGCGATAGACCCACGGCCCGTTCATCCCGGCCAGCGCGAGTACCACCGCCGTACCGATCGCGAGCCTGCGGGCGCGACGGCGGCCGGCCTGGTCCTTCATTCCTTACGTCCCCCAAGTCCGCCAAGGGCGATCTGCATGGTCTGTTCGTTCTCCCCGGTCGAGCCGCCGTGCGCGCCCGCCACCCAGGTGGGCCGCCGCTGAGGGGCGTGGGCCGCGTACGGCGCGGGCACCGCGTCCTGCGGTTCGGCGACCGGCGCGGCGGCCGCCGGCTTCGGCTTCCGCTTCTCCTGCCGCAGCGTGTACTGCCAGGCGAGGATCGGCGAGGCGGTGATCAGCAGGGCGAAGCACGCCCAGGTGATCATCGCGGGGTGGGAGTGCCCGAACACGAAGCCGGCGGCGAGTGAGCCGGCGAAGACCAGGATGAAGAACCAGTGGACCCTGAACGTACCGAACAGCGTGTCGGGGCTGGCCGATTCGCCCTTGGGCGTCACCACGAACCTGCTCTTGCGGCGCAGTACGGCGTCCAGGAGCGAGCGCGCGTAGATCGGTGCGGACAGGGCGGACATCACCATGCCCGCGACACCGCCGGAGCCCTCCGGCTCGTGCGGGGAGACGTTGTGCCGCCGGTTCCAGATGTACAGGCCGATCTGGAGGGCGGAGGCGTTGCCGTACAGCATCAGCCAGACGGTGGGGTCGATGTTCACGCCCGAGGCGCCGAGGCCCAGGAACAGGGCGCAACTGAGGGCCGCGAGGATCCAGTTGAGGGCGGACATCGGATAGAAGATGATCATCATCGTGTAGTTGAAGAGCTTGCCCGGCGGCAGGGTGAACAGGCCCTTCCAGTACTGCTTGAGGATCGTCTCGTAGGTGCCCCGGGACCAGCGCAGCTGCTGGGTGAAGAAGTCCGTCCAGGCGCTCGGTCCCTCGCCGACCGCGAGGACGTCCGGGGTGTAGACCGACTTCCACTTCCGGCCCGTCGCGGGGTTCTTGGCGCGGTGCATCTCGAAGCCCGTCGCCATGTCCTCGGTGATGGAGTCGTACAGGCCGCCGATCTGCTTGATGGCGCTGATGCGCACGGCGTTGGACGTGCCGACGAACATCGGGGCGCCGTAGCGGTTGCCGGCGCGCTGGATCAGGGCGTGGAAGAGGAACTGCTGGGACTCGGCGGCCTTGGTGACGAACGTGTCGTAGTTGCCGTACACCTGCGGGCCGATGACGAAGCCGACGTCCGGGTCGCGGAAGTAACCGAGCATCCGCTCCAGGTAGTTGGGCAGCGGCACGTGGTCGGTGTCGACCGAGGCGAAGAAGTCGTACTCGTCGCCGTGCGCCTCCAGCCAGGCATTGTAGTTGCCGTGCTTGGTCTTCGCGCGGTGCGGGCCCTTGGGCTGGTTCCACCGCTCGACGCCCTTGCGGGTGAAGTGGTGTACGCCGAGCCGGGCGCAGACCTCCTTGACGGCCGGGTCGTCGCCCTCGTCGAGCAACCACACGTGCAGCAGGCCCCGGTGACGGAGCCTCACCGCCGCCTCCAGGGTCTTCGTCACCATCTCCAGCGGCTCCTTGCCGGGCACGTAGGTGGTGATGAAGGCGACTTTCGTGCCGGTCTCCGGGACCACGGGGACCGGGTCGCGGGCGACGAGGGTGGCGTGCGCGTTGGACAGCACGTTCATGCAGCGGAAGAACTCGATCAGGCCGATCGAGACGAGCATGACGACGTCGAGCGCCGGCAGGAAGTCGTAGGCGGGATAGTCGCGTTCGGTCCAGTGCTCGGGCTGCAGCAGCCAGAACAGCAGGACCAGGGAGAGCACGGGGGCCGCGCCCAGCATGAGCGCGGCGCGGATGCGGTGCGGCTCCTGGGAGAGCAGCGACCGGTACTGCACCGTGTACGGTTTGCCCGGGTCGGGCTGGGTGAGGGGGCCCGCGAGCCGGCTGTAGTGCTCGTAGTCGTATCTCGGCAGGCTCTTCTTGATCCGGCGTATCTGGCCGGTCCGGTGGCCGATCACCCTGAGCTGTGTGGTCTGTGACGGGTCGTCGTGAACGTGGCTCGGTCCGGCGCCCGACGGCGTCGACGTCATGAGTCATTCCCCCCACACGCAGATCACCGCGTGTTCTATCGCTGTGGTAGTGCGCAGTCCCCACGTCTTCCCCACCGCATAGACACGGGACGGCGACCTTCCGGTTGCATGATGCCCCCCTCGGCATCGGTTCATGAGCGGGGCCCCCTCCCCGCCGTCCAGCAACCGTTTACTTCCCCCCAACTGCCGCGAAACAGCGGCAGCTTGAACATCCAGGGTCTACGGCGCTCCGCATGATCGCAAGACGCGAAACGCGTTGTTTACCGGTCAAACCCGTTCATTGTGGCGCGGGTGGGGCTCGGGGGACGAGGGCGCGCCGGTGGTGGAGAGGCGGGTGCGGATGTTGCCGAAGTGATCTCTTATGGCCTCCTCCGCCCGCAGTGAGTCCCCGGACCGGACCGCGTCCAGGATCTCCCGGTGTTGGCGGCAGGTGACCCTGGGGTCCTGCGGCACGTCCACCAGATCCCGCTGCACCCGGTGGAAGGCGTCCCAGAACGCCTCCAGCACCTCGCTCAGCAACACGTTGTCCAGCCCCCGGTAGAGGGTGGCGTGAAAGGCCCGGTCGGTCTCGGCGAGGCCCGCCCCCTCGGCGGCCTCCCGTTCCATACGGTCCACGAGGGCGTTCAGTTCAACGAGGTCCGCCTCGGGCAGTCGCCCGGCGAGCCGCGAGACCAGCCCGGTCTCCACCGCCTCGCGCAGCTCCAGCAGCTGCAGCAGGGAGTCCTCGCCGCGGTAGTGCCCGGCGACGGTGCGGAAGGCCAGCCCCTCGATCATGGGCGCGAACGACATCGAGCCGACGTACGTCCCGAACCCGTGCCGGATCTCCACGATGCCCATGGCCTGCAGCGCCTTCAGTGCCTCCCGGACCGAGTTCCGGCTGGCCCCGAGGTACTCCATCAGCTCGGGCTCGGTCGGCAGCGGGGCACCCGAGGGCAGCCGTCGGTCCACGATCAGCTTCTTGATCCGCTCCTGGAGGTCCCGGGCTGCCATGGCGAGAGGGTATCCGGCCAGTCGGGGGGAGGGCTCGGTTCCGGACAGGGATGATTTCCGGACATGCGAAAGGCCCCCCGCTTTCGCGAGGGGCCTCCCGGTCGGTGCGCCGCCAGGGACTCGAACCCCGGACCCGCTGATTAAGAGTCAGCTGCTCTAACCAACTGAGCTAGCGGCGCCTGCTGACGGAGATAACTCTACCTGACCTCGGGGGGTGCCCATGACCACCCCCGGATGATCAGCCGGTGGCTCGGGGGCCGTGTACATCATTCGGACCGTCAAAGTGGCGGCGCGGTGGCCGGTTAGCAAACTGATCAACGTGCACACTCGCGGACAAATCCCCTCCGAATGTGAGGTAGATCGCATGGCGACGGCCCCGGTGTTCCAGGAATTCGACCCCGTCGGCGACTGCGACTGCCCCGGCTGCGCGCAGGAACGGCGGGCCGGCCCCAGCCCGGCGTCAGGCCGCCCCGGCGTGCGCCCGGCAGCCTGCGGAATCGTGGCCCTGGCCGCCGCGTCCGCCGTCCTCGGCGCGCCCGCCCAGGCCGCCGCCGTCACCCCCGACCGAACCGTCGAGGAGCGCGTCCACGCCCCCGATGACGACGAGACCGACACCCCCCAGGGCCCCAGGGGCCCGCTGTACGGCCCGAAGGGCAACCCGGCGGGACCCGGCACCGTCCCGACCCCCGCCACCACCCGGGCCAAGATCATCGACCGGGCCAAGGTCTGGGTGGCCGCCCAGGTCCCGTACAGCATGGAGAGCTACTGGACCGACGGCTACCGGCAGGACTGCTCGGGCTATGTCTCCATGGCCTGGGGTCTGCCGAGCAACGAATGGACGGGCAGCCTCGACCAGTTCGGCACCAAGATCACCAAGGCCGATCTCCAGCCCGGCGACATCCTGCTCTACCACAATCCCGACAACCCCGAGAAAGGCTCTCATGTGGTGATCTTCGGCGGCTGGACGGACTCCGCGCACACCTACTACACGGTCTACGAGGAGACACCCCCGCACGCCCGCTCGCAGCCCACGCCGTATCCCTACTGGAGCAACGCCGACAAGTACGTCCCCTACCGCTACAAGGGCCTGACCGACGGCAAGGAGGCCGCGCTGCCGGACTCGGCCGGGAAGCAGGCCACCGACCCGGGGGCCGCCCACTTCGGCCCCGTCGCCGGCAGGGGGGTGCCCGCCTCGCAGGCGGCGCCGGTCCCGCAGGGGATGCCCGCCTCGCACGGGGTGCCCGGCTATCCGGGCCGGGGCCACTTCGGTCCGGGCGCGGAGAACGCGTACGTCACGCAGCTGGGCCGCCGACTGGTGGAGAAGGGATTCGGCATGTTCTACACCACCGATCCCGGCCCGCGCTGGGGCGACGCGGACCGGCGCGCGGTGGAGGCCTTCCAGCGCGCCCAGGGCTGGCGCGGCGGTGCGGCGGACGGTCACCCGGGACCGGAGACCTGGCGCCGGCTGTTCGCGGACACGGTCCCCGACCGAGTGACGCGCCTCTGACCGCCGGGGCGGGTGAGCGGTCTCCGGTGGGCGGGTGGGCGGTCTTCGTCGGGCGGGTGGGCGGTTTCCGGCGGGCCGAGGGCTATCCGGCCGCCGGGCCGAGCCACCTGCCGCCGCGGCCCGCCGGTTGACGGGGCCCACTGGCCGCCGGGGCCCGCCGATTGGCGGGTCTCCGACCGGTCTCCGACCGCCCGGTCCGGCCCCGGTCTGCGACCAGCCACTCGCACGGCCGATCCCGGTTCCGAAGGCGACCGCGCCCGACCCCGGCCCCGACCCCTGCCCGACCCCGCCCCGACCTCGACCCCGACTTCGACCCCGGCCCGACCTCGACCCCGGCCCGACCCCGGCCCGACCTCGACCCCGGCCCGACCCTGCCCCGACCTCGACCCCGCCCCGACCCTGCCCCGACGTCGACCCCGGCGCGACCCCGCCCCGATCTCGACCCCGGCCGCTGTCGACCCCGATCCTCGCCGCCGGGCATCCGGCGGTGGCGGTGGGCGGGCCGGTCCCCACCTCCACCCAAGGGCCCCCGCCCCTGTCCGTCCCTCCCTTCCCCGTTCCTCCCACCCCCGTCCCCCTGTCCATCTCAACCACCTGTTCACGACGCATCTGGCGCGGAGGCTGGAGGCACGCATGGGTACGAGCACGTCACACACGACGCCCGAATCCGAGGGTCAGCCGGAGGGTTCCCTGGGAGCGGTCGGGCGGCCGGACCGCCCGATGCCGGGCGGGGCGACCATCGAGATCCCCGTCCATCTGCTCTTCCGCGACGACGCCGACCCGATGAACCCGGTGAAGGTGCCGCTCAAGCCCGCCGTGGTGGCCCGTCGCCGGGGCACCGGTGAGCGGCCGTGCCCAGGACAGCCGGCTCCGGTGCGCCGGCGGCCGCTGCCGGAGGTCGACCCGGACCTGGCGGAGCACCCGGCACGGGTGCTGCCGGGGGCGGCCGGGCTGCTGGCCGGGCTCTGCGGGGTCACCGGTGCTCTGGCGACCTCCTGGTGGGCGGGGCTGCTGCCGCCCGCCGTGGCGGAGGCGCTGTCGCTGCCCGCGTCCCTGGCTGCCGGGCCCGGTCCGGCACAGTGGGCGGCGTACGCCGGGGCGTGGGCGCTGGCGCTGCTCGGCTTCGGCGGGCTGGTCCGGGGGCGGACCGGGCGGGCCTGGGTGCTCGACCTGTCCGGCGGCTACCGGGGGACGGTACGGCGCACCGGGCTGTTCTGGGTGAACCCGCTGCTGCGGCGGCGCCGGGTCGATGTACGGCTGCGGCACTGGCGCAGCGAGGCGATGCCGGCGGCGGATCGCGAGGGGATGCCGCTCAGGGTGGTGGTGCTGGTGGTGTGGCGGATGCGGGACACCGCACGGGCGGTGCTCGGCGTCGAGGACCACGAGAGGTATCTGCGCGAGTGCGTGGAGGCGGCGCTGGCGCGGGTGCCGGTGGAGCCGGCGGGCGGGACGCGCGGCGGGGTGACGGCGGCCGGGGAGGCGCTGACCCGGCTGGTGGTGGAGGAGGCCGCGCCGGTCGGTGTGGAGGTGTTCTCGGTGCGGCCGCTCCTGGTGGAGTACGCCCCGGAGGTCGCCGCCGCCGTGCACCGGCGCCGGATCGCCCGGCTGGACGCCCGGCAGCGGGCCGGCATGCTCGACTCGGTGGTGGACTTCGTGGAGGACACCATGAGCAGGCTGACCGCGCGGGGGCTGGTCGGGGCCGACGACTACGAGCGGAAA
This sequence comes from Streptomyces puniciscabiei, assembly GCF_006715785.1. Taxonomy (NCBI): domain Bacteria; kingdom Bacillati; phylum Actinomycetota; class Actinomycetes; order Kitasatosporales; family Streptomycetaceae; genus Streptomyces; species Streptomyces puniciscabiei. The sequence continues at coordinate 4,210,158 of NZ_VFNX01000001.1, forward strand.
GCGCTGGTGCGGGACCTGACGGTCGCCTTCTTCTCAGGGCGCGGGGAGCCGTCGTAGCGCAGTCTCCACTGCGGCCGCGATGGACACAGTCTTTTGTATGGACACAGTCAACGGGCGGCAATAATCTGGCACTTGGTCTAGACCTACCTGCACAGCTCATCGAACTCCCCACGTTCTCCAGGAGCGGCAGTATGCGCACCAGGACCAAGTTGTCCGCGGTCGTGCTGGGTGTGATGACCGCCGGAGCGTTCGCGCTCTCCACCGGCGGCGCCAGCGGGCACGGCTACACCGACCTCCCCATCAGCAGGCAGAAGCTCTGCGCCAACGGCACGGTGACGGGCTGCGGTGACATCCAGTACGAACCGCAGAGCGTCGAGGGCCCCAAGGGCTTCCCGGCCGCGGGGCCCGCCGACGGCCAGATCTGCAACGGCGGCCTGAGCCGGTTCGCCCAGCTCAGCTCGCCGACCGCACCGTCCGGCGCCGCCTGGCCCACGACCAGGGTGACGGGCGGGCAGACGTACACCTTCCGCTGGCAGTTCACCGCCCAGCACGCCACGACGGACTTCAAGTACTTCGTCACCAAGCAGGGCTGGAACCAGAACCACCCCCTGTCCCGCTCGGACCTCAACCTCACCCCGTTCCTGACGGTCCCCTACAACGGCCAGCGCCCGCCGGCCACCCTCAGTCACAGCGGCACCCTGCCGACCGGGCTGAGCGGGCACCACGTCATCCTCGCGGTGTGGACGATCGCCGACACGGGCAACGCGTTCTACGCCTGCTCGGACGTCACCTTCTGAGGACCGTTCCGCCACAGCACGGAAACTGAGGTTCCCTTGAGGCCGGCCGTCCCTACCGGCGGGTACGTTCCTCGCACGCCGACCGAGCGGAGCGGCGTACCGGACCTCGGGGGACCTCATGTTCGAGCTGCTCTTCTACGCCGTACCCACCCTCATGATCGCGGGCTTCGGGTCCGCCCTGTTCCTGCTGCTGCGCCGCGCCCGGCGGATCAGCAGGACCTGGTCGCAGGGGCTGACCGCCGAGGGGCGCTGTCTGCGGATGTTCACGACGACCAGCGGGGGCGGCGGCGACACCTCGGTGCGCACGACCGTGCACCACGTCTACGAGTTCACCACCCACGAGGGCCGCACGGTCCGGTTCGAGGAGGAGAACGGGCCCGCGACCGTCCTGGAGGGCGACTTCGTCACCGTGCGGTATCTGCCCGAGCAGCCCCAGCGGGCCACCGCGCTCCCGCCCTCCCGCGGCAGGCTCGCCGCCGGCACCGGCTGCGGGGCGGCCTTCCTGGGCGTGGCCATCGCCTTCTGTGTGGTCTTCATCGTCGTCGCCCACATGATGTTCACGGAGGCGGACGGGCTCATGCCGTAGCACTCCCTATCTGACGCTACGTCAGTTACCGTGCGCGTCCATGGAGTCCATGACGCGCACGGTCGCCGAGCTGGTCGCGGCGCGGTGGGGGGACCACCGCCCGGGACTCGGCTGCGAGGAACGGACGCTGACCCAGCACCAGTTCGCCGCGGGCGCCGCCGCGCGGGCGGCCCTGCTGGCCGACCTGCTGCCACCGGGTGCCGTACCGCATGTCGGGGTGCTCCTCGACAACACCGAGGAGTTCCCGCTCTGGCTCGGCGCCGCGGCCCTGGCCGGTGCGGCCGTCGCCGGGATCAACCCCACGCGCCGGGGAGCCGAACTGGCCCGGGACATCCTGCACACCGAGTGCCCGCTCCTGGTCACCGAGCGGGCCCACCTGCCGCTGCTGGCCGGCCTGGAACTGCCGGGGGTACGGATCCTCGTGACGGACGGGGACGAGTACGCCGCCCTCCTCGCCCCCTACGCCGACGCCGTGCCCGACCCCTCCCGCGCTGCTCCCACCGACCGGCTGCTGCTGTACTTCACCTCCGGATCGACCGGCGCCCCCAAGGCCGCGCTCTGCTCCCAGGGGCGGCTGGCGGCGGCCGGGCAGGCGCTGGTGCGGCAGTTCGGGGTGTGCGCGGACGACGTGCACTACATCTGCATGCCGATGTTCCACGGCAACGCGGTGATCGCCGACTGGGCGCCCGCGCTCGCCGCCGGCGCGGGGGTCGCCTTGCGGCGGCGGTTCTCGGCGTCCGGGTTCCTGCCCGATGTGCGCCGGTACGGGGCGACGTACTTCACGTATGTCGGGCGGGCCATCCAGTACGTCCTCGCCACCGAGGAGCGCGCGGACGACCGCGACAACCCCCTGCGGCTCGGCTTCGGCACCGAGGCCGGCGCGGTGGACGCGGCGGCCTTCGAGCGGCGGTTCGGGGTCCGGCTGGTGGAGGGCTACGGCTCCTCCGAGGGCGGGGCGGCGATCCAGTGGGCGCCGGGCACACCCAAGGGCGCGGTGGGACCGGCCGGGCCCGGGCTGGTGGTGCTGGACCCCGCCACCGGACGCGAGTGCCCGCCGGCCCGGTTCGACACCGCCGGGCGGCTGCTGAACGGGGAGGAGGCGATCGGGGAGCTGGTGAACTGGGGGCCCAGCCCCTTCGAGGGGTACTGGCGGAATCCGGCCGCCGAGGCCGAGCGGCGCAGGGGCGGGGCGTACTGGACCGGTGATCTGTTCTACCGGGACGCCGGCGGCCATCTGTACTTCGCGGGCCGTGGGGACGACCGGATCCGTGTCGACGGGGAGAACCTGGCCGCCGCGATGATCGAGAACATCGTCGCCCGGTACGAGGGTGCGGTGGCCGTCGCCGTGTACGGGGTGCCGGACCCGGTGACCGGGGACCAGGTGATGGCGACCATCGCCGGGTCCTTCGATCCGGCGGGCTTCGCCGAGTTCCTGGCGGCCCAGCCGGACCTGGGAACGAAGATGGCACCCCGGTTCGTGCGGGTGGTGGAGCGGATGCCGGTGACGGCCACGAACAAGATCCACCGGGCGCGGCTGAGGCGCGAGGGGTACGCGTGCGCCGACCCGGTGTGGTGGCGGCCGCCGGGGGAGGAGACCTACCGGAGGCTTACGGAGGGGGACGCCGAAGGGCCCCTCGCTCTCGCAAGGGACCCTTCGTCCGTGTGCGCCGCCAGGGACTCGAACCCCGGACCCGCTGATTAAGAGTCAGCTGCTCTAACCAACTGAGCTAGCGGCGCATGACTCCCGCCGACCTCGGATTTTGTCTTCCTCGGCTGGCGACGAAGAAAATACTACCTGGTCCTGAGGGGTGCTCGTGACCACCTACAGGGCCAGCGACAGGAGCACGGGTGCGGCGTTCCGGTTCAGCGTCTCCGCCGCCTGCTTCAGCCGGTGCGCGTGCTCCACGGGAAGCGACAGCGCCAGGCAGCCCACCGAGGCGCCCGCCGTGATCGGGACCGCCGCGCAGACCGTGCCGATCGCGTACTCCTGGAGGTCCAGGACCGGCACCGTCGGCGGCTGGGACTCCAGGCGGGAGAGCAGGAGCTTGTCGCTGGTGATGGTGCGCGAGGTGAGGCGGGCCATCTTGTGGCGGGAGAGGTGGTCGCGGCGGGCGTTGTGGTCGAGCTGGGTGAGCAGGCTCTTGCCGACCGCCGTGGCGTGGGCGGAGTAGCGGAAGTCGACCCACTCGTTGACCGCCGGGGTGGTGGGCCCGGCGGCGTACTGGGTGACCTTGACCTCGCCGTCGACGTAGCGACTCATGTAGACCGCCGCGCCGACCGAGTCGCGCAGCCGGTCCAGGGTGTGCTGGAGCTTCTCGCGCAGGGCCCCCTCCCGGTCGTGCGCGGAGGTGAGGCGGCGCAGGGTGTCACCGGTGACGTACGCCCCGTCGGTGATCTGCTCGACGTAGCCCTCCCGGCGCAGCATGCGCAGCAGGGCGGTGAGCCGCTCGGGGCCGAGGCCGGTGCGGCGGGACAGTTCGGTGTCGGTGACGCCGGCGGGATGGCGGGCGACGGTCTCCAGCACGCGCAGGGCGTCCTGGGCCGAGTGGTACGGGGCGGTCGGCTCGTGCATCAGCGCCACGGTGCATCCCCCTGCGCTCGCCTGTGTGGGCCGCGGTATCCGGACGGCGGATCGCTACCACGATAACGGGCAAACCCGGTGCGGGGAGAGGGGGTTGGCGAGATTCTTTTGCCCGCCTGACCCCTCCCAACTGCGACGCAGACCCTCTGGCATATGCCAAGGTCATGACCCAAGGGCTGGACCTCGGCATCTTCCGGATTCACAGCCCGTGGTCACAGGACCGCGCTGAGGAATTCCCGGGTGCGGTCCTGCTCCGGCTCGGTGAAGATCTTCTCCGGGGAGCCCGATTCGATCACCCGTCCGCCGTCGAACATCAGCACCTGGTCGGAGATGTCCCGGGCGAAACCCATCTCGTGGGTCACACAGAGCATCGTGATGTCGGTGCTGCGGGCGATGTCCCTGAGCAGGTCGAGTACGCCCGCGACCAGCTCCGGGTCGAGCGCGGAGGTCACCTCGTCCAGCAGCAGCACCCGCGGCCGCATCGCCAGCGCCCGCGCGATCGCCACCCGCTGCTGCTGTCCGCCGGAGAGCCGGGTGGGCTTCGCGTCGCACTTGTCGGTCAGCCCCACCAGCTCCAGCAGCTCCCGGGCCCGTTCCTCGGCCTCGTCCTTGGACATGCCGAGGACCTGCACCGGAGCCTCGGTGATGTTCCGCAGCACGCTCATGTTCGGGAACAGGTTGAACTGCTGGAACACCATCCCGATCTTCTTGCGGACCTCCCGGACCTGCTTCTCCGGCGCCGGGAACAGCCGCTCCCCGTCGACGGTGATCGTGCCCTCGTCCGGCTTGGTGAGGGTCATCAGGAGTCTGAGGATCGTGGTCTTGCCGGATCCGGACGGCCCGATCAGGGTCACGTGCCGGCCGGCGTCGACGGAGAAGTCCAGCCGGTCGAGCACCGTGTTGGCGCCGAACCGCTTGGTGACGTTCTCCAGGCGGATCAGCTCGGTCGGCTGGGCGTCGGTGAGGGAGGGCTGCGGACGGGTCTCAACGGACAAGGCGTCGCTCCAGGGCTCGCATCAGAAGGGAGGACAGATAGGAGATGAGGATGAAGGCCACCCCGATCACGGTGAGGGGCTCGGTGAACTGGAAGTGCTGCTGGGAGAAGAGCCGGGCACGCCCGAGCATGTCCAGCACGGTGATCGTCATCAGCATCGGTGTGTCCTTGAGCATGGAGATCACGTAGTTGCCGAGCGCGGGGACCACCCGGCGGATCGCCTGCGGCAGGATCACCACGGTCCAGGTCCGCCGCCGTGGCAGGTTCAGCGCGGTCGCCGCCTCCCACTGGCCGGGCGGCACCGCCTCGATTCCGGCCCGGTAGACCTGCATCGTGTACGTCGAGTAGTGCAGGCCGATCGCGAAGACACCGGTGGTCAGCGCCGAGAAGGTCACGCCCCACTCGGGCAGCACGTAGAACAGGAAGAACAGCTGCACCAGCAGCGGGGTGTTGCGCACGAACTCCGTGACCACCCCGACCGGCCAGCGCACCCACCGGCTCGGTGTCCGCATCAGCAGCGTCCAGACCAGACCGAGGGTGAAGGAGAGCAGCGACCCCAGGGCGACGGCCTCCAGGGTGACGAGCAACCCCCGCCAGAATTCCGGCATGAAGTCGCTCACGGCGTTCCAGTCCCACTTCATGCGACCCGACCCCCCACTCCGGTCGTCTGCGCGCGCTTGAGCTCACGCGACGCCGAGAAGGTCCCGGCGTCCTTGCCGATCCCGGCCTTCAGCCGCTTCTCCAGGGAGCGCATCAGCCGCGTCAGGACGAAGGCGATCGCGAAGTAGATCAGCAGCACGTACGTGTAGATCTCCGCGCTCTGCTGCAGCGCCAGCCGCACGAGGTTCGCGCTGAACGTCAGATCGCCCATGCCCATCAGCGACACCAGCGCGGTGCCCTTGAGCAGCTCGATCAGCAGGTTGCAGAAGGACGGGATCATCTCCGGCACCGCCTGCGGCAGCACGACCAGCCGCATCCGCTGCCAGGGCGTGAAGCTGAGCGCGATCCCGCCCTCCTTCTGCGCCGGGTCCACCGCGTTCAGCGCGCCGCGCACGATCTCCGAGCCGTACGCGCCATAGGTCATCCCGAGCGCCAGCGTGCCCGCCCACATCGGCACCAGCTGCCAGCCGAACGCGACCGGCAGCACGAAGAACACCCAGAAGATCATCACCAGCGCCGAGGTGCCACGGAACACCTCGGTGTAGAAGCCGGCGACGAACCGCACGATCCACAGCCGGTGCGTCCGCGCGATACCGACGACGAAGGACACGGCGGCGGCCAGCAACGCGCTGAACACCAGCAGCTGGACGGTGGTCCAGACGCCCTTGAGTACGAGTTCCCACAGTCCCGAGGTCATCCGCCGCACAGCTCCTTCGCGGTGAGGTCGGTCATCTCGGCCTTCGTGAACCCGAAGGGCCGAAGGATCCGGAACAGCTCGCCGCTCCGCTTCAGCTTGTGCAGCTCGACGTTGAAGGCGTCCCGCAGCCTCGTCTCGGTCGGCCGGAAGGCGAACGCGCCGCCGTCGACGTGCGGTTTGCCCTTGACCAGCGGCGCGAACGGCGCGGTGGCCTCCGCCTTGCTCGACTTCTTCGCCACTTCCCGCGTGGTGATCGCCGTACCGGCGAAGACGTCGGCCCGGCCTGTCTCGACGGCGTTCAGCCCGGCTACCTGGTCCGGGACGACGAGGATGTCGCCCCGCTTGTACCCGGCCTCGACCGCGTACTCGATGTCGGCGTAGCCGGTGCCGGTGGCGAACTTGGCCTTCTTCGCGACGACGTCCTTGTAGGAGTGCAGCCCCAGCGGGTTGCCCTTGCGCACGATGAACGAGTCCAGCATCTGGTAGTCCGGATCGGCGAAGATGACCTGCCGGCAGCGCTCCGGATTGACGTACATCCCGGCCGCCACGACGTCGAACTGCTGCGAGTTGAGCCCCGGGATCAACGAGCCGAACTCGGTCGGCACCGGCTGGACCCGGTCCACCCCGAGCCGTTTGAAGATCACCTTGGCCAGTTCGGGCGCCTCACCGGTGAGATGGCCGTCCTTGTCGATGTACCCGAAGGGGATCTCACCGGCGATCCCGAGCCGTACGACACCCTGCGCGCGAAGGCGTTCGAGCAGGTCACCGCCCGGCTTGCCGGACGCCTCGGCCACCCGGGAGCAGCCCGCCGCGCCCAGCACACCGAGGGCGGCGAGACCACCGAGCACCGAGCGCCGGGTGTGCCCGCCGCGTCTGAGTTCCGACCGGAATGTGTGTACGTCGTTCCCAAGTGGTGGAGCCATGGCGGCGCGGCTACCCAAGCGGATCCCGGCTATGCACCCTTGTTTCCATGGCCGATCGATTCGTCACCGTCTCGCTCGAGAAGCGCGATGTGCACTGCACGGCACGACTGCTGGCCGACCGCGCGCCCCTGACCTGCGAGGCCGTATGGCGGGCGCTCCCCCTCGCGGGCGACGTCTACCACGCCAAATACGCCCGCAACGAGATCTACGCCCTCTTCCCTCCCTTCGCCTCCACGGAACCCCCACTGGAGAACCCGACGGTCACCCCGATTCCCGGCGACCTCTGTTACTTCTCCTTCGCCGGCACCGAACTGGGCACGAAGGCCTACGGCTACGACCGCGAGGTCCGCCCCGGCACCACCGTCGTCGACCTGGCCCTGTTCTACGAGCGCAACAACCTGCTCCTCAACGGCGACGTGGGCTGGGTGCCCGGGATCGTGTGGGGCCAGGTGGTGGAGGGACTGGAGGCGATGGCCGAGGCCTGCAACGACCTCTGGCGCGGCGGGGCGGCGGGGGAGACGCTCGCTTTCCGGCGGGCGTGAGACCGGTCGGCGCGCGGCTCAGGGAAGCGGGGCCGGCGCCGGCACCACCCCGGCCTCGTACAGCGCGTGCGCGGCGCGCAGGACCAGGTCGTCCCGGTGCCGGGCGGCGACCAGTTGCATCCCCACGGGCAGGCCGTCGCCGTCCGTGCCCACCGGTACGGTCGCCGCGGGCTGCTGGGTGAGGTTGAAGGGGTAGGTGAACGGCGTCCAGCCGGTCCAGCGGTGGTGGGCCGCGCCCCTCGGCGCCTCCACGCCCGCCTCGAACGCGGTCAGCGGCAGCGTCGGGGTGACCAGGAGGTCGTAGCGCTCGTGGAAGCGGCCCATACGCCGGCCGAGGTCCATGCGGACGTCCACCGCGGCCAGGTAGTCCAGCGCGCTGTAGCGGGCGCCCCGCACGCAGATCTCGCGCAGGCCGGGGTCCAGCAGTTGCCGCTTGCGCGGGGAGAACCGCTCGGTGACCCGGGCCGCGCCGCTGAACCACAGGGTGTGGAAGGCGTCCACCGGGTCGCTGAAGTCCGGGTCGGTCTCCTCCACGTACGCGCCGAGGTCGGCGAGGGCCGCCACCGTCCGCCGTACCGCCGCGGCGACCGCCGGCTGGACCGCGACCTGGCCGCCCAGGGACGGGGAGTACGCCACCCGCAGCCCGTGCACGCCGCCCCTCAGCCCCTCCGCGAAGGAGCCCGGCGCCGGCGGCAGGCCCGACCAGTCGCGGGCGTCCGGGGCGCCGATGACGTCCAGCAGCAGGGCCGCGTCGGCCGCGTCCCGGGTCATCGGTCCCGCGTGCGAGAGGGTGCCGAACGCGCTCGCCGGATACAGCGGCACCCTGCCGTACGTCGGCTTCAGCCCGAAGATCCCGCAGAACGCGGCCGGGATGCGGATGCTGCCCCCGCCGTCCGTGCCCAGCGACAGCGGGCCCGCGCCGAGCGCCACCGCCGCCGCGCTGCCCCCGCTGGAGCCTCCGGCGGTGCGCGAGTGGTCGTGCGGGTTGCGGGTGATGCCGGTCAGCGGGGAGTCGGTCACGCCCTTCCAGCCGAACTCGGGGGTCGTCGTCTTGCCCAGGAACACCGCGCCGTGCTCGCGCAGCCGGGCCACCGAGGGGGCGTCCTCGTCCCAACTGCCCTGCTCGGAGATCGTCCTGGAGCCGCGCAGGGTCGGGTGGCCGCGCAGCAGGAGGATGTCCTTCACCGTCACCGGCACCCCGTCGAGCAGCCCGGCCGGCTCACCGCGCCGCCAGCGTTCCTCCGACTCCCGCGCCCGGGCCAGCGCGTCCTCCTCGGTGAGGCGCACGAACGCGTTCACCTCCGGCTGGATCCGGCGGGCCCGCTCCAGAGCCTGCCCGGTCGCCTCCACGGGACTGAACTCCCCCTTGCGGTAACCCTCGAGGAGCTGGACGGCGGTCAGGTCGGTGAGCTGCATGCACCCTCCAAGAGGTCCAAGGGATCCAAGGGGCCGAGAGGTCAGTGACCGGGGACGTAACCGCGTTTCTTGTCGACCACGTTCACCAGTGATCTGCCCGCCGCCCACCGCTCGTACAACTCCACGAACTGCGCGGCCAGTTCGTCCCGCCAGCCGACCGTGTCCCCGCTCATGTGCGGGGAGACGATCAGCCCCGGAAGCCCCCACAACGGGCTGTCCTCGGGGAGGGGTTCGCTGGTGAAGACGTCCAGGGCCGCGCCCGTGATCCAGCGCCGGGTCAGGGCGTGGGCGAGGGCGTCCTCGTCGACGAGCTGGCCCCGGCCGACGTTGACGAAGAACGCCGAGGGCTGCATCACGCCGAACCGGCGGCCGTCGAACATGCGGTACGTCTCCTCGGTGAGCGGCGCCGCCGCGATCACCCAGTCCGCGCGGGAGATCAGCCGGTCGAGGTCGGCCGGCCCGTGGACACCGGTCCGCGGCACCCGCCCGACCAGCGCCGTCGTCACGCCGAGGGCCTTCAGGGTGCGTACGATCGCCCGGCCGATCGGGCCCGAGCCGACCACGCACGCGCGCGTGCCCGCCACCCGCCGGCCCTCCCGGTGCCGCCAGGTGCGCTCCCGCTGGTGCTCCAGCGTGCGCGGCAGGTCCTTGGCGACCGCCAGCACCAGCGCCGCCACGTATTCGGCGATCGGCTGGTCGAAGATCCCGCGCGCGTTCGTGACCACCGTGTCGGACGCGGCGAGCTCCGGTCCCATCAGGTGGTCCACGCCCGCGCTCGCCGTGTGCACCCAGGCCGGGCGGGGCCCCTGCCCGGGCCAGGCCTCGCGGACCGCGTGCGAGGCGAAGTCCCAGACCAGGAGCACGTCCGCCTGCGGCAGCCGCTCGGCCAGGTGCGCGGCGTCCGTGTGCACGATCCGGGCGCGTCCGGTCAGCCGGCCGAGGCGCGGCGGCGGGTCGGCGTCCAGCACCAGGAGGGTCGGGAGGGTCGTCATACGGGGCGGCTCCGAGCGTCTGACATGCGCGGATTACCCGCGGATTGACCACGCTCGCACCCGAACCTACCTTCGTCAACACGGGCGTACTCGCGATCCGTTGCCCACTCGTCTCCCAGCGTGAGGCCGGTGCCAGCCATGGACGTCTCCTTTCTCGGCGGCCCCCGCCCACAGCGCGGGGTCGGCGTGGTGGCTCCCTTCGACTTCGCCCTCGACCGCGAGCTGTGGCGCTGGGTGCCCGACGAGGTGTCGCTGCATCTGACCCGGACCCCGTTCGTGCCGGTCGAGGTCAGCCTGGACCTGGCCCGTCTGGTGAGCGAGCACGAGACCCTCGGCGACGCCGTGCGCGCGCTGACCGCCGTCGCGCCCGAGGCCGTCGCCTACGCCTGCGCCTCCGGCAGCTTCGTCGGCGGGATCGCCGGGGAGCGGGCGATGTGCGCGGCGATGAGCCTCGCGGGCGCCCCACCCCCGGTGACCACCTCCGGCGCGCTGCTGGAGGCCCTGGCCGAGCTGCGGATCCGGCGCGTCGCGCTGGTCACGCCGTACACCGTGTCCGTGACCCGGGCGCTGGAGGACTTCGTCGCCGAGGCCGGCGTCGAGGTCACCGGGTGCGCCTTCATGGGCCTGACCCGGCACATCTGGCGGGTGCCGTACCGGGACGTCGTCGCCATGGCCCGGCAGGCGGTCCGCCCCGGCACCGCCGACGCGCTGTTCATCTCCTGCACCAACCTGCCGACGTACGACGTGATCCCCCAGCTGGAGGCCGAGCTGCGGATCCCCGTGCTGTCGGCCAACCAGGTCACGATGTGGGCTGCGCTGCGCCGGCTGGGTACCCGGGCCGTGGGGCCGTATCAGGCGCTGCTGGACGAGAGCGCGCGTGTCTGGCCCCCCGCATTGCCGGAAGCGACGCGGGAACTGCCGGAAGAGACGCAGGAAAGCTGAAGACGCCGGAACGACGCCGGAACACGGAAAAGGACGGTCATGACCGCACTCGGATTCCTCTACCCGGGCCACTCCGCCGAGGACGACTATCCACGCATCGAGCAGCTCCTGGGCAGCGACATCCGGGTGGACCTGGTCCACACCGACATCGGCGAGGACGCGCACCGGGTTGCGGCGCTGCGCGAGATGGGCTCCGCCGAACGGCTCGCGGCGGGCATGGAGCGCCTGCGGCTGACCGGTGCCGAGACGGTGGTGTGGGCGTGCACCAGCGGCGGCTTCGTGCACGGCTGGGAGGGCGCCCAGGAGCAGGTGCGCACGCTCGCCCGGCTGGCCGGGATGCCCGCGTCGTCGACGTCGTTCGCCTTCGTGCACGCGGCCCGGGAGATCGGGGTACGGCGGGTCGCGGTCGGCGCGACCTACCCGGAGGACGTCGCCGCGCTGTTCGCCGACTTCCTGCGTGCCGGGGGCCTGGAGGTGACCGGGATGCGCTCCTCGGGGATCGTCACGGCGGCGGAGGTCGGCACGTGGGGCGAGGAGGACGTGCTGACGCTGGCCCGGGCGGCCGACGTGCCGGACGCGGAGGCGGTACTGCTCCCGGACACGGCCCTGCACACGGCCGCGCATCTGTCGTTGCTGGAGAAGGCGCTGTCCAAGCCGGTGCTCACCGCGAACCAGGTGACGGTGTGGGAGGGGCTGAGGCTGGCCGACCGGCGGGTGAACGCGCCGGCCCTGGGGACGCTGTTCACCCGGGAACCGATCGTGCAGGTCTGAGCGGGTCCCGGCGGGCCGAGAGGGCGCCGTCGCGGAATCGACGGAATAAACGGAGACTGCCTCCTGTTAGGTCCCGGGACAGCCCACGCCACACACAGGAGGCCCACACCGTGTCCGCTGACGAGGCAGACGAGATCCGGGGCACCGCGCACGGGACCGCCCCCGTCCCCCTCTCCGTACTGGACCTGGTGACCGTCGGCGCGGGCAGTACCGCCACCGACGCGCTGCGCACCAGCGTGGAGCTGTCCCGGTTCGCCGAGGCCCGCGGCTTCCACCGGTACTGGGTCGCCGAGCACCACTCCATGCCCGGTGTGGCCTCCTCCTCGCCCGCCGTGATCCTCGCCCACCTCGCCGCCCACACCGACCGCATCCGGCTCGGCTCGGGCGGCGTCATGCTGCCCAACCACGCCCCGCTGGTGATCGCCGAGCAGTTCGGCACGCTGGAGGCGATGGCGCCGGGCCGGATCGACCTCGGCCTCGGCCGCGCCCCCGGCACGGACGGCGCCACGGCCGCGGCCCTGCGCCGCAGCGACACCCTGAACGAGGGCGCCGACGACTTCCCGCAGCAGCTCGCCGAGCTCACGCGCTTCCTGGACGACGACTTCCCCGACGGCCATCCGTACCGCCGCATCCACGCGATCCCGGGTCCCGTCCAGGCCACCACCCCCGGCGGCGTGCAGTCCCCGCACCGCCCGCCGATCTGGCTGCTCGGCTCCTCCGGCTTCAGCGCGCGCCTGGCCGGAATGCTGGGCCTGCCGTTCGCCTTCGCGCACCACTTCTCCGCGCAGAACACCATCCCGGCCCTGGACCTGTACCGGCAGACCTTCCGCCCCTCCGCGGTCCTCGACGAGCCCTACGCCCTCATCGGCGTCTCCACCCTCGCCACCGACGACGCGCGCGAGGCCCGCCGCCAGACCCGGGCGATGGCCCTCAACATGCTCCGGCTGCGCACCGGCCGGCCCGGCCTCTTCCCCGACCCGGACGAGGCCGAGAAGCACGAGTTCAGTCCGATGGAGGAGGAGTTCATCACCTCCTGGACGGCCAACATCGTGCACGGCACCGCCGACGAGGTCCGCTCCGGCCTGGACGACCTGCACAAGCGCACCGGCGCCGACGAGCTGATGCTCGTCTCGCACGCCCACCGCGGCGAACTGAGGCTGCGCTCCTACGCGTTGATCGCGGACGCCTACTGCTTGCCGACCACGTAGGTCTGCTCGCCGAGCAGCTCGGAGATACGATCCGGCGGCACCGGCCGGGAGTACAGCCAGCCCTGGCCGGTGTCGCAGCCGATGCGGCGCAGCCGGGTGGCCTGGGCCGAGGTCTCCACGCACTCGGCGGTGACGGTGATGCCGAGCCGGTGGGCGAGCTGGATCATCGCCTCGACGATGACCTCGTCGGCGGGATTGGGCGGCACGCCCTTGGGCGCCTCCTCGTACTGGAAGCCGCGCACGAAGGACCCGTCCAGCTTCAGCACCTTCACCGGCAGCCTGCTCAGGTACGCCAGGTTCGAGTAGCCGGTCCCGAAGTCGTCGATGGCGATGCGCACGCCCATGTCGCTGAGGGCCTGCAGCGCCTGGAGCGGGCGGCCCGCCGAGCCCATCACCGCCGACTCGGTCAGCTCCAGCTGGAGCAGATGCGGGGCCAGTCCGGTGTCGGCGAGGATCTCCGCCACGTCGGCCACCAGATCGGAGTCCCACACCTGGCGCACGGCCACGTTCACGCTGACGAAGATGGGCGGCTCCTCGGGGTGGTCCAGCTGCCAGCGGCGGGCCTGCCGGCAGGCGGTCCGCAGCGCCCAGCGGCCGAGCGGGACGATCGAGCCGTCCTCCTCGGCCAGTCCGATGAACCGATTCGGCGTCAGTGTGCCGAACTGAGGATGATTCCAGCGGATCAACGCCTCGACCCCGGCGAGGCGGCCGTCCTCCATGCCGACCAACGGCTGGTATTCGAGCGCGAATTCGCCGCGGTCGATGGCGGGGCGCAAGGTGGACGACAGGGCCTGACGGGTCATCCGGTGCGCGTTGCGCTCGGGGTCGAACAGGGTCCAGCGGGCCTTGCCGTCGGCCTTCGCCCAGTACAGGGTCGTATCGGCCGCCTGCATCAGGCCGGTCGCGGTCGTGCCCGCCGCGTGCCGCTCCACGACGCCGATCGACGCCGTCAGCGACAGGCGCTGGCCCGCCAGGTCGAAGGGCTCCTGCAGGGCGTTGAGCGCCGACTCGGCCAGTTCCGCGAGCTGTTCGGTGCCGGTGGAGTCCTCCACGAGCAGCGCGAACTCGTCGCCGCCGAGCCGGGCCACCAGCGGGGTCACCGCGCGGGCGTAACCGGCCTCGTCGGCCACCCGGGTCAGGCGCTCGGCGACGGCCGCGAGCAGCCGGTCGCCGACGCGGTGGCCGAGGGTGTCGTTGACCGCCTTGAAGCCGTCGAGGTCCAGGTAGCACAGGCCGATCCGGCCGGTGCCGCTCTGCTCGTACGACTCCGCCTCCAGCGCGGCCGTGAGCCGCTCGAAGAACAGTGTGCGGTTGGGCAGCCGGGTCACCGGGTCGTGCATCTGCAAGTGCCGTAGCCGCGCCTGGAGTTCACGACGGGCACTGATGTCGGCGACGGACAGCAGCACCCCGGTCTCCCCGCTCAGGGGGGCCACGGTCACCTGCACCCACACCGAGTGCCCCTCGGGGTGCTTCAGCCGACGGGTGCAGCGCAGCTTCGCCTGCCGGCCGCGCAGCACCTCGCGGTAGGCGTGCCAGCTGCGGGTGTCCGAGGCCAGGTCCACCAGGTCGGCGGCGACCCGCCCGGTGAGCCCGTCCGGATCGGTGCCGAGCAGCTCGCCGAAGGCCGCGTTGGCGTCGGCCACGAGTCCGGCGCGGTCCACGACGGCCATGGCGATCGGGGCGGCCGCGAAGACACGGTGGTAGGTGGTGTGGTCACTGTCTGTGACGGCTGACCGGTCGAGGTCTGCCGCGGGCGTCGGCCCTTCGGACGTTCCGCTCACCGCTCGCTCCCGCAGTGCACTCGATCTGTGTCCGTGCCTGTCCGTGCCGGAAAGTGTGCCGATCATAGAGGCTGGCCCCGGGCCCTTCCAGCCACTGTCCAGTGTCCCGGACGGAGCACAGTTTCTGACAGATCGTTTCTGCCCGCACGTGGACGGGTTCTTCAGGCCCCCGACCAGTTGTGACGTTCCGTGAGTGAACCGGGGTGTCGAGCGCCGGAGCGCGTCGGAGCATCCAGAGGGCGCACTCACCCTTGTAGCGCAGGCGAACAGGGCATAGTGCGACAAACGCCAGCAATCTGGATGCGGGTCCAGCGAACCGCGTCCGGAGGTCAGGCCGTGCCCAAGCTGCGTAGCACCGCCGCCGTGTGCACCACGCTGTCGGCGCTCGCCGCGACCTCGATGATCAGCGGCCCGGCGGTCGCCGAGCCCTTCTCCACGGCCCCCTGCGTCCTGCACCGGGCCGACACCCATCACTCCGAGGGGGTGGACACCTGGAACTCCGACTACACCCGCCCCACCGGCGTGCGCGACGCCGTGATGATCTTCCTCTCCTTCCCGGACGCCACCCCGCGCACCACCCCCGCCGAGCTGACCGCCGACCACTTCCCGGCCACCAGCCGCTACTACCAGCAGGCCTCCTACGGCAGGTTCACCCTCCGCCCGCACCCGCTGCGGCACTGGCTGCGCATGCCCCGGCCGTCCACGGCGTACGCCATGAAACGGGACTGGGGCGCCGAGGACCGGGCCGCCTATCTGCGGGACGCGTTCGCCGTGGCCGACAAGGAGGTCGACTTCTCCCGCTACCAGGTGGTGTACCTCGTCGCCGACCCGGACGCGCCCGGCGTCGACTCGGACGCCACGAAGGTCGTGAACCTCGACACCCCCGTCCATGTGGACGGCACCGACATCCACCGCGTCGTCACGGTCTTCGAGAAGCACCCGCCGGACCGCCTGGTCCTCGCCCACGAGACCGGCCATGTGTTCGACCTGCCCGACCTCTACCACCGCCCGGTCGACGGCAAGGGCGACTGGGACACCTACGTCGGCGACTGGGACCTGATGGGCAGCCAGTTCGGGCTGTCCCCGGACCTGTTCGCCTGGCACAAGTGGAAACTCGGCTGGCTCGACCCGCGCCAGGTGGTGTGCGTGCGGGGCGCCCGGCCGACCCGGCTGACCCTGGAGCCGCTGGAGGCCGGCCCCGGCATCCCGGTGCAGGGCACGGCGGGCGCCCCGGCCTTCGGCCTCGGGCACGGGGTGAAGCTGGCGATCGTGCGCACCGGGCCCGACAGCGCCCTGGGCTTCGAGGCGCGCGGAGCGGCCGGCAACGACCGGGCCACCTGCCGGCAGGGCGTCCTGGTGTACCGGATCAGAAGCGGGGCGGAGTCCGGCGGCGGCCCGGTGGAGGTCGTCGACGCCCACCCGCACACCGAGGCCTGCTGGGAGAACTCGGTCTACCCGGCCCTCGCCGACGCCCCGGTCGCCCTCGGCGAGAGCTTCACCGTCCCCGGACAGGGCGTCCAGGTGGAGGTCGAGGGCAGAACGGCGTCGGGCGCCTGGACGGTCAGGATCACACCGGGGGTCACGGGCTGAGTTTCACGGCCTGAGTTTCACGGCCTACGGCCAGTGGACCGTGCGCTTCGGCTTGCGGCCATGGGCCCGGGCGTTTCTGGGCTGCGGTGACGGGACGGGTGTGCTCGCGGCCTGTGGCCACGGGCCCGGGTGTGTCTGGGCTGCGGTGACGGGACCGATGTGCTCGCGGCCTGCGGCCCCGGACCGATCCACTTCCGCCTTGCGGCCACTGCCTTGATCCACTTCCGGCTGGGGCCGCTGGACCGATGCGCCTGCGGCCCACGGCCACCGCGCCGATCCACTCCCGGCTTGCGGCCACTGGACCGACCTGATGGGGGTGTGGGTGGCGAAACCCCCACAACGCACGGCGAAGCCGCGCAAAAACAGAGATGGCGAGGCCGGTTCGCGCTTTCCGCGAACACGCCTCGCCATCGTCATCGTGCGCCGCCAGGGACTCGAACCCCGGACCCGCTGATTAAGAGTCAGCTGCTCTAACCAACTGAGCTAGCGGCGCCTGCTGACGTCGTAGACCTTAGCATCCTGGTCGGCGGGAGGAAAAATCGATATCCGCACCGCCGCGCGGGCCGCCCGTACGGCCGCCCAGAGGAGCACCTCCGGCCCCGGCAGCCAAGGGTGACGCGTGTCCGGGGCGACCAGCCAGCGGGAGTCGCCGGGGGTGTCGCCGCCGGCCGGCGCCGGGACGGTCACCGCGTCGCCGGTGCCGTGACACAGCAGCGGCGGCACCGCCTCCGTACGGTTCGAGCCCCACTCCTCCCACGCCAGCAGCGAGGGCAGCCGCTGGGCCGTGCCCGGCGCGGAGAACAGCAGCACCCGGCCCCGGAACACCGCGACCGGGCCCGAGCCCGGGCCGTCGTCCCACAGCCGGTCCAGCATCCGGCGGCCGAAGATCGCGGGGGCGCTCACCACGTCGAAGACGGTGCCGCAGGGCAGGGCGACCGGGGTGTCCGGGCGCTCCTCCCAGAGGGCCAGGGTGCTGCGCGGATACGTGCCCGCCGAGGCGAGCCAGTCGACGCCGTCGGCGGTGACGCGGGTGACGTTCGGTGCGCTGCTCATGCCACCCAGGTGTACCGGGCGTGAGCGAGTCGTTCTTCTGAGTTGCCGAAAACCGGGACAGAGAGGTTGGGGGAGGAGTATCTTGCCCGCCTGGCATATGCCAGGCGGGTTACTCAAGAGGTTGGCGTTGACGACTGGGGTTGACGCGGCCCGGGGTCACACGGGATCGGGGTACGTCCGTCCCTCGGCGTTGCCCCGCATCAGATCCCGCCCGTACTCGACCATCTTCTTCGCGTAGTCCTCGGTCCACTCCGCCCGCTCGGCGATGTCCGCCGGGGTCAGCCGGTCGAACCGGCGCGGGTCGGCGAGCTGGGCCGCCGCGACGGCCTGGAACTCCACGGCCCGGTCGGCGGCCGCGCGGAACGCCTGGGTCAGCTCCGTGGCCCTGGCCAGCAGCGCCCGCGGATCCTCGATCGACTCCAGGTCGAAGAAGTGCTCGGGATCGCCGGCCGCCTCCGCGGGCTCGAAGATCAGAGGCGCGGGGCGTAGCCGCGGTTCGTTACGACGCGGCGTGGGCTCCGCCATGTCTTGTCTCCTCCTCGTACGGTCCGCTCGGCACCGCCTTCAGGTGGGCCACCGTCCATTGTCCCGCGCCTGTGCAAGGGGCCCTCAATCCCGCTGGCTCACCCGCTGCTCCCCAGGAGCCTCGGCGCCCGGCGACCGGACACGGGGTGCCGGTCATGGTCGCCAGTTCACCTTGTGTTCCGCGAGGTGCGCGAGCACCGCGTGGTTCGCCTCCCAGCCGTCCGGGCTGTTTCCGTTGGCCGCCTCCGGCGGCGTGCCGGACTCCGTCCGGCGATGTGGCGGTGCTCGGCGTTCGCCGGCCGATGCGGGGTGCCGGTCATGGTCGCCAGTTCACCTTGTGTTCCGCGAGGTGCGCGAGCACCGCGTGGTTCGCCTCCCAGCCGTCCGGGAACTTCACCAGCGTGCCCAGCTGGACGGGTTCCGTGGACGGGTAGGTGTCCAGGAGGTCGCCGACGCCCGCGCGGCAGACGACGATGCAGGCGTGGCGGTGCCGGGAGGCCAGGACGCACAGGCGGCCGGTCTCCAGGTGGAAGGCGGTGGCGTCGGGGCGGCCGGAGAGCGGGTGCAGGACCACCGTGACGTCGTACTCCCGGCCCTGGAGACGGTTGGCGGTGTCGACCGTGACGTCCGCGACGCCCAGTTCGGCGAGCGCCGTGCGGACCGCCGCCGCCTGGTCGCGGTGGGCGGTGCCGACGGCGATGCGGTCGGCGGTGAGGGGGACGGGGGTGTATGCGCGCTCGGAGGTTGCCGCGCCGCCTCTGTCCAGCAGACGGCGGACGACCCTCGCCACCGCCCGTACCGCTTCCGGGTCCGTGCGCGGGGTGTGCCGGGCGGGCAGTTCCAGCAGGCCCCAGCCGGATTCCGCCGCCTCGTCGATCACCCGGTCCGGGCCGGAGCCGTCCGAGGGGACGGCGAAGGCGAGGCGGCGGTCGTCGTGGCCGGTGCCGCTGCGGAACGGGGTGTACGGATAGAACGCGTCCGAGACCAGGGGCGCCGCGGAGGCGGGCAGGCGCCAGGAGACCGGGAGGCGGTGCTGGGGGAGGCCGGGGTTGTGGGCCAGCAGGGTGGTCACGGCGGAGGCCGAGGGGTCGTACGACAGGCCCGCCCACTGCTCGCTGCCGACGATCGCGAACGGGTCCAGCTGCCCGGGGTCGCCGACGAACAGCGCCCGCTCGAACAGGCCCGCCACGGCCAGCAGGGAGTCGGAGCGCATCTGGTACGCCTCGTCCACGATCGCGTGCGGCCAGGGCTCGTCCACCGTGACGTGCGCCCACTTCGCGGCCGTGGAGAGGACCACCGGCAGGCCGTTCAGCTCTGCCGCCTTCGCGGACGTGCGGACCTGCGGCAGGTCGTCCAGCGCCTTGTCGTAGGGGTCGGTGTCACTGCTGTGCAGGCGGCCGACCGGCAGCTCCGGGTTCTTCTCGGCGAGCCGGAGGACGAGATCGTCCACCTGGGCGTTCGTCTGTGCGACCACCATCAACGGGCGGCCCGCGTCGGCCAGTTCGAGGGCCGCGCGGACCACGAGCGTCGACTTGCCGGCGCCGGGCGGGGAGTCCACGACCACACCGCGCTCGCTGCCGTGCAGGGTGTCGCGCAGAATCGCGTCGGTGGCGCGGGCGGCGGCCGCCCCGGGGTCGAAGCCGACCGTCGTCACAGCACGTCCTCCTCGGTGATGGGATCGGCGGCCTCCGGCACGGCCTCACCCGGCGGGCCGCCGTGCGTCCACGGGGTCTCCTCCGGGTCGGGCAGCTTCGCACCGCCGCGCTGCTCGTGCTCGAACAGGGTGAAGCAGATCCGGTCGCCCTTCTCCGGCACCGAACCGGGCTCGGGCTCCTTGCCGCGGCCCATCTTGTCCAGGACGCGCAGGACCAGCACCCCCCCGTCCGGGGAGCCCTCGTACCCGACGAACTCCGCCGACTGCGGCTTGCCGCCCAGCGAGCGGTACACCTTCGCGCGCTCGGCCAGATGCGGCCGGTCGTCGGTGCGGACCGTCACCAGCGGGCGGGGGCTCGGCCGCCTGCCCTCGCTGTAGGCCATGACGACATCGGTCACCTCGCCCGCGAACGCCTCCCCGGCCAGCCGCCGCCCCGCCATCACCAGCGGGTCGTCCAGGGCCTCCTGCGCGTCGAGGCGGGCCTGCTCGCGCTCGCGCGTGGCCAGCTTGTTCGCCGCCGTCACCGCGTCGTCCCGGCGCGGCTGCGGGGGCTCGCCCGCCAGCACCCGGTCGCGGTGCCCGGTGAAGGACCAGCGGTCGCGGGTCCAGCGCTCCCCGACACGGGCCCCTTCCGGCAGCGCCCGCAGCAGGTCCAGGCCCCGCCACACCGCGTCCCAGGTGGGCCGGGTGCGGCTCTCCACCAGGTCGCGGATCTCCCGCTCGGCCGCCGTGAGCGCGGCCAGCCGGCCGTCGGCTGCCAGGGCGTCCTCGGCGGTGGCGAGTGCGGTGCGCGCGCGGTCGTAGCGCTCGATCGCGGGGGCCAGCAGCTTGTTGTCGAACGCGGGGTCGGTGGCGGGTCCGGCCGGCGGGCACAGCAGCTGGCCGGCGGCGTCCCGGGCGAGCTCGGCCCGGCGCGCGGCCTCGGCGCCGGATTCGCCCCGCGGAGGGTCGATCCAGGCGAGCAGCGCGCCCAGGTGCTGGTCCTCCAGGCCGGACTGGCCGGTCGCCCAGTGCCGGGACAGCACATCGGTCAGGGCCAGCAGGAGGGAGGAACCGGGGACGCGGGACCGCTCGCCGTAGTGGGTGAGCCAGCGGCCCAGCAGCGGCACCCGGGGCGGCGCCGGATGGGGCGCCTCCGGGTCCTGCTCGGCGGTCCGGCGGAACCGCATCGAGCGGCCCAGCAGCCGTACGAACTCCAGGCCGGCCCGGCTCGGCACGATCAGCTGGGGGGCGTCCGCGCACAGCTCCACCTCCACCTTGACCCGCTTGCCGGTCTCCGGGTCGGTCTCGGTGCGCTCGGCCGCCTCCACGGAGCCGGCGTAGGAGTCGATGTACGGCAGGACGACGTCGGCCAGGTCGGCGAGGAAGGAGAAGCGCAGGTCGCGGTCGCGGGGCTGCGGCACGACCAGCAGGCGCGGCCGGTCCCGGTCGGTGCCGACCAGGGCGCCGAGCGGGGCGCCCGCCTCACCGGCCGTGGTGAGCGGCACGAACACGAGGGGGTGCGTCGACACATGGCGGTGCCGGACGGTCGCGACGGGCTGGGCGCGTCCGCTGCTGACGGCCTCGAGCCGGGCGAGGGTGGCGATCAGGGACACGGGGCGACCTCCGGGTGGGGCGTGTCCGTACGGGCCCGCGCACCTGCCAGCGCCTCGGCGCGCAGGGCGGCTGCCCGGCGCAGGGCCGCGACCGCCGGGTCGTCCGGGTCGCCGCTCTCGCCGCGGGCCGCCGCGAGGACGTCCTCGACCGTGGTCAGAACGCCCAGTTCCGCCCGCAGCGGGCGGCCGAGCCGGGTGACGGCACCCTCCTCGCGGGAGCGTTCCCGGCAGTGGAAGGCCAGTTCGCACGCGGACAGGCACTCGGGCGCGTAGGTCGCCGGGACCGCTGCCACGGCCGCCGTCAGCTCCTCGGCGCTCCGGCCCGGGGCGAAGCACGTGCCCTCGGGCAGGGCCTGGGCGATCTCCTCGATCCGGGTGAGCCGGGCCATCTGGCGGGCGGTGACCGCGCGCTGCTTGCGGATGTCGACGGCGGATCCCGCGGGCAGGTTGGAGAAGTCCTTCGGGCACACCAGCAGCACCCGGTGACGCACGCGCGGAGCCGGAGCGCCGTCATGGGTGCGCCCCTGCGGCTCTGCGCCGAGCCGTCCCGCCACTTCCTCCAGCGCCAGCACGTACACCGCCGCCTGCCGGGCCGCCGCGCCGACCTTCGCCGGGTCCGCCGAACCGTCCAGCATCGGGAAGGACTTGATCTCCACCACCGACCAGCTGCCGTCCGGGTGCACGACCACCGCGTCCGGCTCCAGGAAGGCGAGCGAGCCCGCCACGTCCAGGGCCAGCATCGGGTGGTCGAGGAGCGTCCAGCCACCCGCCCGCGTCGCCTCGCGCAGGGCCAGCGCCGTACGGGCCGTGCGCCCCTCGGGGCCGTGCGCGGTCAGGTCGGGTACGGCGGCCCCCTCCGGCGGTTCGGCGCCCGGGTCCAGGCGGGCGTGGGCCAGCCGCAGCAGCTCCGCGCCGCCGTCGGCCTTCACCTTCGCCTCGAACGCGTTCCCGCGCGTCAGCGCGAACTGCGACTGCCCGAACGCGGACGGCGCGCCCAGCGCGCTCGCCAGCCGTGCCTTGTCCACCCCGGCGCCGTCCAGGATCGCCCGCCGTGCGCACCCGGGGTTCGCGGCGAGCGCCGCGAGGGCGCGCGCGTCCAGGGCCTTGGCCGGTACGTCGGGGCCGCGCAGCTCAGCGAGCCGGTGCCGCAGCGCCTTCTCCCGCGTCGCTGGGGGAGGCGTCCGGTTCGGCCCCGGCGTCGAGCCGCGCATCGCGCTGCCGTGGAATTCGCTCACCCGCGGAAGTCTGGCATCCGGCACTGACAACGGCGGAGCCCGCGGTGTCCGTGACCGGTGTGCGGCGCGGGAACAGGCGGTCCCGGAGCAGGTCCAGGACCCGCATGACGCGCGGCGCGAGCAGGAGGCCGACGCCCATCACGGCGATGCCCGCGACCGCGTCGAGGAGGTAGTGGTTGGCGGTGCCCATCACCACGAGCGCGGTGCCCAGCGGGTAGAGGACGGCGAGGATCTTCGCCACGCGCGTGCCGCCGTGCCGCCACAGCATCACACCGCACCACAGCGCCCAGCCGACGTGCAGGCTGGGCATCGCCGCGTACTGGTTGGTCATCCCGCCCATGCCGCGCGGCGCGCTCGCCTCACCTCCCCACCAGCCGTACGAGCTGTAGTGCGCCATGGTGTCCACGAAACCGTGTCCGGCGGACAGCAGCCGCGGCGGGCAGGTCGGCAGCAGCGTGAAGCCGATCAGACCGATGAACGTGGACGTCATCAGCCAGGTGCGGGCACGCCGGTAGTGCTCGGCGCGGGCCCGGAACAGCCAGATGAGGATGGCGGGCGTGACCAGGTAGTGCAGTGAGGCGTACCAGAAGTCGGACGGCACCCCGAGCCAGGGCTCGCGCGTGAACAGCCGGTTGAGCGGGTGCTCGGCGTTGAGGTGCAGGGCCTTCTCGAGGCGCAGGATCGCCAGGCCGTGGTCGACGGCGGAGGAGACGTCGCCGCGGGCGAGGAGGCGGCCGGCCGAGTAGCAGCCGTACACGAGGAGGATCAGTGGCAGCTCGGTCCACCAGCGCAGCCGGGTACGCGGGACCCCCTCGGTGCCCGGTGTCTCGGTCTGCGGCATCCGATCGCCCTCCCCCTTGTCACTGTGCGGCATGCCCCGGAGGGCGACCGTGCCACTTTACGGTGTCCGAATCTCCGCCCATGAGGGCGCTCCGGCCCACAAAGACGCCGGGATCGCCCGCCGGGTTGCCCCGGATCCGGTTGAGCGATGATGGGAGGGTCCCCTTCGCTCCCGGAAAGGTCTCTCATGGCACCGCGCATCCTGCTGGCCCGGCACGGACAGACGGAATGGTCACTGTCCGGAAAGCACACCGGCAGGACCGACGTGCCGCTGCTGGAGGAGGGCCGGCGGGGAGCCAAGCTGCTCGGCGAGCGACTGCACCGCGCCCCGCTGGACGGGCTGCCCGGGGTGGAGGTGCGCACCAGTCCGCTGGCACGCGCGCGTGAGACCTGCGAACTGGCCGGGTTCGGCGACCGGGCCACCACCTGGGACACGCTCATGGAGTGGGACTACGGCGCCTACGAGGGCATGACGCCGGCCGGGATCCAGGCCGTGCGGCCGGGCTGGCTGATCTGGCGGGACGGGGTGCCGGAGGGGGAGAGCCTCGCCGAGGTGACCGCTCGCGCGGACGAGGTGGTCTCCTGGGCCCGCTCGTCCGACCGCGACGTCCTGGTCTTCGCCCACGGCCACATCCTCCGCTCCATCGGCGCGCGGTGGCTGGGCCTGCCGCTGGACTTCGCGGCCCGGATACGCCTGAACCCGACCTCGCTGTCCGTCCTCGGCTGGGCCTACGGCGAACCGGCGATCGAGAGCTGGAACGACCTGGGCCACTTGGCGGGATAGCCGGTTTACCTGTTACGCCCTTCCGGTCCTCGGCATGGAGGCATGCCGCTCCAGGAAGTCGGACACCCCCGACGCCCGCCGGTGAGGCAGGAGCACCCTGGCCGTTCCCGCCAGCATGCCCTGGATGCGCGAGGACTGGACCTGGTCCAGAAGGGACAGCACGCGCATGCCGGCGGCCGCCGCTTCGTCCGGCCGCCCCTCACGGGCGAGGTCATCGGCCAGCTCGGCGGTGTACAGCGCGATGTTCCGGGTGAAGTGGGGATCCTGCAGTTCGGCCGCGCGATACGCGTGCCGTGACGCCCGCCGCCAGTCGCCCAGCGTGGACCAGCACTGCGCCTCCAGCCCCTCCAGCTCGGCCTCGCCGTAGAAGCTCATCCACTCGGGGTCGGCGTCCGAGCGGCCCCGGGCGAAGAGGGCCTGGGCCCGTACGAGTGCCTGTTCACAGCCGGTGCGGTCGGCAAGCCCCGCCCAGCCGCCGGCTTCCCGCAGCGCCAGCAGGGACATCAGGCGGGCCGAACCCAGCGGAGCGGCGGCGCGCTGCGCGGCCTGCGCGGCGCGGACCGCCTCGCGGGGGCGGCCGGCGTCCCGCGCGAGGAAAGCGGTGTTGCAGAAGGCGTGCGCCTCCAGTGCCGGGTCCCCGGTCATCCGGGCCGTGGCCAGCGCCTCCGCGTAGTGTGAGCGGGCGTCGTCGAAGCGGCCGGAGTCGTGCGCCAGCCAGCCCACGGAGATGGCGAGTTCACCGGCGCCCGAGTGCAGCCGTTCGGCGGTGGTCTGCCGGGTCGCGCCGGCGTCCAGCAGGGCGTAGGCCGCGCGCAACGGGGCCGCCGCGCGGCGGTAGAGACCGTCCGCGCCGTGCCGGTCGTCGAGCAGCCGGATCCGGCGGACGGCCTCCTCCAGGGCGAGCGCCTCCGGGGTCCCGGGCCGGCGCGAGGTCCGCACCGCGGCCGCGGCGTCCGTGGTGAGCCCCAGCGGGCCCAGCGTGGCGGCGGCCACCGTGGCGCCTCCGCCGGTCATGAATGCGCGACGCAGCACGTCGCTCTCCTCGTGGTTCGGATGGTCTCTCGCGTACGGTTCTGGTGCGCCGCACGGGTCCTGCGTGCCATACGGTTCGACAGCCCCCCGTGACTCACCGGGCGCCTGCGCGGCGCCGGGTTCCCCGGGATCCGCCGTCGTACGCGCGGCACGGCCGCGGACGGACGAGCGTGGCGCGAAGCCGAGGTCGGTGAGCGTGCGGCCGGGGAACATGTGCAGGAACACCCGTTCGTACGCGTAGTTGGGGCAGCGGATCTCGCCCGCCTCGACCCGACCGATGTAACGCGCGTCACAGCTCACCCGCTCACCGATCTCGCGCGCGGCGCGCCGTACGAGCGCCGCGAACTCGGCCGGTGACCGCCTGCCGCGCAGTTGCCGGAAGGCGAGGTTCGGCCGTGGTGGCCGGTCGGACTGTGACGAGGTCTCGGTTGACGACGCCATGGCCGGGTCCTCTCGTGCGAACCGTCGAACCATGCCGGGCCCGGGGCGATCCGTGACGAGTTGTCCGAGTGACGCCCTGGTTCCGGCGGGCATGAACGTACCTGCTGTGAAGGACCCGCCACGCTGTGTTTGGCTACAAATCGGATATCTCATCCACGATCTGCCATGAACTGCCATCCTTTGCGGCGCACTTGTGCCGTAGCCGTTGACGCGTTCACGCGTTGGACCCCATGGACCGCGACAGGGCTGTGTGGTGGAGGCCGGCATGGAGACCAGGGAGTCCAGCCAGAGCAATGACCCTTGTACGCCGCCGCCGTCGGCCGCGGCGTACGACGCGGAGGCGGCGGCCTGCGACCTGGTGACGGTACCGGCCCGGCAGGGCCTGGAGGCGGTCGACATCCTGCGGCGCGGCGCCGGTGAGGCGATGGGGCCCGTGCTGCACGACGGCGGCTGCGCCACCCTCGGCTTCCTGGTTCCGGCGGGCACCGCGGCCGGCTGGGACGTGCCGGGCAGCACCTGCACGGAGACCGACGGGCGCGGACTCAGGCTGAACCCCGAGCCGCCGGTGGAGGGCTCCGACTGGCTGCTGCCGCCGGGCGAGGCCGACCTCGCCACCGACCCGGTGGTGCTGCGCCGGGCCCTCGGGGAGGCGGCCCGGCTGATCGAGGCGGCCGACCGCTGCCAGTGAGGCGGCCGTCCGCGGCACCTGAGAGACTGGACCGATGGGCAGGTCCAGGAACACGCGGCGCGGGCCGGCGGCCGTCGAAGCCGTCGTGGAGGCGGTCGACGGCGGCCTCGCACAGCTCGTACCCGACCCCGACCGGGGCCGCGCCTGGACGCTGCTGATCGACGGCGCGCCCCAGTCCCACGTCGACCTGGACGACCCCGCGTACCTCTCCTTCGAGTACCAGCGCCGCCTCGGCCATGTCATCGACCTCGTCGCCCCGCCCGGCAAGCCCGTGCACGCCGTGCATCTCGGCGGCGGCGCGTTCACCCTCGCCCGGTACACCGCCGCCACCCGACCCCGCTCCACCCAGCAGGTCGTCGAACGCGACGCGGCCCTGGTCCAACTGGTCCGCCGGGAGCTGCCGTTGGACCCGGGCGCCCGGATCCGGGTCAGATCGACGGATGCCCGCGCGGGCCTCGCCAAGGTGCCGGACGGCTGGGCGGACCTGGTCATCGCGGACGTCTTCAGCGGCGCCCGGACCCCGGCCCATCTCACCTCCACCGAGTTCCTGGACGAGGTCCGCCGGGCCCTGACACCCTCCGGGGTCTACGCCGCCAACCTCGCCGACGGCCCGCCGCTCGCCCATCTGCGCGGCCAGATCGCCACCGCCGCCGCCCGGTTCACCGAACTCGCGCTGATCGCCGACCCGGCCGTCCTGCGCGGCAAACGCTTCGGCAACGCCGTCCTGGTCGCCTCCGACGCCCCGCTCCCGGTCGCCGAACTCACCCGCCGCGCCGCCTCCGACCCGCACCCGGGCCGGGTCGAACACGGCAAGCCGCTCACGGACTTCACGGGCGGCGCGGCCCCGGTGACGGACGCGGCGGCCGTGGCCTCCCCGGCCCCGCCGCCGTCGGTGTTCCGCTGATCCGGCTCTTTTCGGGCGCGACCCTCAGTAGTTCCCGATGTCCACATGCGGCGGCCCGTCGTGCCAGGTGCACATCACCGACACCCGGTTCGTGCCGCTGCTGAACTCCACCCGGATCCACGTCTCGGTCTTCCACACCTGCATCGACCAGCCGGTCCCCGGCGTCGCCGAGACGAGCGTGGCACTGGACGGACCCAGGTCGAACACGGCCCGGCCGCCGTCGGTGTCGTACGACTTGACCCGGCCGGACGCGGACGAGGAGGCGGTGGGGGAGGGACTCGAGGTGCGGCTGGGCGTGGGCGCCGGGGCCGGGGTCCGGGTCGACGGGCCGGTGGACGGGGACGGCCGGTGCGTCGGCGAGGGCAGGGCCTTCGAGCCCTGGGCCGTCGCGTCGGCAGCCGTGACCGGCAGGGCGCGCGGCGGGTCGTACGCCGTCCCGGCCATCACCGTGTGCACACCCCACCACGACAGCGTGACCGCCGCTCCCGTCGCGAGCAGCCACGCCAGTACGTGTACGAGTCCTCTGCGCATCGCGGGCCATACTGCCTCAGGACCCACACGGGTTGTCCACAGGGCCGCAGTTGTCCACAGGTCCGGACCGGGTCCGGCCGCATGGCGTACGGTGCGGCGCATGGCAAGTGTGCTCGTGGTCGAGGACGACCAGTTCGTACGCTCGGCGCTCATCCGGCATCTGACCGACGCCGCCCACACCGTGCGCAGCGTCGGTACGGCACTGGAGGCGCTGCGCGAGGTCGCCCATTTCCGCTTCGACGTGGTCATCCTGGACCTCGGACTGCCGGACCTGGACGGCTCCGAGGCGCTGAAGATGCTGCGCGGCATCACGGACGTCCCTGTGATCATCGCCACCGCCCGGGACGACGAGACGGAGATCGTCCGGCTGCTCAACGCTGGTGCGGACGACTACCTGACCAAGCCGTTCTCCGTCGAACACCTCTCCGCGCGGATGGCGGCCGTGCTGCGCCGGGCCCGCTCCGGCGGCGCGGAGGCCGCGCCCTCCGCCGTGCTGCGCGTCGGCGGACTGACCGTCGACCCGCTGCGCCGCCAGGCAGAGCTGGACGGGGTCCGCCTCGACCTGACCCGCCGCGAGTTCGACCTGCTCGCCTTCCTCGCCGGCCGCCCCGGGGTGGTCGTCCCGCGCAGGGAACTCCTCGCCGAGGTCTGGCAGCAGTCCTACGGCGACGACCAGACCATCGACGTCCATCTGTCCTGGTTGCGCCGGAAACTGGGCGAGACGGCCGCCCGGCCCCGGTATCTGCACACGCTCCGGGGGGTCGGCGTGAAGCTCGAACCCCCGGTGGAACCCTCCGCGGACGGGGAGCCGGTGCGATGAGATGGGCCCTGGTCAAGGTCTGCCTGGCGGTCACCACGATGGTGGTGGTCGCCTTCGCGGTCCCGCTCGGCCTGGTCGTCAAGGAGATGGCCCGCGACCGGGCGTTCTCGAACGCCGAGCGGGAGGCCGCCGCCGTCGCGCCCGCGCTGTCCATCACCACCGACCGGGACAAACTGGAGCGGGTCGTGGCCTCGGCCGGCGCCGACTCCGGGATGGCCGTGCACCTGCCGGCAAACGGCGCCCGGTCCGCGCTGGACCTCGGCCGGCAGCGCGCCGCCGGCCGCGACATCCAGGCGGTACGGAAACTGGGCCGGGCCTCCACGACCTCGGTGGCCGGGGGTTCCACACTGCTCCAGCCGGTCGCGCTCGGCTCCGGCGACATCGCGGTCGTCGAGGTGTACGTCCCCGAGTCCGAGGTGACCAACGGCGTCGGCACGGCCTGGGCGGTGCTCGCGGCCGTCGGCCTCGCGCTGATCGTCGGCTCGGTCGCGGTCGCCGACCGGCTCGGCGTGCGCATGGTGCGGCCCGCCCAGCGGCTGGTCGAGGGGGCGCACGACCTGGGTGAGGGCAAGCTGGGGGCGAGAGTGCCGGAGGACGGGCCCACCGAACTCCGCCTGGCCGCCGTCGCGTTCAACTCCATGGCCGACCAGGTCGTCCAACTCCTCGCGAACGAGAGGGAGCTGGCGGCGGACCTCTCGCATCGCCTGCGCACGCCGCTGACCGTGCTGCGGCTCAATGCCGCCTCCCTGGGCGGCGGACCGGCCGCCGAGCAGACCCGGGCCGCGGTCGCCCAGCTGGAGCGCGAGGTCGACACCATCATCCGTACGGCCCGGGAGGCCAAGCCGCAGACGGCCGCCCTCGGCCCGGGCGCCGGGTGCGACGTGGCCGAAGTGGTGCGCGAGCGCATGGAGTTCTGGTCCGCGCTCGCCGAGGACGAGGGCCGCAAGTGGCGCGTGGCCGGTGTGGAGCGGCCGGTGCGCATACCCGTGGCCCGCGCCGATCTGGCCGCCGCGCTCGACGCCCTGCTCGGCAATGTGTTCCGGCACACCGCCGAGGGCACCGCCTTCGCGGTCGACGTGCACAACGGCGAGGACGCGGTGATCGTGCTGGTCTCCGACGCGGGCCCCGGGATACCCGACCCCGAGGCGGCGATGGCCCGCGGGCGCGGTTCCGGAAGCGCCGGTTCGACCGGCCTCGGCCTCGACATCGTGCGCCGGCTCGCCGAGTCCACCGGCGGCGACGTCCGGATCGGCTCCTCGGTGCTGGGCGGCACCGAGGTGCGGATCTGGTTCCAGCTGGACGTGCGGCGGCCGGTGCGGGCGCGGGTGCGAAGACGGCGCCGATCCGGCAGACCGGTCCTCACTGGTCTCGACCATTAATCGTCCCCGATCCCTTCCTTAAGCGAACCCTAAGGTCTGCAACGGCCGTCCGGATCAGGCCGTTTGCCCGATTCCGGATCGCTAGCGTGCTGCCGCACCTCACCCCCGTGAACAGCGAAGGCAGGCACGCGCATGACCACGCACCGGCGCAGGATCAGTGGCAGGAACAAGGCGATAGGCGGTCTGGTCGCCGCGGCCGTGGTCGGCGGTGGCGCGCTCCTGCTCACCGGCACCGCCAACGCGGCCGGGGTGAACGCCGCGTACACCAGGACCAGCGACTGGTCGACCGGCTACACCGCGCAGTACGTCGTCACCAACAACAGCGGTCAGACCGAGAAGACCTGGACCCTGGAATTCGACCTTCCGGCGGGCGCCAGGCTCGGTTCCCTGTGGAACGGCGAGTCGAGCGTCAGTGGTTCGCACGTCACAGTGAAGCCCGCGAAGTGGGACACCGAGGGCCTCGCCGTCGGAAAGTCGGTGACCGTCGGCTTCGTGGTCGAGGGCAAGGGCGACCCGACCGGCTGTCGTATCGACAACGCCCAGTGTTCCGCCGACGGCGGCGCCACGCCGGAGCCGAGCGGCCGCCCCACCCAGTCCCCGTCACCGACACAGAAACCGACCTCCACGCCCACCCCGACCAGGAGCGCCACCCCCACCCCGACCGCCACCCCGACGACGGGCAGCGGCACCGGATCCGGCACCACCGCCTCCGCCGGCTTCGCCCCCTACGTCGACACGAGCCTCTACCCGGCCTTCGACCTGGTCGGCGCGGCCGACGCGACCGGCGTGAAGAACTACAACCTCGCGTTCATCACCGACGGCGGCGGCTGCACCCCCAAGTGGGGCGGAGTCACCGACCTGACCGGCGACGCCGTCGCCGCGCAGATCGGCTCCCTGCGCGCCAAGGGCGGTGACGTCCGGGTCTCCTTCGGCGGCGCCTCCGGCTCCGAACTGGCCACCACCTGCTCCTCGGCGGACGCGCTGGCGGCGGCGTACGGCAAGGCGGTCGACGCGTTCAAGCTGACCAAGGTCGACTTCGACGTCGAGGGCGGCGCGCTGCCGAACACGGCGGCGAACACCCGCCGCGCCCAGGCCATCGCCAAGCTCCAGGCGCAGCACCCCGGCCTGGACGTCTCCTTCACCCTCCCGGTGATGCCCGAGGGCCTCACCCAGGACGGCGTGAACCTGCTGTCCGACGCCAAGTCCAACGGCGTGAAGATCTCCACCGTCAACATCATGGCGATGGACTACGGGCCCTCGTACAACGGCGACATGGGCGACTACGCCCAGCAGGCGGCCACCGCCACCCAGGCCCAGATCAAGAGCGTCCTCGGCCTGTCCGACTCCGCCGCCTGGAAGGCCGTCGCGGTCACCCCGATGATCGGCGTCAACGACGTCTCCGCCGAGACCTTCAAGGTCGACGACGCCACCCAGCTGGTGAACTTCGCCAAGTCCAAGGGCCTGGGCGGCCTGTCGATGTGGTCCGCGGCCCGCGACCAGCAGTGCCCCGGCGGCCCGAAGAACTCCGCCGACGCGACCTGCAGCTCGATCACCCAGGACAAGTTCGCGTTCTCGAAGGCGTTCGCCGCCTTCAACTGACGCACCCATGCCGAAGGGGCGCGGCACTCCGGGGGGATTGCCGCGCCCCTTCGCAGGTGTCGGGCCACGGATGTGTCAGGCGGCGGAGTCCACCGGCGGCAGCACACCCGTCCGCGCCGCCTCTCCGTACCACCGAGCGCTCGACTTCGGGGTGCGTGCCAGGGTCGCGTAGTCGACGTACACCGCGCCGAACCGCTTGCCGTAGCCGTACGCCCACTCGAAGTTGTCCAGCAGGGACCACAGGTAGTAGCCGCGGACGTCGGCCCCGTCGGTGATCGCGCGCCGGACCTCGGAGAGGTGGCCGTGCAGGTAGGCGATGCGCTCGGGGTCGTGGACGCGGCCGTCGGGATCGGGCTTGTCGTCGTAGGCGGCGCCGTTCTCCGTGACGTACAGGGGCAGGCCCGGCGCCTCACGGGTGTAGCGCAGGAGCAGGTCGTACAGGCCGGTCGGATCGATCGTCCAGCCCATCTCGGTGCGCTCACCCGGCGTCTGGTGGAAGACGACGTCGTCGGCGCCCGGCCAGGGGGAGTGCTCGCTGGCGCCGTGGCCGTCCGCCCGGGGGCCCTCGACCTCGCCGGACGCGGCCGAGACCAGGGCCGGGGTGTAGTAGTTCAGGCCCAGCGCGTCCAGCGGGACGTTGATCGTGCGGGTGTCGCCGTCCAGTACGTACGACCAGTCGGTGACCGACGACGTGGCCTCCAGCAACGACGCAGGGTAGGCCCCCTTCAGCATCGGGCCGTGGAAGATCCCGTTGGCCAGGTCGTCGATCCGGCGGGCCGCGGCCAGGTCGGCCGGGTCCTGGGAAAGGGGCCGTACGACGGAGGAGTTGAGGCTGATCGCGACCTCGTTGCGGGCCGGCATCACCGAGCGCAGGGCCAAGGCCCCGAGTCCGTGAGCCAGGTTCAGGTGGTGGGCGGCGCGCAGGGAGGCCGCCGGGTCGGTGCGGCCGGGGGCGTGGACGCCCGAGCCGTAGCCCAGGAAGGCGCTGCACCAGGGCTCGTTGAGGGTGATCCACTGCTCCACCCGGTCGCCCAGCGCCTCGCCGACCAACTGCGCGTACTCGGCGAACCGGAACGCGGTGTCCCGCTGGGGCCAGCCCCCCGCGTCCTCCAGCTCCTGCGGCAGGTCCCAGTGGTAGAGGGTGAGCGCCGGCTTGATGCCGTGGGCGAGGAGCTCGTCCACCAGGCGGCGGTAGAAGTCCAGGCCGCGCTGGACCGCGGGGCCCCGGCCGGTGGGCTGCACACGGGACCAGGAGACCGAGAAGCGGTACGCGGTCAGGCCCAGTTCCGCCATCAGCGCCACGTCCTCGCGGTAGCGGTGGTAGTGGTCGACGGCGGTGTCACCGGTCTCACCGCCGGCCGTCCTGCCCGGCGTATGGCTGAAGGTGTCCCAGATCGAGGGGGTGCGGCCGTCCTCCCGCACCGCCCCCTCGATCTGGTACGCCGAGGTCGCGGCGCCCCAGAGGAAGGCGGGAGGAAAGGTCACGGACGTAACGGGTTCAGGCATGGAAGCGCTCCCATTGGGGTCGTAGGAGACCTGACGTGGTGGAGGGGGAAGGGGCCGGGGCGGCGGTGGCCCGGCCCCCGTGCACAGCGGGGTCAGCCCTTGATCGCGCCCTGCATGATCCCGCCCACGATCTGCTTGCCGAACAGGACGAACGCGATCAGCAGCGGCAGTGTGCCGAGCAGCGCGCCCGCCATGATCACCGCCTGGTCGGGGACGTACCCGGTGCCGAGCGAGTTCAGGGCCACCTGCACGGTCGGGTTCTGCTGGTTCAGGGCGATGATCGGCCACAGGAAGTCGTTCCAGGCGAACACGAACGTCAGCAGGCCGAGCACCGCCATCGCCGGACGCGCCGCCGGGAAGACCACGTGCCAGACGATCCGGATGCTGCTCGCGCCGTCCACCCGGGCCGCCTCGATCAGCTCCGTCGGCAGGGCCTGCACCAGGTACTGCCGCATGAAGAACGTGCCGAAGGCGGTGACGAGACTCGGCAGGATCACCGTCTGCAGCTGGTTCGACCAGCCGAGGTCGGACATCCACAGATACAGCGGTACGACGGCCAGCTGCGGCGGGATCATCATCGTGCCGATGGTCAGCAGGAGCAGCAGGCTGGAGAAGCGGAACCGCAGCTTGGCGAAGGCGAACCCGGCCAGGGTCGAGAACAGCACCGTGCTCACCGTGATCGTGCCCGCCACGATCACCGAGTTGAACATCGCGGTGCCCAGCCCCGCCTGGTCCCAGGCCGTCCGCAGGTTCGTGAACAGGTTGCCGCCGAACCACAGCGGCGGCGGGGTCTGGGCGAGACGCCGGTCGGTGCGGGAGGCGGCGATCGCCGTCCACACCAGCGGGGCGAGGGAGACCAGCGCGAAGACGGTGAGCACGACGTACGTCACCGGGCCCGCGTGCAGCTGTTTGCCGGCGCCCGTCCGGCCCCGGGGCCGCCGCTCCTTCCGGGTCACCTGAGGCAGCGTCAGTTCACTGGTCGTCATTGGGACTTCCTCAGCCGTCGGGTGAGCAGCAGATTGACCGCGGCGATGATCAGCAGGATCAGGAACATCGACCAGGCGATCGCCGACGCCTTGCCGAGGTTGCCGATGATCCAGCCCTGGTCGTACATGTACAGGCCGAGCGTCTGGTACTGGTGCTCGGAGCCGCCCTTGGACCCGCTGACCCCGCCGAACAGCAGCGGCTCGCCGAAGAGCTGGGTCGCACCGATGGTCGAGACCACGACCGTGAAGAGGATCGTCGGCCGCAGCTGCGGGATCGTGACGTGCCGGAACTGCTGCCAGCGGTTCGCTCCGTCGATCGCGGCCGACTCGTACAGATCGGCCGGGATCGCCTGCATGGCGGCGAGGTAGATCAGCGCGTTGTAGCCCGTCCACCGCCAGATCACGATCGACGACACCGCGAACTGCGAACCCCAGTCGGACTCACGCCAGTTGACCGGATCCACCCCGAAGAAGTGCAGGATCCAGTTGACCATTCCGCCGTCCCACGAGTACAGCAGCGTGAACACCAGGGTCGCCGCGGCCACCGAGGTGGCGTACGGGGTCAGCATCACCACACGCCAGACGGTCGAGCCGCGCAGCCGGTAGTTCAGCAGGTGCGCCAGCCCGAGCGCGGCCAGCAGCTGCGGCACGGTCGAGATGACGCCGATGGTCAGGGTGTTCCTCAGGGCGTTCCAGAAGAAATCCGACGACCAGAGGTTCTTGTAGTTGTCCAGGCCCGCCCAGGTCTGGTGGTTCAGCGAGGACAGCTGCACGTCGTGCAGTGAGTACCAGGCCGTGTACAGCAGCGGAACCAGGGTGAAGGCGCCGAACAGGATGAAGAAGGGGGACACGAACGCGTACGGCGACGCCTTCATGTCCCAGCGGTACAGCCGGCTGCGCCAGGAGTCGGCGCCCGCCGGAGCACCGCGACCGTGAGCGCCCCGCGCCGCGCCCGGCGGGGTGCCGGGCGCGGCGTCGGCGCTCGACGCGGGGTGCGCGAGAGCCTGCTTGGGGCTGGTCACTGGCCGAGCACGTCCTTGATCTCCTTGGACGCCGCGTCCCAGCCCTGGGACGGCGACTTGCCCTTCTGCTCGACCTGGAGGATGCCGACGTCGGTGATCGCGGAGTTGATCGGCTGGTCCTTGATGCCGAAGTACTGGACCGGGATGGTCTTCGCCGAGTCGGCGAAGATCTGCGTGATCGGCGCGTTCGAGAAGTACGCCGTGGTGTCCGCGGCCGGCTGCAGGTTCGCGTACGCCGACGGGGTCGACGGGAAGCTGGCCTGCTTGGCGAAGACCTTGGCCTGCTGCTCGGGCGCGGTCAGCCACTTGGCCAGCGCGATGGCCTCCTTCTGGTGCTTGCCCGCGACCGGCACGCCGAGGAAGGAGCCGCCCCAGTTGGCCGCGGTGGGCGCCGCCGCCACGTCCCACTTGCCCTTGCCGGAGTCACCCGACTTCTGCTCGATGTAGCCGATCATCCACGCCGGGCAGGCGACCGTGGCGAAGGTGCCGTTGGCGTAGCCCTGGTCCCAGGTCGGGTCGAACTGCTTCAGCTTCGCCGACATGCCGCTGGTGGCGACGTCCATGGCGGCGTCCCAGGCCTTCTTCACGCCGTCGGACTTGTCCCAGACGACGTTGCCGTCCTTGTCGTAGTACCGCTCGTCGCCGCCGCCGAGGGCCGCGTTGTAGACGGAGGACGCGGAGTCCACGAACTTGGTGCCCTTGGGCGCCTTCTTCATGTACTGCTTGCCGACGTCGACGTACTTGGCCCAGTCGCCCTTCCACATCTGGGCGAGCTTGTCCCGGTCGGTCGGCAGCCCGGCCTTCTGGAACAGGTCCTTGCGGTAACAGATGGCCATCGGCCCGATGTCGGTGCCGAGCCCGATGAGCTTGCCGTCCTTGGTGGTGGCCTGGGCGTTCTTCCAGTCCAGCCACTGGGATTTGTCGACCTCCTTGCCGAGGTCGACGAACTTGCTCGCCTGCGTCTGCACGGCCTCGGTGATGTTGCCGATCTCGATGGCCTGGATGTCGTCGGTGCCGGAGCCGGCCTGGAGGCGGGTGAGCACCTTCGGCCAGTACACGTCGGTGCGGGTGGTGACGTTCTCCTTGATGTTGATGTCCGGATGCAGCTTCATGTACTCGTCGTAGAGGCCGGCCTGCTTGTAGCCGAAGACGCCGAAGGTGCCGATGGTCAGTGTGGTCTTGCCCTTGCCACTGCCGTTTCCGCCGCCGGAGCCGTCCGACGAGCCGTCGTTCGAGTCCTTGGCGCAGCCTGCCAGCAGCCCCGTGGTCAACGCGGCAACGGCCGCGAGGGCCATCAGCCGCTGGGACCGGCGGATGCTCGTGCGCATTGCGTCCTCCTGTTGCCTGACGTGCCGACCCCCCGGCCAACTGCATGGAATTGGGCCCGTTCGTACTCGCTGCGGCTCGGGCGGGGAACGTGCGGGATGTGTAGGTGCCAGGTAGTGTGGGAGCGCTCCCACGAGTGATGTGTTGAAGGGTCGCGGGTCGGGGGCGGGGTGTCAAGGGAGTGGGCACGGGCAACGGCGTTCAGTTATCAGCACGTTAAATTACGAGTAGCCCGTCCGGCGTTTGAGGACGAGGCCGAAGGCCGATGAGCAGGGGTCCGGGGGCGGCAGCCCCTGGGGCGGCAACTGCGGCGAACGGGGCTGTTAGATTCCAGGCCAGCTAGAACGTTCGCGGCGAGAGAGGCGGAGCCCATGGCAAGCCACGGAGCGCGGGGCCGCAGCGGGGGCCGGCCCACGCTCGAGGAGGTCGCCGCCCGGGCCGGGGTCGGCCGGGGCACGGTCTCGCGGGTGATCAACGGCTCGCCCCGGGTCAGCGACGCCACCCGCGCCGCGGTCGAGGCGGCCGTCGCGGAACTCGGCTACGTCCCCAACACGGCGGCCCGGGCCCTCGCCGCCAACCGCACCGACGCCATCGCCCTCGTCGTCCCCGAGCCGGAGACCCGCTTCTTCGCGGAGCCCTACTTCTCGGACATGCTGCGCGGGGTCGGCTCCGAACTGTCCGAGACCGAGATGCAGTTGCTGCTGATCTTCGCGGGCAGCGACCGCGAGCGCCGTCGCCTCGCGCAGTACCTCGCGGCCCACCGGGTGGACGGCGTCCTGCTGGTCTCGGTCCACGCCGACGACCCCCTGCCCGACCTGCTGGCCCAGCTGGAGATCCCGGCCGTGATCAGCGGCCCCCGCTCGGCCGGCGAGACGCTCACCTCGGTGGACTCGGACAACTACGGCGGTGCCCGCTCGGCCGTGGAGCACCTGCTCTCCCGCGACCGCACCCGCATCGCCCACATCACCGGCCGCCTCGACGTCTACGGCGCCCAGCGCCGCCTCGACGGCTATCGTGACGCCCTGCGCGACACGGGCCGGGAGGTGGACGAACTCCTCGTGGAACCGGGGGACTTCACGGAAGAGGGCGGCCGCCGGGCCATGTCCGTGCTCCTCGACCGCCGCCCCGACCTGGACGCGGTGTTCGCCGGCTCGGACGTGATGGCGGCCGGCGCCCGGCAGGTGCTGCGCGAGGCGGGCCGCCGTATCCCGGAGGACGTGGCCCTGGTCGGCTACGACGACTCCGCCATCGCCCGCCACATGGAGCCGCCGCTCACCAGCGTCCGCCAGCCCATCGAGGAGATGGGCCGCGCCATGATCGACCTGCTGCTCACAGAGATCGCCGACCGCCGCCCACCCGCGTCCCGGGGGCTGGAACGGCAGCATGCGGTGCTGCCGACGGAGCTGGTGACGCGGGCGTCGTCGTAGGCGGAGCGGCAGCCCAGCAGTCCGGGTCCGCCGCCGCGTGAGACCGCCCGCGGTCGGTACGCGGGGAACGCCGTCGGCAACCCGTCGCCGCCGTCTCCTCCCGTCAGCGGAGGAAGGACTCCGGGCCGAGCCGGCCCCAGGCCACGAACGCCGACAGGACGATGTAGACGACGTCCACCATCATGAGCGTGACTTCGTGACGCCGCAGGCGGGTGATCGCGGCACCGGTCATGAGAAGGGCCAGGCCGAGGGCCGCCAGCGGCACCAGAACGGGTGCGATGCCGAGCGTGGCGGGCAGGACCAGACCGACGGCGGCCAGCACCTCGAGGGCGCCGATGGCCTTCACTCCGCCGGCGCTGAAGTCGTGGATCCAATGCGCACTGGGCCCGAAGGCGGCGATCTTCTCCTTCGGCACGGCCACCTTGAGGCCGCCGCTGAGCAGATAGGCGACGGCGAGCAGTGCGGTGACGATCCACAGGGCGAGGTTCATACGAGGT
Organism: Streptomyces puniciscabiei; assembly: GCF_006715785.1. Taxonomy (NCBI): domain Bacteria; kingdom Bacillati; phylum Actinomycetota; class Actinomycetes; order Kitasatosporales; family Streptomycetaceae; genus Streptomyces; species Streptomyces puniciscabiei. Next base: position 4,248,482 of record NZ_VFNX01000001.1, read on the forward strand.
CTCCTTCGGTCCCGTCGTTCCTTGTCGTCCCTCTGAGACAGGGCACCCCGGTGATCCGTGACAGGAGCGGATACGCTGCTGGCGTCTTGTGGATCTCCGGAGGGGGGAATCCGTGCCGGGATCGGTTGCGGGGACGGAGGCGGACGGGTACCGGTCGCTGCTGTTCTCCATCGCCTACGGGATGACCGGCTCCGTGGGCGACGCGGAGGACATCGTGCAGGACGCCTTCCTGGGCCTGACCCGGGCGCGCCGGGCCGGGACCCCGGTCGCGAACCTGAAGGCGTATCTGACCACCGCGGTGACCCGGCTGGGCATCAACCACCTGAGCTCGGCGCGGGTACGGCGGGAGACCTATGTGGGCGACTGGCTGCCCGAGCCGGTCGTGGTGTCCGCCGAGCGGCCCGGACCGGCCGAGCACGCCGAGCTGTCGGACTCGCTGTCGATGGCGTTCCTCGTACTGCTGGAGGCGCTTTCCCCGGTGGAGCGGGCGGTGTTCGTGCTGCGGGAGGTCTTCGGGTACGGCTACCCGGAGGTGGCGCGGATCACCGGCAAGACCGAGGCGAACTGCCGGCAGATCTTCGCCCGCGCCAGGAAGCGCCTCGGTCCCGGCGCACAGGTGGCCGGCAGCGCGCCGCCCCCGGCGCGGCGGGCGGAGAGCGAGGAGCTCGCCCGTAAGTTCTTCGCGGCGGCCGAGGGCGGCGACATGGACGCGCTGCTCGACATGCTCGCCCCGGACGTGGTCTTCCACGGGGACGGCGGCGGCAAGGCGCGGGCGCTCGCGAAGTCGATCACCGAGGCGCGCCCCATCGCCCAGCTGCTGGTCGGCGGCCTGCGCCGGGTCGGGAGGCTCGGCGCCCTCCTCAAGGCGGCCCGGGTCAACGGCCGCCCGGGCGGCGTGATCCACGACGCCGAGGGCCGCGTGGCCAGTGTGATCGAGCTCGACATCGCCGACGGCAGGATCCGGGCGATCCGCGCCGTCTCCAACCCCGACAAGCTCGAGCACCTCGGCCCGGTGTCGGACATCGGCCGGCTGCCGCAGCGGCGCCCCGCCGATCACTGAGGGCTCCGCCGATCACCGGCGGCATCGGGAGCGCGGCCGCCGCCAGGGCACGACCGTCAGGGATGCTCCGCGTGCCCGAACCCACGTCGGCGCCCCGCGTGTTCGCCGGGACCGGGGCCGGAAAACGGATCAGCCGGTGGCTCGTCTCTCGACGGAGCCACCGGCTGACCGGTGAGGGTGAGTGACGGGACTCGAACCCGCGACATCCTGGACCACAACCAGGTGCTCTACCAGCTGAGCTACACCCACCACGACCGGCGGTTGAACTCGTCGTTTCCCCGACCGGCCGAGAAGAAGTCTACAGGGTCCGAAGGGGTGCTCGCGCACAGGTTTTCGCGCAGGTCTCCGAGCGGACCCCGAAAGGGCGCAGAGGTGTCGTCACCGCGCGGGCAGGACGTGCTTGGCGGCGATCGCCCTCGCGGTGTCGGAGTCCGGGCCGGGCTGCGGGACGAAGATGGCCTCGCGGTAGTAGCGCAGCTCGGCGATCGACTCGCGGATGTCGGCGAGGGCCCGGTGGTTGCCGTTCTTCTCCGGGCTGTTGAAGTACGCCCTCGGATACCAGCGGCGGGCCAGCTCCTTGATGGAGGACACGTCGACGATCCGGTAGTGGAGGTAGTCCTCCAGGGTCGGCATGTCCCGCAGCAGGAAGCCGCGGTCGGTGCCGACGGAGTTGCCGCACAGCGGGGCCTTGCCGGGCTCCTTCACGTACTCCTTCACATACGCGAGGACCTGCTCCTCGGCGTCCTTCAGGGTCGTGCCGTTCGGGAGCTCGGCGAGCAGACCGGACGCGGTGTGCATCTGACGCACCACCTCCGGCATCGTCTCCAGCGCCTGGTCCGGCGGGCGGATGACGATGTCCACCCCCTCGCCGAGTACGTTCAGCTCGGAGTCGGTGACGAGGGCGGCCACCTCGATGAGAGCGTCGTCGGACAGCGAGAGGCCGGTCATCTCGCAGTCGATCCACACCATGCGATCGTTCATGCGACCACCCTAAAGCTGACGTCGGCTTTTGGGGTCCCCCGTGCTGGTACCGGCCGACGCTGAAAAAAAGGGGGCGAGCCTGTGCTCGCCCCCCCTCTCTCTCAGCTACCGGCTCGCGGCCCCGGCAGCAGTCCCACCGCGCCCGCCGCCGTGCGGCGGCTCTGCATCGGCACCCCGCTGTCGCGGTCCGGGTGCAGTACGGGGGCGTGGCCCACCGGGCCGGGGCCTGTGAGGCCCGTGACCGGCTGGCCGGAGGGCAGCAGCGGCGGCTCGGCGTCGGCCGGCCTGTCGCCCTGCGGCCTGCGGGCCCGGTAGGCGGCCCGGTAGGCGGCGGGGGACGAGCCGAGCTGGCGGCGGAAGTGGCCGCGGAGGGCCACCGGGGAGCGGAAGCCGCAGCGGCCCGCCACCTCGTCCACCGAGTAGTCCGACGTCTCCAGCAGGCGCTGTGCCTGCAGGACCCGCTGAGTGATGAGCCACTGCAGGGGCGCGCTGCCGGTCAGCGAGCGGAACCGGCGGTCGAACGTACGGCGGCTCATGTAGGCGCGTGCCGCCAGGGTCTCCACGTCGAACTGCTCGTGGAGGTGTTCCAGCGCCCAGGCGACGACCTCGGCGAGCGGGTCGGCGCCGATCTCCTCCGGTAAAGACCGATCGAGATAGCGCTCCTGACCGCCCGACCGGCGCGGTGGGACCACCAGGCGGCGGGCCAGCGCGCCGGCCGCCTCGTTGCCGTGGTCCGTCCGCACGATGTGGAGACAGAGATCGATTCCGGCCGCCGTACCGGCCGATGTCAGGACGTCGCCGTCGTCCACGAAGAGTTCGCGTGGATCGACGTGTACCGACGGATAGCGCTTGGCCAGCGTCGGCGCGTACATCCAGTGGGTCGTCGCCGGGCGGCCGTCCAGCAGGCCCGCCGCCGCGAGGACGAAGGCGCCGGTGCACAGCCCGACGATGCGGGCACCCTCCTCGTGCGCCCGGCGCAGCGCGTCGAGCGCCTCCTCCGGTGGCGGCGCGGTGATCGACCGCCAGGCCGGTACGACGACCGTCCCGGCGCGGGTGATCGCCTCCAGTCCATGCGGCGCGGTGAGTTCCAGGCCCCCTGTGGTCCGCAGCGGGCCCTCCTCGCCGGCGCAGACCAGCAGTCGGTAGCGCGGCACGCCGGCGTCCTGGCGGTCTATGCCGAACACCGACAGCGGTATGGAACTCTCGAAGATGGGGCCGCCGCTGAACAGCAGCACCGCGACGATCTCCTTGCGGCGTCGCCCGGAGAGTTTCCGGGCCGCGGCTTCCGGCGCGGCAGTGGAGTCGTGGCTCATACTGCTAAGCCCCCCTCGGTGGTCGCGGCTCCTCGGTTGTGTCGCTCCTGCACGTTTCCCCTCGGTCCTGCACGAGTCCCCCGCCGTAAAGACAGTCAAGATCGAATCTACTGGTTCCCGCGGTCTGACGGTGACCAGTTCCACACGCCCGAGATTGTCGACATGACAACTTGGCGTGAAGCATTCGATCACGAAGCGTTGCACTCGCGGAGCGCGCAGGGAAGTGCGCCTTGTCGCAGTGGCCAAACCGCGTAGGGTGCGCATCCGCCCGTGGACCCTTTCCGTGCAGGTCGAACGGGGGTTGGAGGGTGGTCGGGGCCCCTCTTCGCCGATATTCAGAAGTTGGCTGAAAAGAAGCGTTCGGGGGTGCGAAAACAGGTCAGTCGACCGGTGTCCGCCGACGGGTGTGACGTCCTCGTCTTTGCTTCGGGCAACGCTCGCCGTCCCACCCGTACCGCTGGGCACACCACTCCGACCGGCGCAGCAGGAAGCGGCACACGGCCGTGACGGCGGCCAGGCTCAGCGCAGCGCCCGCCGCGCCGGCCAGCGAGGTGCCGTACCAGACCAGGACCAGGGGGACGAGTACGCAGCTGAAGGCGGCCCAGCGGATCAGATCGCTCACGGTGTCCGGCGCGGGGTGCGGCTCGGGGGCGGATCGGCGTCCGGACATCACTCGTACTCCCTGTGGCGGTGGCTCACGGGGATCAACGCGTGTTCGAGCGGTCGGTCACCGGCCGTCACATCTGTTCATCCTGTGCAAACAGCCTGTACGTGGCAGCAACCATTGCGTTACGGGCGCCGCTCGTGCATGCTCCGGTGAACCCCTACGGACGTCGGGGGACCGCTTACGGAGCGTGCGCGGGATCTGGGCTCGGGAGGCGTGCCGCCGTACCCTTGAGGGTATGGGGTTGGGAAGATGTTTCCCGGACACAGCTCCGCCGCACACTGTCGTCCCACCCATAAAGGATCACAACGCCGAGACAGCCATGGCCGGTCACGAATTCTTCGAACCCGCGGACCGCAAGCGGCCGGTCGCCGACCCCACGGCGGCCGATCCCCTGGCGGCGGAAGAGCCACGCCCCGTCTGCGACCCAGCCTTCCGGCACGGAGTCGTCGTCGGCTTCGACGGTTCCACCTCCAGTGAGCGTGCCCTCGCCTACGCCATCGGCATGGCCCACCGCTCGCACTCGGGCCTGATCATCGTCCATGTCGCCAACCGGCTGCCCACCACCGTGTGGGCCGGCTGCGAGCCGCCCGTCTTCGTGGACGTGCCGGACCATCGCACCGAGGTCCTCGGCCTCGAACTGGCGTGCGCGGACTACCTGGCCGAGGTGCCGTGGATCCTGGTCGAGCGGGGCGGTGACATCTGCCACGAACTCGAAGAGGTGGGGCGGGAGTACGAGGCGGACGCGATCGTCGTCGGCTCCACGCACGGCATCGTCGGCCGCATCTTCGGCTCCGTCGCGGGACGGCTCGCCAAGCGGGCGCGGCGGCCCGTGATCGTCATTCCCTGACCGTCGTCCCCGGCGTATCCCAACTCCCTTTGTGCAGCGCGAAACTACTCGCGCGTAGAGGTGGTTTGTGCCCTTGTGAAGGGCATATATCGGTCACCGCGCAACAGCACAGCATGAAGGGAGCCCGCCGTGGACAACGGAAGTACTACGGTGGTCGGCCGACTCGCCCTGGGAATCACCCTGTTGGCGTTCGGTCTCGGTACGACAGGCGTGATCCACGGTGTGGCCGCGTCCGATGCCGTGTCAGTGGCCCACTACGTGGGTGGAGTTGCTCTGTTCCTGGTCGGCCTGCTGGCCTTCCGCGGCGGCGACGGCGTTTCCGGCACGGGCTTCGCGGCCCTCGGCGCGCTGTGGTTCACCTGGGCGGTGGGCGGTCACTCCTCCGCCAACGCGGCCGGGCTCTTCCTGCTCCTCTTCGCCCTGGTGGCGCTCACCCTGACCGTCGCCGGCGGGGACAGCCTCGGTCAGGTCATGCACGGGCTGCTGTTCCTGGCGATGCTGGTGCTGGCCGTCGCGGCCTTCGCCGACAGTTCCTCTTTGGCCAAGGTCGGCGGCTGGGTGGCTGCTGTGTCCGGCGCGGTGGCTTGGTACGCCGCGACGGCCGCGCTCGCGCACTGGCCGACGGCGCTTCCTGGTCGTGCTGCGGGCCGGGGGGTGACGGCCGCCGGCTGATCCGAGCAGCACTGAAGGGACCCCCACGTGTTTGGTGGCACACGTGGGGTCCCCTTTTTGTGCCTGAACCGGCGCCGCTCTCGCGGACGTGGTTGCTCGCCGCGGGGGTTGCTCAATTGTCGCTTCGGCGGTCGCGTGAACCTACTCCACCGTCACCGATTTGGCGAGGTTGCGGGGCTTGTCGATGTCCCGGCCCAGGGCCTTCGCCGTGTGGTACGCGAGGAGCTGGAGCGGGATGCCCATCAGGATGGGGTCGAGTTCGTCCTCGTTCTTCGGCACGACGATCGTCTGGTCGGCCTTCTCCTGGTGCTGGTGGGCCACCGCGAGGATCTTGCCGCTGCGGGCCTTGATCTCCTCCAGTGCCGCGCGGTTCTTCTCCAGCAGGTCGTCGTCGGGGACGATCGCGACCGTGGGCAGGGCCGGCTCGATCAGGGCCAGCGGGCCGTGCTTCAGCTCGGAGGCCGGGTAGGCCTCGGCGTGGATGTAGGAGACCTCCTTGAGCTTCAGGGAGGCCTCGCGGGCCACCGGATAGCCCCGCACGCGGCCGATGAAGAGCATCGAGCGGGCGTCGGCGTACAGCTCCGCCAGCTCCTTGATCTGCTCCTCCTGCTTGAGGATCTCGGTGATCTGCTCGGGCAGCTTGCGCAGGCCCTCGATGATCCGCTTGCCGTCGCGGACCGAGAGGTCACGGGTGCGGCCCAGGTGCAGGGCGAGCAGCGCGAAGGCGACCGTCATGTTGGTGAAGCACTTGGTCGACACCACGCAGACCTCGGGGCCGGCGTGCACGTAGATGCCGGCGTCCGCCTCGCGGGCGATCGCGGAGCCGACCACGTTGACGACGCCGAAGACCTTGGCGCCCTTGCGCTTCAGCTCCTGGACGGCGGCGAGGACGTCGTACGTCTCACCGGACTGGGAGACGGCCACGTACAGGGTGTCGGGGTCCACGACCGCGTTGCGGTAGCGGAACTCGGAGGCCGGCTCGGCGTCGGCGGGGATACGGGCCAGCTCCTCGATCATCTGGGCGCCGATCATGCCCGCGTGGTACGAGGTGCCGCAGCCGAGGATCTTCACCCGGCGGATCTGCCGGGCCTCGCGGGCGTCCAGGTTGAGGCCGCCGAGGTGCACGGTGGAGAAGCGGTCGTCGATGCGGCCGCGCAGCACGCGGTCCACGGCGTCGGCCTGCTCGAAGATCTCCTTGTGCATGTAGGTGTCGTGGCCGCCCATGTCGTACGACTCGGCCTCCCACTCCACCGTGGTGGGCTCGGCGGTGGTGCGCGTGCCCTCGGTGGTGTAGGTGCGGAAGTCGTCGGCCTTGAGGGTGGCCATCTCGCCGTCGTCGAGGGTCACTATCTGGCGGGTGTGGGCGACCAGGGCGGCGATGTCGGAGGCGACGAACATCTCCTTGTCGCCGATGCCGAGGACGACCGGGGAGCCGTTGCGGGCCACCACGATCCGGTCGGGGAAGTCGGCGTGCAGCACGGCGATGCCGTAGGTGCCCTCGATCACGCGGACCGCCTGGCGGACCTTGTCCTCCAGCTTCTCGGCCGAGGAGCGGGCGATCAGGTGGGTGAGGACCTCGGTGTCGGTCTCGGAGAGGAACTCGACGCCGTCCGCCTCCAGCTTGCGGCGCAGGTCGGCGGCGTTGTCGATGATGCCGTTGTGCACGACGGCGACCTTGTTGTCGGCCGACATGTGCGGGTGGGCGTTGACGTCGGAGGGGGCGCCGTGGGTGGCCCAGCGGGTGTGGGCGATACCGGTCGTGCCCTTGAAGCGCGCCGGGACCTTGGCCTCCAGGTCGCGCACCCGGCCCTTGGCCTTGACCATCTTCAGGCCGGGCGTCTTCGGGGAGGTGACGACGATGCCCGCGGAGTCGTAGCCGCGGTATTCCAGCCGCTGCAGGCCCTCCAGGAGGAGAGGGGCGACGTCACGCTTCCCGATGTATCCGACAATTCCGCACATATATGGGTATTCCTAGCCGTAGACGATGCGGCGCAGCTGCCTGAGCGTCAGCTCGGGCGGTGCCACCGCTCGATACCTGAGGTCCGCCGCGATCTGTTCGAAGATCTCCGCGTTCACCAGGCCCTGGGCCTGGAGCTCGCGGTGGCGGCGCCGGACGTAGTCCTCCGTCGACTCGTCGAAGAAGGCGAGCACGTCCTGGATCACCCGCAGCGCCTCGCCCCTGCTCAGGGGTGTGGACCGCGTCAGGTGATCAACGAGTTCGTCGTGCACCCGGTAGATCCTGGAGTAAGGCAGCCGGTTTCGCAAGAATCGTGCCCGATTTCGGGCAGAGGTCCGGTGCGGGGCTGTTGGATCTCTGTTCGTACGACGTCCATGCTGTGTCCTGCGTCTCGTTGCCCGGACCCACGAGTTTCGGACGCCATGGACATTCCTCGTATGGGAGTACCGGAGAAGCTGGCCGCGCGCATGAGCATGGCCGAGCAGCACGAGTACCTGCGCGCCAGATTCTCCCGGCGCACCATGATCAGAGGCGGCGCCGTCACGCTCGGCGCCGTCGCGGGTGGCGCGTTCGTGCCGGGCGCCACCGCCCAGGCGGCGGTGCCGACGCAGGCCACCGCCCCCGCCGCCGAGACGGTCGACGGCGCCCTCGTCGCCCCCTTCGGCCGCCACCTCGCCTACGGCAACGACCCGCGCACCGAGATGACGGTCTCCTGGCAGGTCCCGGTCGCAGTGAAGAAGCCGTTCATCCGCATCGGCGCCCACCCCTGGGACCTCTCCCGCAAGATCGAGGCCGAGGTCCGCAGCCTCTACACCCCGGCCGGCGTCGGCGCGAGCGGCGACCACACGCAGTACTACCTGCACGCCAGGCTCACCCACCTGCGCCCCGGGCGGACCTACTACTACGGCGTCGGCCACGAGGGCTTCGACCCGGCCGAGCGGCACCTGCTCGGCACCCTGGGCACCTTCACCACCGCCCCCGCCCACAAGGCGCCGTTCACCTTCACCGCCTTCGGTGACGAGGGTGTGGGCTACCACGGCCTGGCCAACAACGCCCTGATCCTCGGCCAGAACCCGGCCTTCCACCTGCACGCCGGCGACATCGCGTACGGCGACCCGGCCGGCCAGGGCAAGACCACCGACACGGGCTTCGACTCGCGCACCTGGGACCAGTTCCTCTACCAGACCGAGTCGGTCGCCAAGCAGGTCCCGTGGATGGTCAGTTACGGCAACCACGACATGGAGGCCTGGTACTCGCCCAACGGCTACGGCGGCGAGGAGGCCCGCTGGACCCTCCCGGACAACGGCCCGGACGCGAAGAACCTGCCGGGTGTGTACTCCTTCGTGTACGGCAACACCGCGGTCATCTCGCTGGACCCCAACGACGTCTCCTTCGAGATCCCGGCGAACCTGGGCATATCCGGAGGAACGCAGACCAAATGGTTCGAGGCCCAGCTGAAGACGTTCCGGGACCGTGACGACATCGACTTCGTCATCGTGTTCTTCCACCACTGCGCGTACTGCACGTCCACGGCGCACGCCTCGGAGGGGGGCGTGCGCCAGGAGTGGGTGCCGCTGTTCGAGAAGTACCAGGTGGACCTGGTCATCAACGGCCACAACCACCAGTACGAGCGTACCGACGTGATCAAGGGCAACCAGGTCACCAAGAAGCTCCCGATCGGCGGCACCGCCTACCCCGAGACGGAGGGCGTGGTCTACGTCACCGCCGGCGCGGCGGGCCGCAGCCTGTACGCGTTCAGCGCCCCGGACTCCTACGAGGGCCACGAGCACGAGGTGGACTCCGTCGCCTCCTTCGTCAACACCAAGGACGGCAAGGTCAACGAGACCGTCACCTGGTCCCGGGTGCGCTACCTCAACTACTCCTTCCTGCGTGTGGACGTGTGCCCCGCGCCGAAGGGCCGCCAGACCACGCTGAAGGTGTCGGGCATCGCCGAGAGCGGCGACCGCATCGACCACTTCACGGTGTCCCGCACGGCCAAGTGACACCCTGAGCCGGACGGCGGGCGGTCCTCGCACGCGCTCTCATATGCGCTTGAGGACCGCCTGCTTGGCCAGGGTGAACTCCTCGTCCGTCAGCACCCCGTCGCGGTGCAGCTCACCCAGCTCGCGCAGGCGCCGCAGCAGGGCGTCGTGCTCGCTCTCGGCGGGCTCCGGCTCCCCGGTGAGCCGCGAGGGCTCCTTCCGCACGCCCGCCCCCGCCGCAGGGTGCGGCAGCCGCGCCTGTACGGCGGCGGCCACCAGGGCCATCAGCGGGTCCTTCTTGAAGCCCCACAGCTCGACCGCGTTCGGGTCGTACTTGGCCGTCGCCGTCACCGGGGCACCGCGCACCAGGAAGCGCAGATACCCGTTCTCCAGTCCGGCCGCCGGCTGCCACTCCACACCGAGGACGTCCGCGAGCGGTATGGTCCGGGTACCGACGTTCGCCTTGGCGTTCTCGGTCTTCCAGTTCCACTCCAGCCGCACCCGCTCCCCGTCGAAGGCCGCCGTGCCGTCCCCGGCCGAGGCGGACACCGGCAGCGGTGGTCCCGGCAGCAGGTACTCGGCGACCGGGTCCGGTGAAACCCCGTCCAGCAGGAGCGCGTTGCGCACCTCGTCCGCGAAGTACTCGGCGACGCCGTACCGGTCGGACTCCACCGTCAGCTGGTACGGGTCGTTCGGCTCGGCGAGCCGGCCGCCGGTGGCCTGCGTCAGCGGATCGGCGCCGTCGCGCAGCCGCAGCCTGAGCCGTCCCGACTTCCGCCCCTGCTCGAAGGAGACACCGGCCAACGCCCCCAGTGGTACGACGAGTTCGCCCAGCTCCCGGCGGAGCAGGCTCACGTTCTTGTCCCGTCCCGGGGTGAGCCGCAGGGCATCGCCGTCGAAGGCCCAGGTGCCGTCCTTCTGGATGATTTCCGCCATGGGGGGATTGTTTCACCGGATCTGCGGGAGAGTGGTCTCGACCACATCTGAAGGGAGCGCATGTGAGACGCAACCACAGCACGACTCCCCGGACGACCCGCATCCTCGGATCACTGCTGCTTCTGGCGGCCGCCGGGGGCTTCTCCCTCGGCGCGGCGCCCGCGGCACAGGCGGCCGCCCCGACACCGCTGGACCGGGTGGTCCCCGCGCCCGCCTCGGTCGAGCCCGGCGGTGCCCCGTACCGCATCACCTGGGCGACCGGCGTGCGCGTCGACGACTCCGCCGAGGTCCGCCGGATCGGCGCGTATCTCACCGGCATCCTGCGGCCCTCCACCGGCTACCGGCTGCCGCTCACCGACCACGGCACAGGGGGCATCCGGCTGCACCTGGCCCAGGGTGACTTCGGTGCCGAGGGCTACCGGCTGCACAGCGGCCCGGCCGGCGTCACCATCACCGCGAGCGCGCCCGCCGGCCTCTTCCACGGCGTCCAGACGCTGCGTCAGCTGCTCCCGGCCGCCGTCGAGAAGAAGACCGTGCAGAAGGGCCCCTGGCAGATCGCCGGCGGCACCGTGGAGGACCGCCCCCGCTACTCCTACCGGGGCGCCATGCTGGACGTCTCCCGGCACTTCTTCACCGTCGCCCAGGTCAAGCGCTACATCGACCAGCTCGCCCTCTACAAGATCAACGAACTGCATCTGCACCTCAGCGACGACCAGGGCTGGCGCATCGCCGTCGACTCCTGGCCGCGCCTCGCGGCCTACGGCGGCTCCACCGAGGTCGGCGGCGGCAAGGGCGGCTCCTACACCAAGGACCAGTACCGGGACATCGTCTCCTACGCCGCCTCCCGCTATCTGGAGGTCGTGCCCGAGATCGACATGCCCGGCCACACCAACGCGGCCCTCGCCTCCTACGCCGACCTCAACTGCGACGGCGTGGCACCCCCGCTGTACACCGGCACCCAGGTCGGCTTCAGCTCGCTGTGCGTGCCGAAGGAGGTCACCTACACCTTCGCGGACGACGTGATCAGGGAGCTGGCCGCGCTCACCCCCGGCCGCTACCTCCACATCGGCGGCGACGAGGCCCACTCCACCAGCCACCCCGACTACGTGAAGTTCATGGACCGCGTGCAGCCGATCGTCGCCAAGTACGGCAAGACGGTCATCGGCTGGCACCAGCTCACCGGCGCCCACCCCGCCAAGGGCGCCCTCGCCCAGTACTGGGGCCTGGACAGCACCAGCGCGGCCGAGAAGGCACAGGTCGCCCAGGCCGCCCAGAACGGCACCGGGCTGATCCTGTCCCCGGCGGACCGGGTCTACCTGGACATGAAGTACACCAGCGGCACCGTGCTGGGCACCAAGTGGGCCGGTTACGTCGAGGTGCAGCGGTCGTACGACTGGAACCCGGGCGGCTACCTTCCCGGCGTCCCGGCCTCGGCCGTCCGGGGAGTGGAGGCCCCGCTGTGGTCGGAGACCCTGAAGACCGACGCCGACATCGAGTACATGGCGTTCCCCCGCCTCCCGGGGGCGGCCGAACTGGGCTGGTCCCCGGCCGCCACGCACGACTGGAACACCTACAGACTCCGCCTGGCCGCCCAGGCCCCCCGCTGGGACGCCCTCGGCATCACGTACTACCGCTCACCGCAGGTCCCCTGGCCGGCGAACTGAGCGGAGAACGCACCGGTGAACGCAACCGGTGAACGCACGCGCCCGGGCCGCTGCGTGGAGCGGCCCGGGCGCGCTGGGCGAACAGCCGGGACAACAGCCCGACATGCCTTGCCAGTGCAATTCAGAGGCAGGTACCCGCCCTCTTGAATTGCCGATCCGGCCATGGGGGAATCGGCCGTCAGTACGCGCTGAACACGTTGTCGATCGAGCCGTAGCGGTGGTACGCGTAGTTGCACGCGGCGGTGATGTTGGCGACCGGGTCGTAGATGTTCGTCGAGGTGCCCGGCACGTGGTAGGCGTCGAACGTCGGCTGGATCACCTGGAGCAGGCCCTTGGACGGGGTGCCCTTGGCGGCGTTGGAGTCCCAGTTGTTGATGGCGTTCGGGTTGCCGGAGGACTCCCGGATGATGTTGCGGTAGATGCCGTTGTAGGTGCCCGGGATGTGGTTCTGCGCCATGATCGCCAGCGCCTGCTTGATCCAGCCGTCCAGGTTGTTGGCGTAGCCGGTGGCGGACGAGGTGCTCGCCGGTGCGGCCTTGGTCGTGGCCGCCTTGGCCGGGGCCGCCGAGCCGGCGGGCAGGGTGAGGACCTGGCCCGGCAGGAGCGAGTAGGGGCTGCTGAGGTGGTTGGCGGACGCGATGGCCGGCCAGCCGCCCGGCACCTTGAGGGCGCGGGCGATCGAGGCCAGGTGGTCGCCGGCCTTGACGGTGTAGCTGGGCGCGGCGGCGGTGGCGGCCTGGGCGCTGCCCGTCGCGGCCGTGCAGGCCATGACGAGGGTGCCGACGCTGATGGCGCCGCCGGTGAGGAACCGGCGCGTCCGGGGAGAGCGCTTGCGGGCATGACGGGGCATGGAGCGGTCCTTTTCCGAGAATTGGATCACCCGCAGTTGCCGGTCCCCCTCGGCAAACTGCACCACGTTCGTTTAGCGGTGCGCTGCGGCGGGGATATTCATAGCCGCCGGGAATAAGTTTCGGCAATTACTCCTTTTACTAACCCGCTTAGTTCTCCGGGTCGCCGGCATCCGCCCGGATAGTGGTATTCCCGGAAGCAAATGGCCGTCCGCGATCCTAGGGAGCTTCGTAAGTGAATTGAGTCACGTGTCGCAGGTTAAGCGACTCAACTGCTTAAATGGGGAAATAAGCGGACCTCACGACAGAGTGGCTCAATTCGGACATTAGGCACTCAAAAGGCCGGCGAGCGGGTTCTTCAGGGTGCCCACCAGCTGCAGCGCGCCCGAGGGGTCGGCGAGGTCCACCATCTGGCGGTTGTCGCGCAGCTGGAGGCGGTTCAGGCAGGACAGGGCGAACTCGGGGGCGAACAGGTCGTACTGCCGGAACCGGTCGGACAGTTCGGGGTTCGCCTCCTGGTACTCGCGGGTGACCTCCGCGACCGTGCGCCAGAAGGCGTCCTCCGCCAGGACCCCCTCGGTGGCCAGGTTCGCGGCGAGGAAGCGGAAGAAGCAGTCGAAGACGTCGGTGAAGATCGACAGCAGCTTCTTGTCGTCCGGGACGTCGACGCGGATGCGCCGCACCTGCGGGGGCAGGGCGGCGTCCGGGTCCATCACCGCTATCTCCTCGGCGATGTCCTTGTAGACCGCCCGCCGCACGACCCCGTCCTCCAGCACCAGGATCACGTTCTCGCCGTGCGGCATGAAGACGAGGTCGTAGGCGTAGAAGCTGTGCAGGAGCGGGGTGTAGTAGGCGCGGAGGTAGCGGCGCAGCCACCCCGTCGGCGTCAGGCCCGAGCGGGCGATCAGCGCCCCGGCGAAGGAGGCGCCCTCGTGGTCGACGTGCAGCAGTGAGGCCATGGTCGCGAGCGACTCGCCGCCTCGCAGCGAGGGCACCGGGCTCTCCCGCCACAGCGCGGCCAGCATCTTGCGGTACGGCGAGTAGCGGTCGGTGGCCTGCTCGTACTCCAGATGCCGGTAGCCGACGGCCGCCCGCTCGCGGATGATGCTCAGGCCCGTGGACTTCAGTACCGGGTCGTTCTCGATCAGCTGGGCCAGCCAGTCGTTGATCGCCGGGGTGGCCTCCATGTAGGCGGCCGACAGCCCGCGCATGAAGCCCATGTTGAGGACCGACAGCGCCGTCTTCACATAGTGCTTCTCCGGGTGGGAGGTGTTGAAGAAGGTCCGGATGGATTGCTGGGCCAGGTACTCGTCGTCGCCCTCGCCGAGGCAGACCAGGTGCCGGCGCGCCACCTCGGCGGCGAAGGTGACGGAGAGCTTGTTCCACCACTGCCAGGGGTGGACGGGGATGAGCAGGTAGTCGGCGGGGTCCAGGCCCTGGTCGGTGAGGGTGGCGTGGAAGCGGGCCAGCGCGCCCTCGCCCAGCTCCTCCCGCAGGAAGGACTCGTACTCGATCCCCGCACCGGCCGTGAACGCGGCCCGCGAGCGGTGTGCGGCCAGCCACACCAGCCGGACGGGGCTCGCGGTCTCGGGCGCGTACGACAGGTACTCGTGGATGCCGAACCCGAGCCGCCCGTTGTTCGCGACGAAGCAGGGGTGGCCCTCGGTCATCCCGGTCTCGATGGCCTGGAAGCCCCGGCGGGCCAGCTCGGCGGAGGTCACCTTCGGTTTGGTGAGCTTGTAGCAGGTGCCGGAGAGGGTGGAGGAGATCTCCTCCAGGTAGACCGGCAGGATCTCGTCGCTCAGGCCCAGGGACTCCTTCAGCTCGATGAAGAAGTCCAGGGCGGCGAGCGGGAGTTCCCTCCCCGCGCGGTGCCGGGTGATCGAGTCCGTGTCGACCTGCCAGTGGTCGAGGGCGCGGCGCGTGGCGGTGAAGCGGTAGTGGGTCAGATGGTCGTCGCTGTGTACGACGTACTGCTCGCCGTCCTCCTCGGGAGTGATCAGCCGCTCGTGCGCGAACTCGGCGAGAGCCTTGCGGAGCAGGAGGCGGTTGGCCTGCTCCCAGCGTTCGGGGGAGAGGTGCGCCACGGCGTCGGACAGGGTCATGCCGCCGCTCCTCGGGCCGCCAGGAACTGTTCTCGGGTGCAGAAGCTGAGCAATGCCCTCTTCTCCGGCTTCTGGATCTCGCGCACGGGCACGAAGCCCACCGCTTCGTTCAGGGCGTGCACCGCCGTGTTGCGCACGTCCGGCTCGACCACGACGCGCCGGGTGCGCGGGTCGGCGAACAGCTCGTCCAGCACGGCGGTGATGACGGCCCGGGTGAAACCGTGGATCGGCCGGTCGGCCGGCGCGACCAGGAAGTGCATGCCGACGTCGCCGGGCTCCGGGTCGTACAGGCCGGCCAGCTCGACGTACCGGGGGTCGTACCTCTCCATCAGGAAGGCGGGCTCGCCCTCGTGCAGGCCGAGGTGGGCATGGTGGTGCTCGTGGGCCGCGATCCGCAGGTACTCGCGCTCGACGTCCTGGAGTCCGGCGTCCTGCATCATCCAGAAGGCCGCCTTGGGATGGGTGACCCAGCGGTGCAGCAGCTCGGCGTCCCGCAGGGGGTCGAGGGGGCGGAAGGTGAACCTCATACGGCGAACTCCTGGAAGGCGATCGTCTTCTCGACCGGGTAGTACTCGGTGCCGAGCAGCTCGCGGAGGATGTACGCGTTGCGGTACGCGCCCATGCCCAGGTCGGGACTGGTGATGCTGTGGGTGTGGACGCCGGCGTTCTGCAGGAAGACGCCGCGGCCGGTGACGTCGATGGCGTAGTTGCGGGCGACGTCGAAGCGGCCGTGGCCGTCGAAGCGGAGGCGGTCGCGGATCGGCGCGAGGAAGGCCGGGGGCTCGTAGTGGTAGCCGGTGGCCAGCAGCAGGCCCTCGGTGCGGATCTCGAAGTCCTTGTCCTGCTCGTCCTGGTGGAAGCCGAGGGTGTACTCGCCGTCCGCGTAGGTGGCGCTGCGCAGGCTGGAGTTGGTGAGCAACCGGGTCGGCACGGGTCCGGTGAGGTTCTTCTGGTAGAGCAGGTCGAAGATCGAGTCGATCAGATCCGAGTTGATGCCCTTGAACAGGCCCTTCTGCTGCTTCTCCAGCCGGTAGCGGGTCTCCTCGGGCAGCGCCCGGAAGTAGTCGATGTAGTCCGGGGAGGTCATCTCCAGGGTCAGCTTGGTGTACTCCAGCGGGAAGAACCGCGGTGAGCGGGTGACCCAGTTGAGCTGGTAGCCGTGGACGTCGATCTCGGCGAGCAGCTCGTGGTAGATCTCGGCCGCGCTCTGGCCGCTGCCGACGATCGTGATGGACTCCTTCGCCTGCAGCTCCGCCTTGCGGTGCATGTACTGGGAGTTGTGCAGGAAGTCCCCGGCCAGGTCGCGGCAGGCCGGCGGGAGGTAGGGGGTCGTTCCCGTGCCGAGGACCAGGTGACGGCAGCGGAACGTTTCGCCGCGCTCGGTGCGGACGACGTACACCTCGTCCTCGTACGTCACCTCGGTGACCGTCGTGCCGAAGCGCACGCTGCCGAGCCTGGCCGCCGCCCAGCGGCAGTAGTCGTCGTACTCCACCCGCAGCGGATAGAAGTTCTCGCGGATGTAGAACGAGTACAGTCTGCCCTTCTCCTTCAGGTAGTTGAGGAAGGAGTACGGCGACGTCGGGTCGGCGAGGGTGACCAGGTCCGACAGGAACGGGGTCTGGAGGTGGGCGCCGTCCAGGAACATCCCGGCGTGCCACTCGAAGTCCGGCTTGGACTCCAGGAAGACCCCGTCCAGGCCGGCGATGGGCTCGGTGAGGCAGGCGAGGCCGAGGTTGAAGGGGCCGAGCCCGATCCCGACGAAGTCGTACGTCTTTTCCAGGGCTTCAGGACGCGCGGTCAAGGGACTCTCCCAGGTACTGCTCGGCGTGGCCGGCGATCAGGTCGAGGACGGCGGCGATGTCGGCCGGCGTCGTCTCGGGGTTGAGCAGGGTGAACTTCAGGTAGTGGCGGCCGCCCACCCTGGTGCCCGCGACCACGGCGTCACCGGAGGCGAACAGGGCCTTGCGGGCGTGGAGGTTGGCACGGTCGATCTCGGCCGGGTCGGTGACCGCCGCCGGGATGTAGCGGAAGACGAGGGTGGACAGGGCGGGCTCGACGACGACGTCGAAGCGGGGGTCGGCGGCGAGCAGCTTCCAGCCCTCGGCCGCGAGGTCGCAGATCTCGTCGAAGAGCTGCCCGACGCCGTCCGCGCCCATGGTGCGCAGGGTCATCCACAGCTTGAGGGCGTCGAAGCGGCGGGTGGTCTGCAGGGACTTGTCGACCTGGTTGGGGATGCGTTCCTGCACCATGCGGCGGGGGTTGAGGTAGTCCGCGTGGTAGGTGGCGTGGCGCAGGGTCGCCGCGTCCCGCACCAGCAGGGCGGACGAACTCACCGGCTGGAAGAAGGACTTGTGGTAGTCGACGGTGACGGAATCGGCGCGCTCGATGCCGTCGATACGGCTCCGGTGCTTGAGGGAGGCGAGCAGCCCGCAGCCGTAGGCCGCGTCGACGTGCATCCACACGCCGTACTGGGAGCACAGCCCGGCGATCTCCGGGAGCGGGTCGATGGAGCCGAAGTCGGTGGTGCCGGCGGTGGCGACGACCGCCATCGGCACCAGCCCGTCGCGCCGGCAGCGCTCCAGCTCGCGGGCGAGGGCGACGGTCTGCAGCCGCTTGTCGTGGTCGACGGGGACGGGGACGACCGCGTCCTGGCCGAGCCCGAGCAGCTTGGCGGACTTCTGCACGCTGAAGTGGCTGACCTCGGAGGCGAAGATCCGCAGGTCGGCGAGGCCGTCGGTCTTGGCCTCCTCCCGCGCCAGCAGCAGCGCCTGGAGGTTGGACTGGGTGCCGCCGGAGGTGAACACGCCGTCGGCGGCGGGTCCGAGGCCGATCCGGGCGGCCGTCCAGTCGATGAGCTTGCGCTCGATGAGGGTGCCGCCGGCCGACTGGTCCCAGGTGTCGAGGGAGGAGTTGACCGCCGAGAGCACGGCCTCGCCGAGCACCGCCGGGATGACGACCGGGCAGTTGAGGTGGGCGAGGTAGCGGGGGTGGTGGAAGTAGACCGCGTCGCGGAGGTAGACGTCCTCCAGCTCGTCCAGGACGGCGGCGGTGTCGCCGAGCGGGCGGTCCAGGTCGATGGCGTCGACCCGGGGGAAGAGGGCGTCGACGGTGACGCCGGTGAACGGACGGTCGGTGGTGGCGAGTTTGGCCGCCACCCGCTCGACTCCTTCGGTCACGGAGCTTCGGTAGTGCTCCGCGGTGAGGCCATTGAGCAGGTGCGAGCGCATGTGGAGGTCCTCCGGGGGGACAGTCCGTTGGGGGTCTGAACGGGAGTCCGTTTCTCGACTTAGGTTAGCCTAACCTAAGTTTTTTGGATCAAGGCATGCCTCATCCGTGACCGGCGTCACGCGCAGGGGGTTACTCCGCGACGCGCAGCTCTTCCTCGGTCATCCCCTGCCGCCAGTACCCGACGAAGGTCACCCGCCGCCGGTCCGCCCCGCGCTCGCCGACGAAGTGCCGCCGCAGCGCCTTGACCCGGCCCGACTCGCCCGCGAGCCACACGTACGGCCGCTCGGCCCGGGGGAGTCGGGCGGCCCGTACGGCGTCGACGGCCATGGGGGACCCGTCGTGCCGTACGAGCCACGTGATCTCCGCGTCGGCCTCCGTGCGCACGTCCTGGATGTCACCGGCGTGCGGCACCTCCAGCCAGGCCTGGACCCGGATGCCGGCCGGGAGGGACTCGAGGATCGCGGTCGCGGCCGGTACGGCGGTCTCGTCACCCCACAGGACGACGAGATCGGTGTCCTCGGGCGGGCGGAAGCGGATCGCCCGGTTGTCGGCGACGGCGGGTCCGAGCAGCAGCACACGGTCGCCGGGGGTGGCACGGGAGGCCCAGCGGGAGGCGGGGCCCGCCGGGGTGTGCAGAACGAAGTCGATGTCGATCTCGTCGGGGTTCCGGCGCAGGGCACGCAGGGTGTACGACCGCATCACCGCCCGCACGTCATCGGGCAGTTCCCGCCAGGCCTGCCACCAGCCGTCACCCAGGTCCAGGGGGACGACGGGCTCCGGCTGACCCGGGTGCGGCAGGAAGAGGGACAGGGACTGGTCGCGCCCGAGGGAGTGGAAGGCGTGCAGATCGGGCCCGCCGAAGGTGACGCGGACCAGCGACGGCCCCAGCCGCCGGGTCCGTACAACGTGCAGAGAAAAGAAACGGAACGGGGCGGCCACGGCCGTCGTCATGTGATGCTCCTGAGGGTCGGATTCAGGGCTTTGTCAGGGGTTCTGCCGGTCAGGCGACCTTCTTCGCCTTCTCCAGGGCCTCGGCCAGACTCGTGAGCAGCGGTACGCACTTGTCGTACGACAGGATCGGCTCCGGAGACCGCGCGATGACCTGCCCCGCCTTCACCGCGGGCAGCTTCTTCCACGTCGGCTTGGTGATGTCGGCCGGCTGGAGGGCCGAGGACCGGTCGTCCATCATGATCATGTCGGCCTTGTACTTGTCGACGTTCTCCCAGCTCAGCGACTCGTACCAGCCGCCGCCCTGCTTCTTCGCGCTCTCCGGCGGCTCGACGAAGTTCACGCCGAGGGCCTTGAAGTACTCCAGGTCGATGGAGAGGTTGGTGCCGGAGACGTAGAACAGCTGGTCGCTGGCGCTGCCGGCCATCACCCTGATCTCGGGCTTGGCCTTGGCCGCGGCCCGCAGCCGGGCCGCCGCGGCCTCGAACCGCTTCTTGGCGTCGGTCACCTTCGCGGCCTTCATGTCCGCCCCGAGCGATGCGGCCAGGTACCACATGCGCTGCAGCGGCTGGGTGAGCTGTCGGTCGTAGACGGAGATGCCGATGGTGGGGGCCAGTTGGGCGATCTCCTTCTTCGACTCCTCGGGGACGTACCAGAGGGTGCCGGCGTCGTCGAACATCGTCGTGATCAGCACGTCCGGCGCGAGCGAGGCGTACTTCTCGATGCTGAACTGGCCCCAGGCGTTGCCGAGGACCGTCACCTTGCTGACGTCCATGTCGCCGGCCTGGACGTCGGCCTTGCCGTCCTTGGTCGTCGTCGGGCCGAAGACGCCCTTGACCTGGATGCCGTAGTCGTGGAGCGCGGCGCCGACACCGGTGAAGGCGACGATGTTCGCGGGGACCTTGTCCAGGTTCACGGTCGTGCCGCGGTCGTCCTTGAAGGACCAGGGTCCGGACCTGGCGGCCGTCGTGCCCTTGCCGGAGCCGCTGTCTTTGCCTTTGCCGTCCCCGCAGGCGGCGAGCGCGGCACCGAGTCCGACGGCGCCGCCGGCGGCGAGGAGGCCGCGGCGAGTGAGCTGGGGGGCACGGGCACGGGGCATGGGTATGACTGCTTTCGAACGGGGCGAAGCGCCCGCCGGACAGGTTCGAAGAAAGGTTAGCCTAACCTTCCTTGGTGTCCAGTGGTCGGTGTTGTTCCCCGCCGATCCGGCCGCCCTGGCGCCTAGCTCACCAGCCCCAACTCCCGGGCGATGAGCATCCGCTGGACCTCGCTCGTGCCCTCGCCGATCTCCAGGATCTTGGAGTCGCGCCACATGCGGGCCACCGGGTACTCGTTCATGAAGCCGTAGCCGCCGTGGATCTGGGTGGCGTCGCGGGCGTTGTCGACGGCGACGGTGGAGGAGTACAGCTTGGCCAGCGCCGCCTCCTTCTTGAAGGGTTCGCCGGCGACCAGGCGGCTCGCCGCGTCGCGCCAGGCGAGGCGGGCCGTGTGGGCCTTCATCTCCATGTCGGCGATCTTGAACTGGATGGCCTGGTTGGCGCCGATGGGACGGCCGAAGGCGTGGCGTTCCTTCGCGTACTTCACCGACTCGTCCACGCAGCCCTGGGCCAGACCGGTGGCGAGGGCCGCGATGGCGATGCGGCCCTCGTCCAGAATCCGCAGGAACTGGGCGTAGCCCCGGCCCTCCTCGCCGAGCAGGTTGGCGGCCGGCACACGCACGTCCTGGAAGGACAGCTCGCGGGTGTCGGAGGCGTTCCAGCCGACCTTCGAGTAGGGAGCCGCCACTGTGAAACCGGGGGTGCCGGACGGGACGATGATCGCCGAGATCCGCGGCCTGCCGTCCGGCTTGCGGCCGGTGACGGCGGTGACCGTCACCAACCCCGTGATGTCCGTGCCCGAGTTGGTGATGAAGCACTTCGTGCCGTTGATCACCCATTGGTTCGTGTCCGGGTCCAGGCGGGCCGTCGTCCGGGTCGCGCCCGCGTCGCTGCCGCCGTCCGGCTCGGTCAGGCCGAACGCGCCCAGCATCTCGCCCGAGCACAGGCGGGGCAGCCACTGGCGCTTCTGCGCCTCGGTGCCGAACAGGTGCAGCGGCATCGCGCCCAGCGAGACACCCGCCTCCAGAGTGATCGCCACGGACGAGTCCACCCGCGCCAGTTCCTCCAGGGCGATGCCGAGCGCCAGGTAGTCGCCGCCCATGCCGCCGTACTCCTCCGGGAACGGCAGCCCGAACAGGCCCATGCGGCCCATCTCGCGGACGATCTCGTACGGGAACTCGTGCCGCTCGTAGAAGTCGCCGATCTTCGGCGCCACGACGTCGTGCGCGAACGCCTCCACCGTACGGCGGAGTTCCTCCAGCTCGGGGCTGAGACGGTGGTCCATGCTGATCACTGGTCCTTGTGGGAGAGAGCGCGGACGGTACGGGACGGGCTGGGCCGGTCCAGATGGGCGGCCATCCACACGCTCGTGGCGGTCAGACGGCCGAGGTCGACCCCGGTCTCGATACCGAGGCCCTGCAGCATCCACACGAGGTCCTCGGTGGCGAGGTTGCCGGTGGCGGACTTCGCGTACGGGCAGCCGCCGAGGCCTCCGGCGGACGCGTCGATCGTCGTCACGCCGTGTTCCAGCGCCGCGTAGGTGTTCGCGAGCGCCTGGCCGTAGGTGTCGTGGAAGTGCACGCCGATCATGTCGGTCGGCACGCCCTCCTCGTTGAGCAGGTTGAGCAGTTCCAGCACATGGCCGGGCGTGGCCACGCCGATCGTGTCGCCGAGGCTCAGTTCGTCGCAGCCCATGTCCTTGAGGGCCGTGCAGACCCGGGCGACCTGGTGCAGCGGGACGGCGCCCTCCCACGGGTCGCCGAAGCACATCGACACATAGCCGCGCACGTGCACGCCCCGGTCCTTCGCCAGCCGCACCACCGGCTCGAACACCGCCAGCGACTCGTCCACGGTGCGGTTGAGGTTGGCCTTCGCGAAGGACTCGGTGGCGCTGGCGAAGACGGCGACCCGGTCGGCGCCGAGCGCCAGCGCCCGGTCCAGGCCTCGCCGGTTGGGGACCAGCACGGGCAGCGCGACCTCCGTGAGGTCGCTGACCATCGGGAACAGCTCCTCGGCGTCGGCCAGTTGGGGCACCCACCTGGGGTGCACGAAGCTCGTCGCCTCGATGGTCGTCAGGCCTGCGTCGGCCAGCCGGCGGATGAACTCCGCCTTGATCTCGGCCGGTACGGTCCGCTGCTCGTTCTGCAGGCCGTCGCGGGCGCCGACCTCGTGGATGCGCACCCGGGCGGGCAGGTCCGTTGCCGGTACGACCATGGGCAGTCCCTCGGCGGTCACTGCGCCACCTCCTCGTGCGGTGCGATGACGGCCAGCACCTGGTCCATCGCGACCGTCGTGCCCGCGGTCACGTCCAGCTCGGCGACCGTGCCGGCGTGCGGGGCGGAGATGACGTGCTCCATCTTCATCGCCTCCACCACCAGCAGGCTCTGCCCGGCGGCCACCTCGTCGCCGACGGCCACCTTGACCACGGTCACCGTGCCGGGCATCGGCGCGGTGAGCGAGTCGGCACCGGCGTGCGCGGACCGGCTGAGGGACGCGGCCACCGGGTCGTGGTCCCGCACCTGCCAGGCGTCGCCGTCGCGGCCCACCCAGTCGGCGGCATGGTGGAAGGTGTGCCGGACGCCGTCGAGCGTGACGGTCACCCGGTCGCCGGTGAGCGTGTGGGTGCCCCGGGGGGTGTACGTCAGGGGTTCCTGCACCCGGAGGTGGAAGGCGGGCGGCTTCGGGGTGCCGCCGAGCCGCCAGCCGCTCGGCACCGAGAAGGGGTCGGTCCAGCCCTCCGCGCGGGGCTTCAGCGCCTCCAGCCGTACGGCGGCCGCCGCCTCGTACACCTCGTCCGGTACGTCCGTGGCGACCAGCTCGTCCACCACGCGCTCCACCAGCCCGGTGTCCAGGTCCCCCGCCACGACCGCCGGATGGGCCAGCAGCCGCCGCAGGAAGCCCGCGTTGGTCTGCACGCCCAGCGTGACCGTCTCCGCGAGGGCCGCCCGCAGCTTCCTGAGCGCGCTCTCCCGGTCCGGTCCGTACGCGATCACCTTGGACAGCATCGGGTCGTAGAGGCTGCCGACCTCGGTGCCCTCGCTGAGCCCGGAGTCGGTGCGGACGCCGTCGCCCTGGGGCTCGTTCAGCAGCAGGACCGTGCCGCCGGAGGGCAGGAAGCCGCGCGCGGGGTCCTCGGCGCAGATCCGGGCCTCGACCGCGTGCCCGGTGAGCGTGATGTCCTCCTGCCCGAAGCCCAGCTTCTCCCCGGCCGCCACCCGCAGCTGCCACTCCACCAGGTCGAGCCCGGTGATCAGCTCGGTGACCGGGTGCTCCACCTGGAGACGGGTGTTCATCTCCATGAAGTAGTACTGCGAGGGATCCCCGCCCGGCACGATGAACTCCACCGTGCCCGCGCCCCGGTAGCCGCAGCTGCGGGCCGCCTGTACGGCCGCCTCGCCCATCGCCGCGCGCGTGGCCTCGTCGAGGAGCACGCTGGGCGCCTCCTCGATGATCTTCTGGTGCCGCCGCTGGAGCGAGCACTCGCGCTCACCGAGGTGGACGACGCCCCCGTGGCCGTCGGCCAGCACCTGGATCTCGATGTGCCGGGGCCGGTCGATCCACCGCTCCACCAGCAGGGTGTCGTCGCCGAAGGAGGCGCGGGCCTCGCGGCGGGCGGCGGCGATCTCCTCCTCCAGCACGGTCATGTCCCGCACCAGCCGCATGCCCTTGCCGCCGCCTCCCGCGGACGGCTTGAGCAGCACGGGCGCGCCGAGTTCGCGGGCCGCCTCGGCGAGGCCGGGGTCCCGGCCGCCCGGTACGACCGGCACCCCGGCCGCCTGGACGGTCTCCTTGGCGCGGATCTTGTCGCCCATGAGCGCGATGGCGTCGGCCGGCGGGCCGATGAAGACCAGCCCCGCCTCCTCGCACGCGCGCGCGAACCGCGCGTTCTCCGCGAGGAAGCCGTACCCGGGGTGGACGGCCTGCGCTCCGGTGCGGGCGGCGGCCGCCAGCAGCCGCTCCACCGACAGATAGCTCTCGGCGGCCGGCGCCGGACCGATCCGGACCGCCGTGTCGGCCTCCCGGACGTGCCGCGCGTCGGCGTCGGCGTCGGAGAAGACCGCCACCGAGCGCACGCCCAGCGAGCGGAGCGTACGGATGACGCGTACGGCGATCTCGCCCCGGTTGGCGACCAGCACTGTGTCGAACACGGTTCCCCTCCTCACATCCGGAAGACGCCGAACTGGGGCTCTCCCAGAGGCGCGTTGGCACAGGCCGTCAGGGCGAGGCCCAGCACCTGACGGGTTTCCAGCGGGTCGATCACGCCGTCGTCCCAGAGCCGGGCGGTGGCGTAGTAGGCGTTGCCCTGGCGCTCGTACTGCGCGCGGATCGGCGCCTTGAAGGACTCCTCGTCCTCGGCCGGCCACTCCTCGCCGCGCGCCTGAAGCTGGTCCCGCTTGACGGTCGCCAGCACGGACGCGGCCTGCTCGCCGCCCATCACGGAGATCTTGGCGTTGGGCCACATCCACAGGAAGCGGGGGGAGTAGGCCCGGCCGCACATCGAGTAGTTGCCCGCGCCGTACGAGCCGCCGACCACCACCGTCAGCTTCGGCACGCGCGTGCAGGCCACCGCCGTCACCATCTTGGCGCCGTGCTTGGCGATACCGCCCGCCTCGTAGTCCCTGCCGACCATGAACCCCGAGATGTTCTGGAGGAACACCAGCGGGATGCCGCGCTGGTCGCACAGCTCGATGAAGTGGGCGCCCTTCTGGGCGGACTCGGAGAACAGGATGCCGTTGTTCGCGACGATCCCGACCGGGTGGCCGTGGATACGCGCGAAACCGGTGACGAGGGTCGGCCCGAACTCGGCCTTGAACTCGGCGAAGCGGGAGCCGTCGGTGATACGGGCGATGATCTCGCGTACGTCGTAGGGGGTACGGGAGTCGACCGGGACGGCGCCGTACAGCCCGTACGGGTCGACCTTCGGCTCCACCGCCGGCTGGACCTCCCAGGGCAGGGACTGCCGGGCGGGCAGGGTGGCGACGATGTTCCGGACGATCCTGAGCGCGTGGGCGTCGTCCTCGGCGAGGTGGTCGGTGACACCGGACACGCGCGAGTGGACCTCGCCGCCGCCCAGCTCCTCCGCCGTGACGACCTCGCCGGTGGCGGCCTTCACCAGGGGCGGCCCGCCGAGGAAGATCGTCCCCTGGTTGCGGACGATCACCGCCTCGTCGCTCATCGCGGGCACGTAGGCGCCCCCGGCGGTGCAGGAGCCGAGGACGGCCGCGATCTGCGGGATGCCGGCGCCGGACATCCGGGCCTGGTTGTAGAAGATCCGCCCGAAGTGGTCGCGGTCGGGGAACACCTCGTCCTGCATCGGCAGGAAGGCGCCGCCGGAGTCCACGAGGTAGACGCACGGCAGGCGGTTGTCGAGGGCCACCTCCTGGGCGCGCAGGTGCTTCTTCACGGTCATCGGGTAGTACGTGCCGCCCTTGACCGTGGCGTCGTTGGCGACGATCACGCACTCGCGCCCGCTGACCCGCCCGATCCCGGCGATCACCCCGGCGGCCGGGGCCTGCCCGTCGTACATCCCGTCGGCCGCGAGCGGAGCCAGTTCCAGGAACGGCGACCCGGGGTCGAGCAGCGTGTCCACCCTGTCCCTCGGCAGCAGCTTGCCCCGCGCGGTGTGCCGGGCCCGCGCCTTCTCGCCGCCGCCGAGGGCCGCCGCGGCCAGCTTGCCGCGCAGCTCCTCGACGAGCGCGAGATGCGCCTGTTCATTGGCCCGCCAGGCCTCCGACGCGGGATCTGCCGCGCTCCGGAGCTCCGGTGCCTCCTGCATCCTGCGGTCCCCTCACCGGTGATCGAACCTGTAGGTCGAACGTGTTAATGAGCGTTAACCATTTCCTTCAGGTTAACGACCGCTAACCTCGCTGTCTAGAATTACCTGCATGGTCACCAGAACCGACGCCCCGACCCGCCGCGAGCAGATCCTCAAGGAAGCCGCCCGGCTCTTCGCCGAGCGCGGTTTCCACGGGGTCGGCGTCGACGAGATAGGCGCCGCGGTGGGCATCAGCGGCCCCGGGCTGTACCGGCACTTCCCGGGCAAGGACGCGATGCTCGCCGAGCTGCTGGTCGGCATCAGCGGCCAGCTGCTCACCGGTGCCAAGCGCCGTCTGGCGGAGACCGACGGGGACACCCGGCCGGGCGCGGTCCTGGACTCCCTGATCGAGGGCCACATCGACTTCGCCCTGGACGACCGTCCCCTCATCACCCTGCACGACCGCGAGCTGGACCGCCTCCGCGACAGCGACCGCAAGCTGGTCCGCCAGCTCCAGCGGCAGTACGTCGAGCTGTGGGTGGAGGTGGTCCGCGAGGTCTACCCGGCCCTGTCCGAGCCCTCGGCCCGCTCGGCCGTCCACTCGGTCTTCGGCCTGCTGAACTCCACGCCTCACCTGGGCCGCGCGGGGACCCTGCCGGGGCGCGGGGCGACGGCCGCGCTGCTGCACCGGATGGCGCGGGGGGCGTTCGCGGCGGCGGGGGAGGGCTGACGCTCGTTAGCCTCACGGTGTGGAGTACGGGAAGATGCGCGCCGTCGCCGAGGAGCTCGATGCCTTCGCCGGGCAGCTGGAAGGGGCCTGGAGCGTCGAGATCGGACCGTCGGGTCCGGTCCTGGCGATGAGGCGGGCGCCGGTGCGCCACCAGGGGACGGTCCGCCGCATCCGTGAGCAGCTCGACGGGCAACTGCCCGCCACTCACCCCGGCCACATCTGTGCGAGCGGCCCGCAGATCGAGTGCCCGGCGATCGGCCGCATGCGCCGCCCGGACGCGGTGGTTCTGCCGGAGGCGGCCCTCGACGAGGAAGGGTTCGCCGTTGACGCGGCACAGGTGCCCGCGGTCATCGAGGTCGTTCCGCTGCACCCCTACCCGGGCCTCGGCGAAAAGCTCGCCGATTACCCCGCCATATCAGCCGCTGTCTGATCGTCGACCCTCGCGCCGGCACCGTCCAGGTCCACTCCGACCCGTGCAAGGGCCGTTACGTCTGCACCGAGACGTACATCTTCGGGGACTCGGTCGGGTTCGGGCCCTGGGTGCTGGAGACCTCCGGATTCCGCCGGTACGGGAAGGCGTGCTGACCGGCGGGCGTGGTCAAGCTCACCCTGGACGCCTCACCGTACTCGCCGGTATCTTCGACTCTGAGCAAGCGCTTAGACAGGTACCTGGAGGTGGGCGGCGTGCGCCGTACGGTGTTCAACGAGGATCACGAGGCGTTCCGGGAGACCCTGCGCGCCTTCATCGAGGCCGAGGTCGTCCCGGTCTACGACGAGTGGTTCGCGGCCGGCCAGGCGCCGCGCGACTTCTACTACAAGCTCGGTGAGCTGGGCATCTTCGGCATCAGCGTGCCGGAGGAGTTCGGCGGCGCGGGCCTGGACACCCACAAGTTCGAGGCCGTGATCTACGAGGAGACCGCCCGCGCGGGCGTGAGCTTCGGCGGCTCCGGCGTGCACGTGCTGCTCGCCCTGCCCTACATCAAGATGCTGGCGACGGACGAGCAGAAGAAGCGCTACCTGCCGAAGTTCGTCACCGGCGAGGAGATGTGGGCCATCGCCATGACCGAGCCGGGGACGGGTTCCGACCTCGCCGGCATGAAGACCACCGCCAAGCTCAGCGAGGACGGCACGCACTACGTCCTCAACGGCGCCAAGACCTTCATCACCGGCGGCGTCCACGCCGACAAGGTGATCGTCTGCGCCCGTACCGCCGCGCCGACCGCCGAGGACCGCCGCCACGGCATCTCCCTGTTCGCCGTGGACACCAAGTCCGAGGGCTACTCCGTCGGCCGCAAGCTGGACAAGCTGGGCCTGCGCACCTCCGACACCGCCGAGCTGGCCTTCGTCGACGTCAAGGTCCCGGTCGAGGACCTGCTCGGCGAGGAGAACAAGGGCTTCTACTACCTCGGCCACAACCTCGCCTCCGAGCGCTGGGGCATCGCCTTCGGCGCCTACGCGCAGGCCAAGGCCGCCGTCCGGTTCGCCAAGCAGTACGTGCAGGAGCGCACCGTCTTCGGCAAGCCGGTCGCCCACTTCCAGAACACCAAGTTCGAGCTGGCCGCCTGCCAGGCCGAGGTCGACGCCGCCGAGGCCGTCGCCGACCGCGCCACGGAGGCCCTGGACGCCGGCGAGCTGACCCCCGCCGAGGCCGCCTCCGCCAAGCTGTTCTGCACCGAGGTCGCCCACCGCGTGATCGACCGCTGCCTGCAGCTGCACGGCGGCTACGGCTACATGAACGAGTACCCGATCGCCCGCCTGTACGCGGACAACCGCGTCAACCGCATCTACGGCGGCACCAGCGAGATCATGAAGACGATCATCGCGAAGGACATGGGGCTGTAGGACGCCGGTAATCACTGGCCGGTACAACTACTACTCATGAGCCAGGCACTCCAGGATCTCCTCGATCTGCTCGACCTCGAGCAGATCGAGGAGAACATCTTCCGCGGCCAGTCCCGCTCCGCCGTCGTACCCCGCGTCTTCGGCGGGCAGGTCGCGGCGCAGGCGCTGGTCGCCGCCGGGCGCACGGTGCCCGCCGACCGCCCCGCCCACTCCCTCCACGCGTACTTCCTGCGCCCGGGCGACCCCGGCGCGCCGATCGTCTACACGGTGGACCGCATCCGCGACGGCCGGTCCTTCACCACCCGCCGCGTGGTCGCCGTCCAGCACGGCAAGCCGATCTTCCATCTCTCGGCGTCCTTCCAGACGTACGAGGAGGGCCTGGAGCACCAGGCGCCCATGCCCGCCTCGCCCGACCCGGCGACCCTGCCCACCTCGCAGGAGCGGCTGCGCGGCTACGGCCACCTCGCCCCCGAGGTCGTCGAGAAGTTCCTCGAAGCCCGCGAGGCGATCGACCTCAGGTACGTGGACGAGCCGCCGTACGGGCAGTTCGGCGCCCCGCGCGAGCCGCACTCGCAGGTGTGGTTCCGCACCAACGGCAAGCTGGACGACGACCCGTTGTTGCATGTCGTCCTCGCCACCTACGTGTCCGACATGACCCTCCTCGACTCCGTGCTGCTCGCGCACGGCCGCGGCGGCTGGGCGGTCGGGGACGTCGTGGGCGCCTCGCTGGACCACGCGATGTGGTTCCACCGTCCCTTCCGCGCCGACGAGTGGCTGCTGTACGACCAGGAGTCGCCGTCCGCGCACGGCGGCCGCGGCCTCGGCCAGGCGCGGATCTACACCCAGGACGGGCGTCTCGCCATCACCGTCATCCAGGAGGGTGTCGTCCGCGTGCCGCGCGACTGACGCGCGCGGCGGTGCCGCGCGTCGGATCCGTCAGGAAAGCCCCGCCTCCGCCAGCAGATACGCCGTCATGGGGTCGTAGTGGCGCGGGCTGACCACATGGTCGTCGAGCGGTACGACGACCTGGAGGGTGCCCTCGGCCTCGGCGAGGAACAGCGCCGGGTCGTTGCAGTCGGCGTACCCGACGGAGTCCAGCCCGTGCTGCCCGGCGTACCCCGCCCACCCGTGGTCGGCGACGACCAGGTCCGGCAGCGGGCGGCCCGCGCGCTCAAGTCCGTTGAGAATGGCCCGCATCGGTTCGCCGGAGTGGGTGTGCCACAGCGTCGCCCCGTGCTCCAGCACCGCGACGTCCGCGAACTGCATGACGTACCCCTCGTCCGTCTGCAGCCCGTCCGGAATGACCACGATCTCGCAGCCGGCGGCGCGCAGCGCGGCGGCCGTGGCCCGGTGCACGTCCAGCAGGCCGCCCGGGTGGCCGGTCGCGAACAGCACCCGCTGCCGGTCCTCGGCCGCCTTGCGCAGCCGCGCCGCCATCCGCTCCAGCGCGTCCACGGTCAGCTCGGGGTCGATGGTGTCCTGTCCGTACCGGTACTCGGGATCGTCGTTGACGCCGACCCGCTCGGCCATCACCGCGAGCACGTCCTGCTCGTCCGTCCAGCGGTCGCCCAGTTCCAGGCCGAGCCAGAAGTTACGGACACCGTTGGCGAGCTGACGGTAGTGGGAGAGGTTGTTCTCGCGGGGTGTGGCGACGTCCCCCGCGATACGGGTCCTCACCAGGTGGTCGACGAGCTGGGCGCGGCTGGGTGTCCCGGGTATCGGCATGCCTCCATTGTGAGGCAGGGCGGCACGGCCGTCCTCGGCATATCGCCCGCTGGGACGTGGCTCACGCGCCCCGGTCAGCTGTGCCGCAGCGCGAACCACAGCTCCATCCGCACGTCCGGGTCGTCCAGGTCGGTGTCCAACAGGGCGGCGCAGCGGGCGATCCGCTGCCGCACGGTGTTGCGGTGCACCTCAAGCGCCACCGCCGTACGGTCCCAACTGCCGTGCAATGCCAGCCAGTTGCGCAAGGTCTCGGTGAGCTCGGGCCGGCCGGCCAGCGGGGCGAGCAGGGCACGGGCGTGCGCCTCGGCGTCGGCGCGCGGCACCAGATCCTCCAGGCCCGGGCGGGCACCGTGCCGCACCAGCGGGGTCCGGGTGGCACGGGCCCGCGCCAGCGCCCGCCCCGCCTGGGCGTCGGCCGCCGCCCACTCCCGCGCCTCCACGGCGGCGCTCACCCCGAGCGTCCACCCGGCCTGCGGCTCCGGCACCCGCCCGCCCGGCACCAGCACCCGTACGACATCACGCCCGAGATCGACCAGCGGCGACCCCAGCGCGGCCCCGAGCGCGGAGGCGGCGACCGCGTCGGGCGGCTGGGTCTCCTGCCGGGCGTGCACGACCAGCCATGTTCCCGCGCCGAGCAGCTGGGCCACCTCCTCGGGCGGCGAGCCCAGCAACAGCCGCACCAGAGCGGAGGAACGGGCGGCACCGGCGCCGCTGTGGTGCTCGCCGGTCAGCAGGGCCAGCAGTACGGCGGCGACGGAGGCGATGGTGTGATCGCCGGGTTCGCGCCGGGCAGTGGCCACACCGAGCACGAAGCCTTCGCCCGCGCCGAGGGCGTAGACGGCCAGGTGGGTGTCGCCGACGGTGTCGGTGGCGGAGGTGGCCCTGGGCGCCGTACCCCCCGTGGGCCGCACCACGCCCGAGAGCTCCGCGAGTGGCCCCCGCACCCCCTCCGCCGGTGTCCGGCCCGCCGTGGCGACGGCCGTGCCGTCGGGGCCGTAGAGCACCGCGTGGCCGGAGAGGTGCTGGGCCAGGCGGCGCAGCACCGAGGGCACCGGATCCGGGCGGGAGGCGGCCGCGGCCAGGCTCTGCTGGGCCTCCGTGACGCGGCGGAGTTCGGCCAGGCGGGCCTGGGCCATCAGCTGCCACACCGCGCGGGCGACCCCCGAGAAGGTGGTCTGCGGCGGGACCTCCAGCAAGGGCAGGCCGTAGGTGTCGCAGGCGGCGACCAGGGCCCGCGGGACCGTGTCGTGCACCGGGGCCAGACCGAAGCCGAGGGCCGCGCCGCCCGCCTCGACGATCCGGGAGACGTAGTCGTCGAAGTAGGTGCCCGAACCCGCCGCCTCCGGGACGTGCACCCCGGCCGTGAGCAGCAGCTCGCCGCCCAGCAGATACGGGTACGGGTCGGCCATCTCCGAGGTGTGCGCCCAGTGGATCACGATCGAGGGGTCGGAGGGGCCCGCGATCTGGCGCAGGGCCAGGTCCTCGCGGGCCAGCAGGGCCGAGAGCGGTACCGGTGGGGTCGGTGGGACCGCTGGGGCGCTCGTCTCCGGCATGGTGTGCGTTCCCTCCATCCAACCCCGTCTGTATGGATGAAACGTACACTTCGCAGTCGCTTTCCGGCCACCTAGTGTCAAGTCAGACCGGCGGCCGCGGGTACGGGCGGATGTCCCCGCGATCTGCTGCCGGCACGTCCCCACGCATCTGCACGACACGCCACCGGAGAAGTGCGCGAAGGAGGGCCCCACATGGCCGTCGACTACACAGTGATCGTCGTCTATCTGGCCGGCATGCTGGCCATGGGCTGGTGGGGCATGCGCCGCGCCAGGTCGAAGAGCGAGTTCCTGGTGGCGGGCCGCCGCCTGGGACCCGCCATGTACTCCGGCACCATGGCGGCGATCGTCCTCGGCGGCGCCTCCACCATCGGCGGCGTGGGCCTCGGCTACCAGTACGGCCTCTCGGGCGCCTGGATGGTCTTCACCATCGGCCTCGGCCTGCTGGCGCTCTCGGTCTTCTTCTCCGCCCGCATCGCCCGCCTGAAGGTCTACACCGTCTCCGAGATGCTGGACCTGCGCTACGGCGGCCGGGCCGGACTGATCTCCGGCGTGGTGATGTGGGCGTACACCCTGATGCTGGCCGTCACCTCGACCATCGCCTACGCCACGATCTTCGACGTCCTCTTCGACATGAACCGGACCGTCGCGATCATCCTCGGCGGCTCGATCGTCGTCGCCTACTCGACCCTCGGCGGCATGTGGTCCATCACGCTGACGGACATGGTCCAGTTCGTGGTGAAGACCATCGGCGTGCTCCTGCTCCTGCTGCCCATCGCCGTCGTCAAGGCGGGCGGCTTCTCAGAGATGAAGGCCAAGCTGCCGACCTCGTACTTCGACCCGCTGGGCATCGGCGGCGAGACGATCTTCACCTACGTCCTGATCTACACCTTCGGCATGCTGATCGGCCAGGACATCTGGCAGCGCGTGTTCACCGCCCGCAGCGACCGGACCGCCAAGTGGGGCGGCACGGTGGCCGGAACCTACTGTCTGGCCTACGCCCTCGCCGGCGCGGTGATCGGCACCGCCGCCAAGGTGCTCTACCCCAAGCTCGGCAGCCCCGACGACGCCTTCGCCACCATCGTCAAGGACGAACTCCCCGTCGGCGTGCGCGGCCTGGTGCTGGCCGCCGCCCTGGCCGCCGTCATGTCCACCTCCTCCGGCGCCCTGATCGCCTGCGCCACGGTCGCCAACAACGACATCTGGTCGCGCCTGAAGGGTGCCGTACGGCCGGGCGGCGACGCGCACGACGAGGTCAGGGGCAACCGCGCCTTCATCCTGATCATGGGCGTGGCGGTGATCGGCACCGCGATCGCGCTGAACAACGTGGTCGAGGCGCTGACGGTCGCCTACAACCTCCTCGTCGGCGGCCTGCTCGTGCCGATCCTCGGCGGCCTGCTGTGGAAGCGCGGCACCGTCCAGGGCGCCCTCGCGTCCGTGATCGTCGGCGGCCTCGCGGTCATCGGCCTGATGGCGACCTACGGCATCCTCGCCAACGAGCCCGTCTACTACGGCCTGCTCGCCTCCCTCGCCGCCTACGTCGTCACCTCCCTGGCGACCAGGCCCACCGACGAGACGGTCCTCGCCACCTGGCGCGAACGGCTCGCCGGACGGAATCCCGAACTCGCGTCCGAACCGGTCCCGGCTCCCCAGTAGAGTCGTATGACAAGCAGTACAAGCAGTACATGCGCGACGAAGCGTAAGAAAGAAGGCAATTGACCATGAGCAGCAACGAGACGCCCCGCGGCCCCGTCGACTCCTCCCGCATCCCGCGGTACGCCGGCCCCGCGACCTTCGCCCGGCTGCCCCGCCTGGACGAGGTCGGCACCGCCGACGTCGCCGTGGTGGGCGTGCCGTTCGACTCCGGCGTCTCGTACCGGCCGGGCGCCCGTTTCGGCGGCAACGCCATCCGCGAGGCGTCCCGGCTGCTGCGCCCGTACAACCCCGCGCAGGACGCCTCTCCCTTCGCGCTGGCGCAGGTCGCGGACGGCGGCGACATCGCCGTGAACCCGTTCAACATCAACGAGGCCGTCGAGACGATCGAGGCCGCGGCGGACGAGCTGCTCGGCACGGGCGCCCGCCTGATGACCCTGGGCGGCGACCACACCATCGCGCTGCCGCTGCTGAGGAGCGTGGCGAAGAAGCACGGCCCGGTGGCGCTGCTCCACTTCGACGCCCACCTGGACACCTGGGACACCTACTTCGGCGCCGAGTACACGCACGGCACCCCGTTCCGCCGCGCGGTGGAGGAGGGCATCCTCGACACCTCCGCCCTCTCCCACGTCGGCACCCGCGGCCCGCTCTACGGCAAGCAGGACCTCACCGACGACGAGAAGATGGGCTTCGGCATCGTCACCTCGGCCGACATCTACCGCCGGGGCGCCGACGAGGTGGCCGACCAGCTGCGCCAGCGCATCGGCGACCGCCCGCTGTACATCTCCATCGACATCGACTGCCTCGACCCGGCGCACGCGCCCGGCACCGGCACCCCGGAGGCCGGCGGCATGACCTCCCGCGAGCTGCTGGAGATCCTGCGCGGCCTGGCATCCTGCAACCTGGTCTCGGCGGACGTGGTCGAGGTGGCGCCGGCCTACGACCACGCGGAGATCACGTCGGTCGCGGCCTCCCACACGGCCTACGAACTGACCACCATCATGAGCCGCCAGATCGCGGCGGCCCGCAACGCCTGATTCTCCTTAGGGGACCGAGAGCAGTGACTCACGACCACGACCTGGTACTCCGCCCGACCGACCAGCAGACGGAGGCCGCCCTGAATCCCCCTCCGGGCCGCAACGGCGGGGACCTGGTCGTGGAGACACTGGCCGGGCTCGGCGCCACCACGGTCTTCGGACTGCCCGGCCAGCACGCGCTCGGCATGTTCGACGCCCTGCGCAGGTCCGCTCTTCGCTATGTGGGCCTGCGGGTGGAGAACAACGCGGGCTTCGCGGCGGACGCGTACGGCCGGATCACCGGCGAGGCAGCGCCTCTGCTGCTCTCGACCGGCCCCGGCGCGCTCACCTCGCTGGCCGCTCTGCAGGAGGCGGCGGCGGCCTCGGCCCCCGTGCTGGCGATCAGCAGCCAGATCCCGACGGCCGGCCTGGGCGGCGGCCGCCACGGCTATCTGCATGAACTCCCCGACCAGGCGGCCTCGTTCCGGGGCGTGGTGAAGTCGGTTCACACGGTCCGCACGCAGTCCCAGATCCCGTCCGCGATCGCGGCGGCCTGGAAGTCGGCGCTGACCGCGCCGCACGGCCCGGTGTGGGTGGAGATCCCGCAGGACGTCCTGCTCGCCGAGACCACCCTGCCGGTGGTGACGGCACCGGACGCGACCCCGGAGGACCTGGCCCCCCGGCCCGAACTGACCGCGGTGGCGGCACACTTGCTGTCCCGGGCCTCCCGCCCGGCGATCATCGCGGGCGGCGGGGTCGTACGGTCGGACGCCTCGGGCAAGCTGCGCCTGCTGGCCGAGAGGCTCCAGGCGCCGGTGGTGACGACGTTCGGCGGCAAGGGCGCGTTCCCGTGGGAGCACCCGCTGTCCCTCCAGTCCTGGCTGGAGGACCGCCATACGACCGACTTCCTGGAGGACGCGGACGTCCTGCTGGTGGTGGGCTCGGGCCTCGGCGAACTCTCCTCCAACTACCACACGTTCAAGCCGCGCGGCCGGGTCATCCAGATCGAGGCCGACCTCGGCAAGCTGGAGTCCAACCACCCCGCCCTCGGCATCCACGCGGACGCGCGCCTGGTGTTGCAGGCGCTGCTGGAGACGGTGGAGGAGCGGACGGACGACTCGGCGCCGGAGCGGGTGCGGGAGCTGCTGGCGAAGGTGGCTTCCCGTATCGCGTCCCAGGAACTCACCCTGGAGCAGGAGGTGCTGGCCGCCGTCCGCCGCGCCCTGCCCGCCGCGTCCCCCTCCTTCTGGGACATGACGATCCTGGCGTACTGGGCGTGGTCGGCCTTCGACCCGCGGGGCACGAACCTCATGCACTCCGCGCAGGGCGCCGGAGGCCTCGGCTACGGCTTCCCGGCGGCGCTCGGCGCGGCGGCGGCCGACCCGACGCGCCCGGTGCTGGCGGTGTCGGGCGACGGAGGCGCCCTGTACTCGATCGCGGAACTGGCGACGGCCCGGCAGTACGACCTGCCGGTCACCTGGCTGATCGTCGACGACGGCGGCTACGGCATCCTCCGCGAGTACATGACGGACGCCTTCGGCCAGGCGACGGCGACGGAACTGACCCGCCCCGACTACGTGGCCCTGGCGGAGTCCTTCGGCGTGCCCGGGGTCCGTACGACCCCGCAGACCCTGGAGGAGGACCTGGCGAAGGCGCTGGCCGCGCCCGGCCCGTCGGTGGTCGTGCTCCCGGCGGTGCTGCGGATGTTCGCGCCGACGCACCTCACGGCCTGACCTGCCCGCCGCGCTCCGTGCGGCGGGCAGATCCGAGTCCCCTCAGTGGCACGTGCTCGACTTGCTGATGTACACGTACGTGGGGTGCGCCGAGCCGAAGGCC
This sequence comes from Streptomyces puniciscabiei, assembly GCF_006715785.1. Classification (NCBI taxonomy): domain Bacteria; kingdom Bacillati; phylum Actinomycetota; class Actinomycetes; order Kitasatosporales; family Streptomycetaceae; genus Streptomyces; species Streptomyces puniciscabiei. The sequence goes on from NZ_VFNX01000001.1 coordinate 4,284,894, forward strand.
CATCCCTCGCCCGGCTTCATGCAGATCGTGTGGTAGTTGGAGAACCGCACGTAGGCCACGTCGTCGTGCCGCGTGTTGACCGCGCCCTTCGCGTTGCGGCTCGCGCCGAGCTTCTGCCAGTACCCGGTGTCCTTGAACTTCCCCGTCATCGTGTTGCCGTTGTAGAAGCAGACGTACGGATACGGACACGACGGGCGGGCGGCGGCGGACGCGCCGGTCGCGGTACGGGTGTCGGCCGAGGCGGACGGTGCGGTGAGGGCGAGACCGCTGCCGGCCATGGCGCACGCGGTCAGGACGGCTGCGGTCGCGATACGGAATCGCATGGATGCTCCTTGGTGTGGTCTGCCTTGCGGCGGCCCCGCCCCACCCCCGTGGAGGCGGGCCGCCGAGTGCCTGGGGCGGTGCGGGGTGGACCGCACCGCCCGCCGTGCACCACCGACTGTGCGGGCCGGGTCCAGGCCGGGGCCAGGGATGCCCGAAGGTTGCCGCAAGTGAGGGACGTCCCACCCTCCGACCTGCGGAAACACCCCGCGGGCTGAGGCGCCGGCGGGACGCCCGGACGCCGGTCGGGCTGGCCGAAACCGCGTGCCCGGAAGGCAGTTCGCGGGAACCGCGGGCATCTGGTGGGGCATCCTCGTCCGGGGGAGTCGCAACAGACATGGGGTGGAACATGTCTCGTTGGAAGCAGTTGCCGGACTCGCTCGACCCGCGCGTGCGACGACTGGCCGTACAGATGCGCCGTGTCAAGGACCACAGCGGTCTGGGTCTGCAGGCCCTGGCCGCCCGCACGGGGTACAGCCGTGCCTCCTGGGACCGCTACCTCAACGGCCGTTCGTTCCCGCCGCAGGAGGCGGTGGCGGCACTGGCCCGCGCCTGCGACATCGACCCGGCCCGGCTGCTGGCCATGCACGAGGTGGCGGTGGCGGCGGGGCGGGGCGGAGAGAGCGGTGCCGGTCCGGCCGCGGAGACGGAATCGGGGGCGGACTCCGTGCCGGGCGGGCAGAAGCCGGCGGCGGGAGGCGGGGGACGGCGGACACGCACCGCCGTACTGGCCTCGGCCGTGCTCGTGGCGGCGGCCGTGATCGCCCTGCTGGTGGCCGCGCCCTGGGACGGCGGCCGGAGACGGACCACCGACCGGCCGGTCTCCGCGGACGCCTCCGCACCGGCCTCCGGTACCGGGACGGGGAAGGGGGCGTTCGTGTACCGGGCAGGCAAGGACTACCCGTGCCGGGTGCACCGCGCCCAGGACGGGCTGCTGTACGCGGGGTACAGCACCACCCGTGTCGCCCTGATCGGCATGGGATCCGCGCAGTGGTCCGTCGTGGAGGCGCAGTGCCTGCTGCGCCACCACGGCCTCTCGCCGGGGATCGCCGACGGGGCGTTCGGCTCCCGCACCGAGCGCGCCGTGGAGCGGTTGCAGGAGCGGGCCCACCTCCGCGTGGACGGGGTGGTCGGCGAGGACACCTGGGGGGTGCTGCGGAAGTGACGTCCGGGGACCGGCCGTTGGAGTGCGAGCGCCTGGCGGAGACCCTGCGCGGGCTGCGGGCCCGGACCGGGCTGAGCCTGGCCGCGCTGGCCGCGAAGACGCCGTACAGCAAGTCGTCCTGGGACCGCTATCTGCACGGCCGTACCGTCCCGCCCCGGCAGGCGGTCGCCGGACTGTGCGAGCTGGCGGGCGAGGATCCCGGGCGGGTGCTGGCCCTGTGGGAGCTGGCCGACGCGGTGGCCGGCGGACGGGCGGCCGGAGGCGGGCGCCCCGGCGTGGCCGAGCCGGCTTCCGCCCCGGCCGAGCCGCCTCCGGCCGAGAACGCCGACGGCTCGTCCCACCGCGGCCTGCTCGCCGCAGTCGGCGGCGGGCTCACGGTCCTCGCGGTCGTCGGGGCGCTCGCGGCCACCGGCGCCTTCACCCGGCCCACCCCGAACGCGTCCCCTTCCCCGTCCCCCTCCGCACCCGCGCCGGTGCAGGGATGCCACGGCAGCGGCTGCACGGGCAAGGACCCCGAGACGTACGGCTGCGGAGCCGACCCCGTGCCGGTGACCCTGGGCCGGCGGAGCTTCCCCGGGCCCACGGTGGTGAAGATCCGGCACAGTACGGCCTGCGGCGCGGTGTGGGCGCGGATCGACCTCGGGAAGGTGGGGGACCGCGCGGAGATCCTCGTACCGCACCACGCCCCGTGGCGGACCGAGGTCAAGGACCGGTACGACGCCAAGGACTCCCTGTCGACCCCGATGGTCGCCGCCACCCGGCCCGAACTGAACGGCGTACGAGCCTGCCTGGTCCGTGACGGCGAGCGGCACTGCTTCGGCCCGGAGGAGTAGCCGGCCGGAGTTCTGCCAGGCAGTACTTCACCGGGGGGTGAGGTTTGACTTCGTGGTGTGGGTCGCCTTCAGGTCCCTGATGAAGTGGGCGAAGGCACCGACCGGGACGGTGAGAGTGGCTCGGGCGGGGGCCTTGGAGTCGCGGATGGCTATGTGGGTGTCCAGGTCGGCGACTTCGACACAGTCGTTCCCCTCGCCTCCGCCGGAGAAGGACGACTTCTTCCATGAGGTGGGGATGATCATGCCGGTCCTCACAGCTCCTTCGTCATCTGGTGGATGAGATCACGCGACTGCTCAGGGGACAGCGCCTGTTCCTTCACCTTACGGAAGAGCGTTCGAAAGTGCTCCAGCTGGGCTTCGGAGTCGAGGAAGGCCGTGCCGTGTGGAGCGTCCCGTACGACGGTGTCCAGGCGAGGGACTGTTCCACCGAGGTGCACCATGGTGCTTCCGGCTCCCGCGAAGTCGTGCAACGCGAAGGGGATGACCCGCACGGTGACGTGGTCGGCCTCGGACACTTCCAGGATGCGGCTCAACTGGGCCCGGGACGCGGCCTGCCCGGCCACCTGGATGCGGAGTGCCGCCTCATGGATCACGGTCTCGTACGGGATGGGCTCGGGCCCGTCGATGACGACCTGACGTTTCATCCGGTGCTCCACGCGAAGGTCCACTTCGCTGTCCGGGAACTCGGGATTCATGTAGGCGAAGAGGGCTCGGGCGTAGTCCTCCGTCTGGAAGAGCCCCGGTACATGGATGACTGCTACGTCATTGCGGAACGTCGCGTGGTGGTCCAACTCGGCGAGATCTTGGTAGGCGGCGGGAAGGACGCCCCGGTAGTCCTCCCACCACCCCCGCGTACGGTCGGTCGCCATGCCGACGAGCGCTTCGATCAACTTCGTGTCGGCGCAAGCGTAGTTGGCGGCAAGCCGACGCACTCGCTGCTCGCTGACACCGGCGATCCCGGATTCGATCTGACTCATCTGGACGGAGTTCGCCCCCAACAGGCTCGCGGCCTCGGTCGCCTTGAGCCCGGCGGCCTCTCGCAGCCTGCGTAGCTCGGTGCCCAGGCGTACCTGGCGTGCAGTGGGGTGCCGTCGTGCTGGCACGGCGTCCTTCTTTCCTCAACAGCCTGGGGGAGGTGCCACGTTCGGGGGTCAGATTACGCGACTCGCTTGCAGCGAATGAAATTTATGACCTACCGTCAGTGACGTACCGCACACGCAGCGGAAGCGCACCGCGCCGTCCTGCCATGACGGCTACGGCAGGCCACCGCACGCGAAATCCCCGATCACGTACCGGAGTTGATGACGCATGCCCGAAAACGAGCCCTCCGAGTCTCCTGAGTCCTGGGACTACACCCTCTACGTCCCGAACGACCTCAGAGCGGTGACGGTGTGCCGCCGCACTCTGCGCCTGATCCTGACCCTGCACGGTCTGATCGGCCTGGTCGACACGGCGGAGCTGTTGGCGGCGGAGCTGGTGTCGAACGCCGTGCGGCACACGAAGGGGCCGGCCGCGCTGAGGGTTCGCCGTACCCCGGAGGGCATGGTGTGGATCGGGGCGTGGGACACGGACCCGGCCCCACCGGACCCTCCGCGCCCGCTGGAGCAGGTGGCGGACCTGGAGCTGGAGGACGGGCGGGGGTTGGGGCTGGTCAAGGCGTGCGCGGAGTACTGGGGGTGGCAGCCGACGGCCCGGTTCGGGGACCGGGGGAAGTTCGTGTGGTGCGAACTTGCGGCGGCGTAGCTCGTTGATCACCGCGATGGAAAGGAGAGCTGATGGTCGGCTCGTCGCATGAGGCGTTGCACCGGATCTTCCAGAAGGATCCGACGCTGCTGACGAAGGCGTTACAGAAGGTCCTGCACGTGCCGTTCCCAGAGCCCAGGGAGATCGCGGCGCTGAACATCGACCTGACCGAGATCGAACCGGTCGAGCGCCGGGTGGACACGCTGCTGCGAGCAGAGACGGACGAGGGCACGTATCTGCTGGTGGTGGAGTCGCAGGGGAAGGTGGACGAGCGCAAGCGGGGCAGCTGGCCGTACTACCTGAGCTACCTGTACGAGAAGTACCGCTGCGAGCCGGTGCTCATCGTCATCACCCAGAGCAGCCGCACGGCGGAGTGGGCCTCACGCCCGATCCGGCTCGGTTTCAGGGACTGGCACTCGCTGACCGTACGACCCCTTGTGCTGGGCCCGGACAACGTGCCGGCCATCGCGGACGAGCGACAGGCCGAGAAGGACGTCCCCCTTGCGGTGCTGTCGGCCATGACACACGGGCGTGGACCGCAGGCTCCGGCCATACTGGAATCGCTGGCCGCTGCCCTGCGGACCATCGACCCAGACAGTGCCGCAGTCTTCGTGCAGTTCGTCGACTCCTGCCTGGCCGACCCCCAGGCGAAGCAAATGTGGAGGGACCTGATGACGGCGATCCAGTACTTCTGGCGACACCCGCTGGCCGAGCAGGTACGCGCGGAAGGCAGGGAACAAGGCCTGGAGCAGGGCCTGGAGCAGGGCCTGGAGCAAGGCCGGATCCAGGACCGCCAAGAGATGACCCTGCGCATCCTGGAATGGCGCGGCGTCTCTGTTCCCGACTCCCTCCGTGAGCGCGTGCTGGCCTGCACCGATCTGGATCAGCTGGAGGTCTGGGCTCAGCGAGCCGTGCATGCCACGGACGCGGCGGAGTTGTTCGCCGACGAGTGAGCAAGTGACTGACGACGCGGCGCGCCCAAGGGGTGTCCCAGGCCCTTGGCGCGCCGTGCCGACGGTTGGCTCAGCCCGCGTCCGACGGGTCCAGTCGGTAGATCGTGGACCGGTTGGCGGAAGAGGAAGAGCTCGAACTCTTGCTGTACGCGCTCTCCTTCACCAGCGTCCCGTGCCTCTTCACCCAGGCCGTGACCTGGGACGACACGCTGTTGTTGGTGCCTCCGGGGCCGCCGCCCATCATGCCGCCGCCGAGCTGGACGTAGTGCAGTTCGCCCTTCTCGACCAGGTCCTTGAGCTTGGCGACGGTCATCGCAGCGTCGGTGCCGGTGAAGCCCCACATGGAGATGACCGGGACCCTGGCGCTCAGCTCGATCTGGGCCGCGCTCTGGGAGTTGGAGACCGCGAGCAGCCAGGTGGCGCCGTCCTGGTGCTTCTTCAGGTAGGCGATCAGCTCGCTGTTCGCGCCGCCACCCATACCGCCGGGGCCGCCGGTCATCCCGCCGCCCATACGGCCGCGCTCCCCACCGGTGCCGCCCGGTGCCGTACCGCCCGATGTGCCCTGGCCGCCGGGGAGTTCACCGTTCTGTCCGCCGCCCGGGAAGCCACCGGCCTGTCCGCCGCCGGGCATCTCCCCGCCGGGTGCGCCACCGGGCGCGGTTCCGCCGCCGGGGACGCCGCCCGCCTCCGCGTTCCCGGCGCCCTGGCCGCCGTTCCGCCCGGGTATCTCGCCGCCACCGGGGAAGCCGCCCCGGCCGCCGCTCCTGCCAGGGCCCCCGCCGAAGCCGCCGCCCGTCGACGGGCCGGCCGTCGGGTTCACCCCGCTCATGCCGCCGCCGGAACCGGAGGGCACCGACCAGGCGTACGCCGCCGGGCCCGCGAGTGCCGCGACGATCGCCGCAGCCACGGAGGCCGCCAGCAGCCGTACCCGGCTCCCGGAGCGGAAGACGAGCAGCCCGGCGATCGCCGCCGCCATGACCACACCCACGGTCGGCCACAGCCAGGTGTGCCAGCCGGAGGTCCGGCGCAACAGCACGACGGCCCAGATCGCCGTGACGGCGAGACCCGCCGGCAGGACCCACACCCAGCGCTTGTCGGTGCGGAAGGCGCGGAGCAGCAGGACGCCTCCGCCGCCGCACAGCGCCGCGATGCCGGGTGCGAGAGCCGTCGTGTAGTACGGGTGCATCGTGCCCTCGGCGGTCGCGAAGGTGACGTAGTGCAGCACCGTCCAGCCGCCCCAGAGGGTGAGCGCGGCCCGGGTGAGGTCGGTGCGCGGGGCGCGGCCGCACAGGATCAGGCCGGAGACCAATGCCACGGCGGAGAAGGGGAGCAGCCAGGAGATCTGGCCGCCGAGGATGTCGTTGAACATCCGGCCGAGACCCGCGGAGCCGGAGAAGCCGCCTCCACCGCCCCCGCCGCCGTTGCCCTGGCCGCCGAGGATCCGGCCCAGGCCGTTGTAGCCCGTGATCAGGTTCCAGGCGGTGCCGTCCGTCGAACCGCCGATGTACGGCCGATCGGAGCCGGGGACGAGGGACACCGCGACCGCCCACCAGAAGCTGGAGCCGGCGAGGACCACGCCGGCGATCAGCAGGTTCACGATCCGCCGTACGAGCTTCGGGCGCGCGGCGAGCAGGTAGACCGCGAAGACGGCGGGCAGCGCGATGTAGCCCGCCAGCATCTTCGTGTTGAAGGCGAGGCCGAAGCACATCGCCGAGCCGAGGAGCGGGAGCAGGCGGCCGTTCCGCACCGCGCGCAGGGCCAGGGCCGCGCCGCCGACCATCAGCAGGACGAGGATCGTGTCGGGGTTGTTGTCCCGGTTGATCGCGACCGTGATCGGGGTCAGCGCGAGGACCAGTGCGGCCACTGCCGCCGCCGCGTGCCCGAAGGCCCGCTTCACGCAGGAGTGCAGGATCCAGATCGTGGCGAGCCCGGCCGCGACCTCCGGCAGCATCATCTGCCAGGTGCCGAAGCCGAAGATCCGGCACGACAGGCTCATGACCATGTCGGCGAACGGCGGTTTGTCGACGGTGAGGAAGTTCCCGGCGTCGAGCGAGCCGAAGAACCATGCCTTCCAGTTCTGCGTGCCGCTGTAGATGGCCGCGCTGTAGAAGCTGTTCAGGCCGGAGCCCGACAGGTTCCAGGTGTACAGCACGGCCGCCAGCAGCAGGATCGCGAGCAGCGCGGGCAGCGACCAGCGGGGGGCGCGCTCCGGCGGTACGGCGTCCGAAGCCGGTGGCAGCGCGGTCTCGGTCGTCGTGCGGGGGAGGGGATCGGTGGCAGATGTCACCACTGCACCATGCAGAGCGGCGATGGGTGCGGGCTGTGGTGCACCTGGGCGGGAGCTGTGGGGCGGTGAGAGTCAGGTGAGCAGCCTTGGCGATTTGTCACGGAATACGGCGATCTGGGCTTCGTAGCCCGCCTTGAACGCGGCGAACTCCGGGTCGTTCAAGCTGCCGTGAGGCACGTTTCCGCCCTCCAGGAAGTCCGGTATCGACCGGAATGCCGCGGCTGCCGCTTCCCAGTGCTCGCCGCCCTTGTCGCGAGCCGTCGTGAGGAGCTCGTACAAGTCCCGTTGCACATCGTTGATGCGGCCTCGTGGGTGGTCCCCCGGCCGCCGGTCCTCCGGTGTGCGCAGCCTGGTGTCCTCTCCGGCGGCGAGGCGGAGAACCGCGAGCGCCGCGAACAGCCGTCCCGCCTGGCCGAGTCGGCCCTCCCGCTGTTTCGACATGAGCGAATCATTGCCACGCACCGCACCTCTCGAACTTCCGCCGCCGGAACGCGCGTGCAACTTATCGCCGGCCCCATGCGTCAACTGGTGCATGAATCCCCGGACATCAAGACGTGCCGGCGCGCTCGCCGCCGCGCTCGGCGCCGCCGTGCTCATACCCACCGTGGCCGCCGCAGGCCCCGCCGCCGCGGCCACGCCCACCGTCAGCTGTACGTCCGCGAAGGCGGGCCTCGCCGCCAAGCTGCAGAAGGACATCACGGCCGCGCTCGCGAACCGCAGGAGCACCGTGGCGCTCGGCCTGTACGACCGCAGCACCGACACCACCTGCACCCTGCGCGCCACCAGCTCCTACGACTCGGCCAGCACCGTCAAGGTCACCGTGCTCGCCACGCTGCTGTGGGACGCCAAGAAGCACAACCGCTATCTGACCGACCGTGAGACGTCGCTCGCCAAGGCCATGATCACCCAGTCGGACAACAACGCCACGACCACGCTGTGGAAGCAGCTGGGCATGACGAAGATCAAGGGCTTCCTGGCCGCCGCCGGGATGACGAAGACCGTGCCGGGCGCGAACGGCTACTGGGGCCTGACCCAGGAGAACGTCACCGACGAGCAGAAGCTGCTCAAGCTGATCACCGCCGGCAACAGCGTGCTCAGCGACAACTCCCGCGCCTACATCCTGAAGCTGATGGGCCAGGTCGTCTCCTCGCAGCGCTGGGGCACCCCGGCCGGCGCGCCGTCCACGGTCTCCGTGCACGTCAAGAACGGCTGGCTGCAGCGCGCGACGCACGGCTGGCGGGTGCACAGCCTCGGCACCTTCAACGGCGCCGGGCACGACTACATGATCTCGGTGCTGACCCAGGACAACAGCACCATGGACTACGGCGTCACCACCATCCAGAACGTCGCCAAGGCCATCCACAAGGACATCGTGCCGACCACGGCGGGCACCCAGGTCTACACCCCGACCGGCAAGCCCAGCGAGGCCTTCGTCGCGGTGCCGCCGCAGGGCTGACGCCGCACGAGGCGCTCCACGCGGCGGCCCGCGAGGCGCTCCACGCGGCGGCCCGCGAGGCGCTCCACGCGGGAGCCCACGAGGCGCTCCACGCGGCGGCCCGCGAGGCGCTCCACGCGGGAGCCCACGAGGCGCTCCACGCGGCGGTGCGCGAGGCGGCCCGCGGGGCGGTCACGGGGCGGTCACGAGGCGGTTCACAAGGCGGTCTCCCGCAGGACACCCGCCCGCCCTACGGTGACGGGCATGCGCCTGAGAACCGTACTCGCCTCCCTGACCGCCGGCCTGGCGGCGGCCGCCTCCCTGACCGCCGCCGGGCCCGCGGGCGCCGCCGACTCCACGAGCGGGCACGCCTGTTCGCCGTCCGTCTCCCTCGGCCGCTTCTCCGACGCGCTCGACAAGACGACGTACGACGGCACCTTCGTCGGCAACTTCTCCGCGCTCGCGATGGACCGGGACGGCTCCCTGGCCGCGCTGGAGGACCGGTCCTCCCTGTTCAGCCTGGACCCGACGACCCTCCGGCCGAAGCGAGCCGTTCACCTCGCCGACGAGAAGGGCGCCGACCTCGACTCCGAGGGCCTGGCCGTCGACCGGGACGGCACCCGGCTGATCACCTCCGAGACCGAGCCGTCCGTCCGCCGCTATTCCGCCGACGGCAGGATCCTCGACCGGCTCCCGGTCCCGCCCTCCCTGCTGGTCGCCCCGGCCGGCCGCGCCACCGCCAACCAGACCTTCGAGGGCCTGACCCTGCTGCCCGGTGGCCATACCCTGCTGGCCTCCATGGAGGACGCGATCTCGGGCGACTCGACGGGGATCGTGCGCTTCCAGACCTGGCAGCGGTACCAGGGCCACTTCCGGCTCGGCGCCCAGTTCGCCTACCGCACCGACGCCGGCCTCGGTGTCCCCGAGGTCCAGGCCACGCCCGACGGCCGCCTCCTCGTCCTGGAGCGCGGCTTCACCTCCGGCGTCGGCAACACCGTCCGCCTCTACCTGGCCGACCTCCGCCACGCGACGGACACCAGCGGCATCGAGAACCTGACCGGTCAGCCCTCCGTCCGCCTGATCGGGAAGACCCTGCTGACGGACATGGCCGACTGCCCGAGCCTCGGCGCCACGGCGAAGCAGCCCCAGCCCAACCCCCTGCTCGACAACATCGAAGGCATGACGATCACGGGCCGTGACCGCGCCGGACGCCTGAAGGTCGTGCTGGTGAGCGACGACAACCAGAATCCGGCCCAGACGACCCGGTTCTATTACCTGCGGGTACATGTCCGACCCTGTCGTTCCATTGTTGCGGAGGGATGAAATCCGCTTCCTTTGACGTTGGTGCCTTCCGGTAGAGCAGGTCGACAGGAAGGCACCCGCGTGTCACCGCAACGGGGATGGGCAAGACGGCTCGCGAGCTACGCCTGGCGGTATCCGAAGGACGTCGTCCTCGCCCTCGGCTCGTCCCTGGGCGGCATGGCGGTCATGGCCGTCGTCCCGCTGATCACCAAGGTGATCATCGATGACGTGATCGGGAACCACACCCGCTCCATGGCCCCCTGGGCCGGCGCCCTGATCGGCGCCGCCCTGCTCGTCTACGCCCTCACCTACATCCGCCGCTACTACGGCGGACGCCTCGCCCTCGACGTCCAGCACGACCTGCGGACCGAGATGTACGGCACGATCACCCGGCTCGACGGCCGCCGCCAGGACGAGCTGTCCACGGGGCAGGTCGTCGGCCGGGCCACCAGCGACCTCCAGCTGATCCAGGGCCTGCTCTTCATGCTCCCGATGACCATCGGGAACATCCTGCTCTTCCTGATCTCCCTGGTGATCATGGCGTGGCTGTCGCTGCCGCTGACCCTGGTCGCCCTCGCCGTCGCGCCCGCGCTCGGCTGGATCGCCAGGCGGAGCCGCAGCAAGCTGCACCCCGCCACCTGGTACGCCCAGGCCCAGGCCGCCGCCGTGGCCGGGGTGGTCGACGGCGCCGTCAGCGGCGTACGCGTGGTGAAGGGCTTCGGGCAGGAGGAGCAGGAGACCGGCAAGCTCAGGGAGGTCGGGCGCAAGCTGTTCGCGGGGCGGCTGCGCACGATCCGGCTGAACAGCAAGTACACCCCCGCCCTGCAGGCCGTCCCCGCCCTCGGCCAGGTCGCCATGCTGGCCCTCGGCGGCTGGCTCGCCGTGCGCGGGCACATCACGCTCGGTACCTTCGTCGCCTTCTCCAGCTACCTCGCCCAGCTGGTCGGCCCGGTCCGCATGCTCGCGATGGTGCTCACCGTCGGCCAGCAGGCCCGCGCCGGCACCGAGCGCGTCCTGGAGCTGATCGACACCGAGCCGACGCTGCGGGACGGCACCAAGACCCTCCCCGCCGACGCGCCCGCCACCGTCGAGTTCGACGACGTGTCCTTCGGGTACGACCATGAGCGCCCGGTCCTCCAAGGGCTCAGCTTCGAGATCCGCCCGGGCGAGACCCTGGCCGTCGTCGGCTCCTCAGGCTCCGGCAAGTCCACCCTCTCCCTGCTGCTGCCGCGCTTCTACGACGTCACCCACGGCGCGGTCCTGATCGGCGGCCACGACGTCCGCGAGCTCACCCTGGACAGCCTGCGGTCGGCGATCGGACTGGTCCCCGAGGACTCGTTCCTCTTCTCGGACACCGTGCGCAACAACATCGCGTACGGCCGCCCCGACGCGAGCGAGGAGGAGATCCGCAAGGCCGCCCGCGCCGCCCAGGCGGATCGTTTCATCGCCGAGCTGCCCGAGGGCTACGACACCAAGGTCGGCGAGCAGGGCCTGACCCTGTCCGGCGGCCAGCGCCAGCGCATCGCACTCGCCCGCGCCCTGCTCACCGACCCACGGCTCCTCGTCCTGGACGACGCCACCTCCGCCGTGGACGCCCGCGTGGAGCACGAGATCCACGAGGCGCTGAAGCAGGTGATGGAGGGCCGTACGACCCTGCTCATCGCGCACCGCCGCTCCACCCTCAACCTCGCCGACCGCATCGCCGTGCTGGACGGCGGCCGGCTCGCCGACCTGGGTACCCACGAGGAGCTCCAGGAGCGGTCCGCCCTCTACCGCCGGCTGCTCACCGACCCGGACGAGCTGGGCGGGGTCTCCCCTGGGCACACCGCGCCCGCCGCAGTGCAGGAGGACACCTCCGTCCGCGAGGAGCTGGACGCCGAGTTCGACGCCGAGCGGGGCGTGACCCCCAGGCTGTGGACCGGCGACCGCACTCCGAAGGACCAGGCGCTCAGCGGCACTCCCGCCACGCCGGAACTGCTCGCCCAGGTGGAGGCGTTGCCCCCGGCCACCGACACCCCCGGCGTCGACGAGGCCCGGGCGGTCCTTCCGGAGGACTCCTACGGCCTGCGCCGCCTGCTGCGCGGCTTCGGCCTGCCCCTGCTGCTCAGCCTGCTGCTGGTCGCCGTGGACGCGGGCGCGGGTCTGCTGCTCCCGGTGCTGATACGGCACGGCATCGACGCGGGCGTGACGAAGATGGCCCTCGGTGCGGTCTGGGCGGCCGCCCTGCTCGGCCTGCTGACCGTACTGGTGCAGTGGGCCGCGCAGATCGGCGAGACCCGGATGACCGGCCGTACCGGCGAACGGGTGCTGTACACGCTGCGGCTGAAGATCTTCGCCCAGCTCCAGCGGCTCGGGCTCGACTACTACGAACGCGAGCTGACCGGCCGGATCATGACTCGCATGACAACCGATGTTGACGCTTTGTCGACATTTTTGCAGACGGGCCTCGTCACTGCGTTCGTCTCGGTCGTCACCTTCTTCGGCATCATGGGCGTCCTGCTGGTGATCGACCTCCAGCTCGCCCTGGTGGTCTTCGCCACGCTGCCCCCGCTGATCGTCGCGACCTTCTTCTTCCGCCGGGCGAGCGTGAAGGCGTACGAACTCGCCCGTGAGCGCGTGTCGTTGGTCAACGCCGATCTGCAGGAGTCGGTCGCCGGGCTGCGGATCGTGCAGGCCTTCCGGCGCGAGCGGGACGGCGGGCGGCGGTTCGCCGAGCGCAGCGACAGCTACCGGCGCGCCCGGATCCGGGGGCAGTGGCTGATATCGGTCTACTTCCCGTTCGTGCAGCTGCTGTCGTCCGTCGCCTCGGCCGCCGTGCTGATCGCGGGCGCGGGCCGGGTGGAGGCGGCGACCCTGACGACCGGCGCCCTGGTCGCCTACCTGCTCTACATCGACCTGTTCTTCGCCCCCGTCCAGCAGCTGTCCCAGGTCTTCGACGGCTACCAGCAGGCCACGGTCTCCCTGGGCCGCATCCAGGAACTGCTGCGCGAGCCGACGTCCACCAAGTCGGCGGACGAGCCCCGGGAGGTGCTGTCCCTGCGGGGCGACATCGCCTTCGAGGGCGTGCACTTCGCGTACGGCGCCGACGAGGAGGCCCTGACCGGCATCGACCTGACGATCCCCGCCGGACAGACGGTGGCCTTCGTCGGCGAGACCGGCGCCGGCAAGTCGACCCTCGTCAAGCTGGTCGCGCGGTTCTACGACCCCACCGCGGGGCGGGTCACCGTCGACGGCACGGATCTGCGCGCCCTGGACCTGACGTCGTACCGGCACCGGCTCGGGGTGGTCCCCCAGGAGGCGTACCTCTTCCCCGGTACCGTCCGGGACGCCATCGCCTACGGCCGTCCGGACGCCACCGACGCCGAGGTGGAGGCGGCGGCGCGGGCGGTCGGCGCGCACGAGATGATCGCCACGCTGGAGGGCGGCTATCTGCACGAGGTCGCCGAGCGCGGCCGCAACCTCTCGGCGGGCCAGCGCCAGCTGATCGCGCTCGCCCGCGCCGAACTGGTCGACCCGGACATCCTGTTGCTGGACGAGGCCACGGCCGCCCTGGACCTGGCCACGGAGGCCCAGGTCAACCAGGCCACCGACCGTCTGGCGGGACGGCGTACGACGCTGGTGGTCGCCCACCGGCTGACCACGGCGGCCCGCGCGGACCGGGTGGTGGTGATGGACCACGGCCGGGTCGCGGAGGACGGCACCCACGACGAACTCCTCGCCCGCGACGGGCGGTACGCCGAACTGTGGCGCACCTTCGTCGGCCGCCCCGAACCGGAGGAACCGGTCACGGCCTCCCGCTGAGGCCTCTGTCGCCCCTCCTGCCGAGGCCCCCGCCGACGAGTGTCGCTGACGGCCGTGCAACCATCCGGCATACGTCGTGCGTCCGTACATCAGTACGGCCACAGGGGGATACGACGGTGGTACGGGGAGGACCGAAGTGGACAGTGGTGGGATACGCGGGATACGCAGCCGTCTGGCGCTCGGTGCGGCGGTGCTGGCCGCGAGCGGGATGCTCGGCCTGATGGCCGCCGGCACCGCCCAGGCGAGCACGGTCGCCGGCTGCGCCGGGCGCGAGGTGCGGGCCCTGCCGTTCAGCAGCGGGGTCACCCACGTCTACGAGCGCGACGGGTACGTCTGCGCCGTCACCGTCGCCCGGCATCCCGGCCCCGCCCAGACGATGTCCGTCAGCGTCCAGGCCCGCGGCACCCGCCCGGTCGTCGACACGGGCACCTACCGGCACCACGCGGGGCCGGTGACGGTGCACGCCGGCCACCGCTGCGTATGGATCAAGGGCGCCGTGGGGCCGCACGGGTCGGTCAGCTCGGGGTGGATCCTCTGCTGACGGCGGGTCCGGCCGGCGGCCCGGTCAGCTCGCCCGCGGGAGCCTCGCGAACGCCGCGTGGAACGAAGAGGGCGCGGGCGGTGATGGACTTGGAGCTGGGGATGTCGAGTGCGGGCATGCCCGCATGATGGCCGTTCGTCCGCACCCCGGGCGGTGATGTCCAGGAGCTGGACGCACTCCCGCGGGTTCGGCCGGGCGGGGGAACCCGCAGGGCGCCCGGACCGTCCAACGCGCGAGCTGCCGGACGAGTCTTCCGTGCCGTGGTGTCGGCCCCTCGCGACTGGCCGCGAACGCCGACCCACCCTCTTCGCCACGGCACGGCCGGCAGCCCGCCGCCACCGGCGCGCCCCCCTCCCTGCGCCGGTGGCGGCCCCTCCTGGGGTTACTGTGCACTCCCTTGACGGAAAGAAACTTCCCGGATATTGGTGACTCCTCGGAAGTTTCCTTCAGCGGTACTCCTCCGGAAGGAGCGACGCACGTGCACGACACCAGCACGGGAAACACCGCGCGACCCTCCAGACGCGCCGTCCTCGCCGCGACCGCGGGCCTCACCGCCGCGCTGACCGTACCGACGGCCGCCCGCGCCGCCACGCCCGGCGACGAGAGCCGGCTGCACGCCCTGATCTCCCGGATGACGCTCCAGGAGAAGGTCGGCCAGCTCTTCGTGATGCGGGTCTACGGCCACTCCGCCACCGACCCCGACCAGGCCGACATCGACGCCAACCTCAAGGAGCTCGGTGTCCGCACGGCCGCCGAGCTGATCGCCAGGTACCGCGTCGGCGGCATCATCTACTTCACCTGGGCCCACAACACCCGGGACCCGCACCAGATCGCCGGCCTCTCCGACGGCATCCAGCAGGCCTCCCTGGACCAGCCGCGCGGCCTGCCGGTGCTCATCGCCACCGACCAGGAGCACGGCGCGGTCTGCCGGGTCGGCAAGCCCGCCACCCTCTTCCCCGGCGCCATGGCGATCGGCGCCGGCGGCTCCCGCGCGGACGCGCACACCCTCAGCCGGATCTCCGGCGCGGAGCTGCGCGCGATGGGCATCAACCAGGACTACTCCCCGGACGCCGACGTCAACGTCAACCCGGCCAACCCGGTCATCGGTGTGCGCTCCTTCGGCGCCGACCCGGACGCGGTCGCCGCCCTGGTGGCCGCCGAGGTGAAGGGCTATCAGGCGTCCCGGGTCGCGGCGACCGCCAAGCACTTCCCGGGCCACGGCGACACCGCCACCGACAGCCACACCGGCTTCCCGGTCATCACGCACAGCCGGGAGGTGTGGGAGAAGCTGGACGCCGTGCCCTTCCGGGCCGCGATCGCCGCGGGCATCGACTGCGTCATGACCGCGCACATCCAGTTCCCGGCCCTGGACGACTCCGGTGACCCGGCCACCCTCTCCCGGCCGATCCTCAGCGGCATCCTGCGCGGCGAACTCGGCTACGACGGCGTCGTGATCACCGACTCCCTCGGCATGGAGGGTGTCCGCACCAAGTACGGCGACGACCGGGTACCGGTGCTCGCGCTGAAGGCCGGGGTGGACCAGCTGCTCAATCCGCCGTCCCTCGACGTGGCCTGGAACGCCGTACTGAAGGCCGTCCAGGACGGCGAGCTGACCGAGGCCCGCCTCGACGAATCGATCCTGCGCATCCTGCGCCTGAAGGCCCGGCTCGGCCTCTTCGACGACACGCGCGGTGGCCGTCCGGGCGGCGTCGACCGCACGGTGGGCACCCGGGCACACCTGGCCGCCGCCGACCGGATCGCCGAACGCACCACGACCCTCCTGGTCAACGAGGACCACACCCTCCCCTTCTCCCCGCGCACCGAGCCCCGCCTTCTCGTCGTCGGCGCCGACCCGGCCTCCCCCTCCGGCACCGACGGCCCGCCCACCGCCGTGCTGGCCGCCGCCCTCACCGAGCTGGGCTTCACCGCCACGGCCCTGTCCACCGGCACCGCACCCTCCGCCGCGGCCATCGACCGGGCGGTCACGGCCGCGCAGAACGCGGACGCCGTGGTCGTCGCGACCTACAACGTGACGGCGGGCAACGCCCAACGCACCCTGGTGGAGCGGTTGTCGGCCACGGGCAGGCCGGTCGCGGCACTGGCCGTCCGCAACCCGTACGACGTGGCCCAGTTCCCCGCCCTCAAGGCCTGCCTGACGTCCTACGGCTGGACGGACGTCGAACTGCGCGCCGCCGCACGGGTGATCGCCGGACTCGTGCCCCCGCGCGGCAGGCTGCCGGTGCCGGTGCAGCGGGCCGACGACCCCACGCAGGTGCTGTATCCGATCGGGCACGGGCTGACGTACTAGACGTACGCCACACACCGGGCGCAATACCCCCAACAGGAGGAAAAGGTCCCGGGCGGCTGGCGTGGCGGCTCTGCCAGGGGCCACGCTGGACCGGGGTGTCAGGGGGGTGCCATGCGTGGGAAAGGTGTCGTGACGGCGGTGTGCCTCGCGTGCCTGCTGCCGGCCGCGCTGCTGTCCGGCTGCCGCAGCGGGGCGGGCACCCCCGTCGGTGACGCCCGCCCCACCCCGGCCACGACCGGCGGCTACGGCGCCCAGTTCCTCGCGGTCGGCGAGTGCAGCTCCTTCGGCACCACCAGCTTCACCGAGGTGCCCTGCACGAGCGAGCGGGCGGCGGCCAGGGTCGTCGCCCGCTACGACGGCGCGAGCACCGACGGCCCCCTGTGCCCGGCGACGACCGACTTCGTGCTGCACATCAGCGCCCGGTCCGCGAGCGGCGACGAGGACGGCGACGGCGCGATCCCCCAGGGCTACGCCTGCATGCGCAACCTGGAACCCCCGCACCCCGGCGACCCCGGCGGCGGAGGCGGCCCCCGCACGATCCCCGGCGACTGCGTGTACACCTCCGGCAAGGGCCAGGTCCGCGAGACCCCCTGCGCCGGCACCGGCGCCCACCGCCCGCAGTACCGGATCACCAAGGCGGCAGCGGCGCGGGGGGACTGCCCGGCGTCCACGGCGCTCTACGTCCAACTCGGCGGGAGCGAACCGGTGGGCTGCGCGCGACGGCTGTGACCCCGAGCTGCCCGACCCGGATGCGCGGCTCGGGCAACTCACCCGATGACTGGAGGAGTTGGGGATGGCGCCCCGTCCGGTGCCCGGCCCGGCGCCCGGTCCCGCAGCTCCGGCGTCGTCGCGGCGACCGCGCCCACCGCCAGCAGGCACAGCAGGCCGCCGGTGATCAGCGAGGTCGCGCCGCTGGTCCAGCCGGCGACCAGACCGCCGCGCACATTGCCGAGGCTGGGGCCCGCCTGGCCGACGATCTGCTCGGCCGCCGTGACCCGGCCGAGCAGCGCGTCCGGGGTGCGGGTCTGCACGATCGTGGACCGGGAGACGACCGAGGTGGCGTCCCCGGCGCCCGCGACGGCGAGCAGGGCGAGGCCCGCCCAGGGGTTGGTCGTCAGCCCGAAGAGCACCAGCGCGCCACCCCAGACGGCCGCCGCGCCCAGCATGACCGGACCCGGCCGGCCGAGCCGGGTCACCGCGCCCGACAGGGCGGTGGCCGTGACGCCGCCCACCGCCAGGGCCGACAGGAACAGTCCGAGCGTGCGCGGGTCGTCGCCGAACCGCTCGGCGTCGACCAGCGGGAACAGACTCACCGGGAAGGACAGGACGGTCGCGGCGAGGTCGGTGATCAGCGCGCCCCGCACCACCCGGTGCCCGGCCAGGAACCGCAGCCCGTCCAGCACCCCGTGCAGACCCGTCCGCGACGGCTCGCCCCGCGGTGGCAGCGCGGGCAGCCCGAAGGCGCCGTAGAAGGCGACGCCGAAGCTGAGGGCGTCCAGCAGATAGCAGGTGCCGACGCCCAGCCTGCCCAGCAGCACACCGGCCAGGGCAGGGCCGAGCAGCATCATCGACTGGCCGGTGATCTGGTGCAGCGCCAGACCGGCGGCCACCTGCTCCTCCGGCAGCAGACGCGGCACGAACACCCCGGCCGCCGGGGCACCGAGCGCGCCGAACGCCGACTGCGCGGCGACCAGCGCGAGCACCGCCGCCACCGGGACATGCCCGGTGAAGCCCTGCACGGCCAGCAGCACGGAGCAGGCCGCCTGGCCCACGGTCGCCGTCAGATAGATCCGCCGCCGGTCCGCCCGGTCCACCCAGGCGCCCGCGAACAGCCCGAACACCACCAGAGGCAGCGCCTGCGCGAGCCCGACCGCACCGGTCCACGCCGAGCTGCGGGTCATGCCCCACACCTGGTACATGACCGTCACGATGGTCATGAACCCACCGAGCATGGACACGGCCCGCCCGACCAACAGCCGCCGGAAGAGAGGCGAGGTGCGCAGGGCGCGTACGTCGATGAGCGCTGGAATCACCGGGGGAGGCTAGCCGGGCACCTGAACCCC
This sequence comes from Streptomyces puniciscabiei, assembly GCF_006715785.1. Classification (NCBI taxonomy): domain Bacteria; kingdom Bacillati; phylum Actinomycetota; class Actinomycetes; order Kitasatosporales; family Streptomycetaceae; genus Streptomyces; species Streptomyces puniciscabiei. The sequence continues at coordinate 4,303,646 of NZ_VFNX01000001.1, forward strand.
GGCCACCGAATTAGGAGGCCGGTGCAGCGCCCCGTCAGGGGCGCGGGGCTGTGTTCGATATGCGGCTCCGCCGCGTGGGCGCGACCAGCCACGATGGACCCGCACCCGGCCATGGTCAGCGGTTCCGAGCCAGTAGCCGCCCGTCCACCCCACCTACGCCGCCTCGTCCAGCAGGCGCAGCAAATGCTCCCGCCCCGCCCCCAACAACCCCTCGAGCGGGGCGGCAGCCGCATACCACCGCTTCTCGTACTCCCAGCACAACCACCCGTCCCAGCCGTGCCGGCACAGCACGTCCACGCACTCGGTGAGGGGAAGCACCCCCGAGCCCAGCGGCAGCGGCACCACGTCCTGGGCCGACGCGATGTCCTTCACCTGCACGTACCCCAGATGCGGAGCGAGCGCCGCATACGTGTCGGCGGGCTGCTCGCCGCCCAGCCAGGTGTGCATGACGTCCCACAGCGCCCCCACCTGCCGGTGCCCGACCGGGCCCAGCACCCGGATCGCGTCGGCACCGGTGCGATGCGAGTCATGCGTCTCCAGCAGGATCCGCACGCCCAGCGCGGCCGCGTCCTCCGCGGCGGTGCCGAGCCGCCGGGCGGCCAGCGCGTCGGACTCCTCCAGGGGGAGGTCGGGGTCGGCGCCTGGGAAGACCCGGACGTAGGGCGCGCCCAGGTCGTGGGCGAGGCGGAGGAGGTCCCGGATCTCCGCCAGTACGGGTCCGTCGTCACCCGGCGCGGCGACACGCGCGTACCCGGCGAGGCCCAGCACCTCGACCCCGGCCTCCTTGAACCCGGCCGCGACCGCGGCGCGTTCGGCGGGGGAGAGGCCGGGATGGACCGGCTCCTCCGGGTGGGCGCGCAGTTCGACGCCGTGGTAGCCGTGCGCGGTCGCGAGCGACAGGACCTCAGGGACGGACAGGCCGGGGACACCGAGAGTGGAGAACGCCAGCTTCATGGGCCGGACCCTACTCGTCGCCGGCCCGGTGCGGGACGCTCACCGGTCCGGTGCGTGCCACGTCATTCGCCCGATCCGTGCAGCTCCAGCCGCCAGTCCTGACCCACGAGATCCTTGCCGAAGGAGCGGTGCGGTTTCTCCGCGACGAGGACGAAGCCGTGCCGCTGGTAGATCCGGCGGGCGCCGCTGAGCACGTCGTTGGTCCACAGCACCAGCTCGCGGTAGCCGACCCCCCGCGCGAAGTCGATGACGGCCCGCACCAGCCGGTCGCCGATGCCGTGCCCGCGTGCCTCCGGCTCGACGAGCAGCAGCCGCAGTCGCGCGGTACCGGGCGCGTCGTCCCGTACGCACATCACACAGCCCGCCGGGCGTCCTGCCCGCTCGGCGATCCACACCCGTTCCAGATGCGGGTCGTGGTCCTCGGCGAAGTCGGCGACGATCCGGGCGACCAGTCCCTCGTAGTCGGCGTTCCAGCCGTACTCCGCCGCGTACAGGGCCGCGTTGCGCTGCACGATCCAGCCGAGGTCGCCGGGGCGCGGTTCGCGCAGCTCGACCTCGCCGGAGCGGGCGTCGCCCCCCTCGCCGAGGATGTCCCGGATGGTCCGCATGGCCTCCGCCAGGCGTGGCCGGTCGGCCGGGGCGACGGTGTCGAGCATGGCCCCGACCGTCTCCCTGGCCCGCTCGTCGAGCAGGGCCGCGGCCTCCCGCCCCCGCGCGGTGAGCCGTACCCGCCGCCGGCGTGGATCGCTCTGCGAGGGTCCGCGCTCGAGCAGTCCGGCGTCCTCGAACCTGTTCAGGATCCGGCTCAGGTAGCCCGCGTCCAGGTCGAGCGCGGCGCGCAGATCGGCCGCGTCCAGGTGCGGGGCCTGAGCGAGTTCGTACAGCACCCGGGCTTCGGTGAGGGTGTGCGGGGCGTAGAGATGGCGGCCGTAGTCGAGGGCGCCGATGACGCCCGTGTAGAAGCGGTTGAAGGCGCGGACGTCCTGGACGGTCATGGTCGCCCCCGGATGTTTGACTCAGTCAGAGATGTCGTCCCTCCGAGCCTAGGCGCGCCGCCTGTCCGCGTCCACGGTCCGGGTCGCGGCAGACGAAATGTCCTTACGGCACACGGTCGTTGGACGGAACGGACCAGGGTCCGCTTCTTTGCCTGTTCTTTAGCTGAGGGTCGAATCCTGCTTTTGACTACGTCGGGATCGCGTCGTACGTTGAATGGGAAACGTCACTTATGTCCGTTTTATCCCGGGAAAGTGGCGGTCCGTCGCCGGAACGCGTATCGCGGGCGGCGGGCGGCGCACAGGGCGACGCGCAGGCTCTGGAGCGCACCCGGACGGCCCGTCGAGGCCGCCGGAAAATCAATCACACCCTCCGGAGAGGGGCTCATCATGCGCGCGCACACCACCCGAATCAAGAGAGTGGCCATCGCAGTCTGCTCGGCGCCGATCCTGGCGATCGCGGCCGGAGCCGGAGCTGCCCACGCAGCCACCGCCTCCGCTGCCCCGCAGACCGTCGTCTCGTACCACCAGGACGGCGGCGGCTGGGGCGACGGCGGCGGCTGGGGCTGGGGCGACGGCGGCGGCTGGGGTTGGGGCGACCACGGCGGCTGGGGTTGGGGCGACCACGGCGGCGGCTGGGGTTGGGGCGACGGCGGCGGCTGGGGTTGGGGCGACGGCGGCTGGGGCTGCTGAGCACCAGCGGTGATCGCCACCCCCTGACAACGAAACAAAAGGAGGATTCCGGGTGCCCGACCCCACGGGCACCCGGATCCATATGCCGGAAGCCCTGACAGAAGTGATGTCCCGACGTGGTCCTGACGACGGAGGTACCGGATGAGGATCGTCTGCGTGGGTGGAGGCCCGGCCGGGCTGTACTTCGCGATCTCCGCGAAACTGCGGGACGCCGGCCACAGCATCACGGTGATCGAGCGGGACCCGCCGGAGGCGACGTACGGCTGGGGCGTCGTGTACTGGAACGACCTGCTGGACATCCTGCATGCCAACGACCCCGAGAGCGCCCGCGCGGTGAGCGCCGGCTCGGTGCTCTGGCAGGACCAGGAGATCCGGGTGCACGGCAGCCGGCACGACGGCACCGCGTACTTCGGCGGCTACGGCTACAGCATGGGCCGCGCCGCCCTGCTGGACATCCTGACCCGCCGCGCACGCTCGCTCGGTGTCGAGGTCCGGCACGGGGAGTGGCTCGCCGACCCCGCCGAGCTGCCCGAGGCCGACCTGATCCTGGCCGCCGACGGCGCGGGCAGCCGCATCCGGCAGAGCCGCGCCCAGCGCTTCGGCACCACGGTGGAGACCGGCCGCAACCCCTACATCTGGCTCGGCACGGACCGGCAGTTCGAGAGCTTCGTGTTCGACTTCGAGGAGACCCCCGCGGGCTGGATCTGGTTCCACGCCTACCCGTCGATCAAGGGCAGGATCAGCACCTGCATCGTGGAGTGCTCCCCGCGGACCTGGCAGGGCCTGGGCCTGGACACGCTCGACCCCGAGGACGCCGTCCCCCTGCTGGAGAAGATCTTCCACCGCGCCCTGGACGGTGGCTCCCTGATCAGCAGATCACGCGGCGAACCGGCGAAGTGGCAACGCTTCCAGCACCTCAGCAACCGGACCTGGGTCGACGGCAACGTCGTCCTGGCCGGCGACGCCGCGCACACCACCCACTTCACGCTCGGGTCGGGGACCCGGCTCGCGATGATCGACGCGATCGTGCTGGCCCACAGCCTCTCGCGCTACGCGGATCCACGGGCGGCACTGCGCGCGTACGACGAGCACCGCCGCGCCGAACTGCACACCGTCCAGGCGGGCGCGCGCTCCAGCATGGCCTGGTTCGAGCGCGTGGACGACTACCTGGACCGCGACCCGGTCTCCTTCGCCTACGCGATGTCGGTGCGCCAGGGCCACCAGAGCCCGTGGCGCTACCAGGTCCACCTCGCCACCCAGATCTCCGCCGTACGCAGGGCCCGCAGGGCCTACGACACCGGCAGGCGCTGGTACCGGGACCGCAGGAGGGGCGAGGCGCCGTTGCCGCTGCTGGGGCGCTCACTTCCCGGTTGACCGGGGCACTCCGGAGGACCCCCGCACCATCAATTCGCCGCGAACGCTCGCCACACCCGCCTTACGGCGATCCGCCCGTGCGTGTCCCGGCCTACGACACCGGCAGGCGCTGGTACCGGGACCGCAGGAGGGGCGAGGCGCCGTTGCCGCTGCTGGGGCGCTCACTTCCCGGTTGACCGGGGCACTCCGGAGGACCCCCGCACCATCAATTCGCCGCGAACGCTCGCCACACCCCCCGGCGGGGGTTCCTCCCGCCCCATGGCGATCCGCCCGGCCCGCGCCCCGGCCTCCGCGAGCGGCAGCCGCACGGTCGTCAGCGCGGGCACCGCGTCCACACTGAACGGCAGGTCGTCGAACCCGGCGACCGAGACGTCCTCGGGAATCAGCAGCCCGGAGTCCCGCAGCGCCGCGCACGCCCCCAGCGCGACGGAGTCGTTCGCGGCGACCACGGCGGTCAGGGTCGGGTCACGGCGCAGCAGCTCCAGCGTGGCCTCGTACCCCGACTGCCGGTCGTAGCGGCCGTGCACCGTCCAGCGCGGGTCCTCCTCGACGCCCGCCGCCTGGAGGGCCGCCCGATGACCCTCCAGCCGGTGCCGGGTCGTCGTACGCTCCTCCGGGCCCGCGATGTAGCCGAGGCGGCGGTGGCCCAGGCCGAGCAGGTGCTCGGTGAGCCGGCGCGCGCCGCCCCGGTTGTCGAAGGTGAGCGCGACGGCGTCGGTGTCCGGCGCCGGCGGCCGCCCGCACAGCACCACCCGGGTCCCGGCCTCGGCGAGCTTGCGCAGCTTCGCCGCGACCGCCGCCGCGTGCGGCACGTCCTCCACGGCCCCGCCGGTCAGCACCACGGCCGCCGCCCGCTGCCGCTGCAGCAGGGTCAGATACGTCAGCTCACGCTCCGGCGAGCCGCCCGTGTTGCAGACCACCGCGAGCCGCTCACCGCCCGCCCGGCCGCCCCCGACGCCCCCGATCTCGGCCTGGATGGCGCTCGCCATGATTCCGAAGAAGGGATCGGCGATGTCGTTGACGAGGATGCCGACCAGGTCGGAGGTGGCCGCCGCGAGGGCGCTCGCCGGGCCGTTGAGGACGTAGTCCAGCTCGTCCACCGCCCGCAGCACCCGTTCGCGCGTGGAGGCGGCCACCGGGTAGTTGCCGTTCAGCACGCGCGACACCGTCGCGGGTGAGACCTGGGCGCGGGCCGCCACATCCGCCAGGGTCACCGTCATGTCGTCGTCCTCCGGTCGCGCATCGTGTCGTACGCCCTCGTAGACAGCCAGGCCTTGCTGCTGGTTCCGAGAATCCGTCGAGCAGACCTTAAAGCCATGGCCCCCGGTTGTTCGCCCCCTCGAACAACTCGAAGGGGACACGGTCTTGTCCGGACCGCCGTCCAGAGGCTAGCTTCTCAGTGATAGAAAGCGCTTGCTGCTGGTGTTGACAGAGGGGACTGTTGTGACACGCAAGACGGTGCGTATCGCCATGAACGGCGTGACCGGGCGCATGGGCTACCGCCAGCACCTCGTCCGGTCGATCCTCGCCCTGCGCCGGCAGGGGGGCCTCGATCTGGGCGACGGCACCGTGCTGTGGCCGGAGCCGATCCTGCTCGGCCGCCGCGAGCACGCCCTGCGCGAGATCGCCGACCGGCACGGCCTGGAACACGTCTCGACGGACGTCGACGCGGTCCTCACGGACGACAGCGTCGACATCTACTTCGACTCCCAGGTCACCTCGGCCCGCGAGGAGGCCGTCAAGAAGGCGATCGCCGCCGGAAAGCACGTCTACACCGAGAAGCCGACGGCGACGGGTCTCGACGCTGCCCTGCAACTGGCCCGCCTGGCGCAGGAGAAGGGCGTCAAGCACGGCGTGGTCCAGGACAAGATCTTCCTGCCGGGCCTGCTGAAGCTGAAGCGGCTCATCGACGGCGGCTTCTTCGGCCGGATCCTCTCCGTCCGGGGCGAGTTCGGCTACTGGGTGTTCGAGGGCGACTGGCAGCCCGCCCAGCGCCCCTCCTGGAACTACCGCGCCGAGGACAGCGGTGGCATCGTCGTCGACATGTTCCCGCACTGGGAATACGTCCTGCACGAACTGTTCGGCCGCGTGAAGTCCGTCCAGGCCCTCGCCACCACCCACATCCCGCAGCGCTGGGACGAGCAGGGCAAGCCCTACGACGCGACGGCCGACGACGCCGCCTACGGCATCTTCGAGCTGGAGGGCGGCGCCATCGCCCAGATCAACTCCTCCTGGGCGGTGCGTGTCAACCGCGACGAACTGGTCGAGTTCCAGGTCGACGGCACCGAGGGCTCGGCGGTGGCGGGACTCAGGAAGTGCCGGGTGCAGCACCGGTCCGCCACCCCCAAGCCGGTCTGGAACCCGGACATCCCGGCCACCGAGGTCTTCCGCGACCAGTGGCAGGAGGTCCCGGACAACGGCGACTTCGACAACGGCTTCAAGGCCCAGTGGGAGCTGTTCCTCAAGCACGTCCACGCCGACACCCCGTACCACTGGGACCTGCTGGCCGGCGCCCGTGGCGTCCAGCTCGCCGAGCTGGGGCTGAGGTCCTCGGCCGAGGGCCGCCGCATCGACGTACCGGAGATCGCGCTGTGACCATCCAACTGCCGGACGACCAGGGCCGCTTGCGGACGTACGAGCCCCGCACCGACCCGCCGGCCCTCTCCCCGGGCACCCCCTTCACCTCCCGTACGGTCTTCTCGGCGGCCCACGTCGTCGCCGACCCGTACGCCGACGTCTCGCCCGACTCGCCGGCCGCCGTCGACTGGGACGCCACCCTCGCCTTCCGCCGCCACCTGTGGTCCCACGGGCTCGGTGTCGCCGAGGCCATGGACACCGCCCAGCGCGGCATGGGCCTGGACTGGGCGGGCGCGGCCGAGCTGATCCGCCGGTCGGCGGCGGAGGCGCGCAGCGTGGGCGGCCGGATCGCCTGCGGGGTCGGCACCGACCAGATCACAGGCGGCACTCCGGCGGAGATCCGCGCGGCCTACGAGGAACAGCTCGCCGTGGTGGAGGACTCGGGCGCCCAGGCCATCCTCATGGCGTCGCGGGCGCTGGCCTCCGCCGCCTCCGGCCCCGAGGACTACCTGGAGATCTACGGGCATCTCCTGCGCCAGTCCGCCGAGCCGGTGATCCTGCACTGGCTGGGCCCGATGTTCGACCCGGCGCTGGGGGGCTACTGGGGCTCGGCCGACCTCGACGCGGCGACGGAGACGTTCCTGGAGGTCGTCGCCGCCCACCCGGACAAGGTGGACGGCATCAAGGTGTCGTTGCTGGACGCGGGCCGGGAGATCGAGCTGCGCCGCCGGCTGCCGCGCGGGGTCCGCTGCTACACCGGCGACGACTTCAACTACCCCGAGCTGATCGCGGGCGACGACCAGGGCTTCAGCCACGCCCTGCTCGGCATCTTCGACCCGCTGGGCCCGCTGGCGGCCGAGGCCGTACGAGTGCTGGACACAGGGGACACGGCAGGCTTCCGGGAGCTGCTGGACCCGACCGTCGAGCTCTCCCGCCACCTCTTCCAGACCCCCACCCGCTTCTACAAGACCGGCGTGGTCCTCCTGGCCTGGCTCGCGGGTCACCAGTCGCACTTCACCATGGTCGGCGGCCTCCAGTCGGCCCGCTCCCTCCCGCACCTGGCCCGCGCCTACGAACTCGCCGACCGCCTGGGCCTGTTCCCGGACCCGAAGCAGGCCGAGGAGCGCATGAAGACCCTTCTGTCGCTGTACGGGGTGACCCCATGACGACCGACCTCTCGCGCTTCAGCATCAACCAGATGACGGTGAAGCAGCTGGAGCTGCCGCAACTGGTCGATGCATGCGGTCAGTTGGGCGTGAGCCAGGTGGGCCTGTGGCGCGAGCCGGTCCAGCGGTACGGCCTGGAGGCGACGGCGAAGCTGATCCGCGAGGCGGACCTGGCGGTGACGACCCTGTGCCGGGGCGGCTTCCTCACCGCGACCGACCCGGGCGCCCGCGCGGCAGCCCTGGCCGACAACCGCCGTGCCGTCGAGGAAACGGCCACCCTCGGCACCGACACCCTCGTCCTGGTCTCCGGCGGCCTCCCGCCCGGCAGCAAGGATCTGCGGGCGGCCCGCGAACGCATCGCCGACGCCCTGGCCGAACTGGCGCCGTACGCGGAGGACCACGGCGTCCGCCTGGCCATCGAGCCCCTGCACCCCATGTACGCCTCCGACCGCTGCGTGGTGTCCACGCTGGCCCAGGCCCTGGACCTCGCCGAACGCTTCCCGGCTCGCCAAGTGGGCGTCACGGTGGACACGTACCACATCTGGTGGGACGACCGGGCCCCCGCGCAGATCGCCCGGGCCGGGGCGGGCGGCCGTATCCACGCCTTCCAGCTGGCCGACTGGACGACCCCGTTGCCCGAGGGCGTCCTCAACGGACGTGGCCAGATCGGCGACGGCGCGATCGACATGCGCGAGTGGCGGGGGTACGTGGAGGCGGCCGGCTACACCGGTCCGATCGAGGTCGAGCTGTTCAACGAGGGCCTGTGGGCCCGGGACGGCCGGGAGGTACTGGCGGAGACGGCGGAACGTTTCCACAGCGCATTCACGGTGCGTTGATGAGCTGACACCGCATCCTTCGGCGATCAGTCGCACCGGCCGGACAGCAATCCGTGCCGCGAAGCGGACCGAGACGTCGATCACCGTCGATGAGCTTGTGGTTTGCGTTGACGCGGAATTTACCGCTCGCCCGGAAGCACTCGGGAGGCCTCACAGGGTGTACAACGGCAGATCCTTGACTGGGCGACTCGGTTCGGCAGCACGTTGGTGGCGCGCAGTGGCGCTGTTCCACCGGTTTTCGAGCGCGTCACCGCCGGCGGACGGGCTCGGGCAGAAAATCTTGAGAAGGCGCGCAACCGTTCCCGGGGTCCGAGTGTCGTATCTGTCATCAGAGCCCGGGAGGGGACCCGGGGGGGATTCACGGGGCTCTGATACGGAGGGGAAAGCCGAGGGGGCGTCCCCGGTCGACGGACCGGGGACGCCCCCTCGAAACATCCCGGACGGCGCCTAGAAGAACACCCCGCACCGCAGCAGCACGTTCGCGTACGGCCGGGCCTCGCCCGTGCGGACGACAAGCCGTGCGCCCGCCGACAGCTCCTTCAGGCGGTCGTGCGGGACCAGGGACAGCCCCGGGAAGTGGCCCTCCAGCAGGGTCCGGTTGCGGCCCCGCAGTTCCTCCGCCGCCGTGGCGCCCTCCACGACCAGCTCGGCCAGCAGCCCGTCCACGACCTCCGCGAACGACGGCACCCCGGCGCGGAACGCCAGGTCCACCACGCGCGGCCCGTCCGGGATCGGCATGCCCGCGTCGCACACCAGCACCCCGTCCCCGTGCCCCAGCTCGGCCAGCGCCCCGGCCAGGTGGCGGTTGAGGATGCCCGCCTTCTTCACAGCGCCTCGACCTCCTCCGCCGTCGGGTACGACTCCTGCGCGCCCCGCTTCGTCACGGCCGCCGCGCCCACCCGGGCCGCGTAGGCCGCCGCCTCGGCCAAGGAGGATCCGGTGCCCAGCCGCCAGGCCAGCGCGGCCGTGAACGCGTCCCCGGCACCTGTGGTGTCCACCGCGTCCACCTTCACCGACGCCACCCGCGTCACCTCCGAGGAGTCGCACACCAGCGCCCCGTCCGCGCCCAGCGTCACCACCACCGAGCGCGGCCCCTTGGCCAGCAGCAGCCGCGCCCAGTCCGCCGGGTCCTCGCTCACACAGGCCTCGCCGAGGATCACCCGGGCCTCGTGCTCGTTGACGATCAGCGGGTCGCAGGCCGCGAGCACCTCCGTGGGCAGCGGCCGGGGCGGGGACGGGTTCAGCACGAAGCGGTTGTCCGGGGACAGGTTCCGTACGACCTCCACGACCGTTTCCAGCGGGATCTCCAGCTGCGCCGACACCACCCGCGAGGCCAGGAACAGACTGACCGCCGCCCCGATGTCCGCCGGGGTGAGCCGGGCGTTGGCGCCCGGCGACACCACGATGCTGTTGTCCCCGTAGGGGTCCACGGTGATCAGCGCGACGCCCGTCGGCGCCTCGCCCACCAGCACGCCGACCGTGTCGACGCCCGCCGCGTGCAGGGAGTCCAGCAGGAGCCGGCCGTGGCCGTCGTCGCCTACCCGGGCCAGCAGGGCCGTGTCCGCGCCGAGCCGGGCGGCGGCGACGGCCTGGTTGGCGCCCTTGCCGCCCGGGTGGACGGCCAGGTCGCCGCCGAGCACCGTCTCACCGGCGGCCGGCCGCCGCTCGACGTCGATCACCAGGTCGGCATTGGCCGAACCCACGACCAACAGGTCGTAGTCGTACATCAGTTGACTCCCCTGACTCCCCTGAGAGATGACCCCGGGCGGGCGGCCGTCATCCATGGTGACCCCTTCCGGGTTTCCCATGGGTGTCCATCGTGTACGACCGCCCGCCCGCGTCGCCCGTCGTCAGCCGCTGAACCCGGCCACGTTGTCCTTCGTGACCACCTTCACCGGTACCTTCACCGTCGGCTCCACCTTCTTGCCCCGGACCGCCTCCAGCGCGTTGTCCACGGCGATCCTCCCCAACTGGGTGGGCTGCTGGGCGACCGACGCGTACAGCGTGCCGTTCCTTACCGCCGTCAGCCCGTCCGGGGTGCCGTCGAAGCCGACGACCTGCACGGACCTGCCGGCCTTGGAGCCGAGCGCCTTGATCGCGCCGAGGGCCATCTCGTCGTTGGCGGCGATGACGCCCTGGACGTCGGGGTGGGCCTGGAGCAGGTTCGACATCACGTCGAGGCCCTTGGTGCGGTCGAAGTCGGCCGGCTGCTGGGCCAGTACCTGGATGCCGGGGTAGGCCTTCAGGCCCTGCGCGAAGCCCTGCGCGCGTTCCCGGGCCGCCGAGGTGCCCGCCTGGCCCTGCAGGATCACGATCCTGCCCTTGCCGCCCAGCTTCTCGGCGATGGTCTTCGCGGCCAGCTCGCCGCCCGCCACGTTGTCCGAGGCCACCAGGGCGTCCACGTCGGCCTTGTTGACACCCCGGTCGACGGCGATCACCGGGATCCCCGCCTTGTCGGCGGCCTTCACCGAGTTGCCCGCCGCGTCCGAGTCGACGGGGTTGACGATGATCGCACCGAGCCCCGAACTGGTGAAATTCTGCAGCTGGTTGGCCTGCTGGGAGGCGTCGTTCTGGGCGTCGGTCACGGTCAGGTCCACGCCCAGCCGCTTCGCCTCGGCCTGGGCACCGGCCCGGATCTGCACGAAGAACGGGTTGTTGAGGGTGGACAGGGACAGGCCCATCCTCGGGGCCGTCGCGGACGAGGACCCGCTGTGCAGGAAGGAGGTCGCGCCGACGATCGCGACGGTCACGACAGCCGCCAGCGCGTAGGTCGCCGCCTGCCTGCCCTTGGGCCCGCCCGCGCCGGACGCCACCGGGGTCGCCCCGGCCCTGCGGCGCACGGTGTCCAGCAGCACCGCCAGCGCGATCACGACACCGATCACGACCTGCTGCCAGAACGCGGAGACGTTGAGCAGGTTGAGGCCGTTGCGCAGCACCGCCAGGATCAGGGCGCCGATCAGCGTGCCGGACGCCTTGCCGGTGCCGCCCGCGAGCGAGGCACCGCCGATGACGACCGCGGCGATCGCGTCCAGCTCGTAGCCGTCGGCGGCCTGCGGCTGCGCCGAGGACAGCCGGGATGCCAGCACGATGCCCGCGACGGCCGCGAAGACACCGGACAGCGCGTAGATGGCGAGTTTCTGCCGCTGCACCCGCAGACCGGACAGCCGCGCGGCCTCCTCGTTGCCGCCGATCGCGTACATCGAGCGGCCGATGTACGTCCGCCCCAGCACCAGCGCGGCGATCAGCCCCATGACGACCATGACCAGCACCGGCACCGGCAGCCACCCGCCGAGCGTGTCCCCGAGGTGCGAGACGGAGGCCGGGAAGGCGATGGGGGAGCCCTGCGAGATCACCAGGGCGAGGCCTCGGCCCACCGACAGCAGGGCCAGCGTCGCGATGAACGGCGGCAGCTTGCCGTAGGCGATGAGGAAACCGTTCACCAGGCCCGCCACGACACCCGTGGCGACGGCGAACAGCACCGCCACGGCCACCGGCACGCCGTGCTGCGTGGCGCTCCAGGCCAGCACGGTCGCCGACAGCGCGGCCACGGACCCGACCGACAGATCGATGCCCGCCGAGACGATCACGAAGGTCACACCGAAGGCGAGGACGGCCGTCACGGCCGCCTGGACGCCGATGTTGAGCAGGTTGTCGGTCGTCAGGAAGTCCCCGGACAGCGCCGACAGCGCGATGACGAGGACGATCAGCGCGGTGAGCGCGCCGTTGTCGAGGAGCAGCCGGCGCAAGGTCCCCGGGGCGCCGGCGCCACTCGCGCCCGCCCGGCTCCTGAGCGTGTCAGTGGCCACGGGTGGCCTCCTTCTGGGTGGTGGGAGTGGAGACGGCGAGCTCCATGACGGCGTCCTGGGTGGCCTCGGCGGCCGCGAGTTCACCGGCGATCCGGCCCTGGGCCATCACCAGCACCCGGTCGCTCATGCCGAGCACCTCCGGCAGATCGCTGGAGATCATGAGCACGGCGGCACCCTGGGCGGTGAGTTCGTTGACGAGCTGGTAGATCTCGACCTTGGCGCCGACGTCGATGCCCCGCGTCGGCTCGTCGAGGATCAGCACCTTGGTGTCGGCCAGCAGCCACTTGCCGATGACGACCTTCTGCTGGTTGCCGCCCGACAGCGTCCGCACCTGCTGCCCCAGCCCCGCCATCCGCACGCCCAGCTGCCCGGAGATCCGCTCGGCGGCCGCACGCTGCGCCCTGCGGTCGACGAGCCCGGCCCGGGTGGCGGCGCGCAGGGTGACGAGCCCGAGGTTCTCCTCGACGGAGGCGTCCAGCACCAGCCCCTGCCCCTTGCGGTCCTCCGGCACGAGCCCGATCCCGGCGGCCATCGCGGCGTTCACGTCGTGGCGCCTGAGCCGGTCGCCGCAGACCTTCACCACCCCGCCGTCGTACGGGTCCGCCCCGAACACGGCCCGCACGACCTCGGTACGGCCCGCGCCGACCAGCCCCGCGATCCCGACGACCTCACCGGCGTGCACCTCGAAGCTCACGTCGTGGAAGACACCGTTGCGGGTGAGCCCCTCGACGGACAGCAACGCCGGTCCGCGCTCGGGCCGTTGCCGCGGATACTGCTGCTCGATGGACCGCCCCACCATGAGCCGTACGAGCTCGTCCTCGGGCGTGGCGGCGGGCACCTGCCCGACGCTGCGCCCGTCGCGGATGACGGTGACCCGGTCCCCCAGGGCGGCGATCTCCTCCAGATGGTGCGTGATGAAGACGATCCCGACGCCGTCCTCGCGCAACGACCGCACGATGCCGAAGAGCTTCTCCACCTCGTCCGAGGTGAGCACGGCCGTCGGCTCGTCCATGATGAGCACGCGCGCGTCCAGGCTGAGGGCCTTGGCGATCTCGACCATCTGCAGCCGCGCGATGCCGAGTTCACGGACACGCGCGCGTGGGGACACGGGGACGCCCACGCGCGCGAGGAGCGTCTCGGCGTCGGCCTCCATCCGCTTCCGGTCGATCATCCCGAAGCGCCGCGGCTGCCGTCCGAGGAAGATGTTCTCGGCGACGGTCAGATCGGGAACGAGGTTGAACTCCTGGTAGATGGTGGCGATGCCGAGCCGCTCGGCGTCCTGCGCGCCCTGGATGCGCACCTCCTGGCCACCGACGCGAATGCGGCCGCTGTCGGGCGTGTGGGCACCGGAGAGCATCTTGATGAGCGTGCTCTTGCCGGCGCCGTTCTCACCGAGCAGCACATGGACCTCGCCCCGGCGCAGGTCGAAGTCGACGCCGTCGAGCGCGACCACGCCGGGGAAGGTCTTGCGTATGCCCTCGATGCGCAGCAACTCGTCCGGGTTGCTCACGACGTGCTCCTTTGCACTGGGGAGGGGGACTGCGTGGGGGGTTGCGGAGGTGCGGGGGACTCGCCGCACGAGCGGCGCACGACGAGCCGGGCGGTGAGGGTGACGGACGCGGCCGCACGCCCCTCGATGCGGTCGACCAGGGCGCGTACGGCGGCCCGCCCCAGCTCGCCGGTCGGCTGGGCGATCGCGGTGACGGGCGGGTCGGTGTGCACGAACCACGGGATGTCGTCGAACGCGGCGAGCGCCAGGTCGTCCGGTACCCGCAGCCCACGCGCGCGTACGGCGTCCAGGGCACCCAGTGCCATGAGGTTGTCGGCGGCGAAGACGACCTCCGGTGGTTCCGGCAGGTCCAGGAAGCCCTCGGTGACCCGCCGCCCGCTCTCGGCCTGGAAGTCGCCCTGGCCGATATAGGCCTCCGGAAGCGGAAGCCCGTACTCGCCCAGCGCCTCCCGGAAGGCCTCGACACGCTCGCTGCCGGTCGTGGTGGCGGCGGGCCCCGCGATGATCGCGAGCCGCCGGTGCCCGAGCGCGTGCAGATGCGCGACCAGATCCCGTACGGCACCCCGCCCGTCGGCCCGTACGACGGGCACGTCGACGCCCGGGATCCACCGGTCCACGAACACCATCGGGGTCCCGGCGCGGGCGGCGTCCAGCATGAGCGGGGAGCCGCCGTCGGTGGGCGACACGAGCAGCCCGTCGATCCGCCGGTCCAGCAGGTTCCGCACGTGATGGTCCTGCAGATCGGGCCGTTCGTCTGCGTTTCCGATGATCACGCTGTAACCGAGCGCACGGGCCTCCTCCTCCACGGAACGGGCCAGCTCGGTGAAGTAGGGGTTCAGCACATCGCTGATGACGAGCCCGAGGGTGTGGGTCTGGTCGGTGCGCAGGGACCGGGCGACGGCATTGGGCCGGTACCCGAGCGCCTCGACGGCGGCCAGCACGCGCGTGCGCGCGTCGGCGCTGACCGACGGGTGCGCGTTCAGGACGCGCGAGACCGTGGCCACGGAGACCCCGGCCGCAGCGGCGACGTCCTTGATGCCCGCCATCGCCGGCTCACCTCCTCGTGAGTCGTGGAATCGATTACACGAACTTCCGCAGGAAGGATTGGAATCGATTCCACGGGGAGGGGCAAGAGGTTGAAGGTTGACCGAAACCTAATCGTGACCGGGGTGGGGCGGGGTCAGGAAGCCGCCCACTTCAGCTAGGAGGCGGTCTCCTGGAACCCGAGCCCGCGAGAGCGCACGGCGGTCCCGCGCGCCCCTTGCCCGGGATCGGTGACCGACTGTCACACCCCGCCGGTACCGTCGAATCATGGCTCGACAGGCGGGGACCCAGAGCGGTGAGCGGCGGCTCGCGACGCTGGAAGGCGTGCTGGAACGGATCACGTACGCCAACGAGGAGAACGGATACACCGTCGCCCGGGTGGACACCGGCAGAGGCGGCGGCGACCTGCTCACGGTCGTCGGCGCGCTGCTCGGTGCCCAGGTGGGGGAGTCCCTGCGGATGGAGGGGCGCTGGGGGTCCCATCCCCAGTACGGCAAGCAGTTCCACTGCGAGAACTACACGACCGTCCTGCCCGCCACCGTCCAGGGCATCCGGCGTTATCTCGGATCCGGCCTCGTCAAGGGCATCGGACCCGTGTTCGCCGACCGGATCACCCAGCATTTCGGGCTCGACACCCTCCGGATCATCGAGGAGGAGCCCAAGCGGCTCGTCGAGGTTCCCGGTCTCGGCCCCAAGCGGACCAAGAAGATCGCCGAGGCCTGGGAGGAGCAGAAGGCGATCAAGGAGGTCATGCTCTTCCTGCAGACGGTCGAGGTGTCCACGTCCATCGCCGTGCGGATCTACAAGAAGTACGGGGACGCGTCGATCCGGATCGTCAAGGAGCAGCCGTACCGCCTCGCCGCCGACGTCTGGGGCATCGGCTTCCTCACCGCCGACAAGATCGCCCAGTCCGTCGGCATCCCGCACGACAGCCCGGAGCGGGTGAAAGCCGGGTTGCAGTACGCCTTGTCCCAGTCCGCCGACCAGGGCCACTGCTTCCTTCCCGAGGAGCGGCTGATCTCCGACGCGGTGAAGCTGCTCGCCGTCGACACCGGGCTTGTCATCGAGTGCCTCGCCGAGCTGGCCCAGCCACCGGACGACGACGGCGACCCCGGTGTGGTGAGGGAGAAGGTACCCGGGCCGGACGGGGACGCCTCCGAACCCGTCACCGCCGTCTACCTGGTGCCCTTCCACCGCGCCGAGCTCTCCCTCTCCTCCCAGCTCCTCCGCCTCCTGCGCACGGACCAGGACCGGATGCCGGGGTTCCGGGACGTGGCGTGGGACAAGGCCCTCGGCTGGCTGAAAGGCCGTACCGGCGCCGACCTCGCCCCGGAGCAGGAGGCCGCGGTCAGGCTCGCGCTCACCGAGAAGGTCGCCGTGCTCACCGGCGGACCCGGCTGCGGCAAGTCCTTCACCGTCCGCTCCATCGTGGAGCTGGCCCGGGCCAAGCGTGCCAAGGTGCTGCTCGCCGCGCCCACCGGGCGGGCCGCCAAGCGCCTGTCCGAGCTGACCGGCGCCGAGGCCTCCACCGTCCACCGGCTGCTGGAGCTGAAGCCCGGCGGGGACGCCGCCTATGACCGGGACCGGCCGCTCGATGCCGATCTGGTCGTGGTCGACGAGGCGTCCATGCTCGATCTGCTGCTCGCCAACAAGCTGGTCAAAGCCGTGCCGCCCGGCGCCCATCTCCTCTTCGTCGGTGACGTCGACCAGTTGCCCAGTGTCGGTGCCGGCGAGGTGCTGCGCGACCTGCTCGCGGAGGGCAGTCCCCTCCCCGCCGTCCGGCTCACCCGGGTCTTCCGGCAGGCCCAGCAGTCCGGTGTGGTCACCAACGCGCACCGGATCAACGCGGGGCAGCATCCGCTCACCGACGGGATGAAGGACTTCTTCCTCTTCGTGGAGGACGACACGGAGGAGGCCGGGCGGCTCACCGTGGACGTGGCGGCCCGGCGGATTCCGGCCAGGTTCGGTCTCGATCCGCGCCGGGATGTGCAGGTGCTCGCGCCGATGCACCGGGGGCCGGCCGGCGCCGGAGTGCTGAACGGGCTGCTCCAGCAGGCCATCACGCCCGGCCGGCCCGATCTGCCCGAGAAGCGGTTCGGCGGCCGGGTCTTCCGCGTCGGCGACAAGGTCACCCAGATTCGCAACAATTACGAGAAAGGGAAGAACGGTGTCTTCAACGGCACCGTGGGTGTCGTCACCTCGCTCGATCCGGTCGACCAGCGGCTCACGGTGCTGACGGACGAGGACGAGGAGGTTCCGTACGAGTTCGACGAACTGGACGAACTGGCCCATGCGTACGCGGTGACCATCCACCGCTCGCAGGGCAGTGAATATCCCGCTGTGGTGATTCCCGTCACGACCGGGGCATGGATGATGCTGCAGCGGAACCTGCTGTACACGGCGGTGACACGGGCCAAACGGCTGGTCGTCCTCGTCGGTTCACGCAAGGCGATCGGACAGGCGGTGCGCACGGTGTCCGCGGGACGGCGTTGCACGGCACTGGACTTCCGGCTGCACGGCTCCTGACCTGCCGCTGAGCAGGTGCTGCGACCCGCATCACAAAAAATGATCGATCAAATGAGTCGTGAAGGTCACAGAGCACTTCCAGATGCCGTTCGGAGGGGGCAGGATGAGCAGGTTGGCGGCACTGAGTGCCGCCAATAGGCCCAATGGTCGACCCCGAGTGCACTCTCCTGAGCCAAATGGGGGATGGTAGAGACAGTCAGGGCACCTCGAAGATGAGGCACTACGTCGGTGAGGGAAGACGTGAGCGACAACTCTGTAGTACTGCGGTACGGCGACGGCGAGTACACCTACCCGGTGGTCGACAGCACCGTCGGCGACAAGGGCTTCGACATCGGGAAGCTCCGCGCCCAGACCGGGCTGGTGACCCTGGACAGCGGGTACGGCAACACGGCCGCCTACAAATCCGCGGTCACCTACCTCGACGGCGAGGCGGGCATCCTCCGCTACCGCGGCTACCCCATCGAGCAGCTGGCGGAGCGCTCCACCTTCCTCGAGGTGGCGTACCTGCTGATCAACGGTGAGCTGCCCACCGTCGACGAGCTCTCGACGTTCAAGAACGACATCACGCGGCACACCCTGCTGCACGAGGACGTCAAGAACTTCTACAAGGGCTTCCCGCGCGACGCCCACCCGATGGCCATGCTGTCCTCGGTGGTCTCGGCGCTGTCCACCTTCTACCAGGACAGCCACAACCCGTTCGACGAGAAGCAGCGCGACCTCTCCACGATCCGGCTGCTCGCCAAGCTGCCGACGATCGCGGCGTACGCGTACAAGAAGTCGATCGGTCACCCGTTCGTCTACCCGCGCAACGACCTCGGCTACGTCGAGAACTTCCTGCGCATGACCTTCTCGGTCCCGGCGCAGGAGTTCGAGCTGGACCCGGTCGTCGTCGCCGCGCTGGACAAGCTGCTGATCCTGCACGCCGACCACGAGCAGAACTGCTCGACCTCGACGGTCCGCCTGGTCGGCTCGTCGCAGGCCAACATGTTCGCGTCGATCTCGGCCGGCATCAGCGCGCTGTGGGGCCCGCTGCACGGCGGCGCCAACCAGTCCGTGCTGGAGATGCTGGAGGGCATCCGCGACTCCGGCGCCGACGTCGACACCTTCATCCGCAAGGTGAAGAACAAGGAGGACGGCGTCCGCCTGATGGGCTTCGGCCACCGGGTCTACAAGAACTTCGACCCCCGCGCCAAGATCATCAAGGCCGCCGCGCACGACGTGCTCTCCGCGCTGGGCAAGGAGGACGAGCTCCTCGACATCGCCCTGAAGCTGGAGGAGCACGCGCTGTCCGACGACTACTTCGTCGAGCGCAAGCTGTACCCGAACGTGGACTTCTACACCGGTCTGATCTACCGGGCCATGGGCTTCCCGACCGAGATGTTCACGGTCCTGTTCGCCCTCGGCCGCCTGCCGGGCTGGATCGCCCAGTGGACCGAGATGATCAAGGAGCCGGGCTCCCGCATCGGCCGCCCGCGCCAGATCTACACGGGCGTGGAGCTGCGTGACTTCGTCCCGGTCGAGGAGCGCTGACACCTGTCGGTGGAGGGGCGCCGCTTCGCTGGTGCCCCTCGCTGTACAGGTCGGACCGGCGGCGCCGTCGTAGCCGTAGGCGCATAAGCGGAAGCCGTAGACACATAAGCGGAAGGCGCCCTGGCGCCGGTCCCCCCACGGGCCGACGTCCAGGGCGCCTTCCCATGTCCCGGTGCGGATTCCCCCCACGGGATCCGGCCGGGCGCTCGGAGAGGACAGCGCCTGAATCGCTGTCGTCGAGCAGAACGAGCAACACTCGTCCTGCTCCAGTGACACGCTGCGATCTGCCGGGACAACACACGCTGGGAGGGCCGCTCAAAGCTTCCCGGCGCGCGTGCCCCGGCAACGCATCTCTGAGGAAGTCCCCCAAGACATCCCCAGATGTCAGCCGGCGCCCCCCAAGACGCTGGTCTGACATCGCCAACTTAGACCTTCGAACCCCTTCGATGGTTACGTTCGCATCACTGTGATCTGCGTCTCTTGCATATGTCCTTTAGGTGCGCAAGAGCCCCGATACGGCGATCGGGGTCCAAGCGTAAGGATGATGCGCGAGCCTTGTGAAGAGCTTATGTGAGGCTCGCGCCGGACTCTAGAGGGTCTCTTACTTCAGCTGCGGCGAACCGCCGGTAACCTCCCGGGACTTCAGCGGAAGCGGCGCAGCCGCAGGCTGTTGGTCACCACGAAGACCGACGAGAAGGCCATCGCGGCGCCGGCGATCATCGGGTTGAGCAGTCCCGCGGCGGCCAGCGGCAGGGCGGCCACGTTGTAGCCGAAGGCCCACACCAGGTTGCCCTTGATGGTGGCCAGCGTCCGCCTGGACAGCCGGATGGCGTCGGCCGCGACCCGCAGGTCGCCGCGGACCAGGGTCAGGTCGCCGGCCTCGATCGCCGCGTCCGTGCCGGTGCCCATGGCGAGGCCCAGGTCCGCGGTGGCCAGCGCGGCCGCGTCGTTCACGCCGTCGCCGACCATCGCCACGGTCCGCCCCTCGCGCTGCAGCCGTCGTACGACGTCCACCTTCTCCTCGGGCAGCACCTCGGCGAACACGTCCGAGGGCTCGATGCCGACACCGCGCGCGACCGCCTCGGCGACCGTGCGGTTGTCCCCGGTGAGCAGCACCGGCCTGAGGCCCAGCGCACGCAGTTCGCGCACCGCCTCGGGGCTGGTCTCCTTGACCGCGTCGGCGACGGCGAGAACCCCGCGCGCCCGCCCGTCCCAGCCGGCCACGACGGCCGTACGGCCCTCCCGCTCGGCCTCGCCCGCCACGCGGGCCAGGTCCTCGGGTAGATCGTCGTAGAGGCGCCCCACGGCCACCTCGCGGCCGTCCACGCGTCCGCGTACGCCCCGCCCGGGGACGTTCTCGAAGTGCTCGACCGGCGGAAGGGTGCCGGCTTGCTCCTCGGCGCCGGCGGCGATCGCGCGGGCGACGGGGTGCTCGGAGGCGTGCTCCAGGGCGCCGGCGAGCCGCAGCAGCTCCTTCTCGTCCTCGCCGTCGGCGACGTGCACCGCCTGGAGGGTCATCCGGCCGGTGGTGACGGTGCCGGTCTTGTCGAGGACGACCGTGTCGACCCGGCGGGTGGACTCCAGCACCTCGGGGCCCTTGATCAGGATGCCGAGCTGGGCGCCGCGGCCGGTGCCGACCATCAGCGCGGTCGGCGTGGCCAGGCCCAGCGCGCAGGGGCAGGCGATGATCAGGACGGCGACGGCGGCGGTGAACGCGGCGACCGTGTCCCCGGTGACGCCCAGCCAGACGCCGAAGGTGCCCAGCGCGACGAGGATGACGACGGGCACGAACACCGCGGAGATCCGGTCGGCGAGCCGCTGCACCTCGGCCTTGCCGTTCTGCGCGTCCTCCACCAGCCTCGCCATCCGGGCGAGCTGGGTGTCGGCGCCGACCCGGGTCGCCTCGACGACGAGCCGGCCGCCCGCGTTGACCGTGGCGCCGGTGACCCGGTCGCCCGGGCCGACGTCCACCGGCACCGACTCGCCGGTCAGCATGGCCGCGTCCACCGCGGAGACGCCCTCGACCACCGTGCCGTCGGTGGCGATCTTCTCGCCGGGCCGTACGACGAACCGGTCGCCCACGGCCAGATCCGCCACCGGAACGCGCACCTCACGCCCGCCCCGCAGCACCGCCACGTCCTTGGCGCCCAGCTCCATCAGCGCCCGCAGGGCCGCGCCCGCGCGCCGCTTGGAGCGGGCCTCCAGATAACGGCCGAGCAGGATCAGCGCGACGACTCCGGCGGCGACCTCCAGGTAGATGGTGGAGGCGCCGTCCATCCGCGCCGTGACATCAGTCGCTACCGCTCCGGGGGTGAGGCGGAACTCGTCGTGCATCCCGGGCATGCCCGCGGTACCGAAGAACAGGGCCCACAGCGACCAGCCGAACGCGGCCAGCGTGCCGACCGAGACCAGGGTGTCCATGGTGGCGGCGCCGTGCCGCAGGTTGGTCCAGGCGGCCCGGTGGAAGGGGGCACCGCCCCAGACGACGACCGGCGCGGCGAGCGTCAGGGAGAGCCACTGCCAGGTGTCGAACTGCAGCGAGGGGACCATCGCGAGCAGTACCACGGGCACGGCGAGCAGCGCGGAGACGAGCAGGCGGTGCCGCAGGGCGCCGAGTTCGGCATCGTGCCCGCCGGCCTGCTCGGAGGCCGGTGCGGACGCCTCAGGTGCGGGCTCCGGCGGTGCCGGCTGCTCGGCGGTGTAGCCCGTCTTCTCCACGGTGGCGATCAGGTCGGCGACCCGGACGCCCGCGCCGTACGTGACCTTCGCCTTCTCGGTGGCGAAGTTGACGGTGGCGCTGACGCCCTCCATCCGGTTGAGCTTCCGCTCCACGCGGGCGGCGCACGAGGCACAGGTCATCCCGCCGATGAGCAGCTCTACGTCGGAGGTCTCTCCAGGGGTTATGGCCGTCTCTGCGGTGGTGCTGGTCATGTCCGGACTCCAGACATCGGACCGGACCGCACGGAGCCAGTATCAGCTGGTCGGCACGGCCGGTCGGGGAATGAGGGAGTGAGGGAACGTTCAGGCCCGGCCGGCCAGCTCGAAGCCGGCCTCGTCCACGGCGGCGCGCACGGCCTCGTCGTCCAGCGGGGCCGCGGAGACCACGGTCACCTCGCCGGTGGACGCGACGGCCTTCACCGAGCTGACGCCGGGGATCTGGGAGATCTCGCCGGAGACGGAACCTTCGCAGTGGCCACAGCTCATGCCGGTCACCTTGTAGACGGTGGTGACGGAGCCAGGAGTGTCGGTGTGGGCGGTCATGTCAGTACTCCTCGTCGAGGCGTGTGGGGCCGGTGGGGCCCGCGAGCGAACCCCACGCTTCCCCCACACTATACCCCTAGGGGGTACCTCACCAAGGGGAGTCCCGGCGCGCCAGCGACCGCACCCAGCCCACCCCGGCCAGGGACACCAGCGCCGGCCCGCCGACCGAGAACAGCGTGAACAGGTGCTCCTGTACGGCACTCGGCCGGACGAGGTACCCCGGTGAGAACAGCCGGCCCGCCGGTCCGGTGCCGGTCAGCCGGGCGACCACCCAGATCGCGATGCCGTGCGTGGATTCCCACAGCGCGTGCAGCAGGGACACGCCCAGCCAGGTGCCGGCGACCGGCGCCGAGACGCGGAAGTGTCCGTTCAGGCGGCGCCGGGACAGCAGCACGCCACCGGCGATCGCGGTCCACACCCCGTGCCCGAAGGAGGCGAGCAGCCCGCGCACGATCTCCGTCTCCAGCAGGGTGCGCAGATCGATGCCCTGGGCGGAGACGGCCGCGTTGACGGCGCACCCGGCGCTCTCCAGCGCGGCGAAACCGAGGCCGACGGCCGCGCCGAGCACCAGTCCGGCGCGCAGTCCGCGCACGGCCGGCTGCCGGCGCAGGGCGAACACCAGCGCCCCGAGCTTGGCGGCCTCCTCGATCAGGCCGACGCCGACGAACATCGCCGGCGAGGGGCTCACCGGATACGGCCCCGTCAGCGGGGCGCCGAGCACGCCGAGGGCCCCGCCGGCCAGGAAGCAGCCGAGGATCGCGCTGACACCGAGGTCACGGCCGTGCCGCTCGTACGCCCACAGCACGAAGGCGACCGGTACCAGAAAGCTGCCGAGCAGGATCAGCGTCGGCAGCAGCACGCTGTTCCGCGTCTCGTACGTGACCCACGCGGTCAGCGCCCACAGGGCGAGCCCCCCGCCCAGACAGCGCCGCCACAGACCCGCGGCGATACGGGGGTACGGCGGTGGCGGCTGCTGTGGGCCGGGGATGCGGGCCCTGGGTGTGCCGGGAGGCGGGGAGTGGCTCAAGGGAGTCCCCTCGGACAGCGGCTGGGCGATTCATCCGCACTCTAGGCAGATGTGCCGGGGGTCGCAGTCCGGGCGGATCAACCGCCGCCGAGCTGGTCGCCCACCAGCGGTCGCAGGTAGCGGACCAGAACGTTCTTGATCTCCTGGACGTAGGCCGCCCGTTCGGCGCCCTCGTGGGCGAGGACGAGTTCCAGGCCGGACTTGTAGATGCCGAGGCAGATGTGCGCCGTGCGGGTGACGTCGGCCGGGGAGGCGCCGGGCATGAGGGAGCCGAGCAGGTCCTCGATCCGGCCGGTCAGCGTGGTGTGCAGCTGGTCGTGGGTCTCGGCCATCCGGCCCGGGATGTCGGGACCGTGCATCAGCGCGAAGAACACCGGGTGCTCGGTGTTGAAGGCCATGAACCGGTCGATGGCGGAACCGATGGCCTCCTCCAGCGGGGTGGCGGGGTCGACGGGGGCCAGCGCCTCGCCGTAGGTCTCCCGCATCTCGTGGACGAGCCGGTCGCCCAGCTCGATCGCGATCGCCTCCTTGTTCGGGAAGAACTGGTAGAGCGTGCCCGGCGAGACGCCGGCCTCGCGGGCGATGGCGTTGGTGCTGGCGGCGGTGTAGCCGGTGGTGCAGAAGACCCGCGCGGCCGCCTCGAGCAGCTGGGCGATACGGCGCTCCCCGCGGGCCTGCCGGCGACGCGGCTGCTCCTTCTGTGTGTGCGGGTGATCGGGCACGCGTTATCCCCAGCTCTCCGAACGTGATTGACAAACACGAGTGGTCGCTCGCATTCTGGAGAAACGCGAGCGATCTCTCGTGTTTGCCAGTCTATGGCCCATGAGCGACTCATGCTGCCTGCCTGCCTGCACGGGCATGGGTCATGGTGAAGGGGACACCGCACGATGACCGAAGTCAACACGCAGCCCCGCACGGGGAAGGGTGCGCCCGAGGGGGCACCGGACGGGGCGCGGGACGGGGCGCCGCCCCGCCCCGGGCGCTACACCCGCTTCGTGACCGCCCGCCCCCGCCTGTCGCTCCTGGTGGCCCTGCTGCTCACCGCGCTCGCCGTGCTGGCCGGCAGCGGGGTCGCGGACCGTCTCGGCAGCGGCGGCTGGGAGGACCCGGCCGCCGAGTCGACGTACGCCACCAAGGCCCTGGAGCGCGAGTTCCCCGGCTCCCAGCCGAACCTGCTGCTCCTGGTCGACTCGGGCCGCGCCTCGGTCGACGATCCGGCGGTCGCCGCCGAGGCCCGCGACCTGGCCGGCCGCCTGGCGGGGGAGAAGGGCGTGACCGGCGTCGGCTCCTACTGGCAGAGCAGGTCACCGGCCCTGCGCGCCAAGGACGGCCATGAGGCGCTGATCGCCGCCCGCATCACCGGCGACGACAACACGATGGGCAGGACGCTCGACCGACTCGCCCCGCACTACCGGGGCATGCACGGCCCGGTCCAGGTGAAGGTCGGCGGCATCGTCGCGGTGCGGCACGAGATGCAGACGATCATCAAGGAGGATCTGGCCCGCGCCGAGATGATCGCCCTGCCGATCACGCTGGTGCTGCTGGTGATGGTCTTCGGCAGCGCGATCGCCGCCCTGCTGCCGCTCGGCATCGGCATCGTCGCCATCCTCGGCACCAACGCCGTACTGCGCGGCCTGACGGCCTTCACCGACGTCTCCGTCTTCGCGCTCAACCTCACCACGGCCCTCGGCCTGGGCCTGGCCATCGACTACGCGCTGTTCATCGTCCGCCGCTTCCGCGAGGAACTGTCCAGGGACGCCGACCCGTTGACGGCGGTCGGCACGACCCTGCGCACCGCCGGCCGCACGGTCCTGTTCTCCGCGCTCACGGTAGCGGTGTCCCTGGCCGCCATGATGGTCTTCCCGCAGTACTTCCTGCGCTCCTTCGCCTACGCCGGCATCGCCGTGGTGCTGCTCGCCGCGGCCGCCGCCCTGATCCTGCTCCCGGCCGCGCTGGTCCTGCTCGGCCACCGGGTCAACTCCCTGGACCTGCGGCGCCTGTTCCGCCGACGCCGCGACCCGGATTCCGCCGAGCGGCCCACCGGGACCACCTGGGCCCGCGCGGCAGGCCTGGTGATGCGCAGGGCCCCGTTGTTCGCACTCGGCACCACCGTTCTGCTGGTGACGCTCGGACTGCCGTTCCTCGGAGTGAAGTTCGGCACCGCCGACGACCGTCAGCTTCCCTCGACCGCCGAGTCCCACGTGGTGCAGGAGCACATCCGCGAGGGCTTCCCGGGCAGCCCCGGCGGCGGTCTCGAGATCCTCGCCGAGGGCAGGGCCACCGCCGGCCAGTACGCCGCCTACAAGCAGCAGGTGGCCGCCCTGCCCGAGGTGGCCCGCGTCGACGGCCCGCTGGTCAAGGGCGATGCCGCCTACTTCGCGGTGCAGCCGAGGGGCGAGGCCGTCGACGACCCGGCCCAGCGCCTGGTCGGCGATCTGCGTGCGCTGCACGCCCCCTTCGACGCCAAGGTGACCGGCACGGCCGCGGTCCTCGTCGACACCAAGCACGCGATAGCCCAGCGCCTGCCGTGGGCCGCCGCGTTCATCGCCGTCGTCACGCTCCTCCTGGTCTTCCTGCTCACCGGGAGCGTGCTGATACCCGTGCAGGCCGTGGTGCTCAACGCGCTCAGCCTGACCGCGATGTTCGGCGCCGTGGTCTGGGTCTTCCAGGACGGTCACCTCTCCGCCGCCCTCGGCTTCACCAGCTCCGGCTCCATCGAGACCACCCTGCCCGTGCTGATGTTCTGCGTGGCCTTCGGCCTCTCCATGGACTACGGCGTGTTCCTGCTCTCCCGCATCAAGGAGGAGTACGACCGCACGGGCGACCACGACGCGGCGGTGCGGCACGGACTCCAGCGCACCGGCGGGCTGATCACCGCGGCGGCGGTCATCCTCGCGGTGGTGATGGTCGCCATCGGCACCTCCCGGGTGACCAACACCAAGATGCTCGGCCTGGGCATCGCCCTGGCGGTCCTGATGGACGCGATGGTGGTCCGCAGCCTGCTGGTACCGGCGATCATGCGGCTGACGGGGAGGGCCACTTGGTGGGCGCCGGCGTCGTTGCGGCGCATGCACGCACGGTTCGGTCTGAGCGAGGGCGGCGAAGAAGGGCCGGCACAGCCCGGCCCCCAACCGTCTAGTCTGCGCTGAGGTTTCCGGAAGGAGTGCGGATGCGCGCGGTGGTGTTCGAGCGGTACGGCGAGCCGGCCGAGGTGCGGAACATGCCCGACCCGGACCCCGCCGAGCACGGCGTGGTCGTCCGTGTGGAGGCCACCGGGCTCTGCCGCAGCGACTGGCACGGCTGGATGGGGCACGACCCCGACATCACGCTGCCGCACGTGCCCGGGCACGAACTCGCCGGTGTCGTGGAGTCGGTGGGCTCCCGGGTGTCGGGGTGGCGGCCCGGCGACCGGGTCACCGTGCCCTTCGTCTGCGCCTGCGGCACCTGCCCGGCCTGCGCGGCGGGCGACCAGCAGGTGTGCGAACGCCAGACCCAGCCGGGCTTCCACCACTGGGGTTCCTTCGCCGAGTACGTCGCCCTCGACCACGCCGACGTCAACCTGGTCGCGATCCCGGACGACATGGCGTACGGCACCGCCGCCGCCCTCGGCTGCCGTTTCGCCACCGCCTTCCGCGCGGTGGTGCAGCAGGGCCGGGTGGCGGCGGGGGAGTGGGTCGCGGTGCACGGCTGCGGCGGGGTGGGGCTGTCGGCGGTGATGATCGCGGCGGCGTCGGGGGCGCGCGTGATCGCCGTCGACGTGTCACCCCGGGCCCTCGACCTGGCGCGTCAGTTCGGCGCCGCGCACTGCCTGGACGCGACCGGCACCGAGGACACGGCCGCCGTCGTCCGTGAGCTGACCGACGGCGGCGCCCATCTCTCCCTGGACGCCCTCGGCTCGCCCGCCACCTGTGCCGCTTCCGTGAACGGCCTGCGCCGCCGCGGCCGGCATGTCCAGGTGGGCCTGCTGCCCTCCGCCGACGGCACCACCCCCGTACCGCTCGCCCGTGCTGTCGCCCTGGAGCTCGAACTCCTCGGCAGCCACGGCATGGCCGCCCACACCTACCCCGAGTTGCTCCGACTGGTCCGCGCCGGCGTTCTGAGCCCCGACCTCCTGGTGACGTCCACCCTCACCCTCGGCGCCGCACCGGCGGCGCTCGCGGCGATGGGTACGGCGCCGGGGGCCGGGGTCACGGTCATCGAGCCGTGGCGCTGAGCGCGGCCCACTCCCGGTCCAGGATCGACATGATCACCTCGTCGGCCCACTCACCGTCACGCCGCTGCACCTCCCGTCGCACGCCCTCGACCACGAATCCGACCTTCTCGTAGACCCGCCTGGCCCGCGCGTTGTGGCCGTACACCTCCAACTGCACGCGATGCAGCCCGAGTTGCTCGAAGCCGTAGCCGACGATCAGCCGGGTCGCCTCGGTGCCGATCCCACGGCCGCGGCCCCGGGGGCCGATGAGCGTGCGGAAGGTGCAGTTTCCGGTGGCGGGGTCGTAGTCGTGGAGGACGGCCTCGCCCAGGAGCTCGCCGGTCTCCGGGTCCGTGACGGCCAGGTCCAGGCGGTCGGGCACGGTGGCCCGGGAGCCGTACCAGGACCGCAGGCGCTCCAGGGTGAGTTCGCTGGACGGCTCGAAGGTGAAGCGGACGACCTCGGGGTCGGCGATGATCTCCCACATCACCTCGGCATCGGCCTCGGTGAAGGGCCGCAGGACGGTCTTCCGGCCGGTCAGGGTGGGTTTGACGGAGAAGTTCATGGTGGCGACTGTGCCCCACGCGGCCGGTGGGGCACAGCCGATTTCCGGTGCGGGTCACGTACGGCCGCGGTTGCTCGGCCGGGAGGCGACCCAGGCGCGGACGGTGTCGGCGTACCAGTAGGGCTTGCCGCTCTCCACACGGTCGGGCGGGGGGAGCAGCCCGTGCTTGCGGTAGGACCGAACGGTGTCCGGCTGCACCTTGATGTGCGCCGCGATCTCCTTGTAGGACCAGAGCCTTTGGTCGGTCATGAGTTGCACCTCCCTGCGCGCGCCACAGCGGCGGCCGGGGGGGCGGCCGTCGGGGGAGCCGGGCGCTGCGCTGGCGATCACCGAGCCTGTGCCCGGTGAACGACGCAGAGTGATCAGGGGACAGTGCCTGTCGGCAGGATGTGACGCACGGCCCGCGTACACGCGACATGTGTGACACAGAAGGGGTGTTTGTGACACAGCTGCCGCAAAGGCGTACGCAGGCGTGTCGGCGCGGCGCGTTGATTCCGCGCGGGCCGGAAGGGCGGGCCGGGTCCGCTGCGTCAGACCCGGCCCGCCGGCTTCCCCGCACCCTCCGGCGGTCGCTTCACCCAGGAGTGCCCTCCTGGATCAGTCCCCCTGGCCGCCGGAGGCCCCCGCTTCCCTCGGGAGCGTGCCGGCCGGGTGATCAGCGTGCCGGGCCCTGCCCGCGCGGGTCTTGGAAAAAAGCGCACCGCGGCCTGAGGTGAGGAGCAGGCTGGTGGGCTCGCCCGCCAGCCGGTCGGTCACGGCGCCCGCCGCCGGCAGCCGCCGGGCCGCCAGGAACTCGCCGGGAGTGCAGCCCGTCATGGCCCTGAACTCGCCGCTGAAGTGCGCCTGGTCGTAGTACCCGCAGACCGCCGCGGTCTCCGCCTGCCCGTGGCCCGCGGCCAGCAGCCGCCGCGCGCGCTGCAGCCGCAGCACCCGGGCCGCCGCCTTCGGGGACAGGCCGATCTGCTCCCGGAAGCGGTACTCCAGGTGCCGTACGCTCCAGCCCACTTCCTCGGCCAGCCGGGGCACCGGAAGCGCGCCGCCCTGGCGTCGCAGCAGCGACCAGGCGTGCACCACCCGCTCGGAGGCGGGCGCACCGGCACGGAACCGCTCCAGCAACACCCGGTCGAGCAGCGCGAACCGCTGCGGCCAGCCGGGCAACGCGGCCAGCGCGCCGGCGAGTTCACCGAGACGGAACTCCTCGGCGTCCACCGACCGATCGGCCAGCTCGAACTGAGGCGTACCGAACAGCGTGAACGCGGCCCACGGAGCGAGCAGCACCTCGATGCCGGACAGACGGCCGCCGTGCTCGCCGAGGGCGGGCGTGGTGGTCAGCCCGTTGACCACGGACACCAGTGACACCGGGGGCCGGCCGGCCCGGGAGATGCGCACCGGCTGCTCGAACCCCAGCAGCAGGGTGGCCGCCCCGATCGGCGCCTCCAGCCGACGG
This sequence comes from Streptomyces puniciscabiei, assembly GCF_006715785.1. Taxonomy (NCBI): domain Bacteria; kingdom Bacillati; phylum Actinomycetota; class Actinomycetes; order Kitasatosporales; family Streptomycetaceae; genus Streptomyces; species Streptomyces puniciscabiei. The sequence goes on from NZ_VFNX01000001.1 coordinate 4,333,146, forward strand.
CGCGGCCGGCCGAGGTGCACCCGGACACCGCGATAGCTCAGCACTCCCGGGCGCAGCGCCGGATGCGGCCGCCGAGCGACGGTCTCCCAACTCGCCATTCCCTCATCGTCCTACGGCGGGGCAACGCCCCGTAAGGGGCGCGGCGCCTACACCCCGCAGGACCGGAGAAACGCCCGGGTCCGCCGGGCGATCGGCAACGGCGCGTCCGGGGCACAGGGATACATGTCCTGCTCCACGATCGCGAACAGCTCCACCCCCAGCCGCTGCGCAGCGGCAAGCACAGGACCCAACTCCGGTACGCCGCGCGGTGGTTCGCACATCACTCCCTGTGCCACCGCCGGCCCGAACGGCGTCCCCTTGGCCCGTACGTCCGCCAGGATCTCCGGATCCACCTGCTTGAGGTGCAGGTACCCGATCCGCTCCCCGTACGTCTCGATCAGCTTCACGCTGTCCCCGCCGCAGTACGCGTAGTGCCCGGTGTCCAGGCACAGCGACACCAGGTCGGAGTCCGTGCCGTCGAGGAATCGGCCGACGTTCCCCTCGCTGTCGATGTGGGTGTCGGCATGCGGGTGGACGACGATCGTCAGCCCGTACCGCTCCCGCACCTCCCGCCCCAGCCGCTCGGTCAGCGAGGTCAGGTTCCGCCACTGCTCGGCGGTCAGCGTGTCCGGCTCCAGCACCTCGCCCGTCTTGTCGTCCCGCCAGAAGGACGGGATGACGACCAGGTGGCGAGCCCCCATCGCCTGGGTCAGTGCCGCGATGTCCGACACGTGCGCCCAGGTCCTGTCCCATACGGCCGCACCGTGGTGCAGTCCGGTGAAGACGGTGCCGGCCGAGACCTTCAGGCCGCGCCGCGCGGTCTCCTCCGCGAGCACCGCGGGGTCGCTGGGGAGGTAGCCGTAGGGGCCGAGCTCGATCCACTCGTAGCCGGAGCCGGCCACCTCGTCGAGGAAGCGCTGCCAGGGCACCTGGCGGGGGTCGTCGGGGAACCACACGCCCCAGGAGTCGGGCGCCGATCCGATCCGGATCCGGGACAGTGAGGAGGAGGGTGACAGCGACGTCATGGGCGCCAGCGTGCGGGCGGCCGGAAAGCGGTGTCAAGAGCTGGTCCGAATGTCTGGACAAAACATTGACAGGGTTCGCCGTACGGGACTAGAAAGCCGGGGAGAGCCATGACGAAGGGAAGCCGATGGCGTACGACCTGATCACGATGGGGCGGATCGGAGTGGACCTCTACCCGCTGCAGACCGGCGTCCCGCTCGCCCGCGTGTCGTCCTTCGGCAAGTTCCTCGGCGGGTCGGCGACGAACGTCGCGGTCGCCGCGGCCAGGCTCGGCCGGCACACCGCCGTGATCACCCGCACGGGCGACGACCCGTTCGGCGCCTATCTGCACGAGGCGCTGCGCGGTTTCGGCGTGGACGACCGCTGGGTCACCCCGGTCCAGGGGCTCCCGACCCCGGTCACCTTCTGCGAGGTCTTCCCGCCGGACGACTTCCCGCTCTACTTCTACCGCCGGCCCAAGGCGCCCGACCTGGAGATCGACGCCCACGAGCTCGATCTCGACGCGATCCGTGACGCCCGTATCTTCTGGATGACCGGCACCGGCCTGAGCGAGGAGCCCAGCCGTACGGCCACCCTCGCGGCCCTCGCCCACCGGGCGAAGGCGGGCACCACGGTCTTCGACCTCGACTGGCGGCCCATGTTCTGGACCGACCCCGACGCGGCCCGCCCCTTCTACGCCGAGGCCCTGCGCCACACCACGGTCGCCGTCGGCAACCTGGACGAGGTGGAGGTGGCGACCGGGGTGCGCGAGCCGCATGCCGCCGCCCGGGCGCTGCTCGCCGCCGGCGTGGAGATCGCCGTGGTCAAACAGGGCCCCAAGGGTGTCCTGGCGGTCAGTGCCTCGGGGGAGTCCGCCGAGGTGCCGCCCCTGCCCGTCAACGTCCTCAACGGCCTCGGCGCCGGCGACGCCTTCGGCGGCTCCCTGTGCCACGGTCTTCTCGCAGGCTGGGACCTGGAGACGATCATGCGGCACGCCAACGCGGCCGGCGCCATCGTCGCCTCCCGCCTGGAGTGCTCCTCCGCGATGCCCACCCCGGACGAGGTGGCCGCCGCGCTCGACGCCGGAGCGGTGCTGTGAGGGCGGGCCGGGTCACGGGGACGCACACGGAGGGCGGGGACGCGCGACGGCGGTCACGCGTGGACGTCGCCGAGCTCGTCCGTATCCGCACCCACCACCCCGAGGCGATCGCCGAGGCCGCCACCCGCCGGGCCCGCAGGCCGCTCCTGAACGAGAACGGCAAGCTGATGATCGTCGCCGCCGACCACCCCGCCCGGGGTGCCCTCGGCGTCGGCGACCGCAAGCTCGCCATGGCCAACCGCGCCGATCTCCTCGAACGCCTCTGCCTGGCGCTGAGTCGCCCCGGAGTCGACGGCGTCCTCGCCACCGCCGACATCCTGGACGACCTGCTCCTGCTCGGCGCCCTGGACCACAAGGTGGTCATGGGCTCCATGAACCGCGGCGGACTGCAGGGCGCCAGCTTCGAGCTGGACGACCGGTTCACCGGGCATCGCCCCGAGGACATCCAGCGGCTCGGGTTCGACGCGGGCAAACTGCTGCTGCGCATCGACTACGACGACCCCGGCTCCCTGACCACCCTGGAGTCCACCGCCCGCGCCATCGACGAGATGGCCGCGCGCCGGCTGCCGGTCTTCGTGGAACCGTTCATCAGCCGCCGCACCCCCGAGGGCAGGGTGCGCAACGACCTGTCCGCCGAGGCGGTCACCCGGTCCATCGCCATCGCCTCCGGCCTCGGCGGCTCCTCGGCCTACACCTGGCTGAAGGTGCCGGTCACCGAGAACCCCGACGACATGGCCCGGGTCATGGAGACCTCCACCCTGCCGGCCGTGCTGCTCGGCGGGGACATCGGCGACTCGCCCGAGGACCAGGTCGCCGCCTACGAGAAGTGGCGCGGCGCGCTGCAACTGCCCACCGTGCGCGGCCTGGTGGTCGGCCGCTCGCTGCTGTACCCGGCGGACGGCGATGTGGCCGCCGCCGTGGACACCGCCGTAGGACTGCTGTGAGGGCCGCATGACCAGCACCGATCTGCATCTGCCCAGGGGCGCCACCGCGAACGCCCAGTACGCCGTCGACATCGACCCCAAGGTGGCCGGCTGGACCCACAGCAGTCTGCGTGTGGTCGAACTGGTGCCTGGCGCCAGCCATACGTTCACCACGGGGGACAGCGAGTGGATCGTGCTTCCGCTGGAAGGCGGATGTACCGTACAAATCGAGACCGCATCAACGGAGAAGGGCGAGTTCCAACTCCTGGGCCGGGAAAGCGTGTTCACCGGAGTCTCCGACTTCGTGTACGCGCCCCGGGACGCCCGGGTCCAGATCGCCTCCGGCGCGGGAGGCCGCTTCGCCCTGGCAGGAGCGAAGTGCGAGCGACGACTCCCCGCCCGCTACGGCCCCGCGCCGGAGGTCCCCGTCGAGGAGCGCGGCAGCGGCAGCTGCGCCCGCCGGGTGCGCAACTTCGCCTCGGCGGACTCCTTCGACTGCGACAAGCTGATCGCCGTCGAGGTGATCACACCGGGCGGCAACTGGTCGTCCTACCCGCCGCACAAGCACGACGAGCACCGGCCGGGCGAGGAGTCCGAGCTGGAGGAGATCTACTACTTCGAGATCGACGGCCCGCACGGAATCGGCTACCAGCGCGTGTCCCCCTCGCGGGAGGGCGGCTCGGACGTTCTCGCCGAGGTCCGTTCCGGCGACGCCGTCCTCGTCCCGGACGGCTGGCACGGCCCGTCCATCGCCCAGCCCGGGCACGACATGTACTACCTGAACGTCATGGCGGGCCCGGGGGAGACCCGGGAGTGGCGGATCTGCTTCCACCCGGCCCACGTAGAAAGCACAGAGGGGTACCGATGACGACGACCCGGCTGACCGTCGCGCAGGCGCTGGTCCGTTTCCTCGCCGCCCAGTACACCGAACGCGACGGCGCACGGCAGCGGCTGATCGGCGCCACCTGGGGCATCTTCGGCCACGGCAATGTCGCGGGGCTCGGCCAGGCGCTGATCGAGTACGCCGACGTGATGCCGTACCACCAGGGCCGCAACGAGCAGTCCATGGTGCACGCGGCCGTCGGCTACGCCCGCCAGTCGAACCGCCTGTCCACGCACGCGGTGACGACGTCGATCGGCCCGGGCGCGACCAACCTGGTCACGGGCGCGGCCCTGGCCACCATCAACCACCTCCCGGTCCTGCTCCTGCCCGGCGACGTCTTCGCCACCCGGCCCGCCGACCCGGTCCTGCAGCAGCTGGAGGTGCCGTACGCGGGCGATGTGTCGGTCAACGACACCCTGCGTCCGGTGTCGAAGTACTTCGACCGCATCACCCGCCCCGAAGCCCTGATCCCGAGTGCCCTGCAGGCCGTGCGGGTCCTCACCGACCCGGTGGAGACCGGCGCGGTGACCCTCGCTCTGCCGCAGGACGTGCAGGCGGAGGCCTTCGACTGGCCGGAGGAGTTCTTCGCCGAGCGGGTGTGGACCGTACGACGGCCGGGTGCGGACCCGACCGAGCTGGCCGAGGCGGTCCGGGCGATCCGGGAGGCCCGCAGGCCGCTGGTCATCGCGGGCGGCGGAGTCCACCACAGCCGCGCCGAGCTGGCGCTCGCCGAGTTCGCGGCGGCGACCCGCATCCCGGTCGCCTCCACCCAGGCCGGCAAGGGCTCCCTGCGCTACGACCACCCGCAGGACGTCGGCGGCGTCGGCCACACCGGCACCGCGACCGCCGACGAGCTGGCCCGCACCGCCGACCTGGTGATCGGCGTCGGCACCCGCTACACCGACTTCACCACCGCCTCCGGCACCCTCTTCGAGAACCCGGACGTCCGCTTCCTCAACCTCAACATCGCGCCCTACGACGGCCACAAGCTGGCCGGGCTCCCGCTGGTCGCCGACGCCCGCAGCGGACTGGGCGAGCTGACCGAGGCGCTGGTGATGCACGGGCACAAGGTGGCGGAGGCGTACGTCACCGAGTACAGCGAGGACAAGGAGCGCTGGGAGCAGCGTGTCGACGCCTGCTTCGAGGCCGAGGAGATCGACGTACGGCCCACCCAGCCGCAGGTCATCGGCGCCCTGGACGCCCTGGTGGACGAGTCCGACATCATCATCAACGCGGCCGGTTCGCTCCCCGGCGACCTGCACAAGCTGTGGCGGGCGCGCTCGGTGGACCAGTACCACCTGGAGTACGGCTACTCCTGCATGGGCTACGAGATCCCGGCCGCGCTCGGGGTGAAGCTGGCCGCGCCGGAGCGGAACGTGTGGGCGCTGGTCGGCGACGGCACCTATCTGATGATGCCGACGGAGATCGTGACGGCCGTGCAGGAGGGCGTCGCGATCAAGATCCTGCTGGTGCAGAACCACGGGTACGCGTCCATCGGCGGGCTCTCGGAGTCGGTGGGCGGCGAGCGGTTCGGCACCGCCTACCGGTTCCAGGCCGGGGACGGGACGTTCACGGGCGCCCCGCTGCCGGTCGACCTCGCCGCCAACGCGGCCAGCCTCGGCATGCGGGTGCTGCGCGCGAAGACCGTACGGGAGCTGCGCGAGGCGCTCGCCGAGGCGCGGGCCGCCGACACTCCCACATGTGTCTACGTGGAGACCGAAACGTCCGACACTGTGTCGGGCGCGCCCCCGGCGCAGGCCTGGTGGGATGTTCCTGTGGCCGAGACCGCGACCCGACCGTCCGCGGTCAAGGCACGAGAGCTGTACGAACGGCACGTCTCGACCCGACGCCGCCATCTGTAAGAAGGAGTCTCTGGGCATGACGAAGATCGTCAACCACTGGATCGGCGGGAAGACCGTCGAAGGCGCGTCGGGCACGTACGGGCCGGTCACCGACCCGGCGACCGGCGCGGTCACCACGAAGGTCGCGTTCGCGTCGGTGGAGGAGGTGGACGCGGCCGTAGCGGCGGCCAAGGACGCCTTCACCACCTGGGGCCAGTCCTCGCTGGCCCAGCGGACCACCATCCTCTTCCGGTTCCGTGCGCTGCTCGACGCGCACCGCGACGAGATCGCCGAGCTGATCACCGCCGAGCACGGCAAGGTGCACTCGGACGCGCTGGGCGAGGTCGCGCGCGGTCTGGAGATCGTGGACCTGGCCTGTGGCATCAACGTGCAGCTGAAGGGCGAGCTGTCCACGGAGGTCGCCGGCCGCGTGGACGTCTCCTCCATCCGCCAGCCGCTCGGTGTGGTCGCCGGCATCACGCCGTTCAACTTCCCGGCGATGGTCCCGATGTGGATGTTCCCGATCGCCATCGCGTGCGGCAACACGTTCGTGCTGAAGCCGAGCGAGAAGGACCCGTCGGCGTCCATCCGGATCGCCGAGCTGCTGAGCGAGGCCGGGCTGCCGGACGGCGTCTTCAACGTCGTGCACGGCGACAAGGTGGCCGTCGACCGGCTGCTGGAGCACCCGGACGTCAAGGCGGTGTCGTTCGTCGGCTCCACCCCGATCGCCCGCTACATCCACACCACGGCCTCCGCCAAGGGCAAGCGGGTGCAGGCGCTGGGCGGCGCCAAGAACCACATGCTGGTGCTGCCGGACGCCGACCTGGACGCGGCGGCCGACGCGGCGGTGAGCGCGGCCTACGGCTCGGCGGGCGAGCGCTGCATGGCGATCTCGGCGGTCGTGGCGGTCGGTGCCATCGGTGACACGCTGGTGGAGAAGATCCGCGAGCGCGCCGAGAAGATCAAGATCGGTCCGGGCAACGACCCGACGTCCGAGATGGGCCCGCTGATCACCGCCGCCCACCGCGACAAGGTGGCGTCGTACGTCTCCGGTGCCGCCGCCGAGGGCGCCGAGGTGGTGCTCGACGGCACCGGCCACACCGTCGAGGGCTTCGAGGACGGCCACTGGATCGGCATCTCGCTGCTCGACAAGGTGCCGACCACCGCCAAGGCCTACCAGGACGAGATCTTCGGCCCGGTGCTGTGCGTGCTGCGCGTCGACACCTACGAGGAGGGCGTGGCGCTCATCAACGCCTCGCCGTTCGGCAACGGCACCGCGATCTTCACCCGGGACGGCGGCGCGGCCCGCCGCTTCCAGCTGGAGATCGAGGCGGGCATGGTCGGCGTGAACGTGCCGATCCCGGTGCCGGTGGGCTACCACTCCTTCGGCGGCTGGAAGGACTCGCTCTTCGGCGACCACCACATCTACGGCAACGACGGCACGCACTTCTACACCCGCGGCAAGGTCGTCACCACCCGCTGGCCCGACCCGGCCGACGCCCCGGCGGGCGTGGACCTGGGCTTCCCGCGCAACCACTGAGCGCCTGACCGGGCCTGACAGGGCCGTCCGCTATGCGGACGGCCCTGTTTTTTTGGGCCGCCGGGCTGCGATTCTCGTACAGCCCCAACAGCCCGAGATTGTGGACCGTTGATACGGGAATCCGTTGTTGATCGCTTTTTCGCTGCGGATTCCGTAGGTGAACACCCATTGACGCGGCGGTTTTCGTCGGGGTTCCCTATGCACCGCCGGGAGCGGACGAGACATTACACGCAGCACGATCCGCCGGAGGCGATAGCGCGCTCCCGAGCCCCACCCTCACGTCACACGAGTCGATCGGAACCGCCGCATGACCGACACGCTCCGCCCTGTCGATACAGCCGTCATAGACGCTTCTGACAGTCCCCAGAAGCTCAAGCGTTCCATCGGTGTCGTCGGCGGCACCCTGCTGACTCTCTCCTGCGTCACGCCCGCCTCCACGCTCTTCGTGATCGTGCCCGACCTGTTCTCCAGCCTGGGCACGGCGACGGCGCTCTGCATCGCCATCGGCGCGCTGCTCTGTATCCCCGTGGCGTTCTGTTACTCCGAGCTGGGCACCCTCATTCCCAGCGCGGGTGGCGAGTACGCCATCGTCTCCACCCTCGCCGGACGGCTCGCCGGCTGGCTGGCCTTCGTGATGTCGCTCCTCGTCGTGATGATCGTCCCTCCGGTCATCGCCATGGGCACCGCCGACTACCTCGCCCCGGTCGTCCACCTCGACCCGTCCATGACGGGCGCCGGCGTGATGATCGCGGCCACCCTCGCCGGTCTGCTGGACCTGCGCGCCAACGCCTGGATCACCGGCATCTTCCTGGTCCTGGAGGTCGTCGCCGCGGGAGTCGTCGCGATGCTCGGCTTCACCCACTCCCACCGGGGCGCGGGCAGCCTAGTGAGCTCCCTGCAGGTGGCCGGAGACCACGCGCACGTCAGCCCGGTCACGGCCATGATGGTCCTCTCCGGGCTCGCCATCGCCCTCTTCGCCACCCAGGGCTTCTCCACCGCCATCTACCTCTCCGAGGAGCTGGAGAACCCGCGCCGCAGCGTCGCCCGTACCGTCCTCGCGACCCTCGCCATCTCCAGCGTCGTCATCCTGGTGCCGGTCGTGGCGATCACCCTGGGCGCCGGTGACCTGAAGACCCTGACCGGCGGCGACATCTCCAGCATGGTCATCGCCTGGAGCAACTCGGCCGTCGGCACCTTCGTCAGCCTGTGCGTCGCCCTCGCGATCATCAACGCGGGCATCGTCATGGTCATCCAGAACTCCCGCGTCCTGTTCGCCTCCGCCCGCGACAAGGCCTGGCCCGCCCCGGTCAACAGCGCCCTCGCCAAGCTCGGCCGGTTCGGCTCCCCCTGGGTCGCCACCCTCGTCGTCGGTGTCCCGGGTGCCTTCCTCTGCTTCGTCAACCTGGACACGCTCTACGGCGTCACCGGCGTCGCCGTCACCGGCCTGTACCTGCTGGTCGCGATCGCCGCGCTGCTCTCCCGGCGCGGCGTGCACGGCACCAGGAAGGCGTGGCGGATGCCGCTGTGGCCGGCGATGCCGGTCCTGCTGATCGCCGTCCTCCTCTACATCCTGGTCGAGCAGGACCCGTCCTACCTGTGGTGGACCGGCGGCATCACCGCGGTCGCCACCCTCTACTGGGCCTTCTACCTGCGCCCGCGCCGCGAGACCCGCTGGCTGGTGTCCCTGCCGGAGGACGTCCGCGCGGCCGAGGAGGAGCAGGCGGCCGAGGGCACGCCGGTCACGACGGCCGGCCCGGCGGCCGAGAGCGCGCAGGCGTAGTCAGAACCCCCAGGTCATCACCGTGCACGAACCGTCGTCCTCGCCGCCCGCACTGCGATAGGCGGCAAGGGCGACGTCGTTCCCGGCCTCGACCCCCACCCACATGCCGTAACAGCCCCGCTCCCGGGCCAGCGCGGCGAGGCGCAGGACGAGCGCCCGGCCGATGCCCCGGCGCCGGTACGGCTCGTCCACGGCCAGCTCGTACAGGAACATCTCGGTGCCCTTGTCGGGGTGCACGGTCTCCACGCCGCTGACGAAACCGGCCACCGCGTCCTCCTCGTAGGCCAGCAGCAGGTGGTGCCCGGCGGTGGTGAGGAAACGCTCCGCCCACTCCGGGCGCGCCGGGTTGTCGAACAGGTGCCCGGCGGCGACGACTTCGGTGACGGTGGTGGCCCGGCGAATCTCCATGGGCCTTCGTACCACGGCTGCGGTACGCCGGGCAGGCCCCGTACGCCTGGGGGAGGGCCGGGGGTTCAGCCCACCGGCTCCCTCGGTTGTCGGTGGCGGCCCGTACCGTTGAGGCATGGATCTTCGGGTGCCCTCCTGGCGAGGGCTGCTCAAGGGGCCGCGCCGGCTCGTCGCCGCCGCGGCCGCCGTCGTGGTGCTGGCCGGCGCCGGCACATGGACGGCCGCCGCATCCGGTGACACGCCCCCGCCGCACCGGACCGACCAGGTCATGGCGGTCGACGGCGTCCGCCTGGACACCTCGTTCTTCACCCCGGCCACCGCCGGACGGCACCCTGCCATTCTGCTGGCGCACGGCTTCGGCGGCAGCAAGGACGACATGCGGCAGCAGGCCGAGGACCTCACCCGGGACGGGTACGCGGTCCTGACCTGGTCCGCGCGCGGCTTCGGCAGGTCCACCGGGAAGATCGGGCTCAACGACCCGCAGGGCGAGGTCGCCGACGCCTCCCGGCTCATCGACTGGCTGGCGCGGCGGCCCGAGGTCCAGCTCGACAAGCCCGGCGACCCGCGCGTGGGCATGGCCGGCGGCTCCTACGGCGGCGCGATCTCCCTGCTCACCGCGGGGTACGACCACCGGGTCGACGCCATCGCCCCGGCCATCACGTACTGGAACCTCGCCGACGCCCTGTTCCCGGACGGCGTCTTCAAGAAGCTGTGGGCCGGCGTCTTCTTCAACACCGGCGGCGGCTGTGCCCGCTTCGAGCCGGCGCTGTGCCGCATGTACGACAGGGTCGCCGAGTCCGGCACCCCCGACGCGGCCGCTCGCGAGCTGCTCCAGCAGCGCTCGCCCTCGGCCGTCGGCGCCCGCATCAAGGTGCCCACGCTGCTGCTGCAGGGCCAGACCGACTCCCTGTTCACCCTCGGCCAGTCCGACGCCGCCCAGGAGGCGATCCGGGCGAACGGCGCACCCGTCGACGTCGACTGGATCGCGGGCGGCCATGACGGCGGGGACATGGAGACCGGCCGGGTGCAGGCACGCGTGCGTGCGTGGTTCGACCGGTACCTGAAGCGCGACGCCTCGGCCGACACCGGCCCGGCCTTCCGGATCACCCGCACCGGAGGCGTGAACTCCACCGACGGCACCGCCCAGTTGCGCGGCGCGACCGCCGCCGCCTACCCCGGCCTGCGCGCCCACCCGCACGCCCTCCCGCTGACCGGCGGCACGCAGAAGGTCACCAACCCGGCCGGCGCCAGCCCGCCCGGTGTCTCCGCGCTGCCCGGCCTCGGGGGCTCCGGCGGCCTGTCCCAGCTGTCCGCGCTCGGCCTCGGCGTCTCCCTCGACTTCCCCGGGCAGTACGCCAGGTTCGACTCCGCGCCGCTCACCCGCGACCTGCAGATCACCGGCACCCCGACCGCGACCGTCCACATCACCTCGACCAGCGCCGACGCCGTCCTGTTCGGCAAGGTCTACGACGTCGGCCCCGGCGGCACCCGGCAGGTGCTGCCCGCCCAGCTCGTCGCCCCCTTCCGGGTGACCGGCGCCCGGGCCGGCAAGGACGTCGCCGTCACCCTCCCGGCCATCGACCACAAGGTGCAGAAGGGCCACCGGCTCCGCCTGGTCCTCGCCTCCACCGACCTCGGTTACGCCTCACCGGCCGCCCCAGCCACGTACACCGTCTCCCTCAGGGGAGACCTGAGCGTGCCGACGGCGCCCGCCGTCACCACCGCCGCGGCACCCCTGCCCGCCTGGGTCTGGTGGCTCCCGGCGGCCGGCGCGGCGGTCGCGCTCGCCCTGCTGCTCACCGCCCGCCGCCGTACGGCCGGCCCCGCACCCGACCCCGAGCTGGCCGAAGTGCCGCTCGTCATCAAGGACTTGAGCAAGCGGTACGCGAAGTCCGCCGACCGGTACGCGGTGCGCGAGCTGTCCTTCCGGGTGGAGAAGGGCCAGGTGCTCGGCCTGCTCGGACCCAACGGCGCGGGCAAGACCACCACCCTGCGCATGCTGATGGGCCTGATCACCCCGGACGACGGTGAGATCCGCGTCTTCGGCCACGCGATCCGGCCCGGCGCGCCCGTGCTGTCGCGGGTCGGCGCCTTCGTGGAGGGCGCGGGCTTCCTGCCGCACCTGTCCGGCCGGGAGAACCTGGAGCTGTACTGGAAGGCCACCGGCCGCCCGCTTCAGGACGCCCACCTGGAGGAGGCCCTGGAGATCGCCGGGCTCGGCGACGCGCTCGCCCGCGCGGTGCGCACCTACTCGCAGGGCATGCGCCAGCGCCTCGCCATCGCCCAGGCCATGCTCGGCCTGCCCGACCTGCTCATCCTCGACGAGCCCACCAACGGCCTCGACCCGCCGCAGATACGGGAGATGCGCGAGGTGATGATCCGCTACGCGGCCGGCGGCCGTACGGTGATCGTCTCCAGCCATCTCCTCGCCGAGGTCGAGCAGTCCTGCACCCACCTGGTGGTGATGGACCGCGGCCGGCTCGTCCAGGCCGGTCCCGTCGGTGAGATCACCGGCTCCGGTGACACGCTGCTGGTCGGCACAGCGGCCCCCGTGGAGGAGCCGGTCGTGGAGAAGGTGGCCGTGCTGCCCGGCGTCGCCTCCGCCGCGCGCACCGACGGCGGGCTGCTGATCCGGCTGGACCCCGGCGGCACGGCCGAGCGGCTGGTCGCGGAGCTGGTCCGGCTCGAGGTGCCCGTCGCCTCGGTAGGCCCGCACCGCCGCCTCGAAGACGCCTTCCTCACCCTGATCGGAGGTTCCGCATGAGCACGCTCGCCGAGGTCGCCTCCGGTTACCGGACGCGGCACACCCTGCCCCTGCGGGTGGAGCTGGTCCGCCAGCTCAAGCGGCGCCGCACCCTGATCATGGGCGCCGTCCTCGCCCTGCTGCCGTTCGTGCTGCTGATCGCCTTCGCGATCGGCGGCGACCCGTCGGACCGCAACGGCCGGATCACCCTGATGGACACGGCCACCGCGTCCGGCGCCAACTTCGCCGCGGTGAACCTGTTCGTCTCGGCCGGCTTCCTGCTGGTGATCCCGGTCGCCCTGTTCTGCGGGGACACGGTCGCCTCGGAGGCGAGCTGGTCCTCCCTGCGCTATCTGCTCGCCGCGCCCGTGCCGCGGGCCCGGCTGCTGTGGTCCAAGCTGGCCGTGGCGCTCGGGCTGAGCCTCGCCGCGATGATCCTGCTCCCGCTGGTCGCCCTCGCGGCCGGTACGGCCGCCTACGGCTGGGGCCCGCTGCAGATACCGACGGGCGGTGCGCTGGACACCGGGACGGCGGCGGCGCGCCTGGCGGTGACCGTGGCGTACATCTTCGTGTCCCAACTGGTCACCGCCGGGCTCGCGTTCTGGCTGTCGACGAGGACGGACGCCCCGCTCGGCGCGGTCGGCGGCGCGGTCGGTCTGACCATCGTCGGCAACGTCCTGGACGCCGTCACCGCGCTCGGCCACTGGCGCGACTTCCTGCCCGCGCACTGGCAGTTCGCCTGGGCCGACGCCGTCCAGCCGCGCCCTGAGTGGTCCGGCATGATCCAGGGCACCGCGATCTCGGTGACGTACGCGCTGGTGCTGTTCGCCCTGGCCTTCCGGGGATTCTCCCGAAAAGACGTGGTGTCATAGTTTTCTTTTACGATCAATCGATTCGCCGACCACATGTGAATAACTTCAGGGAATCCAGAGTAATGCGCTTCTTCACTCCCTTTGTATTCACGCGTATGGAGTAGTGCCTCGCTTTGAATCGACTGCGGACTGCTATGTTCTGCGTCTGTCGGATCAGAGGTAACTTCAAGTGAGGTGAATCATGAAGAAGGCAGTTTTCACCACTGCGGCATTGGCCATTGGTGCGGGTCTTGTGGGTGGTTCCGCCGTGGCGGCTTCGGCCGCCACCAAGGCACCTGCCCCCCAAACCGGCCCGCTCGGCCTCATGTCCCAGACCGAGGTGACTCCGGCGCTCGTGCCCGCGGCGGACACGGTGATGCGGGTGGCCAAGCAGGGCAACCTCACCAAGGGCAGCGCGTTCGACGCCCAGTCGTCGACGGTCACCGGCAAGAACAAGGCGGCCAAGGTCTCCGGGGTGTACCTGGACGGTATGGGCCGCAGCAGCAACAAGAAGCCCGCGATTCCGGTGAAGAATCCGCTCGGCTCGGGCTCCGTTCAGCTCCACCCGCTCAACGGGCCGACCAGCTCCGGCGTCGGCAGCCTGCTCAACCAGGGGTGACACGGAAACCGCTCGCAAGACAGAGACGGGACCGGAATTCCGACACTCTGATCCGGTTCTGGTCCGCCGAAGACCCCGACCCGCGGCCGACGCCGCAGTGCCGCGGGGTGGGAACGCCCCGGTGGACGCCTGGTTCGACCCCCGTTCGGCGCCTCTGAGCCACCAGCTCCAGAGGTCGCGGCCGGACCGGTGGCTCCGTACCCGCCCGGCGCCCGATGCGTGCCGGAAAATACGCCTCAAGCCTGTCCGGCCCACTGGACTCCTCCTTGCCAGTGGGCCGGACGCACGTCGGGCTTATTACGGTGCATACGGTCGGGGTAATGGGCGGACGGAGTTGTTCCGCCATCCGGTGGAATCCGCTCCGAATGAGCGTTGTCCGCGTGACTTTTCGCCACATATTTCGGTTTCTTGCTATGTAAGCGCGGCTTACCGTGAATCCAGGAAGGAACCGAGTTGACCAGGAAGTTCGCGGTCGTCACTGCCCTCGCCCTCAGCGCCCTCTGCGGCAGCGCCGGCGTTGCCTCCGCCCACTCGAACACGACCGACGTCACTGGCGGTGGCGGCTTTTCGGAGTCCCCGGTCGTCGTGAACGCCCCCCAGCAGGGTGTGGTTGTCGTCAACGGCTCGCTCATCGACGGCCGCTGCATCGCGCCGTGGTCCAACGGTGCCGTCGGCGTCCTCGGCGGCGCCGCGACCATCGCGCCGAACTCGCACTACGCCGCCTGCAACACCGCGACGGTCGACCAGTCACAGAAGGCCCCTTACCAGGGCGGCTGGCTCTTCTGACCCCTGCTCCGAGTCGTCCGAGCAGGTGAACCCCCTCGCAGTCCGGAAAGGACACTCCATGCGTAACAAGGTTACGGCCATCTCCGCCCTCGCCGCGGGCGTCGTCCTCGCGGCCACCGGCACTGCCGCAGCCGACAACTGCACGACGGTCACCGGCGGCAACGGCTTCTCGTCGTCCCCGGTTGTCGTGAACGCCCCGCAGCAGGGCGCCGTGATCTCCAACGGCACGCTCGTCGATCTGCGCTGCGTCGCGCCCTGGTCCAACGGCGCCGTCGGCGCCGTCATCGGTGGCGCCGCGACCATCGCGCCGAACTCGCACTACGCCGCCTGCAACACGGCCAAGGTCGACCAGTCGCAGAAGGCTCCGTACACCGGCGGCCTGTTCTTCTGAGCCCCCCTTTGCGCTCCGAACCATCCGGAGCTGGGCGGGGACGTCGGCAGACGTTCCCGCCCGACCCGCCCCTCCCATCTGAAAGGCGCATCCATGCGTAAGAAGGTTACGGCCCTGTCCGTCCTGGCCGCAGGCCTCGTCCTGGCGGCCGGTGGCGCCGCTGCGGCCGATGACAACAACACCAACGTCACCGGCGGCGACGGCTTCTCGGAGTCCCCGGTCGTCGTGAACTCCCCTCAGCAGGGCCTCCTCGTCTCCAACGGCTCGCTCGTCGACGGCCGCTGCATCGCGCCGTGGTCCAACGGTGCCGTCGGCGTCCTGGGCGGCGCCGCGACCATCGCGCCGAACTCGCACTACGCCGCGTGCAACACGGCGCCGGTCGACCAGTCGCAGCTCGGCTCGTACACCGGCGGCCTGTTCTTCTGAGCAGTCCTCAGCAGCCTGGCGGCCCGCCGACGCTCGGCGGGCCGCCATCTGCTTTTCCCGCACACCGCTTTTCCCGCAACACGAAGAAGGCCGGCTCCGCGGCAGGCGGAGCCGGCCTTTGCGGCCCGGCAGGGCATGTCCTCTACTTGAGCGGAAGCGCCACGGGCGGCTTGCCGTTGAGGGGGTTCGGCAGGGCGCCGCCGAAGACGGGCGTCTTGACCACGCCGGACTTCTTCACGCCCTGCGCCGTCTGCTTGACGTTGCTGGCCAGTTCACCCGTCGGCATCTCGGCTGCGTGGGGGAGGGTGCGGGCGACCGACTTCCCGTCCTCGAGGAGGCCCTGACCCGGCAGGTCCGCGGCAACAGCGGGCGCCGCAGCGCCGGCGATGGCCAGAGCGCCGGCCATGAGCGCGGCAGCCTTCAGATTCTTCATTGGGTTCCTTTCATCTGGCTTCCGCTGGGCTAACGAGTGAAAGTCGCCGCGGGAAACTCCGGGGCGACAAGTTCCCGGAACTCATACATCCTGAATGACTAGGCGACATTTTTATCGGATTAATCCCCTGAATGAGGGCGTGTTTTCGACACGGTTGACGGCTTCCCGGGAAAAGACGGATAAGCGGCTAGTGTTGCCTACTGAATCCGATGCGTTTATGCCGAAACTGCGTTCACGCGCTCCGTGACGCGTTCGGAATGTTTCTTCGGAAGGGAAGCCCTGGTCATGCGCATTCCCCTCGGTTCCGTCCCGCGCCGTGCGACGCGGTCCGCCGCACGCGAGCCGCACGTCCTGCACATCACGCAGCCCGTGGAGGGCGGCGTCGCCCGGTTCGTGGCGGATCTGGCGGCGGCACAGCGCGCCGCGGGACTGCGTGTCGCCGTGGCCTGCCCACGGGGCGGCATGCTCACGGACGCCCTGCGCACGGCCGGCTGCCGGGTCCTGCCCTGGGACGCGACCCGCGCGCCGGGGCCCCAACTCCCCGGTGAGGTGGCGAGACTGGCACGGCTCCTGCGCGAGGTGCGGCCCGACGTGGTGCACGCGCACAGCGCGAAGGCGGGGCTCGCGGCACGGCTCGCGGTGCGCGGCCGGCTCCCGACCGTCTTCCAGCCGCACGTGTGGTCGTTCGAGGCCGTGGACGGCGTCATGGCCCAAGCGGCGCTGCGCTGGGAGCAGTTCGGGGCGCGCTGGGCGACGCGTGTGCTGTGCGCGAGCGAGGCGGAGCGGCGTACCGGGGAACAGAGCGGTATCACCGCCGAGTGGCAGGTGATTCCCAACGGCGTCGACACGAGCAGGTTCCGGCCGGAGGGCAGCACCGCCCGGTCCACGGCGGGCCCACTCGTCGTGTGCGTGGGGCGGTTGTGCCGGCAGAAGGGCCAGGACGTGCTCCTGGAGGCCTGGCCCGCCGTCGTGCGGCAGGAGCCCGCCGCCCGGCTGGTGCTGGTCGGCGACGGTCCGGACGCCGACCGGCTGCGGGCGCTCGCGCCCGCGTCGGTGGAGTTCGCCGGCCCGGCACCCGACGCCGCCCCCTGGTACCGGGCCGCCGACGTCGTCGTCCTGCCGTCCCGCTGGGAGGGCATGGCACTCGTGCCGCTGGAGGCGATGGCCTGTGCCCGGCCCGTCCTGGTCACGGACGTGGACGGGGCACGCGAGAGCCTGCCGCCCGGGCATCTGCCGCACTGCCTGGTGCCGCCGGAGGACCCCGACCTGCTGGCACGGGCCCTGACGGCGCTGTTGCGCCGGGCACCGCTGCGCGCGGCACTGGGCGCGCAGGGCCGCGCGCACGTGCTCGCCGCCCACGACGTACAGCAGACCACGGACGCGGTGATCGACGTGTACCGCGAACTGCTCGGCACCACCGCGACGCCGGTCCTGGTACCCAACCAGAGCAGGGAGTCCATCACCACATGACCGGCCCCTCAGGCGCTCAGGTCCAGCGGCTCCGAACGGGGTGTCGTGTGCTTCCCGTCGGTGACGGCGATCGTGTACCGGTGACGTGAGCCGGCAGGGACGGAATCCGTGTACGCCATCTCCGGCCGGTCCCATTCGACCGACCGCTGCCTCGGCGAGGCCACGAGCTCACCGTCCCGGTAGATCAGGTACGTCAGCTGCGCGTCGTCCCTGTCCCATGCGGCACGCCAGGTGAGCCTGACCCTTCCGGTGCGGGCCCGCTCGCCCGTGAGACGGGGTGCCGCCTCCGGGGCCGCGTCGCCGGGTCCGGCCCCGAAACGCGTCAGGCCCTGCTGCGGCTTGCCGTTGACCATGGTGAACTCGCCGCCCGCCCAGAGGACCCTCCCGGCCGTCACGAGCGTTCGGGGGCCGACTCCCTCACCGATGCCGTCATCGGTGTCGGGGAACCAGTGCAGGATGCTCCGGTCACCGATCGACTGGGCCAGGAAGTGCCGCCGGGGTCCGTCGGGGAAGCCGCCGGGGGTGAGGCCGCAGTAGTGGGCGTGGGAGGCGCTGTACAGGACGTTCCTGTACACGACGACATCCTGGGTGGCGCCCAGGCAGGTGTCCTTCCAGACCATCGTGCCGTCGTTCAGCCGGCCCGCGACACGGCCGTCGAAGATGCCCGTCCCCTCACCCTCGGCGCCCAGGTAGAAGCGGTCGCCGTTGCGGGTCAGCGAGGTCACCGAGGATCGTTCCGGCAGCCAGTCCGGGAAGGACTTCACCGTGGCGCCGGTCGTGGGATCAAGGGCGACCAGTGCCTGCTCCCGCTTGCCGTTGACGTGGTGGAAGTCGCCGCCGAGGAGCACCTTGTTCCGGTCGGGTGCCGCGAGGACGGCCCGGACCGGCTCGTCGATGTCCGCCTTGAACGGCAGCAGTGTGCCGCTGCGGCTGAACGCCGCGGCGCGCCTTCTCTCCCGGCCGTCGACGACGGTGAAATCCCCGCCCAGGTACACGGTCGCACCGGTGGTCTCGATGGCCCGCACGGTCGCCGTCACGGCGGGGCGGAAGTCCCGCCGCAGCGAGCAGTCGGCCGTGTTGAGCGCGACCGCACTGGCCACACCGGTGTGGTCGACCTTGCCGAACGATCCACCGGCATACAGCACTTTGCCGTCGGGCGATGCCTTCAGTGCCCGTACCGTCCCGCCGCCACCCGTGAAGGAGTGGGCGCACGGGAGTAGTTCGCCGGTCGCCGCGTCGAAGGCCGCGAAGTTCTTCCTGACCACTGCCTTGTGGCCGGGCTTCGCGCCGGGCGGGCGCACGCTGCCGAAGGTGCCTCCGACGTAGACGACGCCGCGTGCGTACTCGACCGACCAGACGACACCGTCCGTCTGCCAGGTCGGCAACGGCGCGGCGGTCCAAGCGGTTTCACGATGCGGGGGCTCTTCCCCACGCGGGATTCTCCCGTCATGCAGGCTCTGTGTGTCGCGTGCCTGCGCGCCGAAAGCGGAGGTGAGCGAAGCGGCCGCCAGGAGGAACACCGTGCAAGCCGTGGTCGCGGTCCTGGTCGTGCTTTTCCTTGGGTGCATGGAACTCGAAAGTAGACACCCGGTCCGGCATTACTGCGATGCCGCGACGGCGCGCTCAGCCCTTCAGGCCCTTACCTGCGCTCGAATGGCCTAGGAAAAGGAGTCGCAACCCGTGACGGCATGTTATCCGTGCGAATCTCGGGCGAATCGGTACCCGATTTCTGGTACCCAAGCAACGAGGAGGAGTACTCGTCATGCGAGTAGCTGCCCGAACAAAGACGCAGTCACGGCGGTTGAGTTGGGGAGCGGGGCTCGCCGGCGTCGGCCTGACCGCGAGCGTGGCATTCGGCCTCGCTGTCGGACCCGCGTCGGCCCACGCCATGCCCCGGGCGACGCAGGCGTGCACGTCGTGCAAGACGACGACCCAGCCCCCGACCGGGTGCTCGACGTGCCAGACGAAGCCGCCCGCGTCCGGGTGCGGGTGTCACACGCCGCCCCCTCCGCCGACCTGCCCCGCGGGCACGACCGCGGTCAGCGTCATCAACCCCATGACCAGGTCCGTCGCGATCCCCGGCGACGGGAACTTCCAGCTCACCGTCAGCAGCACCGCCCAGGGGCAGGTGTTCAGCTTCAGCATCCCCACTTCCGCCCACCGGGCGGCTGTCCGGGTCATCGTGACGGGTGGCACCGCCGGCTCCAGCGTGGTTACCTACGACAGCTCGAACGGTCACCCCGAAGGCATCGCGGCGGACGGACCGCTGCACGCCCCGGTCAACTCGGCCGGCAAGTTTGCGGACCTCACCCGCATCGACTTCTGCCTGAAGACCACCAAGTACTGAAGACACACGGCTGAGGGGGCCCGGGACGTCCCGGGCCCCCTCAGCCGTGCCGCGGGGCCGGGCCGGGCGCCGCCGCCGGGGTGCTGGGCGTCACCGGGGGAGCCGCGGCGCCCGGGGGCTCGGTGTCGATGCAGTCGATGAACCGTACGAAGGGGGCGGTGCCGTTGCGGTCGGTGACGGCGAACTGGGTCCGCGGGTGGTTCCGGAGCAGGCACATGTCGTACCGGACGACGGTCGGCAGGGCCCCCTGCCCCTGCGTTGGCCGGAACTGGTGGCGGCCGACGAGCTGACAGGAGTCGTAGCGGATCAGGGGTCCGCGCGGGCCCACCGTGTAGCGGTGCGGGCGGACTTCGGCGGAGAAGTCCTTGAAGGCGTTCGCGGTGTCGTCGCAGTCGGTGAAGTGGACCGTTCCGCTGCTCCAGACGCAGTCGATGATCCGCACGTCGGGGTTGCGCACCTCGAACCGGATGTCCTGGGCGTGGAAGCGCTGCACCGAATCGTGGTGCTGGCTGACCGGGAAGCGGAAGAAGGTGCTGGTGGTGCCGTACTCCGCGGTGTTCTGGGGGCGTTTGCCGGTGATGATGTAGGAGCCGCCGCGGCAGGAGATGGATCCGCCGTAGGGGAACTCCAGGAAGTTGCCCCACTCGTATTCGACCTTTATGTCGGTGAACCAGTAGTTCAGGAACTGGTCCTGCTCGTTCGGGCTGGCCTGTTTGTGCCCTGTGAGCCCTGAGTAGAGGAACGCCTTGCGGTAGCTGCCGGCGACCGTGCAGGCCTGCCACAGCATTTCCGAGTTGGTGTTCGTTCCGTCGAGGGCCAGGCCGTATTCCCATTCCCCGAGCCACTCGCACTCGTAGAACCGGTAGTCCTGAGCCTCTCCGTCGGAGTACGAACTGAAGAAGGACGCACCCGGTGTGTCGGAGCGGAACCGCATGCGCTCGAAGGTGACGTTCGCCCAGCAGTCCTCATTGCGGCACAAGTAGGAGCCCGGGCCGGTGCCCGGGCGGAAGACGAGGGTGGTCATGTTCTTGCCCGCTCCGACGAAGCGCAGGCCGTTCGCGGGCCGGGGCGGGGCGACGCCGTTCAACAGGGCGTGCGGGCGGGTGATGAGGAAGTCGCCGGCGGGAATGTCCACCACCAGTCGGCCGACCCCGTCGCGGACGCGGGCGGCGGCGAGCGCGTAGGCAGTTTCGAACGCCTGTGTGTCATCGGTGCGTCCGTCGCCCACGGCACCGAGGTCGACGACGTTGACCGAGGACATGGGCCCGACGGCGCGGTCTCTGGCGGACGCACTTTTGGCGGAAGCGCTGCCCGTGGGGAAGGCCGCCCCGACCAGCAACGATGTTCCGCCGCGCAGAACGTGCCGACGATTGCGGGCCTTCTCGCCACTCGCTTCTGTCATAGTTGCCTTCCTTTCTCACTTGATTGTCACCAAGGAGGGGTATGGCCGAGTTCGCGGAGATGCTGAGGCAGCTGTCGGCGGCACAGAAGTCGGCGAAAGGGGTGTCGGCCTACACCCGGTTCGTCAACCGACCGGCCGGCCGTGTGATGGCGGTACTGGCCTCCCGGATGGGTGCGACGCCCAATCAGCTGACGTTGCTCAGTGCGCTTTTCACTTTTCCGGCCCTGGCGACCGTGGCCCTGCTGCGGCCCGGGGTCGGGATGTCGGTCTGTGTCGCGGTGGCCTTGTCCCTGGGTTTCGCCCTGGATGCCGCGGACGGTCAGCTCGCGCGGAGCCAGCGCGCCACGAGCCTGTCGGGCGAATGGCTGGACCATGTGCTGGACTGCGTCAAGATCGTCAGTCTGCATCTGGTGGTGCTGGTGGCGTTCTACCGCTTCTTCGCCCTTCCCGACCCGCTTTTTCTGCTGGCCCCCATGACCTTCCAGCTGGCGGCGGTGGCGATCTTCTTCGCCGGTATTCTCACCCAGCAGCTCAAGCAGCAGGCGGTGGCGGGAAGGGGCGGCGGTGCCGCCGCCTCGGCGTGGGGTTCCGTCCTGCTCCTGCCGGTCGACTACGGTACGACCTGCGTCTGCTTTCTATTTCTGGGCAGTCCCGACCTCTTCCTTGCCCTGTACTGCATGCTGACAGCGGCTCATGTCCTGTTCGTGGTGGCCTTCCTCGTGAAGTGGTTCCGCGAGCTGCATCAGCTCCAGCGCCCTGCGCAGTAGCGTGCTGGACGTGTGGGCGGTGTAGGGGAAATAGACGACTTCGACACCGACCTTCGCGAACCGGCGTTCGAGGATCTCCCATTTGGGGGTGCCCTTCCAGTCGTCTCCCTTGAACACGACGTCAAAGCCGACCTGTTTCCAGATCTGCAGTTTGTCCACGTGTGTCTCCACGACGACGTCGTCGACGTACCGCACGCTGCGGACGATCTCCATTCGCTCGGCCAGCGGGATCACCGGCGGCCTGCCCTTGAGGCGCTTGGTCAGCTCGTCGGAGGCCACCCCTGCAACGAGGCGGTCGCAGTGCCGGCGTGCCCTGCCCAGAATGGTGAGGTGCCCGATGTGGAACAGGTCCCAGACGCCGGACGCGTACCCGGTGCGTGTCGCTTCCACGGGTGTCACGCTCCGTTCGGCCGGTTGCGTCGCGCGGGCACCGTCACGGACAGCGAGGAGGACCGGGGCGAGACGCGGGTGCCATTGGTGACCTCGATCGTGTACCGGTGGCGGGTGCTGGCGGCCACGGAGTCGGTGTAGCTCATGTCCGGAAGCTCCCAGGACGTGGATGGCCTGGCCTGCCGGGAGATGAGCTTTCCGTCCCGGTAGAGCCGGTAGGTCAGGACCGAGGTGTTGCGGTCCCATGCGGCACGCCAGCCGAGGGTGACCTTTCCCGGGCGCGCGGACACGAGCGTGAGCGCGGGCGGCCGGGGCACGCTCGCGGGGGCCGTGGTGCCGAAGCGGGTGAGTCCCTGCTGGGGCTGGTCGTTGACCCGGGTGAACTCACCTCCGACCCACAGGGTGTTCCCCGCCAGGGTCAGGGCGCGTGGACCCACTCCCTCGCCGAGTCCGCGGTCGGTGTCGGGGAACCAGTGCAGGATTCTCCTGTCGCTGAGCGACTGGGCCAGGAGGGTGTGCCGGACACCTTGCTCGGGAAAGCCGCCGGGGGTCCGGGAGCAGTCGTGCGCGTGGGAGGCGCTGTAGAGAACGCCGTTGTGGGGTAGCACGGCCTGGGTGGCGCCGCGGCAGGTGTCCTTCCACACCATCGCGCCGTCGCGGAGACGGCCCGCGATGCGTCCGTCGAAGATGCCCGGCCCGTTCCCTTCGGCACCGATGTAGAAGCGGGAGGCGTCCTGCGCGATCGACTTGACCGTCGAACGGGGCGGCAGCCAGCCCGGATACGTGCGGACCGTCGCTCCGGTGGTGCCGTCCAGTGTGACCAGGGAGCGGACCTGGCTGCCGTTGACCCACTCGAAGTCGCCTCCGACCAGGAGGTCGCGTTGCCCGGGTACGGCGGCCAGGGCGCGGACCGGAAGGTCGACGTCCGCGTGGAAGGGCAGGAGAGAGCCCTCGCGGGTCAGGGCGGCGACGCGCTGCCTGGCGCGGCCGTCGACCTGTTCGAAGTCGCCGCCGAGGTAGACCGTCTGCCCGGTCGTCTCGATGGCGCGGACGGTCGCGGACACCGCGGGCCGGAAGTCCCTGCGCAGGGTGCAGCCGCCGGTGTCCAGGGCCACCGCGTTGGCCACGCCCGTGGCCCCGACGCGGCCGAAGTTGCCGCCCACGTACAACACCCGGCCGTCGGCGGAGGCCTTCAGGGCCCGTACCGTGCCGGCGCTGTACGGGCCGCCACCGGAGGTGAAGGAGGGGGCGCAAGGCAGCAGCCGCCCGGTCGCCGCGTCGAACGCGGCGAAGTTGTGCCGGGTGACCTGCCGGGTGCCGGGGGCGGCGCCCGGTGGGCGGACGGCACCGAAGGAACCCCCGGCGTACACGACACCGCGGGCGTAGGCCAGGGACCAGACGATGCCGTCCGTCTGCCAGGTGGCCAGCGGATCGGCGGAGAGCGTTGCCGGTTCGTGCCCTGCGGCCGCGGCGGCGGGAGAGCAGAGCAGGGTGCCTGCGCACATGAGCGCGGCAGCCGTACCGGTGACCGCCTTCTTGCGGAGCTTGCTCTGGCGCAAGGGACACCTCGGAGGGAAGGGGCGGGCGGGTTGAGGCGATGCCTCAAGCGGTGCGACGGCGCAGCACCTGGGCCAGCTCGCTCACTCCCAGCGGCGTGCGGTATCGCCACAGGAAAGTACCAAATACGAACATTCCGATAGTCAGGCTGTAGGCGAGTCCTGACGGTGTGTCACCCGACAGGGTGCGCACACCTGCCAGCACCACCGAAACGGCCGCGGCGACACCGAGGGCGCGTGTGTAACCGGCGGCCACGGTCGTGAAGCCGAGGCGCAGCCCGACCAGCAGGGCGGCCGAGAGGTTCTCGACGACGACGGCCGCACCCCAGGAGACGGCTGCGCCGAGGATCCCCCACCGGGGCACGGCGAGGAGGCCCACGGTGAGCTGCACGGCGAACGCCGCGGCGGTGCAGGCCAGGTGCCACGTGCTCTTGCCGGCCATGAGGAGCACGGTCTGGGCGTTGCCGACCGCCACATTGACGACGGCCGCGGCGCACAGGACGACGAGCGCAGGCGCTCCTTGCGTGAACTCCGGCCCGAACACGGCGAGGACGGTGCGCGGAAAGCCGGCGATCAGGACGAACAGCGGCCAGGAGAACAGGACGATCCAGCAGGTCGAGACGCGGTGCAGGTGCTGGGCCTCGGCGGTCTCACCGACGGCGAGGAGCCGGCTGAGCTGGGGCGCGACGGCCAGGCGGACGGCGAGCTGGAGGAGGGTGCCCGCGGTGACCACGCGGCCGATGGCCGTGTAGATGCCCGCCTCGGCGTCGGTGGCCAGCGCCGACAGGAGGATGACCCCGACCCAGACCGCGCTGATGTCGAAGACGGAGGACACCGCGCGAGGCGCGGCGAAGGCCCAGAACTCCCGCCAGGACACAGCGGGGTCGCCCACGGGTGCCGCCGTGGACCGGGGAGTCCGGCAGCGGCGCAGGCCCAGCCATGCGGCCAACAGCCCGGCCAGTGCCGGCAGCAGCCAGGCCGCCGCCAGGGACAGCAGGCCGGGCGCCCAGTACGCCACGGGCACTGCGATCAGCACCCGGAGCACGGGCTTGCCGATCTGTTCCACGGAGACGAACGGCACCACCGTGCCGTAGCCCTGCGTGGCGCCCAGCAGGACGAGGCTGACCGTGGCAGCCGGCAGGACCAGGCCGAAGAACCGGATCAGGGCGAGCGCGTCGGCGCGCGGCAGGTGCGGCAGGAGCGTCGTGGCCACACCGGGGTACAGCAGCACGGCGGCGGTCGCCGTGGCGGCGGCCACCGCCGGGAGGACCGCCATGCGCAGCAGGGAGCCCACCGAGCGGCCGCCGTTGAGGGCGAGATCCCCGGGGAGAAAGCGGACGAGCCCGGTGTCGGCGCCGAGCTTGCAGACGTTGCTGGCAATGGTGAACACGGCGACACCCGTGAAGATCGCCCCGGCCCCCTGGGCTCCGACCGCCCGAGTGATCAGGCCGACCAGCAGGAAGGCGAACACGGCGTTCGTCGCGGAGCCCATCGCGCCCCAGAACCCGCCCCGGGCGGCGGCGGCGACCGTGCTGCGGGCAGGAGCCCCGGTGGTGGCAGGAGGGGCCGCCCCGGGCGCCGTCATCCCCTGGAGGCCGTCAGGGTGTCATGCTGTCCCGCGGGCTGCGCGCCCGGCAGGACGCCCTCGGGCCCGGGGCCGGGCTTCGTGCGGCGGAGCACGGCGGCACCGCGCCGCGCCCGTCCGGCGTCGACCACGGCGCCCAGCAGCCGCGCGCCAAAACAGCTGATCAGCTCGCCCACCTGCCTGAGGTCCTCCCGCCGGGTGTCACATCCGGTGACCACCAGGACTCCGCCGGAGCGCTGGGCCGTCGCCGCCAGCGCACTCGGGTGCTCCAGCAGGGACCCGCCGGCGATGACCGTGATGGGCGAGCAGGTGTCGGACGCCGTCCGGTCCGTCGCCTCGGGCACGTCGGTGTGCGGGGGCCGGCCGTTGCCGCCACCGGGTCGGAGAACGAACCGTCCCGCCCGGCCCGCGTCGACGAGGACAGCTCCCTCGGGCAGGGAGGTCTCCTGCCCGGTGCGCTCCTCCTCGGGCACCAGCGGCAGGCCGGCGGCCAGGCCCGGAGTGTCGGGGTCGGCCTCCACGAGCACGACCTCCCGTCCGCACTCCGCGAAGGCCGCGGCCAGGTTCGCGGCGACCGCCCCGGCACTGTCGCCGGCCCGCGGTGCCACGACGAGGAGCCGGTCGCTGCCCGCCGAGAGCCCGGTGCGGACGGCCAGGGACCGATAGGCTCGGGTCCGGGCGCCATCCGTGCGGCCCACGGTCAGCACGGCGTCGCCCGCGCCGTCGTGTGGCAGGGTGGCCAGTACGGGAGCGCCCAGCGCGGCCTCGACCTCGCGGGCCGACCGTACCCGGCTGTCGAGGGCCGAGCACAGCCAGGCCAGCAGGACGCCCAGGACGGCACCGCCGGCCAGTCCGAGGACGGCCAGGACCCGCGCCCCCGGACCCGCGGGCCGGCTGGGTGCCACGGCCCTGCGGACGACGTCGCCGCCGTCGGTGTCGCGCGCGCTGATCTCGGCCGCGCGCCTGCGCAGGGTGTCGATCTCGCCGCCAGCGTTGTCCGTGTCCCTCCTCGGCTGCCGGGCCAGCGCGGTGATCTGCTGATTCACGCCGTCGACGGCCCGCCGCACCGCCGCGTCGTTACGGCTCCTGCGGTCGGCGAGATAGGCCTCCGCGAAGGCGTTGGCGCCACGTGCGGCCTGCCCCGGGCTGCCAGCGGTGAACTCGAAGTGCAGCACCTGGGACTTCCCCGGGTTGGTGACCCGGAGATGATCCTGCAGGGCCGCGACGCGGCTCTCCGGCTGTGCCAGGGTGTGCGCGGCCCGGACGGCGACGGCCGCGCTGGTGGCGATCTGCTGTTCGGTGACCATGCTGATCTGGTTGTCGACGGGCAGGCTGACCGTGTCGAACGGGTCGGCGCCGGCGCGGACCAGAACGTCACTGGTGGCACTGTAGGTGCCGGCGCAGTACCAGGCCGCGGCCAGCCCGCCGAGCAGGCCCAGGGCGACTCCCAGCGCCATCGCGACGCGGTGGCGCATCAGCAGGCGCAGTTGATCGCGGAGCTGTTCCGGTTGGTCGAAACGGTCGTCGAAGGGGATGGGGCCGGTCACAGGTGTCCTCCTGTGTGAGGAAGTGATGCGTGCGGGGTGAAGGGGGACAGCGGCGCCGGTACGGCGGAGTCGGCTGCCCGGCGGGCCGGCGCGGAGATGAGCAGCGGCACGGTCAGCAGCAGCAGCATCGGGCCGGTGATGCCGAGCAGGCTGCCGCGTAGGAACATCAACTGGTAGAAGGCGAAGGCGGGTACCACCAGGACCGCCAGGCTGCCGGGCCGGTCCTGCAGGCGGTCGCGGACCTCGTCCATCCGGCGTCCCGCCATGCCCAGCAGGCAGAACACGAGGGCCACGGCGGGCGGGCCGGCCCACAGATAGGCCTCGATCCACAGGGGCGCCGACAGGTTGAGGAAGTCGTAACCGGCGTACTGCGCCAGCGCGATGCCGGTGTCGTCGGGTTTGTCGGGCCATACCGAGCGCGGCACCAGGAAGAAGACCGGGCCGAGCGCCTGCCGGGGGGAGAACCCGTTCTCCCGTGCGTAGTCCAGACCGGTCTGCACCTGCTGGAAGGCGTCGTAGTCGCCCTTGGTGGTGAACTGCTCGGACAGTGAGACGACGGAGACCGCGTGCCGGTCGTCGTAGCGGAAGTAGTCGCTGTAGGGGAAGGCGACGAGCACCGTGCCGAGGACCGCGACGGCGAGTGCGCGGGAGGCCCGGGGCCGGCACAGCCGGGGCACGTTGAACAGCAGCGTCAGCAGCACCGTGCCGGCCCAGAACCTCGGCTTGCTGATGGGGTTGTTGACGATGAGGTTCACCCCGACCAGCAGCGGCAGCAGCAGCCACCGCAGGCCGCGCAGCATGCGGTCGCCGTTCGGCAGGCGCAGCAGGCTCAGCAGGGCCCAGAAGGCCGGCACGGACAGGGACCAGCTGCGCAGCGGCTGCAGGAAGGCGTCCGGCCCCGCGTCCAGGGCACCGGTTTCCCTGACGGCCTCACGGCTGGTGAAGTAGGCGCCGACGCCGCCCGATTGGCCGGGGATCAGCAACGCTGCGAGCGCCAGGGCCAAGCCGCACAACAGGAGGACCCGCCAGGGGGAGACGCGGCGCGCGAGCAGCCGTTCCAGCCTGCCGGGCCGGGCGGCGCGCAGACGCGCGCGCCCTGCGGCGTGAGCGGTTCCGGCACTGTAGGCGAGCAGCCCCAGCTCGACCAGCGCCACGGCCCACAGGGAGGTCTCCTCGCCGGCCCGGTACGGCCAGGGGTAGGTGTCCGAGCTGAGCATCGGCAGGGGTGCCAGCCCCAGCCAGATGTAGGAGAACATCCAGAATCCGAGGCCGACGAGCCGGATCCTGGGCGCGGTGAGCACCCGGGTGAGGGCGCCACCGGTGTGCGCCACGACGACGCCCTGCAGCACGAGCGCCAGCGGCAACGGCCCGTGGTGCGGCCGAAGGACCAGCACCGGCAGCAGGACGATCAGTACGACGGCCAGGACACAGGCCGCGGGCACACTGCGGACGCGAGTGCCCTGCTCCAGGACGGGCGTGGTCGGCGGGTGCTGCTGCGGAAACCTCACTGGCAGAGATATAGCGCCGTTATGCCGCAAGTCATCACAGGCGCGTATAAATCAGGCGCGATCCGCCCCTGTTGGCGGCAGGTGGGATATGGAGTCGAGCGCGCGCCAATGCGAGCAAAAAGGACATAACGGAATATTCTGTCCGCGCGCAAGCCGGTGACGACGACACGACCGGCCGCGTCCCAGATCCCCCCTTCACCCAAGGAGTTGTCCATGCACAAGCAGGTAGACGCCGTCGTAGCCGGTGGTGGGGGATTCATCGGCGGGCACCTCGTGGGCGCCCTGCTGGCCCAGGGGCTGACGGTCCGCTCCGTCGACATCAAGCCCCGGCACAAGTGGTACCAGGTCCACGAGGACGCCGAGAACGTGATCGCGGACCTGTCGCTCCTGGACAGCGCACGCGAGGGCGTCCAGGGGGCCCGGCAGGTGTACATGCTGGCCGCGGACATGGGCGGCATGGGCTTCATCGAGAACAACAAGACCGCGTGCATGATGTCGGTGCTCACCAGCACCCACATGCTGCAGGCCGCCCACGAGGCCGGTGCCGAGCGCTACTTCTACTCCTCCTCCGCGTGCGTCTACGCCGCTGGCAAGCAGACGGACCCGGACGTCACCGCGCTGAAGGAGGAGGACGCGTACCCGGCGCAGCCGGAGGACGGCTACGGCTGGGAGAAGCTCTTCTCGGAGCGCATGTGCCGGCACTACGCGGAGGACTACGGGTTCACCACCCGCGTCGCCCGCTACCACAACGTCTACGGCCCGCACGGCACGTGGGCCGGCGGCCGTGAGAAGGCCCCGGCGGCGGTGTGCCGCAAGGTGGCCGAGGCCGTGCTCTCGGGTGACCACCGGATCGAGATCTGGGGCGACGGGCAGCAGACCCGTTCGTTCATGTACATCGACGACTGCCTGCACGGCACGCAGATGATCATGCACGGGAACAGTGGGGCACCGGTCAACCTCGGCTCCTCGGAGCTGGTGACCATCAATCAGCTCGTCGACATCGTCGAGGAGATCGCGGGCATCCGCTGCGAGCGCGACTACAGGTGCGACGCTCCCCAGGGCGTCCGCGGCCGCAACTCCGACAACACCATGATCCGTGAGATCTACGGCTGGGAACCCTCGATCCCCCTGGTCAGCGGCCTGGAGCGGACCTACGCCTGGGTCTACGACCAGGTGAAGCGCTCGCAGGGCTGAGCCCCGGTGCGAGGGCGCGACAAGCCGATGAGGATCTTCGTTCACGACTACAGCGGTCATCCCTTCCAAGCCCAGCTCAGCCGGGAGCTGGCACACCGCGGGCACGCGGTGGTCCACTCGACCTGCGCGGCCTATCTCAGCGGCAAGGGTGACCTCGCGGCCGACGTCGCCGGCCTGCGCTTCGCCACCATCGGAGAGCGCACGGTGCTGAGAAAGCAGGCCTATGTGCACCGGCTCTTCCAGGAGACCCGGCTGGGCATCGAACTGGCCCGGCAGGTCGGACGTGAGCGGCCCGACGTGGCGCTGCTGTCCAACCTGCCCATCCCGGTCCTCACCGTGACCGCGGCGGTCCTGAAACGGTTGCGCATCCCCTGGGTGCTGTGGCACCAGGACATCACCGCGGTCGCCCTCGAGAGCTTCGCCGCCGCCGACGTCGCGGGCGCGATGGGCGTCGCGGCGAAGGTGTTCGGGGCCGGCGAGAAGTGGGCGGCCCGCCAGGCCGCGGCCATCGTGGTGATCGCCGACTCCTTCGTCGAGGTCCACCGCCGGTGGGGCACCGCCGACAAGGTCACCGTGATCCCCAACTGGGCGCCGCTGGACGAGATCGTCCCCGTGACCAGGGACAACTCATGGTCGCAGGAGCAGCGGCTGAGTGGCGTGAAAACCCTGCTCTACGCCGGCACGCTCGGCTTGAAGCACAATCCCGTCCTGTTGGTGCAGCTGGTGGAGCGCCTGCGCCGGCGGGGCGAGCGGGTGCGTCTCGTCGTCGTCAACGAGGGCCCGGCCGTGCCCGTCCTCGAGGAGGCCGCCGCCGCCCGCGGGGTCGAGCTGACGCTGCTGCCCTTCCAGCCCTACCGGCGGCTGCCGGAGGTACTGGGCACGGGCGACGTGCTCGTCGTCCTGCTCGAAGGGGACGCCGGGATGTTCTCGGTCCCGTCGAAGACCCTGTCCTACCTGTGCGCCGGGCGTCCGGTGCTCGGTCTGATGCCCGCCGACAACCTGGCCGCCCGACTGCTGCACCAGGCCGGCTCGGCGGTCTTCCCGCCGCAGGAGTCCTCGCTGGACGACGCCGCCGACTGGGTCCGGGACGTCCTGTCCGACTCGGAACTCGCCGCGTCCCTGGGCAAGCAGAGCCGTGTCCTGGCCGAGGGCGAGTTCGCTCTGGAGGGTTCTGCCTCTCGTTTCGAGGACATCCTCAGGGCGGTGTCCGGCGCTGCGGCGCGCTGAGGCGGCGCGGTCGTCCGGGCCGGCGGACGGACTCCCCAAGGGTCTCCGTCCGCCGGCGCCGTCTCCGCTACCGCGAGGGCATCGCCCGCCGGGACGCGTCCCTCCCACGGGACCGGTCCCGGTAGATGGTCTCCAGGCGGTCCACCACCGCGCGGATGGAGAAGACCTCCTCGACCGCCCGGTGGCCGGCGTCGACCAGCCGCCGGCGCAGCCCCTCGTCGGTGAGCAGCCGGCCCACCGCCTCGGCCAAGGCCTCCGGGCTGCCATCGGTCACCAGCGCGGCCTGCCTGCCCGCCAGTTCCTTCGCGATGCCGCAGCTGCTCGTGCACACGACGGGCGTTCCTTCTGCCAGCGCTTCCAGGACCGTCATGGGGAACGGCTCGTTCACACTGGGCAGGACGTAGACGCCGGCCCTGCGGTAGGCGGCCAGCGCCGCGGAGTGCGCCAGCGGGCCGCCGTAGCGCACGACATCGGTCAGCCCACGGTCGGCGACGAGCTGCTTCACCTGGCCCAGCGATCCCTCGTCGGCGCCGTAGAGGGTGAACCGCGCCTCCGGGATCTCCTTGTGCACCAGGGCGGCCATCTCCACGAACGCCTCGGGGCGTTTACGCGGGTGCAGCCGGGCCAGGAAGATCACCTCGCGGGCGTCGCGCTCCCGCTCGTGCCGCGCCTCGGAGGACCGGCGCATCCCGTTGGCCAGCGTCACCAGCGGCGGTTGCGCCGTGCCCAGGACAGCGGTCAGGGCCCGCCGTTCCCGCTCGGTGAGCACGAGGCAGCAGCGCGCCCTGCGGAGCGAGGGGACGTAGACACTGTCGAAGACGCGCGCGACTTTACCTGTCCGGGGCTCGACCATGCCGTGTGTCTGGACGACGAAGTCGGCACGGCGCAGCCGGGCGACGGCGAGCGCGGCCAGGGACACGAGGTCCCTGCCGACATGGAGGTGCACCGCGTCGGCGCGCCCCATGGCCCGCCACAGGTCCCACAGCAGCAGGGGATGCATGAGGCCGAGGCACCCCTGCCCCGGGACCACGGTCCGCGCACGGCGGGAGACGAAGGGGACGGCGCCGATGCGCGGCGGAGCCGGCACGCCGCCCCGCCACAGCGACACCAGTCGCACGTCGTGGCCGCGTTCGGCCATCTCCTGCAACTGGGCGATCGCCACGCTCGGCGGGCCACCGAAGGTCCCGTCGTCGCTGACGAGCGTGACCACCTGGACCACTCTCATGCGCTGACCTCTTTCCTGTGTGCGGACGCGGTCGTCCCTGGCGCGCCGCCGCCCGCCGGCAGAACGGTGCCCGGCGCCAGATCCCGGTGTGCCACGGCGCCGGCGCCCACCACGGCGCCTTCGCCGACGATGACACCGCGCAGGACGACCGCCCGGGCGGCGACCCAGCTGCCCGGCCGCAACCGGATGGGGCCGTTGTCGTACTCGAAGGTGGGGGAGCGGCGCAGATGGCTGCCCGTGCACAGCAGTGCGCCCTGCGAGATGCAGCAGTCGTTGCCGATCGCGACGGGTTCGAGATTGAGGATCCAGGCGGACTCGCCGATCCACACGTCGTCGCCGATCTCCAGCTTCCACGGCCAGTGCACCCGCACGCCGTGCCGGATCAGCACGCGCCGGCCGATCCGGGCGCCGAAGACCCGCAGCAGCGGGGGCCGCCAGCGGTCCGGGCACCACCACTTGACGAAGACGAGGTGCAGGACGGCGAACCAGGCGGCCTGAACCAGCAGGGGCTGCCCCTTGTCGTATCCGGCACCGGTGAAGCCACGCAGGGACCATGGTGCTGCCATGACGCTGTACCTTTCAGTAGGCGCCCTGGCCGTCCAGTACCGCGCGCACGGTGCGTGCCATCACGTTGACGTCCCCGGCCAGGGACCAGTTGTCGATGTACCGCAGATCGAGCGCGACGGTCTCGTTCCAGGAGAGATCCGCTCGTCCGCTCACCTGCCACAGCCCCGTCAGCCCCGGCTTGACGGCGAGTCGGCGCCTTTCCACCGGGTTGTACTTCACGACCTCTTCGGGCAGCGGGGGACGCGGCCCGACCAGGGACATGTGGCCGAGCAGGACGTTGAACAGCTGGGGCAGCTCGTCGAGCGAGTGGCGGCGCAGGAAGCGGCCGACGGGGGTGATGCGGGGGTCGCGCCGCATCTTGAACATGTGCCCGTCGTGTTCGTTCGCCTCTTCCAGCTCGCTCTGGAGCAGGTCCGCACCCACCACCATGGTGCGGAACTTCCACATGGGGAAGGGCGTGTGGTACCGGCCCACCCGCGTCTGCCGGTACAGGGCGGGCCCGGGCGAGCTGATCCGTACCGTCAGTGCCACCGCGAGAAGCACGGGGGACAGAAGGACGATCAGCAGCAGGGCGCCCACGCGGTCCACGACGGCCTTGAGCAGTGCCGGAAGCCCGTGGCGCGGGGGCGGGGCGATGTGCAGCATCGTCAGTCCGGCGGCCGAGGTCGCGCGCAGTCGGCGACGTGCCACGTCGACGATGCCGGGCAGCACGACGAGGGGGCAGCCCCGGTCGTGCAGCGCCCACGACAGCCGGCGCAGCCGCTCGCCCGCCATGTGGCGGCTCACCGCCACGAAGACCAGATCGGCCGCGAGTTCGTCGACGGCGGCGAGGACCCCCGCCGTGTCCGCCTCCGGTGCCTGGGGCGCCTCGTCGGTCAGCCGTTCGCACACGGCGACCCCCGAGGACACCGGGGCCGCGCCCACCGCGCAGGCGCCGACGACGACGTACCCGTGGTCGGTGCGCTGGGCGAGCTGCTCGACCACGGCGTCCACGAGAGGGCCTTCGCCGACGACCAGGACGCGACGCAGTGCGCGGGCGTCCCTGCGCGCGGCCCGCAGCCGGCGGTGGATCACCTTCTGGCAGGTCGCGGTGAGGAACAGCACCGGCAGCAGCGCGGTGAACGCCTCGATGTGGCCGTCGTCCGGGCCGCACAGCACCCGGAGCACGGCCAGGGCGCCGACCAGGATCAGCCAGTCCCTCAGCACGGCCCGCAGATCGACCGCGTCGGCCCAGACCCCGGACGCGTAGCGTCTGCTCGCCACTCCGATCAGGGGCCACAACACGGCCGCGGCACCCGCCACGAGCAGCGCACGCGGCTCTCCGCCCTGGAGGACCGCCTCCGTCACAGGCAGCCCCGCGCCGACGAAATCCACACAGACGGAAAGCGCGCCGTACCCGGGGGCCCGGGTGCCGTCGCCGTGAGCAGGTGTGTACGGCGTGGAGAAGGGCGCCTGCCCAGACACCACGTTGGTGGACCGCCCCATGGCTCTCCTTAGAAGCGCCAGCCGTTCTCATCGGCCACTACTTATATCAGGCATTCCTCACAAAACATGGCCATTACGTATGAGGTTGTGTTCGGTGACGAAGACACGCGAAAGGTATCTATGGAATATACGTAACGAATCCCAGCGCATGAGTACGATGAGGCCATTGACGAACCATCAGCCGCATCTTTAGGGGCGCTTATGTGGAAGAGAGTGCTGGCGGTCGGAGCCCACCCGGACGACATCGAGTTCGGCTGTGGAGGTGCCCTCTTGCGGCACGCGGCGCAGGGCGCCTCGATCACCCTCGTCATCGTCAGCGACGGAGCCCTCGCCGGGGACGCCGTGGTGCGTGCCTCCGAGCAGGAGCACGCCGCGCAGCTCCTGGGGGCGAAGACGGTCATGCTGCACCGCCCCGACGGTCAACTCGGGGACCTTCGCGTCCTGGTGAGCCGCCTCGAGGAGGAGATCGCGAACGCGGCGCCGGACCTGGTCTACACGCATCTGCCGGAGGACATCCACCAGGACCACGTCAGGACGCACCAGGCCGTCAGCATCGCCGTACGACGCCTGGACAACGTCCTGCTGTACGAGTCCCCCCGCTCACCCCTGCTGTCGTCCGGCATCAGCGTGGACGTCAGCCCGGTGATCGACCGAAAGACCGCTCTCCTCGCGGCGCACGCCTCGCAGATCGGCACACGTCGTGAGCTGGGCGCCGAGGCGGTCCGCGCCCGTGCCGTCCTGCACGGCAGCAGGGTCGGCTGCGGCTATGCCGAGATGTTTCAGCCCGTGCGCTTCAGCATGCCGCTGGGCCACGCCGTGTGACGTGGGCGCGGCCTCCCTCCCCGGCCTCACCGGGTGGTGCCGGTGAGGCCTGTGGCGACGCGCTGTCCGGGGGACATCCTTCCCGGGCGTCAGCGAGCCCACGACCGACCGAACGGCCTCCCGAACACCGTGGGGAGAAGCAGGTACCACCGAGGGAGGAGAGAACGATGCCGGTATTCGCCGTGCTCGCCCACACCGAGCCCGCGCTGTTCGCCCGGCTGGTCGAGCGCCTGGCGCCCTACCCGGTGGTCGTCCACGTGGACGCACGGTCCCGGGGCGCCGACTTCGAGGGGGTGCCCCGCACCACCCACGTCCGCGACCGCGTCGCGGTGCGATGGGGAGGCTTCTCGGTCGTCCGCGCCACGCTCGCCCTGTACCGCACGGCCCTCGAGGTCGCGCGGCCTTCCGAGCACATCGTCCTGCTGTCCGGGCAGTGCTATCCCGCCCGGCCGGTGGGCGAGTTCGCCGAGTACCTCGCTTCGGCGCCGTTCCGGCAGCACTGCCGGGCGGCCGGGGTGCTCGACGACAAGGAGACCGCCGGCCGCGTCCTCAAGCGCTGGTGTCTCGACGCCGTGCCGACCGGACCGGGCCCGACCTACCTTCCCCGCGCCCTGCTGCGCAGAGCGATCTCGGAGCTGACCCCCCGGCGCAGGCCCTCCGTGTTCGGTGACATCGAGCCGGTGGCGGGCAGCCAGTGGACGGCGTTGACCGCCGACTGCGTCGCGGACCTCCTGGGCAAGGCCGAGGACCCCCGCTGGGAGAACCTGTTCCGTACGACGCACGCGCCCGACGAGATGTTCTTCCACACGCTCGTCTGGAACAGCGGCTGGCGCGACGAGGTGGAGGACCCGGTACTGCGGCCACGCGCCGGGCGCGTCACCGCCGACTTCACCAACTTTCATTATCTGGAGCGGCAGTTGAGGGGCACGAGGGCCCTCGCCGATCTCCCGGCGATCGAAGCCTCCCGGATGTACTTCGTCCGCAAGGTCGCCTCACCTCAGTCGGCGGAACTGCTCGACGCCCTCGACAGCCGAACGTGACCTGATCTCCGCCGGAACAAAAGGAGACGGCGACCGGGGGAGTCCGGCCACCGGGGGGGAAGACGGCGGGTGCCGGACGCGAGGCGTCCGGCACCCGGTGAACTACTTCTGCGACGCGGCCCTGCGGCCCCGCCGGTACAGCACGGTTCCGGCGGCCAGCAGCATCCCGCCGGCGGCCGCGGCCCCGAGAGTGCCCTCCGCGCCGGTGTGGGCCATCTCCGGCGGCTTGTGGTGGTGCGGCTCGTGGTGCTCCGGCTTGTGCGGCGGCTTGTGCGGCTTGTGGGGCGGCGGGACGTGCCGGTGCGGCGGCTTCTCCTCCTCGCCGTAGCACCCGCAGTGCTCGTCGTCGCCGTAGCTCCCGGAGTTCCCGTAGCTCGACTTGTCGTCGTCGCCGTAGCTCCCGGAGTTCCCGTAGCTCGACTTGTCGTCATCGCCGTAGCTCTTGCCGTGGTCCGACTTGTCGTCGTCGCCGTAGCTCTTGCCGTGGTCCGACTTGTCGTCGTCGCCGTAGCTCTTGGAGGGTTTGTGACTCGGCTTGTCGTCCTCGCCGTAGCTGCCGGAATCCTCAGAGGAGCGCTCGGGGCCCGGCCCGGACTCGGGGGCGGCCTCCTCCGCGATCCGTGCCTCCCTGTGGGCCATCCGCACGGCGTCCTGCGCCTGCTCGATCGCCCTCATGGCGCTGGCCATGCCCGGGAAATCCTCATCGGCCCCGTCGTCGCCGGCCGTGGTGGCCGACAGCGCAGCGGCGTGTGCGTCCGTCACCGCCGAAAACGGATCGGAGTCGGCGAACGCCCATGGGGTGTACAGAGACAGGGCGCTTGTCGCGGCGGCAGCCACGACCAATCCCTTGCTCAGGGTCTGTCGCACTCTCGTTGTCTTCCTCTCAGGGGGAATCGGAAGCCGGCCACGGAGCCCGATGACGGGGGCGTCACGCGTGCCACGACCTGCAGACTGTGAACGAGATATGGACACCCGAAGTAACCGGAACAGGGGATATGACGGTTAATTCACCCGAACGGCACTTCTGTGCTGCCCGAAAGGCTCATCCGCCGTACAGTTCGTCGATCTCCCGCGCGTACGCGGCCGCCACCGCCTGCCGCCTGACCTTCAGGGACGGGGTCAGCAGCCCGTTCTCCTCGCTGAACTCGCCCTCGACGAGCAAGAAGGCACGGATCGACTCCGCGCGTGAGACGGCCTCGTTGGCGTGGTCCACGGCTCGCTGCACCTCGGCGCGCATCCGTGGATCCCGGACCACCTCCGACATCGGCGTGTCCGGGGGCAGTCCGCGGACCGACAGCCAGTGGGCGACCGCCTCGGGGTCGAGCGTGACGAGGGCGGCGACGAAGGGGCGCCGGTCGCCGACGACGAGGCACTGGCCGACGGGCGGGCGGCTGCGCAGGCGGTCCTCCAGGACGGCCGGGGAGACGTTCTTGCCGCCGGAGGTGACGAGGATGTCCTTCTTGCGGCCGGTGATGGTGAGATACCCGTCGTCGTCGAGGGAGCCGAGGTCGCCGGTGGCGAACCAGTTGTCGGTGAGCACCGCGTCCGTGGCCGCCGGGTCGTTCCAGTACGACCCGAAGACCACCCCGCCCTGGACGAGGACCTCCCCGTCGTCGGCGATGCGGACCGCGGTGCCGGGCACCGGCAGACCGACCGTGCCGGGACGCGGCTTCAGCGGCGGGACGATGGTGGCGGCGGCGCTCGTCTCCGTCAGGCCGTAGCCCTCGTAGACGATGATGCCGGCCGCGTAGAAGAAGAGGTTGAGGTCGCGGTCGAGCGGGGAGCCGCCGCTGATGGCGTAGCGCATCCGGCCGCCGAGCTCCTTGCGGATGCGCCGGTAGACCAGCAGGTCGTACAGCGCCCAGGCCGCGTACAGGCCGATCCCCGGCCCCTTGCCCGTGCCGAGGAACTTGCCGAGGTACGCCTCCCCGAAGCGCACCCCGACGCGGTCCGCGCGGTCGAAGGAGGCACCCCGGCCGATCCGCTCGGCGGTGGCGCGCCCGGTGTCGTGGATCTTCTCGAAGAGGTACGGCACACCGACCAGGAAGGTGGGCCGGAACTCCCGGAACATCGGGCGCAGTTCGTCGGGCTTGAGGCTGGGGCAGTGGCCCAGCTCGATGCGGGCCAGCAGACAGGCGATCTGCAGGGTGCGGCCCAGGATGTGCGCGAGCGGCAGGAACAGGAGGGTGGCCGCGACCTGACCGGTGACCTCCTTGAAGACCGGGTGGAGCAGCTCGACCGTGTTGGCGGCCTCGGCGTACAGGTTGGCGTGGGTGAGGACGCAGCCCTTGGGCCGTCCGGTGGTGCCGGAGGTGTAGCAGATCGTGGCCACCGCATCGGGTGTCAGGGCCGTACGGCGCTTGGTGACCTCCTCGCCGGGGATGTCCCGGCCGAGCGCGGTGAGGTCGGCGAGCGCGTCCGCGTCGAGGGTGAGGACGCGCGGCGGTGCGGGGTGGCGGGCCGTGCCGGTGGTGACCGTCGCGGCGTTCTCGGCCGTCTCGGCGAGGACGAGACGGGCGCCGGAGTCGCGGACGATCCACTCCACCTGCTCGGCGGACGAGGTGGCGTACACCGGGACGACCTGACCGCCGGCGGCCCAGACCGCGAAGTCCAGGACCGCCCACTCGTAACGGGTGCGGGACATCACGGCGACGCGGCCTCCCGGTTCGAGACCGGCCGCGATCAGTCCCTTGGCGACGGCGGTGACCTCGCGGGCGAAGGCCTCGGCGGTCACCGGGCGCCAGGTGCCGTTCTGCCGGCGGCGTAGGACCACGGAGCCGGGGGCCTCCCGCGCGTTGGTGAAGGGGATGTCGGCGATGCCGCCGCCGGAGCCGCGCGGCGCCAGCGGGGCGGTACGGACCTCGCGCACCGTGCCGCTCTCGTCCCTGATCAGCTCGGTGTGCGCACGCGCCGCCAGGTCGGTGCGCCGCTGAGCGCGTTTCAGGTCCCTGCGTACGCCCATGACGGCTCCCGGTCGGGCTCGGCTCACGCGGACTTACCGAAGAGTCAACTTACTCACGCGTAGGGGATGGTCAATGGGCCCGGCGTGCGGACCTCGTGCCCCGAATGGACGGGCGGTTCACCGGAACGCGCTTGATCGGTTGCGGGGGGCGGTGGGCGATTTCACGGTGGGCACAAGATCCCGTTCACCAGCGAAAGGAACGTCCATGCGGGTTCCACCCGTTCGGCGCATCGCCTCCACCGCACTCTGCGCAGCCCTTCTGGCCGGCGTCACCGGCCCGGCCGCCTTCGCGGCCGACTCGACCCCGGAGCGCACCCGGGCCACCGCCCAGGCGCCCGCCCCCGGTGCGGACGAAGTCCTCACCCAGGTCAACAGCCTCGGGCACTTCGGTACCGTGCTCGAGCCGGTCAAGACTCTGCTCGACGCCGTGCTCAAGGCCGACAAGGGCCAGCTTTCCGCCGACCAGGCGACCAAGCTCGTCAAGGCCGCCAAGGACGCCGTGGCGAAGGCGGCCGCGGCGGCTCCGGCCACCTCGACGCCCACCGGCGGGGACGCCAAGGCACAGGCCGACAACGTCAAGGACGCGCAGGCCACACTCGACAAGGCGCTGGACACCCTGCAGAAGGCCGCCACCGACGGCGACGGCGACCAGGTGACCGGAGCGTCCCACGGAGTCCTGTCCGGCCTCCTGGGCCTCCTCGCCTCCCTGCTGGGCCTCTAGCCGCGTGGCGCGTGCTCCCGCCTGCCCGCCCGGAGGCCGAGCGAGGAAGCGGACGGGCCTGCTGCGACCACGGGGAAGCATGAGCGCCGGGCTCCGGCAACGCGGCCCGGCGATCCCATGCCCCTGCGGCGGCGGCGAGTACGTGCGCGACGCCGCGCGCGGGCCGGACCTGCCGGGCCGACCCTGACCCGCGACCCGTCCGGTCCGGTACGGGCCTCTCCGATACCGGCCTCTCCGATACCGACCCGCCCGAACCCGCCCTGACGTGTCCGCTCCGGACCTGTGTGGTCCGGGGTGTTCGATCCGGGCCTGTCCGGTCCCGGGTGTCCGGTCCTGGCGTGTCTTGGTTCGGAGCCTGTCCGGTCCGGTGCGGGCCTGGTCCTGGCGCGTCTTGGTCCGCCGGCGTGCTTGCTTCAGGCGTGGGCTCCGGGGCGTCCGGTCCGGGACATGTCGGCTCCCGAGGCCTGTCTGGTCCGGGGCCGCCTGCCCGGGAATGCCCGGTTTTGGCCCGTCCGGGCCCCGGCTGCTCCGCGGCCTGTGTGGTGCCGGGCCTCTCCGGTCCCGGGCCGTTCGGCCGGCCGGTCCGGTTCTGGCCTGTCCGCTCCGGGCCGGACGGGCCGGACCTGCCGGACCGGCCCTGGCCCGCGGCCCGTCCGAACCCGACCGGGCCTGTCCGTACGGGCCTTTCCGATACCGACCCGCCCGAACCCGCCCTGACGTGTCCGCTCCGGGCCTGTGTGGCCCGGGGTGTTCGATCCGCGCCTGTCCGGTCCGGGGCATGTCGGCTGCCGGGGTCTGTCTGGTCCGGGGCCGCCTGCCCGGGAGTGTCCGGTCCTGCCCTGTCCAGTCCGGGCCGGGCCGGGCCTCGGCCCGTCGGGCACGGCGTCGGGCGTTCGTGTGCTGCGGGAAGGGCTGGCGGCGGCACCGCACGCCCACCCCGGGTCCCCCGATCGTGTGGAGCGCCGGGCGCGTTCCACCGGTCGGGTGAGCTGCCGGCCGAGCCGTCCCGGGGGGTGCCGATAAGGTCGCGCGGTGACCTCCACCCCCGGCGACACGCGCTTCTTCCGCCCCGCCGGTCAGGGCAGTCCCGCCCGGCCGGGCCCGACGGTCCGGCCGGGCCGGGCGGTCGTGCCCCCGCAGTCCCGGGACGCCCGGCGACCGCGGCCGGCCGTCGAGTGCCGCGCCGGGCGGGCCGGCACGGACGCGGCCCACTGCGTTCTCCCTGCCCTCGGCCCGGGCGCCTGATGGCGTCGGCGCAGACGACCCGGGCGGCGGTCGGCGGCCGTGGCCTCGGTCTCCTCCTGGTCCTCACCGGCGCGGCCGGGCTGCTGGCCTCCTGGGTCATCACACTCGACGAGTTCGAGCTGCTGAAGAACCCGCACTTCACGCCCGGGTGCAGCCTCAACCCGGTGGTGTCCTGCGGCAGTGTCATGAAGAGCGCGCAGGCCTCGGTCTTCGGCTTCCCCAACCCGATGCTGGGTCTGGTCGCCTACGGCGTCGTGATCTGCCTGGGCATGAGCCTGCTGGCCGGCGCCGCCTTCCCCCGCTGGTACTGGCTGACCTTCGACGCGGGCTGTCTGTTCGGGATCGGGTTCGTGTCGTGGCTGCAGTTCGAGTCGCTGTACCGGATCAACGCGCTGTGCCTGTGGTGCTGTCTGGCGTGGGTCGCCACGATCGTCATGTTCTGGTACGTCACCTCGTTCGCCGTACTGCACCGCTTCCTGCCCGCACCGGCACCGCTGCGGACCTTTTTCGCCGAGTTCACCTGGGTGCTGCCGCTGCTGCACACCGGGGTCGTCGGCATGCTGATCCTGACCCGCTGGTGGGACTTCTGGACCAGCTGAGCCCTCCGGCGACCCTGTCGTTTCGGCGCAGGACCCCGCGCTCTCGTCACCGGTCCGGCCGCACTGCGGTGACCGGGAGGGCCGTCCGGCGGTTACCGCTTCGGACACCTGACCGGACGAGGAGGGAACGATGGTTCCAGAGGTCGGCCCGGCCCCCGTGGGCGGGCAGCGCGGAGCGCCGGTCGCGGGCGGAGCGCGGCCAGCGGAGAGCACCCGGCGGGAGGTGGCGCGGAGGCTGCTCGCCTCGGCCGCCGGCGTCGCGCTCGCCCCGGCGGCCGCGGCCTGCGAGCGGCCACCGAACACCCCGGACGACAGCCGGCGGACCGGCGCCTTCGACGAGACCTACCGCGGGCGCCACATCCGCGGCGTCGAGGTCCGCACCGGCCGCCGGGCCGCCACGGCTCAGTGGGAGGTCACGATCGACGGCCGCCCACTGGACCTGATGCGCCGCGCCGACGGCAGCTGGCTGACCATGGTCGACCACTACCGCTCGTACCCCACCCCGCTCGCCGCGGCCCGCGCGGCGGTCGACGAACTGGGCCCCGACGAGCACCTGCGCGACCTGGCGCCGGGACCGATGGGCGGGGCGCCGGCGCACGGGGGAGGCGGGCATGGCGTACACGCGTAAGAACGTCGGCAAGCTGAGCCGTACCGAGCGGCGCCGGTTCGTTGAGGCCCTGCTGGAGATGAAACGGCGCGGCGAGTACGACGAGTTCGTGCGGATGCACATGGAGTACAACGCCCCCGACGGTGAAGGCGGGCTGCGCACCGCCCACATGGCGCCCTCCTTCCTGCCCTGGCACCGCAAGCTGGTGCTGGAGCTGGAGCGGGCGCTGCGCCGGGTGGACGACTCGGTGACGGTGCCGTACTGGGACTGGACCCGGGACCGCACGGCCACCTCCCTGCCCTGGACCGACGATCTGATGGGCGGCAACGGGCGGCCCTCGGACCGGCAGGTGATGAGCGGCCCGTTCGCCTACCGTGCGGGCCACTGGAAGATCACCGAGAACGTGACCGACGTGCCCTACCTCACCCGCGATCTGGGCCACCACGTCAACCCGATCCAGCTGCCGACCGCCCAGGACGTGGAGGCGGCGCTGGCCGATCCGGTGTACGACACGGCGCCCTGGAACTCGACGGTCACCAAGGGGTTCCGCAACAAGCTGGAGGGATGGGGGAAAGGCCGGGGCCGCGTCTCCTGGCGCAACCACAACCGGGTGCACCGGTGGATCGGCGGGGTGATGGTCGGTGGCGCCTCCCCCAACGACCCGGTCTTCTGGCTGCACCACGCCTTCGTCGACCTGCAGTGGACCCACTGGCAGCGGCGCCACCGCGGCCACCGCTATCTCCCGGCCGAGCCGCCCGGGCCGCACGACGCCGAGCACGGCCGGATCGTGGCCCGGCACGAGCGGCTGCCGCCGTGGGACGTGACCCCCGACGAGCTCGAGGACCTCAGCGGGATCTACCGGTACGAGTGAGACCGGTTCCGGAATGGCCGCCGGGGAGGAGCTCCGCCGCGCGAGGTGCCGGCGCTCTTCTCGGCGTACCGCGAACCCACGCCGCTCGCTTCGCCGTTCGAGACCTCACACGTCCCGCTGAAAAGCCGGCGACACGGCGACCGCCGCTCGCGCACGGCTCCCCCGTGATCAAGTCTGAGTCTTCTGCGAAGGAGACGCCCCCGTGCGAATTTCTGACATTCAGCGCTGCGAAGTCCGGCCCGGACGGCTCGTCGAGTGGACGTTCAGCCCGGCGACGGTCGCGGCCGCGGCAGCGCTGCCCCCCGACCCGCGGCCGCCGGCGTACATCCAGGAGTCGCACATCAGGACCGCGCGCTCGGTGCGCGACGACGGTCTGTTCGTGCCGACCTGGATCGGTGCGTCGTTCGATCTGCCCGGCCGAGCCGACCTCGACGCGCTGGAAAAGGCGTTGCGGGGCTGGACACTGCGGCACGAGACGCTGCGCAGCGGCTTCAGGTGGACCGGTGACGACATGCACCGGTTCACCCTCGACGAGGACGACGTGGCTCTGCGCCGCGAGGTCGTCGGTGACTTCGCCGACGCGGACACGCTGGTCCGTTACCTGCAGGACCGATTCGACGTCGCGGCCGACGCGCTCGGCTGGCCGAACTTCATCTACGCGGCCGTCGTGCGCGACGACTCCACCAGCGTGTACCTGGCGTTCGACCACACCAACGTCGACGCCTACTCCCTCTACCGCATCCCGGACGAGATCCAGGAGTTGTACCTGGCGGGCACCACGGGCCGGTCCACGACCGGTACGCCCGTGGGCAGTTACGTCGACTTCTGCGAGCAGGAACGGTCGAACGCGGACGACATCGACGGCACCCACGCGATCGTCGCCCGCTGGCGGGAGTTCATCGCCCGGTGCGGCGGGAAGCTCCCCGACTTCCCCGTCGATCTCGGACTGCGACCGGGTGGCGTACTGCCCACCCAGAAGCTGCTGCGCGAGCCGCTCGTCGACGCGGACGCCGCCGCCGCGTTCGAGACGTACTGCCGGCCCTACGGAGGCAGCATGGTGGGCGTGCTGGCCGCGACCAGCCTGCTGGTGCACCAGCTCGGCGGTCAGCCGGTCTACCGTACGGTGGTGCCCTTCCACACCCGGGTGAAGTCGGCGTGGTCGGACTCCGTGGGCTGGTACGTCGGCGGCGCACCGATCGAGGTGCCCACCACAGGGGACTTCGACGGCGCACTCACCGCGGTCCGCGCCGAGTTGCAGGCCAACCGGTCGCTGGCGCGCATTCCGCTGGCCCGGGTACTGCGCCTGCTCGGCGCGGACTTCCGGCCGACGTCGCCCGACATGTACTCGATCGTCTCGTACGCGGACGCCCGCCTCATCCCCGGCTCGGCCCGCTGGGCCGAGCAGAAGGCGTACGGGCTGATCCGGGTGTCGTACGGCGACCAGGTGTGCGCCTGGGTCACCCGGCTGCACGAGGGCCTGTGGTTCGCCTGCCGCTACCCGGACAACGACGTCGCGTACAAGAACATGCGGCGCTACATCGAAGGATTGCGGGACCTCGTGGTGTCGGTGCCGGCGGAACGCCGTCATCGGACCGTGGAACCGACATTTTCGTAATACCGGGTGGGCAGCGTGTGCGGCCGGTCCGCGAACAACTGCCCTTTTCTCCCGTCGCGTTGGGACATCCGACGTCAATCCGCAGCGCTGCGGCGACAGTTGTCGTTCTCCGGAAGAACCCGAGCGCTCATGTCCCCTTTTAGACACGGATATCCGCCAAAGTGGAATACCGCACTTGGCTACT
Organism: Streptomyces puniciscabiei; assembly: GCF_006715785.1. Classification (NCBI taxonomy): domain Bacteria; kingdom Bacillati; phylum Actinomycetota; class Actinomycetes; order Kitasatosporales; family Streptomycetaceae; genus Streptomyces; species Streptomyces puniciscabiei. The sequence goes on from NZ_VFNX01000001.1 coordinate 4,377,846, forward strand.
GCTAGTGTTCGCTAAGTCACGGTAGGCAATCAGCCTCGACGTCAAGCAATGAAGAACCGAGGGTTCCATGCGCAAGCTTCAGCAGGTCGTGATCGCAGCAGTGGCGGCGGCCGGCGGTCTGTCCGCCATCGGTGCCGGCGCCGGTACCGCCTACGCTCATGAGCGCGGCGGGCTGGAGGTCAACGACCTCTACCGCCCCTACCAGGAGTGCAGCCCGCAGACGGTGGCCGAGAACGATCTCCCCATCGGCGTGCTCGGACTTGCTCAGACCCTGGACACCACCTGCGGTCAGTTCAACAACGCTTTCTCTGGCTGAGGTCGACGGCGTCAGCACGTACGACGCCTTCCGTGGAACCCTTCGGGCCCTTCCCGGAGGGTTCCCTTCACGCCCGGTTGGTGGCGCACGGTGCGCGGCGCCCCTCACAAAGGAAACGCAAGCCATGTTCAGCACGAAGAAGATCGCGGCCGTCTCGGGGCTCATCGGCGGCCTCGCCGCGACCTGCGCCGGGGTGGCCCAGGCGCACACCGCGGCCGGCCCGGGTACCTGCACCAAGGACATCCTGGGCAACGTCACCTGTGTTCAGCGGATCCAGGGTGAGATTCCCGAGGACGGCGCGATCCCCCACTACGAGAACTGCCTGCCGACGGAGCCCTTCACCATGCCCGCCGCCCTGGGGGGCGGCAGTGTGAAGATCGGACCACAGGTCACCTGTTCCAACACGACGTCAGGTGCGCCCGACAGGGCTGACGGCAAGGTGGAGTTGCCCGGTCTGACCTGAGTGTCCGGGGCGGAACTTCTGGTGGACGCAGTGCGGTAAGCCGACACGACGTATGGAGCGAAGATCCCAAATTGCTACGGACTGTATGTATAAGCTCACAGCACGTAGTCAAACCAGGGCTGTCCGCCCGGGTTAAGAAAGGGTCAACCATGCGTAAGTTTCAGCGTGCTGCGGTCGTAATGGCGGCGGTTGCGGGTCTGTCCACCCTCGGCATCGGCGTCAGCTTCGCCGGCGGCCAGGACCAGGACCACGACAGCACCCCTCCGACGATCACCGCTGTGGCCAACTCGTCGGCCAACGCCGTGGCCACGTGGGACAACTCCGACGAGAAGGGCGAGAAGGGCGAGAAGGGCGACAAGGGCGAGAAGGGCGGCGAGGAGGGCTACGGCCAGTACGCCGCCCCGACTGACGCCCAGTAGTCACGTACGACAGGCACATCGCACAGACTCGGACCTCCTGTCCCGGACCAACTCGGCTTGTCCACCGATGTGCTGAGTAACCCCCTATGCGAAGGCAGCCCGGACGCGCGGCAGATCCCTAAGGGAGCGCGTCCGGGCTGCACCAATACCGGCGCCGGCTCGCCTCCTGCGCTCAATTGCAAAGGAACGCAAGACATGTTCACTCGACAGAAGGTCGCGACCATCTCGGGACTGGTCGGAAGCCTCGCCGTGATCTGTGCCGGCGCCGCACACGCGCACGCCGGTGAACCCGGCGGCGAGTGCAGGACCACCGCCACGGGCGGCGTCGTCTGCATGCGCAAGAGCGACACCCGCAGCGACGACCACGGCAAGCACGTCATCAACCAGACCCGGGACTGCCTGACGGCCGACCGGTCGCGCGTGGTGTTTCCCGATGACCAGCTGCTGCACGGCGGATCCGAGGAGGTCGGGCAGGTGTTGGACTGCTCCAACCATGTGAAGCTGCCCAAGGGCTTCAAGAGGCCCCGCTTCGACAGGCCTCACTTCGCGTTCTGATGCGCGACCGGCAGCTGCCGGACCGGAATCGTTCCCGGTCCGGCATTTCGCTTTTCGGGTGCGGTACATGAGAAGTCCCCGGTGCCCGGCCTGTGGCCGGGCACCGGGGACGAGAGTCCGGCTTACTTGCCGACGCTGTTGTTGCAGCCCATCGACGAGCCGAGGTTCGACGACTGGGCGCCGGGGGCGCCTTCGCCGTTCAGCAGGTTGCCGCCCAGGCCGTTGGCGATGCCGACCTCGCCGAGGACATCGGCGTTGAGGTCGTGGGACCTGCAGGTGGTGCTCTGCAGGACGCTGAAGCGGGTGCCGTTCCCGCCCTTGCCCCAGCCCTGGTCGGCGTGGGCGGCGCCGGTGCTCAGGAGTCCGACGCTCCCGAGGGTGGCGACCAGGACGGCAGCCTTGCGCAGCTTGTGCATGTCTTCTCCGGTGAGAGTGAAGTGGTTGCGATCTGTGAGAGATCGACTTCGTGCGGTTACGGAGGCTAATAGGAAATACCGAGGACAACCAGCGACGCGCCGAATTCGGAATTCCTTGTCACCCTGAATGCTCATTGCTGCACAAAAAAGGGCCCGGCATCGAGCCTGAGGCTCGGTGCCGGGATTATTTTCTGTTTTGTCGACGGTGCGACGGCCCGCTTAGAACGCGCTGTTGTTGCAGCCCATGGTCGAGCCGATGTGGGTGGCCTGGGCACCCGGGTCGCCCTCGCCGTTGAGCGCGTTGCCCAGCAGGCCGTTGAGGATGCCGACCTCGCCGAGCACGTCCAGGTTCAGGTCGTGCGACTTGCAGTTGGAGCTCTGCAGGACGCTGAAGCGTCCGCCCTCCCCGCCCTTGCCGCCGCCTTCCTGGCCGCCGGCGTGGGCGGTGCCGCCGACGAGTCCGATGCTGCTGACGGCGGCGATCAGGACGGCGGCCTTGCGAAGCTTGTGCATGTCTTCTCCGGTGGAGTGAAGGGGTCACGATCTGTCACAGATCGCTTTCTTACAGTCACGGAGATTAATAGGAAATAACCCAAAACGGACAGCGACGCGCCGGTTTTTTGATCTCCCGGTAAAAGCACCCGAAAGCCGTATCGCATACCAGCGGGCCCTTCGAGGGTGCTCCTCGAAGGGCCCGCGCGGGCGTCGGCCTGCGGCCGTCCCCTGGTCCTAGTGCGCGCTGGCGTGGGCGAGCGCGTTCGACTGGTAGTTGGCCTGGCTGCACTCGATGCCGTGGGTCTCGGACGCGGCGAGCAGGGCGACCGGGACGGCCGCGTTGAGCAGGGACTGCGGGCTGCATTCCTGCGACGGGCGGAAGAGGTTGGTCTGGCCCGTGAGGCCACCTCCCGGCCGCGGGGCCGCCTGGGGGGAGATCTGCGGGTTGAGCTGCGGGCTCAGGTTCGGGTTCACCTGCGGGGTGACCTCGGCACCCCGCTGCGGGGCCGCATACGGGGCCGGTGAGCCGTAAGTCTGCACGCTGGCCTGGGAGGAGGTCGCCGAAGCCGCCTGGGCGTCCGGCTGCGAGACGGGGAGCGGGACGCCACCGCTGTAGTCGGGAGCGGCGGAACTCGGGCCGGCGCCCACGGCGGACAGACCGCCGGCTGCTGCGACGACGAGCGCGACCCTGTGAAGCTTGCGCATGAAACCCTCGGCCCTTCATTGACCTGTGCTCGGAACGTACGGGAAATGCTGGGGAGTTGGTGTAGGTATTGCTGTTTCCTGCTGCCCTGTACGGCTGCGGCGGACCATCGCCCTGGCCCAGTGGGGAACGAGACGAACGGCGAAACGGATACGGACACCGGGCCCCGGTCACCCATTTGCCCCAGGCTCTGTGTGCCTCGACGGCCTGTTCCGGCCCCCTCTGCGATCCTGGTCCGGCGCATCCGGCGGTCAATGGCAAATGGGTGACGCCGTTTCGCGTCCCGTGACCGGGACGGGGGAGAAGTCGTTGCCAGCTGGGAGAGGGCAGCGATCATGGATCACGGAGGGCAAGGGAATTCGCTGCCGGCTCCGGCGTAAGTCCGCGTGCAGCCCAGGAGTTATCCCTTTGGCGGTGCAGTACGACCATCACACCGTACGCACGCGAGACCGCACCGAATACAACGGATTTCCCTGTACAGGTATTTGAAGGGCCGAGGGTTCCATGCGCAAGCTTCACAAGGCCGCGCTCGTCGCAGCAGCGGCCGGCGGTCTGTCCGCCATCGGCGCCGGCGTCAGCCAGGCCGCCGACTATCCCGCGGGGTACAGCGGTGCCGCTCCAGCGTCGGCTCCTGAGTACCCCGCACCGCAGTACGCGGCTCCCCAGTACCCGCCGCCGCAGTACGCGCCGCCCCAGTACGCGCCGCCGCAGTACGCCGCTCCCCAGTACGCGCCGCCGCAGTACGCGCCGCCCCAGTACGCGCCGCCGCAGTACGCCGCTCCCCAGTACGCGCCGCCGCAGTACGCGCCGCCGCAGTACGCGGCTCCCCAGTACGCACCGCAGCCGGGCGGTCCCCAGGCCGAGGCGGTGTCCCGCTCGACGGGTGCCGCGCAGGCCGCCGCTCCGCAGCCGTACGCCCCGCCGGTGATGCAGGCCCCTCCGCCTCCGCAGGCGCCGCCGCAGGTGCACGCCGCCAGCGCCAGCGCCACGGCCTCCTCGGGAGGCGTCGCGCAGGCCTCCGGCCCGTCGTACGCCGCGCCGCAGGCCGCCGCGCCCCAGCAGTCGGCCCCGCAGGTCGTGCCGCAGGTCAGCCCGCAGTCGGCGCCCGAGGTCATGCCGCGGGTCGCGCCGCAGGTGGCCGTGCCCCAGACCTTCGGCGCCACGGAGGCCCCGCCGCATGTCGCCCCCCAGGTGAACCCGCAGGTGAACCCTCAGGTGAACCCGCTCGTCAACCCGCTGGTCGCGCCGGACGAACCGCAGGTGGCCCCGCTCGGCCTCGGACAGGTAGCGGCGCCTCCCGTCGGCCAGCTGGGCCTTCCCCGAATCGGCTGATCGCGCGCAGCGATGTCCGCCGTCCCCACTCGATCTGCCACTCGTGACGCGCAGATCGCATTCGCTCGACCAACGGAGAAGTAATGCGCAAGTTCCACAAGGCCGTCCTCGTGGGTGCTGCCGTCCTCGGCAGTGTCGGTTCGCTCGGCCTCAACACCGCCTTCGCCCACGGTGAGCCGGGCCATGACGACCTCGACGTCACCCAGGGCATCGAGTGCCGCTCGCACGACATGAACATCGATGTGCTCGGCAGCGTCGGCGCCGTCAACGGCCTGGCGGGCAACCTGCTGAACGGCGAGGGCAACCCGGGCGCGCAGGAGACCCACCTCGGTTCGGACATGGGGTGCAACAGCAAGGCGCTCTGACCGGCCGCGCCGCACGCTCATGGACAGCGCCGGACCACTCCCACGACCGCGGGGAGGGTCCGGCGCTCTTCTGTGTGCCGCCGTATCGCCGTGCCGCCGTATCGCCGTCCGGCGTCCGTCACTGGCCGTAGGCCTACCGCAGCATCATGCGCTGCCGCTCCGGGGTGTGCTCGGCGAACAGCTGGTCCAGCCGCGCGTCGGTCTGCTCGCCGGGACCCTGCGTCAGCAAGGCGACGGCCGCCGCCGCCAGTTTCCGTGGTGTGTTGACCAGATCGGTCAAGGTCCTGCATGTCAAGGTCGTGCCATGGTCTGTCAGTTCTCCGGTCTAGGGTCGCCCGCATGGCCGAGCCCTCTTTTCTGACCGCCGTCCGCGAGTCGTACGACACGGTCGCCGCCGATTACGTCGAACGCGTCCCCCCTCCAGCCGCGCTGGACCCGCTGTCCCGCGCGATGCTGGCGGGGTTCGCCGAACTCGTGCGGACGGCCGGTACGGGGCCGGTCGCGGACCTGGGATGCGGCCCCGGCCGCGTGACGGCGCACCTGGCCGGCCTGGGAGTATCCGCCTTCGGCGTCGATCTGTCACCGCAGATGATCGGGCTGGCCCGGCACGCCTATCCGAACCTGCGGTTCACCACGGGCTCGATGACCGCGCTGGAGATGGGGGACGACGAGCTCGGCGGCATCCTGGCCTGGTACTCCACCCACCACACGCCCCCGCAGTGGCTGCCGACGGTGTTCGCCGAGTTCCACCGCACGCTCGCGCCCGGCGGCTACCTGCTCTGGGGAGACTATGTCGGCGACGAACGGCTGCGGCCGACCCAGGGCTACGGCCATCCCGTGTCCTACGAGTCGTATCTCCTGCCCCTGAACCGCGTGATCGGCCTGCTGGAGCAGGCCGGACTCGTCGTCACCGCGAGGCTCGAGCAGGAGCCTGGCGGACGGGTGAACAGACCGCACGCCTGCCTGCTGGCCCGCAAGCCCGAAAAGCCCTGACGGGGCTCGTCTGCGAGCCGCTCTGAGCAGCCGGTGATGGAGAGGGGGGGGCTGTGATGGACAGGGCCGCAGTTGTACGGGGCTCAGCAACCGGCGTCCGCGCCGTACACCTCCCGGGCACGTGTCACGGGGCGGGGCTCAAGGCAGGAGCCGTATCGGAGACCCGGCCAGGTACCCCTGGATGTCCTCCACCGCCTGGCGGTAATACGTCGTGTAGTTGGCGTGCGACACGTAACCGAGGTGGGGGGTTGCGAGGAGCCGGGGAGCGGTGCGCATCGGGTGGTCGGCGGGCAGCGGCTCGATGTCGAAGACGTCCACGCCGGCACCCGCGATCCGGCCCCCGTGCAGCGCGGCCAGCAGGGCGTCCTGGTCGACGACGCTCGCGCGGGACGTGTTGATCAGGTAGGCGGTCGGTTTCATCAGGGCGAGTTCGGCGGCGCCGACGAGTCCCCGGGTGCTCCCGCCTGCCGCGACGTGGACGGAGACGAAGTCGCTGTCCGCGAGCAACTCCTCCTTGGAGGCGGCCGGTTCGACGCCGGCCTCCTCCGCGCGCTCCTTGGTGAGGCCCGGGGTCCAGGCACCTACCCGCATGCCGAAGGCCAGCCCGACCCTGGCCACCCGGCTGCCGATCCGGCCGAGTCCGAGCAGGCCCAGCCGGCGGCCGTGCAGGTCGGCGCCGACGGTGGACTGCCAGGGGCCGTTGGTGCGCAGCGCGGTGCTCTCCTCGACGATCCCGCGGGCCAGACCGAGCAGCAGCGCCCAGGTCATCTCGACCGGCGGAGTGCCCGAACTGGCCGTACCGCACACGGTGACGCCCCGCGCCTCGGCAGCGGCGTAGTCGATCACGGTGTTGCGCATGCCGGAGGCGACGAGCAGCTTCAGCCGGGGCAGGCGGCGTAGCAGGGAGCCCGGGAAGGGGACGCGTTCGCGCAGCGTGACGACGATGTCGTAGTCCGCGAGCGCTGCGGCGAGGGCGTCCTCGCCGTCCAGGTGCTCCCGCAGCGGTACGACCTCCACCTCGTCCTCGATCACCGACCAGTCGGCCAACTCGGTGGCCACACCCTGGAAGTCGTCCAGCACCGCACAGCGAAGTCGCACGTCGTCTCTCCTCCGGACATCTGTCGCCCTCCCCGGACGGAACAAGTGTCCATCCCTGCTTCGAGGAACTGACACGCGGGCCGGTGAGCCCCTGATCTTCACGCGGGCCGCTCCTGCCGGACCGGCATGCTCCCGGCGACTCCCTGCGCGAGGCGGCGACGCAACCGCTGTCGCGGCTGCCGGCGGCGGGCGAGCCGTCATGGTCGGCGGATTCCCGCGAGGCGCCGACCTCGCGGGCGGTGCGGTGCTGGACCTCATGGGTGAGGACGCGCGGACCGAGACTCACGGTACCCGCTGGCGCCCATCAGACCGAATCCGGATCCTGACTTACCGTTCTTGGGGGAAGGCTGCCCAGCCGGAGGCCTCAACCGTCTTCGACTCCGGACCTTATGGCTTCAGCGGGACTTCCGCCGCGTTCGTCGCTGCCCTGCTTTGCGGGATGCAAGCAACTTTTGTGCTTCGTGTCGCTTACCTGCGGCTGTTAGTGCGGTGGCGAGGCTCGCGGTGACCCGCTGGGTGAATTCGTGATCATCGCCCAACGTTTGGCGGCTGCGAGTGCGTGTTTCCTTGAGTAGTCGCACTGCCTCCGCGTGCTCCCCGAGGCTGTTCAGGGTGTAGGCGAGGTTGCTTGCGGAGGTGAGGGTGCTGGGGTGGTCCTCGCCGAGGATGCGGCGTCGTCGCTCAAGCGTGTCGGTGTGCATGCGGCGGGCTTCCGTGTGCTCGCCGAGGCTGCCCAGGGTGGAGGCGAGGTTGTTTGCGGAGGTGAGGGTGTCGGGGTGGTTTTCGCCGAGGACGCGGCGTCGTCGCGCAAGCGTGTCGGTGTGCATGCGGCGGGCCTCCGTGTACTCCCCGAGCCTGCCCAGGGTGGAGGCGACGTTGTTTGCGGAGTTGAGGGTGTCGGGGTGGTCCTCGCCCAGGACGCGGTGTCGTCGCTCAAGCGTGTCGGTGTGCATGCGGCGGGCTTCCGTGTGCTCCCCGAGGCTGTTCAGGGTGTAGGCGAGGTTGTTTGCGGATTGGAGGGTCTCGGGGTGGTCCTCGCCCAGGACGCGGCGTCGTCGCGCAAGCGTGTCGGTGTGCATGCGGCGGGCCTCTGCGTGCTCCCCGAGGCTGTCCAGGGTGGAGGCGAGGTTGTTTGCGGAGGTGAGGGTGTCGGGGTGGTCCTCGCCCAGGACGCGGCGTCGTCGCGCAAGCGTGTCGGTGTGCATGCGGCGGGCTTCCGTGTGCTCCCCGAGGCTGTCCAGGGTGGAGGCGAGGTTGTTTGCGGAGGTGAGGGTGTCGGGGTGGTCTTCACCGAGGATGCGGCGTCGTCGCGCAAGCGTGTCGGTGTGCATGCGGCGGGCTTCCGTGTGCTCCCCGAGGCCGTTCAGGGTGTGGGCGAGGTTGTTTGCGGAGATGAGGGTGTCGGGGTGGTCTTCACCGAGGATGCGGCGTCGTCGCGCAAGCGTGTCGGTGTGCATGCGGCGGGCCTCTGCGTGCTCCCCGAGGCTGTTCAGGGTGGAGGCGAGATTGTTTGCGGAGTTGAGGGTGTCGGGGTGGTCCTCGCCCAGGACTTGGCGGCGTTTCTCGAACGTTTCCTCGTTAACGCGGCGGCCCTCAGAGTGCTTGCCGAAGTCGACGGCGGCGTGGCCCAGGGTTTCGGCGACAGCGAGAGTGTCGGGGTGATCCGCCCCCGAGATCGCGGTCCAAGTGGAGTGGACATTGATGGTCAGGTCGCGGGCTGCCCGTGCTTGTCCGCTATGGACGAGGTAGCGAGCGGCCTTGAGGAAAGCCTGGCGCAGTGGGGGCCGGTGCATGGTGATGGGCGGGTGCGCGGTGAGGTGGGAGGTGAGGGCGGCCCATTCAGGCCAGGCAGCCGGGGTAACGGGATTGCCGGGATTGACGGCGGCCAGGAGGTTGGTGGCGTCGTCCTGTGCCGCGGTGGCGTCGGCTGGAGTGGCGTGGTCGCGGACGATGGCTTGGGTGAGCCGATGGATTTGGAAGGTTTCGTGGTCGACGCGGGCCAGGCCGTAGCGGTTCAAAGGCTGAAGGGCGGACCACGGCCAAAGGACGTCCTCTGTATCGACCGTGAGGGTGGAAAGCTGGTCGCCGACAGCTTCCAGCCAACTGGTGGGGATGGGGTCGGGGCCCAGGAATGCGGCGATCCGAAGCAGCGCAACGGCGCCCGGATGGTCGGCTGTCAAGCGGGAGATCGCGATGTCCACCGTGGCCGCCAGGGGGGTGGGGTAGCCGGGGGGAATGCCCTTGGCCATCAGCTTGGCGGTCTTGTCCGCGAGCAGGCGGCGGTAGCGGATCGGCGGCACGCCGCTGGTGATGACGCCGGCGGCCTGGGCGAGGGCGAGGGGGAGGTCGCCAAGGTCGTTTGCGAGGGCGTCGGCATGTTCTGGGTCGATGCCGGGAATGCGGGCGCTGAAGTAGGCCAAGGAGTCGGCGCGAGGAAAGACGTCCAGGTCATGGCTGCGGACGACGTTGCGCCATTCGGGGTTGCGTGAGGTGATCAGGACATGACCGGGCCCGGCGGGAAGCAGCGTCTCGAAGTCGCCGGGGTCGTCGGCGTTGTCCAGGATGATCAACCAGCGATCCTGGGTACGCAGGTGCTCCAGCAGCGTGCGGGTGTTGCGTTCGGCGCCGCCATTGGAGCTGGCGATTCCGAGCCGCGTAGCCAACTCGGTGTACTGTATGTGGATTTGATCGGTCTGCTCGGCGTCGATCCACCACACGATGTCGTACTGGCTTGCGAAACGATGGGCGTACTCGAGCGCGACCTGTGTCTTGCCGATACCGCCCAGCCCACGCAGGGCCTGCACCACGGCACGTTGGCTTCCGAGTAGTTCCTCGCGCATTTCGGCGATCAGGTTCTCGCGGCCTGTGAAATGCAGGTTGCGGCTCGGCACGCTCCAGACCCGCGGCTGGCCTGCAACGGCAGGCATCCGGGGGCGCCGATCAGGAGAACCAGCGTGAGAAGTGCCTGCCGGTGCGGGGGCGTGTGCGCCGCCAGGGAAAACCGGCGGTGCCCCCGGGCCGGTAGGGCCGTTCACTGCGGCCAACAAGGCGGCGATCGCAGCCGGTTCGTCCAGGCCGTGCAGATCCTTGCGGATCACGGCGGCCAGGATGTCGGGGATATCGGTGTCAGCCAGGGGCTCGATCGTCAACGGGATGAGTCGCCCCCGGTCACCCATGACCGATGTCCACTCCTGATGGGTCCACCGAGTGCGATGGAAGTAGTGGTTGGAAAACAGCGCCACAACTACGGTCGCACGCTGCATGGCGTCGGTCATCCGTTCGATGAAGTTGTCACCGGTACGCCAATCCCACACGTCCAGCTCTACATGGTGGCCGGCGTCCCTCAAGTGCCATGCCGCCCACTCCGCCCAGGCTCGGTCCGGGCCGGCGTAACTGACGAACACTGACTCGGTCACTGACTTCCCCCCAATACGCTAGCCTGCACGCCCGCCAGGGACACCGCATCCATGATCCTGCGGGTACGGTGGAAGCAGGGCGCGAATCGTCAAAACGGCACTTGTCAAGGCATGAGCGCGGGGGGCGAATGGTGCGGGCACCGAAAGCGTCAGCGTGAAGCTCAACCTGCGTGGGGTGGGGATTGCCGGGACGTGGGAGCCGAACGACGCCGAACGACGGGCTGCCCGGGAACCCTGTACGTCGAGTTGGTGACCCGTGTCCCGGGCGTGCCGCTGCGAGCCGACGAAGGGCCACTGCGCGACGGTATTCGTCCCCTGCTCGCTTCCACGAACGCGCGGCATTCTCACCGAGTACGCCGAAGTTGGTCGAGAGGAACTCCCTTCCCATCTCGATTTGGAAGGCACCCGGAGAAGGTCGGCCAGCTCCTGCGGGCCATCGACACGCGCCTCGACGGCAAGCAAGCGGCGGCCTGGTCCCGGAAGCGCAACCACCGGATCCTCAACGTCGCCATGAAGTACGCGATGCGCCGGCGCACTGCGGCCCACGCCCCGAGGAAGCCGTAGCCCTGCGGGTGGAGGACGTGACCCTGCCCGAGCCCGACGCCGACGGCCAGTGGTGCGAGCTGCCGGGCCATCCGGCCCTGACGCGCATCCTCCGGCAGCACATCGAGGACGAACAGCTCCAGCCAGGTGATCTGCTGTTACAAGGCGAGTCGGGCGGCATCCTCGCCGGATCCGTCATCCGTCGGACGTGGCGCTGCGCCCGTAAGACCGACCTACCAGTCGTCTACGAGACGTGCGCCTGCCTCTGCCACTCGGCGTCCGACCGGTCCACGCTCGTGGAGGCGCAGCGGTGAGCGGCTGGACACCCGGCGCTGCGCTGGTATCCACCATCGAGGTCACCGCGACCACCGTGCAGCGTGGCGACGTCATCCAACTCGGTGGCCAGGCCTGCCGGGTGGCAGACCTCTTCCAACTCCGTCAAGGCGCCAAGCAACTCCTCTTCGAGTCGGGTGAGCTGCTGACCATACACACGCGATCCCGGCTCACCGCCGTTCGCGTGCTGAGAAGGCGGTGACCCGGACCGCGCCATCACGCCACCACGACATCGCCGAAGATCTCCGGCGCCAGATCACAACCGGCCGCATCAAACCCGGCGAACGCCTGCCGTCCGAGGCCGGCCTCGCCGACCGATACAAGGTCAGCACGGTGACACTGCGCAGCGCCCTCACAGTCCTCCAGGGCGAAGGCCTGGTCGAGAAGATCCACGGCAAGGGCAACTTCGTTCGTCGCCCACCCCGCAAGATCGTGTACGTCGGCGGATGGGGGACGCTCGACCCGTGGACCGCCGCTGACGCGGCCCTGCGTGTCACCGTTCACACCAACCTTGTCCAGGCAAACGGGCATCTGACGACCTTGCTGAAGGTGCCGACGGGCAGCCCTCTTGCCGAGTTCTCCTGCGTCAGCCACGAGGGGGAGTCACCGCACCGGACTGGCCCGCATCTATATCCCGCGCGACGTGGCGCCGACCGGTGTGCTGGACGACGACTCCTGGTGGCGGGAGACGGCCACGCGATTCGCCGTCCTGGGCTCGCCGCCGGGGAAGACCTCTTCGTCCCGAACTATCGGCCGGACGGCCGTTGTGGTCCAGGACGCTGGTCATGGGGACTTCGAAGGTCTATGTCGGTCGGCTGCGGTCGCGGTGGTTGCTGTACTCCGCTGCTGTACCGCAACGGGCGGCCAGCAGGGTTGACCTCGCTGATGACAGTGAGCGTCAGTCCGGTGCTTCGCGGCGGCGTCGATCTCGGCGATCAGGGCCTCGATGCCATCGGCAGGGAACAGGAAGCAGCTGTCCTGCTCGCTGCCGTGGGCGCCTCCCGACGGTCGGCCCCGCTCGTCCCCTGCGCGCCGCGGGCTGCTCGGCCGAGGCAGAAACCGTCGCGTCGTAGCTCCATCTCAGCAACGACTCCAAGGAGCTTGGGGACGTCATTGCGCAGGCCATTGCGTCCGGTAAGGGCCTCTGCGGCCAGAGGGGCGGGAATGAACAGGATCCCGGCCCGATTCCTGTATTGTGCGCCTGGCCGGAGAGCGCCGGCCCAATTCCGGTGAGCCGGCGTTCTCCAGCGTGCGCATCAGGTGGCTGCTGGCCTCAGTCCTCGCCGAATCCGCCACCCTCGCCGAATCCGCCACCCCCGCCGAATCCGCCACCCTCGCCGAATGCGCCGCCCTCGCCAATCCCGTGGCGGCAGATGACGCGGAAGCTGGCGACGACTCCGTTCTTGACCTTCACGCCGCCCTCCATCTCCTCGTTGTGCTCACCATTCTCGTTGTGCTCACCCTTCTCGTGGTGCTCGCCGTTCTCGTGGTGCTCGCCGTTCTCGTGGTGCTCTCGCTCCTCGCAGTTCCCGTTCTCGTGCTCGTGCTCGTCATCGTCCTTGAACCTCGGGCAGACGCCGTTGGCGGAGCTGAAGGGGCCGACGGTGGCGACGGGGGCGCCATTGTCGCAGACGGCCCCGCGGAAGACCTCGACCACGTTGCGGCTGTCGTTGCGGATGTTGAGGGTCTTGGCACCCAGGCCGCTGACGACGGTGATGCAGCCGTCGGGGCGGCCGGAGAATTCGCGCTCGTTGAAGAAGACCCTGCCCTCGAAATGGCGGCGGGGCCCCCCTCCTTCTCTCCCTTCGTTGCCCTTGCCCTCGTTGCCCTTGCCCTCGTTGGTGTTGGGAGTGCTGGGACCGCCGGACGGTGCTGCCGTGACCGCCGGGGCGGCCTGGGGAACCGGCGCCGAGGCGGCCGAGGCGTAGGTGATACCAGTCGCGGTCATGGCCGCGGCGGCCGCGACGGCCGTGGCGATCTTGCGGGAACGGATCGTGAACATATCGCTTGCTCTCCTCTGAGACTGGGACAGGAGCGCCCGCTGTGGCAGCCGGTGCGTGATTGAACGTACTAACACCCCTTATCGCTGTCATATCGAGCAAATCGGGATCCCGGCTTTGTGGGGCTGAATCGGGTACGCGGAGACCCTCGAGGTCACTCAGGGACAGAGTTGGTGGGCCATCAAGTGCGCTGTAAACGCAAGCAGTTGGACAGCAATTAGTTCTTGCGGGTGATCTTCTAACGTCTAGTCACCCGCGATGCTGGTGGGGTGCCGGGAATTGTCGGCGAGTCGCTGCTTGACATACGGCCTGTCGCACGTTCAAAGGAAGCCACGTGAACGGGGGCTGTCCGACGAACGTAGCCGCACGCAGCAGGATTCACCCAGGCCGGACGGTGACCAATGCCAGCGGGTGCGGTCTACCCGCCGCGTCCAGAGAATCAAAGGGCGTGACGAGACCTGTCTTCTTGCCCTGGGTCTTGCCGGGGATCTTGGGGAGCTGGGTTTTTGCTGGTCGGGGGTGGTGGGCTCGTGCGCCTAGTGGTCGTCGTTGGTCGTCATTGGCCGCTGTTGAGCAGCCTCGGACGGCCCAGGGACGGCCCGGCGTGGCAGGTCCGGGACGTGCGCAATCCCCAGGTGGGTTGCCGCCGAGCCGGTCTACTTTCAGCTAGAAACCGGTCGGCTATCTCTCGTGCTCGGGAAGGATGAGACCGGTCAGCTTGTACCGACCCGAGACCTCGTCCGCTTGCTGCTGGATACGGTTGCGCAGCTGTGCCAGGGCCTCATTGAACCGTCTGTCGGAGCCTGGTCCGAAGCGCTCCCCGCTGGGTCCGCCGGCCTCGATGAAGTCCGTGAAGCCCTCACGCATGGCACGAAGCCACATGCGCAGGTCGCCCCCTGGCTTCTCCAACTGGCCAAGTTGCTCGGAGAGCTGCGCCCTGCACTCGGCGGCCGACGCAAGGCATGCCGCCGCCTCGATCTGCGGGCGTGCGCGGCCGATCGTCAGCACACGCTTGTCGCAAGGAAATCCAAGACCTTCTGCGCGATACCGGGGCGGAGGTGAAGCTGCCCCGCGAGTCACCGTTCGCACCACTCGACCCAGGTAAACGGGCGGCCGACGGCTTTGCTGAAGGTGCCGACAGGCAGTCCTCTCGCCGCGTTCCTCTGCATCAGCCATGAGGGACAGTCGCCGCGCGGACTGGCGCACCGCCGACAGCTGTCCGGGAGACGGTATGTGCCCGCCCACCGACACCGGACGAAGCATCGGCCCCCAGGATCCGTTCTGACGGGGCAGTCTTTGCGATCGCACGCGTCGCGACGGACTCCACCGGGTGAGTTGTCGAGGCCGCCCTTCCGGCCTTTCCAGGCGATCGCAGCGACGCTGTCCTCACCACCCACCAAGCGCGGTCACCACCTGGCGGTGAGCGGTCCTCATCGCTTCTGAAGGGGGCGGCTGCGTTTGGCGGTTACGGCCTGCTCAGTGCGGCCGGAGACCGTGGGCTTCGGCCGTTGTCGGTCGGCGTCGGGTGACCTGGGACCGCTCAGGACGCCGCCACTGGCGCGCCAGGGAGGTGCCACCTGCCGCAGGCGGCAACGACGCCCAGTGCGAGCGGGGCCCCTGGTGATCGCCGGCGCATGCGGGGCGGCCCCTCCCGACACGCCGAAGGGCGGATCCGCGAACGGGACCCGCCCTTCGGACGACCGGTCAGCTGTACGGTCGACAGCCGGTCAGCGGACGAACGAGATCTCTGGATAGCTCTTGGACGGTCCGTCCAGCAGGGTGCTGTGCTTGCCGCGCAGCTCCTGGTCGAAGAAAGCGGCGAGGTAGGCGGACTGGACCTTGACCGCTCGGTCGGGATCGATCGTGCCGAACTGCTGCTGCAGCTGGGCCTGGGAGAGCCCGAGCAGGCCCGCCTCCTGCGGCACCATCCACTCGTTGTCGCTGAACGACAGGTGCGCCGCGCCGTGGAGCTGGATGTCGACCCGATACCCCTTCAGATGCGACCACAGCGTGCGCCACGACCCGTCGTTGTTGCGGTTGTGGGTGCCGGAGCTGAAGAGCATGAAGGGGCGGTCCAGGTCCTTGCTCGGCGCCGTCCCGAAGAACTGGCCGTCCAGGTCGGCGCCGGCGGCGATGCGGTGGTCGAGCTGCATGGACGTGTCGACCGCGGCGCCGCCCAGCGACCAGCCGAACATCCCGATGCGGGACATGTCCACGGCCGTCGACAGCCCGGTGGGGAGCGTGGGGTGGCCGGGGTCCGGGTTGCCGCCCTTGCTGATCGTGCCGAGCTGGTTGATGACGAACCGGATGTCGGCCGCGCGTACCTTGAGCGTGTCGGAGGAGTGGGCGCCCGCCGGCATCGTGTTGACCTCGAGCCGGTTGCCGGGGAACTGCACCTCGTTGGCGTCGTGGGTGTGGTCGACGGTGACGACGAGGTAGCCGCGGCTGGCGAGATCCTGGGCGAGCGCGGTGCCCATCGCGCGGTCCGAGTGCAGCCCGGTCGAGTACAGCAGGACGGGCAGCTTGCCGAGCTTGGTGTTCACCGGGGCGAGGACATGGCCCGCGGTCCTCGGCAGGGTCACCTGCTGCGGCGACAGTCCTCGTGTGGCGAGGAAGTGGGCGCCGGAGATCGACGGCATCCACGGCGCCTGGTAGTGCCCGGACGTGGCGGTGGCCGGATACCAGAGCGACACCATCACCTCGCGAGGCGTGTTGCCGGGGACGTACGGATCCGTACGGGACTTGTCGATGAGGTGCAGGCCGACCATGCCCACGCTGTACGGCCCGGTCGGCGCGGGCATGTTGAGCTGCAGACCGGATGTGTCCGTGCGGCCGGACGCGAGGGCATCGCGGTGGACGGCCTTGTGGTCCAGCGGCGCCTCGTCGTTCTCGGGCGCCCAGGGCGTCTTCGGGTCGGTCTGGTCGGGCGAGAACCCGGTGGCCGCAGGCTTGTCGGACGTCTTCCCGGCGGCCATCGCCGGTGTCATCCCGGCACCGAGCGCCACGGCCAGCGCACCCGCCGTACCGACCGCTCTGGCGAGCCCTCTGCGACGGTGGCGCGGGCGGCGGTGTTTCATGGAACCCCCTTGTTGGTTCAGCGATCGCAGAACAGGCGATCGAAATGCCGCACACCGTACCGCTGCAGCGGCCGATGTGCTGCGCGGAGATCCATGCCGCCGGCAGCGCCTCCCAGCCGTTTTGCGAATGCGACTTCCCAAGCGCCCCAGCGGACAGTGGTGCACTGACACATACGCGTCCCGTCGAGTCTCTGCTCAGCGAGGAGCGGTTGCCCTCGCAGTGCCATAGAGCGCCCTCGACAGCCGACACCAGGACCACGAACGCCGTGGACAAGCGGGCCGTGCCCAATGCCGAGCAGCCGGCGGCAATCCTGGACTGGATACGGCGCCGTGCCGCGCGGTGGCAAGCGGCTCCACGCCTCCTTCGCCACGCGGTACTGCTGCGGCCCCCGCCCGGAGGAAACCGTAGCCATGCGCGTGGAGGACGCGGCCCCGCCCGAGCCCGACGCCGACGTCCAGTGGTGCGATGTGCTGATCCGCACGGCGACTCCAGCCAGGTGGTCTGCTGTTCCACGGCGATTCGGATGGCATCCTTGCCGGCTCCGTCATCCGTCGGGCGTGGCGCGGTGCACGTAACGAGTCGCCCACCGGGCGGCGGACGGGCAGCTGCCGTACCTCGGACGGCGACTGGAAGCTGCGGGAGACCTCCCTGAGGCGGAGGTGCCGGGCGTTGGCTGATCTTCCTCGGGTCGAGAACTTCGACACGTATTCGACACGGCCACCCGCGAAAACCCGGTGACAGCCGGACAGCCCCGGAGTCTGCCCTTGATCATCAAGAGGGCGTCCGGGGCTTCGTCGTGATCAGTGACACCCACCCTGACCAGCAAAAAGCCCTCCCAGACGGGAGGGCTGACACGTGCGCCCCCGGCAGGACTCGAACCTGCGGCCAAGCGCTTAGAAGGCACGTGCTCTATCCACTGAGCTACGGGGGCTGACCTGCGCAAACGCAGTCTTCCGGGCGCTCGTCCCAGGTACCTGTGGGACCTATGTGGGATCAGCAGATCCCTGGGATCCGTGGGACGCTGGCGCGCCCACGTGGCCCGGAGGTAGCTTCTCACACCATCTTCACAGGCCCGAAGCCTCTCGCGGAAACATTCCGGTACCGCCCGACGTTCCCGATCTTCGAACCGAGGAGGGGAAGGTGTCGGGCCTGAAGCTGTTCCACACGATAAACGGCGGCGTGGCCGAGGTCACGCCGCGTCTTGCTGAGGTCGAGGCGGATGTCCAGGACCTCATCGAGGCGCACATGGAGACGATGCTAGGGGTGCGGTTCCTGGCGAGCGAGTACGTCATCGACTGTGTTGACGGCGGGCGGATCGACTCGCTGGGCCTGGACGAGAACAACGCGCCCGTGGTCGTGGAGTACAAGCGTTCGACTGACGCGGGCGTGATCAACCAGGGCCTGTACTACATGTCGTGGCTCATGGCCCACAAGGACGCCTTCCGGAACCTGGTCCGCGACCGGCTCGGGGCCCCGGCCGCGTCCCAGATCCTGTGGAGCGCACCCCGGCTGATCTGCATCGCCGGCGACTTCACCCGCTACGACGCCCACGCCGTGCGCGAGCACCGGCGCAGCATCGACCTGGTCCGCTACCGCTTCTTCGGCAACGACCACATCGGGCTTGAGACCGTGGCCTCCGTCACCGGGCACTCGGCCACGACCAAGCGGGTCCGCCGGCGGGCGGCCGGGCTGCCGCCGGCCCGCTCGCAGGGCGGTGCCCTGGCGGAGCTTGCCGAGGCGGCCGACGAGGTGCTGCTCGGTCTCGGGGACGGCATCACCCGGGTCCAGCGCAAGCAGTACGCGGCGTACCAGCGGCTGCGGAACTTCGCGTGTGTCTGCCCGCCGCAGCAGACCAAGCTCCTCGTCTACCTCAAGGCCGACCCGAAGAAGGTCGACCTCATCCCCGGCTTCACCCGGGATGTGACGGGGCTTGGTCACCACGGCACGGGCGACCTGGAGGTGCAGCTGCGTACGGAGCGGGACCTGGAGCGCGCCCAGGAGCTGTTCCGCCTCAGCTACGCCGCAGCGTAGATGGCGTGCCGGATTTGCAGGGCGCGGGTGAGGGTGTGCAGTTGTGGTCTGGGGCCGTACGGATGCCTTTCGACGTGCCGGTCAGGTAATGGCGGTGGACTAACAATCATCCGGAGGATCGAGCGTTTGGCCAACCGCCGAGCTGCGGCTATATTCCGGCCGCGTCTCCTGGGCAGTACCGCCGCGGTGGTCACGCCCCAGAGGCTGCGTTGCGCCCCTTTGCGGGTCAAGACTGGCCGGCCTATAGGCGGGGCCCGCCTTGCCCGCCTGGCTCTGGACGCCTTGGTGGTGGCGAGCACCGGGGTCGCGTGCAGTTCGGATGGTTCAGCGGCGGTGGTAGGGAAGGTCGTCCTGGCGCAGGGCGAGGTACGTCTCCGGGGTGGCGGCTTCGAGGAGCCCGCTGTCCGGGTCGAGGGTGAGCGGGGGCTCCTGGCCGCTGGGCAGGAGGTCGCTCCACTGGCGTGCGTCGCCTTGTTCGTAGGCGTGGCGTAGGAGCGGCTCCTCGCGCCTTGAGTTGAGTCGCCTCGCGTCAACCCGGCCTTCGGCCGGGGGCCTCACAGGATGGGCAGAGCGGCGGCGTCGCGCACTGTGATGTGGAGGGCGTGCAGCGGCTGGGTCCGGGTGGGGCGGACCACCTCCAAAGACTGCGCTCCGTCGCGGAGGCGGTAGGTAAGCTGGTTGAAGTCGTACCAGCCGAGGTTGATCCACAGTGCTCCTGCGCCGTAGTCGCGTCGGGTCGGGTCGAGGGCTCGGCCTTGGACCCAGACGGATTTCGCGGCGATGCTTGCTTCTTCGACGTAGTGCACGGCGGCGGCAGCGGCCCTGCGCAGCGGGCTGTCCGTCTTCCAGCGCCTGGCCAGGGCGGTTGCCGCGGCCGGGCTGGAGGGATCGCCGTCCGGCAGTTCGATGCGGTGGATCTCGATCGCGCCGGCGTCGAGCAGGTCGATGAGCCGGGCGCGTACGGGCAGGGGAATCCATCGGTCGAGCCCGTCGAACTGCTCGATCATCGCGTCGCGCGGTGCCCGGCCGGCGTTGGGGTCGGCCTTGATGGCGTGCAGCCGGTCCAGGGCGGCGGCGGGTGTGTCACCGCGCTTCCACAACAGTTGCGGCTCGCTGCCCGGCGGGAGTTGGTCGTTCTGGTTGAACTGGAACTGGATTCCTCGCCTATTGCCCTTGAGTGCGCGCTTCATGTCCGCCATGGGGTCACGCCCGTACATCAGGGCGCTGACGACGTCTTCGGCGAAGTCGGTGTCGGTGCGGTGCACCACGGACACGTCCAGGTCGCCTGGCTCCAGCGCACCCCGGGCATAGGAGCCGAAGACGTAGACCTCGTCCACGAGATCCAGAGGGCGCCGACCCTGTTCCAGGTTGCCGAGCATCTCCTGGAGCAGCTCGGTGGCGCGCTGACGTTTCACCTGAACTCCTTGCTGTTCTTCGGCCCCGCCCTGGAACTGTAGGGGCTGGCGTGCTCCGGGTAACAGCTCCCATAGGCGAGCACGAGAAGCGGCAGCCTGCCCGGAGGGGGTCAGACGGGCGGCCGTCCCCGCACCGGGTCGACGGGCAGGTGCCTTTCGGCGAGGGCCTTGGTCACGGTCTTGTGCCGTCGCCTTCGGCATGGACGTGGCTCCGGCGCGGGTGGAGGCGCTGTGGTTGAAGGCGAAACGCCTGGTCGCACGGGGCTGGCTGGCCGAGCCGGCAGCGGGCCGGTTCACGCCTGCCCGCGGTGTGGCCTCGCCAGGCGGTGGGTCATAAGCCCGATCATCGACCAGTCGGAGTAACGCTCAGCTCCGGTTCGCTGCTGCGCTACGGCGGGATGGCCTAGAGGTGCGGTGGTGCGGCTTCCTTCCAGCCACCGTTGATGTACCAGGTTTCGGCGGCCAGTGCTCGGTACAGGGCGCTCTCCCAGCTGTTCGGGTTCGTCTTCGTCCAGCCCTCGGCGCTTCTGGCGAGGTGATCCGCGATGCCGTTGCGGGGTCGGCCGGTGAACATGTGGAAGAGGGTGGAGAGGTGGTTTGCGACCTGTAGGCGGTAGCGTCCGTCGAGGTCCAACACGCGCAGGTGGGTTTCGAGCCGGGCGACGAGCGTCGGGTCCCAGTCGACAGGTGCGCTGACGTAGAACCGTGCTGTCATCGGCTTCGAGCCGGTCTTCTTGACGAGGCGGGCGGCCAGCCAAGGAACATGGAAGAGATCGTCGTAGTAGGGGTGGAGGGTCTGGTCTTCCGCGGTGGCAGGCGAGTGCTCGCCCTTGCCGGTGTTGCAGTCCCGGCAGGCGGGCACGAGATTGACCGGTACGACCGCTAGCAGCGGGTACTTGGCCTGGGGCAGCTGGTGGTCGATGGTCGATACCTTGCCGATCCCGCACAGTGGGCAGAGTTCTTTGGCGGCGTCCTTGATGGCGTCGTAGATGTCGCGGCCGGGAACATCCTCCTTGGCCATGCGGTCCTTGTAGACCTTGCGCAGCGCCTTGCGGTCCGCTTGGTCGGCGGGTTGGGCGGCCAGGTCTTTGAGGCTGTGCAGTGCCTGGTTCTTCGCCGCCGCCTCGTACTGGTCGCCGGCGCAGACGACCGGCTCTTCGAAGGTCTCCAAGCGCTTCTTGGCTGTCGGCCGGGCGTTGCTGATGCAGGTGAGGTACGTGGCGCGGGTGTCGAAGGCCGGCGGGTCCAGGTGGCGCATCAGTGCTCCTCCCCGATCTCGCCGTCCGGTTCGTCGCGCATGCTGATCAGGGCGCTCAGGACGAGCCGGGCCTCGCCGCCGAGTCGATGCCCGAAGCGGTCGAGCACGGCCTCGTAGGAGTAGTTCTCCTCGACCAGGCGGCGCAGCTCGCGCAGGAAGCCTGCCTCGGCGACCTCCAGGCCGAAGACCTCGTGAGTGAGCAGGCCGACGTTTTCGCCGTAGGTCTCGATCCGGGGACGGTCGGCACCGAGGTGCTGGCCGTAGCGGTGGAGCTTCCACACGCAGTGGGCGGGGATCTCCTGTAGCACGACGGGAGCGTGCGTGGCGACGATCGCCAGCCCGTTGCGGTCGGATAGCAGATCGGACAGGGCGCGCATGAAGGCGGCCAGCAACGGTGGGTGCAGGTGGGCCTCGGGCTCGTCGATGATCACCAGGGTGCGTTCGTCGACATGCTCGACCAGCCGGGTCATGGTCAGCAGCACGATCTTGTGGCCGGAGCTGAGGCCGCGAAACAGCATCCGCGCCTTCTTCCCGCGGACGACCGGGCTGGCCGTGTGCTCGAAGTCCTCCAGCCATCCCTCTTCCAGGAAGCCGCTGCCGGCGTAGTCAAGGGTGCGCAGCGCGCGGATCCAGCGTTCTGCACGTTCGCGGGTCAGACACGCCTCGATGCTCTCGCGGAAGTCCCGGCGCAGCGCGTAGGGCGTCTTGAACTTCGGCGAGCGTGCGCCGGGCACGCGCAGGCCCACGTAGGAGGCGGTGAACATCTCGTCGCCCTCGACGAGGGGGAACTCGTCGAAGGCACTGAAGGAGACGGCGACGAGGTTGCCGAACGAGCGCCCTTCACGTCCGAACTCGATCACCTGGCCGAGCCGGGCGGGCTGGGGCTCGGCGGCGGCGACCGCCCGGGCGAGGTGGGAAAGGAGGTACGACTTCCCGACGCCGTTGCGACCGGTGAGAGCGTGGACGTTGCTGGGAGGCTGGGAGTCGGGCACGACGCGGAACCGCAGGCGCGGGGGTTCGATGCCGCGGGGGGCAGGGGGCTCGTAGGTGATGTCGAACAAGTCTCTGCGCGCGCCACCGCGGGCGATGCGACGCAACTGCCCTCGGACGGTGGCCAGTTTTACGAACCGGACCAAGGACCTCCGCGTCACGTCGTGCTGCATGGCGGTGTGGAAGCTGTCCTCGCTGTACGCCATGTCGTGCAGGGCTTCCAGCACCTCTTCGCGGTGCCCGCCGGGTATCTGCCGGAGCCGCTCGTAGTAACCGTCATCCTGCCCGAGGGAGAAGAAGCGGCGGTCCAGCTGGCTGAACCGCGCCGGCAGGGGCACGACGCACACGTCGTCCCCGTCCATCGAGATGTGACCGTCCATCGAGATGTGGCCGATCTTCACGGTGCCGATCTCCCAGGGACGGCCGTCAACGAGAAGGATGAGTCTGAACGTGGTGCGGTATCCGGAGTCATCCCAGGGGTCGCGCACCAGCAGGGCGTCGGCGTTCTCCACTCGGTCTGTGAAGAAGTGGGCGTCATCGACCACTGCGAACTCCACGTTGCTGTCTCCCGCCCTTGCCACCTGTTCCTTCGACCAGCTGATCCTAGGAGGGCCACGGGTTGACTGTTCGGGCAGGGAGTGCGGGCATGCGGCGATACGCATGCCGTCGGCTGCGCTGGCGCGCCCCGCACGGGCGCCGTGCCCATGCAACTTACGGTCCACACCACCTTGTCGCCAACGGGGATGCGTACGTCCCGCACTGCGGGGTTGCCTGAGACTCGCACCGCGTGAAGGGCCTGCTCCAACGTGGCGGAGGGCAGGACACTGCGGGTGAGCGGTTCGCCAGTCGTGGCCTCGCGCCTCGGACGCGAACCGGTCAGCGGGTGCGGCTGGTCTGCGGTGAGGCCGGTGCGGGGGGGACGGTGGTGGGCGTGGTGGTGAGCTTGGCGGTGTGTTTCGGTTTCGTGGGGCTGTGCCGTCGGGTGCCGGTGCCGTGGGCGAGGTCCTCGGTGAGGTGGGCCAGCAGCGTGGCGGAGGTGTAGGGGGAGGCGTTAATCTCCCAGGTGGGGCGGTCGATGGTGGGGCCGGCCCACAGGGTCCAGGTGGCGAGGGTGCTGTGGGGATGTTGGGCGGCGAAGGCGTCGAACTGGACGCCGGCGTCACCTTGGGGTGTTTCCCAGCGAATCCAGCGTCCGTTCACGGTGTGCTTCCAGCCGGCGTCGGTCAGCGCGCGGGTTGCTGCGGCAACCGTCGTCTCGGTGACGGGGCTGCCGATGGCGGTGTCCCAGGCGTCACCCTCGGCGAGACGCGTCAGCAGGGTCTCGAGGACGGGGGCCGGCGTGGCGCCGGTTGCCGTAAGGTGCCACATCCGGTCGGAGACGGGACTCTCGTAGGCGGCGATGGTCCATGCCCTCTCGCGGGGATCGGCTTCGTGGACGCGTTCGATGCGCAGGGTCTGTGATTCGTGGATGGCGTGGGTGGTGTCGTCGCCGAAGGTGCGCCACTTCTCCCAGTCGTCGTGCACGGCCAGGAACTGATGGAGGATGGCGTCGTGGTCGCCGGGATCCGCGGCGTAGGAGGGAACCGTCTCCGACCGCTGGACGGGCGGCTCTGGCTCGGCTGCGGCCGGCGCACGCAGGGCGGTGAGGGCTTCGGCCGTCTGGCGTTCGGTGTCGGTCGTGGGCGCGGGGCCGGGTCGCAGGGTGTCGCCGTGGAGGCGTTCGAAGGCGGCGATGGCCTGGGCGGGCGAGCCGTAGACGTCGGCGACCTGCCGCAGGTGATTCTCGCCGTGGAGGTACACGCTCTTGCTGCCGTCGCGGTAGGTGCCGACGGCGACGGTGGTGCCGCTGTCGTCGGCGTGGGCGTGGATGACGAGGCGGCCGTGGCGGATGTCGTCGTAGATCTTCTGGGCTTCGTTGGAGACCTCTCGCATCTCCTCGCGGGTGAGCCAGGGCAGCGGGTAGTTGGCCCATGTCCATTCCGCGGCGATGGCTTCACGCAACTGGGGTGTGATCTCCGTGGTGATGCCCTCGGCGGCCAGTGCCTGGGCGGCCTTTTCCGCCCAGTACGGCTCCTCGTGGTCGATGCGGGCGAGGACCAGGGTGCGGTCGTCGACAGGTTCGAATCCGCGGGCGGCCAGGAGAGCGTGGGCCGTGCGGTGCCGGGTGCCGGTGAGGGTCGCGGCCACCGCACTGGAGTGGCTGGGGTGGGTGTCGAGGCGCACGTGTGCGTCGATGGCGGGGTCCGTCAAGGAGTGTTCCTCGTGTCGGCCTGTGGCCGGACCATAGGGGCCCGACCACAGGCGGTTCGGTGTCAGCGGGAGACGCGTGCAGCGGACGGGGCCGCTGTCCGGGGAGGGCCCGCCCGCGGGGGCGTCGCCGCGGCCCCGGTCTGGCGGGGCTTGGCGGCCGGTGCCGGGGCGGTGGCGTGAGTCCAGCGGGTGCGCAAGGCGGTGAGGTCGGCCAGGGCGCGGCGGCTGCCGGTGATCAGCTGGTGGGGGGTGTTGGCGGGGTCCTCGGTGTAGGCGGTGATCCGCGCGGCGACGGTGCGGGCGCGGGCGAGCAGGGCTCGTTGCAGGACCTTCTCGCCCCAGTACTCGGGTGAGCCGACGGGCGTGGAGACGAGGGTCATCAGGTCGTCGGGGGTGATGCCGTCGGCGAGGAGGCCGCGGTGCTGGGCCTCCCACAGCACGGTGATCGGATCGACAGGGTCACCACGGTGGACCAGTGAGGTCAGGCACTGCCACAGGGCGCCGTGCAGCGGCAGCGCGAAGTCCTCGGCTTGCAGCCACCGCATGGTCTTCAGTTCTGCTGGGTGCGCGGTGGCGGTCGCGAGGAGGAGCCGTTCCTCGTCCACGGCTTCCTCGCCGCTGTCCCGCGGCGGTGCTGCCGGCAGCGGGGTGCGTGGAAGCGAGCCGGGGTGCGGGGCGAACTGCCCGGAGAGATCCTCCAAAAGCCGTCCGAGCACATCGGCCTGAGCCAGCGTGGCGGCGGCCGGGTCCGGCAGGGTGGCATCGGTCGCGGTCCAGGCCAGGCGTTCGGCGTGCATGCGCAGCATCCGGCGGGCGTGATCGGCCCGGATCATCCGTGCGTACGCCGGTGCGTGCTGGGGCCGGGGGCAGACCTGGATGAGGGTGTGGAGGTAGGAGGCGGTCAGACCGGGTGCTTCGGGGCGGGCGGCTTCCATGACGGTGTTCAGCCATGCCACCTCGGTGCGGTGGGCCTCGGGGTCGGGTGGCGGCACGCTGCGCATGGCCGAGAGGAGGGCGCCCTGGGTGTGGTTGCTGAAGTGGTCGGCTTGAAGGGGGCCGATGTCGGCGAGCCGGTGGGGTTCGAGCAGGAGGGCGCCGAGCAGGGACTGCTCGGCGTAGTGCACGGCCGGGTTCGGCGGCAGGTCGTCGAAGTCGTCGTCCTCGTACGGGTCGGTGGGGCGGGGCATCAAGCGGCCAGGGTGAAGTCGTCGGGGGTGAGGGTCTTGCCCAGGTGCGGGGCGAGCAGGTGGGCGGCGAGCCGGGGCGGGACGGCGTTGCCGATCTGGCTGAAGACTTGGCCCTTGTTGCCCTGCCAGGGGTAGTCGGCGGGGAAGGTCTGCAGGATGCCGGCTTCCTGGGCGGTGATCCGGATGGACTCCGGAACCGGACGCTCCTCGCCCTCACCACCGGATGCCGGTTCGGCGACCCACACGCATTCGTTGGCCCGGTGCCCGAAGAACAAGGTGCCGGCGGGCTCGTCTACGCCGCGCACCGTCGCGTTCGCCTGATTGTTGCTGCGCAACGACCACGACCAGCCGTGCGTCCCGGCGCCGAACGCCGGGGCCGACGCATCGGCGAGCCGGTTCTCCCGGATCCCTTCATCGTCAGCCCAACCCGCAATCTCAGCAGGCGACTTCAGCACCATCGGTACGGTGTGCGGTTTCCAAGTACCGCGGTCGCGAGCGCTGGCGAGGGACTTGCGTGACCCCGAGGGGAAGGGCTCGGGACCGCCGCCGGGCCCGCCGCCGGCGCACACGGTGGGCACGGGACGGTCGGTAGCGCCCCAGCCGAGGGCCTCAGCCATGGATACCCACCGAGAGCGGCCCGGCCCGAACAGCGTTTCCGGTTCGGCGACGTCCGCATGCGTGGGCGGCGGAGGCGCGGCGGTGCGCGTACGGGAGGCCAGCAGGATCGCCCGCCGCCTCGTCTGTGGCACGCCGTAGTCGGCGGCATTCAAGATCCCGGTCCACACCGAGAAGCCCCAGCCCCGCAGCACGGCTGCGTACTGGCGCCACAGGGGCAACACGTCCGGGACTTCCTCCATCGCCACCCATTCCGGCTCGCCGACGCCGTGGAGGGCATGCAGGTAGCGCATCGGCTCGGCCGCGAGCAGGGAGCGCTCGTCGCGACACGAGGTCAGCAGCCTGGCGCGAGTGTCGCGGCCTTGGGCGAGGTCGGCGACGGCCTGGTGGACCAGCGGCTGGTCGATGAGCCCGAGGCGCTTGCCGGCCCGCGACCACGCCTGACAAGGTGGTGACGCAATTAGCCCCGAAGTCTTCCCCACAAAAGGCCAGACCGGATACAGGGCTACGTCGGTGCGGATCGTCAGCTGGCCTGCCGCGGCGCGGGTTTTGCAGGCCCACTCGTCCCATTCCAGGCCCACGTCCCGAAATCCCAGCATGGTCAGCGCCGAACTCCAGCCGCCTGGGCCGCTGAATAGGTCAATTATCACGAAGCCAGCCCGAAGTCATCCTTTGTGGGCATTACTTCGGAGCCGCGGCACGTCCATGGAGAGCATCCGTCGGTGACACCCTGCTCCAGCTCCTCGGTGTCCGGGGAGTCGGTGCTGAGTTCGTGCTGGAGGGCGGCCCATTCGGCGGCGGTGACGTGGTCGATCGGAGCCTGGTCGAGAGGGACGCGGGAGCGGTGCAGGAATGCCTCGCCCAGCAGCCGGTTGCCGGTCGCGTTGGCGCGGGCATTGCCCTTGCGGATCGCCGCGTCGAAAGCCACCACATCCGCCCACTCCGACGGAGAGTTGTCCCTGATGCTGCGCCACTGGGCGTTTCCGTGGAAAGGGCATCCGAGGCAGCTTGATTTCGGGGTGTCGGCCAGTCCCAGTGAGGTCAGGTAACGGACGCAGTCGGCTCGTGACCAGCCCAAATCGATCAGCGGGTGGCGGTTGCGCATGTACTTGACGTCGGCGTCCTTGGCCCGGTGGAATTCGTCGGTGGAGATGCCGACCCACTGCTCGACGAAAATCTCCTTCGGGATGCGGGCAGGATACGGGTAGCCCAGGAGTTCACGGACCTTCTTTTTGATTGGCTTGATTTTATATTCGCCTGTGCATTGCCGTCGGGTCATCCCTGGCTTGCCATCCTGGTTGAGGATGTAGAGCGGCATGGAAGCGAATCTGTGATCTGGGTCGAGTGCGTCGTCGCGAATGTTTCCGGAAGTGACGCGCAAGATGGGGATGCCTGCCGGTTCGGCTATCTCCTTTTCCAGGCGTTCGAGGTGGTCATAAACGACCCTGGGTTCCCAGCCTGTGTCGGCGAAAATGGCGTAGTCGACTTTCGGGAGTATGCCCTCGGCGGACAGGGCAAGCATCGCGCTAGATTGGACGCCGGCGCCTAGAGAAATTGATTTGAATGCGGGGGTTGCGGAAATCGTGGGTCCTTGCGTGAACGAGGGTGCAGACCGGCGCGGGGTGGAGGTCAGCGCCGGGCGGGGGCGGTGGCCGGCGCGGCGGGCGGCGCCGGGGGTAGTGCCGGTGGGGAAGCCGGGCGGCCGGCGAAGGCGGGGCTCGCCTGGTCCAGACCGTCGGCGAGCTGCTGGGCGGCGGTCTTGGCTGACTTCAGCCAGTCGAAGACATCGGCGGGGAGCTTCTGCCAGTGGGCGTGGTACTGGGCCCACTGGAGGATCTCGGCCGCGTTGCGCAGCTGCTCGGCGAGCTGGGCGAGAACGGCGGCCTGCTGGTCGCCGGTCTGTGCGGTGTGGGTGGACTGGAGGAGTTCGTCCAGCGCGGTCGGCAGTGGATCGGGGTCAGCGGGTAGGCCGTAGAGCCGGGCGTGCAGCGACTGCGCGAAGCTCGTGACGGGTCCTCCGCGGGAGCGGTGACCGAACTCGGCTGCGGCTTGGGGGCGGACCCTGAAGCTGACGATCACGTCGCGAGGTGGGCAGTTGGGATGGATTTGGTCGGCGAGGGCGCGGGCGAGGTCGTGTGCTGTCGGAGTGTCGGAAGAGGTCATGGCTCCAGGAAGGGAAGCGTCAGCGCGGGGCGGTGGCGCGGATGTTGTCGCCGGTGGTGCGGGCGGGCGCGTGGGGGCGAGGGCTTGGGCGGGCCCGCCGGGTGGTCAGAGGGTGTGCCGGTGCCGCTGAGGTGCGGGCGGCGGTGTCGGCGTGGTGGCCTGGGTGCGGCCCCGCGTGGTGGTGATGGCTTCGGGCGTGGGCAGGCCGAGTCGGATTTCGCTGGGGAGGCCGAGGGACCACAGGTGTGTCTCAGCGCGGGCGACGATGCCGACGCTTTCGCGTTCGCCGAGTTCGTAAGGGAGGGTGTAGCCCGCGGCGGTCGGGGTGAACCCGTGCTGTTCGAGCACGCCGCGTGCGTCCTGGGTGTGGGCGGTCGCGGTGATGTGGCCGTCGGAGAGGTCGAAGTGGACGGTCGGCTTGGGCGCCGGGCCGGACTCGTGGTAGCGGGTGGTCCAGCTGAGGTCGACGAAGTCCATGGTGTGGGCAAGTAGTTGGTGAAGGGCCTCGCCGGTCCGGTTGTGCGCCTCTTCGCGGGACGTGCTGGGCGGGAGGAGGTACAGGGTGCGGCCCTGATGCTCACGGGCGGTGAAGCCGCTGGTGGTCAGGATGCGGTGGGCCGATCGGATCGGCTGGTTGACGACGACGAAGGTGTGTCCGTCGTCGGTGGAGCCGACGAAGACGGCGTGGTGATCGGTGAAGGCCATGGCGGTTTGAGGTCCGTGGGAAATTCGGCGGGGTGAGGGGGCCGGGCGTCGCAAGGGCGCCTGAGTGAGCCGTGCCGCATGCCGGCATGACGCGGTGCCGACGGGGGACGGCAGCCCTGGCGCCCTTGCGAAGCGCCGGGTGTGTGAGGTGGGGGTTACGCGGTGATGCCGAAGTCGTCCTGCTTCGGTGCGGGTGCGGCCTTGGCGACGGCCCGGGCGGTGATGGCCTTGGAGGCGCGGCCGGAGGCGGCGGACAGTTCGTCGGCGCCGGGTTCGAGGTACCAGGGGCGCAGGTCGAGCATGGCGGCGCGCATGCCGGTGGCGAAGCACAGCGCGGTGCCCTTGGGCAGGGCGCGGATGGCGTCGGCCGGCATGATCCGTTCCTGGCGCATGCTGACGCTGGTGGAGGTGCCGGAGTCCGAGGTGGAGGTGGACTTGGTCTCCACGTCGTGGTCACCGATCAGCCGGGAGAGCTTGTCGGCGAAGTCAGGGTCGTCGATGCCGGAGCCGATGACCTTGATGGTGGAGGCGGACCACATGGCGTCCATGCCAGCATCCCCCCAGACCTTCTGGCCCTGGCGGTAGGACTGCAGGATGGTGATCGGGATGATGCCGCGGGATCCGAGGTGGGAGTACAGGTCCGGCAGGTCCGAGATCTTGCACACGTTGGCGGCCTCGTCGAGGATCGCGAGCATCGGCGGGTCGAGACGTCCGCCGGCGCGTTCGGCCTGAGCGGTCGCGGCCCGCATCACCGAGTCCGCGCATGCCGCGATCAGCGCGCTCGCGCCACCACCGCCGTCCTTCGACAGCAGGTAGAGGGTGTCGCGGGACGTGACGAACTCGGACGGCCGGAACTCGGGCACGTCCTTCTGCGGGGTGACCCAGGCGGCGATCTCGGAGTTCAGGAGCGCGGCGGCGTACTGGCGGGCGGTCTCAAAGATGCCGTCGCGGGTCTCGGGCGGGCCTTCGACCGTGCCCTTGAGCTGTGCGGCGACGGCGGTGAACTGGTGGTCGCGCAGGATGTCCAGCGGCGTGCGGTCGGCGGGGAAGGCCAGCCACTGCATGACATCGGTGATCGGCCGTTCGTCCAGGGCCGCGGCCAGGAACAGTTGGGAGAGGATGTTGGATCCGGCCTTGGACCAGAAGTCTCCCTGCTGGGAGGCGTCGACGGAGGCGGCGAGGAAGTGCCCGGCGAGCCGGCCGGCGCCTTCGAGGGTCTTGGCGTCAGCAAGCGGGTTCCACCACATCTCCCGCTTCGCGTGGGCGATTTGCTGCGGGTCCATCGACCAGGTCCGGCCGACCTTGGCTCGCGCTTCGAGGGTGGCGGTGTAAGCGTCGCCGGCGGCCTTGTTGGAGGTCAGCAGGACCGGGCCGGGGGCACCCAGGATGGAGGGGATGGCCAGGCTGGTGGTCTTGCCGGAACGGGGCGCCATGATGGCGACCGCTACGTCCTCGTAGCCCATGCGGACTTCGCGGCGGGTGCCCTGGATGTTGCCGAGCAGGATGCCGGTGTCGGCCGCCTGGATGGTCTTGGCGTCCTTCAGGCTCGGGCGCAGGGAGCGGGCCTTGGCGGTGATGGCTTTGGCGAGCAGGGGCTCGATGTCCTTGGGCTTCGCCATCCCGGCGACCTTCTTCTTCCGCCCGCCGCTGCCGCCGTGGTGCTGTGACCAGAGCACGGCGCCGACGACGCCCAGGGCGATCAGGACCGCGCCGGGGACGATGCGTGCACCGACCAGCAGCGCCGTATCCCCCAGGTGGGGCCAGAGACGGTTGGGGTGGAGGAGGGCTTCGACGGGCTGGTACGGGGCCCAGGGGCCGGAGTCGGTGAGCCATGCGGTGGTGTTGCCGCCGAGCCAGGCGAGGTTGGCGAGCGGGACGGCGATGGCCATGGCGCCGAGCAGGACGCGGAAGGCTATGTCGTAGCCGTCGGTGCTGCTGCCGGAGGGGGCGGGGGTGTTGGGCAAGAGGGCGCTTCCAGGGGGTGGTCGGGAGGGCGACGGTCAGCGGGTGCGGCGGGGGGCCGGCACGCGCGGTGGCTTCGGGACGGGCGTGTTCGAGGCGGCGTCCGTTCGCCGGGCGGCCAGGGCCGCGATGCGCTGCTCCAGTGCGAAGGCGATGTCCCCGACCGGCAGCTGCACGGTGCGCGTGAGCGCGTGGTCGCGGGCGAGTGCGGGGACGCGGCCGGGAGAGCGGCGCACCGGTGTCGGGTCGGCGAGGGCCTGTGCGAAGGCGGCGACCAGGTGCTGCGGTGTGGTGTTGCTGAGGTAAGCCCGCCAGATGAGGCCGCCCTCGTCCTGGTCGAGGCGGGCGTCGGCGAACCACGGGCCGTCCTCGCCCACGTGCTCGAGGGCGGCGATACGGTCGGGCGAGGCCAGGCTCTCGCCGGCGGTGTGCCACCCCGCCCGCCGCAGCACGTCGTAGGGCTCGGGCCCGGAGGCCGGCGGTGTGGGGGCGGTCAGGGCGTCGGTGAGGGCGGCGATGATCTCGACCGGGGTGCGGGCGTCGAAGGTCGCCGACCAGGCCGGCTGGTCGCCGGAGCGGGCGTGGCGCACGGTCCACCACGGCTCGTCCGGGTCGGGATCGATGTGCAGGGTGGCCTGCTGGTCTGGGCTGGTGAGGATGACGCGGGGCATCAGCGGGTCGTGCCCGTAGCTCCAGCCGCAGGCGCGGTGCAGCGGGACGGTGACCCAGGCGGGGTCGCCGCCGCCGGCGAGGTAGCGGGGGGAGATGAGCGCCTGCTCGATGGTCTCGTGCACGCGCCTCACCTCCGTACCGGGCCGCTGCGGCCGGTCGAGCGGACGGAGGTCGCGGTCGGCGGTGGGGCCAGGGGCGAGGGGGCGTGCCGGGCGGCGGCGTTGATGTCGCCAAGGACGTGGCCGTGGGTGGCCCAGTCGTCGAGGTAGCTCCAGCACTCGGCGTGATGTTCGGCGAGGGCGTCGTCGAAGGCCGCAGTACCGGGCCGGGCGTGAAGCGGAAGGCTGTCGCGGGTCTGCTCCCACTGGTCGTGCAGCGCGTCGAGGTGGTCGAGGGCGGCGTGCAGGACGCCCAGCTGCCAGGCCCAGCGGTTCTGTACGGCGTGGGCGGGCAGGTGTGCGAGCTGCGTCTCGGCCGTGGCGAGCAGGTGACGGGCGCCGGGGCGGACGGTTTCGAACGCGGCGGCGGTGTCGGCGTCGCGCTGGCTGGCGCGCAGGCCGTAGGCGGTCTCGTCGTGGGGCCAGCCGTCGGGGTCGGTGTGCTCGTCGGAGTAGGCGTCCCAGGAGTCGAGGATCTTCTTGCTGTCGTCGAGGAAGCCGTCGAGGTGGTGCAGGACGTCGCGGTGAGCGGTGGGTTCGAGGGTGATGGTGCGGTCCTTACTCAGCGGTGCGCGGTCGCACGGGTGGTGCTGGTCTTCGCCGGGGCTGCCGTGGTTTTCGGCTGCCGGCGGCGGGCGGCGCGCGCCTGGGCGCGCAAGGCGTCGAGCCGGGCGGTGTGCGCTGCGACGACCTGCTGCGGCGTGAGGGGGCTCGGCTGTTGCACGACGCTGTAGTGGGCGGTGCGGTCGTACATGCCGCGCTGGAGGGGGGCTGGGTCGGCGAGCGCGGTGACGAAGGCGTTGACCAGGTGAGCGGGGGTGCGGCTGTCGAACCAGGCGTGCCAGATCCGCGGGCCCCTCGGGGTGCCGTATCCCGGCTCGCAGGTTTCCACGTTCCAGCGCGCCGGTTCACAATCCCCCAGATCGCGCCGCAGCAGCAGTTCTACGTGGCACATCCCGTCCGGTGAGCGCGCCGCGTGGGTGTCCAGCTGCCAGCCTGCTGACTCCAATACCTGGAAGGGGCTGGGCTGTTCGCGGGGTGGTGGGGTGATGAGGGCGTCGGTGAGGCTGCCGAGGAGTTCGGCGGGCACGAGTTCGCCGAACTCCGCGTACCAGCCGGGCTCGGTGCCGGTGGGTTCGGCCCGCAGCCGCCACCAGGCGGAGGTGGCGGACTGCGGGTCGAACTGGAGGCTGTGCCGGTGGTCGGGGCTGCGAAGGACGATCTCGGGGCTGAGCGGGTCGGAGGTGTGGGTCCAGCCAGCTGCGGCCAGGCCGTGGGTGACGTGGCGGCCGTCTCCGGGGCCGGCCAGGTGGCGGGGGCCGGTGTCGAAGGGGATTCGCCAGGCGTGGGTTTCGGCGAAGGCGGCGAGCTGCCGTTCGCTCACCGGCACCGGCAGCACCCCGGGGCGGTCGTCGGGGTCTTCGCAGACAGGTTGCGCAGGTCGTCGAGGACGTAGTGGAGGGTGTGCTGGTCGCTCTGCTCCCATGCCGCAGAGCGCAACTCGGAGACCAGCAGGGCGGCTTCGGCCGTGTGCGGGATGCCGGGGTGGTTCTGCACGGCGCGGGCGAGGGCACGCAGGGTGTCGCCGAGCTGGACGGGGATGCCGGTGTACTCGTCCAGCAGCGGCTCGACGAGCGCGAGGGCCTCGTCGAGGTCGGCGCCCTCGCGCAGATATTCGGTCAGGTCGCAGAGCGTTTCGGTGGCGGTGCGGATGGTGTCCGGGGTGAGTGCGGGCACAGGACTCCTCGGTGGCGGGATGGTGGGGTTCAGCGGCGGGCGCGGGCGCCGCCGGCGTGGGCATACGGACGGGCGGTGGTGCGGGGACGGTTGCCGCGGACGGAGTTGCGGGCCCAGGTAGCGGCGCGGGCGGCGGTGATCCGGGTCTGCTGCCAGGCGCTGAGCTGGGAGGGCAAGACGGAGACGGAGGTGGTGCGAATCTGTGCGCTGTGCGGGACGCGTCCGCGCGGGCGCATCACCGGCTCGGGACTGGCCAGGGCGGCGGAGAAGGCTTGCACGAGGTGCATCGGGGTGGTGGCGCTGAAACTCGCGGTCCACCCGTTGCCTTGCTGGTCCCGTGCTCCGGACCACCACATCGCGCTGCCGCGTCCGTCCTGGTGGAACTGCATCCACGCCGATCCGTCCGGGCTGGTCGCGGTGTAGTGCCCCGCGTTGGGTTGAGTGCTCCAGTGCTGGTCCTGGAGCGGTTCCCACACGTTGGGGGCGTGGGCGGAGCGGGGGCGGGTGAGAGCGTCGGTCAGCCCGGCGACGATCTCCACCGGCGTCTGCCGGCCGAGCGTCGCCCACCACTCCTCCTGCTGCCCGGTCGCCTTGCCGTGGATGGTCCACCCGCCCGGCTGGATATAGGGGTCGTAGCTGATGCGAACGGCGCGGTCGGGGCTCTCCATGAGCAGCGGACCGCCCGGCTTGGAGGCATCACGCCAGCCGGAGGCGCGCAGGAACTCTGAGACGTGGCGCAGGTCGCCGCCGCCGGCGAGGGCGCGGGGCTCGACGAGGTAATGCTGTTCGGCTTGCTCGCCCGGGCCCCAGCCCTGCCACTGCTTCCTGCTCATCGGCGCCGCCGGATGACGAGCGGGGCGGGCTGTGGCGGCTGCGCAGTCCCGACGCCGGTGAGGGTGCTGACCTGGTGCAGGTGGTCGTGGTGTTCGTCCAGGTCCCCGCCGATGGCGTCGAGTTCATTGGCGGCGCGCCCGAGGGCGAGCCACACCTCCGGCGGCAGCGCGCCGCGCTCGGCTTGGACCTTGGCGAACACGCTGCTGGTGGCGACCAGGCGGGTGACGCCGCCGAGGACTCCGTCTTCGGCGTCCACCACGCGGGCGATGACCTGCGTGGCCTGATGCGGGGGGAGGTGTGCGAGGTGGTCGGCGAGCTGGCCGAGCTGACGGGTGATCTCATCAGCCAGGCGCAGCGGGTACGAGATGGGGTCGGGCATGCTCCTCCTGGGCAGGGGGTTGGGGATCAGCGGTGGTGGCCGGTGCGCCCGGCATCGCCGGGGAGCGCCTCGGGGCGTGCGCCAGCCAGAGGGTGCGGGCCAGTGGGTATGCAGGTGCGCAGGTAGGGGCGGAACAGCGCTGTCGCGAGGCGTGGGGTGAGATGCCGACGGATCGGTGGTGGAGTATGGGGTGTTACAGGGTTCTCCGGTCGGGGATGCGGGCGGGCGGCCCCGGCCCGGGTGCCGGGGCCGCCGATCGGTGCTACCGGCCGCGCCGGACGGCAGGGCGGGCATTGATGCTGCCGACGCCGGCCATTGGCTGCGCTACGGGGCGGTTGCGCGCGAGGAGGATCTCCTCATCGGCCCCTGATAGCCGACGCGCGAGCCGGGGCCGGCGGCGGCGCAGGCGGTGTCGCGGTGGGCGCGATCCGGCCGGAAGGGTGCTGCAGCGCGGTGGCGATGCCGCAGGCGTCGAGCTGCCAGCCTGCCGCGCGTACGGCCCGGGCCTGCACCGCTGTGTCGTCGCCGCTGAGCCGGTATATGCCCGTCTGCAGGTCGTGGACGAAGCCGTTGGCGGCCAGCACGGCGGCGGCCATTTCGCCGGCGGGAGCGGCGGCGAGGCTGCCGTCGGACTGCCAGGTCAAAACGACGCGGTCCGGCTGCGAGGGCTGGACGTCGGCGCGGGCGTTATGGCGGGCCTGGGCGAGGGCTGCGTCGTAGCGAGCCAGCAGGTCGCCGGCGACCAGCTCGGCGCTGTGGAACGGATCATCGCTCACGGCGATGCCGTTGGGTTCACGGATGCCGCGGTACGCCTCGTCGGGGAGGCTGGCAGGGGCGATGGCGGCGATGAGGAATCCGTCGCGCTTGTCGTGCCGGTCGAGTACGGCAAGCTGAGCACCGTCCGTGCGGGTCAGGACGGCTGCCTCGCGGAGGGGATGCTGGGCGAGGGACTCGGCGACGAGGTCCATGTCCCAGATGCGGTCGGCCAGTTCGGCGAGATCGTCCTTGTGCGCGGTGGGGTGGTGGGTGCTGGTCCAGGTGTCGGGGAGTTCGCCGGCGAGGACGTCGGCGAACGAGGCGAGGCGCCCGGAATCTTCGTGGTCGTGCAATGGTGTCCTTGAACGAGGTGGGGCGGGGTCAGCGGCGCACCCGCGAGGCCACGGGCGGCGGGGGCGCGACGGGAGCGGAGCGCGGCGGCGGTGGGCAGGCGCACACGGCGGACCGTTCACGCTCGTGGGCGGGGACCTGTTCGCTGCAGGTGCTGCGGCCGTGGTGCGGGGCGTGCCGGTCGGCGAGCGCGTCGCGGGTGTGGGCGAGGTCGGTACGGATGACGTGCAGCCGTTCGTCGGCGAGGTAGCGCAGGCGCCGGGCGATGTGCGCATCGGCCGCATCACCGAGGCCGTCGTGGAACTCGGCCGTGGCGGTGAGGATCTGGTCGATGGCGGCGAGGATGCCGTCGTGGGAGGCGGTCAGCTCGGTGAGTGCGCCGGCGGCCTCGTCGGTGGTGGTGGCCTGGCGGATGCGCTCGGCGAGCTGGGCGACCGCAGCGCCGAGGGGCAGGTCGCGGGGCCGGGCGGCGGTCGGTGTCGAAGCCGAGGTCTCAGTCGACGTGGTAGCCGACGGCCCGAAGCCGGGCCACGGCCTCAGCCGCCAGCTGCCTCTCGTCGTCCTCGTCAAGGCCGGTGGGAGCGCGGTGGTAGGACTCGTGGACGCGGACCACGGGGATGAAGCCCGCGCGCTGCAGGACGCTGTGAGCCTCGGCATCTCCGCCGCGGGCGAGGACCTCCTCAGAGTGCGGGTCCCGGTGGATGGTCAGGAACCGGTCGGCAAGGGGCAAAGGGAACGTTTCTCCTACGGTGATCGTCGTGCGGTGGCCCGGGCAGCGGCCGGTGCCGGAGTGGCAGTGCGCGGGCGGGGCGCGGTGGTGAGGTGGGCGGCCGTGGCGTCGAGGTCCTGCTGGATGCCGTGGAGGCGGTAGGCGATCAGCTCCAGGCGGTGGGCCGCGTCGGCTCCGGCGCCGCCGGGGTGGCGGGCGATGCGGTGGGCGGTGTGTTCGACCAGGCCCCGTACGGCGGCCAGCGGGCCGGAATGCTCATCGGCGAGCTGGGTGAGGACTTCCGCGAGCTGGGCCGAGGCCGTCGGCACCGATCGGGCCTGGGGTGCGGGAGCGATCAGGTGCAGGTCCTGCTCGATGCGGCGAGCCTCGTGCGCGAGACGTCGCCCAAGGTCAGCGGGCTGCTGCTGCCAAGAGCCGTCGAGCCTGATCAGGTTGGCGATCACATCGAGGCGCCCGGGTTTGCCCTGCACCGCGATCCAGTGGCAGCCGCCTGTGTCGCCGGGCCTCTCGACGCCGGCGGCACGGGCCAGACGGCGGGCGGCCTCGGCCCACTCCGCAGCGGCCAGGTCACGGTCGTCGGGATGGAGCCGCACAACGAGGTGGAAGATCGCCCGCCGGTCCCCGCGCGGGCTGGTGGCGAACGGGTGCTCCAGCAGCGGGTCTTCGAGATGCTCGGCCCACTGGGCCGCAGTCCACGTCGCCTGCTCGTCCTCCAGGGTGTAGGAGTCCAGGCCCGGCCAGTAAGCGACGACGGAGTGCTCCGGCAGACCCCCCTCGATCGGCACATCCCGTCCCAACGCCTCACTGAGCGGATCGTGCGGGGCGTTGGTCCGCTCGTTGACGCGTGGGATCACGCCGGTGTACCTCCTGCTGCCGGGGCCAGTTGGTGCTCGTGGTGGTGGTGCAGGTCGTGGGCTGCGGCGATCAGGGAGCGTTCGCGTACCAGGTCGGCGTGGACCGCGGTGTCGCCCGGTGGCAGAAGGTCCAGGGCCTTGTCGATCGTGGCGAGCCCGTCGTCGTATCGGCCGAGGCGGCGCAGTGCGCCGGCCCTGCGGAAGAGCACGATCGGGCCCTGCCCGGCCTCGAAGGGCGGCCGACTGCTCAGGGCGAGGAGCCGTTCGGCTCCATGGTCAAGGTGCTGGCCGAGCCACAGGCCGTGGAGGAGGACGTGCACGGTCTTGGCGTGGTCCCCGGCCTCGGCCAGGACCTCGTCCATCACCACCAGGCCGTCGGGGCGGGACTGGCCCAGCAGCGCGAAGGCGTACAGGGCCCGGCTGTAGCAGTCCAGCGTCTCCCGGGCAGTCTGCGGGAGCTGTTCGACGAAGGCTTGGAGGGTGGGGCAGCGGAAGTCGTAGCGCAGGGCGCTCAGATATAGGTGCCACACGGTGCGGTCGGGCACCGGATCCGCCCCGGTCGCAATGACCTGGACCGGGTTCAGCAGGCTCAAGACGCTGTGTCCGCTGGTGCGAGCCGTCCAGGCGGCATCCGCGCAGACCTCGGCCGACTCCCGCCAGTCCGCGTCGAGTTCGCGCAAGTCCGCTGCCAGGCGGGACGGCCAGAACGGGTCCGCTGGGTTCGCGGTGGCCCGGGCTCGGGCGCGTAGGAGGGCGAGGGCACGGCCGGGACGGCGCCGGGGCAGGCTCACCTGCCGCCTCGCGCGTCGGCGATGTGCACGAGCTGGTTCAGGGCCGTGGTGGTGTACCAGCCGCAGTCGATCAGCGCGTCGTTCCCGCCGTACTTCGGCAGGAGATAGTCCTCCATGGCGCGCAGGTAGATCAGGCAGTCCGGGCAGGGGCGCTTGAGGTGCACGAGGTAGCGGGGGTGAGCGGTGGTGAACGTCTGCGCCCCGCCGGTGGGGTCGCGCAGCCGCCATCCGTCTTCGTCGGTCGGGGTGTGCCAGGACGGGGCGACCACGCGTACCGCATCACCCCACAGTTCCCCGCCGGCCACGCCCTTGATGACGACGACCTGGTCGCCTGCCTGGAAGTGGGCGTGAGTGATGTCCCGGTCGGGGGTGAGCGGGTCGGGTATCGGTGAGAACGCCGGGATGGCAGGAGGAGTCCAAGAGGGCGGGATCATGCGGTCCTCTCCACGCGGATCGGGTGGCGGTGGGAGCAACAATCGTCCGGAGAATCGAGCGGTTGGCCAACCGCCGATCGTCGGGTATGGTCCGTCGCCGTCAGCGGAACGGGTTCTCCGTCCCTCGGTCCTGCTCGGTGGCGGCGTCGAGAAGTTCCAGCAGGTCAGCGCCCTGCGCATCCCTCTGGTCGATCCACCATCCGGCCCTGGTGACCGAGCGGGCCTTCTCCTCCAGCTCCGCCCAGTCCGCCTCGTCCCACGTGCCCTCGATGACCAGGGCGGTGTGCGCGGCGGTCATCAGCTGGTGACGGGACCGCTCTCCCCAGTCCAGGGCCCGCTCCGGGCCCTCCAGCGGCGGCATGTCGAAGCGCTCGGCCCATTCCTTCGCGGCCTGCTGCTCCTCGGCGCGCTTGGCGGCCAGCCACTGCTCCTTGGAGGCGGTGTCGCCGTCGCGTGCCGCCTTCCAGCACGTCGTGCAGTCCTTGCCTTCGAGCCAGCGAGCGAATCCGGCGCGCCGGTCTGCGGGGCGGTCGGACAGGTCATGGACGACCTCGTGGCCGCAAGCGTGTGTGACATTCCACTGCGTACGGACGGCCATAGATGATTTCTCCTTGAAGTCGGTTGGTAGTGGGCGCGGTGACAGGCGCGGCCAGGGGTGCGGCACGGCCCTGCGGGGACAGGACAGGCGCACGCCGGTGGTTCGGGGTGTTCACCGGCGTCGGCACGGTGAATGCCGGTGTCATCGGCCTGGCGAGTGCCGGTAATGGCCAGGGGCGCCGCGGACGAGATGGCAAGAGGGGCGGATCTGCCCGGCACCGCGCTGGAGATGCGGCGCGGTGCCGGGGCCGTCGAGGCGGTCAGGTCCGACTGCCGCCGCCCGGACGGGAAGAGGGGTGCGCTACGTGTGGTGTGCGGGGGCCGTGGTGCGGGGAGGCGGCGGCGGGAGTGTGGTGTCCAGGGCGGGGCGCGGGCGGATCCGCGGCGGCGTCGGGGTGCGGTGCGGTGGCAGGACGGCGACGGTGGCGCCGAGGTCCTCGGCTGCGTCCTTGACCTCGCGGGTGAGGAAGTCCAGTTGCCGGCCGAGGGCATCGAGGCGGGCGGCGATCTGCCGACCCTGCACGGTCTCCAACGCGGCGGCGAAATGACCGGCGGTGTGGAGGAGTTCCTGGAGGCGGACCATCGGGCCTGCGTCGTAGCCGTGCTGGGTGGCGGTGAGCAGTGTCTCGGAGACGTCGCCGGCGGAGCGGGCTTCGGTGATGTCCTGGAGCAGCTCGTGCAGGGGCACTTCGGGTGCGGGTTCCGGGCGGTTGAACCGCGAGGTGTCCGGCCGCAGGACTCCGGGTGGGACGCGGCGGGGCAGCGCCCGTTCGGCGGCGTACTCGTCGCTGTAGTGCCCGATGACTTGCCAGCCGGGCGCATCGGGGTCGCCGGTGAGGGCGATGACGGTCGAGGTGTCGTCCTCGACCAGGTAGGCGAGTGTGATACGTCGGCCGTCGGCGGCGTACCACGACTCGATCAGGTCCAACTCGCCCCGCCGCTGCGCGGCCTGGGCCTGGTGTGTCCACCTCTGTGCTTCTTCGGCGGTCAGGCCGGATCCGGTTTCGGGCCGGTGGTGCTGGTCGGCGAGGTCGGCGGCGAGTGAGCCGTGGTCCGCCCAGACGGCGAGGTGGGGCCACAGGGCCTGGTGCTGCTCGCGCTCGGCGGCGGAGCCGGGGGCGGCGGGGCGGCCGAGGATGCGGGTGATCTCGGCGTGGGAGGCGGCGAGGGAGTCGAGCAGGGCTCGCCATGCGGTGGTGTGCCGGGCGGGCGGCAGTTCGTCGAGGGTGCTGTGGGCTGCCTCCAGCAGTCCGGCGGCGTGCGGGGCGAGGTGCGTGGTGTATGCCTCGGCGGCTGCGGCGTTGCGGCGGGCGCGGGCGGCTGCCGCGGCGTGGTAGTGGACGGTGCGTCCGTAGCGGTCCTGGGTGGTGTCCAGCGCGGTCTGGGTCTCGCGGTCGATGACGGCCATCCGCAGCCGGAAGCCACGCGCACACTCCGCGAGTTCGCGGGCCGTGAGGGTGTGGTTGATCGCTTCTCCTGATGGTCGGGAAGGTCAGCGTTGGGCACGGCGCCCGGGCGGGGCCTGCGCGGTCATGACCGGCGGGCGTGCCGGTGCCGGCGGTGCGGCCTGCTCAGGGGTGTCGGCGCGCAGGTCGGGGTCGAGGTCCACCGCATAGCGGGCCGCGGTGAGCATCTGTGCCGCCCACGTCGCGTGCTCGTTCTCCCAGTCGCGCCCCATGTCGAACGGGAGCCGGATCCAGTAGCCGCGCAGCGCCGGCTGGAACAGGAAGTGTGCTCGGCGCAGGATGTCTGCGGCCAGAGGGTCCAACGGGCCTTCCACCTCGACCTCGCTGCCCTGCCCGCGGAGGATGCGGATCGGCTCGGCGGTCATCGGGAGCGTCCGGTGGCGGAAGCGGTCAGGTGGACGGTGGGAGCGTAGGCGGGCTTGGGCGGGATCGGCCGGGACGAGGGCGGGGAGGTGGTCAGTGCCGGGCCGCGTTGCGGGGAGCGTCCGGCGGCGGCCCGCGCGATGCGGTTACGCCGCTCGGTGTGCTCGGGGACGGCCATGGGGTTGTGGCGCGGGCCGGGGGTGATGACGGGGTCGAGCAGGTAGTCGGCGTGCACGGCATACCCGTGGCGGCGCAGGTCGTGGACGGCCTGGCGGGTGCGTCGCATGCCGTCACGCTCGGGCTCGGTGAGCCGGTACATGCCGGGCCGTTCCGGGACCGGCTCGAACTGCTCGCGGGTGAGGAACCAGTGGGCCAAGTTGGCGGGCATCGCCGGGGTGGCGGTGGCGACGAAGCCGTGGTGCGGATGGGTACCGAAGGCGAAGTAGGCGTCAGGGGGCAGAGGCAATGGGTGAGCCCTTTCGGTAGAGCGGCGGTCACCGGTGGGGTGCGGGCCAGCCCGGCGGGAGGGCGCGGGCCGGCGCCGAGACGGCCAGGGCGGAGCGTGCGTGCGGGGTCGCTGCCCGGGCCTGGCGGAGGAACGGCTCGCTGTGGGTGAGCCAGGTGGTGATGGCCGGCCACGTCCGGAGGTTGCGTTCCGGGCGGGCGAGCGGGCTGCCGAAGGCCAGCTCCTCGCGCACGGCCTCGGCCTTACCGAGGGCGTCGGCCAGCTGCGTCAGGGCCTCGGTGTCCTCGGGCCACGGGGTGGCGGTGGGGCGGCAGCGGTCCAGCAGCGCGGGAGCGTGGTCCACGACGGTCAGGAAGTCCCGCCAGGCGCTGTCCAGGAACTGTGCGGTCGTGGCGCCCAGCGCGTCGATATCCAGCGGTGTGGCGTCGCTGTAGCGGCCGGAGGCGACCATCGCGGCCCAGTTGTCGTGCTCGGTGCGGATGCGGTCGAGGGCGCCGACGACGGTGGTGATCCGGCGGGCGTGGACGGCGCGGTCGTAGGCGGGCAGGTACCGGTCGGTGATCTCCCTCGCGGCGCGGCCGGGGAAGGGCGGCAGGACGATGCTGCGCGGGGCGTGCGGATCGCCGTACCCTTCCCCGAACGGCTCCGGGGCGAAAGCGCCGACAAGGTAGTGGAGTTGGTGGCCGGGGCGCTCGATGAGTAGCAGGGTGGTGCCCGATGCCGCATCGGTGAGGGTGGCGGCGTAGGGGATCCGGTCGGTCTGCACGGCGCGGCCGAGTTCGCCGCTGTCCCACAGATACGGCACGAGATCCTCCTGCCACACGGGGTGGCAGTACAGCTCGACCTGGGTGTCCCACTGGCCGGACAGGACGCGGGCGATGTCCCGGGCGGCGTCTCCGATGAAGCGCCGGCTGCTGGCCGTCACCGTGACGCCGTGCGCCTCGGCCGAGCGGACCAGGCCGGCCACGGTGGCGCGGGAGGCGTCCGGATCCCCAGCCTGCAGGCGGTACACACCGGCGTCGCCTCGCTGGAATCCTGATGCCTCCAGTGCGATGCCCGCGGCCTCGTACTTCGTACCGGACGGCATGGCGAGGATGCCGGCATCCCGGCTGTAGGCGAGGATGATCTGCGCATCAGCCACGGCCGTGCACCTGGCGGTTGAGGGCGGCCCGCAGGGCGCGGCCGTAATGCCAGGCATGCTCGCGGGCGGCCGGCTCGAGCTGGCCATATCCGGGCTGGGACGTCATCTGGCCTGCGTATTTTCGATATCTGTACACCGCCTGGGGCAGCAGGATCCCGGGAGCGAGGCTGGTGACGCCAACGGCCGCGCAGTAGTCCTCCCCCTGGACGAGGCCGCCCATCGGGGCGGCCCGCACCAGCTCGGTGCGCGCGAGGATCGTGGTCGGCCCGATCGGGATGGTGTGCGCCGGCGAGCGCCAGTACGTCCACACATCCCCTGCTTCGTGCCGACCGGGCGGCGTCGGGCAGCGCCACAGCGTGGTCGACCCGTCTGAGTGGAGGTCCTCGCTCCAACCGGCGCACCAGCCAACCCCGGTCGACTCCAGCGCAGTCAGCCGCGCGGCCATGGCGTCGGTGGTGAACTCGTCATCATCGTCAGCCCAGTTGACGTACTCGGTGCGCACCTCGTTCAGGCCAAGATTGCGGGCACAGGCGGCTCCCACCGCGCGGGGCAGCACGAGGGTGCGGACGCGGGGGTCTGCCGCGAGCGGCTGAGGCAGTCGGGCGGGGTCGGCGCCGTCGATCGTGACAACAGCCTCCCAGGGGACGCCCTGGCGTTGCAGGCTGGCGTGCATCGCGGCCAGGTACTGCAGGCGGTCGGACCGGAGCTGGGTGGCGATGACGACCGTGATCTTAGGGCGGGTGTGCTGAGACAGGGAGTTCTCCAGGGCGGGGGCGAGGACCGGGCGGAGCGGGGCTAGCGGCGGGCGCTGGACCGGGTCGTGGAGGCGGGCGCGGCTGCCGGCTTGGCGGGCGCGGCGTTGGGTTGAGTGGCGCGGAGCGGGACGGTGGCGGGGATGGGCCGGCCGGGCTTCCACCGCGCGTAGCTGTCGCTGAAGCGGGCGCGGGGATCGGTGGTCCAGTCCACGACGGGGCCGCGGTCTTCCTCGGGCAGGGGGATGACTTCTATGCCGTGCGGGTGCAGGACATAGCCCCAGTCCAAGCCGCCCGTCGTGGCCTGCGTGACGAGTTCACGCTCGGCCGGCGTGCCGTCCGCGTTGATGACGTTGGTGAACTTGCGGCTGGGGTACTGCATGCCGCCGGTCAGGGCCTGGCGCAGGGCGTCGGGAGCGCCGTCGAGCAGGTCCGTGCCGAGTTCGGACCAGCCGTAGTCCACGTCGTCGATGAGGTGGCGGGCCATGGCCTCGACGTCTCCGGCGAAGCGGTGCTGGTAGGCGGCCAGCAGCAGGGGGAGCCGGTTGCTGGGATAGCCGTCGTAGTGGACGTACATGCCGGCGTAGCCGGTTTTGGTAGGACGGGCGATGAAGGATCGGGTCGACAGAAGAGGTCTCCGGAAGTGTTGGCGGGCTACCGGCTGTGCGTCGGGCCGGCGGGAGGGGTGCCGGGCGAGGCCGGGGGAAGGCCGGGCCCAGTCGGCCTGTGGGGCGGGGTCGGCGGGGTCGGTGCCGGGTCGTATGCGGCGCGCAGGGCCGCCAGGTCCGCCTGGTCGGCGATGGCCAGCACGGACAGGCTGCGGCTGGCCGCTGCCATGAGCATCTTGGGCGGGGACCCCGGTTCCGCACCGCGGTTCTGGCCGCGCCAGCGGGCGGCGGCCACCAGGTAGTCGCTCACCGCCTGGAGCACCGGTTCGGCCGCGTCCAGCAGGTGTCGGGTGATCGCACTGGCCTGCGCTGGTGTCTCGGCGGCGGCGAGAGCATCGAGGTAGGGGCGAAGGTCGGGGCTCGGCAGGTCCTGCTTGGGCAGCGGGTGCTGGGCCAGGAACGGCTCGGCGTCCCGCTTCGCCCAGCGCAGCAGGTCGTCTCGGGTGGCGATGCCGTAGCGGGCGGCGGTGATCTGGTCGGCATCGCGGCCGACGTTGTCGTACAGCTCGAAGTCGGGGTGCTGCATCGGGGTGGGGCTCCTTGAAGCGGCGGGGCGCCCGGATACGGCTGCCGCGGTGCAGGTGCGGCGAACAGCCGTATCCGGG
Organism: Streptomyces puniciscabiei; assembly: GCF_006715785.1. NCBI lineage: Bacteria > Bacillati > Actinomycetota > Actinomycetes > Kitasatosporales > Streptomycetaceae > Streptomyces > Streptomyces puniciscabiei. Next base: position 4,422,701 of record NZ_VFNX01000001.1, read on the forward strand.
CAGGCGCGCGGTAGTTGAAGACGCGGCGTTCCGGTTATGCCGAGCCAGGTGCGGCCGTTTTCCCCAGGTTGTGGAAGAGGGAAGGGGCGGGTGCGGCCGGCGGTCGGCTTACCGGTGTCGGCCGGGCGCGAAGGCGCTGGTCGGTGCGGGGACGGCCGGGCCAGGGGAGGTGGTGGTGGGTGCGGTGATGTGGCGGAGGTTCACGCCGATGCCGCGGTGGGCGAGCTGGTGTACCAGGGCCTGCACGCGCATAGCGCGGCCGTCCTCGCCGTATGCGGCGGGCAGCAGGAACGCGGCCTGGTGGGGGTGGTACTGGAAGCCGAGGGTGTACAGCGTCGTGCGGGCGTCCTCGGGGACGTGTGCGTACGGCGTGCCGAGGGCGCCGTCCTCATACCAGGTCAGGGTGACCACGCGTGCCACCGGCGGCGGTCCGGGCCGGTGCGCAGGCTCCGGCTGGCGGGCCGCGTTGTGACGTACGAAGGCCAGCGCGTACCGGTAGCGGGGTAGGACCCGGCGGATGACCGCGGCGGCAGCGCGGGCCGGATCACTGGTGACCTTGATTCCGTTCGGTTCGGCCACACCGTCGTAGTGGTGTGGCTTGACGCCGTCCTCGGGTGCGAGGGGGGCGACGAGGAACTGGTGGCGGTGCAGCGGTCGGTCGATGACGCACAACTGCTGGTCGTCCGGACCGGTCAGCGTGCAGTGGTGGCCGAGGACGAATTCGCTGACGGCCCACTGGACATGTCCGCAGTCCCAGACGCGGTCGCTGAGGGGGAACTGGTCCTTGTATTGGGTGTGTTGGTGGTACTGGCTGGTCCATTCGCCGGGCAGGCGCGAGGCGAGCGCGTCGGCGAAGGAAGCCAGGTCGGTGCGGTAGGCGTTCATGTGCTCCAAGGGGGGCCGCCGGGGCGATGGCGTGAGTTGTGGGCTCAGAACGGGAGGCGAAGGGCGCGGGTGGTGCGTGGCGGGCCCGGCGGGAGGCCCGGGATGCAGCCATAGGCGGGCGTTGAGTGGCAAGGCGCGGTGGCCGGGTCGGGCTGGGCTGTCGACGGCTCCCCCTCATGCGACCGGCGGTCGCCGTCGGCGTACTCCCAGGTGAACTCGTACTCGTCGTACGAGTCGATCACGCCCGTTTCCAGCCGGGCTTCGCGGTCCGCGACTTGGGCCAGCAGCTCGTCCTCCTCTTCCTGACACTGGAGCCATTCGGCCCATTCGGCGTCCGTCAGGTTCGGTGGGCGCTGCATCGGGTGGATTTCTCCTTGCAGAAGGCAGGACGGTTGATGCCTTCAGCTCGTCGGCTACGGGTTCGGCTCGGATTTCGTGCCGGTGGTGTGAGGAACTGGCGGGGAATGCCTGAAGGTTCGTGTGTCCGTTGTCGGCCAGGACGGATGTCGTAACCCGTGTGGTCACGGTCCGAGGAGGCCGGCCTGATCGGCGCTGTCTTCCTCATAGCCGAAGACCGCACGCTCCAGGTCTTCGAGGTAGACGATGTCGGTATGGGCGCGGAAGGCGTCGAGGACTTCGTCCGCGTAGTCCTGGACCTCGTTGTCCGCGAGGTCGACGCGCGCCCGGTTCTTCCTCGACAGCCGGCGCCACTCCACGATGTCGGAGTCGGTGGCGCGGGCCATCCATACCCAGATTCCGTTGCCCAGCTTGATGACGTACTGGGGATGGAAGAGCCGGTTGGTCCGCCTGCGGCGTGGATTGCGCTGCTCGCCGAACCCGGTGACGAGGCTCTGGGCGAGCTTGTCCAGGGCGGCGGACTTGATGTGCGGGTCGAGGTCCTCGCGTGCGAGCTGCTCGCGCACCGCATCGGTGAGGTGGCGTTTGTGGAATCGGCCGGTGGCGTCGGTCAGAGCAACCGCGCTCTGCTCGACGATCTGCTGCAGGCGGAGGTCAGCGGCGCTCGTCACGGCAGGTCACGCTCCTGCCAGACCTGGTCCATCTCGGCCAGCGCCGTCATGGCGTGCGCGATGGTCTCACGGGTGATTGGCGCGCCGCTGGCGAACGCAGGGTCGTACCGGCTGAACGTCCGGGTACCGCGGGCCTGGGCGAGCGGCGGGACCACCTCGTCCAGCAGCCTGGTGGCCACGCGGCGCTGGCGCTTGTCCTCCACAACGCGCTCGGTGCGCTCCGCCCATGCGCCGGCGAGCGTCAGGTGGCCCTCGACGACCCGGTCGGCCAGCTCGGGGTCCTCTTCCCGCAGTCGGGCGAGCTGCACCTCGGCGGAGTTGGCCTTGGCCTTGTTCTCCCGAGCGATGGCATACGCCTCGTCCAGGCCCATGGCGCCGCTGATGACCGCCTCCACGAGGTCCGCGGCGTGCTGGAGCACCACGTTGGCCTGGCTGATCCGTCCCAGGGAGAGGCCGGTCTGCTCAGAAACTGAACGTGTGGAGTGCTCAGAGTCTGAGCACGGCTGGTGTTCAGATTCTGAACGGGCCTTGGCGGAGATCATCGCCGCCTGCCCCTTGGTGATGTTGCGGCGACGGAGGTTCACCGAAAGGACGTAGCCGCGGGGGTCGTTTCCCTCGTAGGTCGTGAACCTTGGTTCCACGGCGGCGATTTCGCATGCAGCGAGCCTGCCGCGTCCGTCGAGGAGACGACCCTGGGGGTCGAGAACAAGGGGATGCAGCAAGCCGCGTTCTTGGATGTCGTCGGCGAGAGCACGCAGCTCGTCCTCGTCGAGCTGGGGAAAGAGTTCGGTGATGGGATGGGTTTCTATTGCGGGCTCCTGATGGGTAAAGGGAGGCTTCAATGCATCCGTGCGTCGGTGTCGAACAGCGATCGCTCGTGGGGATGCAAAAGATGTTGAACGATGAATGATCTTCCGGCGACCTTCCACAGTCCGCGGCCCCTGTTGAGGTGGGCGATGGCATCGGTCTCTACGGAGGTCAGGCCCAAGAGCGCGGCTGCTGCGTGGAGTTGGTCGGTTTCCTGCCGGTAGATGATGCGGGTGGAGCAGTCGGCCAGGAGGCCCTCGGCCAGGGCGCGTCCGCGGGATCCGGCGTCGCCGGCGGTGAGCAGGTCGGACAGGCGGTGGATGACCATCAGGTTCGCGATGCCCAGGCCACGGCTCAGCTTCCACTGGGACTGCATGCGCTGCAGCAGGCCGGGGTGGCGCATCAGGCGCCAGGCTTCGTCGTAGACGATCCACCGTCTGCCGCCGCGGGGGTCGGTGAGGGCGGATTCCATCCAGGCGGAGGCGCAGGTCATGGCGAGAACGAGGGCGGTGTCGTCGCCGGAGCCGCCCAGGCGGGACAGGTCGATGGTGAGCATCGGGCTGTTGGGGTCGAACGCCACGGTGCTGGGCGCGTCGAACATGCCGGCGAGGTCGCCGTGGACCATGCGGCGCAGGGCGTGAGCGAGGTCGCGAGCGGCATCTCCCAGGTGCCCGGACATGCTGCCGCCGGCGGTGTCGAGGGCGGCGGGGTTGTTGAGGGTGGCGGCGATGTCGCCGAGCAGCGGGGTGCGGCCGGTGGCGGCGGCGTGGGTGACGACGGCGTCGAGGGCGACGTCGAGCGCGGTGTGCTCCATCGGCATCAGGTCCCGTCCGAGCACGGTACGGGCCAAGGAGCCGAGCAGCAGCAGGCGGCGCTTGCGGATCTCGCCCGCCCAGTCCGTCTCGGAGACGCTGTGGGGGCGGGGGGCGGCGTCCAGGGGGTTGAGCTTGCCGGGCAGGCCGGGCCCGAGGGCGATGGAGGTGCCGCCGAGCGCGGTCGCCACCGGGGTCCATTCGCCCTTCGGGTCGCAGGGGACGTAGACGCGGTATCCGAAGGCGACCGACCGCAGGGCGAAGGACTTCGCGAGCGCGGACTTGCCCTGCCCGATGACGCCGGCGAGCAGGACGTTGGGATTGGTGAAGCCCTCGACCTTGCCGTACAGGGCGAAGGGGTCGAAGCAGAAGGAGGCTTCGGCGTGGACGTCGCGGCCGATGTAGATGCCCTCGGCGCCGAGTCCGCCTTCGGCGAGGAAGGGGTATGCGCCGGAGGCGGTGGCGGTGGTCATGCGGTGGGCGGGCAGCCGCAGCTTGTTGCCGCGGGCGGAGGCCGGCCCGGGGCGCCCGGCAACGGGGTAGACCGGGGCGGGGCTTTCCTGCTCGGCGGGTTCCTGGCCGGCCGGGTGGGCGGCGGCCTGGGCGCGGGCCTTGGCTTCGGCTTCGGCGAGCTGGCGACGGGCGGCCTTGCGGGCGGCGCGGTCGGTGCCGTGCGGGGTGAACAGGGGGGAGGCCGAGGCGCGGCGGGCGCGGCGGGCGGGCCGGTGGTTCATCGGGGGCGCTCGATTCGGCGGGTGGTGCTCATCGCGCGCACGAGGTGGTGTGCGGTGCGCGGTGCAGGTCGGTGGGGGTGGTCTTGCGGCGGACGATGTGCCCGGCGGCGAGATGGCGCTGGCAGATGGTGAGGAAGGGAGGCCCTTCGGAAAGCTGCTCCGGGCGGCACTCGGCGGGGTCCGTGGACGCGGCCGGCAGAAGGTGGAAGGCCGCGTGGATGTCGGTGGTGGCCTGCCACAGCCCGGTGCGTGCTGCGGCAAGGTGCCGGCCGGCTGCGGGATGCGGGGGCCGTGCCGCCTCGGCCAGCTGGTCGAGGAGCCGGTGCAGTTCTGTGAGGTGGGCGTGGAGGGTGTCGAGGTGCGTCCGGTCCGGCGGATGCGCAGGCTCGGGGCGGCTGAGGGCGCGGGTGTGATGGCGGATGCCCGCGGTGGCAGCACGCAGGTAGGGGTGCGAGTCGGGCTCGCTGGGACGGATCTGGGTCAATGGGAGGTCCTTGCCGCCGGGGAGGCGGGAGCGGGGGCCAGAGGCGAGCTGGTTACGGGAACGGAGAGGCGGGCGCGTGATGTTCGGGTGACGCCGCTCGCAGGCACCGCAGCGGCTTCTTGCTCGTCGCGCAGGTCCACGTATGCGCCGCGCGTCGGGAGGCCGGGATGGCTCTGCTCCGGTAGGTAGATGATGTCCGCGCCCTGACCGTCAGGGGTCCCGGCGTCAGCCAGGTACCACTCATGCCAGCTGGGAAGGCCGGCCAGGATGCGGGCGGCGTCGTCGAGGTTCATGGCGTTGACGACGAAACTTGTGGGGGCTTCGCCTGCGTGCCGCTCATGACCGGCAAACGTCAGAGTGAAAGGGCGGGGCGCCGGCGGGCCGAGGAGATGGGCGAGGCGGTCGCGTACGGTGTCGAGGTGGTCACTGGCCTCGATCGCCGTGGTGATACGGGCGTCGTCGTATTCACGCAGCTTCTCCTCGATCACCTCCCCGTCGGTGTCACGGTACTGGTCGAGGACGGCGCGGTGGCGGGCGGCCAGTTCCTCGCAGGAGGTCAGCAGGGCCTGCAGTTCGCGCAGGAGACCGTCGGGGTCGTTGATCGGTGTCAGTGCGGCTCCCTGGGGCTTAGAGGGTGGTGCGGGCGAGGGGGAGTGCCGCGGCGGCGAAGGCATCGGGCTGCTGGAAGTTCAGACGCCGCAGGTCGACCTGGGCGGTGACGGCGGCGGTCTCGATCTGGGCGCAGGCCGCGTCGAGCAGGGCGTCGGTCTCGGCGGAGACGGTGAGCAGGCCGGTCAGGGCGACGTCGGCGTGGCCGGCGATGAGCTGGCGTTCACGGGTCTTGACGTCGGCGTATTCGATGGAGTCGGCTTCGTTGTCGACCTGGCCGCGGCGGGCGCGTTCGTTGGCGTCGGCGATGATGGCGGCCTTCTTGCGCTGCACGTCGCGCAGCGCCGACTCGAGCCCCTGGGGGACGTAGATGAGGGACAGGCTGCGGCGGACGCCGGCGGTGAACATCAGCCCGTGCAGGAAGCCGGGGCTGGTTTCGGTGCGGGGCCAGTTCTCGATCCAGTAGGTGGCGTGCCGGGCGGTGTCCGTGATCACCCGGTCGTACTCCTCGACCTGGACGACGGGGCCGGCGGCGGCCGGGTCGGCCTCGGCCCGGCCGGATTCCGACCACTGCTGCAGGCTGGAGAGTGCTTTCGGGTCGTAGGCGGTGCGGACGACCGCGGCGACCTCCCGCGCGGTGAGCCAGCCGGTGACCATCAGTCCGGCGCTGCGGGCGGCCTGCGCGACGGAGGCGGTGGTCTGCTCCATCACCGTGAACGCGCCGGGCAGTCCGCCGCCGGCCTGGCTGATGAGCCGCTTGGCGGCCTTCATGTCCAACGAGATGGCCAGGTATGCCTCGTGCGGGGCGGCGGCCGGCCCTGCGGAGGCGACGAGTTCGGAGTAGACCTGTCCGGCCACGGGGGTTTCGGGGCGGCCCTGCTGGGCCCAGTGCCGGGCGAGGGTGTCGCCGGAGTCGGGCACGGTGCGCTCCAGGACCTGCACGGTGGCCACATGCCCGGTGCGGGCAATGCCCGCGAGCGCGCGGCCCCAGCCGTTGACGTTGTGGTTCTGGGTGGCGGGGTCCAGCAGGGCGAAGGCGCGGGAGGAGACGCGGGCGACGGCGGTGAGGGTCTGGCGGTGCGGGTCGTGCACCGCGGCGGCCCCGCCTGCCGAATCGCCGGGGGTGACCACGCGCAGGGAGGCGGTGGTGCCGGGCAGGTGGAGCAGGCCGTCCTGCCTCGGGCGGGAGACCGGCCGGGCAAGCCACAGTCTCTGGCCGGTGCGCCGGCGGTGGGCGTAGCGGGCGACGATCGGGGCCCAGTCGATCAGGGAGCGGCCGTGGCGGCGGATCGCGACCAGGGCGGCGACCGCCGCCCACAGCGGAGTCAGGGCGATGGCGCCGACCAGGCCGGTGCTCATCACCGTCACCAGCAACAGCGCCAACGCGCTGGACACCAGCGTGAGCTGGGGCAGGGACAAGCCCAGAAGGATGCCGCGCCGGGATCGGTGGGGGAATTTGACCGTGAGGGGGACAACGGAGAGATCAGACATGAGTGCTGTTCCGGGAGGAGGCGCGCGGGGCGGGACGCACCGGATGGTGGTGCGTCCCGCCCCCGGCCTCAACGGGCGAAGGGTCAGATGCCGGTGGGCGGCGGAGACGGCGGTGCTGCGGGCCCGGTGGCCGAACCGCCCTGGGCCGGAGCCGGCGGTGCGCCTTGCGGCGGGGGCGTGCCCACGCCGGTCGGCGGAACCGACATGAATCCGCCGCCCTGGCCGGACGGTGATCCCGGGCCGCCGGAGCCGGGGCTGCCGCCGACCTGGCCGCTGGTGTCATCGCTCGGCCGCATCGGCGGGGGCTGGACGGCCTTCTCCAGACCGTTCTTGACCCCCTCGCCGCCAGAGGACTCGCCCGAGCTGCTGCTGGACTTGCTGCTGTCCTGACCGGGGCCCTTGCTGGTGGGGGCGATGTCGCCGGGGAAGCCGCCGGGCACCGCGTCGGGGCCCTGCGGGGCGGCGCCTGCTCCGGCTGCCGCGCCGCCGGTTCCGGCGGTGGCTGCTGCCGCTGCGGCCTTGCGTCCGGCGCGTTCGGCGTGCTGGCGGGCCATCTGGGCGCCGGCGCCGCCGGCACGGTGGATGTCCTCGCCGTTGGTGCCCTCAGAGGCCCAGTGCACGAACTTGAACGTCGCGTACGGGCACAACAGGATCAAGACCATGATCACGATGCCGGACATGACGTCCGCGAGCGCGGCTAGGCCGTCCTTGGAGTCCGTTTTACCCATGGCGGTGATGCCGAGCACGAAGATGATCGTCATCAGCAGTTTGCTGATCACCAGGGTGGCGGTGGCCTCGATCCAGCCCCTGCGCCACCGGCGGGCGACCTCCCAGCCGCCACCGGCGCCGGCGAACACGGCGAGGGTGACCAGGACGAGGATGCCGACCTTGCGGACCATCATCACGCACCAGTACAAGAACGCACCCACTGCGGCGCCGAGTCCGGCGAAGACCGCGACCAGCCAGCCCAGTCCGGACAGGGCACCGATCTGGCTGACCAGGACGATGCGGCGCACAGCGGATTCGATGGACAGGTGCGCGGAGGAGAACAGGCCGTCGGAGAGCGCGTCGACCACTTCGATGGCGACGGTGGTGCCTGCGATGGCACAGAAGGCGAACAGGACGCCGGACATGGTGCCGGTGAATGCCTGGGTGAGGGCTTGTCCGTCACGCCTGACGGCGGCTCTGATGAGCTGGGCGCAGAAGGTGCCGACCAGGATGATCAGGCCGATCGGCAGCAACATTTCGTAGTTGTCGCGGAACCAGGCGGCGTTCAGGTCCACCTTGGTGGTGGCGTTGACGGCCTTGGCGGCCAGGTCGGCTGCGGCGGCGGCGAGTTCACCGGCGCTCTTGGCCATCCAGTTGCCGATTGCCTTGCCGGGGTCGGAGGCGAAGTCGACCGCGTCGCCGACGGCGCACAGTTTGTCCGCGAGGGGGAGGTCGCAGAAGCCCAAGGGGAGGTGGCCCTCCTTTCAGACGGGGGTCGGGGTCAGGGCGCGACGCTGGGGGCGATGGCGACCAGGGAGCAGTCGTGGGAGGGCCGGCACTGCACGGCCAGGGTCACGGCGCGGTCTTCGGCGCCGCTGCCGCCCTTCTTCCAGGCGATCTGCTGCGTGCCGGTGGCGGTGACGTAGTAGATGTACGCCTCGGTGATCGCCGAGGGGTCATCGGCCAGGGCCTGCTTGAAGGCGCTCGGGTAGTGCGTGTCGGTGACCTTGGCCCTGGCGTGCTGGGCGTTGTCGCGCATGCGCGACCACAGCACCGGGTCCGGGACCTGCCCGGTGACCGAGGACCAGTCGGCGTACTTGGTCTCGGTGGTCATCCACGCGTTCATGCCGGCCAGTTCCTGGTCGCGGCTGGTGGTACGGGTGTCGTAGGACCACAGCATCAGCGCGGCGGCCTTGGCGTAGGCGAGGGGATCACTGATCCGCGGCGGCTTGGGCACCGACCCGGTGCCCGACGACGTCGCCGTCGGTGTGGGATCCGCAGAGGGCGCAGTGCTGTCCGTCACGGACGGCGCGGTGCTGCCTTCGTGGCGGGCTCCGCCGTTGCCGGTGAACCATGCGGCGATGCCGGCGACGGCGAGCAGCGCGGTGATGACCACGGCGATGATCAGGATGCGGCGCTTGGCCGACCACGTGGCGCCGTAGGCCGACAGTGAGGTGAAGGGGTTCGGCATTTAGTGGACCTGCGATCCCAGGGCGGAGAAGAAGGCGACGATGCCGTTGGCGGCGCCCAGGCCCAGGGCGGCGCCGGCGGCGACGACGGCGCCCTTCTTGCCGTTGGCTTCGGCCTGGTGGCCGCCGGTGTGGTGGCCCCAGGCCCACACACCCAGGGAGACGGCCAGGGCGCCGACCACGGCCACGATGCCGAAGAGGTTGATGCTGCTGACGACGTCCTTCAGGACGGACAGGCCCGGCAGGCCGCCTTCCTTGGGGCTGACGCCAGGGTCGAAAGCGAGAGAGACAGCACGGTCTGCGAAGGACATGGGTATGGCGGAACTCCTTGCATGCCAAGGGCCGGATGTCGGCCTGGCGAAGGGCGGGAGAAGGAAGGAAGGGGCGCGCGGAGCGCGAGAGGGGCCAGCCGGTCCCGCCCGGCTCGGGTGGCCGGGCGGGGCGCGCGGCGGGTCAGGAGACGATGCGGCGGGCGGCCAGGACGTCCCAGTCCGCGAGCGGAGTGATCCGGACGGGCTTGGAGGTCCGCGGCGCCTCGATGACGAGCCCCGCGCCGATGTACATGCCGACGTGTTCGGGCACGGCCGCGGTCCCCCGGGTGAACAGCAGGTCGCCCGGCTTCAGTTCCGACGGCGAAACGGCCTTGCCTTCCTTGACCTGTGTGTACGTGGTGCGGCTGAGCTGGACGCCGGCGTGGGCGTACGCCTGCTGCATCAGGGAGCTGCAGTCGCAGCGGCCCATCGGGTCGGGGCCGTGCGGGTTGGTGCAGTCACCGCCCCACTGGTACAGGGTGCCGAGCTGGTGCATGGCCCAGTCGATGGCGGTGCGGGCCTTCGGCGGGGCGTCCTTGGGGATGGTGTAGCCCTTGGGCACGGAGCCCTCGGGGATGGTGCCCCACTGGGAACCGTCCTGGCCCGGGGTGCAGCCGGTGGAAGCCGTCTGCGCGGTGCTGGTCGTGTTCTTGGTCGTGTTGGATTTGCCCTTGCCCGGCAGGGTTTTGACGGTGGCTTTCTGCAGGGCCCGGGCGAGCGGCTCCCACTGCGCGTACGCATCAGGAAGACCGGACGCCTGGACGGCCTGGGCGGCCTGGGTGACGGTCATCTGCTGCCAGCCGTGGACCTCAAGCAGCGCCTTGTAGAACTTGGTTGAGGCGTAGACGGGGTCGCGGATCTGCTCGGGTGTGCCCCAGCCCTGGCTGGGCCGCTGCTGGAACAGGCCGAGCGAGTCGCGGTCGCCGTAGTTGAGGTTGCGCAGGCGGGATTCCTGCATGGCGGTGGCAAGCGCGATGACCTGGCCCTGGGCGGGCACGCCGAGCGAGATGCCGGTGGCGACGATGGTCTTGGCGTTGGGGATCTGCTCGTTGGGCAGCTCCAGGCCCTCGACGTGGACGTCCTTGGCGGAGCCCTTGCCGCCGAGGATGGCCGCCACCTGTTTGGCGACGGCGGCGGTGTCGATGGATGTGCCGGTGCTGTTGCAGGAGGCGGTCTGGCCGGCGTCGCTTGCCGCCGCGGCCATGGCGGCGGTGCCGGCGAGAAGGAACGGGGAGAGGACGACGACGCCGATGCCGGCGGCGAGCGCCTTCAACCGCGGCAGCCCGGCCGCAGGTCAGCGTTTTCGGGCAGGGGCGGGTGGCGAGAGGTCATGAAGCAGTCCTTCGGGCGCAAGGTCCGTCCGCCGCGTGCGCAAGGCGTGGTGGAAAGGGGCCGCGGCGGCCGGGGTGGGCGATCTGGTCAGGCCGGTCCGCAGCGAGTTGCCGCTCGCATGGCGGACCAGTGGTGGGTCAGGTGTGCCGGGGCAAAGGGGGAACCTCCGCGGGGCAAAGGATGGGAGTGGGCCAGCGGCGGTGTGTGCGCCGGGCGGTTCTAAAACACTAGGCCCAGATTGGCGGTCGACCAAAAAGTGGGCGTGAGGGGTCGGAATTCGACCCCTCACGCTCGCACTTCTTGGTCGGCGGCCGATTCGCCTCTACAGTTTTGGGACTCCCCTCGCCCTCCCCGGTGTGTGGCCCTGGGCTTCTTCATGCCCACGTTCTTTCGGCCCACCGGCTTCTCACGTGCGCGACGGGTTATTCATCTCGGCCTGTTCCCACCCGAATCGGGGTTTCTCTTTGCCTTTTTCCCTGCACCAGGGCGATGCCCTCAGCGTCCTTGCCGGTCTGCCGGACGACTGCGTCGATTCCGTGATCACCGACCCGCCCTACAACTCGGGCGGGCGCACGGCGAAGGAGCGCACCTCGCGCAGCGCGAAGCAGAAGTACACCTCTGCCGACGCCAAGCACACCCTGCCTGACTTCACCGGCGAGAACATGGACCAGCGCTCTTACGGGTTCTGGCTCACCCAGATCATGACCGAAGCACACCGGCTCACGAAGACCGGGGGCACCGCGCTGCTGTTCACCGACTGGCGCCAGCTGCCGGTCACCACCGACGCGATCCAGGCGGCTGGCTGGCTGTGGCGGGGCGTGCTGGCCTGGCACAAGCCCCAGGCGCGGCCCCAGAAGGGCCGCTTCACCCAGAACTGCGAGTTCATTGTCTGGGCGTCGAAGGGCGCGATCGACGGCTCGGCCAATCCCGTCTATCTGCCCGGCCTGTACTCCGCCTCGCAGCCGTCAGGCGCCCAGCGCCAGCACATCACCCAGAAGCCGGTCGAGGTGATGCGCGAGCTGGTCAAGATCGCACCGCCTGGCGGCACGGTGCTCGATTTCTGCGCCGGTTCCGGCTCCACCGGCGTCGCCGCTCTGCTGGAGGGGCGGGACTTCATCGGCGTGGAGAAGACCAAGCACTACGCCTCGATCGCGGCCGACCGGCTCACGAAGACCGTCCGCGAGACCCTCACCCAGAACGATGTGGGCCTGACGGTCTGACACGCCAACCGCCACTCTCCTACCGGCACTTGGAGAGGGCTACGCGCCTGCGCGCTGCACCCTGGTGCGTGGGTGAAATCCCGTCTGCGGTTCTGCCTGCCTGCTTCGTTCGCGTCACGCCCTTCCTTCCCCCAGTCCTTCCAGGAGGCCAGATTTGCCTGAATCCGTAGAACCGCCAGCCGAGGCAGAGATGGATCCGGTTCGCGTGCCGGACGCTCACCTTGAGGGAATCGAGGCGAGCGTGCGCCGGCTGATGGAACAGTCGGCGCAGCAGGCCCGGCAGCTCGACCACCTCGCCTCCGCGCCGCCCCCCGGTCCCTCGCCATTCGCCGCGTTCGGCATGCCGGGGCTCGGCGGCCCGCCCCCGGCGGCAGCGCCACCGGAGCCGCGTCCGATCCTGGAGCTGGAGGGCGAGGAGTACGAGGACGAACTCGACGCACTGTCCGACTGGGTCGACGACTTCCTCCTGCCGGTCTACGGCGCGGAGGTCACCACGGCTGCGCCGTGGTGTCTGCAGTGGCAGGAGCACGACGACGTCGTGGCCTGGCTCCACGCCCTGTGGCTGGCCTACCAGCAGCACAAGGACGCCGAAGCGGGCCTCAGCGGCCTGTTCGTGTGGCACCGGGACTTCCTCACCCACGCCGTCGCGGCGATCCGCGCGCCCGGCGGGCCGCTGTCGGCCTGCATGACCTCTCCGGACCGCCCCGCGCACCGGCTGCTGCCCGGCCCGCCGCCCTCGGCCCGCACCGAGAAGGCGAACGCGGCCGAGTCGGCCTCGTCCGGTCCTGGTACGGCTGGCGAGCCGGCGTCATGAGCACCGGGCAGCCGGCCTTCGGCCTCAGCTTCGACCCCCGCGCGCTGAGTGACCTGCTCCAGGCGCCCGGCGACATCCGCGACCTGACCCTTGCCTACCTGCAGGAGGTGGTCAACGCCCAGCGGTTCGGGCTTCGGCTGACGGGGGATTTGGAGGGCTACCGCAAGCTGTTCGTGGATTCCCGCAAGGAGTGGCGCGTCGTCTACGGCGTGCGCCCGGCACCCGAGACGTCCGCGCACCGCCAGGAGATCCACGTCATCGCGGTCAGGCCCCGCGCCGGCAACGACGTCTACGACACCGTCGGGCGCCGTCTGGGGATGGCCCGCCGCCCGCTCAGCGCCCGCACCCACGCAGCCCGCGCCCGCTCCCCGCAGCTGACGACCCGCACGGCGGTGCCCAGGCCGATCCCGCTGCCCTCCGCCATGCCCGGCCTGCCCCGCCCGGCACAGAGCCCCTCCCGCTATCAGGCCCGCTGACTTCAAGGAGGCACGTCTATGCCCCCTGACCCCGCGCCGGCACCCGCCCGGCGTGCGGTGTCCCCGCTCGATGAGCGCATCGAAGCCGTCACCGGCCACGACGTCGACACCCTGTGGGCGTACCGGGACCGCGGCGTCCTCGACGAGGTACACACCCGCCTGGTCGATTTGCACCGCGAACTTGCCCAGGCCGAAACCGGCGTCATCTTCCACCGGACCCTCCTGCACCGCCTGGCCAGCGGCGAGTTCCCCGTCGACAGCGCGCTGTTCGCCCGGATCGACCGCACCGTGGACCAGCTTCAGCAGGCCGCCGCTCAGCGCGATGCCGCCGCGCGACGGGTACTCGCCGCCCTGGAGCCCATCGAAGCCGCCGCCCGCACCCAGCCGGTGGGGCGCGCAGCCCCGATATCGGCTGCCGACCAGGCGGTGCTGCTCGCCATCGCCGGCGGCGCCAAGCTCTACCAGCATCTGCTGACGGGGCGGATGTCGGTGGCCACCGCCTCCGGCACCCGCATCCCCTACGCCGAGCTGCAGCGGCTCGAATCCGCCGGCCTCCTGTGCCGGGACACCGGCCATCCCGTCCACGCCGGCCAGCCGGTCGCCCTCACCGACACCGGCCGCGCCGCCCTGGTCGCCGCCCGCCGCCCCAAGACGACCCAGGCGCCGAAGGCGGCGGCCCGGCCGGGCGCATGGCCGTCCACCCCCGCACACCGGCGCTGACCCGCGCCCACTCCCCAACGAAAGGCGCTATGCCCTCGAACGAACCGGCCCCTGCAACCCCTGGGCGCATGCCTGAACTCGACGTCCGGCTCGACGGCTTCACCGCTGACGAGGAGACCTCCGACGCCTTCTTCCACAAGGTCGGATGGATAGAGCATGAACTCGTTCCGCTGGCCGAGCACCACACAGCCGACGGCGCCCATAGCTTCTACGTCCTGCACGACCCCACGGCCACCTGGGACCACCCCGGTCTGTCGCAGTACGCCGCCTTGCATATCCACCGGGACATGCAGGCGCGGACGTTCCATTTTGAGCACGCCGTGCTTCCGCTGCCGGCGATGGCGCAGTCCTGGCTCATCCACCGCGGCTGCCCTGCCGACTCCATCGCGCTCGCTGCAGGGATGCGCCCGGCTCCGGCGGATGAGGTGACGAGGGCACTGGAGCGGCGTCTGGCCGGAGACGGCGACCACTACGCCCTTGGGTACAGGTACACCAGCGACGACCCCGACGACATGGTGATCCTCGTCGCCCTGCGCGCCCTCGATGAGCGTGCTGCCTCCTCGTTCCGGGTCGTGGTCGAGGAGTTGGACACCGACGCGTGGACCTACACCCTGCGCGAAGGGGGCTTCGCCACGGCCGCAGATGCTCTCCAGTGGTGCGACGACCGGCTCAGCGGCGAGGCCGGCCCCCTGGCGCCGGTGCGGCCTGTGGCGTCATCCACCCGCTCTGCTGCCGTGCCGAAGAGCGCCATTTTGCGCCCGCCGAGCCGGGCGCGCTAAAGCGTCAACGCCGACCGGGGCGGCGGAATATAGCCGACGATCGGCGGTTGGCCAAAAGCACGTTTCTCCGGATTCTTATACGGCCGCCGGGACAGCAACCCCGGCTGGTCTCTCCACACATTTCCCTGTCCTTCTACGGAGGTTTCTTCCGCATGCGCTCTACCCGAATTGCGATATCCGCTGCGATGCTCGGCGCGCTCGCGCTGCCGATAGTCGCGGCGACTACGGCCACGGCCGCTCCGGCGTCCGCTCCGAGCCGCGTTTCGGCCTCCCGGCCGTGCGACCGGCCCGGTCCGTGGGTCATCGGCACTCAGGCCGTGACCATTCGCTCCAAGGCATCCGCCAAGTCCACCGCCGTCGGCGTGCTCTACCGGGGCCAGAAGTTCACCGTCCACAAGAGCAGCGGTGGCTGGCACTACATCACCGACAAGTCCACCGGCGTGACGGGCTGGGTGTCCGGCACCTACGTCTACCGCACCGTCTATATGTGCCTCGACTGACAGGCGCGTACCAGCAACACGCGGTTGCAGCCGCGGAGTTCACCGCTCGTTCGTGAAAACCCCTTCCCCCAAGAACAACCGGGCCGTTGTGCCTGGCGGAGAGGAGTTCTCCTGTGTCCGACGGCATGGAGGATGTCGTGGGCGTCCTCACCGAGCAGATCGAGGCGCGGTTCGCCATGAGCATGGCCGAGTTGAAGGCCGCGGTCGCCGTGGCGCCGGCCGCCAACGCCGAGGCCACCGGCGTCGTGAAGTGGCATGGCCTTCTCGTGGAATCCCAGGCGGCGCTCGAACGTGCCGAAGACGCTCTGCTCGCTGCGCTGGAGACCCAGCCCAGCGAGGTCGACGACCCGACGATGGACCTCGCCCACCGCGTCAACGCGGCCGTCGCCGCGCGGGACGGGCGTGCCATGGTCGTGCGCTGGCTCCTCGACCCCGCTGCCCCAGGGAAGCAGGGGCTTGCCGCTGAACGGCTCGCCCGCTTCAGCCGCGGTGCTCGCACAGGCCCGGCGGTGCCAACCAGCGCGCCGGTCCGGCCCGCGACGGCCCCGGCACCGGCAGCACGAGGAGGGGTCCTGCGGTGAGTGTGCGCCACAAGCCCAGCAGCCTCGACGGCCGACTTGAGGAGATCTTCGACGCTCCGGTAGCCGAGCTGTACGAGAGGGCGATCGATCCGGACGCCTCGGCTGCCGTGACCCGTGCCATGGAGCTGCGTTCGTTCCTCGCCCTGGCCGAGGAACAGGTGGCCCGGGTCCGCGACCGCGTGCACGAGGCGATGTCGGCCGACCGCGACATGGACGAGCTGTCCGCCGAACAGCTGCGGATGGACGCGCAGTGGCTGGACGCGGCGCTCGATGCCCGCGACGGCTACCGGGCCGCGCTCGATGACCTGCTGCGCACCATGCCGCCTCCCGCCCAGCAGCCGCGGCCCGTCCGCATGACACAGCAGACCCTCACCACCACCCTGCCGCCTTCCAGCCCGGCCGCCCCGGCACCGCAGCGTGCCGGGGCGGCCAGGGCCCGCCGACCGTGAAAGCCTCCGCCGATTGCCCCGCCTTATCTCCACCGAGATAGCCGGACGGATCGAGGAACTGTACGGCGCCCCGCTCGCCGTCCTCGAAGCCCACGCCCAAGGCCAGCCGCCCGGCATGCTTGCCGCCCTCCTCGCCGGCCACCACGACCTCGCCTTCGCCGAGCAGAGCATCACCTTCCACCGCGAGCGCCTCGCCCAACTCATTCATCCTGAACGGCAGATCGGCGCTCACGAGGTGTCGCACCTCCTCGAATGCGCCCGTCGGCTCGCCGAAGCGGTCGCCGTACGCGACGTCCAGGCCAAGACCGTCTCCGCCGTCCTGGGCAGCCTGGCCCCCGCCGACCGGCCCGAACCGTCGTCGGCCCCCGCAACGGCTCTGCCCGCTCCTCCCGCCCGGGCCACGAGCGCCGCTCCCACCCGCTGACCTTCGGGCAACCCTCTTACCTCACCCAGGAGTTCCAGCCTTGTCCCTCACCGCTCTGCCCCCTGACACCGGCGCCGACATCGCCCGGGTCACCGAGGCACTCGCCATGATCACCCCGCGTTGGAACGTGCGGATCCTGCTGGCGCTGGCCGGTCGGCCGCTGCGCTACAGCGAGATCGCGGGCAAGATCTCCTGGCTGCAGAACGGCCAGCTTCATCCGAAGCTGCGGACGTTGTGCGATGACGGCCTCGTTGAGCGCACCGAGCACAGCCCACGGCACGTCACGTACGGCCACACCGATCGCGCAGCCGCGCTGCTGCCGGTTCTGCCGATGATCGCCACCTGGGCCGAGGAGCACCTGGAGCAGCCGGAGAAGCCGCTGTCGGCCATCGAGCAGATCGAGGACAGCCTCTCCCTCCTGACCCGCCGGCACGCCGCCGCGATCTTGTGGGTGCTCAAGTCCCGAGGCGAGGCCAGCGGCCGTTCCCTGGCCCGGATCGTCATGCCCGACAGCGACTGGACCAACATCTATCCCCCGCTGCGGCAGCTGGTTGCCGACGGCCTGGTCGATACCGATGGCATCGGTCAGCCCTACCGCTTGTCCGCGGCAGGGGAGGGCTTGGGGCCCGTGTTCGGGGCTTTGTCCGCGTGGTCGGCGGGAGAGTCCCTTGCGCAGGCCGCCCATCACCCGGTGTGGGGCCGAGCCGGCAATGCGCCGGCTCCGCGCACCTGGGTCAGCCACCCCTCCCGGCTGCCCGCCCCGCCGGCAGCGCCGGCGCCGGTCAGGACCGGCCCGCCCGCACCTCCGGCGTGGCAGCACCGTGCATTGTTCTCCCACGCCCCCGCCGCACGCCCGGCGACGGCCGTCCTGGCGGGAGGTCCGCGCCGATGAGCACCTCCTTCTCCACGGCTGATGTCCGGCGCTTCTGCGCGCAGTTGTCCTCGCCGGGCCTGGTCCGCCTGATCACCGAGATCGACGACAACGGGCCCATCCCGCCGCGCGGACTGGCGCGCACCCTTGCCGATCTCACCGAGCACCATCTTCGGCAGGCCACCGACGTCGCCCGCGCCTTCGGCCTTGTCCGTATCCGGCCCGGCGCCGGGCTGGCCCTGACCACATCTGGCGCGGAGCTGGCCGACGTCTACGACGCGATCGCCCGCTGGGCCCGGCGCCACGCCTACCCGGAGCCGGTCGCGGACTTCACCGGCCGCATCCAGCACACCCTCGCCCTCCTGGCCGACACCCCGGCGGCCGACCACTTGCTCAGTGACCAGGCGCTTGCTGACCTTGCCGGGCCGCGCGACCTGCTGGGCCAGTGGCTGCACGACCACGCGCAGGCCGCCCGGCTCGCCGAGCACGAGCTTGCCGCGTGAGGGCGCGCACCGCCCCCCGGCACGCACGCCGCCCTTCCTTGCTGCGTGGCGTCTACCTGCCGCGCACGGCTGATGGTGCCGCGTTCGCGATGACCACCTACGGCATCCCCCTGCTGGTGCTGGCCACCACCGGGTCGGCGGCGCTGACGGGCCTGGCGTTCACGCTGGAGTGGGTGCCCAGGCTCGCCGCGTTCACGGTGGCCGGCACGCTCGTCGACCGCCACGGAACCGGGCGCGTCTTCCGCGCCGCCTGCGTCATCCGCGCCCTGGTCGTCCTTGCCGCAGCCGTCGTCTTGACGGTGGCCGGCGCCGCGACGACGGCGGCGACGACCACGGTGATGGCGCTCTCCGCGGTGACGGGCGTTGCCACCGAGTTCAGTTACGTCGCGGCCGAGACCGCCGGCGGCCAGGCGAGCCGGGTGGCCCGTACCGGGGCGCACCGGGTGCAGTCCGTCCTGCTGGGGATCGACCAGAGCGCGATGCTCGCCGGGCCCCTGGTCTCCGGCCTGCTGCTGCAGCACGGCGGCCCGGCCGCGATGCTCACCACGCTCGCCGGCTTCTCCCTCCTGGCCGCCGTGCTCAGCCCCCGCGAACGGGCCGTCCCGCGCGGCGACGCCACCAGGGAGCAGTCGGCGAGCGGGCTGCGGACGGGCTGGGCCACGCTGCGCTCGCTGCCCGCCCTTGCCTGGCTGGTCGGCGGCCTTCTCGTCTCCAACACGGCCGTGGCCCTGCTCCAGGCGGCCATGCCGGTGATCGTGGTCACCAAGCTGGGGCGCTCCAGCGCGGACGCCGGAGCGGTCTGGTCCGCGGCGGCTGTCGCCTCCCTGCTCGCCATCACCGCCGCACGGCGGGCGATCGACCGCTGGGGCCTGTGGCCGGTCGGCGCGGCATCCGCCGCCGTGGCCGCCGCAGCAACCCTCGCCCTCTCCCAGGCCGACACCTACCGCGCGTACCTGCTGCTGGTGGCCGCGCTGATGGCCGGCGAAGGGGGCCTGACGGTCGTCCTGCGCACCCTGCGCTCCCACCTCATTCCGCCCGAGGTGTTCGGCAGCACCCTGGCAGTGACGATCCTGCTGCTCCTGCTGCCCTTCCCCGCCGCTGGCCTGCTCGTCGCCGCCGTGCCGCCCGCCCAGCTCGGGCCCATCATCACCGCCGTCGCCCTCCTGCAGGCCCTCGGTCTGACGGCCGCCTTCGCCCGGCTGCGCAACCTGCCCGCACTTCCCGCCTGACCTCCCGGCTTGAGAGAGGAGCCCCTGCGCTCATGTCCACCCTCACGCAGGACAACCTGCCCGGCCTCGCCCTCCCGTACCGGGAGGGGCCCACGATCAGTGAGCAGTTCCACGCCTTCGACTCCCAACACCCGTGGGTCTACCGGGAGCTGGAGTGGCTCGTCGTCCAGCGCCTTGCGGCCGGGGCGAAGCGGGTCGGGATGAAGGCACTGTTCGAGGTCCTGCGCTGGCGCCACCCGCACGCAGTGAAGGGCCTGAACAACAACTACACGGCCCTGTACGCCCGCAGGCTGCTCGCCGAGCACCCGGAGTGGTCCTCCGCGATAGAGGTCCGCCGCCGTCGCAGCCCGTGAACCACTCCACCCCTCGCCCATCTGTGACTTGATTTCTTGAGGAGCACCTTCTTGTCCGACCGTCCCGTCGTTCTGGCCGTTGCCGCGGCCGACATGGAAGCCGAGGCGTATCGCGGCTATTGCCTGGAAAGCGTTGCTGCCGTCTACGACGTCGTCCTGATCACCGGTGAGGAGCCGTCGTGGGAGGTGCCGTACATCCGGGACTGCATGGTCGTACCCGACCCGACCGACCAGGCGGCGCTGCTGGCCGCGGGCCGCACCCTGGCTGAGCGCTACGACCTGGCCGGGGTATTCACCTGGACCGAGTGGTACCTCGTCCCGGTCGCCCGCCTCGCACGCCAGCTCGGCCTGCCCACCACCGCGCCGGAGGCGATGCAGGCGTGCCGCAACAAGGCCACCGCCAGGACCCTGTTCGCCCGCCATGGGGTTCCCTCGGCCGCCTCGGTGAGCGTGCGTACCCACCTAGAGGCTGAGGCGGCGGCCGAGCGGATCGGCTACCCGGTCGTGCTCAAACCGGCCAGCCATGCGGCCAGCATCGGCGTGATCCGCGTCGACACCCCCGAGCAGCTCGCCGCGGCATACGCGTTCGCGGCCCGGGCGGCCGGACGGGGGCTGGAGAGCACGAGCGTGCTGGTCGAGGAGTACCTCGACGGGCCGGAGGTCTCGGTCGAATGCGTCACCTACCGGGGCCAGACCACGGTCGTTGCCGTCACCCGCAAGACCGTCAGCGCACCGCCTTTCTTCGAGGAGCTGGCGCACTCGGTCGACGCCGCCGACCCGCTCCTCGATGTGGTCGCCCCCGCTGCGCAGGCCGCGATCCTCGCGCTCGGGATCACCGATGGCGTCAGCCACGTCGAGATGCGCCTCGTCGATGGCCGTCCCCGGCTGGTGGAGGTCAACGGCCGCATCGCCGGCGACATGATCGGCCACCTGGTCCGCCTCGCCACCGGCATCGACCTGCCGCGCGCCGCCGCCGACATTGCCTGCGACCGCGCCCCCGACCTCAACCCCACCAGGTCCTCGGCCGCCGCGATCCACCTGCTCTACCCCGAGACCTCCGGCACCCTCACCGAGCTGCACATGGATGGTGCCCGCCCGCCGTGGCTGGACAAGCTCCACTTCCAGCACCACCCCGGCGACCAGCTCCTGTTGCCCGCGGACGGCGGGGACATGTTCACCGCCCGGATCGGCTACCTGATCACCACCGGGCCCACTGGCGATCTGGCACGCGCCCGCGCCGAGCAGGCAGCCCGCTCCCTCACCGTCCAGCTCACCCCCGCCGCCGAAGTGGGGTCGGCCGCGTGAGGCGGACACCCGCGGCCGTGCGGACCAGCCGTCGCCTGCTGACCGGGTATTTCGCTGGTCTCGGTGTGGTGATGGCGGTGTGGGGCGCCCGGATGCCGGCCGTCCAGCAGACAGCCCACCTGAGCACCGCAGATCTGGCGCTGGTGCTGCTGACCGCCGCGCTCGGCATGGTCACCGGCCTGCAGACCGGCGGCTGGCTGGCCCGGCCGCACCGTCTTCCTGCCCTGCTGACCACCGGCGCCGTCGCTCTGGCCGGGTGCCTGGCCCTGCTGGGCCAGTGCCGCACCCTGCCCTCGCTGCTGGTGGCGGCATGGGCCTTCGGGACCGCCCACGGGGTGGCGGACGTGGCCGCCAACTCCGCGGCGGTGCGCTGCCAGAACGCCGCCGGCCGGCCGATCATGTCCGGCCTGCATGCCGCCTACTCCCTCGGCGCGCTCGGCGGTGCCGCCCTGGCCGCCGCCACCGCCCACACTCCGCACCGAGTCCTCTTCCTCACCACCGGCTTGTCCCTCGCCGGCCTTGCCCTTGCCGTAACACCGGTCACCCGCTCTCTCAGCGGAACCGACCGGCCTCCGGCGCCAGCAGGCGCTCAACCGAGGCTCTCGGCAAGGACGTTGGTGCTGCTCGGTGCTCTGGCCGCCGCGAGCCTGCTGGGCGAGGGGGCGGCAGCCGACTGGGCCGCGGTCCACCTGCACAGCCTGGGCGCCCCTGCGGCCGTGAGCGCTGCCGCGTTCGCCCTCTACAGCGCGGCCATGGCCGCCGGACGCCTGGCTGGCGACCGCCTCACCCAAGCCTTCAGCGCTCCCACCATCGTCCGTGCCGGCGCGCTTCTGGCGGCGGCCGGGCTGGCCACCGGCGTCCTGGCCGCCACGGTGCCGCTGGCACTGGCCGGCTGGACGGCCTTGGGCCTTGGTCTGTCCATCACCGTCCCGTGCCTGATCACCGCAGCCGGTGTTGGGGGCCCCAGAGCCGTGGCCACGGTCGCCGTCATCGGCTACCTCGGCCTGCTCGCCGGGCCCGCCCTCATCGGCGCCCTCGCGAGCCTCACCACTCTGCCCACCGCGCTGCTGCTGCCCGCCCTGCTCGCAGCCGCCGTCGCCGCCCTTTCCCACCGAGCCCTGGAGCACCCCACCCCTTGAACCCGAACACCGCGCACCCCGGCCTTGATGCCGTGATCTTCGACTACAACGGCGTCATCGGCGTGCAGCCCACGACCGGCCAGTGGTGTCACCTCGCCCGCACCGCGGCCTGGCCCGAGGAGGACCTCACCGCCTTCCAGACCGCCTTCTGGAGTGCCCGAGAGCCCTACGACGCCGGCCAGCTGAGCGACCTGGCGTACTGGGCCCGTGTCCTCGGCCACCATCCCGGCCCGCGGCTGCTGCGCGAACTGCGCGCCGCCGACACCGCCATGTGGACCACCACCGACGACCACGTCGTTGATGTCCTGCGCCGCGCCCACCAGGCAGGACTGCCGATGGTGTTGCTGTCCAACGCGCCCCGCCACCTCAGCGACGTCCTCGACACCCACCCCTGGCGCCGCCTGATGACCCAGGCCCTGTACTCGGCCCGGCTCGAGGTGTGCAAACCCGATCCGGCCGCCTATCTGCACGCCCTGGCCGCCAGCGGTGGTGTCGACCCGCAGCGCGTGCTGTTCGTCGATGACCGGGCGGACAACTGCCGCGCCGCCCGCAGTCTGGGGCTGCAAACGCTGCACTACACGGGCCGGCCCAACGACCTCCAAGCAGCACTGTTCCCCACGGGCTGAACCACCCCGCAACCCCTACCTCTCAGGAGTCGAGTGCCACCTCACGACGACTTTCGCACCATCGACGGGGACGTCTATGTCTCCCCGCGCTATCTCGCCGGCACGACCGGGTGTGGCGACCCCGCCCTGGCCCCGCTGTTCGCCCTCGGCTGGCACCTGGAGAATGACGACCTCGGCAACGCCTATGTGAACGCGCCCGATGGCCGGGTCCGCCTCGGCTACCTCCCCGAAGGCGAGGACGACGGTCTGTGGCGCATCAACGCCTACAAGGACCCCTTCGGTCCGCCAGCGTGGGGAGTGTGCTTCAGCGACTCCTGTCCGACGGAGTTCGTCCAAGCCTTCACCACGGTCCTCGCCGACGCGTACGCACAGGGCCCGGACGCCTATCTCGCGACGTCGGACCCGCGCAGCGCCGACCGCGACCCATTCCTCGCCGTGGTCCCCCTCATCAACCGCGGCTGGCAGATCGACCGCCCCCGCTGGGGAGTGTTCGCGATCCAGTCGCCCGACGGGCTCGCCGGGCTGGAGTTCACCACCGGACGCCTCGACCCGGAAGCCGAGCTGACCACCCGCGACGCCCGCTGGCAGCTGTGGGCCGGCACCTCCATCGACCGTCCCGCCTGGTACGCCACCGCCAGCACCCACACCCCCGTCGCCCTGCTGAAAGCCGTCACCGAGTGCGTCTCCGATCCCGCACCGCTACCGCGGTGGCGCGATGCCACCTACAGCTACGTCGACGGCATGGCCCGGCTCACTCCCATCTCCCCGCCGCGCCCGCCGGCGCCGACGCCGCTCGACGTACGGCGAGCCGCTTCCCGTCGGCCGGCCGTGCTTCCCGCCACAAGCGTCCCGCGCTGGAGCACCACCAGTGGTCCGGCGCTTCCCGGCCCGCGACGCTGAACCACCCACCACCTGACTGCCCAACCGGAGACACCGCTTGGCCCTGCACGCCCGAGAGTTCTTCATGGAGCATCTGAAGCTCCCCTTCACCGAGGCAACCGTCGTCGGCGCCACCTTCTACGCCGCTCCCACCTCTGGCCCTCTGCGGCTGCGGATCGACTTCTCCCCGACCATCCGCGCCGGTGAGTACGACGGCCTGCGGCTTGCCACCCTCCATCAGGACCGTGGCCAACTCGACGCTGTGGTCCTGCGGTTCGAGGACCACAAGACGTTCGACCACCGCGACGCGACACAGGGCCGAGCGCCGCAGAACTCGGGATACGGCACGTTCAAGGAGTTCCGGGACCGTCCCGACTGGGTGCCGTGGCAAGGCGCTCACACAGCCGGACTGCGCGAGGCGATCGAGCAGTACACCACCGTCTGGTTCCCCGGCGCGTGGACGGCATCCGCACCGAGCCGAGCGGTGGGCCGTACTGCTCGCAAGGCTCCATCCCCGCCGCCCTCCCGCAGCGGGAGCCGCGCCCGCTGAACCGGCCGGCCCTTCACCTCCATATCCACCTCCCGCGCGGCACTTGGGCTCACGCCTGCAGCTGCTCCGCGCCCTCCCTGACAGGAGCCCCGTGTCGTCCGACCCCTTCAACAACCTCGGCCCCGACAGGGAAGTAAAGGTCCTGCCCCGCCATCTGGCGGGCCCCGGCCCCACCGACCTCCACATCGCCTGGCCTTTCCCCTTTGATGAGGACTGGTCGCTGCACCAGCCCGGGACGGGACCGGCGCTCGCCAGCAGCCCCTGCCTGCGCCTGTTCACCGGACTCGTCCCCTCCGACACGTTCAGCAAGGGGAAGTGGACCATTGCTGCGAACCGCGTCCCGTTCGCTCAGCCGACCTGGAAGATCACCTTCGACGCCACCACCCCGATCGAGCTGCTTCACGATGTCCATACCGAACTGCTCGACCTCTACCTCGAAGGCCGCCACAGCGACCGCGACCGGCTGTTCGAGGACGACACTGCGCCGCAGGAGGCGTACACGCCGCTGCTCGCTCGCGGCTGGAGCCACCAGGTCAAGACCGACGGCACGCAATTCTTCCGTGCCCCCGACGACCTCGCAGGCGTACGGCACCGCTACGCCGGCTCCGACGCTCCCACCTGGACGGCCTGGGGCGGACACCCCGATCAGCCGTACTGGCGCGCCCAGTTCTCCTTCGGCACGCCTACCGCGCTGGTTGCGGCATTCACCATCTCGATGATCGCCACCGTGCCGGTCAGCCGCACCGTGAAAGACGTCCCGTTCCCCACCCGCGACCTCCTCTACATCGTGGCGGCGGCAACGGGGGCAAAGCAGGCGCCTCTCTCTTCGCCGGTCGCCACGCCCCCTCCGGGCCCAGCCCCGCGCCGAACCCGCTGACCCCTTCTCCACACCGATCAAGGAGCCACCCTTCTTTATGCGCACCCGTATGCCGACCGCGGCCCTCGTCGTTGCCGCTGCCGTGACCGGCACCCTGGCCTGTGTACCGACCGCTTCGGCCCACGCTGCCGAGCCCACCCCGGCCACGAGTGCCGTCCCCACCGGCGGCGTCCAGATCACCAAGAAGGATGCCGGCGGGGACCTGCTGGCCGGCGCATCGTTCACCCTGCTCGACACCACCGGGAAGGAAGTGGCCCAGGGGAAGACCGACACCGACGGCAAGCTCGCCTTCAACGGCCTGGCAGCCGGCGTCTACCGGCTCAAGGAGGTCTCCAGCGGCAACCCTCTGCTCGACGTGGTCGCCGACCAGGACGTCATCGTCACCCCCGGCGTGACCACGCCTCTGACGATCACCGACCCGTTCAAGGCCGCCAAGGTCCTCCTGCAGGCCAAGGACGACAAGACCGGCAAGCTCCTGTCCGGCGCAACGGTGAACATCGGCACCGGCGCCTCGACGCTGCTCACCCTGACGACGGGGGCCGAGGGCACGGCCTCCGGAGAGCTGCCGGTCTCGAGTCGGAAGACAGAGTTCTGGGTCAAGCAGGTCAAGGCTCCCGCCGGGTACGACCTCTACAAGACGCCCAAGACGTTCACCGCCGGCCCCGGCGCCCCTGTGACTGTGACCGTCACCAACACCAGGACCGCAACCAACCCCAAGCCCCACCCTTCGGACAAGCCGACGCAACAGCCCACCAGCACTCCGTCCACCCCCGCCGACAAGCCGGGCAGCGACAGCGGCAGCACCAAGCCCTCCGCGCCGAGCCCCGGCACGCCGGATGCCGACCCTTCGTCCACGGCAGCCGCGGTCCCGGACGGCGGCTCCATGCCGGCGACCCAGGCAGGCTCCCTCGCCCACACCGGCGCCGACGGCACCCCCTGGATCGCCGCAGGCGCGGGGCTTCTCGTCGTCGCCGGCGCCGTCACCCTTATCGCCGTGCGCCGTCGTACGGCTGCCGAGCCCGAGCCCGACGACAACAGCAAGACCAACTAGCCCAAGATCGACCACTGCCAGCAGGCCCCCGAAAGCGCATCCGGGGGCCTGCTGGCGTCTATCGACGCCGAACCGCTACCCAGCCTCCAGCCCCTGCGGCGTGCCACCGCTACGCCGCCCCGGCATAGCGCAGGCCGGCCCGCGCGTGGATCGTTCACACCGGCACGGCCGAGCACTGTGTCGTGCTGCGCCCCAACTGGTCAGGCTGGCTGGGGGCGACCGAAGAGAAGGTCGTAACCCGCGGGGAGCTGCAGCAGGATCCGGTTCGGCAGGTCGTCGCCGGCGATGTCGGCGACGACGCTGAGCGTAGGCGCGGCCGACCCCGGGCCGGGGACGGAAGCCGCGGCCTTTACGTCCCCGGCGGTTTCACGTCAGCGCACGCTGCGCACGGGCACTTGGCGGCTGCACCACTGGGAGTGCGGTCCAGCCGGGCGGGCGGTCCCGCGGGCTGCACAGGACCCGCGGGCAGCGGCTCCGGGGACTGGGGCCGCCCGCTCCGCCCGCCCATCTCGTCATCCTGCTGCCTTGGCGGAAGCTGGCTGGTCACGGCACGCCAGCACCGCACCACCGGTTCCCCGAACAGCTCATAAACGCTCACCACGCAAGGCCGGGCACGGCCGTCGACACCACCGCGAGGATCACGGTGGCCGCCGAGATGGCGAGCATCACGGCCCGCCCATGCCACGCCGTGGGCCGCAGCTTCCCACCTGCCCGCTCGGCGGCACTGCTGTGATCACCGGATTCGGCCGAGGGCCGGAAGGTCTCCGGCCGGGGCGCGCAGGGCTCTGCGCGGTCACGGCGAGCATCCACGCACACCCCAACGAGCGGCCAGGGCCACGGGAGGCGGGCGGCCCGGCCTTGTTCACCCGGCCAGGGCAGCGGCCTGCCCCTGGTGCACGGTGACTGGTCTGAGGAGCACCGGCCAGCCGGAGAATGAAGGATACGGACGGTGCGGTCCGCTCCGGCCCCGTCCACCAGGGCGGCTGCGGCCAGCGTAGAACGGCCCAGCCCGGGCAACACCCTGACGGGCCCCGGACGGGTGCTGCTGGGTCAACGGTGGCGGCCCGCGACGTCTCCGCCGGGGTCGTCGGCGAGCATCACCGAGGCGACCGTGCGCTTGCCGACCGCCTCCCGGTGCACCTCGAAGTCCTGGCACACGGCCAACACGATCTCCAGGCCGTGCTGGCCCACCCGGCCCGGATCGGCGGCCCGGGCCACCGGGAGAAGGGGGCGGCTGTCCCAGACCGTGATGGCGATGGTGCCTCCAGCCAGCTCCAGATCCAGCAGGCACGGGCCGGGCGCGTACTTGCAGGCGTTCGTGATCAGCTCGCTGACCACCAACTGCACCGTGCCCATGGCCCGGTCCGACACCGGGAGCCCGTGCTCGGCCTGCACACCGGTCAGGAAGTCGCGGGCCAGCGCGCGAGCCTGGGCGATGTCGGCCGGGCTGCCCTCGTAGGTTGCAGACGACCGGGCCAGCAGCGCTATGTCATGCCGCTCCTGGCCCCGGACTTCGGCAGCCTCGTCCATGTCCACCGCCCTCTGCCTGAGCGCCTTACGCAACGCGTGTACCCCCGCGATCCCGGGACACGCCCGGCAAGAGGGGACAACTCGGCGTGACTACCGTGGCCGGCCGCAGTCGTGCAGCGCCCTCGCCGGGGCGGTTCAGGCGGCCGTGCTGAAGCCGGCGGTGGCCGGGAAAGTCTGGCCTGCTACGCAGCCTCCGGCCCTGCGCCGGCCGGCGGGACCGGCCACCGCGCGGCCGGTGTCGGCTCTTAGGCTTCTGTCATGGCCGAGAGCAGGATGCGACAAGCGGCCCGGAGGGGTGACTGGCAAAGAGGGGTGACTGGCAAAGTCGCCGAGGAGCCGTGGTTGCCCAGGCGATGGTGTATGCGTCGTCCAGGGCCATGGCACCGTTGATCACCGGATCCACGAGGCCGGGCGCCTGCCTGTAGCACCGTGTTGGCCTGGCTGATCCGTCCAAGGGAGAGGCCGGTCTGCTCAGAAACTGAACGCGTGGAGTGCTCAGAGTCTGAGCACGGCTGGTGTTCAGATTCTGAACGCGCCCTGACGCAGATGTTCGCGAGCTGTCGGTACCCCGCGTCCTCGCTGCCGACGGCCCGGGGCAACGCGTGGTACGGCTCTAGGGTCCGCAGATTCGTTAGCAACGACGAGCCTTCCACCTGCTGTATTGCCGACCGTGCGCAGGGTGGCGGCGCGGGGCTGTCGACGGCTGATGCGCAGTCGGCGGCTTGGTGACGTCTTCGGCGGTCACGCTTGGTGAGGCGCGGGTGCGGGTGCTCGGTCTTGTGTAGTTCCACCGGTTCGGCCAGGTGCAAACGGGCATGGTCACCGCGTGGGCGTCTGGTGCGGCGCTTCAGCACGGAGTCAGGGGATGTGGCCCAGACACGCGGGGCGCGGGTTGATCTTGAAGACCGGACGGGCATCCGCGCCTCATCGGTGCCGTCGGGTTCCGCGGCGAGGATGGGGCAGACGGTGGCGGCGGGGGACGGCGGCTGTGCGGTCCGGACCGGAGCGGCCCGCGAGGACCGTCACGTGCCCCGTTGCTGTCAGCTGCTCAGGGCGGCCTCGGCGTCGGCGACGGTGTCGAAGGTCGGCAGGACCTGATCGGCTCGGGTCATCTGAAGGATCTGGCGCAGCGGGACCGGGACGCAGGCCAAGACCAGCACCACCGCTGCCTTCTCCGCCTCGCGACGGGCTCCCAGTAGCACGCTCAGCCCCGCCGAGTCACAGAACGACACATCCGTCAGCTCCAGCACGACTGCCCGCTCCGAGTGGGTGATCACGTGCTTCAGCCGCTGACGAAGCTCTGGCTGCGTGGCATAGTCCATGGCCCCGCGCACCGTGGCCACCAGGCAGCGGCCCGACACGGTCGTCTCGACCGAGGGCAGATCGTCCATTGCGCTTGCCTCACCGTCTCGGCAGGGACCTTGAATAGGATGCCGCGAGCCTATCCGGCAAGGCCCGCACGACCGCCCGAAAGGCACGATGCCTCCACCACGCAACCCTGCTTCCCTGCAGACAATGGATGAACCGGGTTTCCCGAATGTTCTCTGCCGGTGCGTCCGGCACGACGACATCGAAAGGCAGGCGATCGCGAACCAGCAGTCCGGAGAGTGGGGGTTCCTCACCAACGACGCGCGCGTGCTGCTGGCCACCGCCCGCGATACGGTCACGCGTATCCGCGACCTCGCGGCCGTCTGCCACATCACCGAACGCACCGCCCAGCGGGTCGTCGCCGACCTCGAACAGGCCGGTTACCTCAGCCGGGAGCGAGAGGGACGGCGCACGCGCTACACCATCCATCTGGACCGCAGGCTGCGTCATCCGGCGGAGGCCCATCTGCCCGTCAGGGCCTTGTTGGAATTGGTCACCGGCCACGGCCGAAGGATCATCCCCGGGCGAGCGGGTGAAGGCCAGAACGGGACACTCGGTGACTCTCAAGACAGGCCACGGACCGGTCGGTTCGTGACGGCGCTGCCGGCGCAGGCCCGGAATGGACGCTCCCGGGGTTGACGCCGACGTGTCCTGGGTCTGCATCCGCCACCGGGGCCAGCCACCGTACAATTCTGCGGACACGGTGCCCAGATAGCGGCTGCCCTCGTACGCTGCGCCCAGGTCGAACGGTTGGTGTCCGCGGGCCGTACCAGCTGCACCGGGTGCTCATCGACGGTGCGGGTGAACAGGTCCTCCCGCTGGGCCGGGTCCGTGGTCGTCACCAGCCGCCCTCACCTCTCGTCCGGGCCTTCCGCCGAACCGGTAGCCGCATCCACGCCCTCACGCGATCATGGCAGCAACCGCAGTCTCTCCGGGAGGAATCCGCCCCATGCCGAACAAGAATCAGGCCCGCCGGCTCACTCCGGGCCCGGAACGCGACAAGCTCGCGGCTGACCTGAAGAAGAAATACGACTCCGGCGCGAGTATCCGGGCACTGGCGGAGGAGACCGGCCGCAGTTACGGCGGCGTGCACCGCCTGCTCGAAGACGCCGGGGCGACCTTCAGATCCCGTGGCGGAGCCCCGCGCCGCACCGCGTCCTGACCTGCGGGCTTCACCGTTCGTTCGGCTGGTCGATGGTGAAGGCACTGCCTGCGTGGGTCAGCCGTAGCAGCCTCGCCAGCGGGTGCGGGACCGCGCACAGCCGCAGGTCTCTGCCGCTGGCCTTCGCCGTCCGGGCGGCGGCCAGCAGCGCGGACAGGCCGGTGCAGTCGCAGAACGTCAGCCCGCCGCAGTCCACCACCACGCTGCGGTGATCGGCCAGGGCGGATCGGAGGGTGTCCCGGACATCCGGGGCGCTGACCACGTCGAGGTCCCCGGCCACGGTCACCCGGCAGCGACCGGGCCCGGTCGGCTGTACAGCGACGTGGAGAGTGTCGTGCACGGCGCCCCCAGTCAGCGACGCGGACGGTGTGTGTCCAGGAGAACCCTCAACCCGCGGGGATGTCTACACCCGGCGCGGCCGGCCCGGGGCCGGGGCGGAAGCGGCCTTCACGGCCCGGGCGGCTTGCCGTCCGCGCACGCTGCGCACGGGCACTGCGCGGCTGCACCGCTGGGAGTGCGGTCCAGCCGGGCGGGCGGCTGTGCGGGCTGCACAGGACCCGCAGGCTGCGCAGGACCCGCGGGCTGTGGAGGCGCCGGGGCCTGGCGACCGGTCCGCCCGCCCGTCTCGTCATCCTGCTGCCCTGGCGGGAGCTAGCCGCCCGCGGCATGCCAGCACCGCACCACCGGCTCCCCGAACAGCTCATAGACGCTCACCTGGGCAGGTCATGCACTACGACGGACACCACCGCGAGGATCACGGTGGCCACCGAGATGGCGACTATCACCGCACGTCCGTTCCACGACGCCACCCGCTTCGCCGCGCGTTCACGCACGCCGGCATCGTTGTGACCATCCGACTCGGGCAGCAGCCGGTACGCCGCCGGCGAGGCCGCAAAGGGCTCCGCATCAGCGTTGTGAGCATCCACGCACTGCCAACGAACCATCCGCCTCGTAGGCTTCGGCCATGACCGAGATCAAGACTCCGACGCCCCGCGACGCCTTCGATCTGCTGCTGGCCGGTAACCAGCGCTTTGTCGCCGGCGTCCCCGAGCACCCCAATCAGGACGCCGCCCGCCGCGCTGAGATCGCACCGTCCCAGCAGCCCTTCGCGGTGCTGTTCGGGTGTTCCGACTCCCGGCTGGCCGCCGAGATCATCTTCGACCGCGGCCTGGGCGACCTCTTCGTGGTCCGCACCGCCGGCCACGTCATGGGCCCGGAGGTGCTGGGCAGCATCGAGTACGGCGTAGACATCCTGGGCTGTCCGCTGGTGATCGTGCTCGGTCACGACTCGTGCGGCGCGGTCGGCGCTGCGTGCGCCGCGCTGGAGGACGGCATGGCACCGGCCGGGTACATCCGGGACGTCGTCGAGCGCGTTACTCCCAGCGTGCTGGCTGCGCGGGCCGCCGGACAGGTTGAGCCCGAGGAGGTCCTGGCCGAGCACATAAGGCACACCGTCGACCTGCTGCTGGACCGCTCCCGGGTCCTGGCCGAGAAGGTCGCCGCCGGCCAGGCCGCCGTGGTGGGCCTGTGCTACCGCCTGTCCGACGGCAGTGCACAGCTCGTCGCCTCTCGCGGCCTCGACGCGGCGGTCCCTGCCGCGTCCTGACCGCCCCGGCCGTGGCTGCTCAGCGTGAGTTTGCTGCGGCCGGAGGAGACCCGTATACGGTGGATGAGGAACCTCTCACGTTCACTGCTTGATCGTCCATGGAAGGGCCTTTGATGGCTCACGGAGACGACCGGGTGCCCAGCACCGTCCCCCGCGCCGACCCGGCGCGGGCCGCGGGCTGCGAGGTGTGCCGGGGATGGGGAACGGTCGTCACCGACGAGGGGCGGCACCAGCTGTGCCCGGCCTGCCAGGCTGGTGGGCGCTCAGCCGAATCCGCCACGAATCCGCCCCGTCCTCGTCTCCGGGAGCAGTAAGGGCACAGCGTCGGCGCTGGTCACATAGTGGGCCGGGGCCCTGCGGCGCGGCGGAGCCGGTTGGCGATCGCCAGTCCCAGTCCCTCCTCCACCGGCAAGGACGCGATGATGAGGTCGCACCCTTGCTGGTCGAGCTCGCGCAGGAACCCGTACAGCCCGCGCGCATA
This sequence comes from Streptomyces puniciscabiei, assembly GCF_006715785.1. NCBI lineage: Bacteria > Bacillati > Actinomycetota > Actinomycetes > Kitasatosporales > Streptomycetaceae > Streptomyces > Streptomyces puniciscabiei. Next base: position 4,454,864 of record NZ_VFNX01000001.1, read on the forward strand.
GGCGGCCACCGAACCGGGGACCGCCACCACGGCGTGCACCTTCACCGCAGCGTCGGCGAAGCCATCAGGCAGAAAGACACCCACCTGGTGCCCCAGCTCCTGCGCCAGCTCCGCCTCGGCGACGACCTTCTCCCGCTCGACGAGGACGACCCGCGCCCGCGGCGCGTAGTGCGACGGATGCTGGCCCGGCACCCGGACACGGCTGGTCGAGGGAACCGCAAGCGGATAGCCCAGCACCGCTTCGAGGTCCTCGCGCGTTACCCCGCCCGGCCGCAGGATGCTTGCGGCATCGCCCGTGACGTCGACAATGGTCGACTCGACACCGACCGAGCAGGGACCGCCATCCAGCACGAAGTCGACCGCTTCGCCGAGCTCGGCACGGACATGGTCCGCCGTTGTGGGGCTGACCGAGCCGAAGCGGTTGGCAGACGGGGCCGTGACACCACCGCCGAAGGCTGACAGGAGCGCCAGTGCGACGGGGTGGTCGGGAACACGCACGGCCACCGTCTGGAGGCCACCGATCGCTTCGAGGGGCACGCGGGGACCGCGCCGCAGGACCAGCGTGAGTGGTCCCGGCCAGAAGTGTTCGGCCAGCAGGCGCGCTGCCTGGGGCACCTCCTGGACCCAGTCGTCCAGCAGTTCCGCGCCGCCGATGTGGACGATCAGCGGGTGGGAGGGCGGACGCCCCTTGACTTGGAAGATACGCGAGACGGCGGCGGGGTCCTCGGCGTTGGCGCCCAGACCGTAGACGGTCTCGGTCGGGAGGGCCACCAGGCCGCCGGCACGCAGCACCTCGGCCGCCTTCTCGATGTCACTGGTACTTGCCGTCACGCTGGCAATACTCCCACTCTTCCGCCCCCCTCATTTCCGTGGAGACCGGTCCAGCTTATGGAGCGACGACCCATCGGGCGGCATCGTGGGCTATGCGAGCGGCGGCGTACTCCGTTCCGGCAACGAAGCGCATCATGGGGCCGAACGTCGGGGCGGCCAGCGAACCAGCGACGTACAGACCAGGCACGGATGTTTCGAACGTCCTGGTCAGCTGAGGGGCCTTGGAGCCGGGCACACAGACGACGCGCCGCCGTAGCGTAGGGACGAGAAACGCAAGCGCGTCGATGTCGAGGCGGTAGCCGGTGGCAGCCAGCACGTGGTCGACAGCCAGCCCCTCCGAACCACCCGGCATGGTGAGTTCCAGCCGGGCAGTGGAGCCGGATGCCTCGGCGTGGGTGACGCGGGACGAGGTGCGCACCGGCACGACATCCTCGACCCGGTCGCGCAGCCACCAGCCGCCCGAGGGCCCCAGCGCCCGGCGGAACAACAGCAGCCGGGCGGCAGCGGGGAGCCGTCGCACCCCGCCTGGTGCCCGGCAGACCGCGGCGAGTGTCCAGCCCGTCCCCAGGGGTGAGGCGGGCTGCGCGAGCCGCTGCGGCCACGGTCGGCCAAGCTGCGGAACCGAGCCCCACAGAACGCGCCGCTCCCGCACCAGCACCTGCACGTGGGCTCCGGCCTCATGCAGCAGCGCGGCGCTCTCCAGTGCGGACTGGCCTCCCCCGACGACCGCGATCCGCTGTCCGGCATACCGCGACAGGTCGCTGTGGTGGCTGGTGTGCGACACCAATGCCCCGGCTCCCGGTCCCTCGGGCACGAGGCGGAGCAACTCCTTCGGTATGTACGCCAGTCCGTTCAATCCGGTCGCCACCACGACGGCCGCCGCCGTCAGCTGCCGGCCGTCGTCGAGTCCTACGGCGAACCCGGAAGAGCTTGGGCCGCGGTCGACGCTGGCGACCCTGGCCGGTTCCACGTCACCGACGTACCGCTTCTGGAACCACTGCCCGTAACGCACGAACACGTCGCACGGGATCGGTGTCAGTTCCGTCAGCTCCGACTCACCGCGCACCCTGCGGAAGTCGGATAGCCGTCCGCCCAGCTCGGGTGCCGACAGGTCGGTGGCGTCTGGGGTCGACTTCAGGAACATCCCCGTGGCCATGGCATGCCGCCAACTGCCCATCACCTCCCCGAAAATCCGCACTGGAACCCCGGCGGCCCGCAGATGAGCGGCCACCGACAACCCGTACGGGCCAGCGCCGATCACCACCACGGGAAGCCTCTCGCGCCTGCCGACCGCCCGCTCGTGAGCAGGGCGCTGCCCCGGAAGCGACTGCGTCACACGTCCCCCCATCGATCAGCCCACCGCCCTCCCCAGGGCAGCGCGACACCTCGGAACGCCACGGCGGCCAACGGCCCACCGCACGCGATCCCCCCTCCGCGACCGAGTGTGACCCATCAGCCGCAGCCCGCCCAGGATTTCAGCACACCTTGACCGAACCTAGTCAAACCACCCGGCATCCCAGGAAACGTAACGATCACGGACCTTACAGGTGCCCTTCGCCACCTGTCGGCCCCGGCGGCTGAACGCGGTGCGGTCTCACCAAGATCGACCTCACCACCAGATCGACACGACGGCTACGCACCGTAACGACTGCGCACTGGTCCCCGGATTTGCGCATTCATTGCGCATCGTCAGCCGACACTGCGCATCGACTTGCGGATCCTAGAACGGCGAGGGCGGATCTCGCAGTTCGCCGGTGGCAGACGAGAAAGATCCACGAATGACTGGAACTGCGGGCAGGGCCATGTCAACCTAGACGACCTTCCCCGGAACGTAGCAGGTCAGAGAGGTGATCGCCGTGACCGTAGCTCCCGTGAGCCCTGGCTTCTCCACCACCGTCGAGGCCCTGCGGCTGCGCGAGTGGCAGCTCGGTCCTGGCCAGCCCACGCTGGTCATGGACCAGTTCTCCGCGGAGGACTTCCACCTGATCGTGGATGACCGCGCGGACGTGCACGTCAGCTCCAAGGACGGCCGGTTCTACCTCGGCTGGTTCCCGCTCGGCCGCCCCGGCACGGACGGCGAGGGATGGAAGATCGCCGTCACCGGCACGGCCAAGGTGCGTGGCTACCACCTGTCGTTCGACACCGAGACGCCGGCGGACATCGTCGCCGCCGCCGTGGCGCGCGTGCTGGAGACCTCACGCCCCCTATGAGAGCGCGGACACCGACAGGTAGCCCCCGCCCCGCACGCGGTCGTCTGTCTGCCGCCCGCCGAACGGTTCCACTGCTCCCCGTTTCCCTCTACCTCAGGAGGCTGTTCGTGACGACCCCGGAGATGACTGTCGGCGATCTCATCGACCTGCTGTCCGGCTGCGACCGGAGTGCCCCGGTCCGCCAGGCCATGAATCCCTTCTTCCCGATGGCACACCGCTTGGCGCAGGTCGTGCAGTCCGTGGACGAGACCGGGCAGCCCGTCGTGTACCTCGCCGAAGGCCGGGAGCCGGACGCCCAGCTCGGTCATCTGCCGCCCGAGGTCGCCGTCGCCCTGACCTGGCACTCTCCCGTCCAGGCACCCCCTCGCCGGGAACGCCGCACCGCACGCGGCAAGTAGACCGGCACCGAGCCCTTGGAGGCGCCCCTGAACCCCGACATTCCCCTCGATCCGCCGGCCAGCAACAGCGCCCAGCGCGCGTACTGGGTCGGTCCCCGGCACCTGGCCGGGGACGACGGACGCCTCTACGACTCCGTCGCCGATACGCTCGCCGGCCTTGGCTGGTCGAGCCTTGCGATCGTCCGCGGGCGCCAGGAACCTGACGAGGCGCCGGAGGACCGTCAGGTCCTGCGCAGCACCGTCCTGCACATCAGCCCCGACACCCTCCGGTGGGCCCAGTGGGTCCTGGCGGACGAGCCGTTCCACCTCGGCGAACTGCCGATCGCCTGGCAGGTCTGCGCCCGCGCCGATACCAACAGTCCGCTCGCGCAGTGGTCGGCCTACTTCACCCCCGACGTCCCCGGCGAGGTCCTCACCGACTTCCTCGTCGCGCTCGATGCCCGGGACCAGCCCACCGTGTCCTTCGCTGGGCCCGAGCTGGTCCTCGACGCGGTCACCGCCCACGGCTGGCTCCGCGACATCGACCAGCCCCACGCGGCAGCGATAGACCCGACCTTCACCTCCCACCTCAGCCTCGGCGAGGTCCCGCCCCTCATCCAGGACGCCGACCCGCGCACCCTGGTCGCCGAGAACGACGCTGCGGGACCGGTCGGATGGCAGGCATGGGCCGAGCCCGCGCTGGGCACGCAGTGCCTGTGGGCGGCGTCCTTCGCAGCCAGCGTCCCGCACGACCTGGTCGCCGCGTTCGCCGCCTCGCTCAGCTCGACCGCACCGGTCCTGCGCCGGGTGCTGCCGGAGAGCACCCGGGACCGGCTCCTGCGCGCCCCGGCCGGCTGAACGCCGGTGTCCGCCCTTGACCCGACGCATGAAGCCCGCCCTCCCCGATTCCGGGAAGGGCGGGCTTTGCTGCTGTGTTTGCCGGTGCGCTAAGGGGTTCGGAGCGTGACGGCAGTATGTGACGCCAGCTGCGACAGAGCCCGGCGCCCTCGACCGTGGTGGTCGAGGGCGCCGTTGCGAGCGCGTCAGCGAGTCGCTGTCGCCCTGGCGAGAGCCTTGCCGAGATGCTGGTCGACCAAGGCCGGCGGGCCGGAGACGATCAGGAGCAGGCTTCCCTCACGTATCGCGGTCTGCTTGACGAGGCTGTCCTGCCCACCGGAAGAGAAGGTCATCAGCTGGCTCCACTGCTGGTCGCCGAGCCGGGGCGCGGTCGTCTTCTGTGACGTGACATTGATGGCGGCGCTGCCGGAGACGACTTGGTAGGTCGGGCAGCCGGTCATGGCGTCGAAGATCCGATCGATGCGGTCGGACAGCTTCGTGGAGGTGTCGCTGTACAGCTCCTCGGAGACCTCCGAACCGGCGCTGCCGCCGGTGTAGGTGAAGGACACCTTCGCCTTGTTGGGGAAGTCGAGGGAGCCGCCGGCCGCCGCGTCGCCGCCCAGCTTCTCCAAGGCGGGGCAGCCGGTGACGGTGACGTCGTCGTGGCGGGAGGTGTCCTCCGGCTTGCGGGTGTAGTCGGACCCGAGGTCGCTCTCGTCGAGCAGGCGGGGCTGAAGCGCGGCCGACGACAGCGGGGCGTCGCTCTGCTTGGTGGTGGCCGGGTGGCCTGCGGGGGCGGAGGACGGGGAGGTGGACTTCGCCTGGCTGGTACCGGCGGAGCAGGCGGGCAGGGTGAGGGCGGCGGCGGTGAGGCCGAGGGCGGTGAGGGTGAGGCGAACGCGCATGGGTGAACGACCCCTTGGTGCTCGGTGACGGTTGGACAGTGCGGGCCCGTGGGCCCGAGAAGGGGTCGAAGGAGTGGCGGTCAGCGGTGGCCGAGGTGCCGCAGGCAGTCCTCGAACGTGGCGTGGATGGCATCTCCCGGGCCGGAGTGCCGGTTGAACCACGCGGTGTCGAGACGGGTCTCGTGCTGCTGGTGGCCGGCCTGGCAGCGCAGCCAGACCTGGTCGTGGGTGGAGAGTATGAGCCACTCGCGGTAGGCGCCGCACTCGGCGCAGGCGACGACCTCGCCGTCCAGGACGACCGGCCACGGCCAGGGCATCACCCGGCCGTCGAGCTGGTCGTGGCTGGGGACGCGCAGCTCCGGCGGGAGGAAGTCGTCCACAACCGGCGCCGGCTCCGCGAGCTGATGCTCCTGCTGCATCTGCAGGACCGGTGGCACCTGGTCGGCCATCTGCAGCCACGCCTCGTACGCCCGGCGCTGCACCTCGCTGAACTCTTCCTCTTCCGCGCGGCGGCGTCGTATCCGGTGAAACACCCGGTGTCCTCCCTCGTCTCGTCCTGCACGCGTCATGATCGTGCCCGAAGTCCGCTGACCTGTTCAATTCACAAAGTCCACAGTCACGACCGGCCGCGCCCAGGTCGGGCCTGTCCGGGGATGTGCTGCCCGGTGCGCTGTGCCGAGCGCTGTGCGGTGTGAGCGTCGGGCACCATGCCGGTGGTATCCGCGGGCAGGTCCGCTACCCGGCGCAGCCGCCACACCAGGACGTCGCTGACGGACTCCGCCGTGGCGAGTTCCCGCCGTGCCGCGGCGTCGGCGAGCAGGGCGGCTGGGTCGTGGCCGGCGGCCTCGGCGTCGGCGAGGGTGGCGGCGAGCGCGTGCCAGCCGGGCTCGGCGAGGATCTGTTCGGCCAGTTCCGGTAGCGCCTCGCGCAGCACTGTCGTCTGCCGCTGCCGCAACGATCGATTGAGGCGTCGGCCCCGCAGGTAGAGGGCTCCGAGGGGTTGGGCTGCGGCGGCTTGGTAGGCGGCGCGCAGGTGTTCGGCGGCCTGGCGGGCGGCGGCGGCCTGCTGGGCGTGGTTCTTCTTCGCGTGCCAGTGGGCGGCGGCGGTGATGAGGAAGAAGAGCATGTCGATCGCCATCGCGGTGGTCGCGCCGTCCTCGCCGCGGCCCAGCGCCGGGCCGCTGTAGACGAGGTCGCGGGCCGCCTGTCGCAGGGCCCGGTCGTGGCCGCGCTCGGCGCGCACGTGGGAGCGGGAGGCCCGCTCGAACGCGAAGGCGGCGTCGCGCAGTTCGCGCCTGGTGTGGGCGGCGGAGGTCTTCGCGAGCGCGTCCAGGACCTCGCCGGCAGCGGCGATGTACGCGGCGGCGATGGCGTCGTCGCCGTGCTCGATGACCAGCATCGCGGTCCACGCGGCCGAGGCCGTGCGTCTGCGGGCGGCGGCCGGGCCGCTCGGCGCCACAGTGGCGGGCGCATCCGCCGGTGCGGGGTCCTGGTCGCGGGTGTCGGCGGACCAGCGCTCCCGGATGCGGGGCAGGGACAGGTCGGGGGCGAGGCGGGCGCCGGGGTAGAAGACCGGTTCGCCGTCCTTGTTGCGGTCGTCGGGCAGGGCGACCTTGTAGCCGAGCAGGTCGCCGGAGGGGGCGAGGCGCTTGCGGATGATGAGGCCGGCGGCGGCCAGCCGGTCGAAGAACTCGGTCTCGCTGGTGGCGCCGGCCGCCGCGCGGCGCACGGTCTCGCGCAGTTCCTCCCGCGCGGTGCGCTCGCGGCCCTGACGTTCGGCTTTGTGGCGCTCGGCGCTGGTGGGGCGCTGGGCAGCGGTGCCGTCGCCGGGGGCGACTTGGCGGAGGCCGAGTTTCTTTTCGATGAGGCGGCATTCGGCCTGGGCGCGCTTGCCGGAGCGGTAGTCGTCGGGGCGGCTGCCGTCCTCGCACACCAAGGTGGCGACGATGTGGATGTGGTCGTCCGCGTGGCGTACGGCGGCCCAGCGGCAGCCGGGCTGGCCGCCGCCGGGGTCGATGCCGGTGGCGGCCACGATGCGGCGGGCGATCTCGCCCCACTCCTCGTCGGACAGGATCCGGTCGTCCGCAGCCGTGCGCACGGAGGTGTGCCAGACGTGCTTGGCTGGCCGGGCGTGTTTCGGGAGGGCCATCACGGGCTGGTCGAGGAGCTGCTGGAGGTCCTTGAGGGTGGCGTTCGGGTCGCGGCCGGGGTCGGGGGACATGCCGTCGAAGGAGGCGACGAGGTGCGGGTCGATGTGCTCCTCGTGCTTGCCCGGACCGTACAGGTAGGCGAGCAGGCCGATGGTACGGGAGCCGGACTCGTTGACGCTGGGGATCATGAGCTGCGGTGTGCAATCAGCTGTGCGGCGGCCTCGTGGACGGTCTCGGCGGCCCGGCGGACGGCGGCGATGGTGGCTTCGAGCTGGAGTGCGTCGGCGCCGGAGTTGATGGCCTTCATGGCCTGGTTGAGGTTGCTGCCGGCCCAGCCGAGCTTGCGGCGGCTGTCGAACAGGGCTGTGATCACTTCGCGTTCGTCGGCGATCTCGGCGCTGGTGCGGTCGAGGTCGCGGGCGGCGGCGAGCGCGGAGCGCGCGAGGAACCCGGCGACGGACAGCTGACAGCGGGCGGCGGCGGACTTGATCAGGGCGAACTCTTCATCGTTGAAACGGGTGTTGGGCTGGTGCAGGCGCTTGTTCTCGCGCGGCTGTCGAGGGCGCTGACGGGCGCGTACGGCACGCTCACGGTGGCTGCGGCGCTCGGTCGGCTTCTCCTCCTGCCCCGGCTTCGATCCGCCCTCGGTCGAAGCCGGATGGACCTGCACCCCCCGGTGAGGGTCCTCTCCCGCCCCCTTGGGGGCGGGTTTGGCGGAAGCTACGCTTCCGCCCCAACTTGCTCGCCGCGAGAGCGAGTTGACGTCGCGCGCAGGTTCCGCGGTGGTGGCGTTGTTATCGGTGGTCATCGGGTTTCGGGCCTCGTGGAGCGGATGCGGTACTGGATGGCGGCGGCCAGCTCGACGACGTCGGCCGGCCCGGAAAGGACGCGGACATCGCCGTCCGGGGTGTGCTGGACGAGCCACTGGCCATTCGGGGCGAGGACTGCGGCATGCAGGAGCCGCCGGCGGACCAAAACGTCCGCCCAGGCGTCGGCCTCGGCGGCCGTCGCCGGACACGTGCGGGTGGGACGCGGGACCACGGGATGCCTCCTGGAGCGGGGCGGTGGCCCGGCACGAAACCGGGCCACCAGGTACGGATAGGGGGTTTGAGCTGCTGCTTTGGCCGGTTCAGCCGCACTCGGGGCAGCGCCCGACGTGGCTGCTGAGTGCCCTGGCCATCTGCGCCTTCGCCGCGAGCGCGCGCTTCGCGCTGGCTTTCCCCGACGGCTTGTCGGCGTGCCGCTCGGAGTGGGTGCTCAGGATCCTGATCTCCCGCTCGTATCCCTTGCGGGTGATCGCAAATTGGCGGCAGGTCTTCATCGGGCGGTGCTCCTTGTCGTCGTGGTGCTGACCTCGCTCCGCAGCTGCTGGAGAACGAGGCTGAGTCGTTCGTTCCGGCCGCCCGTCAGGCCCTCGCGCCGGAGGATCTCCCGCAGCTGGACCCGGGTGACGGCCTCGTTACCGTCCCGGGCGAGCAGCTCGGGGACGTGCGGGCGGACCTGCTGGACGAGCTGGTCCACCGACTCCTGCAGCTCCCGCGAGGGACGTTGTGTCCGCGGGCTGCGGGACGGCCCGCCGCGCTTGCTCTTGCTCCTGGCCTGCGTGGTCGGCTTTCGCCGCAGGGGGACCGTGTGGCCCCGGTCCCCGGTGGGGTCGGTCCCCGTGTCGGTGCCCTCCGGTCCCCGGTCCCCGGTGGGGTCGGTCCCCGTGTCGGTGCCCTCCGGTCCCCGGTCCCCGGTGGGGTCGGTCCCCGTGTCGGTGCCCTCCGGTCCCCGGTCCCCGGTGGGGTCGGTCCCCGTGTCGGTGCCCTCCGGTCCCCGGTCCCCGGTGGGGTCGGTCCCCGTGTCGGTGCCCTCCGGTCCCCGGTCCCCGGTGGGGTCGGTCCCCGTGTCGGTGCCCTCCGGTCCCCGGTCCCCGGTGGGGTCGGTCCCCGTGTCGGTGCCCTCCGGTCCCCGGTCCCCGGTGGGGTCGGTCCCCGACTCGGCGCCCTCCGGTCCCCGGTGCGAATCAGGGGCTTCGGCCATCGGCTGGCCGGTCCCCTGGTCACCGCTGGGCTCCGGGTTGAGGTCCCCGGTCCCCTCTGTTTCGGGGGGCGCTTCTCCGCTTGCAGCGGGGTAGGTTCCGGGGACCGGTCCCTGCTCCAGCGGTCCTCGGTCCCGCCTCGTTTCGGCGTCGGCGTGGGGACCGTTGATGGGGACCGCGGTGGTTCCGCTGTTCGTCGCGGGGACTGTGGCGGTGTCCTCGCCGCTGTGGTGCGGGGACCAGGGGGAGGGCAGGGGAACCGTGGCGAGCGTGAGTGCGTGCCGGCGCGCGGCGAGCTGGTCGAGCAGCGCGGCGCGCTGGACGGGGTCCGTGCCCACCGAGGCCCGGCCGATCGCCTTCGACAGCTTCCGTGTGAGTCGCTGGCCGCGCCAGCCCTGTTGCTGCTCGGCGGTGCGTTCGGCGAGGCGGCAGGCGAGGTCGACGGCGCGGGCGGTCGCGCGGTCGCGGGTGATCTGTGCGGCGTCGCGGTCCCGGGCGGCGATGCCGAGGCGGGACAGCAGCCGCTCGCGCGCCTCCCGGCCGAGCGTCGCGACCAAGCCGCGGGAGGCGGCGCCAGGGATGCGCAGCCGCAGTTCGATGCCCATGGCCAGGTGCCAGAGCATCGCCGCCATGACCGGGCCGACGAAGGCGCGGACCGTGCCGCCGACGGGGCCGCTCTCGGCGTAGGCGGGGATGACCTGCACGCCGGTGACGACCCAGACCAGGGTGCCCGGCAGTCCCGGCGCCCCCTGGGTGACCAGATTCTCCCGGGCCATCAACGCAGTGGCGAAGAGCGCCAGTTCGGCGGCGCCGAACATCGCGCCGCGTTCGGCGGTGCCGGCCATGTCCAGGTAGTCGGCGGCGAACCGCCAGCTGGTGTCCGCGCTGTAGGCGGTGCAGCCGAGGGCGGCGAGGGCGGCGACCTTGACCGCCAGGCTGCGGGAACCAGTGCGTGGGTGCGTTGCCCGGTGGCGGATCGCCCAGGCGGTCAGGGCCAGCGCCAGGATGGCGGCGGGGATACCGAGGGCGGGGAGGGACAGGTTCGGTACGGCACCGAGGGTCAGGAGGGGGTGGGTCATACGGCCTTTCCGAACGAGGCGTTCGCGGAGGACGACGTCACCGGACGGAACTCCGGCTCTTTCGTGGCGGGCTTGGCTGATGCGGGTCGGCTCGTCGTCGGTGCCGTCCGCTTCTCCTTCTTCTTGCGCCTCGGGGGGACACCGAAGTTGAGGTCACGGACGAAGACCTTGTCGGCAGCCTCACGCAGCAGTTCCTGGGCGTGCTTGCGGCCGATCTGCAAGGCGACGGCGAGCCGGTCGGCGTGCCAGCCGCGGACGTAGGCGTGGTCGATGACGACCTGCCGTTCGGACTCGGTGAGGTGCACGTCGCGCCCGTTGAAGATTGCGAGCACCCGGTTGTAGTCGAGGCGCTGCGGCAACCCCTTGTGCCAGGGGCGGCGCTCGGCCTCGGTCAGCCCGCCCCAGATGCCGTCCTTCAGTTCGTTTTCCAGGGCGTAGTTGAGGCATTCGCGGCGGACCGGGCAGGCGGCGCACAGCTCCTTGGCCTCGGCGATGGCCGCGTGCTCTCGAGGCAGGGGGAAGAAGATTTCGTCGGCGTCCTCGGCGTCCATGCCGTGGCACGCGCCACGCGGCTGCCAGCTGGTGTCGCCGATGCCGCGCAGGCCGGTGGCCGGCGCGTGGTGGGTGGTGATGTAGCGCAAGTCGGTCTCCGATGTACTGCCGCGTCGGCCGCCCTGGGGCGGCGGTGGGCGGACGCGACCAAGGTGCCGGCTGCGGTGCGGAGCGGGGGCCGCAGCCGGGCGGGACGGTGGCGGGCGGGGGTGCACCAGGCGGGGTGCACCGGCGGGTGGGCCGCTTAGGCCATCGCGGGCTGCTGGTCCTGCTGGGCGGCGGCGAGGTCGAAGCGGCCGGGGTGCGGGGTAGCGCGCGGGGCGTTGCCGCGTGCTCCGCCGTCGGGGCCGATGCGCCGGCGGCGGCACGGCTCGCCGGGCTGCGCGTGGCACCACTCGCACCGGACCGATAGCGCGTCGGGCTGGCCTGCGGCGATGGCCGCCTCCCGGGCGGCGCGGGCGGGCCGGTAGGGCGCCAGGGCTGCCCGCGCGTGCGGCGGTATGCAGGAGCCGACCTGCCGCAGCCGCGTCTCCAGCCTCGGGTCGATCCCCTCGCGACCGGTGGTGATAGCCCTGGCCTGCGCGGGCTGCGCGGTGCCGGCGGCGACGGCGCGGCGGGTGCCGACCAGCTCGGCGATCCAGGCTGCCTGGTCGTCCGGGTCGACGGACGGGGTGGGGTCGGTGTGCCGGGCGAGGCGGTCGCGCCGGTAGCTCTCCCACGGGCGGCCGATGTCCGCGGGGACGATCTGGTAGGGCGAGGTGCGGATGTGCTGTCGGGCGGTGATCCGGGCGTCCCAGCCGTGGGGGGTGGCCAGGGGCACGTCGCCGAGCAGCTCGTGCCACTGGGCGAGCTGGTCGCGGGCCTCGCCCTGGTCGGTGCGGATGGTGCGGGGGTCGAGCCGGCCGATGTAGGCCAGCAGGGCGGCAATTTCGCGGCGGTCCACGGCTACTGCTCCGTTCCGGTCGGCTCGTTGAGGGCGGCGAGGAGGGCGGCGGTGTGCGCCTCGGCGCGGGTCATGCCGCCTGCCGGGGCGGGGCCGCCTCTGCCGGGCGAGGCGGAGGCGTTCGGGTGGCTCGGGGCGTGCTCGCGGGCGACCCAGGACCGCCAGTCGGCAGCCCAGGCCGCAGCGGTGCGAGGGGCCCGGTTGGCGCGGTGGGCGCGCCACTTCGCATCGGCTGCCTGCAGACCGTCCTCGCCGAGGCGATCCAGGTGGCCCTGCTGGCGGGCCCAGGCTTGGGTGAGGGGGTCGATCTGCCACGCGTCAGCAGGCAGGAGGGCAGCACCACCACTGCTGCCTCTACGGTTCACCTTCGGTTCACTACGGTTCTGGGGTGCAGAATCCGTACCTTCCACGGTGCGGATTCCGGCACGTCGAGGGGTCGGATTCCGTCGCGAGGGGTCAGATTCCGCACGGGTCGGATTCCGTCGCGAGGGGTCGGATTCCTTACCCTTCTTGGGCCAGATGCCGTACCGCCGCAGCTTCTTCTCGGCCTCCTCGTCCAGCTCGGGTACCGGGTCCGCGTCCGTGGGCGGCTCGACGTAGGCGTCGGGGTCGTCCTTTTTGGCCGCCGCGACCTTGGCCAGCCAGGCGGCGGCGCGGGGCAGCCGGTAGACCGTGGTGCGCTGCGGACCCTCCAGATGGTCGAGCAGCTCCAGCTCGCCGCTCTCGGCGAGCGCTACGAGCGCGGTCCGTACGGCGGTTCGCGAGGCATTGGTGCGCTCGATCAGACTCGTGAGCGAGGCCCAGGCGACGCACTGCTCGTCCGGCACACGGTCGGCGATCGACAGCAGCACCAGGCGTGCCACTCCCCGGCTGGAGCTGTGCTCCCATCCCCACTCGCGGGCGTCGACACTCATCGGCCGCCCCCGCTCACGAGGCCGGACCGGTGGCTCGGCGCCGCGATGGTGTGCTCACGCCCGGAGCCGGAAGCCACCGAGGCGCAGCAGGCTGCCGCGCAGGCCGGGGTGTCCGGCCTTTCGCGCAGGGCAGAGATCATGCAACAATCCCCTTTGCAGTGTTGCCACGCTGAAGCGCCTGGTGGAATAGGGATCAGCGTGGTGACGGTGGGCAATCGCCGCCCTTGCCGGGGCGGGCTATGCCGTTGAGCGTTCGGCGTCCGGGAGTTCGCACCTCTCGGGCGCCGTCGCTGTATGCGGACCTACACGGTCTGGTCGGTGCCTGCCGCGCTCCTTTACGTTCGTGGTGCCGGGCGGGGTGCCCGGGGGACGACGAACATACGCACGGCCCCGCGTCAAGATCCAGACTTGGTTCTAGAACTCTGTAGTAGTTGCAGAAAGTGACGGATCACGCACCCTCACTCCCGCTGCATGAGGCGGGTCGGGGCATTCACAGCTCGCTGCCGCGGGTGGAGGCGAGCGTCGCCTCGACGACGACCCGCTTGCTGTGACCGTCCGCGGGCCAGCACGTCACCAGCGTCAGCAGCGCCTTGGTGGGCGTCGCGCCGGGCTGGCCCGGGACCTGGGCTGTGACGGCGACGTCGGTCGGCGCGACCGTGGAGATGCTGGTCACGGTGTAGGTGTAGGTGATCCGCTCGGGTGTCGAGACGGTGATGGGAGCGCCTGCCTTGATGTTGTCAATGTCGCGCAGCGGAGGCGACGCAATGCCGGAGCGGTGGCCGGCGAGCACGAAGTTGCCGATCTGGCCCGCCGCCTCGGTGCCGTCGAAGTGCCCGAGCCCGGCACCGAGCTGGTCGGGGCCGGTGCCCTGGTAGACGGGCTGTGCCCAGTCCTTTCCGAGGGCGGGGATCCGCACGACGTCGATGATGGCTCCGCCCGGCCCCGACGCGGCGCTCGGTTTGGATGCAGCGTGGGGATCGGCCCAGTGGGCCAGGGCGCGCCCGGCTTCGCTGGTGGCCGCACGGGCGGTCGGCGCGCTGGAGGTGCGCAGGGACGGCGCTGCCGGGGCCAGCGCGGACTGGGTGGCTGTGGACGCCGCAGTGCGCGCGTGGCCGGCCTTGGAGGAGTGCGTCCAGGCCACGGCGGTCGCGGAGAGCGCCACGGCGGCGGTGAAGCCGACGGCCACGACCTGCCAGCGGTGACGCGGCCCGCGGCCCGCGTGTTCGCCCGGTGAAACGTCACCGGACGGTGCCGGTGAGGGAGGAGGACCCTGCGGATCCGTGGTGTCGCCGTGCCGGTCGGGGGACTGATGCATGGGATGTATCCAGAGCGAGAAGAGCGGGATGGAGGTACACAACGGGGCGGGGACCGGCTCAGGGCCCCCGCCCCGTTGCGGAGTTCACGCGGACGAGCGGCTAGGAAGCGCGCGCCGGCGTAGGGGTCAGGCGCCGGTCTGCGGCAGCACCTTGATCGTCACCGGCCGCGGCTTGGGCACCGCAGGCTTGGGGATCCTGACGTCGCGCACGGCGACCGCGGCGTCCTTGCCGTCGGTGACTGCCACGTGCTGGTCGCTCGCCAGCTGGTAGCCGTCGACCGCCTCGACCTCGTGGACCGTGTACTCACCCGCCGGCAACTCGGCGGTCTGCCAGATGCCGTCGGCGTTGGTCGTGCCGGTCGCGACCGTCTTGCCGTCCTTGTCGCGCACGGCGAACTTCACGCCGCCCAGCGGCTTGCCGGTGTCGCCGGCGGTCTTGACGACCTTGATCCGGCCGCCTTCCTCGGTGGTCTTCATGGTCAGCTGTGCCGTGGCGCTGGTGGTGCCGCCGGCGAGCACCATGCGCTGCGCCTCCTTGTTGTGGGGGAGCACGGCGCGCAGCGTGGTGCCGGGCAGGCCCGTGGCCTCCGTGGTGAGCGTGACGCTGTGGCCCTTTGCGGCTCTGACGTGTGCGTAGGCGATGCCGTCGGCGTTGGTCGACTCGGTGTCTTCCGCCACCTGCTTCCCGTCGAGAGCGGCCTTCAGGTTGAGCCGGATGCCCGGCACAGCGTTTCCGGCGGCCGAGGTGACGGTGATCTTGATGTTGGTCGTCACACCGGGTCGCAGCGCGGCCAGCGGCTGGAGGTGAACCGTGTACGGGCCGGCGAACCGGGCGGCCTCGGACAGGTACGCGGTGGCCAGCTTCTTCGCCTGCGGGGCGACCTGCGGGTACGACAGCCGCTGCACGGCCCGCGTCCCGTCGGGCAGGGCGTAGGCGGACCCCGCGTTGAGGAGGCTGTAGACGTCGGCGTCCACGGCGGCGCCCTGCGCGTCCGAGCCGGCCTGACCGTACTTCGACAAGATGTACGCGGCCTGAGAGACCTGTGCGGCGCTCGCGGCCCTGCCGGTGGCCTGCGACGTCCAGGAGGTGTAGTCGCGGGCGGCGCCGTAACCGCCGGCGGCGCCCGGTCCGGCAAGGCCCGGGTCGGCGCAGTAGGCGATCGCGCCCGGTACGGCGGATACATAGTCGCCGATGTGGGAGGCGCCGGAGTGTCCGGCGGAGTCCGGGATCAGGAAACCCCGACCCCACTGATCAGCCGCCGACGCGCTCGGCGCCAGCAGCGCACCCGCGCCCACCGCCACCGCTGACGCAGCCACCAGCGAACGCCGAAACCGACGCGCGGCGTGCGAAGGGGCAGGTGATGATGCCAAACTCATGCATGTCTCCGAAGGGGGATGATGCCGGGCCCGCCAGCGGGTTTCTCAGGCCAGCAGCTGGCTGGGCCCGGTGCCGCTTCCCGCCCAAGGGCAGGGAAGTTCTGTACATGGGCGAAGAAAAAGACCAGGCAGAAGGGGTTTCCCCCGGCCAATCTCGCCATCGTCAGGCTATCTGTCCCTGCGCACACGCACAAGTTGCTAAAGTGGGCCCACCAAACCTTGCATGCATTGGAGCGCTTCACATGTCCCAGCGTCTGGTCGACGGACGCCGCATCAAGGTGGCGCGCATCAAGGCGGGACTTCTGCAGAGCCAGGTGGGCAAGGCCCTGGGTGTCTCCGACTCCGCCGAGGCGAACTGGGAGAACGGCAAGAAGCGTCCTGACGCCGAGCTTTTGCCGGCTCTCGCCGAGGTCCTCGGAAAGCCCCTGGACGTCCTCTTCCCCCGAGAGGGTCTGCCTGACCTCGCGGACCTGCGGGCCGATGCCGGGATCTACCAGAAGGACACCGGCCAGATCATCGGCACCAAGAGCCACGCGCCCGTCAGCCGCGCGGAGCGTGGAATCCGCCGGCTGGACCCCAAGTACGTCCCACCCCTAGCGGCGGCGTACGGGGTCAGCGTCGACTCGCTGCTCGCCGCGCAGGAGCGGTCCTTCGGGCGGGACGTGCCGGAGCCGGGCCAGGTACCCACGTCGCTCGCCGGCAAGATCGCGTTTTTGATGGAACACCTGTACCCGGGTGCTCAGGTCGCGCCGACCGCGGACGAGATCGCCCGGGGGATCAATGAGTGGGCAGGTGCCGCGGTCGTCTCGGAAGAGGAAGTGAAGGCGATTCTCTCCGGCGCCCAGCCCACGGCCAAGCCGATCGTCTATCACGGGCTGGCCGACTTCTTCGGCGTCGAGCCGCTGTTCTTCGAGCCCCAGCACGAGGTGGCCCGGCACATCTACGAGGGGCTGCGACTGCTGGCCCTTGCCCGGGAGGGCAAGGTCACCCGGGCTGTGGTACACGGCGCGGGCGAAGGGGGGCTTCCCGCAGACGTGCTGGCCTTTGTCAACGAGGTCGTCGTCGAACTCCAGGACCGAGGACTGCCCGCCGCCGGCGACGAAGGGCAGTGACCTCGGCCCCGCCTGGTGCGATGGCCGCACGTCCCTAGGTGTTCAAGGGCGGCTGGGCTGGTACTGCCGGCCGTCGGCGAACACGGTGTTGACCGCGCGCAGCGCCTCCAGGTCCGCCAATGGGTCACCATCGACGACGAGCAGGTCCGCGCTGTACCCCGGGGCGATCTTGCCCGTCACGTCACCGAGGCCCAAAGCGTGCGCTGCCTCCACGGTGGCCATCTCGATGATCCGGTTGTTCGGCAGCCCGAGGTGCCGGTGGAAGCCGAGACTTGAGACCAGCCCGTCGAACCCGGCACGGCCCACTCCGGCGTCCGTACCGGCGATCAGCCGCACCCCCGATTCCGCGACCCGCCGGGCCATGGCGACCAGGGCCTCCGCACGCTCGGGGCCGAAGATTTTGGGCAGCATGGGCCACTGGGGGCTGACGGTGGGACAGACGAAGATGCCCTTGTCGACGATCTGGGCCAGCACCTCCTCGCGCACCTCGAACCCGTCGCGGGTCATCCACGTGCAGTGCTCGATGGTGTCCACGCCAGCGGTCACGGCGGCTGCGATGCCGTCGGCCCCGTGGCCATGCGCGGCAACGGGAAGCCCGGCGCGGTGAGCTTCCTGGACGACGATCGCGAGTTCTTCCGGGGTGAACTGGGACGCCCAGCTGGCCGGCCCGCCCTTGGTCAGGCCGCCGCCGGTCGCCATGACCTTGATGACCTTCGCGCCGGCTGCGATGTTGCGCTGGATGAGGTCGCGGATCTCCCGCTCCCCGTCGACTTCGCCGCCGAGGAACCAGCAGTGCCCGCCCTTGGTGGTCACGGGACGCCCCGCGCAGATCAGGCGCGGCCCCACGGCGGAACCGTGCGAGATGGCGCCGGCCAACTGCAGCGCGAGGCCGCCTCGGTCGCCCAGATCGCGTGCGGTGGTCACACCGGTGCTCAGCAGCTGCTCGGCCCGACGCTTCATCTCGCGCAGGAGAGCTTCGTCGTCCTGACCTTGCAGCGTGGCCACCGGGTCGGTCCCGCCGTCAAAGCACAGGTGGACATGGGCGTCGATCAGCCCGGGCAGCACCGTGGAGTGCGGGAAGGACAGCCGCGCCTCCCCAGGCGGCGCCTGGGGTTCGACATCCGCGCGCCGGCCTGCGGCGATGATCGTGCCACCCCGGAAGAGGACGGCGCCGTCTTCAACACACCCCGCGCTGTCGGTGAGGACTCGTCCAGCGGTGATCAGCACGATGCTTCCCTTTCGCTCCTGGCTTCGCTGCGCAACGCCTGCGACAGCGCGACCAACTGCTGTACATCGGTGGCCCGATCGCCGTTCTCCGGCACCGCGAGCGGGACAGCCCGGTCCGAGACCGGTGCGCCGTTCGCGAGGGCTGCAACGGTGGCCCGCAGATGCTGGGCCAGGACCTCGGGGCGGGCCAAGTCCACGACGGCGCCCTCGTGCCCGCCCTGGAGGCGCGTACTGATGTGCACCAGGCCGTCACGGCATTCCACCACGCGGCGGTGGTAGCGGCGATGAACGCCGCCGGCTCGCCAGCGGTCACGCCGCGTGCCGCCCGACAGTTTCAGGACGCTGTGGGGATACGCCTGCCGCAGCAGCCGCCACAGCGGCTCTAGCTGGCGGTAGATGCGGCGGTGCTCACGCCATACCCGCAAGGCCGTGAGCCGCGTTCGCACGCCCGCATAGGTGAAGCCGAAGGTAAGCAGCACGAGCGAAGCCATCAGCGCCAGCGCCACACCGACGGTCAGGGCCTTGGGTATGGCACCGCCCCGCCAGCGGATGATCACGAAGACCGCGTTCGCCGCGCACACGACGGCCATTCCGAGCAGCCCCGCAGCCGCTACCCACATGCCCGTGGACACCGGACGCTGGTACTCGCGCGCACGCTGCCGGGTCCAGTAGGAGGCTGCGGTCAGGGCGTAGAGCAAGTACAGGCCGGCCGTGAGGTAGAACGCGGCGACCTGGGGAACGGTCATGTCCGCCGTCCCTACGCTGCTGGTCAGAGCGGACCGGGGGGCGGTCAGGGCCGCGGCGCTGATCACGCCGACGACCACAGCCAGGGCCATGCCTTCGATCCGTGCTCGACGCCTGCCCGTGCGTTCGTCCGACACTGCGTACAGGTGGACACACATCACGAAGTACGCCGCCGCGAGAAGCAGCACGTTCTGCACCAGCTTGCCCCACCCCGGGTCCGCGACCGTCTCGAAGCCGGGCCCGACCGGCGCGGCGACGAGATAGGAACCAAAAGCACAGGCCAAGCACAAGCACGCGCTGCGCTGCGAAGGGTTGCGCGGGTCCTTCAGCAGCTGGAACACCCTCCAGGCGACGGCGGTGGCCAGGGCGGCGAAGACCAAGAGGACAGCCATCACAGCCACCCCACCGGGGCACCGAAGGTGTCGTGGAGGCGGCGCACCGACGCGTCCGTGGAAGTGCAGGATGTGACACGGTCCAGTGCCCAGGCCCAGCCCAAAATGACCGTCGCCACGAGCTCTGCCTCCTGCTCGCGTGCGTCGTCGTAGTTGCAGCGCCCCAGCGCTCGGCGTATGGCGCTGCGAGCAAGTCCGGCGACCACCGCATGCCACTCCTCCACGCGGTCCTCGCCCCGGTGGTCCGCGAGAATATGGCCGATCTCGTGCAGGATGATGTGTTCCTGGTGAAGCTTGGTCGTTTCCTGCTGGTAGATGATGAGGTCAGCCGCCGGGGTCTCAAGCCATAGACCCGATGGCCCAGGCTTCGGCAGGGGGTACGCCCGAAGCTCGATGGGGCGCCCGCGCTTCTCGCCGAGCGCCTTGCACAGGGCCTCCACGCTCAAGGGAGGCTGAACATCAAGATCACGCAGTACCTGCCGGATGCGACGCTCCAGATCGCTGTCGGCCGGACGCTTACGCCAGGCACGTCCCCGGCGTCGCACCGCAGCCACGGACCGTCCTGCGCCGGCACCCGTGCCTTCGCCGCAGTCGTCGGCCTCCGTCGCCTCCCGGACAAGGCCGTTCCAGGCGCCCGGAGCCCCGTTCCACCACATATCTGTTCCTCACGCTCATGGCCTCCCCCCACAGCCGATCTTGAGATGCACTGGGGCGGGAGGCATCAGTGCCCGATGGCTGCGCCCCCGTCGACAGGCGGCAGAAGAGTCCCGGTGATGTCAGGGATGGTCTTCACTCGACCCCGTGTGCTCCTGCCGCAACCGTTTGCCGAACCAGCCGGTAAGAGGATTTAAGCCAGGCGCCAAGAGAGCGTCAACGACGACTGTATGCCCGATTTTGCGCAGATATTTCACCGGGGGGATGGGCGTCCGTCGGCGTGCCGGTGAGTCCCTAAGTGCCTTGCTCGGTAAGCGGAATGAAGGAGTCCGGTGATTCGAGGAGAGGAGTCGCAACTCTGGTCTAGACCGGCCGGAGCGAGGGAGGGATGAATACCGGCAAAAATTTGCCGGTCCTGCGATCCACGTCGGGAGACGCGGTGGAGAAGTCCGTTTCGTGAGCGATATCCCCCATCCTCGCAGTGAAATGTTCAAGTCTGAACCGTGACATTCCGGGCGGTATGTGGCCCGTACCACAAGTGCACAAGATCGCCAAATCTTGCGTATTGTCTTGCGGGTGGCGCAGGGGGGCCAGCGGTCGGGCTGACCCCTCTTTTTTTCATGCCCGAAAACGGGTGTCTCCCCGGAGCAGGGACAGGACAGGAGGCTTGATGGTCGCGCAGCGGCGGGCCGGCAGCGGCAAGAGCTCTGCCGGGAACAGGGCTGCTCCCGAACGGCCTACCGGAGTCGCCGGTCAGTACATGGGGTTCGGCGCGCTGCTCAGGCAGTGGCGCGAACGCGCCGGCCTGACGCAGCGCCCCGTATGGCGGGCCCTGGGCATCTGCGAGCGCAAATACCGCAATATCGAAAAGGGAGCGACGCCGCGGTTCTCCCAGGCCCAGTGCGATGCTCTGGTGGAGCTGCTGAATCTGGACGCTGAGGAGCGCCACGCCCTGCTGCTCCACAATGTGGGCACCTACCTGCGGTCTGTCCCGGACGAGGGGCGTCCTGATGTGAACCCGGCGCTGAGGTTGCTCATCGACCGGCAGATGCCCAGCCCCACCTATCTGTCCGACCGCTACTGGAACATCCTCGCGTACAACGCGGCCATGGCCGAGCTGTGGCCGTGGGTGATGGAGCCCAAGGCCAACCTGATCCGCTGGGCCCTCACGACCGCCGAGGGGCGCGCCACGTACCACGACTGGCACAAGCACGCCACGGTGTTCATCCGCATGCTCCGGTTTGCACTCACCACCCACGGCGAGGACCCAGAGCTTCTGCAACTGATCGAGGACGTCAAAAAGAACCCCGAGATCCGGCAGATCTGGGACTCGGACGACGACCTGGTCGAGCACCGCGACGGCCACGTCTTCCTCGCCAGCGTGCCGACCCTTGGCTGGAAGACGATCGAAATCGTCAGCCACGTGGCCTACCCCGCGATCATGCCCGACTGCCGCTTCGTAGTCATGACCTGGGTCGAGGCGGAACCAGACAGCCAGCGAGACGCCCTGGGCGGCATCCGTAACGGCTGGCTGGACGAAACCCACAACACGCCGCGCGAGATCGACCGAGCCCAGGAGCGGATCGCGGAAGCAGAACGCCTCCGCGCTGAAGACGTCCACACCGCTCGAATCGTGGTGGAAAGCGCGGACAAGGCCGCGGCCACTGCCGGCAAGGGAGGCATCCTCCTGCCCGCCCTCAGCCGCCTCGTGGCACCCGACTGCCAGCTGACCCTCTCGCCGTCCAAGCGCACCGTGACCTGGGCAGTCGAAGAGGCCCCCGGACAGTGGGGCGTCAGCGAAGTGTCGCCCGCCACCGTGATCGCCCGCATCCCGCGAGGATCCCTGCCGGCCCAGGCTCGAGCCGAGCTGAAGCAATTGACCCGCCTCGCACTACCAGCTCCCCCCGACGCCGCCGCCTCCCGCATCGAGCAGCTCCTCGGCGCACTCGACGAAGAACAGCGACTGCTCCGCGAAATCCATAAAGACCTGTCTGGGCACGACCACATGCGCCCCGACTGCCAAGATGTGGCCAGCCTGGTCACCGAGCTGCGACCGGGCCCGGCGCTGCGCACTGCCAGGCCAAGGCGAAGCGGACGACGCGGCAGCGCCCTTCCCGCTGCTGCGGCCCCTGCGGACCTTCCCCCCCACCGCCTCGTAGAAAGCCCGATTTGTGCACAGCTACATCTACCCTTGCCCGCTGCGCTGGGCTGACGCAGACGCCAATGGGCACGTCAACAACGCCCTGTTCCTCCGGTTCATGGAGGAGGCGCGGACGCGCATGTTCCGGGAGGTGCTGGCCGACGATGAGGCCGGCCGCCGCCAGAACGCCTTCGTCGTGAGCCGCGCCAGCGTCGAGTACCGAGCCCCGCTGCATTACCGCGAAGACCCGGTCGACGTGCACGTCCGGGTTACCCACAGCCGGGCGGTCTCCTTCGAGTTGGCGTACGAGATCCGCGATGCCGACCAGCTGTATGCCGAGGGCACGACCGCCATCGCCGCCTTCAACCTCGACACCGGTCGCCCTCGCCGTCTCACCGAAGCCGAGCAGGCGTTCATCGCTCGCTACAACGACTCCTGAGGCCGGGGCCTCGCTCCCGGCCACGACGTCGTGGTTGAACGCGACCCGGTGGCTACCCCAGTGCCTGCGGACGTCCGCCTCGTTGTCGCAGAAGGCAGGCTAGTCCTTCGGTGAGGCCGTACAGGGGGCCAGCGGTCGGCCGGGCCGCTGCGAGAGCCGACGCGGCGCCGCGGACCCGCCGCCCGGAACCGGAGGAGCTTCGGGCGGAGGTGTCCCGGCTGAAGAAGGCGGAGCGTGAGCTTCGCAGCGAGCACGCCGCCGAGATCCGCGAACTCAAGGGCACTGTGGCCACCTACGCCGACCAGATCCAGGTCCTGGCCTTGCGCAACGCCGAGCTGGAGACCCAGAACGCCCGTCTCCTCGAACGGCTGCGGCAGTCCGGGGACAACGTCGCGGTCTTGCCGTCCCCGAGCCCTCCTTCGCCCTGACCGGGCGTGTCACCTGCCAGTTCGCGCGGCCTTTAGCAGTGTGACTAATGTGTCGCGCGCCAGGCATATGCGTCCTGCCAGGGGGAACACGATCCTCCCCCGAACGGGGTGCATGGACTTTGTCCTGGCAGAGCACGGTCCGGGCGAGTGGGTATGCGAGCTATCTGGTGATGCGCGAGCTGGACGAGACGGCCGCCAGCGGCCCGATTGGGGCCCGCCTGGCCGCCTGGCGCCGCCGCCGGGAACTGACCCGGGATGACCTTGCCTCCCGCACCGGCCTGGAGCTCGAGTACCTCGCCGGGCTGGAGACGGGGCGGGAGTGGGTGGACCGCCGCGGTCGGCTGGCGGCGCTAGCCGCCGCCTTGCGGCTTGATGTCGCGGACCTGACCGGGCAACCCTACCCGCCGCGTGGGGAGGAGCACGCGGCGGTGCGGGCGGTCGCCTTCCACCTGCGGCGCCGCATGGTCCGCCGACAACCGGATACGGCCCCCGGCGTGCTGCTGGAGGCGCTTGCGGATCGAATCCGGGCTGCCGCACGGGCCGATGCGGCGGGCGATGAGCACCATCTCGCGCTCGCATTGCCGGAGTTGATCGAGACGGCCGACCGCGCGATGGCCGCCGCTACGGGGCCTGGGCGGGACGAGGCGGTGCGGCTGCGCGTGGACGCGCATGTGCTGGCCGCCGGGCTGCTGCGACGACTGGGCTACAAGGACCTGGCGTGGATGCTGCTGCACAGGGCTCGTCCCGGCACGCGCGAGCCGCTGCCGGTGCTGGTCGAGGAGGTGCGGCTGCTGATCGACCTGGGCTTGCCGGAGTACGCGCTGGCCCGCGCCGACCGCGCCGAGGAGGCCGGCGCGGACTGGGAGCTGTCGGCGCTGGCCGCCGTCGCCCAGGCCATGGCCGGTCGCCGTCCGGAGGCCGAACGACTCCTTGCCACGGCCGCTGAACGGGCCGACGGCGCACGGGAGTCGGCCCTGGTGATCGCGTCCCGTGCCGCCGTCGCCGCCGAGGTGGGCGACTCGGCCGAGGCCGCCGACCACGTACGCGCGGCGGATCATGCCGCGCTCGACGGCGCCGACCGCTCGGGTCTGCTGGTGGTCGCCGCGGCGGCCGAGGCCCGCCAAGACCGCGCCGACGAGGCTGTCGCCCAGCTGGTCGAGGCAGACGCGACGGCACCGCTGCGGCTGCGGCTGGACCCGTTCGCTCGCGACCTGGTCGCCGCGCTCATCGGCCGCACCACCGCTCACACCACGGCGGTGCGGGATCTGGCCGAGCGGGCCGGGCTGTGGTGATGCCGCCCGCCTGGCGGGAAAGACCCCTGGGGGCGGCGGGCTCGCCCTACTCTACGGCTGGGGCTCGGAAGTTGAGGCGAGGGCGATGAACGAAGAGCAGGCCGTTAGGATCGGCGAGCGTCTGCGGTCGGCCCGCCGCCAGCGCGGGATGAGTCTGCGCAACCTCGCGGGCCTGGCCGGGGTGTCGGTCGGCTACCTGTCGATGGTGGAGAACGGTCAGCGGCTGCTGGACCGCTCCAGCCTCATCGCCTCCTTCGCCGAGGCATTGCAGATCGCCCCGGCCGAGCTGACGGGCCAGCCCTTCGCCCCGGTGGACCCGCACACCAGCGCGGCTCACGAGGCGATCCCCGCCCTGCGGTTGACGCTGATGGGCCTGACCATGGCCACCCCACCGGACCGCCGCCCACCGGAGGTTCCGGCGGCGGTGCTGACCGAACGGGTGGTGAAGGCCAACCGGCTCTACCACGGGGCCGAATACGGCACCCTCGCCGCTGGGCTGCCGACGCTGCTGGCCGACCTGCACGCAGCCGCCGAGGCCGCCGACGGCGCCGCCCGCCGCGCGCTGCTGAAACTGCTGGCGGACGCCTACCACCCCGCCTGCACCCTGCTGCTGAAGAACCTCGGCTACACCGACTTGGCGTTCATCGCGGTGACCCGTGCCGCCGAGGCGATCGCGGAGTTGGACGACCCGGTCTACTCCGCCCTGTCCGGCTTCTTCCACACCCATGTGCTGATGGCGGCCGGCAGCCCCACGCAAGCCCTGGCGCAGGCCACCGCCGCCGCCAATACCCTCGAAGCGCACCTGACGAGCCTCGATGCCCATGCGCTGCTCGGTGAACTCCACCTGATCTCCGCCACCTCGTTGACCCAGGACCGGCAGCGGCCCGGAAACACCCGCGCTGAGGATGTCCGCGGCCATCTGGCGGAAGCCGCCAAGCTGGCCGACCGCACCGGCGAGACGCGGGCCTGGCACCTGAACTTCGGCCCCACCAACGTCGGCATCCACAAGGTGAGCCTGAACACCGACCTCGGTCTGCACGGAGTGGCGGTCACCGCCGGGAACGGAGTCCATCCCGAGACGCTGGCGGACGCTCCGGGACGGCAGGCCGCCTTCCACGCCGACCTGGGCCGGTCGCTGGCCCATCTGCGAGGCCGGGAGGCCCAGGCGGTCGCGGCCCTGCTGACCGCCGAGGAGATCGCCCCGCAGCGCATCCACGCCAACGCACTGGTGCGGAACACCGTCGAGTTCCTCACCGACCGGCAGCTGCCCGCCCACGCAGCGCGGGACCTGCGGGGCCTGGCCCACCGTATCGGCTTGCCCCTCTGACCAGCGGCGTCTCTCTGATCCTGCTGGGCACTTAAGTCCGTACGCGGCTGGGGACGGGCGGTACGTGACTTCTGCGCGGATGCCGTACGCGGTTGAGCACGTTGGTGTGTACACAACTCCCGCACCCGAGCCGACGTTCCCGGTCGGCCGACCCTGACCGGGGCTCGGGATGGTGGGTTCACCGTCGTGAACACCACTGCGGGCTGGGGCACTTACCTTCGGTCACGATCCGGGCGGCTGCCGCTCGGAGAGAGGGTGAGACCCGCGATGTCCAGCACTGTGATGCGCCACGACTTCCAGGTGATCTCCGAGGCCGAGTACGTCCCGCTGGCCCGCCGTGAGACGGCCAAGGTCCTTGCCGGCTGGGGCATGTCCGAGGAGGTCGTGAGCACCGCCTGCCTGATCGTCAGCGAGCTGGTGACGAACGTGGTGCGGCACGCGGCCGTGCTCTCGCCCACGGCCGCGGTCACCCTCGCTGTCGAGGAGCAGGCCGCGCTGGTGCTGGTGGTCGCGGATGCCCACCCGCTCAAGCCGAAGCCGCTGCCCGCCGCCCACGACCTCGGTGGCCGCGGCCTGTTCCTGGTCGACGCCCTGGTGCGGGAAGTCCACGGCAGAGCCGAGGTCCTCCTGGAGACCGCCACGGGCGGCAAGCGGATCGTCATCCGTCTTCCCCTGGCTCCCGTTGCGGCCTGATCCATCCCACGGCACCCGCATCAGGCGGCGGCTACAGCGCCGTCGACGACCTGCACCTCCCACCACGAGAAAGAGGACAGCTGATGCTCGAATCGGTCCGCCACCTTGACCAGGTGGCCCGCGAGTGGAACGTCAACCCCGAGGACGTGCTGCTGATCGCGCTGAACGCCTCCGGCGCCCGGTCCCAGCTGACCAAGCCGCGCATGCGCTTCCGGCTGCGGCTGGACTCCCGCCCCGACACCCCGCTGTTCCTGATCCTCTCGCTGGGCCGTGAGGACTCCCCGTTCGAGCTGGACGAGTACGAGCTGCGGTTGAACGGCGAGAAGGTCGGCGAGGTCGACGGCATCGAGGACGACGACGCGGTGCTGGGCTACTGGCGCAACGGCACGAAGATGCTCACCCTCAACTCCAACGCCCGCAGCCAGTGCACCGGTTGCGTTTTCTGCCCCAACACCCTCGAAGACGCCTCCGACCCGAAGATCAAGGCCCTGGACCTGCCCGGCTACCTCGGCGCTCTCGCGGCGAACTCCGGCATGGAGGACCTGTCGGCGGTGGAGACGGTGACGGTCTGCACCAGCTGTTTCCTCTACGAGCACCTCGCGCTGGACCATCTCGCCGAGGTCCGCGCGGCGATGGGCCAGAACGGCTGCACCGGCACCCTGCACTTCCTGTCCTCGGTGCTGAGCAGCGATGAGGGCATGGATGCCGCCGCCGGTCTGGGCCCGTTCCACCTGACGCTGACCGCCGAGTGCTTCACCGAGCGGCGGCAGATCCTCAAGGAGTCCAAGGCCAAGCTCACCCCTGCCGAGATGACCGCCGCTCTGGGACGGGCGAAGCAGCGGGGCATCACCACCGACTTCACCTACATCGTCGGCCTGGACCCGATCGAGGACGCGATCGAGCACCTGAAGGGCTTCGTGCCGGTCACCACCGCCTTCCCCCGGTTCCAGACCTACCAGGCCCACAACGCGTTCATGGACGTCTACCGCACGCCGGGCTCGGACACGATCGAATGGCACCTGACCATGCGCCGGCATCTGGAGGAGCTCTTCGCGCCGACGGGCTTGCGTCCGCAGTGGTGGCAGAACTACCGCAGTCCGTGGTGCTTCACCTTCGCCGGGGAGGAACTGACGGGGGCGAAGATCTGATGACGCCCCTCACGGTTCGCGCACCCGCCCAAGCCGGGGTGGCCACGAAGACCGTGGTCCGCGCCGTCCGCGCCTGGCAGCTGCCCCCGCAGCCCGCCGGGCTGCCGTCCGACCTGCCCGAGCCGGTTGCCGCCGCGGCAGGTGAGCCACCGGCGGGCCCGGCCTGGGCCGAGCACCGCACCCGGTTCGCCATCGAGCTGGTCGGCGACGGAGTCTCCGGCTGGCATGCCCCGGTCGCCGAGACGGTCGCGCAGATCATCGCCGACGATCTGGCCGCTGGGCTGATCGGGCACGATGCCGCCGCACCCCGCCGCCTGGCCTACCGCAAGAAGACCGGGCGGCACCGCAACGGCGCACACGCCCGGCAGGCCGCCTCCGCGGTCGAACTGGCCTGCTGGGACCTGGCCTCTCGTGCCACCGGGCTGAGCGTGACCGGTCTGCTGGGCGGCACCGTCCGGCCCAAGGTCCCCGCCTACGCCTCGGCACTGGGCCTCGACCCGTCCCACGCCTCGGCCCCGGAGGCGGCGGCCTGGATCACCGCGGCGGGATTCTGGGGGCAGAAGTGGCCGCTGCCCAAACCGCTGATCCTGGCCGGACCGAGGGCGGTCGCGCAGACGCTCGGGCGGTTACGGGAAGCGGCGGGCGAGGGCCGGTTCATGATCGACGCCCTGGGCCGGTGCCGTCTGGACGAGGCGATGCAGCTGCTGCCCGTCCTGGCCGATCTGCAGGTCACCTTCGCCGAGGAACTCCTGCCGCCCGGCTCCTTCGGCTGGCACCGGCTGCGGGCGGCCGGAACCGGAGTTCCCCTGGCAGCGGGCGAACACGCCGTCGACGAGTTGGAGCAGACCCGGCTGCTGACCGGCGAGGCGGTGGATGTCTGGCAGGTCGATCCGGGCTGGTCGGGCGGGCTGGCCCGCTCGCTGCACACCACCGAGCTCGCCGCGGACCTGGGCATGGCGACCTTCCCGCACGGCGACCGGCTGCCCGCCGCCCTCGCCCTGGCCGGAGCCTGCTGCCGCGACAAGATCCCAGCTATCGAGTGGCACCTGACCCTGGAGCCGCTGCGGCAGCAGATCTACCTCACCCCCGTCCACGTCGAGGAGGGGATGCTGCCCGTCCGCACCGTCCCGGGCCTTGCCGAGGCCCCCACGCTGCCTGAGAAAGCGGCAGTGCTGGAGGTGACGGGCTCGTGACCGCCCAGCAGCGGTTGCGCCGCACCCTCTGGGAGGGGGTACGTGGCATCTGCTTCGACCTGGGCGGCACTCTGGTACGTCCCGAGGCCGAGCCGACCACCGGGCAGGTCGCCCAGTTGCTGGGCATCTCGCTGGAAGAGGCCCGCGCGGTGATGGAACAGGGAGCGAAACGCCGCCGGATCACTCCCGAGGACCTCGCCCGCGACCTGGCGGCAGCCTTCCGCCATCCTGCCCTGGTCGGCCCGCTCACCCACGTGCTGGAGCGGGCCCGGCAACGGGCCGCCGAGCCGGAGCTGTTCCCGGATGCCCAAGCGGCACTGAACTTGCTGCGCGAGCGGGGCTTCGCACTGTTCGCCCTGACCAACAGCCTCGGATCCTCCATCCCGGTCGAGCCGCCGCAGGCATTCAGGAACTTGCTGGATCGGGTGATCTATTCGGCCGAGACCGGCGCGGTCAAGCCCGAACGCGAAGCCTTCGCGGCCGTCGAACACGCCTCCGGGCTCGGCCCGGACCGTCTCCTGCACGTCGGGGACTCGCCCCGGGCGGATGTCGCCGGAGCCGCTGCGGCCGGCTGGCACACCGCCTGGCTGGACCGCCGCTTGGCCGGCGGCCCGCTGATGACATCCGCCCGCACCGTTCGCCTCCACACACTCACCACCCTTCCCCTGCTGCTGCCCGCCGGGCCCGCACCGGCCCCGGCGACGACCTCGGAGGCTTCCCGCTGATGGACCCGACCGGCAAGCACTGCCCGAAGGCGCCAGCCCACGATCCGCTCGTCAGCTCGGTGCCTCTGTTCGACCCCGCGCAGTTGCCGCTGCGTGACTGGTGCGCCGGCAGCCGCGAGGACGCGGTGACCGGCCTGGTCGCCTTCCCCGACTTCCACAGCCACATCCCCCGCGCGCTGGCGTCCGCCCTGACCAGCGGGGGATTGGTGGGGCTGGCGATCGGCGACGTCGACGGGCTCAAGGGCCACGTCGAGCAGGCCAACGCCACCGACCCCGGCTGCTACGGACACCTGGCCGGGAACAAGGTGATGGCCCGCCTCGGCGCCGTCACCCGCACCTGGTTCCACACCCAGCCCTGGAATGCGGGATGCGCGGCCACCTTCGGCGGGGACGAGGTCATCATCGCCGCAGCCCTGGACGACGCGAACGGCTTCCACCGGGCCGTGACTCAACTGCGGGACCGGCTCGCCGACGAGTTGCCGGTACGCGTCTCCTTCGCGCTGGCCTTCGCCTCTGCCGAGCACCTCCCGGCCGACCGCGGCGCCGGCGGCTGGAAGCACCACTTCACCGACCAGCTGTTGGCCGCGGTGGACCGCTGCCTGTTCACGCACAAGGCCACCCGCCGTGCCACCGGCGGTGAAGGCGGCATCATCGCCATCACCCAGCCCCCGCTGGCCGCCCACACCACCACGGCCCAGGACCACCGCACTCTGCTGCCGCTGCCCACCGGTGGCGAGACGCTGCACGTGCTCGCCTGCCCGGCCGGCACCGGAACACGCGGCATGCTGCTTCTGCCCTGCGCCGGACCGGCCGGGCTGCGCGGCAAACGGCTGCGGGTGACCTTCACCGACGGCACGGCCCGCACCGCCGTCGCCGTCTCCCTGCACGGTCAGGCCGCCGTCCCCCACGAAACCGCCGCGACCGACACGATCGAGGGACCAGGTATCCCGCTCACTCTCCAGCCCGTCCGCGAGAAGTCCGCCCGCGGCGTCCCCGACGACCTGGCCGCCGCCCTGGAGAAGGCCCAACTGGACTGGTCGGTACTGCCTGCCCACGAGCAGGCCCAGATGCTCCACCTGATCATCGAATCCGCCAGTGCCGACATCCGCACTGCCCGCATTACCGCCGTCATCGACGCCGTCGCCACCCGCACCCGGAGCTGACCCATGGCCCTGACCACCGAACGCGTCGCCGACCCGGCCCCGCCCGGCTTCCCCGACTGGAGCTACGCGGCACGGCAGGCTGCCGAGGCCGTGCCCGACCAGGCCATCGACGCCTTCTGGCGGGCGTTGAACCACCTGTCCGCCGCCCAGCTCTACCTCACGGACAACGCCCGCCTCGCCCGCCCGCTCCGGCCCGCGGACGTCAAGGAGACTCCCCGCGGGCACTGGGGAGTCTGCCCGCCGGTCAACTACATGCTCGCCCACCTCGGGCCGCTGACCGCCTGGCGGCCCGCCGGGTCCGAACTGCTGGTGCTGCACGGCGCCGGGCACGCCGGGCCCTCGGCGCTCGCCCATGCCTACCTGGGCGGCAGCCTGCACCTGACCGGGAACGGGCCGGGCTGCTCGATGCCCGAACTGCGTGCCCTGATCACCGGCTTCCCGCACGCGGAGCGGTTCGGCGGGGAGATCACCCCGCTCATTCCCGGTGTCCGGCACACCGGCGGACAGCTCGGCCCCGCCCTCGCCATCGCCCAGGGCATGGTGCTGGACGCCCCGCACCGTCTGGTCGTCCCGCTGATCGGGGACGGCGAGCTGGAGACCGGGGCGACTGCGGCGGCTTGGCTCGCCCGCCGAGCCCTGCACGGAGAGCACGGGGCGGTGCTGCCGGTGGTGCTGGCCAACGGGCTGAAGATGGGCGGCCCCTCCCTGCTGGCCGGCATGAACCAGGACGAGGTACGCGCGTATTTCACCGGCCTCGGCTACGAGCCGCTGATCCACGACGGCGCCGACCTGCCCGGCTTCCGCCAGGTGCTGGCCGACGCCCTCACCCGGCTGAGGCCGCTCGGCGAGCCCGCCCGGCAGCCGGTGATCGTGCTGACCCTGCCCAAGGGCCACACCGGGCCAGAACGGGTGGCCGACCGGCAGATCGCGGGCACCCCGGCCGTCCACAAGACCCCACTGAAAAGCCCCCGCCACAACGACGCGGAGTTCGCCGCGCTGGCGGCCTGGCTCGCCTCCTACCGGCCCGCCGAGCTGTTCACCACCCAAGGACGACCGACCGACCTGGTGCGCCAGGCCCTGCCCGGTCCCACCACCGAACCGGGGACAGCACGGCCGTCGGCCCCGCTCGCCTCCCGGCGGCTCCAGTCCTGGCCCGACGTGTCCGCGGTCGTCCGCGAACGCGCGGCCAGCGGGGCGTTTCGCCTGTTCAGCCCGGACGAGATCGCCTCCAACCGGCTGGCGGTGACGACGGACGATGCGCTGCCGCCCTGGGCGACCGAGATCCTGAACGAGGAGATCTGCCACGGCTGGCTGCAGGGCTACACCGAGACCGGCCGGGACGCGCTGCTGGCCACCTACGAAGCCTTCGCCCCGGTCAACACCAGCCTGCTCATCCAGCACCTCAAGCACCGGCGCCTGCGCTACCTCACCGGCCAGGGCGGACTGCCCTCGGTCAACTACCTGATCACCTCGCTGGGCTGGCGCAACACCTACACCCACCAAAATCCCGGCCTCGTCTCCTCAATGCTGGAGACCGAGGACGGATTCGTGCACGTCTACACCCCGGCGGACGCTACGCGGGCCGCCGCCGTCCTCGCGGCGATGCTGGCCGGGCACGACCGCGTCAACTTCCTGATCACCGACAAGCACCCCGGCCCCGCCTTCCCGCCAGACCCGTTCCGCGACGAGCTCACCGACGGCGCCGCCATCTGGCCCCACCTGAGCCACCACGGCCGCCCGCACCTCGTCCTCGCCTCGGCCGGGGACATCCCGGCCCGCGAGCTGTCCGTCGCCGCCACGCGGCTGCGCCGGTCGCATCCCGAGATCAAGATCCGCTATCTGCATGTCAACGATCTCGCGGTCCTCGGTCCGGCCCCGAACTGGCCCTACGCTCTGGATGAGAGGACCTTCACCCGTCTGTTCGGCACCGACACCCCCGTTCTGATGGCCGTTTCCACCCACCCCGCTCCCGTCCGCGCGCTGCTGGCCGCCCGCGGCGAGACCAGCCGGTTCCACGTCGTTGGCTACCGGGAGCCCAGCCGCCCCACCACCCCCGAGGGCTTGCTGGAGTACTGCGGCCTCTCGGCAGCCGCCCTCTCCGCCCAAGCCGCCCTCATGATCAAGGAGCACAGCGGATGACGACCCTCGATATGGCGTTTCCGCCCGACCCGAAGGTCCTGGACGCCTTCGAACGTGACGGCTTCGTCGTGCTGCGCGATGTGATCACGCCCGAGTGGCGCGAGCAGGCCGCGGCGGCGGCGATGCGGCTGCTGGCCAGCGACCGCACCCTCGGACGGGACCGCAGCGTCGACGGCAAGGACGGCTTCCGCGGCATCGTCGCCATGGACGACACCTTCCTGCCGCTGGTCACCAACCCGAAGGTGCTGCCCACCCTCGTCGCGCTGCTGAGCGCGAACCTGCACCTGATGTCCAGCAACCTGATCTACATGCCGTCCATCCCGGCCGGTGGCACGCGCACCATCCGCGTCCCCGAGCGGCACGGCTGGCACCGCGACATGAGCTCTGCCGCGCGCGACCTCGGCACCGCTGCTGTCCCACGCATGTCGATCAAGGCCGCCTACTTCCTCAGCGACCTCGCCCCCGACGCCGGCGTCACCATGGTCCTCCCCGGCAGCCACACGGACACCGGCCCCGTGACCGTCCCGGCCGGAGCCATCGACCCGCCCGGCGCGATCACCCCAGACGTAGGCCCCTGCGATGCGTTCCTGTTCGAGAACCGCACCTGGCACGCGGGCGGCCTGAACACCTCCGGCCACCCGCGGCTGGCAGTGATGATGCAGTACGGCTACCGCTGGCTCGCCCCCGTCGACGACCCCGCCCCTCAGCTACTGGATCGCAAGGACCTGACCGACATCGAGCAGCAGCTGCTCGGCCGCCCCGACCGCAACCCGGACGGCTCCGTTGCTCACGAAGGCGCCGGAGCAGCGCCCCTGCGCGCCTGGTGGCAGCACCTGAACCCGGACCCGGCTCGTTCTTCGGGATGACACCGCACACGGCCAACTGAACGCGAAAGACTGACGAGATGACCTACACGCCCGACGAGCTGTTCGCCTCCACCGCCCCTTACTACGCCCGCTACCGGCCCGGCTACGACCAGGCTTTCTACGACATGCTGGCCGCGCGCTTCGCCCTGGACGGCACACAGCGCGTCCTGGACCTCGGCACCGGCACCGGCGTGCTCGCCCTGCCCCTCGCCAAGCTCGTCGGCCACGTCACCGCCGTCGACCCCGAGCCCGGCATGCTCGACGAGGGCCGCAAACTCGCCGCCGAGCAAGACATCACCAACATCGACTGGCGCCAAGGCGACTCCACCACCCTGCCCGGCATGGGACTGGAACCGGTACTGCTGACCGTGATGGGGGCCGCCTTCCATTGGATGGACCGCGACCAGACCCTTCGCGACCTCGACCAGCTCGTCGAGCCGAACGGGGCCGTCGTCCTAGCCTCCGGCGGCGCCCCCGGCGACCTGGAGCCCGCGCCTTGGCTCCAGGTCATCGCCGACGTCCGCACCCGCTACCTCGGCCCCGAGCGACGGGCCGGGTCGGGAACCTATTCCCACCCCAGGGAACGCCACCAGGACGTGCTGGCCCGCTCCCCGTTCTCCAACGTCGAAACCGCCCGCTGGGACCGCACCGTCACCCGCACCCTGGACGAGGTCATCGGCCTGCAGTTCTCCTACAGCTACTCCAGCCCCGCCCAACTCGGCGACGATAAGGACGCCTTCGAACGCGACCTGCGCCAGGCCCTCACCGAGTTCAACCCCGACGGCCTCTTCGACGAAGTCGTACGCACCGAGGCCATCGTCGCCACCCGCCCCTGACGACCCGGGCGTTGCTGCCTGGTTCACGACCGCATTACGCGGCCAGGCAGTAGGGACGTCTTGAGACACTCTCGCGCTGCGCGCAGCGGGACGAGTACCGCACGGCCTTCGCGCGGTCGCTCGCCAGGGGCATCGGCCGGGTGGAACTGGTCGTCGTCGCCAGCGTCAGCGGCCGGTCGGCGAACATCGTTGAGGCCGCCCGGCTCTGCGCCGAACACCGCGTGCCGGTGCTGGCGCTGGTGGGCCGCGATGGCACCCAGATGGAGCCGGCCGGCGGCATGGTCTGGGCGACCGGAACCACGGACCAGCAGATCAGCGAGGACACCATGCTGACCGCGCTGACCCTGGCCGCCGCCACCGCGCTCGGCCGCGGCACGGAGCCGCTGCCGGCCCGGGCAGAGCGGCACCTGTACGCCCTGGCCGCGGTGGACACCGAACTGCTGGGGGCCTTCCTGCGGGAGGCGACCGAGGCCGTCGCGGACGCGCCGCTCGGCGTCGACGGGGTACAGCCGTCGCTCGTCGTCTGCGATCCGTCGCTGGCCGACATGAGCGCAATCCTCAATGACCACCCCGACCCCGCCCACTGCGTCCGACACCAGCTCAGCGGTGCCGACCCCGAGGACGTGGTCTTCCTCCTGGCCTACGACTCGGCCGGCAGGACGACCCGCGAGGCCGTCAACGCCGCCACCGCGGCAGGCACCCGGCCGTTCCTCTTGCACCGGGACGGCCCCTGGCACTCCGGCGCCGGGGCGCGTGGCTTCCGGCTGCCGCGCGTCGACGGCTTCGTCCTCGCGGCCCTGGTGCAGTCGGTCGCCCATCTGCTCTGCCGGACCACCCGCGCTGCCCTCACCGCGGACCAGGCCGCCGCCCTGTCGCCCGCCGACCTCATGGTCCGGGACCTGGGGCCGCTCCGCGAACTCTCCGACACCCCGTCCCTCTGAGCGAAAGGACCGACCATGTCCGCACGCGAGATCCACACCGAGATCATCCGCCCTGCCCGCAGCGAGATCGCCGCCCTGTCGCGCATCCCGGTCGCTCGGACCCGGGAGGAGTGAGGACGGGAAGGGCGACTCAGTCATTTAGCAGCTCGTCGCGCACCGGAATCCAGTCAAGGGCGGAGCGGATGCCGTCTTCCAGGGACAGCTTCGGCGTCCACCCCAGCAACTCGGCCGCCCGGTCGCTCTTGGTGTAGCCGCCGGCCACGTCACCGGGCCGCGGCTCGGCATCGACGGTGGCCAGAGGCGTGCTGACGACGTTGTTGAACGCGGCGCACAACTCCCGGACCGTGGTGCCAGAGCCGGTGCCCAGGTTGATCGCGATCGAGCGCTTCGATCCCGTGAGGATGGAGTCGAAGCGCTCGATGGCCGCGATGTGGGCCGCGGCGAGGTCCCAGACGTGCACATAGTCCCGGATACCGCTGCCGTCGCGCGTCGGGTAGTTCGTACCTGTGATCGAGAACGGACGGCCTTCCTGATGTGCCTGGATGAGCACGCCCAGGGCATGACTGGGCCGCTTGAGCTGGAGCCCGGTACGCAACTTCGGGTCGGCGCCGATGGGGTTGAAGTACCGCAGCGACAGCATGCGTGGCCCGGCCACGGCGATGTCGGCGAACATGGCCTCGCACACGGCCTTCGTCCGCGCATACGGGCTTTTCGGCGCCAGAGGCGAGTCCTCGTTGACGGGCGAGCCGTCCTCGGCCTGATAGATGGAGGCCGAGCTGCTGAAGATGATGCGGTCGCAGCCGTTGAGGTGCAGGTGGCGGACGAAGGCCAGGCTCTTGGCCACGTTCGCCTCGTAGTAGCCGATCGGATCCGCGACGGACTCAGGCACCACGATCAGCGCCGCACAGTGCACCACGGCAGAGATGTCCGGGTGCTCCGTGAAGATCCGGTCGACCAGCGCGCCGTCCGCGATGTCGCCCTCGTAGAACGTGCGGCCCTCGGTGAACTCGCGGCGGCCCCGAACGAGGTTGTCGAGGATCACGGGGGTGATGCCCGCGTCCAGGCAGGCCGAGGCGACCGTGCTGCCGATGTAACCGGCACCCCCGGCGATAAGGACCTTCACCACGATGCTTCTCTCCCGGCCTCGTTCCAGCCCCAGTAGACGACCGGCAGCAAGGCTAGCGAAGAAATCAGGCGAGGCAGCGGCTGGTCCGCCACTCTGGGTGGGGAGCGGCTCCGGGCCCGAAGTGCCGAGACGCTCGCCTTCCCATCGAACCCACATGCCGACTGTGGGCCAGGCGATGGCGGGGTCGAGCGCGAGGTGTGGCGCCCTCGCGGCCAAGCTCGGGTCTCCCGGTCCTTGTACTCGGTCTCGCGGCTGATCGGTCATGACGCGTTCGGTGGCTGGCCGAGCCAGAAGGCGGCGACGGAGGGCTGGTCGATTCCGGCGGTCGAGCCGTCGTGAGCGAGGAACTCGGTCGGAGCTATGTAGCCGTCGCCCGGATCGAGGCGGATGCGCAGGCAGCGCAGCGGGTGTCCTTCGGCGACGTATCGGCGGATGTCCTCGGTGTGGGGGTGGTGCCGTTCCGGGGTGGTGTGGAGCGTGCGGCAGATCCGCTGGATGTCGTGGTCGCCGATGAGGAGGTAGCGCGGGCCGGGGCCGAGGTTGAGGCAGAGTCGGCGGCGGCCCTGGTGGCGTCTGGGGTACGGCAGCCGGTCGAAGTTGTCGACGTGCAGGCCGATGCGTCGGCCGGTGGTGGCGTCCTCTGTGGTGGTGGTCCAGTTTCCGGGGCTGGACGCGCACCCGAGGAGGGTGGTGGGCCAGCGGCCGTTGAGGGGGTCGAGGCGGGCGGCGGTTTCGAGCCGGCCGGACAGGTCGTCCGGGTCGAGCGGTGGCAGCGGTCGGCGTACGAGCTCGATGCGGATGTTGTCCGGCGTGGAGTCGTCGGCCTGGTGCCGCTCGGCCTCCTCGGCGGTGAGGGGCACCCAGTCGTCGCAGGGGACGATGGCGCCGTGATCGTAGCCGGTCTCGTTGCCGGTCTGCCGGACCGGTGCGGTGTCGCACCGGCCGCGTATGTCGTCGTACGTGTCGAATACGAGTCGCGGGCCCATGGCCGTGCCTCCCGAGGGCAGGTGCGGGGCTACTTGTCGTCGAGGTCTTCACCGAAGGTGACGTCCAGCTCGGCGGCGAGGGCCTCGGCTAGCTGGAGTGTCTGGGCATGGTCGATGACGACCTGCTTGAGCGAGGCCAGGCCGCGAAGCTGGGAGAGGTCGTTACCCCGGAGGTCCAGGCCGCGGTACTTCCCGCCGTCGAACTCGGTCAGCCGTAGATCGCAGTCATCGATCAGGGCGGCGCCGAGGTCAGCGGCGGCGAAGGTGGTCTCACGCAGCGAACACTTGGCGAAGATCACGGGGCCGGCGGCCCGAACGCGGGTGAGGGTGCTGTAGTTGATCTTGCAGTTCTCGAACAGGACGTTGTCGAGCGTCACGTCTTCGAGTGCGGCACCCATGAGCTTGCAGTCACGGAAGACGGCTCGGGAGACCTTGCTGTCGGTCCACTGCAGGGAGGACAGGTCGCATCCGGTGAACTCCACGGAGTCGACGCGGAGCTTCTCCAGGCGGGTGCGCTGGGCCTTGAGGCCGGTGATCCGCCCGTCCATCAGGTGGGCGTCGGCCAGGTCGAGGTCCCGCAGGTCGGCGTCGGCGTAGTGGAACTCCGCCACCCGGCCACGGCCGCCCTCCAGTGAGGTGACATTGGAGAGGTAGAGGCCCGGCTCGTTCAGGGCAGGAAGCGTGACGCTCGTACGGCGGATCGTGCGGGTGTCCATCAACAGCCTTTCAGCGCGGTGGCTCGGTCGCCGGTGCTGCTGGCACGCCCGGAGCGTGCCAGCAGCGGCGCGACCTACTTCTTCTTGTTCCAGTTATCCCAGGTCGGGCGGTTGTCGAAGGGAGCCGGGTTCTTCGCCCAGTTGTCCCACGTGGGCCGGTTGTCCCACGTCGCTTCAACGATCACCGGGGTCGGGACGTCGTGCGCGGCTATCAACTCCATCACGACGGGGGTGTCGGATGTGGCGAGTCGGTCCAGGATCTTCATGCAACAGCCTCCTTGGTTGCGAGCGTGGACAGGGCCGTGACCAGGGCCTGCCGGGAGACCCGGCAGTAG
This sequence comes from Streptomyces puniciscabiei, assembly GCF_006715785.1. Taxonomy (NCBI): domain Bacteria; kingdom Bacillati; phylum Actinomycetota; class Actinomycetes; order Kitasatosporales; family Streptomycetaceae; genus Streptomyces; species Streptomyces puniciscabiei. The sequence goes on from NZ_VFNX01000001.1 coordinate 4,492,999, forward strand.
TTGGTCTCGGTGGTCGTAAGGTCGCCGTTCTCGAAGTAGCGGTTGGCGGCCTGGGCGCCGCGGCAGAAGTCGAAGAACTCGCATTCGGCCTGGCAGCGGTCCAGGCCGGTGAGAAAGTCGCGTACGTAGCGCAGCCGGTGGGCATCACGGAGGATCTCGGGCAGGGGGCGGTCGAGGATGTTGCCGGCCACGAAGTCGCCGTACTTGGGCGCCGCCGTGTCCGCGAGTTCCGGGGAGAGCAGGACCACGTCGCCCTTCCAGGAGATGGTGGGGATCGGGTCGAGGCGGCGCCCGTCCCACTCAGCTCTCTGGCCGGAACGGATCAGCTGGAGGTACTCGGCGAGGCGCTCGACTTCCCGGACCGCCGGGGCACCAGGGTGCTCGCGGGTCCAGGTCAGGGTGCGGCGCCAGAACTCCTCGGCCTGGACCGCGGTGGGCGGCTGCCGGTCGGTGTTGACCCCTTCGATCTCCTCGATGTTGAAGCCCACCGAATGGCCACCCAGAGAGGTGAGGAACTCCAGAAGCTCCTCCGGCATCGCGATGCCCAGGGTGCCGACCACCGAGATGACGGAGAACGGGATGCCGTGCTCGCGCAGCTGCGAGATTCCGCGCAGGATCCGGTCGAAGGCGGGCTTGCCTCGCAGGTCGACGCGCTCGGCGTTCAAGGCGGCCGGGCCGTCGATACTCACTCCGACGCGGACGTCGTACGCGGCCAGCAGGTCGCACCACGTCTCGGTGATCAGCGTCGCGTTGGTCTGCACATAGTGGTGGACTCGGCCCGCCCGCCGCAGGGCCTCGAACGGCGAGAGCAGGGCGGCGAACTTCTGCTGACCCACGGCGAGCGGCTCCCCGCCGTGCCAGACGATGCCGATCGGATGGCCGCTGTCGCCGAACTGGGCCACCGCCTGCGCCAGGGCCTCGGTCACTTCCGGGGGCATCTGGTGCTTGAGCTTACGAAACGGCAGGTAGCAGTACCGGCAGTCCAGATTGCACCAGGTCGTGGGCTGCACCACCACGGTCTGCGGGGGCGCGAACCGCTGCTGGTACCGGGCACGCCACAGGGAGGGGCGAGAGCGCATCGGGGTCCTCTCCTCAACGGACAGAGGGCAACGCCGGCCCGCGGTGGGTGCCGCGGAGCGGGATGCGACCACGATCCGTCCCGCGATGACGTGTACGCGATGACATCGCGCTGTCATTGCCGATGACATGTCATCGGCGCGGCGCTGACACTTCCCTGAAGTGGCTTCACCTGCACGGGAGTTCGAGAGGTTCCCTTGGGCTATCGTGGCGGGGTGCCTCGCTCGATTCTGATCCACGACGGCCAGACCGCCCGCGACATCGGTCTGGTGTACTGCTGCTCGGGCTACCTCGTCGAACGTGGCAAGGTGCTGCTTGTGCACCACAACCGCTTCGACAAATGGGTTCCGCCGGGCGGTCATATCGAGCCCGGGGAGTCCTTCGCGGGCACGGCGGTGCGCGAGTTCAAGGAGGAGACGGGGCTGCTGGTGGAGGCGATCTCCAGCCAGCCGGCCATCCACCCGGCCGACCACAACGCTACTCCTGAACCCGTGCCGTTCTATGTGGACACCGAGCGCGAAGGCTTCCCGACGCCGGCGCTGGTCCAGTTCTTCTACGTCCAGCGGCAGCCGGGCAGCCGGGAACAGGCCGTGGAGGCGCAGCTCGAAGAGGTGCACGGGGCCGCCTGGTTCGGTCTGGAGGACCTCGGCACCCTCAGGACCTTCGACCAGGTCCGTTCCCTGGCGCGGTTCGCCCTGCTGAACTACCCGGTGGCCGGGGAGCGCGCCCTGTCGTAGTCGGCGGGCTACCGCCCTGCGAGGCGATACCCGCTGGCCCCGTCCACCGTGCTGGCTAGCAGTAGCCGGGCCGGGGCGCCGCCGAAGGACGTGGAGACGGCCTGGTTGAGGCGCTGAACGTACTTGGGCACCGAGGACGGGGCGACGTAGAGCTTCGCCGCGATCCGCTCGGTCGCCATTCCGGCCTCGGGGGCGTCGTACACGACCTTCACCACGTCGAACAGGCGCTCCGACAGCTCACACGCCACGATTCCCTCGCTGTCGCGTGCCCCGAGGAGGACGGTCCGGCCAGGAGCGAGGGCGACATGGACGATGACCATCTCGGCCGACGCCTCGCTCGCGTCCTCGGAGGTGGTGGCGGCAAGGTTCATCCGGGCCAGACGCTGCATCGCTTCCTCGTAGGCCGACACCGTGTAGTACGCGGCCCTGATGGTGGCGCGCTTACCCGAGGCACCCGGCTCGTTCCACAGTCCCGCCTCCGGGTCCCACAGATCGTTCATCAACTTCCACGCCTTGGCGAGGCGGGGATCGCGCGGGCTCGCGCCAGCCCGGATGGCGGCCTGGGTGCACAGCGCGTACGCCATGTGCTCCCAGGCTGTGCCCTGCACGTCCTTGTCGTCCTCGACGAACTCCTCCCACCGGTGATGGTTGTGCAGCAGCCACTGGCCGGCCTCGACAACCACGTCGGACAGCCGCTTCCGCTGCACCGGGCCATGCACCCCGCCCGCCTCCCGCAGGACGTCCCGATAGGCGGGCTCGCCACCCGGCCCGGTGCCGGAGCAGACGGTCGACAACGCGAGCAGGCACAGCGCGGTCTTGCTCGGGCTCGGATCGGTGTCGACGTACGTACGCCACCCCCACGCCCCGCTGGGGCGCCGGTGGTAGAGCAGGCCGCGCACTCCGTGGTCGATCAGCGGTTCGACGCGCTCCAGCAGGCTGCCTGTCTCCACCCCGCCGGGTAAGAGGAGCCCAGGGCCGAAGTCATGGAGGGCATCTCTGAGCTCGGCGAGCCGGTGCACCACCAAGGCGGTCTGGTGCAGCGACGTGTCGTCGAGTCCGAGGACTTCGGGCCAGCCGTGGTCGACCTGGTGGTCCTCCAGCCAGCCGACGCACCAGGCCGCGGACTCTGCGACGCGGTTGTGGTGGAAGAAACGAGGGTGGGACAACAGTCCGGCCAGGCCGAAGGCGATGAACCGGGTGTGCTCACCACGACCACCTTTGGGCCGGGGCCGCGAGTGCTCCGGGATGGCGCCGGTGAGGAAGTCGAGGCCCTGGCGAACCGGCTGTCCGGCGATGCCGGCGGCCCGCAGAATCGGCAGGACCTCGCTGGTGTTGACGATCGACGAGACCGAGGTCAGGGTGAGGCCCCACCCGCCGTCGTACCCCTGGTTGTGCAGCAGCGTCCGGGCAGCCTCGCCAGCTCGGGTCTCGAACGCCGCGAGCCCCAAGTGCGCACTCTTCATGATTCGCCTCCGCCGCCAAACGCCCCGGACCGCCGGTCGGACCGTACCCAACTCATGTACTGCCGACGCGCGTTCAGGATCGAGACGCTACGGCGCATGGTCACGAAGCCGTTCGTGTTCCAGCATGCCCAGGACGTATGGCCAGCAGGCGAGACCCTGCGGGGATGGGCGGCGTGTAGGCGCGGGCCAGTTGACGCTGGCCGTAGACCTTCCAGGCTTGGGTCTTCATGTCCTCGACGGGCAAGATGCCTCCTGGAGGGCGTGCTGCGGGTTCAGGTGTGCGTGATGAGGTAGGCGGGGCCCTCGCCACGACGGGCTCGTTCGATGGCATCGAGACGGGCGAAGGCCCGCGGCGCCATCAGCTCCTGCCAGGTGGCGAGGTCGTGGACGGCCCACATGTCGTGTTCGGCGGGATCGAGTCGGATCCGGCCGAGCTGGGCTGCGGTCAGCTGCCCACCGTCGAAGATGAGACCCACCTTGTTCAGCGGCAGGCGGGGCCCAGCGTGCAGAAAGTGCGTCAGGAGCAACCGGGGTGTACCCAGCCCGAGTTCAAGGCCGGTCTCTTCGACCCCTTCGCGCCGGGCGGTCTGGAGCGGGTCCTCTCCTTGGGCGTCCAGGTTGCCGCCCGGGAACTGCCAGAGCCGCGAGCCGTAGACCGAACGCAACTGGACAGGCCGGTCGTGCTCGTCACGGATGTACAGGCACCCGTACACCGTGTGGTGGGGAACGGTCTGTGCGTACTGCGTGGGCGTCATCGGCATCGGGCGGCCCGGACGCGCAGGGCGATGGTCGAATTCGAGGGCGAGGACGCTGAGCGCTTCCTTGGCCGGCGGGTAGATGCTCCGGAGGTTGGCGAGCAGTTCTCCGGGAGGCCCGTCCGGGTCGATGCGCGTATTGTCCTCCGCGCCCAACAGATCCTCAAAGGAGGGGTATCGGGTGATCCGCTGCACGATGACGTCGAGTTCCCTGCCGGTGTCCCGGTCGTGGAAGACGACCGTGTCGCCGACTGCGACAGCGAGCTTCTGTGGGGTGGCTACCCTCACTTCGACCGTCTTACGGCCTGCCTCCACTTGACGGTAGTACTGCGGGAGCAGGTGCATGTGGTGCTCTTGCCGTTCATCTCCTGCCGCCGGACTCGGGACGGCCGAGATCGCCTGTTGGGTGTCGTCGGGCACGCGTGTCTCCGATCGCTGCTGTGGCTGGTCGGTTGCGGTCTGTGGCCCGTGGAAGACGAACCGGGGTCGCTGCGCGGCGGAGTCTTCGGGCGTGGCCGTGCTTATGCCCATCCCGTTTCGGAGCAGAGGCGGCCGGCGCGGATGCCCTCGATGACCACCCGCGTGTAGGGGACGAGGTCTTCGGGGAGTGCCGCCGGGTCCCAGAATGTCCACTGGGTGCACTTGTCCGGCTCGCGCAGTTCGGGTTCGCCGGTCCAGGTCCGGGCGCGGAAGAACAGGCCCATGCGGGGCTGGTCCCCGGCATTGTCGATGTGGTGGACGACGTGGACGAGTTCGACGTCCTGCGGCTCGATCTGCAGACCGGCCTCCTCTCTGGCCTCCCTGATCAGGCACGTGATCGCGCTCTCCTGCTCGCAGTGGCCGGCCAGGACGTGCCAGGTGGAGGGCGCGAACGCGGAGTCGGGGTGGCGCAGCCCGAGCAGCACCGTTCCGTCGGGACGCTCCAGGTAGAGGTGGACGCCGATGACGTTGAGGACCGTGCCGTGCGGGGAGGCCGGGCCGCGCTCATCGTCCGAGGCGGTCCCGGTCTGCGACGCGGTGCAGGAAGCGCCGGCCGGACGGCTGGCGGCGTGGCGTCGTACGAGGGCGCTGGTGGTGGGCGCGATGCGTAGGCGGTGGAGGTCGTCGGGGGCGAACCAGGCCAGCATCACCCCTTCGGTCAGGTGGAGTTCGCGGGGATCGCCGTTCCAGCGACCGGCGTAGATGGCGATGGGCACGGTCGCGCCGACGTCGTCGGTTGCTTCCTCGATGCCGAACGGGGTCAGGTCGGCGATGTGGAGGCCAGCTTCCTCGTCCAGCTCGCGCCGCACGGTGTGTTCCAGGGTGGCATCCTGGGGCTCTCGGCCGCCGCCCAGCAGTGACCACATGCCCGGCTCCCAGATCTGGCCGGGGAAGTAGTCGCGCAGATGGAGCAGGTACTCACCTCGGTCGTTGTAGATCAGAGCTGAGGCGTTGGCGGTCTCCGGTTCGACGCCGGGCGTGAGCTTGAGCAGCTTCTCGCGCAGAGAGGACGAGTACACCCTGTCCACGGGCCGCCACTCGATGCCACCGACTTCTTCTTCCTGCAGCACTACCGGCACCTCTGTCGCCGTGTGCAGGCGGAAGAGGAAGCGCAGGTCGAAGTGCTGGTGCCCGGGTTCGCCTTTGCTCGGGCGGGCGTCGATGTCGTGGATGTCGATGTCGAACGGCACGGTCTCGTATCCGGGCCACGGTGCCACGGCCTGGGCTGAGATCCCGGTCTCCTCGTGCAGCTCCCGAAGGGCTGTCCCTGCCAGGGACTCGTCTTCGGGCTCGGCGTGCCCGCCTGGCGGGAGTACCTTCCCGCTTGCCAGGTGAAGCACGTGCAGGACGCGGCCGAGCTGGTCGACGACGATGGCACCGCAGGTGACGTGCCCGGAAAAGGTGGAGCGACTGGCGATGCTGGTGGGCCGCTTGAGGGCTTCCAGGAGGCCGCCGAGTTGCGGTCGCTCGTGAGGGTGACGAGCGAGGTAGGTCTCGACGGTGGTACGGATGTGGTCGTGCGACAGCGGCATGGATGTACCTCAGAGAGCGCAGAGCGGAACGAGTCGAGGCGGGGTGGTCCTTCGTGTCAGCTCAGCCGCATCCCCTCCACAGGGACTTCCTCGATCCTGGTGCGGCCAGCGGTGGGCAGGGCCCAGCGCTCCCGGGCGGTTTCAGCGGCGAGTCGCGCTTGCCGCTCCCCTGGCGGCCCCCATCCCAGAAGGGCAGCTGCCTGGACGGGGGAGACGAGCAGGCGGGCGAAGGGGTGGCCGGTGGCAGGGTCGACGGCCGCCGGCCCGATGGCGGTGACCCGGGCGGCCAGGCGGAGCCGGGCGTTGGGCCCCACTCCGCCGTAGACCTCGCCGGTCTCGTCCAGCACCCATCCCAGTCGCACCGGGTCGGTCAGAGTCAGCTGCGCTTCCTCGGCGGCTTCGCGGTGGAGGGTGTCCTCGGGCGTCGTGTCGGTCTTCTCCACGGTTCCGCCGGGCAGCATTGGCAGCGCGCCCCGGGGACCGGGGTCGGAGACGAGGACGACCCGGCCGTCGGGGACGAAGCACCACGCCCAGGCTTGCTGCACGGGGAGCCGCTCGGGGACAGCGGCACGGTTGAGAGGGCTGTCCCACAGGGGCCGGTGGCAGACGTGGACGTCATGGCGATCCAGCGCCGGGACGTCGAGGATGTGCCGGCCGTCGGCGAGGTGGGCGGTGGCGGTGTTCCCGAGCCGGGCACGGTAGGCAGCGAGCATGATCTGCCCGTCGACAGGGCGCAGCCGTTGCACCGCGTCCCGGGTCTCGAAGAAGGCGAACTCGGACAGCTCCTCGCGCGGCAGGCGGATCGCCTCCACCTGGTCGGGGGTGAGGGATCCGCCGTCGAAGACGTATCGGATCTCTCCGGGACAGGGCATGCCGGGCTGGCTGTCGGGGTGGTGCGGCGAGAGGGAGTGGACGGCGAGCACGCCCGACAGGGGCAGGTCCGGCAGGCCCAGTTCCTCGGTGATCTCGCGCCGGCAGGCGACGTGCGGGTGTTCGCCGCGTTCGACGACTCCTCCGGGCAGCAGCCACCGGTCGTCCTCGCGGTAGGTGGGGTGAACGAGCAGGACGCGGCCGACCTGGTCAGTGACGAGCGCGGCGGCGCCGGCCCACACTGCGTGCCGGGACGCGGCGTGCTGCCCTGCGGACAGGGTGGCACGCGGTGCACCGTGATCCGAAGGTGAGAGGGGAGAGGTCACGAGACTCTGCCTTTCAGAACGGTGGGCGGACGTGTATGCGGCGCGGCCGGGGAGTGGTGATCAGGGTGTGCCGCCGCTCATCCGGCGCTGCAGCTCCCACAAGGACTGGAAGAGCCCCGGCTCCTGGGTGAGCTGGTCGTAGGTGCCCTCCTGGACGATCCGTCCCTCGTCCAGGACCACGATCCGGTCGGCGACGGCCACATTGGTGAGCCGGTGCGTGATCAGCAGAATGGCGCGGTCCTTGGCCAGTTCGCGCAGCCCGGAGAAGATTCGGTGCTCCGCCCGTGCGTCGAGGGCGGCCGTGGGTTCGTCCATCACCAACAGCGCCGCCTGCCGGTGGAACGCGCGGGTGAGGACGAGGCGCTGCCACTGTCCGCCGGAGAGTTGCTGGCCGCCGAACCACTCGCTGGTCAGGAGGGTGTTCAGGCCGGAGCGGAGGTTGGGCAGCATCTCCGCGGCGCCGGAAGCCTCGCATGCGGCGAGCAGCGCCGCGTCGCTGGTGTCGCCCTGTCCGAAGGTGATGTTGTCGCGCATGGTCAGCGGCAGATACGTGAACTTCTGCGGCACTAGAGCGACGTGCTCCCACGACCTCCACGGGTCTAGGTCCGCCGTGGAAGCGTGATCCCAGGCCACGTCACCCTCGGTGGGCAGCAACAGTCCGCACAGCAGGCGGGAGAGGGTCGTCTTGCCGGAGCCGTTCTCTCCGACCAGCGCCACGATCTCGCCGCGGCGCACGTGGAGGGAGACGCCGCTCAGGCTGTCCTTCGGGGCGCCGTCGTAGCGGTAGGTGACGTCGCGGACCTCGAAACGTTCCGGGGCTGCGGTCAGGGACGCGGTGCCGCGGGAGTCGGTCATCGCCTGGCCGTGGGCGTTGTCGAGGAAGTTCTGCCAGTCCTGGACGTACCAGCCGGTGCGCACCAGGCGGGCCCCGCCGTTGATGATGCCGCGCACTGAGCCGGTGGCCGTCTGGAGGGCGAAGACTGCGCCGCCTCCGGCCGCCAGGCTCATGCGGCCGGAGGCCAGGAGCCACAGCAGTGCTGCCCACACGGCGGTCGAGGCGATCCCGCCCGCGACGGCTCCGGCCAGTCCCATCCAGGCGCCGGTGTTGGCGGCCTTGCGTTCGGCCGCGTTGACCGAGGCGGCCAGCTTCCGATACCGGCCGATCAGGAAGGGGCCGGCCAGGCAGGCTCGCATCTCCTCGCTGGACTCCATGTAGGCCATGTGCCATCGCAGTTTGCCCAGCATCCGGCGCCGCCCGGAGGTCTCCAGGCTGGCGAGGTAGATCACGCGGGCGGACCGGACGTAGGCGGCGGCCTGCGGCAGGCATGCGAGGAAGAGGAGGGGGAGGAGCAGCGGGTGCAAGACGGTCAGGACGGCTGCGCCGGCCGCGAGCGTCGCGGTCGCCGCGAGGACGTCCTGTGCTTCTTCCACGAGGTCGGGGGTGACCTGGGCGCCGCGGTCGGCGATGTCGTAGGCGTCGTTGTAACCGGGCTTGTTGTTGGCGGCCAGTTCCGCTCCGAGCGCGGCCTCGACCATCGTCAGCTCCGCTGCCCGGCCGAGCACCGGGCGTAGACGCCCGGTCAGCCAGACGACGGTGATGCCCAGCAGCGCGCGCAGGCCGGTGGTGGCGGCGATGACGCTCAGTTGCGGAGCGGCGCCCCACAGCCGCTCGGTGATGTCGCCCGAGGAGATCAGTGCGGTGATCGTGCCCGTGACGGCCAGGAGGCCGAGGGCCGCGAGGACGCCTGTCCCGATCTGGCACACCAGCAGTCCGATGGTCGCGCCGCGGTCCACCCGCCAGGCCATCTGCACCGAGCGCCGTACGAGCGAGGGTAGACGCCGTGCCATGGTGCGGGAGGTCAGCAGCGACCCTGCCTTGAGCCGTGACTCGTCGCGGTAGAGGTATTCCTCCTCTCGAACATCGGCCCCATGCGGTGAGTCGTCCTGGGAGGTGCCCTTCGATGGTTGTGGCGGCTGATCCTGTGTGATGGCCGAGGTCATCGTTCCCCCTTGGACGGTCGCTGCGGCAGAGTCGTGAGGTCTAACGACATGGCAGCGATATCGAACACACGTCATTCGGTCGTGCTGGGAAGCCCGCTCTTGCCTGCGTGAGGAGACCTAGCGAGCCCGTGATCCCTGGGCTGGCGGGGAGTGGCTCCGGGCCGGAAATGGCCGAAACGCCGACACCGCCCGCGCGACGAGGGCGCTACGGCATGTCATCCCGGGCGGCGCCCCGCCTGGCTCAGAGCGGGCGCGGTCCGCAGCAGTCTTTCCAGCTCTGTCTCGGCGTGGACGACTGCGCCCGTCAGTGCCTCGCGGTGGTGGGTGTGCAGGACGCCGCCCAGTCCCGCAGCCGCGATCACCGCGCTGAGAGCGTCTGCCGAGTCGGCGCTCAGGGCGGATGCGGCGAGGGGATGGTGCAGTACGTCGCGTGCCGCGTAGGCGTCGAGTTGGGCGACGTCGACGAGGGCGTCGAGTATCGGGGCTGCGTGCCGCCCGGTGGAATCCAGTTCCAGGGCAGACAGGCCCGTCCGGGTCTGGAAGGCGGCGGTCGACGGTTCGGGGCGGGCAAGGATCAGGGTGGCTTCGTGCAGGGTGCGGTCGAGGTCGGCTTCGGCGACGGGTGTGTTCGTGGGACGGCAGTGGGCGTGCAGGAGGAGGGCGATGGCTCTCTCCCAGGGCTCCGTTGGCTGGGTGGTGTCGATCAGGTCGCGGGCTTGCTGGTCGAGGCCCTGTTCCATCAGGGCCATGATCTTGATCTGGCGGCCGTCGAGGAGCCGGTTGCCGATGCCGCGGTGCTGGGCCATGGCTTCGGCCGCTTCGGTCCACCGGCCGATGCGGGCGAGGGCGCGGGCGCCGTCCACGAGCAGCGTGACCCACAGCTCCTGGCACACGGTGCGGTGGTCCTCGTCCGTGCCGGTCAGAGTGGACAGGTCGACGGTGCGTCCGTCGATCTCGGTCTTCTCCCGCTGCCGCGCGGCGTGGTTGAGGCGGACGAGCAGGTCGTAGGCGGCCTCACCCTGGCCGTCGCGGGTCAGCAGCCGGGAGAGGTTGACCAGCGGCATCAGCGACATGACCGCGATCGGTCCGCTCAAGCGTCCGGCGTCAGCGAAGACCTGGTGCTGGCGCCAGCACAGGTCGGCGGCCAGGTGAGGCAGGCCGACGTCGGAGGCGATGAGCGCGGCGTAGTTGAGGACCCCGCAGGCGCGGGCCACCAGGTCGTGGTGGCTCGCACCTGCGGGCACGACGGTCAGCCCGGTGAGGTGGTTGATGCGCTCCTCCAAGGGGAGCGCGGGCGCCTTGGTGCGGCGGACCAGAGGGATGCGGCTGGCTATCGCGGGAAGCATCGGCTCAGCCCGTGCGCTCCCAGTCGACAACGAGTCGGCTGTACGGCTTGTCGACGACAAAGCGCGGATCATCGGCCGTGAGCCGGTCGCGGCAGTCGGCGACTGCCATCCGGAAGCCCGGCTCCGGGGCGTCGTTGCCACCGCTCGCGTCCCAGGCGCGGATCTCGTTCACGACACGCTCGGCGAGGTCGGCGCCGCCCTCACCGTGGCCGATCACCCCGACCTCCCAGTACCGGCCCTTCTCATCCTCACCCTCACGGACGGTCAGGTATGCGAGCGACCCGGCGTCGAGGGCAGCCATGGAGCCCCACCCGAAGTGCGGGGTAAAGCCGGGGCGGGCACCGGGCATGCGGGACAGGCCGTTGGGCAGCACGCAGGCCAGGTACAGGTACAGCCACTCCCACGGGGAGCCCTGCCGGAACTTCACCCCGGTGTAGGTCTTGGTCTGCTGCTGGTCGAGGACGGAGCGGAGCGCGTCGCGGTCGACGTCCTGCTCGCTGAATGTCTCCAGGCGCACGTTGCCCTCGCCGGCCATCGGTACGAGGGTGTACACGTCATCGCAGATGCCCTTGCGCAGCGGGATGAAGGTGCACATCTCGCAGGAGACGGTCTTCCACGTCTCGCCGTCGCGTTCGAAAGCGAAGGAGCGGGAGATGCTGCCGCGGATGCGCATCGGCAGGACCAGGCGTCCGCCGGGGGCGAGCTGGTCGAGGATCTTCACGGGGACGTCGCCGGCGCCGACGGTGAAGATGATCCGGTCGTAGGGGGCGTGCTCGGGCAGCCCGGCCGCGCCGTCGGCCATCACCGCGGTGGTGTTGTCGATCCCGGCCTGGGAGAGGTTCTTGTTCGCGCCGGCGACGAGGTCCTGGTCGACGTCGAGGGTCCACACCTGTCCGCCGGGCGAGACGATCTTGCCGAGGAGGGCGGCGTTGTAGCCGGTGGCGGCTCCGGCTTCCAGGACCTTGTGGCCGGGCTTGGCGTCGAGCTGTTCGAGTTGGGTGGCGACGATGGACGGCGCGGAGATGCAGGAGATCATCTCTCCGTGCTCGTCGTGCTTGATCGGGACCGCGTCCTCCTTGTACGCGGCGTCCAGGTCAACGCCGGGCAGGAAGGCGTGGCGGTCGGTGGTGCGGAAGGCGTCGATGGCAGCCTGGCTGCGCAGATGGCCGCTGTCGACGAGTCGCTGGACGAGTGCTTCGCGCAGCTGGCTAGGTTCGGTTACGGGTGCCACTGTGGTCTCCATTCGTGGGAGGCTAGGGTCTGCGGAGGCGGACTTGCGGGTAGACACGTCAGCGCCTTCTCCAGTGGAGAAGGCGACGTGACGGCCAAGCCACGCGGTGGCGGCCTGCACATCGGCAGGCACGCCCGCGCGGTTGAACGCGAAGATCGCGTGATGGGCGATGACGCCTCGGATTCCGCGTATCAGTCGGCCGTCGAGGGCGAGCTGGCGCAGGCGTCGGCCGGCGTCCTCGAACGCGGTGACACGCTCGGCCCAGCCCGCTTCCGCGTTTGGACGCAGTGCCGCGTCCGCGTTCATCAGCCGCCGCATCGCGGAGACGGCTCTCTCCAGTGCGGGCCCCTGGGGCGGGGTAACGGGGGGCCGCAGGGCGGCCCATCGGGCCCATACGTCTCCGGCCTCGAACGGGTCCAGTCCCGCATCGCGGATCATGGCGGAGAGCAGCATCACGCTGCGCTCACGGGCGCCGGGGGTGCCGGTTTCGGCGAGCGCGGCCGGGCTGTCGGCGCAGAACACGTCGTGTGCGACTTCCATGCCTTCGGGGCCGCCGAAGGCATGCGTCTCCGGCTCGTAGATGCCGCCCACCCAGCCGGTGATGACCTTCTCGGCGACGAGTTGGTCGAGCAGGTCGGTGACGGGTTGTTCGGTGCGCAGGCGCACGCCGGCGTCCTTGCGCAGGAAGTGGAAGCGGTGCCCGGCCAGCGCGGTCGCCAGGGCCTGGGCGGCGGGCGCGTGTTGGTCGGGAAAGGCCACGGAAGCGTGCCACCAGGACGTGTCCGAGGGGATAGGCAGGTTCTCGTCGTCGAAGGTCATGGAGGGAACTCCTTGTGAGGCGGCGGCGAGGTCAGGTGAGCAGGAGGGCGCGGGACCAGCCGGTGGTATCGGTGGCGTTCAGGGCGAGTTGGGCGCCGGCGCGGCCTTCCATGAATCCGGGTTTGGGCAGGTGCTCCCAGTCGGCGGCCAGCCGTCGGTGCAGGTCCTGGATGATGGGTGTGAAGCGTGCGGGTGCGGGGCTGTCGGCGGCGACTGCGCGGGTGAGGGTGAGCAGGCCGGCCCAGCCGTGGCAGAGGGTCGAGTCGGTGATGCGGGCGAGCCGCAGTGGGTCGGTCAGGATGGCCTCGACGGTGTCCTCGGCCGCTTGGCGCCGTGCGGGGTCGCCGAGGGCGAGCGCGGCGAGCTGCTGCGCGCGGGCGATGCCGGGCCGGCCGTAGCACCAGGACTGACGGGCCGGTTCCGCCGCGGGCGGCTGGTCGGCGTCCAGATGTGCTGCGGTGGACCAGTAGTGGGTGCCGTGCCGGTCGAGCCAGGTGGCGAATGTGCCGACGGCCTCCTCCTGGCCGGGGACCCTGACTCCGGCGCGCAGGGCGAGAGAGAGCACGGCCAAGGGCCCCGCGATGCCGTGGGCCATGCCGTTGTTGCCGTGTCCGCCGATCATCTCCTTCCCGTCGGGGCCGACCGGCGACCACCACCCGGGCAGGATCCGGCCGTAACTGCGGGCGGGGTGTGCGAGCGCGATGAGACAGGCGAGCACGTCGGGCAGCCGGGGCGCCATCGGGCGGCGGGACAGCAGCAGTGTGGCGAGCCCGGTCAGACCGCGGATGAGGTCCCATTCGGCGAGGTGGGGCAGAGCGCCGGCCGCCTGACGGCGGTGGGCGGCGGCGAGCCGGGCGTCCACGACGCGGTCGACGGCCGCGCGGACGTCGTCGCCGGCCCCGTGGGCGCGGGCCAGGACGAATTCCAGGGCGGGTGCTCCGTGGAAGAGGCTGGCGTTGCTGCCGGTGCTGACGCCCCGGACGGTGGCCTGGGTGAGGTGGCGGCGGGCGGTGGACAGGTCACGGCGCTCGATGTCGAGCAGGGCCATCCCCAGGGCGCCCTCGGACAGGTCCTGCGTACGGGGCACGGTGGTCGTGGTCATGAGCGCCTGGCCAGGGGGACAACGATGCTGTGCGCCCGGCCGCCGATCCACCCGTCGGCGTCCGGCGGAGGCGCGTCGTGCAGAGTGGCGATGCCGAAGGGGCTGGCATCGAGGTGCGCGCGCAGGACGTCCAGGTCGACGTCGCGGGTGAGGTCGAGGGGCAGCTGCTGGTCGTCTTCCGCGAGAAGGATCCGCTCCGGAACCCGGAACCGGGCACGCCAGGCATGGAGTTGGTCCGCCCACTGCTGGAGCGGGGCGGTGCGGGCAGGCAGCGTACGGCTGCGGATCTTCCACCGTGCGGCGGTGAGGATGGTGCGCCGGTAGGTGAGTGCCGGGGTGAAGGGCAGGGTCCAGGCGGCGCCCCAGTCGAACCAGGTCACCTGCGGGGACGCGGCCCGGCTGATCTCGCCGAGGAAGCGGGCCATCGGCGGGGTGTAGTTGTTCCACAGGAAGTTGATGGCGGTGGGGGCCAGCAGCTCCAGTCGCTTGCCCGTCGCGGACTCCACCAGCTGGGGGCGGCCGTCGGCGACGGTGACCGCCAGGTCGCGGGGGAAGAGGACGTTCGGGTCTGGACGGCGGAACTCGCCGATGCTGACGACGCGGGGCAGGGCCTGCGGCGCACGGGTGAGCAGGTCGGCCGGCACACGCCCGGCGTGGAACGAGAGCTGCGCGAGTTCCGCCTCCGGATCGACGGTGGGCAGATGCGCGTACGTCGCCTCCGTGTCCGGCAGGAGGTGCCAGAACCGTCCGGTCATGGACCCGGCCGAGCGGGAGACGGTCAGAACGCGCAGCCGGAAGTCGCCCCGGTCCAGGGCCGGAACGGAGGAGGCGTGGACCTGTGCGGCCAGTTCGAGGTGGGGGGCCAGGTCGTGAGGCTTGTCGCCGGCCACTGCTTCCAGTTCCTCGATCAACGCCCCGGTCAGCGCGACGGTGCAGCTGCCTTCGGCGGCGGCGGTGCCGGCCAGCTCCAGCAGCAGGCGGTCACGCCGGGACATCGGCCGGGGCGGTTCGCTCGCCGTGACGAACCCTGCCGGGAAGCCCACGCCCCGGTCGGGGTCTGTTGCCGCTTCCACAGGCACCGTGGTGTTCTCGCCGTAGCGCTCGGCGAACTGCTCGATCCACCGCCGCCAGGTCGGTGTCCCGTTCGGATGGGTGACCAGGCGGGCCAGGATGGTCGCAGCGGTCTCCGCTTCGGTCAGCACCTGCTCGGGCAGCCGCACGTCGGCGTCCAGCCGCAGGTCGTACGCTGCCCGCAGGCTGGCTGCTTGGGTGCGCCCCGCGGGCGGTAAGACGTCGGTGGGGTTGGCGATGGTGGCGGGCGCGCGCAGCGAGGAGCGCAGCAGCCGCACCCGCAGCAGTTCGCCCAGCAGTCGGTGGCGTGCCGTGTCGCTCACGGCGGGGAACTCCGCGGCCAACTTGTCGGACAACTGGCGGTACCCGATCGGCGATCGGGCCAGGTCGAGTACGAGACGCAGCGCGGGGCTGAGGGCGAGACGGAACTCGGCATCGCCCTCGGACGGCACGTGGATGTGCTGGTCGCGCTGACGGATCAGGGTGTTGACGCAGACCTCGGCGCCGGCCATGCGCGCAGCGTCGCTCTCCCAGGCACTGAGCATCTCGTCGAGTCTGACCGGGTCGGGGCGGGTGACCGCCTGGTGCTCCTCGCCGAAGCGGACGGATGCGGCCTGGGCGAAGCCGAGTGGAGCGACTCCGGCGAACAGGCCGTAAGGGGTGGAGCGGCGGGCGTAGCGGATTGCGTAACGGGCGGTGGCCAGCGCTGCCCGGCGCATCCGGCGCACCTTCGGTGTGCGGCCGTCGATGATGGCCTGCACCTGGTCCGCCAGGTGAGGGCTCGCCTGCGAAACGGTCCGCCGATAGTCGGAGTCGGACCACACCGTGCTCAGCCACGCGCGCCACTCTTCCACGGGCGCCATGGCCGCCGGCCAGGGCGGCATGGCGGGCTCGGTCACATGCACCGCGGCGCGCAGCATGGCCTGCCCCGCGCCCTCGTACAGGCTGGGCCGTTGCCGTGTCATCAGCGCTCTCCTCATCTTCTGCGTGACGGGCGGGGGCGGGCCGGACGGGGAGAGCCCCGTCCGGCCCGCGCTGCCGGGGTGGCCCGGCTTACGAGGTGGTGCAGGCGCTGGGGCAGGAGCTGCCGCAGGTGTCGCCCGTGCTGCACATCAGGACCGTCTCGGTCGCCGGCGTGCCCTCGATGAAGGTGATGTCGAGCCCGAACGGGTCGTCATCGGTCGTCACGAGGTCCGCCTGCGGGGGAGCGGTCGGCCTCTCGGCCTGGATGGCGGTCATGCATGCCTCCTAGGGGTGATGGATGGTGCAGGTACCGGGTCCCGGTCGGGCCCCGGAGCTTGCTCCCAGACGGCGATGGCCGGCGAAGCCGCCTGAGCCGTGGCGTCTGGGGGTCGGAGTGTGATGCCCGTCAGGCTGCTGCGGGCTGCGCCTGCGCGTGGTTCTTCGCGGCCTGGTCCAGCACCCTGGTGAAGTGCTCGGCCCGCTCGTCGCCCTCGGCCTCCTGGGCACGGAGGTCGCCGAACCGGTGCCAGTACCGCCGGCAGACCTCGGTGCTCATGACCACCGAGGCGAAGAACGGCAGATGCCCGTCACGGATGAAGCCGAGGCGGTCGCGCAGGCTGAGCGCGCAGATGAGCTGGTTGGCCTTCAGCAGCTGCATGTACTCCTCGACGTCCATGTCCTCGGGCTTCCACAGCTTGGCGAGGTCGGCGTTGGTGGACATCTGCGCCAGCCAGTCGAGCTGGTTCCGGGCAACGACCGCCTCGTTCCGCTCGGCCTGGTGCCGCGCGTCCTGCCTGAGCCGGGCTGCTCCGATCACGGCGGTGGTGAGGGAGACAGCGGCGCCGGCAGCGAGGACGGCGGTGGTGAGCTTCATGTGCCAACGTTCCTTTCGTTGAACGGCGTTGTGGACGAGCGCCCGACTGATGACGAGCCTTGATTCCGCTTCTTCATGCCGCCTCCGCCAGCACGCCAGTCCGGGCGTGATCCGACGCGTAGCGGCGATGCACCGATTTCAAGGCGACGGCGATGGGAGGGAGCCCGACGCTGGCCCTTCGCTCGTCCAGCGTTTCCGGGGCGCGCAGCGGGCAAAGTTCGATACCGCCGACGCGCAGCAGGAGTTGCGTTCCATACTCCTGCTCGAGCCCGCTGTTGATCAGGGCTCGGTCGTACAGGTGCGCCCAGTGCTGGATGAGCGCATCGCCGGCCTGTACCGCCCGCTCCAGCAGGGTGGTGGCAGCGCGCTGGAAGTCCGGTTCGTCGTCGCTGTGCAGCGCGATGCTCCAAGCGGCGCGGGCGGCTGCGGGGCCGACGAGTTGGTGGCCGGGCCAGTCGTGCTCGGCCAGGATGCGGCGCAGCACCTTGGTGTTGGCGTGGTCGGCGTGCCGGCCTCGTCCGAGTTGGACGGCATCGAGCTGGTTGCGCACTCGTCGGGCCCGGTGCGCGGCCGACTCGGCTGCGCGGGCGATCAGCTCGCGGGCAAGGTCGGGTCGTTGGGTTTCGGTGGTCGTCACGCGCTGCCCCGATCGTCCGGGGCTGCCTGTGGCTCATGGACGCGGCAGCCGATCAGTGCGCTCAGCCCGGACCGGCGCTCGGCGGCGAGTTCGAGGCGGGCGACTCGGTCACCCGCTCGTCCCGTGCCGGAACCCCGTACATCCCAGCCCATGTCGGTGAGCCGACGCAGAAGGGCGGCGACGGGTTCGGCGTCGAGGGCGTGGCGGGCCAGTGCCTCGGCCCGGACGAGCGGGAGGCCGAGACGGGCGGCGAAGTCGGAGGCCCACAGGGTGATCAGCCGTGTGATGTCGTCGGACTGGTCGGGCAGGGTGTGGACAGAGTTCAGGTAGAGGCACGGGCCCTCGCCCCATCCGACGCCGGGGTCGCGCTCGGGGACCATGCAGGCCAGCAGCTTTCCGTCCTCGAACAGCCCGGCTGGCCTCGTCTGCGGGTCGCGGAAGAGTGCCGGGACGTCGGCTTGGGCGGGAACCGGCAGTCCGCGCATGGTGAGCCAGCGCTGGCGGTCCTGGACGAGGGCGGCAGCTTCCTCTCGCTCGGCGTCCGCGCGTAACGAGCGCACCTCGTATACGGCGGCCAGCGGGGCCGGGGCGAATGATGCAGTCGGTCGCTCCTCGCGGACCGGGTGAGTTGGGGGCCTACTCACTGGCTTGCTCCGCTCCGCGCTGCGGGGGCTTGTTCTGCCGACAGCAGCTTCCAGCCGTGAGCCAGAATCACCAGTTGGGTGGTGTCCTGTGCGCCAGTGTCGGCGAGAAGCTGATCGAGCGCGGCGCGCAGGTCGGCCGGGGCGAGCTTGGCGGCGACGGCGATGTCGCGGGCGTCGCTGTGCTCAGCGAGGGCGCGGAGCAACAGCAGCTGCTCCGGGCTGAGCTTCGGCGTCGGCCTGTCCGCCGTGGGAGAGGCCACCTGCTGGAGAGCGAACAAGCGGTGCACGAGCACCGGGGGCTTGCAGCGGGGCGGGCAGTGGAGGCTCTCGCGGATGTCGCGGACGTATTGGCGGACGGTAACGGCCGACAGCCCGGTCTTCGTGGCGATCTCTGGGGGCGTGAGGCCGTTCGCGAGGTGCTGGGCGACGCGCTGCAGGGTCGGCGTCAGGGGGGTGATCGGTGCTCTGGTCGTCACGGGCGGAGTCACTGTGTCTCTTTCTCGGCTGGGATGGACGGTCACCGGGAGGGGTGCCGCCGGTCCCCGCGGGGGACGGGGGCCGGCGGCAAGGGCCCGTGCGCGGCGGTTTGGATTCACGGGGTGCCGCGCACGGGGGCTCATGCGGCGGTCGGGTCGGGGCGTGCCCAGGCGGCTTCGGCGGCGAGGCGTTCGGACCACTGGATGTGGTCCTCGTCGAAGGCGGCGTCGGCCAGGCGTATGCGCTGGACCTCGCCGGTTCCGGCGGGCGGATAGGTGTGCTGGATGTCGCGCCACAGACGTTGGAGGACGTAGGCGCGGTCGAGGGCGTGGGCGCCATGCAGTTCCATGGCGTCCTGGGCGGACTGCACGGCCCACTGGTGGCCGAGGTACTTGGAGTTGATCAGGTCGGCGTCGCAGGGCAGGCCCTGGTCGAGGAGGTGCACGGACTGGTAGGCGAGTATCCGGGCTGCGCGCAGGCGGGCCTCCATGCCGCCGATGCGGTCCCGTAGTACGGGAAGGTCCGAAAGGGCGCCTCGGTAGCGGGGACGGGTCTTGAGACGGGCAGTGGTGGTGGCCACGACCGTTTCGTGGATGCCGAGGCTGACGGCGGCCAGGTTGGGGCGGCCGTACAGGATGCTGCTGCTCTGGGCCACGGCCAGCCCCTGGCCGATCTCTCCGACTACGTTGTCCTCAGGAACACGCACGTGGTCGAGGTCGAGTTGGCCGGCGGAGAAGCCGTGCAGACCGAGGCCGGGGCGGTGGTCGGAGACGGAGAGCCCGCGGCGGTCGGCTTCGACCATGAACGCGGTCAGTGCCTGGGAGGTACTCACGCCTGCCTCGGCGGTTCGGGCAACGACGAGGTGGGCTCCCGCCAGGTGGCTGTTGCCAATATGGATCTTGCTGCCGGTGATCACCCACTCGCTGCCGGCGCGTTCGGCGGTGGTTTCGATGCCGCCGATGTGTCCGCCGGCTTGCGGTTCGGTGACAGCGATCGACAGCAGCAGGGAACCGTCCGCGACTCGGGGAAGCCAGCGGCCCTTCTGCTCGTAGGTGGCGAAGTGCAGTAGGGCGCCGACGGGGATCAGGGTGGCCTGCAGGATGGCGGCGGCAGCCGCCGAGACGCAGGCGATGCGGTGGACCAGGATGGTCTTGGCCACATGTCCGGCACTCAGCCCGCCGAAGGCGGACGGGACGGTGACGGCGAACCAGCCCCGTGCGGCCATCAGGTCGGCGACCTTGCTCTCCACCCTGCCCGGAGCGGCCTCCATACGCGCGACGCGCGGCGCGACATGCTCGGCCGCGAAGGCGTCCGCCTCGTCCCACAGCAGTTCGTGGCGGGCGATGAGGTAGGGGCGCAGCGCCGGCGGCGGCGTAGTGGGTGTGGCGGACATGGTCTCCCTCTCCCTGGGTGAAGATCGCAACGCGGAGCGGCCGGGGATCGCCTACGGCTCCCGGGTGGGGGGTGTGGACCGGCCTAGCGGACGGGGGCGCGGGCGATGTGATCCATCACCTGGGTGCCGGCGTTGATGACGATGTCCCTGAGCCGGCGGGCCTCGCTCAGGGGGCGCTTCTCAGGGTCGATGACGCACACCGTGCCCAGCACGGTGCCGCTGTCGTGGATGAGCGGGGCGCCGAAGTAGGAGCGGATCCCGACGGCGTCGACCACGTGGTTGCTGCTGAAGCGGGGGGAGGCATGCACGTCGTGCAGCGGGAGGGCCTTCTTGCGGGCCATGACCTCTGGGCACCAGCCGTGGTCTCGGCTCATGGTGCGGCCGACGATGACGTACCCGCTGTCCGCCGGCGGTTGGTGCAGTCCGACGAAGGTCTGCTCCTCCAGGAAGATGTTGACGAATCCGTACAGGAAGCCGGCCCGCGTCGCCATGTCGCGGGCCAGCTCGTCGAAGTCCTCGCTGGCAGCGGTGGGCACGCCCAGGCGGTCGAGCAGCTCGTACCGCTGCGCCAGTTCGGTCGCCTGCTGGGACTGCGGGCCGGTGACGGCGGCGCCGGCCGGGACGGACGGCCCATGGGTGAGGTCCCGCATGCTGCGTCGCGGCAGCGACCGTGCGGGCGGGGCGGTCTGCGGCACGAGGTGGGTGTCGTTGGGCTGATGTGACATCAGGCGTCCTGGAGGGTGGAAGTGGGTGCCGGGTGAACGGGGCCCGCCGATGCGTTCCTCAGGGCGTGGCCAACGAGGGTCAGCAGGACGCCGGCGACTTGGTTCGGGTCGCGTGCGTCGCAGGTGACCACCGGCACCGAGGCGGGCAGTTCGAGGGCGGTGCGGACCTCTTCGGGGTGGTAGCGGTGTGCTCCGTCGAACTGGTTGATGGCGACGACGAAGGGCAGGCCGATGTCTTCGAAGAAGCTGACGGGGGTGAAGCTGCTTTCCAGGCGGCGGGTGTCGACCAGGACGACCGCACCGACGGCTCCGCGGGAGAGGTCGTACCAGAGGTCGACGAACCGGTCCTGGCCCGGCGTGCCGAACAGGAAGAGTTCCAGGGGCACGGGCGCGTCGGGCAGGCTGAGACGACCGAAGTCGAAGGCGACCGTGGTGGTCTGTTTGGCCTCGACGCCCGCCAGGCTGTCCACGCCCGCGCTGGCCTCGGTCAGGTACTCCTCCGTGCTCAGCGGCCTGATCTCGCTGACAGCGCCCACAGCGGTGGTCTTGCCCGCGCCGAAACCACCGGCGATCACCACCTTCAGTACGGCCGGTGCACCGGTATGCGAGTGTGCCGGAGTCCGCAGGAGCATCGCGGACGGGTCATCCGGCCTGGGGATAGGCGATGGCATCGGCAAACTTCCTCTTCAGGCCCACAGACAGGGCCGCAAGCAGTTGGGAGGAGGGACGTGCATCCGCATCCGTGTCGGACGCGTCATAAGCAGCGGTGACGGCGATGACCAGGGCGCCGGCGTCCAAAAGATCTGAAATGAGGATCTTGACGGCGGTGACGGGGCGGCCGAGTCGTCCCGCCAGCTCGGTCACCGAACGCCGGTGCTCGCGGCACAGGGCGAGGATCTGTACGCATTCCTCAGCCCGGCCCGGGCCGGGCCGCCCGAGCCCGGCATCCAGCACGGTGTCCAGGCCGAGCAGGTGCCGTGGCCGGGTGCGACCGCGCGTCAGGGTGTAGGTCCGCACGAACGTCGAATCCTCGGCCCCGCTGCTACGGCTCACCGGACCTCATCGCCCGTGCCGACGCGGACGGGGATCTGCATATAGGGGGCGAACTTCTGCACCAGGCGCCCCATCTCGAATCCGACGGTGCCGGCATCGGCGTCCATGGCCGTGATCACCGCGAGGACCGTGTCCACCACACCGCGTTCGCTGCCGGGATGGCCCTCGAAGGCCGCGCTGCGACCGGCGCTCTGGACGAAGAACAGACAGTCGTCTCGCTCGATGACGACCTGCCTCGCCGGCCTCTTCTTGTGGGTGGGACCGGTGATGTTCGCCGCGAGCGAGGCCACTCCGGCGAGCGCGGCGGACAGTTCGTCCGCCCAGTCCTTGTCGACGTCGCTGTCCAGCAGCCGCAGCCCGTCCCGCGACAGCAGCACGGCGTGCGTGACGCCGGGGGTCTCGGAGGCGAACTGCCGCAGCAGCCAGGCCATGTTCTCCCGCTGACCGCTTGCCGTCGCCTCGGACGCGGGCGCGAGGCCAGGCATGTTGTTCATCTCGGGGTGGGTACTCATAGGGATCGCTCCATAAGGGGGGAAGGGCCAGCGGACGCAAATCCGGGCCACCGGGAACGCGCAAGGGGGCGGTGATCAGGACTTGGGCTGCTCAGCCGAAGCGGGAGCAGGACCGGCGGTTCCGCCGGCCGCTATGCCGTGGCGGAAGGCGGCTGCCAACCCGGGCGTCGCCGCGGTAGCAGGGACGTGGTCCCGCTCGTGTGCTGGGCGGAACGAACCGGCCTGACGGGTACGCCTGGGAAGCGCGGGCGCGCCGGCCGAGGGAGCCGTCTGTTCTGCTCCGGATGTTCCGGTGGTCGCAGGTGTGACCTGGCCTGCCCTCGATGGTCCAGCCGTGGCCGCGCCAACCTGCTGCGGCGGGGCCGCCAGGAGGCGGGTTCCCTCGCGTGTGGCGTCCGCGCCACCGACGGCAGGAATCGCTACGAGGAGCCGTGCCGGAATCACGACTAGGGCGGTGGTGCCTCCTGTCACGTTCTCCTGCAAGACGACGGAGAGCCCGTGCGTCTGGGCGATCTTCGCGGCGACCAGCAAGCCGAGCTGTCCCCCACGCACCTGGCCACTGACGTCGACCTCGTCCGGAGCCCTGAGCAGGCGGTTCAGCTGCGCGCGCGTCTGCGGATGCATGGGGATGGCCCGGTCCTCGACCTCGACCGCCAGCCCGTTCGCCACCCGCTGCGCACGCACCATCACCTTCGTGGCCGGATCGGAACACTCACAGGCGTTCTCGATCAGCTCCGCCAACAGGTGCGTCAGGTCCGGGCCCACATGTCCCGGCAGACCGAGCTCAGCACCGACGGAACCGGCCGCGACCGCCACACGCGGATACTGCACCACTTCGGAGACCGCTCCGCGCAGCGCGGTCGTGATCGGAACGGGCCGGCGCACGCTGCGCAGGGACTGCCCGCCCAGCACCGCCGTGCTCTCCACGTGACGACGCATCCGCGTGACCAGGTGGTCGATGTCGAAGATTTTCGACAGCAGCTCCGGGTCGTCGGTCAGCATCTCCAGCTCACTCAGGGCCTGAAGAGCTCTGCTGACCAGGGCGTGCTCCCGCATGGCCAGGCGGCGCAGGACTTCCAGAATGACGACGGACTGGGACTCGTCGTGGACGCGTATCAGCGACGCGATGGCCTGGACTTGGAGTCCGCTCAAAGCGTGGTCGATCTCTGCGGTCGCGCTGGCCGACTGCGGCGTCTGCCTGTCCGGCAAGGGCGGGCGTGTTCCTCGGCACAGCTCCTCGGCCGACCACTGCACCGATTTCTCGACGGCCGCCGCAGCACCCGTGAGCCGTGTCAGTTCCGCCGCCCACGCTCCCTGCGCCGCGACCTGCACCGCCTCTGCGGCCGTACGGATTGCCCGGGCAGTTAGCAGCGCGACCGCGATCAGCCCACAGATTAGGCCGGCCGCAAGCCAACCGAAAGCCACCGCGGACGTCGCCCAGACGGTGATGGCGGCCCCCGCCACTGCCGAGAGAAGCAGCAAGGGCAATGCCACGGCGCGGCGGACACAGTGCACCGTGAAGGTGTCGATCCGTGGAGGCCGCCGTCGGCGACCGGTAGCGGCCGGCCGTGTCGGGAAGGCGCTGTCAGGCATGAGAATCCTCGTCAGTGGGGGAAGGGCGGTTATGCGTGCTGGGGCGCCAGGTCGGTGCAGGTCTGTCGCGGCAACCGCGGGGCCGAACGGGGTGCCGGAAGAGCGACCGCGCTCGTCAGCCCGATGACGACGGCTTCGGTCGCCGTCATGTCCGCGGCACCGAAGCAGCCCAGACCAAGCAGGCGAGGGCAACGACGAAGACCGCCCCGCGCAGCACGTTGATCCGCGGCTCCCACCAACGCCGCCTGCGCTCTTGGAGCATCGCCCCGGGGCCGACCCCTACATACGCGACCAGTTCCTGGGTCGCCTCGGCGAGCTGGACCAGGTACACCCGGCTGGGCATGTAGCCCTCGGGGATGCTTTCGGAGCAGAGCTGCTGTGCGCGCAGCAGGGCGGGACTGCCCGGGGTGGTGCGTGCGCCCAACTGGGCGACGTGACCGCGCAGAAGGCGAACGAGGTCCTCCACATCCCTAGCGCTCTCGGGCAGCGGCGAATCCTCGCCCAGCACGAGCGTCACCGTCTCCAACGCGGCCACCACATGATCACGCTTCGGCACCACGGTGACGGACTCTCTCCGCCCACGGCCGCCTACGAGCTGGCTGTCGCCTCGGCGAGGGTCCAGCGAAAGTCGCATGACACAACTCCTGTTCGGATCAAGCCAAAGTGAGCCGAGATCGTCGGGTGGAACCGACGACTGGCGTGCGAAGTGAGTGACCTGGCCGCTACGTTGAGCGAACCGTGAATCGCTGCCGAGCGATATGCCCGCACCGCCCGCAGGGCCGTCAAAGGCGTCAAAGATCATTTCGGAACCGAGGGGCAGTCCATGGCCCGTGAACGAAACGTCGCCTTCGCCGCACTTCTGCGCGAAGCAGGCTGGTCCCAGCCGCAAGCAGCTGCCGCAGTCGCCCGCGTGGCCGCGGAGAGCGGCGTGCGCGAACTCGACGCGATCTCCCGCTCGCACATCGCCATGTGGGTCCAGGGCACAAAGCCCAGTGGCAGAGCGCCGCATATCCTGCGCGAGACGCTGTCCCGCAGACTCGGCCGCCACCTCACCCTGGCCGACCTCGGGCTGGAAGAAGAGCCGACAGGCACGACCGACAGCGGTTCCGACTGGAGCGTCAACCCTCTGACCGCACTGGCCGAGCTGGGAAGCGACGATCTCGACATGCACCGACGCAAGCTGCTGGCCACCGCCGCCTACTCCGCCGCTGGCCTCGCCCTGCCCACTGCCTCCTGGTGGGCAGACGCCCCTGCCGCAGCCGCGAACCGCCGACCGGCATCGCCACGCCCGGTGACCCAGGTGGACATCGACGACATCCGCGACCTCACGGAGTACTACTCCGCGCGTGACCAGCAGCGAGGCGGCGCCTCCGGCCGCAAAGCCCTGGCAAGCCACCTGCTCGATGAAGCGGTGCCGCTGCTCAGCGGTCGATTCCGCACAGATCAGGTCCGCCGCGACACGTACTCGGCCGTTGCCGAGATGACGTACCTCGCCGGCTGGATGGCCTTCGACGCCAGCGAACACCGCACCGCCCAGCGCTACCTCACCAACGCCGCCCGGATCGCGGCGGAAGCAGGAGACGGACCGCTCGGCGGCCATGTCCTGCGCGCCCTCGCCCACCAAGCCGTGGACCTCGGGCATCCACGCAGGGCGCTCGCCCTGGCCGACGCCTCGATGTCCCGGGACCACTACGGCCAGGCCAGCCATCGGGAGAAGGCACTGTTGGCGATCGTCCACGCACGCGCACTCGCGGCCGACGGCGACCGGGCCGGCGCCCTCGCGGCCATCAGCCGCGCAGAGCGGGACCTCGCCCGCGCCGACAGCAACGAAGCGCCGGCCCGCGTCAGCTTCTTCCAGGAAGCCTCCCTCGCCCACGAGACTGCCTGCGCTCTGCGCGACATAGGCCAGCCCCTCGATGCGGAGACCCACTTCAAGCGCAGCGTTGCCACCCGCCGACGCCAGCAGTACGCCCGAACCCACAGCGTCACGCTCGGCTACCTCGGCGCTGTCCAGGTCCAACAGGGCCGCCTCGACGAGGCGTGCGCTACCTGGAGCCAGGCGCTGGACGCCATGACGGGTGTCCAGTCCGGTCGTGCCCGCGACGTCATCGTTCGCATCCAGAGTGACCTCTCGCCAGTTCGGCAACGCGGCGGTCGCCAGGTAACCGAACTGGACCGCAAGGCCCGGACCATGCTGCGGGCCATAGGCTGATCGGGACACGGGCTCGTGGCCCCCTACGGCAGCTCGTGGATCCGCGTCTCCAAGGGAGAGGAACCAGTACCGGTGACGAAGTTCGAGGTCGAATCGATCGCAACGGTCGTCGGTGGCCACACGCGCGTTCAGGACGACTACCAGGGCGGAGTCGAGTCGGTCATCCGACTCAACGAGGCATACCCCCTGGAAACCCTGCAGGGCATCGACGAGTTCTCCCACCTGACGGTGACGTGGCGCTTCCACCTGGCGCAGCCCGATGACGTCCAACTCCACGCCCGCAGCCCCCGGGGCAACCCACAGTGGCCGGCGACCGGGACATTCGTCCACCGCAATCACCGGCGCCCCAACCAACTGGCTGTCAGTTACCCGAGGCTGCTGGGCGTGGACGGTCGCGACCTTCTGGTGACGGATCTCGACGCGGTCGACGGGACGCCGGTCTTGGACCTTGCCCCGTACTTCCAGGAGATGGGGCCCCGCGGCACTGTCCGCGAGCCGGCCTGGCCGGGCGAGATGCTCGCCGACTACTGGCGTGACGCGGCGGAACGCCCGTAAGCCCGCCCGCCGTAACTCGTCCAGGGTGGCGTCTCCGAAAGCAATCGCGGCCGTCGCCAACTGAGACGCGTCGTTCATGCCGCGCTCCCGGCGCTGTCACAGCGGAACTCGCACCAAGTCTCCTTACCGCTACTGCCCCACTTGTCAGAGAAGGCTTCGACGAGGGCTATCCCTCGGCCACACAGGTCTTTCGGGCCAGCCTCTGTCAACACCGCAGGGGCCGGGTTCTCGTCGGTCACCGAGACCGAGATCGTCCCGCTCGCGACACGGACCTCCAGTTCAACTTCGCCGTGGCCATGCTCGATGGCATTCGTGACCAGCTCCGAAACCACCAACACCACACTGTCGGCGAGTGACCCCCTCAATCCTGACCGTCCCAGGAAGGCCGCCGTCGAGTTGCGCATATCCGCGACCGCCGACGGATCGGGCAAGAACGCGGCCTGAAAAGCGTGAGCCTCTTCCGGAGCGGCAGAGTCCGGCAACCATGCGGGGGCACCCTGCTCGGCTGCCCGCAAGCAACTACGGAGGGCGGTGCTCTGGCTCATGGTGGTGGCCTCGGCTTCGTGGGGAGTTGCAGACCGGCCCTCGCTGCCTCAAGACACTCAACGCGGCGACGGCGAGGGGAGATCAAGGTTTCCCCTGCGAGGCCGGGGCCGCCATGTCACCGGGGGTATCACCTGCATCCCGCCGGGTGACACGGGTATCACCAACATGTCATCTGGGCCCCACATGCCGCCAAGATCTCTGCGGGGGCACGTGCTGGGTGATAGTTGAAGTGCGGGGCGTGTCGTCTGCAGGCCGATACGGGCCTCCCGTTACCACTGGCCAGAAGGGAGCGGTTGGAGATGGAAGCACGGACGCTGCTTCAACTGCTGGTCTGGGAACGCGGCTGGGCGTACCCGCGCTTCAGGAGGGAGTACGAGAAGGCCGCGAAGGAGCTATCTACCGCGGCTGGCGAGCCCCCTTCCACCGCGACGGTAGAGGAGCAGACGTTCCGCCGGTGGACTGCCGGGCGAGTGAAAGGGCTTCCAAACCAGCCAGCGCCCGAGGTTCTTGAGTACATGTTCGGGCACAACGCCCGAGCCCTTCTCAGCCCACCGAGTGGGCCACCTTCGGGCGCTCGCTATGTACCTACGATCAATGAGAGTGATCTTGCAATGACTGCTCGGGATGCCGCTTCGCATGCCGGGGACGCTGCGTCCCTCAGCGTGCCGGATATGACACTCGACCAGCTTGACGACGATATCGTCGCCCTGGCACGCGAATACAACCGAACGTCCCCTGTTGAGGTCTATCGCAGGGCGAAGGAACTGCTGGGTATCGCGCAGTCGCTGCTGGAGAGGACCCAGGTGCCCCGTCAGCGTGAGCGTGGCTACCTGGCGGCGGGTCAGTCGGCCGCCGTACTCTCCGCGATCTGCTTTGACCTGGGCTCTCTACCCGCCGCCGTTTCACTGTCACGCACGGCCGCGTTGTACGGGCAGGTGATCGAGCATGGTCCACTCCAGGCGTACGCGCACGGCGCGCTGGCGTTTCTCGCGTTCTGGGGCGGCCGTCCAGCAGAGGCCGTCCGTCTCGTCCGCACTGCGCAGCAGTTTGGAGGGCTCGGCGACACGGCCATGACGCGGCTGCTTGTGATCGAAGGACGTGCGCACGGTCACCTGGGAGACCACGTATCCGCGAAGAGGGCTGTGCGAAACGCCCTTGAGCAGAACACCGGTTCGCGAGACGAGCTGCACGATGACGTTGGCGGCGAATTCGGATTCCCGCTCGACCGAGTCGCCATGAGCAATGCCACGACATACCTCCTGCTGCGCGATGCTGACGGCGCTGAGGAAGCTGCCGAGCAAGCTCTCCAGCTCCTCAGCGCGAAGCCTGAAGGCCAGCGTCCGCTGCTGATCTCAACCCAGGCGCACGTGGACCTCGCCCGTGCTCGACTGCTCCGAGGCGAATTGGATGGCGTTCAGGCCGCCCTTGAGCCCGCCTTCAGCGTGCCCACTGAATGGCGAGGAGCCGGGACACTCGAACGCATGGCGGCAGTACGCGCTGGTCTGAGTCAAGCGGACTTCCGTGGTGCGCCGGAGGCCATCGCGCTTGGCGAGCGGATCGAGGACTTCACGGCGGAAGCGTCGGCGCAACGGCTGGGAAGCACACCGCCCCTGGCCATCGAGCCCTAATCCTCACGAGGCCAACTTCGCAAGGATTTCCTCCTCCTTCTCCGTCGAGATGCCGTGCTCGGCCCAACGGGGGTGCTCGACGGGCACACCGCCTGACTGCATCCACTCCCACGTGGCCGCCACGGTCTCCGCTAGGGGCCGGCATCGCAGCCCGGCCGCCTGCGCCCGCGTCGAGTCCACGTTCCAGACACCCGCATGGGTGCGCCACAGCGGCAGTTCGGTCCACTGCTGCACGCCGTGCTGGACAAGAAGATCATCGGGTGCCCAGACCAGCCGCCCCCCGCTCCCGGTGACATCGAGACAGGCCGTGAGGAAGCCGCCCATCGTCTCCTGCCCCAAGGGTGCGGTGACGTTGAACTCTCCGCCATCTGGGGAAAGTGCCTGATCGAGCGCGAATGCGGCTACGTCCCGCACGTCCACGGGCTGGATCGACTTGTCGGGGTGCCCCGGTGCGAGGATCGCCCCACCCTTGGACGTGCGCCGGAGCCACCAGGGCAGGCGGCCCACGTACTCCCCGGGGCCCAGGATCACGCCGGGGCGCAAGATCGACACCCGCGGAGTGCCGAACGCTGCGAGAGCGGCACGCTCTGCGCCAGCCTTTTGACGACCGTAGTACCAGTCGGGTCCGTCCCAGTTCGCCGGCAGCCGTCCGAAGTTCACATCGGCGTCGGGCGGTGCGTCCAGCAGTTCGGAGGACTCCGTCAGTGGCTCCTCTGGCCACCCTCGGTAAGCGTTAACGGTCGAGATGTACACGTAGCTGCCCGCCACGGGCTCCAACGCCTGGGCGCCGGCCAGCACATCGCGCGGGGCGAGCTCAGACGCCGAGGTGTCGATTACGGCATCCCAAGGGCCTGCTTCCCCCAGATGGAGAAGGTCCGCGTGCACGGTGCGGTCTCCGTGGATCTCATGCGTCCCCTCCGGAGCAGTACCGGACCTACCTCTGTTGAAGGCAGTCACCGACCAACCACGATCAAGCGCAGCCTGAGCGACGGCCCGCCCGAGGAACCACGTTCCACCCAGCACGAGAATCTTCATGGTGCTGATCCTGCCCGTTCGCTCCACCCTTTTGCTACGGCTCTATTGAGCAGGCTCTGGCCGGATCACGAAGGCCACCGGCAGCTAGGTCTGATTCTTTGGGCCCGGCTTGCGGTGCCGCCCTCGACCAGCCTGGAGCGGCTGCGCCTGGGACGCCGGCGTGGTCGGCGGCTCCTCGTCTCGCGGATACAGGAGGCGCTGTGCCGCAGCCAGGTTCGCTGCCGACGCGTATGGCTCCCAGGAGCACCCGTTCCACCGCTGGATGACACGGGGTGAGTCGGGGTGCAGATGTGCTCCCTTTGGGCCGTCACCGGACACCAGTGGGACGGCCCGGAGGCGTCCGATCTTCGCGTCGCGGCGTTTCGCCCACTCAGTCAGGGGCTCGTCGTCCATCCTGCTTCCCTAAGCTTCCGGTCCTCGTGCTCCAGCAGGGTAGTGCGTGCCACTGGCGATCGCGCTCCCTCGATCAGGTGAGGTGGTGGCCCCGGCGGGAGGCCGCGAGCCCTCACGAAGTCGCCGCGCTCGTCACCGGCTATCTACCACGCTCGCGGATTACACCAAGGTGCTCGCCCTCGACACGGGTAGTTCTCGAACTCCCGTCAGCCGGGTGAACGACGTCACGGAGCCGGCACTCCGGGCAGGCGGTTCCCGCTAGGCTGCGGCAGCACCCGCTGCATCGCTCCGGAGGGCTCGTGGACATCTCATCCGCCCAGAAGCTCGCCTGGGAGAACAAGCTCGTGAAGGGCTTCAACACCACCGACGTTTCCCTGGAGTTCGGACTTCTTACGGCCGAGGTCAGCGAAGCCTTCACCGCTTGGCGCAAGGGTCTCCCCGACCTCGGAGAAGAACTGGCCGACGTCTTCCTCTACCTAACCTCCGTGGCAGAGATGAACGGGCTGGACCTCGACTCGGAGGTCGCACGGAAGATCGAGAAAAACGTGAGGCGTACGTACGAGCGCAACGAACACGGAGCGCAGATCAGGACGAGCGGCGACTGAGCGCTGCCCTCGCGGCTCGCGGCTACAGCCTGCCCGGTGGGTCTGGTGACCGTGCTCTCGTCCGGTCGTTCTCCCGGGGCGTTGCCTCGGTTGGAAGACACACGCGATGGGAGTGATCCTTGTGCACTGCGGCCAGCAGGTGAGCGCAGCTCCGCGCAATGATTCGTTGTCGGGCAGCGACCGGCACTGCGACGAGACCAGGCCACCCGCCGCCGACGGAGTCAGGCCCGACATAGCCGGGGCCGGGGACTGCGTGGGTCACCCTGAGTGGGGGACGATGGAGGCACGGGCAGGGAGCGCGAGCCCCTGCGCACGAGACACATCGTGACGGCACCGAGAGGGGGTGCCCCGGGATGAGCCCCACGGACCCGCTGCTACCAGCCGCCAGCCAGGCGGCTCCTACCGCGCCGCCCGGTGGTCTGCTCGACGTGCTGAACGTCGCCGCCGTCGTCCTGGACGCCGACGGGCGGATCGTCCTGTGGAGCCCGCAGGCCGAGGAACTCTTCGGCTACACCCTCGACGAAGCCCTCGGACAATACGCGGGTCGGCTTCTGGTCCACGAGGAGCATCTGGACCAGGTCATCGAGCTGTTTGCCCAGGTCATGGGAGGCGGCGGCAGCTGGGCCGGAGTGTTCCCCATCCGGCACAAGGACGGCAGCACCAAGCTGGTCGAGTTCCGCAACATGCGGCTGATGAATGATCGCAAGGACCTCTATGCCCTCGGACTGGCCTCCGACCAGGCCACGCTGCGGCGGGTCGAGCGAGACCTGGCACTGTCCACCGGGCTGGTGTCCCAGTCTCCGATCGGCCTGGTCGTCATGGACACCGATCTCCGGTACGTCGCCGTCAACCCGGCCGTGGAACGCATCGACCGTCTGTCCGCGGCCGAGCTTGTTGGCCGACACGTCCACGACGTGCTGCCGGACTTGGACACCGAGACCATCGAGGACTCGATGCGGCAGGTCCTGTCCACCGGCGTCCCGATCCTGGACCAGGAAATCGTCGGCCGCACCCCCGCCGATCCGGATCACGACCATGCCTGGTCAGTGTCCTACTACCGGCTGGAGGACCCAGGCGGCAAGGTACTCGGGGTAGCCAAATCCATCGTGGACGCCACCGACCGCCACCGCATGGCCGCCGAAGCCCATCACGCGCGGCGACGGCTCGCCCTCATCGCCGACGCCTCCGTACTCATTGGCACCACCCTCGACCTCAACCAGACCGCCCAGGAACTCGCCAACATTGTTGTCCCCGACCTGGCCGACATCGCCGCCGTCGACGTCCTCGACACCTTCCTCACCAACCGCAGCCCCCCGCGGCCCGGTGCCCCAGCACCGTTCAGAGCACTCGCGGTCAAAGCGGCCTACACCACCGCCGTCGATGCCGCCGACGCGGTGGGCGAACTCGCCCGCTACGACGCCGACCGTCTGGTGAGCCAGTGCGTGACCTGCGCCGAACCGGTCCTCATCGGACACGTCGAGAACAGCGACCTGCCACGCATCGCCCGCAGCCCCCAGGCCGCCACCATCCTCGCCCGCGCCGGCCTCCACTCCTACCTCGTCGTCCCCCTCATCGCCCGCGGCAACGTGATCGGCGCCCTGGACCTGAAACGCATCCGCAACCCGCTGCCCTTCGACGAAGACGACATGGTCCTCGCCGGCGAGCTGGCCACACGCGCCGCCGTGTCCATGGACAACGCCTGCTGGTATCAGCGCGAACGCGGCGCCGCCCTCACCCTTCAACGCAGCCTCCTGCCACAAGATCCCCCTCGACACCCAGGGCTGGAGATCGCCCACCGCTACCAGCCCGCCGCAGCCACCAGCGAAGTCGGCGGCGACTGGTTCGACGTCATTCCCCTGCCCCGGGACAGGACCGCCCTGGTCATCGGCGACGTCATGGGCAGCGGTCTCAACGCCGCCGCCACCATGGGACAGCTCCGCAACGCCATCCGAGCCCTCGCCGACCTTGACCTCGATCCCGCACGCCTCCTGCACCACCTCGATCGCAGCTCCACGGGCCTCGACCAGGCCATCGCCACCTGCGTCTACGTCACCTACAACCCCCGCCGGGGACAGTGCCGCATCTCTACCGCAGGCCACCTGCCGCCCGTCCTGGTACGTCCCGGCCGGGCGCCCGAGCTGCTGGACCTTCCCACCGGCGTTCCTCTCGGCGTCGGCGGCGTCGCCTTCCACACCACCAGGCTCCGCCTCCACCCCGGCGATCAGCTCGTCCTCTATACCGACGGCCTCGTGGAGACTCGGGACCAGCCCATCGACAGGCGCCTGGGCAAGCTCCTCGAATTGCTTGCCAGGCCCCAGCTGTCGCTGGCGAGAACCTGCGACCTGCTCCTGGGAGCCCTGCGGCAGGCCGAGCACACTGACGATGATGTTGCCCTGCTCATCGCACGAGCCCGGTCCTCTGCCGACTGAGGCGCGATCACACCGAAACGATCAGATTCGGGCCGCAGAGCGCGGCTGTTCTCAGAGCCCTGGGGGCGAAGGCCGCACCGTCTGCAGCGTCGACGCTGCGTATGACGACACCAGCGGCCAAGTGCGCATCACGGCAGCCGTGTTCGACCGGAGGGCGGCGCAGCGGTGAGGGGTGAAATCGTCAGGCCAGTGGGGGGAAGTGGCAGGCCGTGGTCGACGAGGTCGCGCAGAGGCTCCGACGGTGGCGCTGGCGGATTACTCCCGGGATAGGTCAGGGATGGGCGGCTCACGCGGTGCGGCATCACGCATTCTGTCCTTTGACATCGAAGTTAGTCGGGTGCAGTGCGCTGACCTGGGGCGACTAGGTTGGATGTCAAGGGGAGGCTGACCGCTTCTTGCGCTGTCTGCCGGATCGCGTGTAGTCGATGTAGTGGCGGATGCTGTGGTATTTGACCAGGTAGTCGTGGTCGTCCATGAGCTCGATCCAGATCTGCCTCTTGTTCAGCCCTCTGCTGATCATGTTCTCGATCAGGTCGGCGAGTTCGCCGGTGATGGGGTCGGCCAGCTGTCCCGTCTCTGTGGTGGTCAGGCGTGGGGTCTCCAGGGCGAAGCGGATATCCCAGCAGCGGAGGTTGTAGCGCTTGGCGAGCGTGTGGATCCGTGTGCCTTTCAGGGCTTCTTGGGCGATGCGGTGCGCCAGGTCCTGGCGCCGGGCGAAGGGATTCTTCCTGGGCAGGCGGCGGCGTGGCCTGTTGGCGCCGCCCAGGGCGCTGGCGTCGGCCAGGGCGCGTTCGAGTGCCTCGGGCGAGTGGCCTGCGACCGTGGCGAGGTGTTCGAGGAGCGGCCTGGCGAACCACTGCGGTGGGCCGGAGAGATAGCAGTGCAGGAAGCTGGGCTTGAGATGGTTGGCGCGGGCCAGGCGCCGGATGTACGAGTCGGAGGATTCTCCTAGGCAGGGGCGGAGGCGGACCGGTAGGGGTGCATACCGGGGCGGCAGTTCGCTGTTCATCGGCATGTTGCGGTCTTCGTGGCCATCGAGGCGGTGGTGTGGGCGGTGTGGTCGAGCGGAATGGCCTGCAGACTCTTCTTGGTGATCTTCTCGGTGCCGGTGAGGATGGCGTCGAGGGCGGCTCCGCGGATGGCGTGTGAGAGGGATCCGATCATGCCGCCGGTGTGGTCGTGGAGGAAGCGGTCCAGGCTGGTCAGCGTGCCGGGGCGGTGGTCGTGGAGCCGGAGGGTGTCTTCCATGGTGGCGACCAGACCCTTCCATTCGCTGTTGTAGGGGAAGGGGCGGGAGGGGATCAGGGTGAAGCGGCCGGCGATCTGGGCGCCGCGTGTCCCGGACAGCAGGCTGGATTCGGCGATGTCGATGCCGGCATAGATGAAGGTGGCGGGCAGGCGCTCGGAGAAGTACTTGAGGGTGTCGGCGACTTCGGCGCCGTGGCGGCTGGTGAGTGAGATGTTGTGGAGCTCGTCGACCAGCACCAGACCGGTGCGCGTGTCGGTGCAGACACCGACCACGGCCTCGATGATGTCGGTCATGTTCGAGCGTGCCCGCACCGGCAGTCCCAGGAAGCGGGCGAACTCGGTTGCGATCATGCGGGCCGTCGCGGCCGGCGGGACGGTGACGTAGACGACCGGGATGCGGTCGTTGACGTGTGGGTGCCGGGCCCGGTCAAGGAGTTCGTGGGAGCGTCCCAACTGGGTGATGGCGATGGTCTTTCCGGTGCCTGCGGGGCCGGAAACGATCAGCCCGCGGCGGGCGCTGATCGCGTGGCGGTTGAGCAGGACCAGCCGACGGCCGCAGATTGCCGTCTTCTCGACGAACGAGGTGGCGATCGTGAGCATGCGGGCGTGATGGTCCAGGCGGTCTTCGTCGTAGAGGTCCCGCTCGGATACTGGCATCTGCTGCCAAGCGCTCCGGGAGGCCAGGTCCGGGGGTGTGGGCGGCCCGTCGATGAACCTGTGCCATCCAGTCAGGGTGTTCAGCTGTCGGTCGGCCTCGGCGTCGGCCTCCCGCAACACGGCTTGCCGGGCTGTCAGCTTGGAGAGGGTCACGGGCGCCTCCAGGGGTTGGCGAGGGGGTCGAACAGACCTAGCGGGATGACCTTGGCCGGCGAGGTGTCGGTGTCCTCATCCGTTGGTTCGCGGTCGGTCGGCGGATCGGGGATCTCCCGGTCTGGGGCGGTCGCCCGGGTGCGGGCGGCAATCCGGCGATCTTTCTGAGACCGTTTGGCCGGAGGGTCCTTCTCATCCTGGGGGCCATCGTGGGCGCGCTGGAGCAGGGCGGCCGCCGCATCCGCGATCTGTGCCTCGTTGCCGTCCTGGACCTGTTGGCGGGCGTGGTCCCAGGCCATTTCGCCGAACGGGACGCCGACGCGGTGCAGGTGCCGCCAGAACACCGTGATCCACCGGTCCCTGTCGCCGCGGCGGTCGCGTACCCAGATCCGGGAGACGTCGTAGGGGTCGTGGTGGATCTCCCACAAGCCGTTCTTCTCTGCGATGCCGGAGCGCTGACGGCGCAGCGGGTTCAACTCCGGGCTGTCGTAGGTGCGGTGGTTGATCTTGATGCCGTAGGCGTTGATCGCCTGCCACCGTTCCGGCAGCAACTCGACGTAGTCCTCACCGCTTAGTGCGGCCGGGACGTAGCCGCTCGACTCCAGCAGCATCGCGTACTTCTCGTTCGGCGAGAACGCCCGCCTCGGTGCGTCGGGGTCGCGCAGGGCGTCGTGCGGCCGGTTCTGCCAGACGGCGACGATCCATTCGTCCAGCAGTTCCTGCAGCTCGGGCAGCGACCACAGTGGGCCGTCCTCCAAGTGCCGGCCGCGGCGGTCCACTGACCGGCCGGTGTAGCCCGCGACGAACTGCGCGAACAGCGTCGCCACCGACCCCAGGGTCTTCTCGATCACTCCTTTCTCGAAGGGCGACGCCTTGTGTGTCGGCTGCAGCGTAATGCCCAGAAAGCGGCAGGAAGCGCGGAAGTTGTTCGAGATGAACAGCTTTCCGTGGTCGCAGACGACCGTCTCCGGAACGATCACCGGCCTCGCCGCCGCATGCTCCAGCCGCTCGTCCAGGGCCAGCAGTCGGCGGTGCGGCAGTACCGACCTGGACATGCGCAGCGACTCCGACCAGCCCGGACGCATCAAGTCCGGCGTGATGCTGCGGGCCACCAGGGCGGAGGCGTCGGCCGCCTTGGTCGTCGGCCGCAGCACCGCCGCAGTGATCGACCTGGAAGCGATATCGACCAGCGCGGTCAACTCGACCTTCTCCGCGATGCCGTCGTCCAGCCTGACCAGGACATCCAGCGGACTGGAGTCGATCTGCATCAGCTCGCCCGGCGCGATGGCCGGGACTTCCCCGAACGGGCCGGCCGGACGCGCATGCAGCGAGCGGCGCGTAGTGGCAGAGCCGGTCGCGTGTGTCCCGGCGGCCAGTTTGTCGAACAGCCGGTAGAGCGTGCGCTCGTGGGGCAGCTCGATGCCGTCGCCATCCTCGCCGGATGCCAGGATCTGCTTGGTCCGCCAGATGGTGAATCGGACTGTCCTTGAGGAGGCATCGGTCGTCTCGGCGATCGCTTGCCGCATCGCGTTGACCACCGCCGGCGCGATCTGGCCGAAGGGAGGCAGCTGCTTGGCCGAGCGGCCGTCGGCCAGCCCAACCAGCCCGTCGCGGTGATAGCGCTGGCGCCGCTGCTTGACGCCGCTGGCCGTCATCCGATGGCCCGCCGCCGTCAGCTCGGCCGCCTTGGCCCGCTCGCGTTCGGCCAGCGAGTGCAGCCTGGGGTCGAACTCCGGCCGCGGCACCGCCCCTTGGGGAGCATCCGGCGGCAGACCGTGCAGTACCTCCAAGATGTGCCCCTCCCACCAACGGGCCTGGTCAGCAGCCGTCTTAGGGAACTCCGCGATCCGGGCAGTCGGCGGAACCCGCCGCCCCTCCTCCGTCATCCGGCACCCCCACCGGCCAGGCGCACGACCGTGCGCGGCCCCAGCAGTTCGACCGCCATCCCCTCGGCGGACAACTCCTGCTGCCACAGAAGGTGGAACAACACGGGCAGCGTCGCCAGCCGGTCGCCGACGCTGTCGGCCCCGGCCATGAGCGGTCCCGGTTGCGAGAAAACCTCCATCAGCCGGGCCGCGACCGGATGTTGCCGGCAGCGGGGGTGACGGTAACGCGACAGCCACCGCACGTTTGCCAGCAGCACCGTCTCCGGGGTCCCCACCCGCTCGAAGCCCCACCCGGCCTCGGCGCAGGCCCGGCGCGTCACCTCGAACGCTTCGGCATCGCGCGGCGCGATGCAGTCGTCGGCGCGGACGTCGACAACCATGGCCGAGCCATCCGCGCGGCGCACGAAGAAGTCCGGGGCATGCCGACGCTCACGCGTCCCGTCGTGCCAGTGCAGCCAGAACGGCTGGGAGGCAACACCCACCACAGCCGGGTCGAAATCCATGAGCACGAGACGGTCCCGCTCCAGCCACGACTCGAAACCGACATGCTGCCGCGTCGTCGCCGCCCAGTACCAGCCCGGGAAATAGCGCCCTCCTGGCGGCCACCGAAACGGCCGTACCGGACGAGCATCCTCGAACCTGACCGACACACAGTCCAACAGCGGACGCCGCAGACGCTCGCGCTTGCCCACCACACTCGACACCTCGACGTACGGTGCCGTCCCTTCCGACCCAGCCGATACCGACATACGACACCCCCAGCCTGCTCACCCCTCACGACTAGATTCACTGTCAAAGAAGCCGAAACGACTGGGTTCGCTGTCAAACGCCTCGATTGGATGACAAAGCGACTGGGTTCGCTGTCAAAGGACACATTCGCCTACGGCAGACGAGAAAGAGCCCCACGGGACTGGAACCACCTTCGGGACCATGTCAACGTACAACGTCCCGGAAAACGCAGCTCATAGGGAGGAGCGGGATTCTTGGCCGACTGGCAGACGGGCCGCTCACTGCGGCGGTCTTCAGCCCGCGTTACTCACATTCGCAGTCGAGGCGCCCCAAGAAGGTTCATCTGTCGAATCACCGAAGCCGAAGTTCAGGGAGGACCTGGCCCGGCGTGCGTACCGGCTTGGCCGCCTGCTCTTGCATGCAGCCAGAACCTGCGCGGGTCCGTAACTCGTCCGAAGCTAGCGCAGGTTGGCACCCCGAGGTAGGACTCGGACGGTGAACGCGGACGGAATATAGACCATGATCGGCGGTTGGCCAAAAGCACGATCGTGGAGAGCATTGAGGGTGTTCGCATTCGGCTGTGCTTGGCGGTGGAGCCGTAGCGGACGCAGGGCAGCGCCGCAGGTTCGAGAGGAGACAAGGGCGGCTCTGACCTGCTGCTTTCTAACCTCGACAGCGTGCGCCTGCTGACGTGCGGCGACTCTTCGTGTGACGCGCTCGGTGTCGGGGTTGTCAATCCCTCCCTGTAGCGCCACGTCCCTGAGCAAGGAACTCCCGTCATGCGCCGATCTGCGATACCCCCTGCCCTTTTTCGGCTTCGGTCAGCGGCTCCCCCTTACTGGCTTGCCTTCAGCAAGCGTGTTTTGGAGTGCGGGGTGGCCTCGTGGCGGTAGCAGTCCGACAGGGGCAGAAGCTCACGGTCGACGAGGTCTGTGCCGAGCTCCAGATCGCCCGATCGACCTTCTATGACTGGCGCCAGAAGGGGCGCGGGCCGCGCTGTATCCGACTGCCCAACGGCTCCTTGCGGATACGTCGCGACGATTTCGAAAATTGGCTTATGGATTGCGAGGACCCTTCCTGATGGACACCAGCTCGTTGGACGTTCGCTTCTACCCGATAGAGACGAACAAGCGAGCCAAGGGCAACACCTACACCGTCCGTTGGAAGGTCGCCCACAAGAAGCACAGCAAGACCTACAAGAAGAGCGCGGTAGCCGACGACGAGCGCTCGAAGCTGATGTCCGCGCACAGGAAGCGCGAGCCGTTCGACATCGAAACGGGTCGGCCGATCTCCTGGACGTCCAAGGCCGCCGAGGTGAATTGGTACGACTTCGCGGTCGAGTACGTCGACTGGAAATGGCCCCGCTCTTCCGGTAACACCCGGAAGAACATGGCCAAGGCGCTCACGCCTGCGACCATCGCCCTGCTGCGCACGCCGCTGCCGAAGCAATTCGAGCCGGTGGAGGTTCGCAGGGCGCTGCGGGAGTACGCCTTCAACGTCAGACGGCGCACCGACCCCGAGAACCCGGTGCCGGCCGAGGTGCAGACGATCCTCGACTGGGTCCAGCGCAACGCCCTCCCGATGAGCGCCTGGGAGAAGACCGAGACGGTCGACAAGGTCGTCACGGCTCTCGGCACCCTCCTGGATGGGACGGCGGCAGCCGCCAGCTCGGTTACGCGCAACGACCGGATCATGAACCTGGTCATGGCTTACGCGATCAGGCACAACTACCTGAAGGCCAACCCTCTCCCGAAGGGCAAGGGGGCGCGCACCGCGCCGAAGGTGGCACAGGCCATCGACAAGCGCTGCCTGCTGAACCGCGACCTGGTCGCCAAGATGCTGGACTGGATAGGCAGGCGTCCGCGACGCGGACGCCTCTACCGGGCCTTCTTCGCCACCCTCTACTTCGCAGGGCTTCGCCCCGAGGAAGCCGTCGCCCTCCGTGTGGGTGACGCCACCCTGCCCGAGACAGGGTGGGGCGAGTTCCTCGTCCATGAAGCCCAGCCCGAAGTCGGCAGCCAGTGGACCGATACCGGCGAGGTCCACGAGGAACGGGACCTCAAGGGCCGGGGCGAAGGCGACACGCGCATCGTCCCCATCCACCCCACGCTCGTCGCACTCCTCCGCGAGATCATCAAGGAGTACCGCCTCAAGCCCGCCGACCTCCTCTTCCCTGGGGAGAAGGGCGGCATGCTGGCCGGCTCGGTCTTCCGGCGTGTCTGGGCGAAGGCACGCAAGGAGGTCCTTACCGAGCACGAGTTCAAGTCGCCGACCGGCAAGCGCGTGTACGACCTGCGTCACACCTGCCTGACGACCTGGCTCAACAACGGCATCCCGCCGGCCCAGGTCGCGGAGTGGGCCGGAAACAGCGTGCCGGTGCTCCTGGCGATCTACGCACGCTGCATCGTCGGCCAGCTGGACGACTACCTGAGACGGATCGAAGACGTCCAAGACCTCCCGAAGGTGGCGGCGTGAAGAGCGGCCTCGGAACCCTACGAAGATGGGGTCCGAGGCCGCTCTGCTGTGTGCCCGGAGGGGGCCGGAAGGCGGTCCCGCGCGCGCCGATTTTGTGGGACGTATGTGGGACGGACACCCGTAGAAGCCCGATTTTTACCGGTGTCAGCCGGACTCCGGCCCTGGCGGAGGGAGGGAGTCCGATTCTTCTGAAAGACCGGACAGACGCAGTCTGACCTGCGAAAACTTCGCCAACCTGACGGGGTGTCAGTGGCGCCCCCGGCAGGACTCGAACCTGCGGCCAAGCGCTTAGAAGGCGCCTGCTCTATCCACTGAGCTACGGGGGCCTGGTGGCGGGTCCAAGGATAAAGCTCCCCGTTCCTCGACCCTGTCGCTTCGCCTCCGTGGCTTGATGTGGAGGTCTGGTGAAGCGATCCCGATAATCGCAGGCAGGTACGAATCGTGCATCGCTTTTGGCGTCCGGCGCCCCGGGTGTTGTGCACTCGTTATGCCTCGGCTGTACCCATGTCCCAGTCATCCCTTCCGCCCTTTCTGCTCCGTCGGCGCGCAGACATGTCTATATGCTTCAGAATCACCCTAAAATTGGGCATTCTTCGCATGTGGTGACCTTGGACGTTCGGCCTCAGCTGCTCGACACACTTTCCGCACTGCGCGACCGTGTCGCCGCCGCACGCTTTCCGCTGCCTCTGCCGGGAGCCCCACGCGCGCGTGCGAACCGCGACGAACTCCTCGCGCAGCTCGACGACTATCTGGTACCGCGCCTACGGGAGCCCGAGGCGCCGCTGCTGGCCGTCGTCGGCGGCTCCACCGGCGCCGGCAAGTCGACGCTCGTCAACTCGCTCGTCGGCCGCCGGGTGAGCGAGGCCGGTGTGTTGCGGCCGACCACGCGGACGCCGGTGCTTGTCTGCCATCCGGAGGATCATCACTGGTTCAGCAGCATGCGCGTGCTGCCCGGTCTCGCGCGCGTGTGGGGGCCCCAGGAGGATCCCGACGACATCCTCCTGACCGGCGAGGGCGAGCCCCCCGCGCGCGTGCTGCGCGTCGAGACCGCGGACACCGTCCCGCGCGGGCTCGGGCTCCTCGACGCCCCCGACATCGACTCCCTGATGGCCGACAACCGTGTCCTCGCCGCCGAGCTGATCTGCGCAGCCGACGTCTGGATCATGGTCACCACGGCCGCCCGCTACGCCGACGCCGTCCCCTGGCACCTGCTGCGCACCGCCAAGGAGTACGACGCCACCCTCGTGACCGTCCTGGACCGGGTGCCCCACCAGGTCGTCTCCGAGGTCTCCCGGCAGTACGGCGCCCTGCTCACCAAGGCCGGGCTCGGCGACGTACCCCGCTTCACCGTGCCCGAGCTGCCCGAGTCCGCCTGGGGCGCCGGCCTGCTGCCCGCCACCGCCGTCGCACCGCTGAAGAACTGGCTCATGCACCACGCCCAGGACCCCGCCGCCCGGGAGCAGGTCATGGCCCGTACGGCCTACGGTCTCCTCGACTCGCTCAAGTCCCGCCTGCCCGAGCTGGCCGGTGCCGCCGCCGCCCAGTACGCGGCCGCCCTCCGGCTCACCGCCGCCGTGGACACCGCCTACGACAGCGAGCACGCGCGCGTGCGCGGCCGGCTCCAGTCCGGCGCCGTACTCGCGGGGGACG
Source organism: Streptomyces puniciscabiei (assembly GCF_006715785.1). Taxonomy (NCBI): domain Bacteria; kingdom Bacillati; phylum Actinomycetota; class Actinomycetes; order Kitasatosporales; family Streptomycetaceae; genus Streptomyces; species Streptomyces puniciscabiei. The sequence goes on from NZ_VFNX01000001.1 coordinate 4,534,881, forward strand.
CCCTCAAACGCTGGCGGGCCTTCCCCCTGGACTGCGCACCCGGCGAACTCCTCGACGCACTCGTGGCGAGCCTGGCCGCACTGCTGCTGTGCTCCGTCACCGCCGCCGACGAGCGCATCGACGAGGCCTGGCGGCGCGAACCGGCCGGAGCCGACCCGGCCCTCGCCGCCGGCGAGTCCTCCGCGGAGAGCACCGAACACCGCATCGGTGTCGCCGTACGGCGCTGGCGGCGCGAGCTGGAGGAGTACGCCGAGGACGAGGTGCGCGAACTGGAACGGACCACCGCACCCGACCCGGAGCTCATCGCCGCCCTCGTCGCCACCGCACTGCTCGGCGGACGCCGGGCGCGCAACGCGGGCGAGGGGCTCGCGGAGCGGATCGGGGCGCACGGCGCGCTGCGGCTGCGCGACCGGGCCGGGCGGCTGCTCAACGACCACGTGGACCGCGTCATGCACGCCGAACGCGAGCGGCGCCTTGCCCCACTCGACGCCCTGGACGTCCACCCGGAGCCCCAGGCCGAACTCATCGCCGCGCTGTCCGTACTGCAGAAGGAGAGGTGACCGGTGACCGCCGTCACTGACCAGGACCACACGGATCACATCGACCACATGAGGCACGCGGGACGCATGAGGGACATCGAGCACGCAGGCCACGGCGGCGAGACCGGTACCGGGAACGTGGGGCGCGGTGGTCACCCCGAGCCGGGGCTCGTGGAGCACGTCGACCACCTGGAGCATGTCGATCGCCTGGAGCACATGCACCAGTTCGAGCACATGGACCGTGTGGAGCACATGGACCGTGTGGAGCACATGGACCGCGTGCAGCAGATGGATCGCGGTGAGTCCGTGGAGTACGCGGAGTACCCGGAGTACGTGGACCACGGGGAGCGTGTCCCTCACGGCGCTGGTGCGGCCGAGCGTGCGGAGCGTCTTCGGTGTGGTCCGAACGGGGTGGACCACGGCGGCGGGACGGGTGATTCCGGTACCGGGATCGGCCACGTCTACGACGCCTCGGACGCCTCGGACGCCGGCAGCGAGCAGGCGGCCGATGTGGACCTCACCGTCTCGGACCCCGAGAACCCGTCGGGCGAGCGGTACGCGCGCGTGCGGAACACGCACGTGGAGGCGCACCTGGACATGCACGAGGACGCGCACGAGGGCAGGGGCGAGTGCACGGACGGCGGCGGGGGCGAGGAGGACGGCGAGGGCGACGGCGGGTTCGCGGATCATATGCAGCTCATGGGAGGGGGCCTCGGCAGCGAGAACCGGGGCGAGCAGCGGGAGCAGTACGCCGACGCCACGGCCGGCACGCAGCTCCCCCTGCCGCATCCCTTCCCGCAAGCCGTGGTCGACGCCGACGTCGCCACCCCGGGGGCCGCATCCCACTCCACAAACGCCACATCGACACCACCGGCCAAACCAGCCCCGGCAGCCGGACCTATCCCCTCCGCCGACCGGACCCCGATGGCCAAGATCACCCCCGCGCCCACCTCCAAACCAGCACCCCCACCGCCACCCCCGCTCCCACCCATCCCGCCGATGCCCACCTTCGCGCCGAGTCCTGCCGTCGAGTCCCCCGGACGAGCGGTGCGTCCGGCGTCGTCACAGCCCTCACGGCTGCCATCACCCAACCCTCCCGGCTCGGCCCCTCCCGGCTCGACCAAGGCCCCCGAGTCCCCGGAGTCCCACGACTCCTCCGACCCCTGGGACGACGGTCTCATCGCCCGGCGTGTCACGGAGGCGACGGCCACCGCCCTGGCCGCCGAGCGTGCCTCGGCCCTGGAGAGCGCCAGCCGTGGCCCCGGCAGCCAGACCCCGGCCCCGCTGGCGTACGACGGCCAACTGCGGTCCCGGCTGGACGCCCTGCGCGAGCTGGTCGGGCTGTCCCGGACCCGCCTGGAGAGCGACACGCTCGCCGAGGCGGGCCGGGTGCTGGACGAGGCGGCGGCCCGCCGGAAGCTCTCCGGCCGGCACACGGTCGTGGCCATCGCGGGCGCGACCGGCAGCGGCAAGTCGCAGCTGTTCAACGCCCTCGCCGGGGTGGCCATTTCGGAGACCGGCGTACGACGTCCGACCACGGCCGCGCCCATCGCCTGCAGCTGGAGCGACGGCGCGGCCGGCCTCATCGACCGGCTCGGCATCCCGGGCCGGCTGCGCCGCCGTCCGCTGCAGAGCCCGGAGGCCGAGGCACAGTTGCGCGGGCTGGTCCTGGTCGACCTGCCCGACCACGACTCCGCTGCCGTGGAGCACCGTCAGCAGGTCGACCGGATCCTGAAGCTGGTCGACGCGGTGATCTGGGTGGTCGACCCGGAGAAGTACGCCGACGCCGTGCTGCACGAGCGCTATCTGCGGCCCATGGCCGGCCACGCGGAGGTCATGTTCGTCGTCCTCAACCAGATCGACCGGCTGCCCGAGGAGGCCGCCGACCAGGTCCTGGACGATCTGCGCCGGCTGCTGGACGAGGACGGGATCGCGCTCGGCGAGTACGGCGAACCGGGCGCCACCGTGCTCTCCCTGTCCGCGCTCACCGGCAACGGCGTCGGCGAACTGCGCGAGGCGCTCGGCCAGTTCGTGGCGGAACGGGGCGCGGCGGCCCGCCGGGTGTCCGCCGACGTGGACGCCACGGCGGCCGAGCTGAGGCCCATGTACGCCGCGGGGCGGCGCATCGGCCTCAGCGAGGAGGCACGTGAGGAGTTCGCCGCGCGGCTCGCGGACGCGGTGGGCGCCACCGCGGCGGGCGAGGCGGCCGAGCGCGCCTGGCTGCGCAACGCCAACCGCGCCTGCGGCACGCCCTGGCTGCGGCTGTGGCGCTGGTACCAGTGCCGCGGCGAGTCCACCACGGGCCGCATCCCGGTGCGCACGGCCCAGCCCGACGAGGAGGCCACGGCCCGCCAGCGCGTGGAACAGGCGGTCCGTACGGTGTCCGACCGGGCCTCGGCCGGGCTGCCGGCGCCGTGGGCACAGGCGGTGCGCGAGGCCGCCGTACGCGGGTCGCAGGGGCTGTCCGAGGCGCTGGACGAACTGGCAGCGCGGGCCGGGCTGCCTCCTGGCCGGCCACCGCGGCCCGGGTGGTGGCCGGCCGCGGTGCTGGTCCAGGCGGCGATGACCCTGCTGCAGGTGGTGGGCGGTCTGTGGCTGTTCGGCCAGATCGTCGATGTCATGAAGCCCAACCTCTGGGTGCCGGTGCTGCTGATGGTGTGCGGGATCGTCGGCGGTCCGCTGGTGGAGTGGGGCTGCCGGATGGCGGCGAGAGGCCCGGCCCGGCGCTACGGCCAGGAGGCGGAACGCCGGCTCCGGGAGGCGGCCGCCGGCTGCGGCCGGGCCCGGGTGCTCGATCCGGTGGCGGCGGAGCTCCTGCGGTATCGGGAGGTACGGGAGCAGTACGGGCGCGTCGCGCGGAGCGGGGCCGGAGTGGGGTGAGAGCCGCGCCGGATGAGATCTGAGCGTGAGGGGCCCCGGGTGTTTCCGGGGCCCCTCGGCCGTTTTCCGGCCGGCGCGCGCCCAGGTGCTCGTCGCCCGTGGTCCCGGGGCTTCCCGGGCCGATCGGCGGGTCCCCGGGCGGATGCGAGGCCGCGCGCGGGCGCGGGGGTGAAGGCGGCCGCCGGTGACAGGGGGTCACTCATGCGGGTGGCGGGGATTTCCACAGGTCGGGGGTTGTCCACAGCTCTCAGCGCGTCCGGCCCGGCGGAGGCAGTCTGGGGTCGCGGCGATCGCACGGCGCCGTCCGGCCGGAGGGACGGCGGACGGTCCGCGCGTTCGGCGCGCCGGACCACAGAGGCCGGACACACACCTCAGGCACGTACGTCGGACACACGCGACAGACGGATCCGACAGGCAGGTCCGACAGCTAGATCCGACAAACAGACCCGACAGACAGACGCGACAGACAGACACAGCCGCACGGGATGGACCCGTGCGTGTGTCCGCCCGGCCTGGAGGGGCCGGGCGGGGGAGGGGAGCGAGGACATGAACGAGACCATTGTGTGCGTGGTGGGCAACGTGGCGACCCAGCCGGTGTACCGGGAGTCGGCGGCCGGCCCGTCGGCCCGGTTCCGGCTGGCGGTGACCGCGCGCTACTGGGACCGGGAGCGGAGCGCCTGGACGGACGGGCACACCAACTTCTTCACGGTGTGGGCCAACCGCCAGCTCGCCTCGAACGTGGCCGCCTGCGTGGAGGTGGGCCAGCCGCTCGTCGTACAGGGCCGGCTGAAGGTGCGCACCGAGGTGCGCGACGGCCAGCAGCAGTGGGCCTCGGCCGACATCGACGCCGCGGCGATCGGCCACGATCTCTCGCGCGGTACGGCCGCCTTCCAGCGCTCCGCCAAGCCGGACGCACCGCCGGCGGCGGCCCGGCCGGAGCCGAACTGGGAGACGCCGCGTCCCGCCGACACACCGGACGAGGGCGGCAGTACGCCTCAACAGGCGGTGGCCGCAGCGGCGGTGACGTGACATCAGCACCGGTGGGGGCGGGAAGGGCCGGCATGGGCGGTCCGGCCGCCGAACACCCCGTACGAACTGGGTGATTTGTCGATATGCCCAGCTCATGGACGGTCCCCGGCGATAACGATTATGGATCGGATCGCTCATCGGATCATCCGACCGGCGGAAGAGGCTCCGGCTGATCCATAGGATGCCGGGCGTGCCCCTAGGGGCTGCCGATTCTGCTGGTGGGACCGTCCCCCACGTCCAACGGGTCCTGCTCGAAGGGGAATTCTGTGCTTGCTGCGTTCGATGGGTTCCGCCGTTCCACCGGAGCGGCCCGCCTGGCCACCGCCACGACGGTGACCGGCCTCGTGGCAGCCGGCGTGCTGACCGGCGCGGGTACCGCCGTGGCGGACGGAGCCGACGGGAGATCGCAGACCCAGGGCGGGGCGACGGCCACGATCAACGGCCTGAAGGTCTACGGCGAGGCGGTGATCCACGAGGACGGCGGCGACCAGCGCCTGGAGGCGGGCCTGTTCGAGATGTCCGTCGACGGCGGCGGCACCCTGCAGACGTACTGCATCGACCTGAACAACCCCACCCAGCGCGACGCCCTCTACCAGGAGACGCCCTGGAGCGGCACCTCGCTCGGCGGCAACAAGGACGCCGGCCGGATCCGCTGGATCCTGCAGAACTCCTATCCCCAGGTCAACGACCTTGCCGCGCTCGCCCGCCGGGCCGGCGCCGGCACCCTGACCGAGCAGGACGCGGCGGCCGGCACCCAGGTGGCCATCTGGCGCTACTCCGACCACGCCAAGGTCGACGCCGTCGATCCTCAGGCCGAGAAGCTCGCCGACTATCTGCAGAAGAGCGCCCGCGACCTCGGCGAACCGCAGGCCTCGCTGACCCTGGACCCGCCGGCGGTCTCCGGCCGGCCGGGGGGCCTGCTGGGACCGGTGACCGTGCACACCAACGCGGGTACCGTCACGGTGAGTCCGCCGCCGGACGCGGCCACCAGCGGGGTACGGATCACCGACAAGACCGGCAAGGTGATCACGTCCGCGCAGGACGGCACACAGCTGTACTTCGACGTTCCCGAGGACGCCCCGACCGGCTCGGCGCAGCTGACCGTGCAGGCGTCGACCACGGTGCCGGTGGGCCGGGCCTTCGCCTCCGACAGTCGCAGCCAGAGCCAGATCCTGGCTGGCTCCAGCGAGTCCACGGTCTCCGCGGCGGCGACCGCCACCTGGGCGGCCGAGGGTGCCATACCGGCGGTGTCGGCCCGGAAGAACTGTGCGAAGAGCAGCCTGGACATCCTCGCGGCCAACAAGGGCGACAAGCCCTTCACCTTCGAGCTGATGGGCATGGAGCACACCATCCCCGCGGGCGCCTCCCGTACGGTGACCGTCCCGCTCCAGGAGGACCAGGCCTACGACTTCACGATCACCGGACCCCATGGCTTCAGCCACCGCTTCACCGGCGTCCTCGACTGCAGGACGCAGGGCGCGATCACCACGCAGTCGACCCAGGTCCACAACGCACCCAGCCCCGCCTCGGTCGGCGGCACCACGGCCCCCGACACCAACCTCGCCGCGACGGGCGGCTCCGCGATCACCCCGCTGATCGCCGGCGTGGCCATCGGCTTCGTGGTGATCGGCGGCGCGGTCCTGGTCATGCTGCGCAAGCGCGAACAGGCCGGCGGCTGAACCGGCGGCGCGCGCCGCATGACCCACGGCATACCGTTCAGGGCCTTGATGTTCGCTCCGGCGTCGAGCACGCGGCTGCGCTCCGCCCGGCCGGGCGTGGACAGGGCCGGAAACCATTCGCCGGGCACCGTCGTCGGTCGTCCGCACAGCAACCGTGGTCGGTCGTCTGCACAGCAACGGACGCGAAACGGGCCGGTCAAATGGAGGGGTGGGATGGGTGAGCGCAAGTGCGGAGCGCGAGCGCTGGGAGCTGCAGGCCGAAGGCGGCGTGGGGCCGCTGCGGTTCGGGATGTCTCCGGCAGAGGTCGCCCAGGCGCTGCTGGTCTCCGAACCTGAAGCGCGGGTCGGCGGCCCGTACGGGCAGGAAGACTTCCCGGGCGGCGTGAAGGCGTTCTACGACGCGGGCGAGCTTGCGTGCGTCGCGCTGGACGCAGTCGCCGGTCCGCAGGTCTTCCTGGCGGACTTCCCGCTGGCAGGCAGTGATCCGGCGCAGGGCCACCAGTTCCTCCTGGACCACGCCGCCGAGCACGGGAACTGGGTGCTTTACACCCCTGACGCCTCGCTGTCCTTGACCGATCTCGGAATCCTCCTGCGTGAGCAGCGGGTCGGGGAAGCGCTCCTGACACGTCCGCTCTTCGTCAAGGAGGAGTGGTTGGAGTCGGAGTACTACCGCGATCACCTTCCGCTGGAAGGCGTCCCAGGCTGAGCGCTCGGCCCGCCCGCCTCCCGGATCGATCTAGGATCTCTGTCATGGACATCGTCGAACTTCTCCTCATAGTGGGCCTCTTCGCGGGGATCGTGAGCGTCCAGAACCGTCTCTCCGGCATGGACAAGCGACTGGTGCGCATCGAGGGACGACTCGCTCTGATCGCCGACCGGCTGGGACTGGAGGAGTCGGACGAACAGCGCGCGCAGCGGGAGCGGGTCGAGGTGCTGGTGCGCCAGGGCAAGCAGATCGCGGCGATCAAGGCGTACCGCGAGATGACCGGCGCTGACCTGAAGGAAGCCAAGGACGCGGTGGACCGGATGGGCGACCTCTAGCCGCTACGGCGTCATGATCTGGCGATGGGTGAGTACGCCTGACCCACCGGCCCGAACGGGCCGGCGGCTGACGAGTGATCGCTCCCGGGCCGTCCCTGGGCCGTGCGAGGGCACCCGACGCCACTCGTCGGCGACCGGCAGCGACGGACGAGCCACCCCCGTCACCCACGAAACGCCAGGTCACAGCCCCCGCACCAAACGGGTTAACACCCAAGCCTGGCGTTCAGGCAAGATGGGGTGTATCTGCCCACTGCCAGATTTCAAGCTGCCGGACGGTTTCTCTTGGCTGAGTTCATTTACACCATGCGCAAGACGCGCAAGGCGCACGGCGACAAGGTGATCCTCGATGATGTCACCCTGAACTTCCTGCCGGGAGCGAAGATCGGCGTCGTCGGCCCGAACGGTGCCGGTAAGTCGACCGTGCTGAAGATCATGGCCGGGCTGGAGCAGCCGTCGAACGGCGACGCGTTCCTGTCCCCGGGCTACAGCGTCGGCATCCTGCTCCAGGAACCCCCGCTGAACGAGGAGAAGACCGTCCTGGAGAACGTCCAGGAGGGTGTCGCCGAGATCAAGGGCAAGCTCGACCGGTTCAACGAGATCGCCGAGCTCATGGCGACCGACTACTCGGACGCGCTGCTCGACGAGATGGGCAAGCTGCAGGAGGAGCTGGACCACGCCAACGCGTGGGACCTCGACGCCCAGCTGGAGCAGGCCATGGACGCGCTCGGGTGCCCCCCGGGCGACTGGCCGGTCACCAACCTCTCCGGTGGTGAGAAGCGCCGCGTCGCGCTCTGCAAGCTGCTGCTGGAAGCCCCCGACCTGCTGCTGCTCGACGAGCCCACCAACCACCTCGACGCCGAGTCCGTGAACTGGCTGGAGCAGCACCTGGCCAAGTACGCGGGCACCGTCGTGGCGATCACCCACGACCGGTACTTCCTGGACAACGTCGCCGAGTGGATCCTCGAGCTCGACCGCGGCCGTGCCTACCCGTACCAGGGCAACTACTCCACCTACCTGGAGACCAAGGCCGCCCGCCTCAAGGTCGAGGGCCAGAAGGACGCCAAGCGCCAGAAGCGGCTCAAGGAAGAGCTGGAGTGGGTGCGGTCGAACGCCAAGGGGCGGCAGGCCAAGTCCAAGGCGCGTCTCGCCCGGTACGAGGAGATGGCCGCCGAGGCCGAGAAGATGCGGAAGCTGGACTTCGAGGAGATCCAGATCCCGCCGGGCCCGCGCCTGGGCAACGTGGTCGTCGAGGTCAACAAGCTCAACAAGGCCTTCGGCGAGAAGGTCCTGGTCGAGGACCTCAGCTTCACGCTGCCGCGCAACGGCATCGTCGGTGTCATCGGCCCGAACGGCGCGGGCAAGACCACGCTGTTCAAGATGATCCAGGGCCTGGAGACGCCGGACGCCGGCGACATCAAGGTCGGCGAGACCGTCAAGATCTCCTACGTCGACCAGGGCCGGTCCAACCTCGACCCGAAGAAGACGCTGTGGGAGGTCGTGTCCGACGGGCTCGACTACATCAACGTCGGCCAGGTCGAGATGCCGAGCCGGGCGTACGTGTCCGCGTTCGGGTTCAAGGGCCCGGACCAGCAGAAGCCGACCGGTGTCCTCTCCGGTGGTGAGCGCAACCGCCTCAACCTGGCGCTGACCCTCAAGCAGGGCGGCAACCTGCTGCTCCTCGACGAGCCCACCAACGACCTGGACGTGGAGACCCTGTCCAGCCTGGAGAACGCGCTTCTCGAGTTCCCCGGCTGCGCCGTCGTCGTCTCCCACGACCGGTGGTTCCTCGACCGTGTCGCCACCCACATCCTCGCCTACGAGGGCGACTCCAAGTGGTTCTGGTTCGAGGGCAACTTCGAGTCGTACGAGAAGAACAAGATCGAGCGGCTCGGACCGGACGCCGCACGTCCGCACCGCGCCACCTACAAGAAGCTGACCCGGGGCTGATCGGTCTTGCGCCACATCTATCGCTGCCCGCTGCGCTGGTCGGACATGGACGCGTACGGACATGTCAACAACGCGATCTTCCTCCGCTATCTGGAGGAGGCTCGCATCGACTTCCTGTCCCTGCGCGGCAAGGAGTCCAAGCAGGGGTCCGTGGTGGCGCGCCATGAGATCGACTACAAGCGCCAGCTCGTCCACCGGCCCACGCCCGTGGACATCGAGCTGTGGGTCACCGAGATCAGGGCCGCGTCCTTCACCGTCACCTACGAGGTGAAGGACGCGGACGTGATCTACGTGCAGGCGTCCACCGTGGTCGTCCCGTTCGACTTCGAGACGCAGCGGCCGCGCCGGCTCACCGCCGGGGAGCGGGAGTTCCTCGACGGCTACCGCGACGACGCCGACGAGGAGGCCGTCGCCGCATGACGGTGCTGCACCTGGCCGACGAGACGGAGGCGGCCGACCTCGCCGCCTTCCTCTCCCGGCTGCTCCACTACGACCGTGGAGCCGCGGTGCGGCTGCAGGCGGCCGGCACGGCGCTCGCCGTCTTCGGCCGGCCGCCGTCCTTCGAGGTGCTGGCCGTCCGTGCGGTACGGCTGGCGAAGCCCTACGAGAAGGGCCTCGACGTCACCCTGGACGTGACCGTCTCCGCCGGTGAGTTCCTGGAGTCCGTGGACGAGCGCGCGGCCACCGCCGCCGTGCCCGCCGCGGTCACCGGGCCGCCGTGGGCCGGTGTGCTGCCGCCGCGCGGCGGCTGGCGGCCCGAGCCGGGGCTGCCCGCGCCGGACGCGCTGCGGGCGACCGTCGCCGCGGCGGTCACCGAGTTCCGGACCCGTACGGAGCAACTGGCACCGGACGGCCGCACCCGCGCGGAGCTGGACCGGATCGGGCGGGACATCTGGTCCCGGGAGATCGGGCGGACCGGGCTCCCGGTGCGGGCCGTGCACGCGGCCCAGTCCCTGGGCTTCCTGCGGCCGGGCGCCGACCCGGCCGACACCGGGCTGTTCTCCTCGGGGGCATGGCTCAGGCTGCGCACCCCGTACGGGTCCGTCGCCGTACGGCGCGCAGGGCTCGGCTCGCTGGGCGTCAGCGTGCGCTGAGCCTGCCCGCCCGGGCCGCCGTACGCATCCGGCCTTCTGCGACGGGTGGTCAGTCCGGCGTGTTGATCATCGAAGCGGCGGCGTACGTCAGGTAGTTCCACAGCGTCGTCTCGTGCTCCTCGGACAGCCCGAGTTCCTCGACGGCCACCCGCATGTGCCGCAGCCAGGCGTCGTGCGCCGCACGGTCCACGGTGAACGGGGCGTGCCGCATGCGCAGCCGGGGGTGGCCGCGGTTCTCGCTGTAGGTGGTGGGGCCGCCCCAGTACTGCATCAGGAACAGGGCGAGGCGCTCCTCGGCCGGACCCAGGTCCTCCTCCGGGTACATCGGCCGGAGGAACGGGTCCTCGGCGACTCCCTCGTAGAAACGGTGGACCAGCCGGCGGAAGGTCTCCTCCCCGCCGACCTGCTCGTAGAAGGTCTGCTCCTGAAGCGTGCCGCGCCGAATCTCATTCACGTCCCCATGGTCTCAGACCGGGTGACCCAGGACTCAAGGCCTAGGACTCTACTGTGGACCCATGGGTGCCCACGACGCCGAGACCGACCGCCTGGCCGTCGCCGCGCGCGAGGCGCTGGTGCGGGAGATCGACGCCGAGGGAGCCTTCGCCGGGGACCCGGTGTGGCGTGAGGCGTTCGCGGCGGTGCCCCGGCACCTGTTCGTGCCGTACTACTACGTCGCCGGACCGCGCGGCTACGAGCGCCGCTGGGGCGAGAGCCCCGAGCCCGAGGCCCGCGAACGCTGGGTGCGCGGCGCCTACGAGGACGTGCCGCTGGCCACCCGGCTGCGCGACGGCGAGCTGGTCTCCTCCAGCAGCCAGCCCTCCCTGATGGCGCGGATGCTGGCCGCGCTGGAGGTCGAGGACGGCAACCGGCTCCTGGAGGTGGGCGCCGGCACCGGCTACAACGCGGCCCTGCTCGCCCACCGGCTCGGCGACGACGACCTCGTCACCACCGTCGACCTGGAACCGGAGATCACCGAGTCGGCCCGCCGGCACCTTCAGGCGGCCGGATTCCACCCGGCCGTCGTCACCGGCGACGGCGCGCGCGGTGTTCCGGAACGCGCCCCGTTCGACCGGATCATCGCCACCTGCGAGCTGTCCACGGTCCCGCGCGCCTGGCTCGCCCAGTGCCGCCCGGGTGCCCGCGTCCTGACCCCGCTGGCCACCGGACTGCTCGCGCTCACCGTGCGGGACGCGGCCCATGGCGAGGGCCGTTTCCTGCCGACGCCCGCCTACTTCGTGCCGCTGCGCGGCGCGGCCAGGCCGGAGCCGGCAGGTGCGTCGCTCGCCGGACTGCCGGACCGGGCCCGCGAGCAGGAGACGTTCCGTTTCCTGCTCGCGCTGACCCGGGGCACCCTCGATCCGCAGGAGGCCGGTGCGCTGTGGGAGCGCGAGGGCATGCCGGAGCGCGAGCGGTACGGCGTCACGGTCGACGGCGAGCACACCTGGGCGTGGCTGGACGAGCCGGAGGGGCCGTACGCCTGGCCCCTGCCGTGATCGCCCCCATGAACGCCCCGGTGCTCGCCGTCAGGCCCGGCGAACGGTGATCGTCGTCCAGGCGCCCACGTGCACCCGGTCGCCGTCCTGCAGCGGAACCGGCACGAACGGCTGGATCGGCTCCTCGGACATGTTGACCGTGGTGCCGTTGGTCGAGTTCTGGTCGACGACCGCCCAGTTGCCGTCCGGCTGCTGCACCAGCACCGCGTGCTGGTGCGAGACGCCCGGGTCCTCCGGCGGCACCGACAGGTCGATGTCGGGGGTGTCGCCGGTGGAGTGCCGTCGGCGCCCGATGGTGACCTGGTTGCCGCTGAGCGTGCGCTGCTGCTCGGGCGAGTACGCGGGCAGGTTCAGGCCCGCGGCCTCGGGGCCCGAGCGCTGCATCATCGCCATGAAGTAGTCACGGTCCGGGCCGATGGTCGCCGTCCAGGTGACCGGTCCCGCGGGCTGCTGCGGGAAGCCGGGGCCGCCGGGCGGGGCCTGGGTGGCACCGGGCTGGGGGTAGCCGTAGCCACCGCCGCCCTGTCCGCCACCGGGGCCGCCGGCGGGACCGGTGGACGACGGCGGGGAGATCACCCAGTCGTCCCCGCCGCCGAAGGACGGGCCGCCGGAGGGCGCGCCGCCGGGCGGGCGGCCGGTCTCGCGCGGGAACGCGGGCGGCGCGGGGGGACCCGACTGCTGGTACGCCTGCGGGGCACCGCCGGGACCGGCACCGGGACCCGCGGGCGGGGTCGGACCGGGCGGCGGCGGTACCGGACGCGAGGGGTCGCCGCCGAAGCCCTGGGGCCCGGGCGGGACACCGGGACCGGAGGGCTCACGCCCGAAGGGCGGCGGGCCGGAGGGGCCGCCCTGCCCGCCACCGAACCCGGAGGGGCCGGACGGGCCGCCGGAGCCGGGGCCACCCTGCCCGGGACCGCCGCCGAAGCCCGAGGGGCCACCGGAGCCGGGGCCCCGGTCGCCGCCGAAGCCGGACGGGCCGCCGGAGCCCTGGCCCTGGCCGCCGAAGCCGGGCGGCGGACCGGGCGGACGCCCGTCGCCACCGAAGCCGGACGGGCCGCCGGAGCCCGACGGACCGGGCGAGGTCGGCGGTCCCGACGGGCCGCGCTCGGCGGCGAACGGCGTCGGGCCGGACGGCTCGCTGCCGAAGGACGGGATCGGCTCGGCGGGCCGGTTCATCTGCGAGGGCCGCGAGCCCTGGTACTCGTACCCGTCATTGCCGCCGTACGTCGCGCTCGGCGGCTGGAACCGCGGCTGCGGCGGGCGCGGCGCGGCCGGGGTGTACGAGGTGGCCGTGTTGGTCAGGAAGTTCCACCGGCACTCCTCGCAGAAGGGCGCGCCGCCCTCGCGGGGCGTACGGCACTGCGGGCACAGCTCCGGCTCCGGGGCCGACGCGGCCGGCGGTCGTCCGCCGGCCTGGGCGCCCTGCGGGGGCGGGAAGCCGTAACCGCCCGCGGGCGGGGGCGGCGGGGGCGGAGGTACGGCACCGGCCATGCGGTGACCGCAGACCTCGCACCAGTCGTCGGAACCCGACTGGTGTCCGTTCGGGCAGGTCGGCATGTCGGTGCTTCCCCTTCTCCGGATGTCTATTGGGTCACTTCTTTACACGAACAGTCTTTGTGGACCGGGTCTCCAGAGTCATCTCGTCCGCCTCTGCGACCTTCGTCTTCAACCGCACAGTACCTGTCGCGGCGTCGACCACGTCCACCACCTTCGCAAGCAGTTTCGCAGTATCCGCGTTCCCGGAGGCGTTGGCGAGCTGAACGGCCCGCCCCAGTTTGGCCGTTGCACCATCGAAATCGCCCGCTTTGCGGAGATCGAGGCCCTGCTTGATGGCTTGTGCCAGTTCGGCCTGCCCGGTGTAGTGGGCGACCTGGGGGCTGATCGAGGTGGAGGCCGCCATGTCGTCGGTCCACACGGCCCGTACGAGCCCCTGCGCGCCGAGGTTCTGTACCGATCCGTCCGCTTGCGGCACGACCAGCGAGACCCGCGCGGCGAGCATCTCCTGGCCGAGCCCGGCCGCCGGGACCTCGACGCACAGGTGGTAGTCGCGGGACTCGTCGCCCCAGGACCCGGTCGGATAATCCCCGGCGCGCGGCCCTGCCTCGGTGCGGCGGGCGGTCAAGTCCTCGACCGCGGGCGCGACTTGCTTGACGAAGCGGATGGTCGTGCCGACGGGTGTCCACACCCGCAGGGAGACGTCCGCGACCTCCTTGCCCATCGCCTGCTCCATCATCTGCGTGAAGTCGGCGGCGAGGCCGGCCGGGTCGGCGACGATGTCGGCGGTGCCGAGCAATGCGGAGGCGATCCCTGTGACTTCTTTCACTTCCCAGTCGGTGCCCACGCCCCGCGCGTCACAGGTGAACCGTCCGGCGCACGCCTGAAGCGTCGCTCTCAGGTCCTCCGGCGACTCGTGTTCGTTGCGGCCGTCGGTGAGCAGGATGCCGTGCCGGATGGTGACCTCGGCCGAGTTCAGCAGCTGGTCGGCGAGCCGCAGCCAGGTGCCGATGGCCGTGCCGCCGCCCGCGCTGAGCCGGCGCAGCGCCTGTTTGGCCTGCTCGCGGGTGGTGGCGTCGGCGACCGCGAGGCGCCCGCCGCCCGGGTAGACCTCCTTGGCCACGTGGGTACCGCCGATCACCGCGAAGTGCGTGCCGTCGCGCAGGGTGTCGATCGCGGCGGCCGTGGCATCCCGGGCGCCCCGCATCTTCGTCGGCGGGTAGTCCATGGAACCGGAGCAGTCGACCATGACCGCCACGGCGGCCGACGGGCCCTGGCCCCGCGCGTACACCGGGGTCACGGAACTGCCGACCGTGCCGCCGCCGGTCGCGGTCACGGTGACGATCGCGTTGACCTCGCGCCCGCCCTCCGGCAGGTACTCGTTCTGGTAGACGTCCATCGAGAACTGCGGCGCATGCGACTTCGCGAAATTGGCCATGCGTACTCAAATCCCCCTCGAACACCCTGTTGAAGCAGGGCGATGGCGGTGAACGGGCCGGTCCCCTCCGGCCCGTGGCCCCCGGCCCTGCGCGTGGCGCGTGGCCGCGGCCTCAGGCCGATACTGCCCCCTGCGGCGGCGCCGGGAACGGCACGACGGCCACTGTTACGTTGTCGTGGCCCCCGCCGTCCAGGGCGTGGCCGACGAGCACGCGGGCGCCGTGCAGCGGGCGCGCGGCCGCGTCCGCCGGCACGACCTCGGACATCTCCTCGGCCGTCTCGGCGTAGTTCCACAGGCCGTCGGTGCACACCACCACGACTCCGGACCGGTCCGGCTTGAAGGACGCGGTGTGCGGCTCCAGTTCGTAGGCGTCCGCGCCGAGCCAGCCGGTGATCGCGTGGGCGCGCTCGTCGGCGTACGCCTCGGCCTCGCTCATCAGACCGGCGGCGACCATCTGCGCGGCCCAGGAGTCGTCCTCGGTCAGCCGGGCCGCCGGCGCGCCGCGGTCGTCCGGCACCCAGTAGACGCGGCTGTCGCCGACCCAGCCGACGACCAGCAGCCCCGAGGTCACCACCGCGCCGACGATCGTGCACGCCGGGGCGTTCTGGTGCGGGGCGTGCTCGCGGGCCGTCTGCGGCTCCTCGGCGAGCGCGTTCACGGCCTGCGCGGCGGCGACGATCGCCTCGTGCATGGCCGTCTGCGGATGCGTGCCGCGCGGCAGGGCGGCCAGCAGCGTGTCACCGGCCGCCTGCGACGCGGCCGTTGACGCGTCGTCGGGGCGGGTCGCGGAGGACACGCCGTCGCAGACGATCGCGACGGCGGCCGGGGTGCCGTCGGGCAGCGTGGTGTGGCCGACGGCGAAGGCGTCCTCGTTGCGGTGGTGGCGCAGACCCCGGTCGCTGACGGCGGCCACCGGGCCCGACTCCCGCTCCACGTGGTCGCGTTCGCGGGGCTGGGCGTGCCCGCAGTTCTCGCAGTAGCCGTCGCTGTCCACCCGGCCCGCCCGGCAGGCCACGCACACCTGGGCGGGCTCCTCCGGCACGGCCGCGTTCTGGTGGTTCTCGGCCACGCGCGGGTCCGGCGCCTGCAGCGGGTACTCGTCGGGCTCCGCGGGCCGGTCGAAGCGCACCCCGGACCCGGCCGGCTGCGGTCCGCAGCCGTGGCCGGCCGGGTCCGTGCCGGAGCCGTGCTCGGGCAGGGGGGTGCCGCCGGAGTCGGTGCCGGGCAGGTCGGCCGGCAGGTGCGGCGCCTGCGGGGTGCCGGAGCCGTCCGGCTCGGCGGCGGGCCAGGCCACGCCGTCCCCGAGGGAATCGGTCGCGGAGCCGGTCATGGTCAGCGTCGGGTGGTCCTGCGGCGGCTCGGGTACGACGGAGAGGTCGTACCCGCACGCTCCGCAGAAGAGGTCACCCGGCTCGACGGGCTCCGCGCAGCTCGGGCACTTCGCCAGTGCGGCCTGCTGGGGCATCTGCGACATCAACTACACCCACGTCCGGGGGCGGTAACGGTTGGCCCGTTCCACCAGTTCGATCCTCTCCTCGCCGCCGCGCGCCAGCCGGGCCAGCGTGCGGTAGGCGCGCTCCAGGCCGAAGCGGAGGCCCCGCTCGTCCAGGCCGCTGCCCAGCAGCACCCGTCCGCCGGCGGCGGGCGTGGAGCCCTGGCCACCGGAGAGTATCCAGTCCAGCGCCGAGCCGAGGACTTCCGCCGCCAACTGCTCGCGCCGCGCCGGGTCCAGGCCGTACGCGTCCAGCGCCTCGACCTGCCCGGCGGCGGCCGTCAGGTCGTCCAGGAACGGTACGTCACCGGCGGTCGCGGTGCGCTGTCTGAGCCGGGCCCGGACGGCGGCGACCCGGGCGGCCGTGTAGTGGATGGAGGACTCCGGCACCGACTCCAGGGTCCGCACGGCACCCTGCCGGTTACCGGCCGCGAGCTGCACCCGGGCGAGCCCGAAGGCGGCGCTCACATAGCTCGGGTCGGTCGCCCACACCAGGTGGTAGTACTCGGCGGCGTTGTCCAGCTGGCCCAGCACCTCCGCGCACAGGCCGAGCGCCAGCTTGGGCGCGGCCTCGCCGGGGAAGGCGTCGTAGATCGCGTCGAAGGAGAGCGCGGCGCCCTCGAAGTCGCCGGTGACCAGGGCGGCAACGCCCCGGTACCACACCACCCGCCAGTCGTCGGGCCGCTCCTCCTCCAGCTTGGCCAGGCTCATCAGCGCCGCCTGGTGGTCGCCGCTCTCCAGCCGGGCGCGGACCTGCCTGAGCCGGGTCTCCACGGTCGGGGCGGGAGCCGCGTCCAGGGCGGCGATCAGCTCGGCCGGGGCGGAGGTCATCAGGCCCGCCAGAAAGCCCGCGTTGGGGTCGTCGGGGTCGACCAGCGGAACCGGCAGGGCGAGCGCGGTGGCGGGGGTGTCGACGGGCCTGACCAGGGTGGGCGCCGGGAGTGCCGGGACGGCGGGTGCGGCCCTGGACGACAGGGGCCGCGCCCCCAGCCGGGACACGTCCCCGTCCAGCCGGGGGAACAACTCCCGGTCGATGACCTTCACCTCGGGGCCGAACTGTGTCGACAGCGCGGGCCGGGCCTGTCCCGTCTGCAGCGAGACCACCTCGCGCAGCACCCCGGTCAGCTGCTCGGCCATCTCCTGGGCGGAGGCGAACCGGCGGGCCGGGTCGGGGTCGGTGGCGCGGACGAGGAGCCGGTAGAAGGACTCGTAACGGCGGAAGACGTCGATGGTGTCCGGGTCGGGCAGGGAGTCGACGTAGACGTTGGTGTAGCCCTGGAAGTCGAAGGTGAGCACCGCGAGCGTGCGGCCGACCGTGTACAGGTCGCTCGCCACCGACGGACCGACCTCCGCCACCTCGGGCGCCTGGTAGCCGACCGTGCCGTAGATCGCCGACTCGTCGTCGTCCATGCGGCGCACGGCGCCCATGTCGATCAGCTTCAGCTGGTCCTCGGTCTGGATGGCGTTGTCGACCTTGAAGTCGCAGTACAGCAGGTTGCGGCTGTGCAGGTGGCCGAGGGCCTCCAGCGCCTCGATGCCGTAGGCGCACGCCTGTTCCACCGGCAGCGGGTCGCGGCGGCCCTCCTGCGTGCGGCGGGCGTTGGCGATCTCCTTCAGGGACTTGCCGCCGACGTACTCCATGACGATGTAGCCGTCGAGGGAGCCGGTGCGCTGGTCCAGGTGCTCCACGAAGTTGTAGATCCGCACGATGTTGGCGTGCTCGATCTCCGCGAGGAAGCGCCGCTCGGAGATCGCGGCGGCCATCGCGTCCTGGTCCCCGGTGTCGAGGAGGCCCTTGAGCACCACCCACCGGTCGGAGACGGCCCGGTCCACGGCGAGGTAGATCCAGCCGAGCCCGCCGTGCGCGAGGCAGCCCACGACCTCGTACTGGCCGTGCACGATGTCCCCGGCCTTCAGCTTGGGCACGAAGGAGTACGGGTGCCCGCACTTGGTGCAGAAGCCCTCCGTACGGCCGGGGCGCTCCCCCCGGGCCCGGCCGACCGGCGCCCCGCAGTCCGAGCGGGAGCAGAACCGCTTCCGCTCCGGCACCTCCGGGTTGTCCAGCACCATCGAGCGCGGGTCGGGCCGCGGCACCTGCGGAACGTGCACCAGTCCGGCGCCCAGCCGTCCGCGCGTGGAGGTGCCGGAGGAGGAGCCGGAGCTGCGCACCGACACCGAACGCCCGCTGGACCGGCCCGACAGCGACCGCGACAGCCGCCCGGACACCGAGCGGCGCGACTTCGACGACTGCGAGGACGTGCGCGAGCTGCTGCGCGAACTGCCGCTGTCCGCCGCACCCCTGGTCACCCCGGTCGCCGGCGACTCGACCATGCCTCCCCCAGAGGGGGGACCCCCAGCCGAGACGACCGGGGCGAGGCCGCAGGTGTCGCAGTACAGCTCGCCGCCGCCGACGTCCTCGTACGACCCCTCGCAGCCCGGCCGCTGGCAGGTCTGCCCCGGCTGACTCATGACTGGTCCCCCTTACGGTCCTCCGGCGCGCCCGCGCCGCCCAGCAGCTCGGCCGCCAGCTGCTGGTAGCGCAGCACGGCCTGTTCGGCCACCCGCAGGTCGCAGGGCGCGCTCCACAGCATCCGGCGGGCCGCGTCGTACCGCTCGACCAGGAACGGGTCCTCGGCGAGTCCGTGCCGGGCCACCTTCGCCTTGTACGCGTCCAGCCGGCCACGCAGCTCCGCGCGGACCGCGAGCGGCGCGGTGACCGCGGTCAACGACTCGCGGGCGCGCAGCAGTTCGTCCTCCGCCTTCTGCTCCAGCGATTCGAGCAGCGGGGAGAGGCGGTGCCACTGCCCCTGCCGCCGGTACTCGGCCGCGGTCGCCAGCTGTTCCTGGAGCACGGTCGGCGGGCCGCTGACCACCGGCACCTCGGTCGCCGCGATCTTCGCCAGCACCTCGCCGCGCGCGGTGCGGGCCTCGGCGAGGGTGCGGTCGGCGCGCGAGAGCACGTCCCGCAGCCGGATCAGCCGTGCCTCCGCGTCCTGCCGGACCGTCAGCACGGCGTCGATCTCCCGGCGCACGTCCTCCAGGGCGCGCGCCTCACGGTCGTACACCGTGGTGTCCGGACGGCCGCCGCCCGGCGCCGAACTGCCCTCGGCCGGCACCCAGAAGGCGAGCGGGTCGGAGACGACGTCCTCGCGCAGCTTGGTCAGCGTGCGCGTGATCCGCTCCAGGTCGTCACCGGCGGGGTGCTCGCCGGGGCGTACGCCGACGGAGTGGGCGAGCTTGCGGGTGCGCTGGAGTTCCGCGGCGAGTAAATCGATCCGCGCGGGCAGCGCGGACCACACCGCGTCGCAGGCCACGACCAGGTCCAGGCTCGTCGCGTACAGCTCGTTCATCCGGTCCACCAGGCCGGACAGCGAGTGGGACTCGCTGAGCACGCCGTTCCCGCCGCCGGGGACGGTCACGGACTCGCCGCGCAGCAGCTCGGTCAGCTCCGCCAGGTCCTCACGGCTGGACCAGCGGCGCCGGGCGCGGATCTCGCGGGCGGAGCGCAGCGCGGCCGCGTAGGCGTCGAAGTACCCCCACAGGAGGGTGATCTGCGCCTCCGTGGCCTGCCAGCGTTCCTTGGTGATCCCGGTCAGCCGGGCGCCCTCGAGGAGTCTGCGGCCCGCGTGGTCCTGCAGCGCCAGCAGCGAGGTCTCGATCGCCTCGTGCTCCTGGCCGAGCCGCGCCAGCGCACGGTCCACCTCGTCCCGGTCCATCACCGGCCCGGCGGGGTCCGTGACGCCCATCGATCACCTCTCGCTGCTTGGGGGGGTTCCGGTCGGATGTGGCTCAACTCGTGCGCAGATACTGCGGTGCGGGCGGCTTGGACGCGCTCGAGTCCTTCCCCAGTGTCGCCGACAGCCACTTGTCGTACGACGCCTGCCAGCCGCTCGCGCGGTAGCCCACCAGAATGCGATTGACCCGGCGTACCAGATCGGAGGCGTCCTTCTTCATCGCCACGCCGTAGTACTCGGTCGTGAACGCCCCGCCCTTCAGTTCGACGGTCGGGTCCTGCGCGGCCTGGCTGGCGGCCAGGGCGCCGTCGGTCACCACCGCGTCCACCTCGCCCAGTTGCAGCCTGACCAGGCAGTCCAGCTGGTTCGGGACGGTGGTGGAGATGTCCGTGGAGGAGGGCAGGGTGCCGTCCCTCTTGTCGGCGTCGAGCTTGGTGTACGCCGTCGAACCGGCCGCCGTGCAGATCCTCTTGTGCGCCAGGGTGGAGTCGTAGCCCGTGATGGACGACGACTTGGGTGCGAGGACCTGCTGCCCGGTCTTGAAGTAGGGCGCGGAGAACGCCACCTGGGACAGCCGCTCGCAGGTGATCGTCATGGTCCGCACGACCAGGTCCACCCGCCCGTCCTCTATCGCGGAGATCCGCTGGCTGGTCGGGATCGCCTTGAACTGCACGGCGTCCGGGTCGCCGAGGATGTCCTGCGCGATCCGGTGCACCAGGTCGATGTCGAAGCCCTCCAGCTCGGCGCCCTGGGTGTTCGGGTTGCGGTAGCCCCAGTGGTAGCTGTTCTGGTCGACGCCGACGATCAGCTTGCGCCTGGCGCCGGTACGGGCCTTGATCGCGTCGATGGTCGGGCCGTCCGCGCCGGACGGCGGCAGGGTCTGGTCCTGCGCCCCGGAGGGTGTGCAGTCCTCGGCGCGGGCCTGCACCCCGCTGGCGACGGCCTGGCCGGTCCGCGCCGACCGGTGCTGCGGGGCCTGCTGGGTGCACGGCAGCAACAGGACGAACGCCAGTGCCAGCGCGCACAGCACCGCCATCGCGCCGACCCCGCCCCAGCCTCGCAGGGAGGCCCGTACACGTGCCGCGTACATCGTCATGCCCCCTGTCACCGGTACTCCGAAAGCCTGCGGCCGATGCCGGCCAGCGCGCCGGCCGCGCCGAGCACCGCGAGCACGGCCGCGCCGAGCGGCAGCCCGGTCATGGCGTCCCGCCCGTCCCCGGCGGCCCGCTGGAACTCGGTCTGCTCGTGGTCGATCGCCTGGGCGAGATTGCGGTCGACGCTGTCGAAGCACTCGCCGGTGGCACCCTTGGCGCCGATCACCTTGTCCAGCGCCTGCTGGTAGTTGCCGTTCTCGTCCTCGGTGCGGGCCGCGGCGTGGCGCTGCTTCCACACCGCCATGTTGCCCTCGGCCGACGTCACCGGGGCGCTGCCGCCCTGGTCGTCGGCGAGCTTCGTCGCCCGGGTCAGGCCCTGGCCCAGGGTGGTCATGTCCTTGTCGAAGTCGTAGTAGTACGCGTCGTACGTCTTCCCGCCGACCGTGACGGTCTCGGCGCCGCGCGCCACCAGGCTCAGGTTCTCGTTCCCACGCGCCTTCAGGGAGGCGATCCGGGCGTCGTGCAGGACGGTCAGGGAGCGGATGCCGTGGTCGTAGGAGCCGTTCAGCTCGGAGCGGGCCACCGCGTGCCCGACGACCAGCCACAGCAGGGCCACGGTGGTGGCGGCGGAGGCCGCGACCAGGCCGTGGTTGAGGACGCGGTTGGTACGCCGGTAGGTGCGGTGCTGGGCCCAGCCGAGCGCGGCCAGCGCGAGCACGCCGAGCGCGATGGCGACCCACGGATACGGTGTCGCGTCGCCGTAGTCGGCGTCCAGCCGCTGGTTCTCCTTGGTGTAGAGATCCTCCGCCGCCGGGAGCATCTCCTTCTGCATCTTCTCGTTGGCGTACCGCAGATACGCGCCGCCGACCGGATAACCCTGCCGGTTGTAGGTCCGGGCGCGCTCGATGAGACCCTTGTACTCGGGCAGCAGCTTGTTCAGCCGGGCGATGGTCGCCTCGGAGGCGGAGCCCGGCTCGGCGTTCGCGGCGGCGGTCACCAGGCCCGAGGCGGCGGTTCGGATGTCCGTCTCGTACCGGTCGCGGGAGGCGGCCGTCTCCTGCCCGCCGGCCAGGAACCCGCTGGACGCGGCCGTGTTGGCGTCGGCCAGCGACCGGTAGATGTCCGCCGCACCGGAACTGAGCGGCTGACTGCGGTGCAGCACGTCGTCGGCGGCGGCCGCCCGCTCACTGGCCTGCCAGGCGGTGACCGCGCCGAACGCCACCACCAGCAGCGCCAGTACGGCCCCGATGATCCGCAGCCGTCCCGGCTCGGTGGTCGCCGCGTCCCGCAGCCGGTCGACACCCTCGGCGAACGCGGTCCGCCGGGCGGACGGCGCGGGGGAACCGCCGGGGGCCGGGCGGGCGGGCTGTGCGGGGATGCCGGGGGCGGCGGGCAGGCCGGGGCCCGCCACCGGTGGCGCTGCCGTGCTCTTCGGCGGGTGTGTCACTCGACCTCCCCCATGGTCATCCGTTCGCCGCCAAGTATCGCCGCCGGGGCCGACATCCGCACCGGCCTTCACTGGATCTTGATCGGATCGCAGTGTGCCCGACGGCGCGCGGCACCGGGCGCACCACCCCCCTGTCGATGAACACGCCGGTCGGGGCGTACCGGTTCCATTCCGACCGCAGGGACCGGCCGGGGCGCGGGCCGGGGGCCTGGATCGCCCCGGATCTCGCCGCCTGGTTCCGGTGGCGGCCGACCGGGCGCGTCACCGTGCGGGTGCGCCCGCGGCCCGTACCGCGTACCGCCCGTCAGCCGCCCGCGCGTCCGGCGGGCAGGCCGGCTCTTCCGGGCTCCCAGTACCCCCGCGCCCGCTCCCGCGCCTCCGCGTCCGCGCCCAGGCGGTCCAGGCCCAGCAGGGCCGCGCCCAGGACCGGGCTCGCCGTGACCACGTGGACGTCGGCCTTGGGGGCGCGGGTGGCCAGCAGGTCGCGGATGCCGTCGTCGAGGAGGGCGTGACCGGCGGTCAGGACGCTGCCGCCCAGCAGGACCGGCGTCTCCTCGTCGAGCAGGTCCAGGCGGGCCAGCGCCACCGTGGCCAGCACCGTCACCTCCTCCGCGAGCCGGGCGACGATCGAGCGGGCCACCGGGTCGCCGTCCGCCGCCGTCGTGAAGAGCACCGGGGTCAGTTCGTGGCGGCGGTCGTGGTCGATGTGCTCCAGGTGCAGGGCCTCGATCAGGGCGTACATGGACGGCAGACCGAAGTGCGAGGGGAGGGTGCGGGCGAGCGCCGTCGGCCCGCCCCGGCCGTCCTCCGCGCGGGCCGCGAACCACAGCGCCTCCTCCGTCAGGCCCCAGCCCCCGCCCCAGTCACCGGAGATCCGTCCGATGGCCGGAAAGCGCGCGGTACGGCCGTCGGGGCGCATGCCGACGCAGTTGATGCCCGCCCCGCACACCACGGCCACCCCGCGCGGCTCGGCGACGCCCGCCCGCAGGATCGCGAAGGTGTCGTTGCGGACCGACACCGAGGCACCCCAGCCGCGTGCCCGGAGCGCCGTCGCCAACTGCTCCTCCTCCACCGGGAGATCGGCGTTGGCCAGGCAGGCCGAGACATGGGACACGGAGGTGACGCCCGACTCCCCGAAGGCCCGCGCCACCGGTTCCGCCAGCGCGTCCAGCGCCGCCGCCACCCCCACCGCGGGCGGGCGGAAACCACCTCCGCGGGCCGTGGCCAGCACCTCCCCGGCGGCGGTGACCACGGCCACGTCGGTCTTGCTGTTGCCCGCGTCGATCGCGAGGACACTCCCGGATTCAGGTGCGGTCAGGCCCACGCGAGGTGCTCCCGGTTGTGTGCGATCAGCTGGTCGGTGAGGGCGTCGGCGTACGCGTACTGGCCGATCAGCGGATGCGCCAGCAGGGCGCGGAAGACGCGGTCCCGGCCGCCGCGCAGCGCCGCCTCCAGGGCCAGGTCCTCGTACGCCGTCACGTTCGCGATCAGCCCGGAGAACAGGGGATCCAGCTCAGGCACCGGCAGCGGGGCGGGGCCCGCCGGGCCGACCGCGGCCTGGACCTCGATCACCGCGTCGTCGGGCAGGAACGGCAGCGTGCCCCGGTTGAAGGTGTTCACCACCTGGTAGGGGCTTCCCCCACCGCCCAGCAGCGCGGCCGCCAGGTCCACCGCCGCCTCCGAGTAGTACGCCCCGCCCCGCCTGGCCAGCAGTGCCGGCTTCTCGTCCAGGGCCGGGTCGCCGTACATCGTCAGCAACTCCCGTTCCATGGCGGCGACTTCGGCCGCCCGGGACGGCTTGGTGCGCAGCTCGCGCACCACCTCGTCGTGGGCGTAGTAGTAGCGCAGGTAGTAGGAGGGGACCACGCCCAGGCGGTCCAGGAGGGGGCGCGGGAGGCGCAGGTCGTCGGCGATGGTGTCGCCGTGCTCGCCGAGGAGCTTCGGGAGGACGTTGTCGCCTTCGGGGCCACCCAGGCGCACACCGGTTTCCCACGTGAGGTGGTTGAGGCCCACATGGGCGAGGTGCACATCCGCCGGGGTCACGCCGAGCAGGCCCGCGAACTTCCGCTGGAAGCCGATCGCCACGTTGCACAGTCCGACCGCCCGGTGCCCGGCCTGGAGCAGGGCGCGGGTGACGATGCCGACCGGGTTGGTGAAGTCGATGATCCAGGCACGCGGGTTGGTACGGCGCACCCGCTCGGCGATGTCGAGGACCACCGGGACCGTGCGCAGCGCCTTGGCCAGGCCGCCCGCGCCGGTGGTCTCCTGGCCGACGCAGCCGCACTCCAGCGGCCAGGTCTCGTCCTGCTGCCGGGCCGCCTGGCCGCCGACGCGCAGCTGGAGCAGCACGGCGTCGGCGCCGTCGACGCCGGCGTCCAGGTCGGCGGTGGTGACGATCCGGCCGGGATGGCCCTGCTTGGCGAAGATCCGGCGGGCCAGCCCGCCCACCAGCTCCAGGCGCTCAGCGGCCGGGTCCACCAGGACGAGTTCCTCGATGGGCAGGGTGTCGCGCAGACGCGCGAAGCCGTCGATGAGTTCGGGCGTGTAGGTCGAGCCTCCGCCCACCACAGTGAGTTTCACAGTCGGATCAACCCTTTACTCCGGTGAGGGTGACGCCCTCCACGAACGCCTTCTGGGCGAAGAAGAACACGAGGATCACGGGGGCCATGACCAGCACGGTCGCGGCCATGGTGAGGTTCCAGTCGGTGTGGTGGGCGCCCTTGAAGGACTCCAGGCCGTAGGACAGGGTCCAGGCGCCGGGGTTCTCGGACGCGTAGATCTGCGGGCCGAAGTAGTCGTTCCAGGCGTAGAAGAACTGGAAGAGGGCGACGGCCGCGATGCCGGGCCTGGCCATGGGCAGGACGACCTTCAGCAGGGTTCTGAGGTCGCCGCAGCCGTCCACCTTCGCGGCGTCCAGGTACTCGTTCGGGATCGTCATCAGGAACTGCCGCAGCAGGAAGATGGAGAACGCGTCACCGAACGCCATCGGGATGATCAGCGGCCACAGCGTGCCGGACAGGTCCAGCTGCTTCGCCCAGAACAGGTACATCGGGATGATGACCACCTGCGGGGGCAGCATCATCATCGAGATCACCAGCATGAGCGACAGGTTGCGGCCCCGGAAGCGGAACTTGGCGAGCGCGTACGCCACCGGAATGGAGGACACCACGGTCAGGACGGTGCCGAGGCCCGCGTAGACCAGCGTGTTCTTCCACCAGGTCAGAAAGCCGGGGGTGTCGAGCACGCTCTTGTAGTTGCCCCACTCCCAGGTGTGCGGGATCAGATCACGGCTGAGTGCCTGGGTGTCGCTCATCAGCGAGGTCAGGAACACGAACACGAACGGGAGGGTGAAGAACAGCGCGGCGGCGACGCCGAGGGAGTGGACCGCGATCCATTCGAGGAGCGCCCGGCGCCGGGCGGTACGCTCGGCGGCCGCGGCGGGCGCCCGCACCTCCACGGGCTTGTCCAGTACTTGGGTCATGGTCAGTCACCTGCCTGGATGAGACCGCCCCGGCGCCGCATCAGGAACCCGGTGAACACCATCGACAGGGCGAACAGCACCAGCGCCACCACACCGGCCGAGCCGTAGTCGAAGCGCTGGAAGCCGAGGTTGTAGACGAGCTGGGGGAGGGTGAGCGTGGACTTGTCCGGGTAGCCGGGCTCGAACTGGGTGCCCGCGCCCTGGATCACCCCGGAGGCGACCTTCCCGGCGATCAGCGGCTGGGTGTAGTACTGCATGGTCTGGATCACGCCGGTGACGACCGCGAACATCACGATCGGGGAGATGTTCGGCAGGGTGACGTACCGGAACCGCTGCCAGGCCGAGGCGCCGTCCAGCTCGGCCGCCTCGTACTGCTCGGTCGGCACGTCCAGCAGCGCGGCCATGAAGATGACCATGAGGTCGCCGATGCCCCACAGCGCCAGCAGGGTGAGGGCCGGTTTGGACCAGGTGGGGTCGTTGAACCAGCCCGGTGCCGGAATGCCCACCTTTTCGAGCATCGAGTTGACCGGGCCCGTGCCGGGGTTCAGCAGGAAGGCGAAGGCCATGGTCGCGGCGACCGGCGGGGCCAGGTACGGCAGATAGAAGAGGGTGCGGAAGACCCCCGTACCCGTCTTGATCTTGGTGATGAGCAGGCCGATGCCGAGCCCGAAGGCGACCCGCAACGACACCATCACCAGGACCAGCCACAGCGTGTTGCGCAGGGCCGGCCAGAAAAGCGGGTAGTGCTCGAAGACGTAGGTCCAGTTCTTCCCGCCGCTCCACGTGGGCGGCCGGAAGCCGTCGTAGTGCATGAAGGAGAAATAGACCGTCGAGATCAGCGGATACGCGAAGAAGACCGCGAAACCGATCAGCCAGGGTGACATGAAGGCGGCGGTCCTCAGGGCCGCCCGCCGGCGCTTGGACGCCAGAGTGAGCGCGCTCATGGCTACTTCGCCTGCGCGATGTCCGTGTCGATCTGCGCCGCCGTCTGCTTCAGGCCGGCCTTCAGATCGGTGACCTTGCCGCTTTCGTAGTCGTAACCGAACTGCTGGATCGTCACCAGGTACTGGCCCCCGTTGATGGAGGCCGGCGACGTGGCGGAGTTCGGATTGGCGGCGATGTCGAGGAACGTCTTGAAGCGCGGGTCGTACGTCAGCTTCGGGGACTTCAGCGCGGCCAGCGTGGAGGGGACGTTGTGGATGTCGTTGGCGAAGCCGACCACCGCGTCCGTGTTCGTGGTGATGTACTTGACGAATTCCCAGGCCGCGTTCTGCTTGTGGCTGGTGGCGGCGATGCCCGCGATGGTGCCGGTGATGTAGCCCTTGCCGTACTGTGCGGCCTGGTCGTCGGGCACGGGCAGCGGGGCGACGCCGATCTCGAACTTCGGCTTGGCCTGCTCGGCCATCCCGAGCCGCCACTCGCCGTCGAGCTGCATGGCGACCTGACCGGTGTGGAAGGGGTGCTTGGGGCCCCATTCGTCACCGAGTGTCGCGCGGAACCGCTCCAGCTTCGGGAATCCGCCGAGTTCGTCCACGAGCCGCTTCTGGAGTTCGAAGCCCTTCTGGAACGCCGGGTCCTTGGCGAGGTCGGACTTGCCGTCCTTGCCGAAATAGGTCGGCGAGAACTGCGCGAAGTAGTGCTCGGTGGTGGACTCCCAGCCGTGGTAGTCCGGCATGAAGCCCAGCTGTTTGTACGAGTCCCCGTCCGTGATGGTCAGCTTCTTGGCGTCGGCCTCGAACTCGGACCAGGTCTTCGGCGGACGGGCGATACCGGCCTTCGCGAACGCCGTCTTGTTGTAGTAGAGCCCGTACGCGTCACCGAGCAGCGGCACCGTGCAGCGGTTGCCGTCGAACTGGGTGTACTCGTTCATCGGCTTCGGGAAGGTCTTCTCGGGGTCGATCCCGGACTTCTTGAAGAAGGGGTTGAGGTCGACCAGCGCACCCGAGGAACAGAACTTGCCCACATTGTTGGTCGTGAACGAGGAGATCACGTCCGGCGCCTTGTCGCCCCCCGACCGCAGCGCCTGGTTGATCTTGTCGTCGGTCATGTTGCCGACGATGTTCACGTGGATGTTGGGGTGCGCCTTCTCGAAACCGGCGACCAGCGACTTGACGGCCTTGACCTCGTTCGGCGCGCTCCAGGCGTGCCAGAAGTTGATCGTCGTGTCCTTCGAGGCGTCGTCCGTGGCACCGGAGTCGGACTGCCCGGTACAGGCGGTGGTGAGGAGGGCCAGCGAGACGGTCAGGGCAAAAGCCGCTTTTCGGGCAGCTGAGGGTATGACTTCGGGCATGGCGAGGTCTCCCAGCGGGACGGGGTGGGTGAGAGGGGGCTAGCGCGAGGTGTCGAAGACTT
Source organism: Streptomyces puniciscabiei (assembly GCF_006715785.1). Lineage (NCBI taxonomy): Bacteria > Bacillati > Actinomycetota > Actinomycetes > Kitasatosporales > Streptomycetaceae > Streptomyces > Streptomyces puniciscabiei. The sequence goes on from NZ_VFNX01000001.1 coordinate 4,563,115, forward strand.
CGTCGCGGGTGGTCACGAGCGCGGACTCCAACGCGCCGCGCAGGACGGGGTGTTCGTGGACGTCGCCGACGACCAGCCGGGGGCGGGCCGCGGCCAGCTCCTCCAGCTCGGCCTGGACGAGGGCGCGCAGGCCCTCGCCGCCGGCCGTCAGCGCAGAGCCGCTGAGGACGACGAGTTCGGGGTCGAGGACGGAGACGAGTGAGGCGAGACCGGTGGCGAGCCGGGTCGCGTAGGTCCGCAGCAGCTCCCGGTAGGGGCCGGAGGCGTGATCGGCGCCCCGGGCCACGAGTTCGGCGGCGACCTCGGTGTACGGCCCCGACGGCACATCCGGGATGCCGAGCTCCCGGGCCAGCTTCGGTACGGCCTGGGAGCCGGCCAGCTCCTGGTAGCCGCCGCTGTTGGCCTTGGTCACCTGCCGCACCAGGGGCGTGCCCGGCACGGGCAGGAATCCGACCTCGCCGGCGCCGCCGGTCCAGCCGCGGTGCAGCCGGCCGCCGAGGACCAGGGCGGCGCCGAGGCCTTCCTGGTTCCACAGCAGCACGAAGTCCGCGTGACCCTTGGCCGCCCCGAGCCGCTGTTCGGCGAGGGCGACGAGATTGACGTCGTTCTCGTACTCCACCGGCATCGGCAGGGCGGCGGCGAGCTCGTCGAGCAGGGTGGGGGAGTGCCAGCCGGGCAGGTGGGAGGCGTAGCGCAGCCGGCCGGTGTTGGGGTCGAAGGCGCCCGGGGTGCCGATGACCAGCCGGTGCACATCGGACCGCGCGAGTCCGGCGGCCTTGACGGCACCGTCGAGCGCGTCGGTGACCTGCTGGACGACGGGCTGGGCGGGCCGGCGCCCGGGGGTGGGCAGCTCGTGCTCACCCACTGTGCGGCCGGTGACGTCGGCGACGGCGGCGCGGATGCGCTCCGGGGTGACATCGAGCCCGGCCGCGTACGCGGCGGCGGGGTTGACGGCGTACAGCTGGGCGTTGGGGCCCGGGCGGCCCTCGCTGGTGCCGGTGACCCGGACCAGTCCGGCGGCCTCCAGGCGGGCCAGCAGCTGGGAGGCGGTGGGCTTGGACAGGCCGGTGAGCTTCCCGATCCGGGTGCGCGACAGCGGCCCGTGCTCCAGCAGGAGGTCCAGCGCGGCACGGTCGTTCATGGCGCGCAGCACGCGCGGGGTGCCCGGCGTACCGGCGGTTCCTGCCATGGTCGACACCTGCCTTTCCAGCCGCCCAGCTTCGCAGTGACCTGGCGGGAGGTCCAGTCTTGATCACCGGCCGCCCTGGAGATCACTGTTAGGAAACTTTCCTATTGGGGTGGGAGGAACGTAAGCCCAGGACGAAGGGGGCGTCAATAGACAAGGGCGCGGGGGCTGCAGAGTCGTTATCTCGCGGGGCTGTACAGCCCGTCCATGGCTGGTGATCTTTGGCCTTCGCCGTCTACCCGTACGGCGCCCCGCACCGCCGCGCTCGCGGCACCGGCATCCCGGTCACGGCTCAGGCGCCGGCCACCACGCAGGAGCACACGTTTCGGCCGACCGGGCGGCGCGCCCGAGGGCCGGCCTGCCCATCTCCGAACGGGCCTGGGACGTGCTGAGCGGCGAGGAACTCCACTTCCGCCGACGCCCGTTCCGCGGCCGGCGGTCCGTCAGTGGCTCCGTGACCTTCGACTCCGCGTCGGGAGAGGCCTGGCTGGAGATCTACGCCGACGAGAATCTGATGACCGGCTTGGGGCTGCGCAGGGCGAGCGGGTTCGTCGCGCTGTGTCAGATAGCGCGGCTGGTCAGGCCGTGACGAACGGGGTGGTGTCGAGGGTGGGGTACGGCGGTGGGAGGGGGAGGGGGTCGCCGAGGCTGACCTCGGTGTCGGTGGCGTAGTACGCCTCAGTGGGGTCGCTGCCGGGGAGGATGGGATCGGTGTAGCAGTGAGCCGTCTTGGAGTGGCGGTCGATGAGGACGTAGACGGGGACGCCGGTGGCTGCGTAGGTGCGCAGTTTGGGGCCTGTGTCGGTTTCGTGGTTGGTGGAGGTGACTTCACCGACCAGGGCGAGCATGTCGATGGGGTACCAACCCCGGTGAGTTGTCCGATAGGACTCGTCGAGTTCGGTTGGCTCGCGGCGGCAGACATAGAAGTCCGGCACCACCAAGGCCATGGTTCGCCCGTCCGTGTGAGTGACGCGGAAGCCGTTATTTACGCCGGCCAAATCAAGCCCGGCGAGGTGGAACTGGACGATGAGCTTCACGGCGCCAGCGTTGTGCCGGTGCTCCGGCTGAGGCGGCAAGATGCCCGTCCCCTCGATGAACTCCGCTCGAATCGGCACCGGTCCCGTCGCCTTTTCGAACACTTCCAACAGGTCAATGGGGTCCACCTGCGTCACCACCGGCTTCATGATCGGTTCGGCGCTCATCGCTGGTTCTCCTTGTCGCACTGATGCCAGGCTAAGCCCGCGTCGGGTGCCCCGGCAGAACGATGGGGCACCCGTGCGCACCGCGCGCCGGAATGCCCCACCTGTTCACTCGAACGAGTGTGCTGAAACTGTTCCCCTACTTCCCGGGCGGCGCCGGCCGCTGCGCGGCGATCGGTGCCGTCGCCGCCGCCTGCGGCGAGTCCGCGTTGGCGAAGGCCGACGGGGCCGCCACAGCCGCCGTCGGGTCGGGGGTGTCCTCCGCGTCCTCGACCGAGGTCGCGCCGCCCACGATGCGGATGCTCGCCTGGTCGAACGCGCGCTTGATCCGCCAGCGCAGCTCCCGCTCGACGGTCAGGGCCTTGCCCGGCATGGTCCTGGCGGAGACGCGGACCACCATGGAGTCGAGCAGGACCGAGTCCAGGCCGAGGACCTCGACCGGGCTCCACAGCAGTTCGTTCCAGGGCTCTTCCTTGCTCATGTGCTCGGCGACGTCGTCCAGCGTGGCCTTGACCCGCTCCAGGTCCTCGCTCGCCTTCACGGTCACGTCGACCCCGGCCGTCGCCCAGCCCTGGGAGAGGTTGCCGATCCGCTTGACCTCGCCGTTGCGGACGTACCAGATCTCGCCGTCGGAACCGCGCAGCTTGGTCACGCGCAGCCCGACCTCGATCACCTCGCCGGTGGCCACACCCGCGTCGATCACGTCACCGACGCCGTACTGGTCCTCCAGGATCATGAACACGCCGGAGAGGAAGTCGGTGACCAGGTTGCGGGCGCCGAAACCGATCGCCACACCGGCCACACCGGCGGACGCCAGCAGCGGCGCCAGGTTGATCTTGAACGTGGACAGCACCATCAGCGCGGCCGTACCGAGGATCAGGAAGCTCGCCACCGAGCGCAGCACCGAGCCGATCGCCTGCGAGCGCTGCCGGCGCCGTTCGGCGTTGACCAGCAGCCCGCCCAGCGCCGTGCCGTTCACGGCTTCCGCGGTGCGGCCCATCCGGTCTATCAGCTTGGTGATCGCCCGCCGCACCACCGCGCGCAGCGCGACCGCTATCACCACGATCAGCAGGATCTGCAGACCCATCGCGAGCCAGGTCGACCAGTTCTGCTCGACCCAGCTCGCCGCGTTCGTCGCGCTCTCCTGGGCGTCCTGGAGCGACGGCACGGCCGGTGCCGTCGCGCCGGACGGAGAGGGAGAGGGGGACGGGGTCGGCGACGCACCGGCGGCCAGAAGGACGGCGGGCAAGGACGACACGGCAGGTACCTCCAGGTGCTGCGCGGTCCGTGCCGGTGGGCGGTCAAGGTCTTCAAGGTCACGAAAAGGTCACCGGACGGACAGGGCCACCACACTAACGGGGCATTGTGTGGGCATCGCGCGGATCCGCCAAGGAGGGCTGCAGGAGAGACGGGGCTCACCCTGGCTTGAACTCGTCATGATCCGGGGGATGAATCAGATGTGGTCGAAAACACTCCCAGCCCGTTACCGGGACATGGTGGCGCTTCCACCAGGCATCAAGGGAGACTGACTGCAGATCGTCCCGGCGCGAGCCACGCGCCGCCGACGCCCAAGGAGGCACCCGTGCCGCATGTCCTGGTCCTCAACGCGTCGTACGAGCCGCTCGGCGTCGTACCGCTCCGCCGCGCGCTCGTCCTCGTCCTGGAGAACAAGGCCGTCTCCCTCGAGGAATCCGGCGCCTATATGCACAGCGCAACCGTCACAGTCCCCGCACCCAGCGTGGTCCGGCTCAAGCGATTCGTCCGGGTTCCCTATCGGGGGCCCGTTCCTCTCACCCGGCGTGCACTGTTCGCGCGCGACGGGGGCCGGTGCATGTACTGCGGTGGCGTCGCAACCAGCGTCGACCACGTCATCCCGCGCAGCCGCGGGGGCAAGCACGTCTGGGACAACGTGGTGGCCTCCTGCCGCCGCTGCAACCACGTGAAGGCCGACCGTCACCTCGTCGAGCTGGGGTGGCGACTGCGGCACAAACCGGCGCCGCCGTCCGGGCTGGCCTGGCGCATCATCGGCACCGGGCATAGGGATCCGCGCTGGCTGCCCTACTTGCAGCCGTACGGCGCGGACGATGCCCTGGCCCGGATCGACGGCATTTCTGCCTGACGGCGATCCGGGCCTTCGCGTACCCGGCGGGACCCACGTACCGCCGGGACCCGGCCTACGCGGTACCGCCGGGACCCGGCCCACGCGCGGTGAGGGCGCGCACCGGCTCCGGGAGTCCCCTGCGCCCCCGGAGCCTTCGGGCTCACGCGTACCGCAGCTCCGCCGGGCGGGCCGCGCGGCGCAGCAGGGGCAGTGAGGTGGCCGCCGCCAGCAGGCAGCAGGCGTAGACGACCACCGGCACCAGCAGCGCCGCGTACGGCACGGCCTGGATGAGCACGCCCCGGGCCAGCGAGGCGTACCAGACGCCGATCGCCATGCCGCCCGCGCCCGCCAGCGCGACCGCGGGGGCCGGCGACAGCGCCGTCTCCAGCAGCAGCGCCCGGCCGAGCACCGCCCGGGGCATCCCGGAGGCGACCTGTGCGGCCAGGCCCCGGCGGCGGTCGGCCACCGACTCGGCGGTGCCGACGGCGAGACCGGAGAGGGTGATCGCGAGGGCGACGAGGATGGCGACGGCCGTCAGATCGATGCCCGTCGTATAGAAGGCCATGTCCATGCCCAGCTCGTGGTCGCGGTTCATCTCGTGCAGGCCGGCCAGGAGCGTCTGCCGGACACCGACGAATCCCGTGGGACGACCGTGGCCAGCAGCACCGCCGCGTGGCTGCGGGCCGCCGCCCACGGACCGAGCCCAGCAGACAGGCCGTCCCCGTCTCCAGCGCGGCGATCCGGCGCACCTGCGCCGGGCCGGCACCCGCCGGCCGCAGCCCGGCCAGTCGCCGGTCGCGGTGCACGGCGCCGATCCGCGCGCACTGCCCGCGGAACCCCAGCACCGGCACCAGCAGGAGCAGCAGGCCGAGGACCACCCCCGAGCGTTCGCCGGGCCGGTCCAACAGGCCGTGCCCGAAGGACACCCGGTACTGCCCGTGCAGCGAGGCCACTGCGACGGCCGCGAGCGCGAACCCGGTGGCGAGCGCGGCCCCCGCCGCCGTCAGCCCGAGCCGCCACCACTCCCGCCGGTCCGAACCGCGGACCAACTGCCAGGCCAGCCGGATGTCGACCGCCATACCGGACCGGGTCCCGGAACGTGCCTCCCGCGTCATGCCGTCACCTCCGCCGGCACCACGGCGCCGTCGCTCAGCCGTAGCTCGCGGTCCGCGTACGCCGCCACCTGGGCGTCGTGCGTGATCAGCAGCACCGCCGCGCCCGCGTCGCGGCCCATGTGGACCAGGGCCGTCATCACCTGTTCGGTGATCAAAGATCACGTTCGACGGGGTGGCCGAGGCGGCTTCGAGCGGGTCTCTGGAGTGCGGCGGCCGTCACGGGGTAGGCCTGCCGTAATCCGTTCAAAGCGACAGCATCCGACCCACCGAAGAGGAGACCCTCGTGGCCGCACCGGTTCGGCTCTCGATCCCCGCCCAGTGGAAACCCGGGGCGGACTTGTCCGCCCCGACCGACGACGCCTCGCTGTGCGTGTTCAGCGCGGAGAGCGCCTGCACCCAGGCCCCGCTCACCAGCGAGCCCCCACTGCCCGACGCCGAACCCCTGACCAGCGAGCCGCCGCTCGCCGACGCCACCCCGCTGACCAGCGAGTCCGACGCCTTCGGCACCGGGTCGTACGAGGCCGACACCTTCGGCGCGGGGTCGTAGATGACCGCGGCGCTCCAGGACGCGGACCTGTCCAGGCTCGCCGAGCTGCACGGCGTCGCCACCTCCTACAGCCCCGCCGCCGGCCGTGACGTCCCGGTGCCCGCCTCCGCCGTGGCCGCCGCCCTGGCCGCCCTCGGCGTCGACGCGGCCGGCCCCGCCGCCGTACGCACCGCACTCGCCGCACGGGAACGCGAGCTGGGCGAGCGTCTGCTGCCGCCGACGCTCGTGCACTGGGCCGGTGACCCGCAGGGCCCCGCCGCCCTCGCCGCGCTGCCGCCCGGCACTCGCCTGCGCGTCGAGACCGAGGCGGGCCAGGAGCGGGACACCGTCGCGGACCTGCCGCTCGGTGTGCACCGGGTGACCGCCCTCGCACCCGACGGCCGCACCGGCCACGCCCACCTCGTCGTCGCCCCCGACCGGCTGCCCGCCCCGCCCGGCCGCTCCCACGGCCTCCTCGTCCAGCTGTACTCCCTGCTCTCCCGCCGCTCCTGGGGCATGGGCGACCTCGGCGACCTCACCGAGCTGGCCGGCTGGGCCGGGCGCACCGCCGGCGCCGGATTCGTCCAGGTCAACCCGCTGCACGCGGCCGTACCAGGCGCCCCCGCCGACCCCTCCCCGTACCGCCCGTCCTCCCGCCGCTTCCCGGACCCGGTGCACCTGCGCGTCGAGGACATCCCCGAGTACGCCTACGTCACCGACCGCGAGCGGCTGAGCGCCCTGCTGGAGCGGGCCGAACGGCTGCGCGCCGCCGTCCTCGACAAAGGCGCCCTCATCGACCGGGACGCGGTGTGGGAACTCAAGCGCGCGGCACTGGACCTGGTCCTGGCCGTCCCCCTCGGCCCCGGCCGCCGGGCCGCCTACGACGACTTCCGCGCCGCCCAGGGCCAGGCCCTCGACGACCACGCCGCCTGGTGCGCCCTCGCCGAGGTCCACGGCTCCGACTGGCGGCGGTGGCCGTCGGCCCTGCGCGACCCCCGTTCGGCCGCCACCGCCCGCGCCCGCGCCGACCTGGCCGACCGGGTCGACTTCCACGCCCGCCTCGCCTGGCTCACCGACGGCCAGCTGCGCGCCGCCCAGCGCGCCGCCCGCGAGGCCGGCATGCCCGTCGGGATCGTGCACGACCTCGCCGTCGGCGTGCACCCGGACGGTGCCGACGCCTGGGCCCAGCAGGACGTCTTCGCCGCCGGCATGTCGATCGGCGCCCCGCCCGACGCCTTCAACGCCCGCGGCCAGGACTGGGGCCTGCCGCCCTGGCGCCCCGACCGCCTCGCCGCCACCGGGTACGCCCCCTACCGCGAGCTCCTGCGCGCCCTCTTCCGCTACGCCGGCGCCCTGCGCATCGACCACGTCATGGGCCTGTTCCGCCTGTGGTGGGTCCCCCAGGGCAGCCCGCCCACCGGCGGCACCTACGTCCGCTACGACGCCGACGCCATGCTCGCGATCCTCGCCCTGGAGGCCACCCGCGCCGGGTCCGTCGTCATCGGCGAGGACCTCGGCACCGTCGAGCCCGGCGTGCGCGAGACGCTGCAGCGGCGCGGGGTGCTCGGCACCTCGGTGCTGTGGTTCGAACGCGACTGGGAGGGCGACGGCCGGCCGCTGCCGCCCGAGCGCTGGCGCGCCGACTGCCTGGCCACCGCCACCACCCACGACCTGCCGCCCACCGCCGCCCGGCTCACCGGCGACCACATCGACCTGCGCGACCGCCTGGGCCTGCTCACCCGCCCGGCGGCCGAGGAACGCGCCGAGGCCGTCGCCGACACGGCCGAGTGGCTGGCCCTGCTGGGCAGCCTCGGCCTGCTCGACCGCACCGCCGCCGGGCCGCCCGGCTCCGACGAGGAGGAGGAGATCCGCGCCGTCCACCGCTTCCTGCTGCGCACCCCGGCCCGGCTGATCGGCGTCTGGCTCCCGGACGGCGTCGGCGACCGCCGCCCGCAGAATCTCCCCGGGACCTGGGACCAGTACCCGAACTGGCGGCTGCCGATCGCGGACCGCGAGGGCCGGCCGCTGCCGCTGGAGGAACTGACGGCCTCCCCTCGGCTGAGGGCGCTGCTCCATGTCTTCCGGCAGGCCGGCGGCGTGTGAACCCCCCGTACGGGACCCCGGGCGCGCGTGCGTCCGGGGGGTTCGCTAACTTGAGATCGTGGACAAGAAGAACGCCCTGCGCGCCGGCGCCCTGGCCGCCGGTACGACGCTGATGATGCTGCTCATGTCGTCCCCCGCGCTCGCGCTGACCCGCGACGACGGCGACGACCCCGGCCCGGGCCTGAGCGTCATCCAGACGCTGGGCCTCTACGTGTTGATCCCGCTCGCGCTGTTCGTGGTCATCGCCGGTCTGGTGATGGCGCTGGACAAGTCCAAGATCAGGACCATCAAGCCCTCGTCCAACGTGAAGCCCGGGGCCGACGCCAAGGCCTGACCGGACACCGGTTCCTCTCGCCGGGGGCGCCTGTCCTCCCGCGGTACGCGCACGACGCCGTACCCGGGTGAGGTCGGCGCCCTCGGCGTTTTGTCTTTCCGCACCGCGCGGGGTGCGGTGCGGCTCAGGGATTCGGCGCGGTCAGGTACCGCTGTACGGTCGGCCCGAGCCAGGCCAGCAGCTCCTCGCGGGTCAGCTCCCGCGTCGCCGGAAACGTCAGCACATAGCGGGTGAGGGCCAGCCCGAGCAGCTGCGCGGCACACAGCGCCGCCCGTGCCGGGACCTGCTCGGGGTCGGGGCACACCTGCCGGGCCACCGGCAGCAGCTGGTCCCGGAAGATGCCCTGCATCCGCTCCGCGCCGGCCGGGTTGGTGGCGGCGACCCGGAGCACGGCCGTCAGCTCCTCGTTCTCCTCCCACAGGCCGAGGAAGTGGCCCACCAGCGTCCGTCCCACCTCGTCCTGCGGCACCCCCGTCAGATCGGGCAGCCGCAGATCCAGCGCGACGGCCGCGGCGAAGAGGCTCTCCTTGCTGCCGTAGTAGCGCATCACCATGGACGGGTCGATGCTCGCGTCCCTGGCGATCGCCCGGATGGTGGCCCGCTCGTAGCCGTCGGCGGCGAACCGCTCGCGGGCGGCGTGAAGGATGGCGGTGCGGGTGGCGTCGGAGCGGCGCGCCTGGTTGGTCTTCGTGCTGCCGGTCATGCCAACGAGCGTAGGCCAACATGCGTAGGCCAACAAGTGTTGACTGCCTTCGCGCCCCGGTTCTAGGCTTGCCAACAAGCGTTGACCAACAGCCGTTGGCAAAACGCTTTTAGACCAACAAGCGTTGGCACCCAGGAGGCCACCATGACCGGCACCACTGGCAACAACGGCACCAACACCCACGACGTCACCGGCACTACCGGCACCGGCAGCCCCGCCACCGTCATCGTCGTCGGCTCCGGTCCCACCGGCCTGCTCCTCGCCGGCGACCTCGCCATCGCCGGCGTCCCGGTCACCGTCCTCGAAAAGCGCCCCCACAGGATCAGCAACCTCTCCCGCGCCTTCGTCCTGCACGCCCGCACCCTGGAACAGCTCGACGCCCGCGCCCTCGCCGACGACCTCGAAAAGGCCGGCCGGCCCCTCGACCGCCTGGCCCTCTTCGGCCGGCTCACCGTCGATCTCGCCACCCTCCCCTCCCGCTTCAACCACCTCCTCGTCCTTCCGCAGTACGAGGTGGAGAAGGTCCTGGAGCGCCGGGCCGTCGAGGCGGGCGTCGACTTCCGGTACGAGACCGAGCTGACCGGGCTCACGCAGGACGCCGACGGGGTGACCGTGGAGGTGCGCGGTCCCGAGGGGCGTACGGAGCGGCTGCGGGCGGCGTACGTCGTCGGCGCCGACGGCATGCGCAGCGCCGTACGGGACGCGATCGGGCTGCCCTTCCCGGGCAAGTCGGTGATCCGGTCCGTGGTCCTCGCCGACGTCAGGCTCGCCGAGCCGCCGCCGGACCTGCTCACCGTCAACGCCGTCGGCGACGCCTTCGCCTTCCTCGCGCCGTTCGGCGACGGCTACTACCGGGTGATCGGCTGGCACCGCGGCCGCAACGTCCCCGACACCGAACCGCTGGACCTGGCGGAGATCCAGGAGATCACCCGGCTCGCCCTGGGCCGGGACTTCGGGATGCACGACGCCCGCTGGATGTCCCGCTTCCACAGCGACGAACGGCAGGCGCCCGCCTACCGGGTCGGGCGGGTCTTCCTGGCCGGCGACGCCGCCCACGTGCACACCCCGGCCGGCGGCCAGGGCATGAACACCGGCCTGCAGGACGCGGCCAACCTGGGCTGGAAGCTCGCGGCGGTCGTCACCGGTCACGCCGAGCCCGCGCTGCTCGACAGCTACCAGGCCGAACGGCACCCCGTGGGCAAGGCGGTGCTGCGCAGCAGCGGCGGGATCGTCCGCCTCGCCATGGCCAAGCGCCCCTGGACCCTCGCGGCCCGCGCGGCGCTCACCGCGTTCCTGAACGCCGTCGGCCCCGCCCGCCGCAAGGTCGCCGGCCAGGTCACCGGCGTCGGCTACCGCTACCCCGCGCCGCGCGGCGCCCACCGCCTCACCGGCACCCGGGTGCCGGACGTCGCCCTGGCCGGCGGCGGCCGCCTCTACGAGGCCCTGCGCGGCGGCCGGTTCGTGCTGATCACCCCGGAGCCGTACGAGGCGGGGCCCGGCCGCGCGGACCGGCTCACCGTGGCCCACTGGGCGAGCGACCGCCGTACGACCGTGCTGGTCCGCCCCGACGGTTACACGGCCTGGGCCGCCGACTCGGCCGACGCGAGGGACATCGGGACGGCGCTCGCCGCGCACGTCGGCGACCAGACCACCGCTGGACCCCGACCCGGTGCGGCACCTCCGGCGCTCCCGCGAGCAATTCCCTGAGCAGGACCGCCAGTTGGCCGACCTGGTCGTCGTCGAGGCGGGACGGGGCCTGCGTCTGGACCGTGAGGCCCGCGCCGACCACCCGGTCGATGACGTCCAGCCCCTTCTCGGTCAGCGTCACCCGAAGGCCCCGGCGGTCGTGCGGATCGGGGGAGCGGCGCAGCAGGCCGGCCCCTCTTCCATGCGGTCGCCCATGGTGCGGGAGAGGCGGTAGGTCCGCCCGAAGACCTCCATCGCCATGGAGTCGAGGTCGGTCGTGGGTGCCCTGCTCACCGCCCACGGCCTCGCGGGCATCGCCGTACTGCCGCTCGCTCGCGGGCAGCCTTCTTTCAGGTTCACTGAAAGGAACCTTCCAAAACTTTCGATGGACCTGACAGGTCGCTCGGTGCGACGGTCGGAACACACTCCACCACCCGGAAGGAAGCCCGTGACCGCCGCCCTGCACCGGACCACCACCCCGGCCGCCGCCCGCCGCCCGCGCGAGGCCGCCGCTCCCCTGCTCGGCCTCGCCTGCGCCGCGCTCGCCACGGTCGTCTGGTCCGGCAGCTTCGTCACCTCACGCGGTCTGCACGACAGCGTCCCGCCCGTCCAGCACGCCTTCTGGCGCTGGGTCGTCGCGCTGCTCGCCGTGGCCCCCTTCGGCGCACGGCAGGCCTGGCGGCAGCGAGCGCTGATCCGCCGCAACGGCCGCTACGTCCTCCTCGCGTCCTTCCTCGGTGTGGCGGTGTACAACACCCTGGTCAACCAAGCCGGACTGACCACGCCCGCCGCCACCATGGGCATGATCATGGCCGCGTCGCCGGTGCTCATGGCGGTCTTCGAACGGCTGGGCGGCGTACGGCTCGGCGCGCGCCGCACCGCCGGGCTGCTCATCGCCTGCGCGGGTGTGACGCTGCTCGTCGGCGGCGGCTCGGGCTTCGCCACCGGAGACCTGTGGATGATCGCGGCCGCCTGCTGCTTCGCCGGCTACAGCGCGCTGCTGCGCCGCCGGCCCGCCGAACTGAGCGGCACCGGCTTCCTCTTCACCACCTTCCTGGCCGGCACCGTCCTGCTGCTGCCCGCGCAGGCGGTGAGCGTGACCGTGCAGGGCTCCTTCCACCCCACCGCCGCCACCGTCCTGCCGCTCCTCTACGTCGGCGTCGCCTCCTCCGCGGTGGCCTTCTTCGCCTGGAACAAGGCCATCGCCCTGATCGGCGCGACCCGGGCGGGCATCGTCTACTACCTCCAGCCGGTCTGCGTGGCCCTGCTGTCCTGGGCCGTACTCGGCGAGACGACCGGCCTGCCGCAACTGCTGTCGATGGCGCTGATCCTGGGCGGTGTGGTGCTGGGCGCGGGATCCCGCGGGTGACGTGTAGCTTTCCGGGCATGGCCGAGTGGGACATCCGGAAGCTGCAGATCCTGCGCACCCTGCGCGAGCGCGGCACCGTGACCGCGACGGCCGAGGCCCTGCACATGACCCCGTCCGCGGTGTCCCAGCAGCTCACCAATCTCGCCCGGCAGCTCGGCGTGCCCCTGCTTCAGGCGCGGGGCCGCCGGGTCCGGCTCACCGACGCGGCGCGGCTGGTGCTGGCCCACACCGAGCCGGTCTTCGAGCAACTGGAGCGTGCGGAGGCGGCGTTGGCGGCGTACGTCCAGGGGGAGGCGGGGGAGGTCCGGGTCGCCGCGTTCCCGACGTCCGTACCCGCCCTGGTCGTACCGGCCGTACGGGCCCTGCGGACCACGCACCCCCAGGTGACGGTCCGGGTCCGGGAGGCGGAGGCCGCCGAGGCCTACGACCTGCTGACCGCCGGCGAGGCCGACCTCGCCCTGTCCCTCGCGGCGTCGGCCCCCAGCGCGGCGGACCCCCGGTTCACCCAGGTCCCCCTGCTGGCCGACCCCTTGGACGTCGCCCTGCCCCCCGGCCATCCCCTGGCCGCGGCCCCCGCCCTGACCCTCACCGACCTGGCCGCCGAACCCTGGATCTTCGGCGGCAGCGGCCCCTGGTCCGACATCACCCGCCGCGCCTGCGAGGCGGCCGGCTTCAGCCCCCACCAGGGCCACTCGGCCTCCGGCTGGACCGCGATCCTCGCCATGGTCGCGGCCGACATGGGAGTGGCCCTCGTCCCGCGCATGGCCGCGGGCCGCCGCGACGGCGTGGTCCTGCGCGACCTCGGCGCGGACGGGCCGGTGCGGCATGTGACGGCGGCGGTGCGCAGGGGCGGGGAGACAGGGCGGGCGGTGGCCCGGGTGCTGGAGGCGCTGGGGGCGGCGGCCGCCGACGGGGCCTAGCCGCGGTTCCCTGCTCGGCCACGGCGGCTGAGGCTCCTCGACGGGCAGCGGCTCAACCCGCCGCACCTCGTACGGACGCGCAGCGGTTCATCCCCGCCGCACCTCGTACAGGAAGCACCCGTACTCCACCGCCCGCACGTGCACCAACGCCACCTCCGGGTCGGAGAAGGCCTCGGCGAGGGCGGACGGGAAGTCGGTGGCCACCAGGCGGCCGCCCAGGATCCGGCCGTCGGCCGAGTACCGGCGGAGCACGCGGTGGGCGTCGGTGAACGGCAGTGCGGCGCCGTCGGACGGGCCCGGGCACTCCTCGGCGTGCACGAAGACCGGGCCCTGCTCGTCGTACGCCCCCGGATCGGCGCCCGTCCCGGCCGCCCAGCGGCGCAGGGGCGCGTACGAGACCAGGGCGATCAGCTCGCCCGGCGCGCTGCGGCGCAGACAGCAGCGCAGCGGCGCGCCGCCCTCCTCGTCGGTGAACGGGCTCACGGGCCGTCCCGCGTCGTCGGCGCTGCGCAGTTCCTTCAGGGTCCCGGCCGGAACGGGACGTGCGCGGTAGGTCGTCATACGGCCCAGCGTGCTGCCCGGCCGCCGCGCTGACCGGCGGGATCCGGACATCGCGTTCCCCATGGCTCCCATGGAAGGATGACGGAACCGACACATATCGAGGAGATGACCGCGTGCCTGGCACAAACCTGACTCGCGAAGAGGCGCAGCAGCGGGCCGAGCTGCTCACCGTTGACTCGTACGAGATCGATCTCGACCTCTCCGGCGCGCAGGAGGGCGGTACCTACCGGTCCGCGACCACGGTGCGTTTCGACGTGGCCCGCGGCGGTGCCGAGTCCTTCATCGACCTGGTGGCACCCACCGTCCACGAGGTCACGCTCAACGGCGACGCGCTCGACCCCGCCGAGGTCTTCAAGGACTCGCGGATCGCCCTGCCGGGCCTGCTGGAGGGCCGTAACGTCCTGCGCGTGGTCGCGGACTGCGCCTACACCAACACCGGCGAGGGCCTGCACCGCTTCGTCGACCCGGTCGACGAGCAGGCCTACCTCTACACCCAGTTCGAGGTCCCGGACGCCCGCCGGGTGTTCGCCTCCTTCGAGCAGCCGGACCTGAAGGCCACCTTCCAGTTCACCGTGCGGGCGCCCGAGGGCTGGACCGTCATCTCGAACTCGCCGACCCCGGAGCCCAAGGACAACGTCTGGGTCTTCGAGCCGACCCCGCGCATCTCGACGTACATCACGGCGCTGATCGTCGGCCCGTACCACTCCGTGCACAGCGTGTACGAGAAGGACGGGCAGTCCGTGCCGCTGGGCATCTACTGCCGCCCGTCCCTCGCCGAGTTCCTGGACTCGGACGCGATCTTCGAGGTGACCCGGCAGGGCTTCGACTGGTTCCAGGAGAAGTTCGACTACGCCTACCCCTTCGCGAAGTACGACCAGCTGTTCGTGCCCGAGTTCAACGCGGGCGCGATGGAGAACGCGGGCGCCGTCACCATCCGCGACCAGTACGTCTTCCGGTCCAAGGTGACCGACGCGGCGTACGAGGTCCGCGCCGAGACCATCCTGCACGAGCTGGCCCACATGTGGTTCGGCGACCTCGTCACCATGGAGTGGTGGAACGACCTGTGGCTGAACGAGTCGTTCGCCACCTACACCTCCATCGCCTGCCAGGCCGCCGCGCCCGGCTCGCGCTGGCCCCACTCGTGGACCACGTTCGCGAACTCGATGAAGACGTGGGCGTACCGGCAGGACCAGCTGCCGTCCACGCACCCGATCATGGCGGACATCCGCGACCTGGACGACGTGCTCGTCAACTTCGACGGCATCACGTACGCCAAGGGCGCGAGCGTGCTCAAGCAGCTCGTCGCGTACGTCGGCCAGGACGAGTTCTTCAAGGGCGTGCAGGCCTACTTCAAGCGGCACGCGTACGGCAACACGCGCCTGTCCGACCTGCTCGGCGCGCTGGAGGAGACCTCCGGCCGCGACCTGAAGACCTGGTCGCGGAAGTGGCTGGAGACGGCGGGCATCAACATCCTCCGCCCGGAGATCGCCACCGACGCCGACGGGGTCATCACCTCCTTCGCCGTCCGCCAGGAGGCCCCGGCCCTGCCCGCCGGCGCCAAGGGCGAGCCGGTGCTGCGCCCGCACCGCATCGCGATCGGCCTGTACGACCTCGGCGCCGACGGCAAGCTGGTGCGCACCGACCGTATCGAGCTGGACGTCGACGGCGAGCTGACGGCCGTACCGCAGCTGGCCGGCCGGCGCCGCCCGGCGGTGGTCCTGCTGAACGACGACGACCTCTCCTACGCCAAGGTCCGCCTGGACGAGGAGTCGCTCGCGGTGGTCACCGAGCACCTCGGCGACTTCACCGAGTCCCTGCCGCGGGCCCTGTGCTGGGCCTCCGCCTGGGACATGACCCGGGACGCCGAACTGGCCACCCGCGACTACCTCGCCCTGGTCCTGTCCGGCATCGCCAAGGAGTCCGACATCGGCGTGGTGCAGTCGCTGCACCGCCAGGTCAAGCTGGCCATCGACCTGTACGCCGACCCGGCCGCCCGCGAGTCCCTGCTCACCCGCTGGACCGACGCCACGCTGGCCCACCTGCGTGCGGCGGAGCCGGGCAGCGACCACCAGCTGGCCTGGGCCCGCGCCTTCGCGGCGACGGCCCGCACCCCGGAGCAGCTGGACCTGCTGGAGGCGCTGCTGGAGGGCACCCAGACCGTCGAGGGCCTGGCCGTGGACACCGAGCTGCGCTGGGCGTTCGTGGAGCGGCTGGCGGCGGTCGGCCGCTACGACGAGGCGGAGATCGCGGCCGAGTACGAGCGGGACAGGACGGCGGCCGGTGAGCGGCACGCGGCGACGGCCCGGGCCGCCCGCCCGACGACGGAGGCCAAGGCGGAGGCCTGGGCCTCGGTGGTCGAGTCCGACAAGCTGCCGAACGCCGTGCAGGAGGCCGTGATCAGCGGCTTCGTCCAGACCGACCAGCGCGAGCTGCTGGCGCCGTACGCGGACCGGTACTTCGAGGTCGTCAAGGACATCTGGGACTCCCGCTCGCACGAGATCGCCCAGCAGATCGCCATCGGCCTGTACCCGGCCGTCCAGGTCTCCGAGGAGACCCTGGCCAAGACGGACACCTGGCTGTCCTCGGCCGAGCCGAACGCGGCCCTGCGCCGCCTCGTCTCGGAGTCCCGCTCGGGCATCGAGCGCGCACTGCGGGCCCAGGCGGCGGACGCCGCGGCGCAGTAGTACGGCCGCGAGGGCGCCCGGCATCCGCGCCGGGCGCCCTCTGCCGCGCTCAGCCCGGGAACATCCCCCCGGTCACGTTCACGAACGTGCCGGTGATGCCCGCCGCGTGGTCGGAGGCGAGGAAGACGGCCGTGGCGGTGATCTCGGCCAGGGTGGGGTTGCGGCGGGTCATGCGCAGGCTCGCCAGGTGGTCGAGGATGCCGGCGACGTTCACGTTCGGGTCGACGGCGCGGAGCTTGTCCCCGGTGAGCGTCTCCGGGACACCGGCCGCCCACAGGCCCACCGCGCGCACCCCGCGCGGGCCCAGTTCCATGGCGAGGTTGCGCACCAGGGCGTCGGCGGCCGCGTCGGCCGGGCCGGTGCCGCCCATCATCGGACTGCCGTGCGCGGAGCCGCTGTTGAGGGTGAGGATCACCCCCGAGCCGCGCTCGGCCATGCGGCGGGCGGCGGCGCGGGCGGTGAGGAAGGCGGCGCGGGTGCCGTCGAGGACGGGGCGCAGGAAGTCGTCGGCCGGCATCTCCGTCAGCGGGGCGCCCTGGACGTCCCCGCGGCTGACGAGGTTGAAGGAGATGTCGATCGTGCCGACCCGGCCCGCGTGCTCCTCCACGGCCGCCTCGTCCAGCGCGTCCACGACCGCCGTCTCGGCGTGCCCGCCGGCCGCCGTGATCTCCTTCGCCACCGCCTCCAGCGTGTGGCGGGTACGGCCCACGAGGTGCACCCGGGCGCCCTCGCGGGCGAAGGCGCGGGCCACCGCACCGCCGATCGAGCCGCCGGCGCCGTAGATGATCGCGGTCTTGTCGGTGAGCAGCATGGTGAACTCCCTCTCGGTGTGTCGTCACGTTCACCGGTACTGACGTACGGCGCCCCGCGCGCTCATCGCTCACAGCCGCAGCGGCAGCCCGAACGCCGGGAACAGGTGCGGTTCGAAGGAGGTGATCTCCGTGATGCGGTCCTCGGAGTCGAAGCGGAGCACGTCCAGGACCTGGGCGCGGTAGACGTTCGTACCGGGGCGGCGGACGTAACCCCCGGCCGCGAGCTGCCCGTTGGCGCGGGCGGGCAGGTGGCGCCAGTGGCCCAGGAACAGGGGGGACGCGGGGTCGAGGCTGGGGCGGAGGAAGGCGAGCAGCGCCGCGCGGCCCGTGAACCAGAACGGGTTCGGTGGCATCGTCAGCGTGACGTCCTCGGCCAGCAGCCCGGCCATCGCGTCGAAGTCCAGCCGCTCGGCGGCCGTCATGTACCGCTGGAGCGCGGCCCGCTGGGCGTCCGTGGGCGGGGTGGCCGTCCAGTCCGTACGGCTTGCGGGCAGATGCTCGCGCAGGGCCGGACGGGCGCGTTGCAGCGCGCTGTTGACCGAGGCCACGGAGGTTTCGAGGGCCCGCGCGGTCTCGGCGGCGGTGAGCCCGAGCAGATCGCGCAGCACGAGCGCGGCGCGCTGCCGGGCCGGCAGGTGCTGGAGCGCGGCCAGCAGGACCAGCTCCACGGTCTCGCGCGCCTCCGCGGCGCTGTCCGGCAGTTCGTCGTCCGGGCAGGGCTGCAGCCAGGTGATCCGGGCGGGCGGCTCGCCGGGGCCGTGGTCCATGCCGGGCAGCGGCTCGTAGTGCTGCGGGCGGCGGGCCGTACGGCGCTGGAAGTCCAGGCAGGCGTTGGTCGCGATGCGGTACAGCCAGGTACGGGCGCCCGCCCGCCTCTGATAGCCGTCCCGGGCCCGCCAGGCCCGCAGGAACGTCTCCTGGACCAGGTCCTCGGCGTCGTCGTAGGAGCCGGTCATGCGATAGCAGTGGGCGCGGATCTCCCGGCGGTGCGCCTCGGTGAGGACGGCGAAGGCGGTCTCGTCGAATTCCGTCACGGGGGAGTCGGTGACGGAAACCGCGCTGCCGGGCCCGGGGATTTCCGTCACGGGGGTCTCCGTGACGCTTCGGTCCGCCGTCTCCACGCTTCGGTCCGCCGTCTCCTGCGCGAGCCGTGCGATACGGCGCAGCCGGGCCACGGAGGCCGACAGTTCGGTCACGCCCGCGTACAGCGCGGACGCCGGCCTCGGCACCAGCGCACCCGCCTGCCGGCCGACCGATTCGATCAGCTCCTCCAGGCCCCCGCCACCGTCCTGCCGCTCCCGGTAGGCCTTCTGCCGGCAGGCCGCCGAGCAGTACACCGAGCTACGGCCCCGCCGGCCGGCCCGCGCCGCGAGAGGGCCGCCACAGCTCGCACACGTCTCCACGGCCACCTCCCGCCCGGAAATCCGGTCAGCGATCCTCGCACGAGAGCGGAAGACACGACAGGGGCGGCCACGTGACCGTGGCCGCCCCTGTGGTGCTGCTGCGGGTTACTTCGCGGACAGCTCCGCCGCCACCAGCTCCGCGATCTGGACGGCGTTCAGCGCGGCGCCCTTGCGGAGGTTGTCGTTGGAGATGAACAGCGCCAGGCCGTTGTCCACCGTCTCGTCGCGGCGGATGCGGCCGACGTACGACGGGTCCTGGCCGGCGGCCTGCAGCGGGGTCGGAATGTCGGAGAGGGCGACGCCCGGGGCCTTGGCGAGCAGCTCGGTGGCGCGCTCCGGGGAGACCGGGCGGGCGAAGCGGGCGTTGACCTGGAGGGAGTGGCCGGAGAAGACGGGCACGCGCACGCAGGTGCCGGAGACCTTCAGCTCGGGGATCTCCAGGATCTTGCGGGACTCGTTGCGCAGCTTCTGCTCCTCGTCGGTCTCGTTCAGACCGTCGTCGACGATCGAGCCCGCCAGCGGGAGCACGTTGAAGGCGATCGGGCGCTTGTAGACGTTCGGCTCGGGGAAGTCGACCGCCGCGCCGTCATGGGTCAGCTTGTCGGCCTCGGCGGCGACCTTCTGCACCTGGCCGTGCAGCTCGGCCACGCCCGCGAGGCCCGAGCCGGACACCGCCTGGTAGGTGGCGACGACCAGCGCCTCGAGGCCCGCCTCCTCGTGCAGCGGCTTGAGGACCGGCATCGCGGCCATCGTGGTGCAGTTCGGGTTGGCGATGATGCCCTTGGGGCGGTCGGCGGCCGCGTGCGGGTTCACCTCGGAGACCACCAGGGGGACCTCCGGGTCCCGGCGCCAGGCCGAGGAGTTGTCGATCACCACGGCGCCCTGCGCGGCGACCTTCGGCGCCAGTGCCTTGGACGTTGCGCCGCCCGCCGAGAACAGCACGATGTCCAGGCCGGAGTAGTCGGCGGTCGCCGCGTCCTCCACCGTCACCCCGTCCAGCACGGTGCCGGCCGAGCGCGCCGAGGCGAACAGGCGCAGCTGGGTCACCGGGAAGTTCCGCTCCGTGAGGATCCTGCGCATGACCGTGCCGACCTGACCGGTGGCTCCGACGATTCCGACCCTCACAGTGACTCCCTCTTTGTGTCTCGTGCATGACCGGGGCTTTTCCATCATGCGGCCGACCCCGGTCCACCTGTCCAATTCTTTGCGCGGCGTGCCCGAGGAGTGGGACACGATCACCCGGCGGACGGTTCCGTACCTCCGTCGAACACCCTGCTGAGCTGCAGAAATTCCCTCCGCCGGGCGCCCGGGCCGCAAGCTGTGCTGTCCCGTCCCTGCCCGTGCGGTCACCGGCCACACGGCGATGTGACGTACGCCTCTGCGGACCGTACGAAGTCGGCCCGAACGTTTCCGCCCGCCGGCGCGTCGTAGAGGAAACGCGTGAGGGGGTGGCTTGTGCTGCGCGGAGGGGCGCGCCGCGACCGGGGGGCGTACGCCGCCGGTACGGACACGGGGGACCGTACCGGCGACGATCCGCTGGACGCGGCCCAGGAACGCCGGGTGCGGGCGGTGCTCGCGCTCGGCGGCGTGCCGCAGTCGGACCTGCCGGACGGGGTGCAGCAGGTACGGCTGCGGCTGCTGGAGCGGACCGCGAGCGGCCGTCAGGCGCCGCGGGACGTCTCGGCGTGGGCGGCGGTGGTCGCCTCCAACCTGGCCATGGACTGGCACCGGGCCAAGCGGCGCCAGGAGAGGCTGGGGGAGCGGCTGGCCGCACTGCGCGAGCCCGCGCACCCCTCCGGCGAGGAGACCAGCCTGCTCTCCGTCGCCGTCGCCCAGGGCCTGGACGAGCTGCCCGCCGCCCAGCGGCAGGTGCTCGTCCTGCGCTTCTTCGCCGACCTGCCCGTCCGGGCCATCGCCGAGGAACTGGGCATCCCCGAGGGCACGGTCAAGAGCAGGCTGCACTCGGCGGTCCGCGCCCTGCGCGACCGCCTGCACGAGGACGAGGTGGTGTGACGTGACCGCCGGAGGAGGAAACGCCGGGGAGTACGGCGGCATGGACGCGCTGATGGCGGCCATCACCGGGGAGCCGCTGCCGGGGGAGGCCCGGCGCGATCCCGGATTCCTCGCCGAGCACCGGGCGGCCGAGGCCGATCTGGCGGTGATCAGGGAGCAGCTGAGCCGGCTCGGACAGGAGCTGACCGGCGAGCGGGCGGCAGGGGAGCCGGCGCGGGAAGTGGCGGGGGAGCCGCGCGGTGCCGTGCGACCGGTGCGGGCCGTACGACCGGTGCGGGCCGTACGACCGGTGCGGGCCGGGCGCCGGCCACCGCGGCCGCCGCGTCCCGGCCGGCCCACCGGAGGGCGCCGGGCGCTGCGGATCGCGTTCGGGTCGCTCGCCGGGGCTTCGGCCTTCGCACTGGTCGTCGGGTTCGGCTGGTTGATCACACACTCCGGTGCCTCGGACGACAGCGCCGCGAGCGCCTCGGGCAAGAGCGTTGCCGGCGCCCCGGACAAGGTCTCCGGGGACGGCGGGCGACCGTCCGACCCCGCACTCGCCCTCGCCTGCTCCAGGCTGGTCGTGGAGGGCACCGTGACCCGGGTGGAGCCGCAGAAGCTGTCCCCGTGGAGCCGGGTCACGCTGAAGGTGATCCGCTCCTACAAGCCCGCCCAGGCACCGGCCGAGGTCACCTTCCTGCTCGACGGCGGAGCGAAACCGGCCCCGCGCAAGGGTGAGCACGTACTCGTCCAGGTCGGCGCGGGACAGCGGAACGCGAGCCTGTGGGCCGTCGGCGACACCCGTGTGGCGGTCAACCGCGCCTGGATCACCGAGGCGCTGCCCACGTCGCGGCACCTGGCCTGCCCCGCCGAAGAGGCACCCACCGGAAAGCCGTGAGGGGCGGGTGTCCCCCCGGACACCCGCCCCTCACCCGAGAGCCACTCCGTTACGGCGTGACCTTCTCGATCTTGACGCTGCCGACGCCCGCGACCGTGCCGCGCGCGTTCACCAGCTGGACCCGGCCGAAGAACTCACGGCCCGCCGGGGCCTCGGCCGCGGCCGTGACCTGAGCGGTGACCGTGGCCGAGTCACCCGTGCCGAGCGTGACCGGCGTGGTGTCGTCCACCGTGACCGAGCCGAGCGTGGGGGAGAAGAACACGTCCCGGTAGTCGTAGTCGGTCGAGCCGGAGGGCACCGAGTAGCCGACGACCTTGACGGTGTAGGTGCCGGCGGCCGGGGACGGGATGGAGACCGCCTCCTCGGAGTCGCCGTCGGCGGACTGCGCGACCTGCTTGCCGCTCGCGTCGTACACGGTCAGGTCGAGGTCGGCGGAGGCGTCCGAGACGTTGCCGATGGCGACGTCGAGGGACTTGGCGCCGGCCGGGACGTCCACCGTGCTGGTCTGCGTCTCGCCCTCCTTGATGGACGGGCGGGCCGTCTTCGCCGAGCCGAGCGGGCCGCCGACCGGCTTGCCGTCCAGGGCCGCGTACGTGTTGGTGACCTTCCAGCCGGCGGTGGCCGGGCTGCCCACCTTCGCCTCGGGTACGGTCACGGTCTCCGGGTCGAAGGCCGCGCCGAGGACGGAGACGCCGAGGGTGTACGGGTTGTCCAGCAGCGGGGAGGTACGCCGGGCCTCCACCTCCACCTCCCATACGCCGGGCTGCGGGTCGGCGTAGGAGCGCACGTCGGGCTTGCAGCCGTTGCCGTCGAGGTAGTTGGGGTAGCAGTACGGCGTGCCGGTGTTGTCGACCGGGGTGCCGTACGGGTGGATGGCGATGAACCGGGTCTGGCTCTTGTCCTGCAGCCCGCTCATCGCGACCTCGAGCGACTTCGCGCCCTGGGGCACGGTCAGGAAGTACGACCGGGTGCCGTTGCGCTGCACCGAACCCGAGGCCGAGTAGGTGTAGCCGACAGGGGTCGAGACGACGACGGTCGTCAGGATC
Organism: Streptomyces puniciscabiei; assembly: GCF_006715785.1. NCBI lineage: Bacteria > Bacillati > Actinomycetota > Actinomycetes > Kitasatosporales > Streptomycetaceae > Streptomyces > Streptomyces puniciscabiei. Next base: position 4,585,753 of record NZ_VFNX01000001.1, read on the forward strand.
TGCTTGTCGATGCCCTCCGTGCGCGGGTCGTCGACCTCCAGGACCGCGCTCTTGACGCCCGCCGACGCCGGGGCCGCCTCCACCTTCACCGTCACCGGCTGGTTCAGCGGCAGCCGCACCAGGTCGTCGCCGACGATCCGGAAGGTGTGCCCGGCGTTGTTCGCGAAGTGCAGCTCGTGCCACAGGGCCTTGTCCGGGCCGGAGGTGCGGGTGACGGTGATGTCGTACGTCTTCTTCCCGCCCGCCTTCAGGCCGCCCTCGCGGTCGTACAGGCCGGTGCCGTAGCCGGGGGTCTTCAGCGCCTGGTCGAGCGCGGTGTCGACCGGGGCCTTGACGGTGTAGTCGTGGGCGTCGGCGTCGTCGCGGACGGCGTCCCACGCGTCCACGACGTCGATCAGGCCCGCACCCTCCTCATAGGCCTGAACTCCCTTGATGTGCCGGGCCGTCGACGTGAGCGCCGTGCGCAGCTTCGCCGGTGTCAGGCCGATGCCCTGCTGCTCGGCGGCGGACAGCAGCAGCGCGCTCGCGCCGGTGGCCTGCGGGGAGGCCATCGAGGTGCCCTGGAGCATGGAGTAGCCGGCCGGCAGCGAGTAGCCCGCCTCGGCGACCGGGGAGCCGGGCAGCCAGGTCTGGGTGGTGTTGATCGCGGCGCCGGGGGCGACCAGGGTCGGGGTGAAGCCGCCGTCCTCACGCGGGCCGCGCGAGGAGAACGGCATCATCTGGTACTTCTTCTCCACCACCGAGCCGTAGTTCGCGGCCCAGGTCTCCTTGGAGATGGCGGCGCCGACCGAGATCACCTTGTCGGCCAGGCCCGGGTCGCCGATCGTGTTCGCGCCCGGCCCGGAGTTGCCCGCGGAGATCACCAGCTGGACGCCGTAGGTGTCGATGAGCCGGGTGTACAGCTCGGCGCGCGCGTTGTTGCCGTCGTTCAGCGCGGGCAGGCCGCCGATCGACATGTTGACGATGTCGACGCCCCGGTTGACGACCAGGTCGATCATGCCCTCGGTGAGGGCGACGTTGGTGCAGCCGCCGGTCCAGGTGCAGGCGCGCGAGGAGACGATCTTCGCGCCGGGGGCGGCGCCGTTCATCCTCCCGCCGAAGAGCCCGTTGGCGGCCGTGATGCCCGCGACATGCGTGCCGTGCTCGGACTCGATGACACCGATGTTGACGAAGTCCGCCTTCTTGCCGACCCAGGACCCCCCGTAGGGGTCCATCGGCACGTCCTTGCGGATCTGCACGACGAACGGCACCCGCTCGGCCACGTCGGTCTTCGGGTCGTCGGTGCCGAAATAGCCGACCTGGTAGCCGTCCTTGTACGGCTTCATCGGGGTGTCGTCGGTGAAGTCGTGGTCGTTGTCCAGGTCGACGGTGACCGTGCCGGCCGCCGGGTCGTACAGCACGCCCCAGCTGTCCGTGGTGTCGCCGTCGCGGTTCAGGTCGCCCTTCTCGTCGCCGCCGGTGGTGGCGGACTCCTTGAAGGTGCTGATCTCGTACGCCCCGGAGGGCGCCGTCCAGCTCGCGCCACCGTAGGAGAAGTTCGGGCCGGACACCGCGGTGACCATGGGGCGCCAGGTCTGGTCCCCGTCCACGATCGGGTCGGTCGAGGTCACCCAGTCGACGATCTTCCGCTCGCCCGTCGTGGTCTTCTGCAGCGCCGGGTGGCCGAGGTCGACGCCGGAGTCGAGGATGCCGATGGTGATGCCCCGTCCGTCCCACTTCGGGTGGTCCTTGACGAACTCGACGGCACCGGTCTCGAAGGAGGGGTTGTACGGGTTCTCGGCCGGGGTGTTCCTGCCCGGGCCGGGATAAGCCGCCGTACTGGCCGATGACGTGGCGGCGCCGCCCGGCGTGGGGTCGTCGAGCGGGGTCTCCTGCTCGAGGTCGATGGCGTGCACCGAGGGCAGCTCGGCCGCGGCGGCGATGGCGGCGTCCGCCCGCGCGGTGGGCACGGTGGCGCGGACGTAACCGATCTTGTCGTAGGTGCGGCCCACGGAGCCGCCCTTGACCGCGTCCAGCTCCTCGGCGACCTGCTCGGTCCGTCCCGGGGCGGTCGCGATCATCATGGTGACGTTCTTGGCGCCGTCGGCCTTGGCCTCGGCGAGCAGATCGGCGTCGTCCGAACCCAGCTTGCCGTGGGCGGACTTGGCGCCGGAGCCGGTGGCGGCCGGGGTGGGGACGGAGTCCGCGGCGAGGGCCAGGGGTATCGGCCCGGCCGCGGACAGGGCGGCCACCACGCCCACGGCCACGGCCATACGGGCCAGGCGTCTCGGACCGGGTATGGAATCACGCTCGTGCGTGTGGGTCATCGGCATCCCTCAGGTAAAGGAATTGAGCGGACGAGAGCGCTCAGCTTTGCCCAAGGGACCGGATTTTTGGGTCCGTTGACCGAATCGATATGCATGTATGGGGAAAACCCGCGATGGGCTTTGCGAGGAACCGACCCATATGGCCCGGGATCGGCTCAGTTCTCCTTCGAGCGCGCGTAATGCCGGGACGCCTTCGCGCGGTTGCCGCAGGCCGCCATCGAGCACCAGCGGCGGGTGCCGTTCCGGGACGTGTCGAAGAAGTGCAGGATGCAGCTGCCGCCGGCGCAGGTCCGGATGCGCTCCGGTGCCCGGGTGATCAGGTCCAGGTAGTTCCGGGCGGCGAGCCAGGCCGGCCCCCACGACGGATCGGCGAACTCCGGCTCCTCGGCGGGGCCGTCGGCGGTCAGCCGGGCCCGGATCCGGCCGTGCGCCAGTACGGCGTCCACGAGCGGCGCGGCCTCGGCCGGTGTCCCGTGCACCGCGGCCCTGAGCGCCTCGCGCGCCTCCCGCAGATGCGCCAGCACCTCCGTGTCGGCCGCGTGGTCCCCGGCCAGCCCGTTGCTCGCGAGCCACACCGCCAGCCCCTCGGTGCCGTCGAGCAGGTCCTGGGTGACGCCTTCCCGGTTCCACCGGGTGTTGAGCAGGTCGAGCGCGAGGGGCTCGCCGGTCAGGGGGCGGGGGTCGCGCGGGGTGGTCATCGGGCACTCCTTCTCGTCTAACCACTCAATTGTATGTGACCGGTTGACCTTCCGGCCTATAACCGTCTAACGTAAATGACGAAGGTTAGACAGTACCTCGAAGGAGAACACCATGGCCCCGCGCATCGCACACGCAGGTCTGAACGTCACCGACCTCGACCGCTCACTCGCCCTGTACCGCGACCTCCTCGGCTTCGCCGTGCTCGCCGAGGGCAAGGAGGACGGCCGGCGCTGGGCGATGCTGGGGGAGACCGGCGGTGCCCCGCTCGTCACCCTCTGGCAGCAGGCCCAGGGGTCGTACGACAGCGGCCGCCCCGGACTGCACCACCTCGCCTTCACGGTCGACTCGATCGACCGCGTTCGCGCGTACGAGACCGCGCTGCGGGCCGCCGGAGTGGACTTCGCCCACGACGGCGTGGTCGCCCACCGCGAGGGCGGGACCTCGGGCGGGATCTTCTTCCACGACCCGGACGGCATCCGCCTGGAGATCTCCGCCCCGCTCGGCCCCGACGGCGCCCCGGCCCCGCACGCGGACGCCCCGACCTGCGGCTTCTTCTAGTCATGGGCGTGTATCACGCGGGCTCGCTCGCCGTGCAGGAGCTGATGGGCGTCCGCGACCGCGCCGACCACGTGGGCCGCTCCCTCGGCCAGGACATCAAGCCGATCGCGGCGGCGTTCCTGGAGCTCCAGCCGCTGCTGATCATCGGCGCGGCGGATCCGGGGACGGGGAGCGTGTGGGCATCGGCGCTCACGGGCGGCCCCGGGTTCGTCAGGGCGACGGGCCCGAGGCAGGTGTCGGTCGTCGCTGGTACCGGGCAAGGATCCGACCCGCTCGCCGTGGCCCTCAAAACACCCGGCACCCCCGTCGGCACCATCGCCCTGGACCCCCGGACCCGCCGCCGCATGCGCCTCAACGGCCGGCTGAGGCCGACAGGCAGGGGCTTCGCCGTGGAGGCCGACCAGGTCTTCTCCAACTGCCCCAAGTACATCCAGCGCAGGGAGGCGTACGAGACGCTCGACGGCCGCACACCGGGCACCCCCCACAGGCTGACCGAACTCGGCTCACAGGCAACGGAGTTCATCCGCGCGGCCGACACGTTCTTCCTGGCCACGGTCCACCCCGCCGGAGCCGACGCCAGCCACCGCGGCGGCAACCCGGGTTTCGTCCAGGTCACCTCACCCCGCGAACTGACCTGGCCGGACTACCCCGGCAACGCCATGTTCCTCACCCTCGGCAACCTGCGCGGCGACCCCCGCGCCGGCCTGCTCTTCCTCGACTGGACCACCGGCACCACCCTCCAGCTCACCGGCGAGGCGCACACCGAGTTCACGGCGTCCGGCGAGCGAAGTGTCCGCTTCACCCTCACCGAGGCCCTGTGGACCCCCGCCGCACTGCCGCTGCGCTGGTCGGCGCCGGAATATTCCCCGGCGAATCCGGACATCCCGCGTTAACGTCCGTTCATGCGACAGAACTTGAGGGTGGCGGCCTACGCCGTGTGCGTCCGTGACGGACAGCTCCTGCTGGCGCGTTCCCCCGGCCCCGACGGAACCCCGGAGTGGGTGCTGCCGGGCGGCGGCATGGAGCACGGGGAGGACCCGTACGACACCGTCCGCCGCGAGCTCATGGAGGAGACCGGTTACCGCATCGAGGTGACCGGCCTCCTCGGCGTGGACTCCCGCCGCCATCTCCACCCGGGTCAGGGTCTGCGGCCGGGCACCGACCACCACGCCCTGCGCCTCGTCTACGAGGGCGAGATCGTCGGCGGTGAACTCCGGTACGAAATCGACGGATCCACGGATTTCGCCGCATGGCAGGACCTTTCGGCAGTGCCGGATCTCAACCGGGTGTCCCTCGTCGACACGGCCCTGCGCCTCTGGCGGGAACGCCCCGCGAACGGTCATCTCGCCCCCGGAGCCCGTCCCCTACCCCAGGAGGTGAACGAGGAGTGACCGGCTCCCGGCCGCCCACGATCCACTCCATGACCGCGACCCGTACCCCGTGATCCACGTACGGTGATCGGCGCTGCGCGTTGCGGCCGCGTTCACGCGCAGGCCATCCCCGGTGCCAACGATCCTTGAGCGAGCGGGGCGTTCGCGTCAGCGACGACCCGCGACCACTGCCGACGCGTTCGCACTCGGGGAGATCGCGCCAATGTCGCGCATACGCTCTGTCACCGCCTCCGCCGCCTCCGCCGCCTCCGGCCTGGGGGTCAACCGCCGTACCGTCCTCGCCGCCGCCGGAGCGGTCTCGCTCTCCGCGGGCGTCGGCTACGCCCTCCACCCCACCGACAGCCAGGCCGCCACCGATCCCGGCGGCACGGGGGACGCGCCCGTCGCCCAGTCCGCGACGGCCTCCGCCGCCCCGCCCGCGCCGTACACCAAGGGCACCACGCTCGCCTCGGTCGCCGCCCCGCGGAGCAGCTCCGGCTACCAGCGCCTGGGCGACGGTCCCGGCTGGAAGCGGGTCGTGCGCGGCGACCTGGCCGCACCCAAGTCCGGCCGGGAGGGGCGCCGTACGGTCCTCGCCGCGTTCGTGCAGTTCACCGATCTGCACCTGCAGGACGTCCAGCACCCGCTGCGCCTGGAGTACCTGCGCGTGAACGCCCCGCACTCCTGGCGCCCGCAGGAGGCGCTCACCGTGCCCGGTGCGATCGCGCTCGTCGAGCGGGTCAACGCGCTGCACGGGGCCCCGGCCACCGGCGCCCCGCTGCGCTTCGTCATGACCACCGGCGACAACACCGACAACAACGCCCACTCCGAACTGGAGTGGTTCATGCAGATCATGAGCGGTGGCCGTATCACCCCCAACACCGGTGACCCCAGGCACTACGAGGGGGTGCAGAACAGCGGCCTGAAGCTGTTCTGGCAGCCGGACTCCGCCACCCGCGACCGTGACAAGGCGCTCGGCTTCCCGCAGCTCAACGGCTTCCTGGCCGCCGCGGTCCGCGAGATGAACAGCCCCGGCCTCAACCTCCCGTGGTACTCCACCGTCGGCAACCACGACGCCCTCCCCCTCGGCTGCTTCGGCTCCCACGGCGACCCCTACCTCGCCGAGGCCGCCATCGGAGGCAAGAAGCTGTTCGACGTCTCCGCCGCCGACGCCAGGAAGCTCCAGGAGGCCATCAGCAGCGCCAAGGACCCCAAGGGGGCCGGCTACCGGGACTTCCTCAAGGCCCACGCCCGCTCGATGCGCTCGGTCACCCCGGACGAGAAGCGGGCCCCGTACACGCCCGCCGACTATCTGAAGGCACACCTCGACCCCGCCCACCAGGGGCACGGCCCGGTCGGGCACGGCTACTCCTCGGCGAACCTCGACGCGGGCACCCAGTACTACGTCTTCCGCGTCTCCGACGACGTCATCGGCATCAGCCTCGACACCACCGACCCCGGCGGCGACTCGGTGGGCTCCATCGGCACCGCCCAGCTGAACTGGCTCGACCGGACGCTGAAGGCGAACAAGGACTCCTACGCGGTCGTCTTCAGCCACCACACCAGCACCACGATGGGCAACACCCGCCCCGACCCGGCGCGCCCCGGTGAGAAGCGGCACAGCGGCGCGGAGGTGCTCTCGGTCCTGTCCGCCCACGCCAATGTGCTGGCCTGGGTGAACGGCCACATCCACAGGAACGTCATCACCCCGCACAAGGGCTCCGCCGGCCGCTCCTTCTGGGAGATCTCCACCGCCTCGCACATCGACTACCCGCACCTCGCCCGGATCATCGAGCTGGCCGACAACAAGGACGGCACGATCTCCGTCTTCACCACCCTCATCGAGTCCGCCGCCCCGCACCGCACCGACTTCTCCGACCTCTCCCAGACCGGCCTCGCCGCCCTCTACCGCGAGCTGACCTTCAACGCCCCGGGCGCCAGCAAGACCCTCGGCGCGGGCGGCACGGCCGACCGGAACACGGAGCTGGTGCTGAAGAAGGGCTGAAAGTCACTCAACCGGAGTAATGCGAGCAACCTTCGCGCATCCGGCATCGGTTTCTTCCCCCGACCGCACGAACCGCACAGGTTGGGGGAAGACATGCGCGTACGCACGACCCTGGTGGCCGCCACGGCCGTACTCCTCTCGGCGGCCCTCGCGGCTCCGGCCGTCGCCGCCACCGCCACCCACCCCGCGGGCGGGCACTCGCACGCCGCCACCCGCAAGGCCGTCGAGGCCGCCGTCGCGGCCGGGGTGCCCGGAGTGACCGCCACCGCCAAGGACCGCCGCGGCACCTGGTCCACCACCGCCGGGGTGGGCGACCGGCGGACGGGCGAGCCGCGCTCCACCGCCGACCGGTACCGCGTCGGCAGCATCACCAAGACCTTCGTCGCCACCGTCCTGCTCCAGCTGGAGGCGGAGGGCCGGCTGTCGCTTGACGACACCGTGGACACGTGGCTGCCCGGCGTCGTCCACGGGCACGGCCACGACGGCCGCCGCATCACGATCCGCCGGCTGCTGAACCACACCAGTGGCATCTTCGACTACACCTCTGACGCCGACTTCGGCCGGGCGGTCTTCACCAGGGACGGCTTCGCCCTGCACCGCTACGACACGTACACCCCGGGCGAGCTGGTGACGATCGCCATGGGGCACCAGCCGTACTTCGCGCCGGGCGCCTCCTGGAAGTACTCCAACACCAACTACGTCCTGGCCGGAATGGTGATCGAGAAGGTGACGGGCCACTCGTACGCCACCGAGATCGAACGCCGCCTCATCGCGCCGCTGCGGCTGCGGGGCACCTCGCTCCCCGGCACCCGGATCACCGTGCCCCGCCCGAGCAGCCGCGCCTACTCGAAATTCAACGACCCGACGAGCCCGGCGTACGACGTCACGACCCTCAATCCGTCCCTCGCCTCGTCCGCCGGTGAAATGATCTCCGACTCCGCCGACCTCGACCGCTTCTACAGCGCGCTGCTCGGCGGAGAACTCCTGCCGCCCGAGCAGCTGAAGGAAATGAAGACCACCGTCGAGGCCACGGGCCTCCCGAACACGCGCTACGGCCTCGGGCTCATGGACACCCGGCTGACCTGCGGCGTTCACGTCTGGGGTCACAACGGTGGCATTCACGGCTCGGCATCCACGGCGATGACGACGACGGACGGCCACCATGCGATCGCGTTCAATTTCAACGGCGACTGGACCGGGGACATGCGGTCCGTGATCGACGCGGAATTCTGTTAGCCACCGTTTCATCCACGTCATTCCGTGTTAACCCGGACGCAATGTCCGTACCGCCTCATATCGGCTATCCCGCTTTGGACGGGGATGGCTCGATCTTCTCGATCATTTATGCAAGGCGGGTGGTCGCGTGCGCGCGAGGCACGGACTGCGTGTGCTGTCGGTCTACGAGGGTTTCTTCTCCGGAGGAGCCCGGATCGTGCACAGTGACGTCGTACGGGGACTGGCCGAAGGCGGCCAGTCCCACCAGGTACTCAGCATCCATGGCGAGGTCCACCGCGAGGCCACCCGGCAGCGCATGGAGGACGACCACTGCTACCGGGCGCTGACCGCCGGCGGGGTCGGTGTCACCTCGCTCGGCCGCAGCGCGGGCCTGGTGGACGGCTCGCTGGCGGCGAACGTATTCAGCGGGCCCGAGCTGGCCGAAACGGCACGGTCGATGGCCGCGGCGGAGGTGATCCTCTCCCTGAAGGAGCAGCCGCTGGCCCTGCTCAACCAGGCCGGCCTGCCCCGCCGCCCGGTCGTGGCCTGTCTGCACCGCTCCGACCCGGAGAACCAGGGCCCCGCGCTCGACGAGCTGAAGGCCGCCATCGCCGAGGGCAAGGTGGTGGCGTGCGTGTGCTGCGCGGAGTCGACCAGGGCGGCGTACGAGGCGGCGGGCGTCCCCGGCGAGGTGCTGCACGTCATCCCCAACGGCGTGGACCTCCTCCGCTTCCGCCCCGACGCGGCCGCACGGCTGGCGTTCCGCGCGTCCCTGGGCATCCCGGCCGCCGCCCCGGTGGTCGTCTTCGCGGCCCGCTACGCCCCGATGAAGAACGTTCCGCTCTTCCTCCGGGCGGCCCGGGCGTGGCTGTCCCGCGAGTCCGAGGCCCACGTCCTGATGTGCGGCGCGGGCATGACCGACGAGAACCCGGCGCTGCGGGCCGACATCGAGACCGCGTTCGGCGCGGACCGGCACCTGGCGGACCGGATGCGCCTGCTCGGCGTGCGCGGCGACATGGAGACGGTGTACGCCGCCGCCGACGTCGTCGCCCTGACCTCCGTCTCCGGCGAGGCGGCGCCGCTGTGCCTGATCGAGGGCATGATGTGCGGCGCGGTCCCGGTGACGACCGACGTCGGCGACAGCGCGTCGATCGTCGAGGGCCTAGGCCGCGTCACCCCGCCGGACCCGGCCGCGATCGCGTACGCCTGGTCCGCCGCGGCCGCCGGCCGTGCCGAGCTCGCCCCGGACCTGGACGCCGCCCGCGAGCGCTTCAGCCGCACCCGCATGATCGCGGCCTACGCCACCCTGCTCGACGAGGTGTACGCCTCACATGTCGCTGGGCAGCGGGTCGTCGCGCAGCACGCTGTAGGCGACGCCGTCGCGCCACCGGCCGTCCCGGAAGGCGATGCCCCGCAGTACGCCCTCGCGGGTGAACCCCGCCTTCTCCAGGGCCCGTTGCTCGGCGAAGTTCTCGGCCTCGGTGTCGGCCTCGATCCGCATCACGGCGGTGTGGGCGAAGAGGTAGCGGACGAGCTGTAGCTGGGCCCGGCTGCCGATGCCCCGGCCGCGGGCCCCGGGCAGCAGCTGGGCGCCGATGTTCCAGCAGTGGGCGGAGGCCGAGACGACGACCTTCCGCCAGGCCACGAACCCGGCCCGCTCGCCGTCGGCGGTCACCATCAGGTGGCCGCCGTCCTCGCCGAGCAGCCGGTTCTCCGCCCAGCGGCGGCGGAAGCGGTCGGGGTCGGCGTACCCGTACCACTGGAAGGGCCCCGCCACTTCCGGGTCGGTGAGGAAGCGTTCCAGCAGCGGGAGGTCGTCCTCACTGGCAGGGCGCAGGGTCACGGATTCGGCAGACATGGACCGGAGCGTAGGCCCCGACCTGTCAGGACCTCGTCAGGAGACCCGCTCCAGCACCGGGAGGTAGCCGAGCGACTGGCCCGGTGCCGTCGGGTGGTACGACTCGGTGACCGCCGGGACGTCGACGCTGTGCAGCCAGGGGCTGGCGGAGCAGATCTCGTGCCCGGCGAAGGCGGCCCGGACGTCGGCGAAGGTGAAGCCGTGGGCGGCGGCGCGGCGGGCGATCACCGCGTCGAGGTGGTCCACGCCGTCGTTGAGGGCGGCGCGCGCGGTGTCCTGGAGGCCGATCTCGCAGGTGCCCCTGAGGTGGTACAGGTGCGGATAGCCGAGCACCACGACGTGGGCGGCGGGAGCCCGGTCCCTGATGGCCGAGTAGAGCCGGTCCAGGCTGTCCCCGAGGGAACTGTCCACCGTGGCGCGGGCCCTGGTGACGGCCGACAGGCAGCGGCTGGTGCCGCCCAGCGCACAGGTCGTCATGACGCCGCCGAAGCCCGCGTCCATACCGCCGACGGTGAGAGTGACCAGCCTGGTGCCGGCGCCGAGCGCGCCGAGCTGGCCGGACAGGACGTCACTCGTCCGGGCGTGGTTGCACGCGGCGAAGACGAAGGCCGTCACCTTGTGCGCGGAGGCCCACAGGACCGGGTACGCCCGGCTGCTGCGCTTGCAGTTGGTGCCGGTGGGGAGGTAGGCGCCCGCACCGAGCCCGGCGGAGTAGGAGTCGCCGAGGGCCACGTACCCCGGGCCCGCTCGCAGTGGCGCCGGCTGTGCCGCCCCGGGGGCGGCGACGAGGCAGGCGGCGGCGAGCAGCAGGGCCGACGAGCACGCGGCTGTCCGGGTATGTCGCATACCTCTCATCTTTCGCGGCCCGGACGGCGCCGCCCGCGAGGCTCCTCCGTTCGGGTGAGAACGCAGCGTCACGCGAGGGCCGTCACCCGGGGACCGCACACCACGAGGAGGGGCCGCCGGGCGTGCCCGGTGGCCCCTCCTCTCCCCTCCTGAGGGCTCGCTGCGGCCCTCCCGGTGCCTCCCGGTCCGTCACTACCGGGGAAGCACCACGACATACGCGGCCGGGTCACGGTCGGCCGAGGCCATCAGGGCCGTGCGCACCACCGCCGCCTGCTGTTCCATCGCGTCCCTGAGCTTCCTCGGCGTGATGTACACGACCGTGATCCCGAGGCGTTCCAGGTGCTCGCGCTTGCGGGCGTACTCCGACCACAGCGCGTCCTCGTCCTGGCGCGGGGCCCGGGTGTCCAGCTCCACCGCCACCGCCTGGTCCGGCCAGTACGCGTCCAGGCCGCCGAGGTGCGGGCCGCCGGGCAGCCGCAGGTCGACGTTCCAGACCGGGTCGGGCAGGCCGTACTCGCCGACCATCCGGTACAGGCGGTCCTCGGCGATCGCGCGGCCCTCCGCCACGAGCGCGTCCACCGCGTCCACCACGTGTGGCCGGTTCAGCAGCTTGGCCTGGGTCAACTCCCTCACCACGGCGGCCGGTTCGCAGTGCCCGCCGCGCACCGCCTCGGTGAGCAGCCGCCGTACCGCCGCGGCGTCCGTCAGCTCCGCCACCGCGTCCGCCAGCGCCCGCGGCACCGGCGCCACCGGCAGGCCCGTCACCGTGCGGGGGGCCGGGAGGGCGGGGGTGCGCAGCACGTGGACGTAGCCCGCGGAGCGCAGCCGGCGCAGACGGGGGACCAGGACGTCGATGCGGTCCAGGGAGAGCAGGGGCGGGGTGGCGGAGAAGCCGTGGAGGGTGAGCGCCGCCAGGCCGGTGATCATCGCCTCCGCGTAGACCGGGCGGTGCGGTTCCTCCGCCGTCGGCTGGGCCGGGACGCCCGGCACGGACTCGCGGGCCGCGTACAGCAGCGCCCCGTGCAGACGCTCCTCGCTCGTCGGCGGGCCGGGGTGGAGGAGGACCACGTTCGGCAGCAGCAGCTGCCAGGGGCCGCCGGAACGGCACTGCTCGGTCAGCTCGGCCGTCGTCACTCCGTGGGAGCGGAGCTGGGCCGTGGTCAGGACGCGGCGGTGGACCTCGGAGAGGTGGCGGAGGGGGCGGGGGGAGAGCGGGGTGTTGTGCGTCATGGCGTCGGGATTCCCGCGCCCGGTCCCACCTTTAACCGCTGTTACACGTCCGTCGAGGAATGCGGACAAGAGGGGACTAAAGGTCAGGTGTTCGGGTGCCGAGTAGCGACGGGAAACCCCTGGTCCGATCGGGTGCGGGCCAGGGGTTACGGTTCCGATTGACCGAATTCCGTAACGGTCACCGGTGGCCAAAGCTCAGGCCAAAGCTCGTCCGGTGCCGGGCGGGTGGCGGCCGCTGTCAGTCGACGACGGCCGTCGCGTCGCACTCCTGTGCGCGCAGCGCCCGCGCCAGGTCGTCCCGCGCCTCCAGCACCAGCCGGCGCAGCGCCGGCGCCGCGTCCCGGTGCTCCTCGAGCCACGCGTCCGTCGCCGCAAGCGTCTCCGGCCGGTCCTGCAGCGCCGGATACAGGCCCCGTACGACGTCCATGCCGATCTGGATCGACCGCTCCCGCCACACCCGCGCGATCGCCGCGAAGTACTTCTCCGCGTACGGCGCGGTCAGCTCCCGCTGGGAGGACTGGCCGAAGCCCGCGATCGTCGCCTCGACCAGGGCGTTGGACAGCGCGTCCGACTCCACCACCTGTGCCCACGCCTGCGCCTTGACCGCCGCCGACGGGCGGGCCGCCAGGCAGCGGACCTGGTGCCGCTTGCCGGACGCCGTGTCGTCCCGGGCCAGCTCGGCCGCGAGGACGGACTCGTCGGCCACGCCGTGCGCGGCCAGCGGCTCCAGGAACGACCAGCGCAGCTCCTGGTCCACCTCCAGGCCGTCGACGGTCTCCGTGCCGTCCAGCAGGCGTTTCAGCAGGGCGAGGTCCGTCTCGCCGGACGCGACCGTGGCGAAGAACCGGGCCCACGCCAGCTGCTGCTCACTGCCGGGCTCGGCCGCCTCCAGCTCCCGCAGCGCACCCTGGGCGAGCAGCTCACCGCCGGTCCGACGCCACTGCGGCGCCACGTAGTGCACCAGCGCCGAGTTCGCCCACGCGTGCAGCATCTGCAGCACCCCGATGTCGGACTCGCGCCCCGCGAACCGCAGCACCAGGCCGACGAAGTCCCGCGCGGGCAGCAGCGCGTCCCGGGTCATGTTCCACAGCGCCGACCAGCACAGCGCCCGGGCCAGTGGGTCGGTGAGCTCGCCCAGGTGCTCCTTGAGGGTGGCCAGTGAGGTGTCGTCGAAGCGGGTCTTGCAGTACGTCAGGTCGTCGTCGTTGACCAGGACCAGGTCCGGGGCCTCGGCGCCCGCCAGGTCCGCGACGACCGTGCGCGGCTCGTGCACGTCCGTCTCCACGCGCGCGTACCGCTCCACCGCGCCCTCGGCCGTACGCCGGTACAGGCCCACCGCGATCCGGTGCGGGCGCTCCTCGGGGTGCGACTCCGGCGCCTCCTGCACCACCGCCAGCTCGGCCACCCTGCCCTCGGTGTCCAGCAGCACCTGCGGCGTCAGGGAGTTGACCCCGGCCGTCTGCAGCCAGGAGCGCGCCCACGCCGACATGTCCCGGCCGCTGGTCTCGCCCAGCACCGACAGCAGGTCGCCGAGGCGCGTGTTGCCGTACGCGTGACGCTTGAAGTAGCGCCGCGCGCCCTCCAGGAACGCGTCCTGGCCGACGTACGCCACCAGCTGCTTGAGCACCGAGGCGCCCTTGGCGTAGGTGATGCCGTCGAAGTTCAGCTTGGCGTCCTCCAGGTCACGGATGTCCGCCGTGATCGGATGCGTGGACGGCAGCTGGTCCGCGCGGTACGCCCAGGCCTTGCGGCGGTTGGCGAAGGTGATCCAGGCGTCCTTGAAGCGGGTCGCGCCGACGTTGGCGAACGTGCCCATGAAGTCCGCGAAGGACTCCTTCAGCCACAGGTCGTCCCACCACTCCATGGTGACCAGGTCGCCGAACCACATGTGCGCCATCTCGTGCAGGACGACGTTGGCCCGCGCCTCGTACGACGCCTGCGTGACCTTGCCGCGGAAGATGTACTCCTCGCGGAAGGTCACCAGACCCGGGTTCTCCATCGCGCCCAGGTTGTACTCGGGCACGAAGGCCTGGTCGTACTTGCCGAACGGGTAGGGGTAGTCGAAGTGGTCGTGGAAGAAGTCCAGGCCCTGCTTGGTGACCAGGAAGACGTCGTCGGCGTCGAAGTGCGGGGCGAGACCCCTGCGGCACATCGCGCCGAGCGGGATCTCCAGCTTGGTCCCGTCCTCGAACACCCGCTCGTAGGAATCCGTCACATAGTGGTACGGCCCCGCCACCACGCACGTGATGTACGTCGAGATCGGCTTGGTCTCCGCGAACTTCCATACGCCGTCCACGAGTTCACCGGCGCCGTTGCTCCACACCGTCCAGCCCTCGGGCGCCCGCACCTCGAAGCGGTACGGCGCCTTGAGGTCCGGCTGCTCGAAGTTCGCGAACACCCGGCGCGCGTCGGCCGGCTCGTACTGGGTGTAGAGGTAGACCTCGCCGTCCTCGGGGTCGACGAAGCGGTGCATGCCCTCGCCGGTGCGGGAGTAGGCGCACCGGGCGTCCACCACCAGCTCGTTCTCCGCGGCCAGGTCCTCCAGCGCGATCCGCGCGCCGTCGAACACCTCGCCCGGGTCCAGGTCCCGGCCGTTGAGCGAGACCGAGGTCACGCTCGGCGCGATCAGGTCGGCGAAGCTCGACGCCCCCGGCTCGCTGCAGCGGAAGCGGATCGTGGTCACCGAGCGGAACGTGCGTGGCTCGCCCTCCCCGTCCCCCACGGCGGACCTGAGGTCCAGGGACACGTCGTACCCGTCGACGGACAGCAGGGCGGCCCGCTCCCGGGCCTCGTCACGGGACAGATTCTCACCGGGCACGGACGGCACTCCCTTGTGATCGCGTGGATGAGGGCTGAACAGGACCGATCCTGCCATGTGCCCCTGACAGCAGGCAGCAGGGAATGCGGGTCGCGAGGAGGTCGTTGAGGGCTGAAAAGAGTCTTTCGCTGAGGAGAGCCATGTCCGAGTCCGGCAAGACCCCCGTCGACTTCTGGTTCGACCCGCTGTGCCCGTGGGCATGGATGACGTCCCGCTGGGTGCTGGAGGTGGAGAAGGTCCGCGACATCGAGGTCCGCTGGCACATCATGAGCCTCGCCGTCCTCAACGAGAACAGGCTGGACGAGCTGCCCGAGGAGTACCGGGAGATGCTCGCCACCAAGGCCTGGCAGCCGGTGCGCGTGGTCACCGCGGCCTGGCAGAAGCACGGCGCCGACGTCCTCGGCCCGCTGTACACCGCGCTCGGCACCCGCATCCACAACAACGGTGAGGGCCCCACCCTGGAGGCCGTCGCCGGGGCGCTCGCGGACGTCGGCCTGCCCGCCGACCTCATCGACTACGCCGAGCAGCAGGACTTCGAGTACGACGCCGAGCTGCGCGCCTCCCACAAGGAGGGCATCGAGAAGGTCGGCCAGGACGTCGGCACCCCGGTCATCGCGGTGCCCGGCCCCGACGGCGAGCAGATCGCCTTCTTCGGCCCGGTCGTCACCCCCGCCCCGAAGGGCGAGGAGGCGGCCCGCCTGTGGGACGGCACCCTCGCCGTGGCCTCGGTGCCGGGCTTCTACGAGATCAAGCGGACCCGGACCAAGGGACCGGACTTCAGCAACCTGTAGGCCGCCGTCGCACGGGCCCGGTGCCGTTCAGCGCGCCGGGCCCGTTCCCTGATCATGTGCGCGACGGCTTCGGGACCGGCACGCCCGGCTTGAGGAAGAACAGGCCGGCGACGGACCCCTTCTTGTCGAAGCTCAGGCGGAACTCGCCGGCGCTGTGCTGCATGCGCAGGGGCACGCCGACCACGGTGTAGCGGCCGGACTCGGTGTCCTTGGGCTTCCCGTGCGACCTGTAGTGTCCGAACTGGGCCTGGTAGCTCTTCCACACCTTCTCCAGCCCGTCCGGCGGCAGGTGCTTGCGCATACTTGCGTCGAAGTGGGCGGTGGCGGCCTTGTAGTGGCCCTTGACGATGTCGTCGAGCGTGTGCAGGGCGACCGTGTCGTCCTTGGACGCGGCCGGCGCGGAACCGGTGGCCGACAGCAGCGCGGTCGCGGCCAGTGCGACCGCGGCCGCCGCCCGGACGAGCCGCCGCGCGCCACCGTGGGACATGTCGTGGTCGGACATACGCTCATCGTGCGCCACTCACCCACCCCGCGCATGCGGAGAACCCCGTGAGTCACGTCCTCACGGGGTTCTCCGTTCTTCCGCCTGCCGCCGTGAAGGGTGAGAAGACGATCACGAGGCAGGACGAGCGAGGGGCTCTCAGGGAGCCGGCAGGAGCACGTTCGCGCGGGACTTGGCGGCCGCATAACGGCGGGCGACGTCCTGCCAGTTGACGACCTGCCACATGGCCTCGACGAAGTCCGCCTTCTGGTTCCGGTACTGGAGGTAGAAGGCGTGCTCCCAGGCGTCGAAGACCAGGACGGGGGTGGAGCCCAGGCCGACGTTGCCCTGGTGGTCGTAGACCTGCTCCACGATCAGCCGGCCGCTCAGCGGCTCGTACGCCAGCACGCCCCAGCCGGAGCCCTGGGTGGTGGCGGCGGCCTTGGAGAGCTGGGCCTTGAAGGCGGCGAAGGAGCCGAAGGACTCCCTGATCGCGTCCGCCAGCTCGCCCACGCCGTCGGCCGCGAGCGGCTCGCCGCCGCCGTCCTTCGGGCCGGTCATGTTCTGCCAGTAGATGCTGTGCAGGATGTGCCCGGAGAGGTGGAAGGCCAGGTTCTTCTCCAGCCCGTTGATGGATCCCCAGGACTCCTTGTCCCGCGCCTCGGCGAGCTGCTCCAGGGTGTCGTTGGCGCCCTTCACATAGGCCGCGTGGTGCTTGTCGTGGTGCAGTTCGATGATCTCCGGGCTGATCACGGGGGCCAGCGCGGAGTAGTCGTAGGGCAGGTCGGGCAGCGAGTAGACGGGCATGGGTGATCCCCTCCGAGACCTTATTGCAAGTCTGTTGCAACTACACGCTAGCAACAATTGCGCCCGGGGAACACAAAGGCCCCCACGTGTGTCACGCGGGGGCCTTGCCGGAGCCGGGCTGTCAGCGACCGGCGCGGGCCCGCTGCCAGAGGTAGCCCACGACCGCCAGGAACAGGGTCATGCCGCCGGTGGAGTAGAGCTGGACGCGGGTGTCCGGCTCGCGGGCCATCAGGACGAAGATCGCCACCATGCCGGCCAGCGCGACCCAGGTCAGCCAGGGGAACGCCCACATGCGCACGACCAGCTTCTCGGGGGTCTCGCGCTCGATACGGCGGCGCAGCAGCAGCTGGGAGACCGCGATGAAGATCCAGACGACCAGGATGACCGCGCCGATCATGTTCAGCAGCCAGGGGAAGACCCGGTCCGGGCTCCAGTAGCTGAGCAGCACGCAGACGAAACCGAAGAAGCAGGAGGTGAGTACGGCGATGCGGGGAACCCCGCCGGACAGCCTGATCAGCGTCCTCGGGCCCTGGCCGCGCTCGACCAGCGAGTAGGCGATGCGCGAGGAGCCGTAGATGTTGGCGTTCATCGCGGACAGCAGGGCGACCAGGATGACCACCTTCATCAGCTGGCCGGCGCCGGGGATGCCGAGGTGGTCGAGCGTGGCGACGTACGGGCCCTTCTCGACGACCGCCTTGGAGTCCCACGGGACCAGGGTGACGACGACCGCCATGGAGCCGATGTAGAACAGGGCGATGCGCCACATCGCCGTACGGACGGCGGAGGCCACGCCCTTGACCGGGTTCTCCGACTCGGCCGCGGCGATGGTGACCGTCTCCATGCCGCCGTAGGAGAAGACGGACGCGAGCAGGCCGATGATCAGGCCCTCGCTGCCGTGCGGGAAGAAGTGGGTGAGGTGCGAGGTGCCGGGGGAGTCCGTGCCGGGCAGGACGCCCGCGACGGCCAGGGCGCCCAGGATCAGGAACAGGCTGATCGCGCCCACCTTCAGCGCGGCGAACCAGAACTCGAACTCGCCGAAGTTCTTCACCGCGGCCAGGTTCGCGCCGCAGAACACCACCATGAACAGGGCCACCCACATCCACTGCGGGGTGCCGGGCAGCCAGCCCTGGACGATCTTCGCGGCGCCGATGCCCTCCAGGCCGACGGCCGTGCACAGCAGCACCCAGAAGGACCAGCCGGCGGCGAAGCCCGCCCACGGGCCGATCGCCCGCTCGGCGTGCGCGGAGAAGGAGCCCGACGACGGGTAGGCGGCCGACATCTCACCCAGCATCCGCATCACCAGCATCACCAGCAGGCCGGAGAGCGTGTACGCGAGGACGATGGACGGACCTGCGGCGGCGATGCCCGCGCCGGAGCCGACGAACAGGCCCGCGCCGATGACGCCGCCCAGGGCGATCATCGACAGATGGCGCTGCTTGAGGCCGTGGGAGAGGGAGGCGCCGTCCTGCTGCTGGGGTGGCGTCTCGGTGGTCGTACTGCTGGGCATGGGCGCGGTTCTCCCGGGCAAGGCAATGGGCGGGCAAAAACCCCGCCAGTCTGGGCGGCCCGTCCGCTGACGCGGAGGGACCGCCCAGTATCCGGACACCCTCTGTGCGGAGGGTGGCGATCCGGTTACGCCGCCGCGAGCACCGGCGTGTAGTGCGAGGCGTCGCCCTCGATCGAGTAGCTCTCCTTGCCCTCGATGCCGACCGGCACGTCACCGGCGACGGTCACCCGGTGCAGCCGGCGCGGCCGTCCGTCGTAGTTGTCGATGGCGTAGTGCTGGGTGATCCGGTTGTCGAAGAGCACCAGCTCGTTCTCCGCCCAGCGGTGGCGCAGGATGTTCTCCGGCCGGGTGATGTACGCCTGGAACAGGTCCAGGATCTTGCGGGACTCGCCGACCGACAGGCCCACGATCCGCTGCGCGAACCCGCCGATGAACAGACCCCGCTCCCCGGTCAGCGGGTGCACCCGGACCACCGGGTGCGCGGTGCGGTACCGGATGGAGGTGAACTGGGCGCGCTGGGCGGCCTGCTCCTCGTCGATCTCCTCGTCCGGTACGGCGTAGTCGTAGTCGTTGGTGTGCTCGGCCCACAGGGTGTCGGCCAGGCGGCGCAGCGGCTCGGGCAGGTCCCGGTAGGCGGCGGCCGCGTTGGCGATCAGGGTCTCGCCGCCGTACGGCGGGACGGTGATCGAGCGCAGGGTGCTGGCCTGCGGCGGGTTGAGCACGAAGGTCACATCGGTGTGCCAGTGGTTGGCGCGGCCCCGCTCGCTGTCCACGGGCAGCACGTTCGGCGCGCCGTCGACCGCGCCGACCGTCGGGTGCGCGGTGGTCAGGTCGCCGAAGTGGCGGGCGAAGGCCTGCTGTCCGGCGTCGTCCAGGCTGCCCGCGTCGAAGACGAGCGCCTTGTGGACGTTGAGGGCCTCGCGGATCGCGGTGACCTCCTCCGGCGCGAGCGGCCTGGTGATGTCGACGCCGGAGACACGGGCGCCGATGCGAGCGGTGACCTTGGTGATCTCGATGGACATGTGCGGGTCCTTTCAGACGAGGGCGGGGGCCGGGCTCAGGTACTGGTTGGCGGGTCGGGGGAGGCCGTAGCGCTCCCGGAGGGTCTGGCGGGGTCCGTAGGCGTCGCGGAACAGGCCGCGGGCGCGCAGCAGCGGTACGACGTGCTCGACGAAGGCGTCCAGGCCGGAGGGCAGTACGGCGGGCATGATGTTGAAGCCGTCGGCGGCTCCTTGCGTGAACCAGGTCTCGATCTGGTCGGCGACCTGCTCGGGCGTCCCGGCGAAGGTGAGGTGGCCGCGCCCGCCGCCGAGCCGGCCGATCAGCTGCCGGACGGTGAGCCGCTCGCGCCGGGCCAGCTCGACCACGAGCGTGTAGCGGCTCTTGGCCCCCTCGACCGCGGACTCGGGCGGCAGGTCGGCCGGAAGCTGGGCGTCCAACTCCAGTGTCTCCGCGGGGAGTTGCAGCAGCCGCTCCAGCCGGTCCACCCCGTGGTCGTACACGATGTGGTCCTCCAGCAGCTGCTCCGCCGCCCGTGCCTCCGCCTGCGTCGAGCCGAGGACGGGCACGATCCCGGGCAGCACCTTGATGTGCTCGGGATCCCGTCCCGCCCGTGCCGTACGGGACTTGAGACCGGCGTAGAAGGCCTGGGCGTCGGCGAGGGTCTGCTGGGCGGTGAAGACCGCCTCCGCGTAGCGGGCGGCGAAGGCCTTGCCGTCCTCGCTCGACCCCGCCTGCACCAGCAGCGGGTAACCCTGGGGCGGGCGGGGCACGTTGAGGGCACCGGCCACGCTGAAGTACGTCCCCCGGTGCCGGGGCGGATGGACCTTGCTGTCGTCGCCCCAGACGCCGGCCGCCTTGTCGGCGACGATCGCGTCGTCCTCCCAGCTGTCCCACAGCTTCAGCGCCACATCGAGGAACTCGGCCGCTCGGGCGTACCGCTCGGCGTGCGCGGGCTCGGCGTCCAGCCCGAAGTTCCGGGCGGCCTCGGCCCCCGCCGTGGTGACGATGTTCCACCCGGCCCGGCCGCCGCTGATGATGTCCAGCGAGGCGAACTTGCGGGCCAGGTTGTAGGGCGAGTTGTACGACGTGGACGCGGTGGCGATCAGGCCGATGTGCTCGGTGGCCGTCGCCAGCGCGGTCAGCAGGGTGAGCGGTTCCAGGGCCCCGGCCGGGCGCTGGGCGAGGTTGCCCCACAGCTGGGGGCCGTCGGCGAGGAAGAGCGAGTCGAAGGTCCCGCGCTCGGCGATCCGCGCGAGCCGCACGTAGTGCGCCAGGTCGACGTGCGCGTACGGGTCGCTCTCCGGCAGCCGCCAGGAGGCCTCGTGGTGCCCGGTGTTCATCAGGAACGCGTTGAGGTGGAGTCTTCTCTGTGTCACCGGTGGTCCTCCGTGACGCCCAGTGCGGTCAGCAGTCGTTCGCGGTACTCGCCCAGGACCGGCTCGCGGTAGGAGCGCGGGTGGGGGTGGTCGATGGTCAGGTCGAGGCCGATGCGGCCCCGGTCGAGGACGAGGACCCGGTCGGCCAGCACGATCGCCTCGTCCACGTCGTGGGTGACCAGGAGGACGGAGGGGCGGTGGCGCTGCCACAGGTCGCGCAGCAGGCCGTGCATCCGGATCCGGGTGAGCGCGTCCAGCGCGCCGAACGGCTCGTCGGCCAGCAGCAGTTCGGGCTCGCCGACCAGGGAGCGGGCCAGTGCCGCCCGCTGTGCCTCGCCGCCGGACAGCTCGCCCGGCCAGGCCCGCTCGCGGCCCTTCAGTCCGACCTCGGCGAGGGCGGCCCGGCCGCGCTCCTCGGCGTCCTTGCCGTCGGTACCGAGCAGGACGTTGTCCAGCACCCGGCGCCAGGGCAGCAGCCGGGAGTCCTGGAAGACGACCGAGACCCGCTCGGGGGCGGTGAGCAGGCCGCCGCCCGCGACCCCGTGGTCCAGCCCGGCGATCGCCCGAAGCAGGGTGCTCTTGCCCGAGCCGCTGTGCCCGAGCAGGGCCGTGAACTGGCCCGGGGGCAGGTCGAGGTCGATGCCGTCGAGGACCGTGCGGCCCTCGAAGGACCTGGTCAGGCCCCGCAGCCGGACGGCGGGTCGGGTCAGTTGCTCAGTGTGCGGCGCCACGACAGCACCCTCCGTTCGATGAGACGGACCGCGCTGTCGGAGACCAGGCCGAACACGCCGTAGATCAGCAGGCCGACCAGGATGACGTCGCTCTGGCCGTAGTTCTGTGCCTGGAACATCATGTAGCCGAGGCCGCTGGTGGCGTTGATCTGCTCCAGGACCACCAGGGCCAGCCAGGAGCCCGTCACACCGAGCCGGAGTCCCACGAAGAATCCGGGCAGCGCGCCGGGGATCACCACCTGGCGGATGAAGGTGAGCCTCGAAAGGCCCTGTACCTCGGCGAGTTCGACGTACCGGCCGTCGATGCCGGACAGCGCGGCATGCGTGTTCAGATAGATCGGGATGTAGACGACGATCGCGATGATGGCGACCTTGAAGGTCTCCCCGATGCCCAGCCAGAGGATGAACAGCGGGATCAGGCCGAGCGTCGGGATCGCCCGGTTGAACTGCACGGTCCCGTCGATCAGCGCCTCGCCGGCGCGGCTGAGCCCGGCGGCGAGGGCGAGCAGCACGCCCGCGGCCAGGCCGATCGCGAAGCCGTATCCGGCCCGCTGCACCGAGGTCCCGATGTCGGTGGCCAGGGTGCCGTCGGTCCACAGATGACCGGCGGTCCTGATGACCGTCCAGGGCGCCGGGACGGCACCCGTGTCGAGGGTTCCGGCGGCGGAGGCCGCGGCCCACAGGGCGAGGAGGACGAGGGGGCCGATCAGCCGGGCGGCGGGCAGCCGGCGGCCGGGGGAGAGGCGGCGGCGCCTGCGGACCTCGGGAACCTCCCCGGCCTCCGCCGCAGCGACGGAGGTCGTCGTGGTCAGCGCGGTCATTTCCGGTACTCCTCGGGTACGGCCTTGGCGGCGATCGACTCGAAGCGGTGGTCGAAGAGCGAGCCGACGTCGAACTTCTCCACGAACCCGCCCGCGGCGAGCAGATCGGCCGTCTCCTGCTCCCACTTGATCGCCTCGGCCCAACTGGGCGGGAACAGCGGCTTGTTGGCGAGCCTGCTGATGCCGCGCGCCTGCTCGAGGGTCAGGTTCTGGGTCTTGACGTAGAACTCCTCGTTCCAGACGTCCGGGTGCTCGTACTGCCACACCTGGCCCTTGGCCCACTGCGGGATGTAGGCGGCGATCGCGGCGGCCTTCGCCG
Source organism: Streptomyces puniciscabiei (assembly GCF_006715785.1). Lineage (NCBI taxonomy): Bacteria > Bacillati > Actinomycetota > Actinomycetes > Kitasatosporales > Streptomycetaceae > Streptomyces > Streptomyces puniciscabiei. The sequence continues at coordinate 4,608,493 of NZ_VFNX01000001.1, forward strand.
GGTCGTTCAGCACGGACTGCGGGGCCCACAGCAGGTTGAGCAGGTCGACGACGTCGGTGGGGATGGTGCGGGCGCCCTTCGCCTCGTACTGCTTCAGATAGGCGGGCGCCTGGCTGTTGGCGAGCGGGGCCACGTCGACCTGTCCGGACTGCAGGGCGGTGAGGAACTGGTTGCTGGTCAGCGGGACCAGCTTCACCTCGTCGTACGTCAGGCCCGCCTGCTTCAGCGCCCGCAGCAGGACGACGCCCTGCGCCTGGCCCTGGGAGAACGCGAGCCGCCTGCCCTTGAAGTCGGCGACGGTGTGGATGTCGCTGCCGGGCTTCGTGGCGAAGACGTAGTTGGGCTTGCGGGTGAGGTCGATCGCCACGATCTTGGCGTCGAAGCCCTGGTAGTGCGCCTGGATCGGCGGGATGCCGGCGTTGTTGGCGAGGTCGAGGGACCCCGCGCGGAAGGCGTTGATGACATCCGGGCCGGCGCCGATGTTGAGCCAGTTCGACACCGTGAACGGCAGCTGAGGCAGCTTCGCCAGCCGGAACTGCAGCTGCTGCTGGCCCAGGTACGAGGCGATCTTCAGGCTGGTGCCGGCCGGGACCTTGTCCGCGAGCGGCCTGGTGGCGGCGCCCTTGGCGTCGGCGGAGGCATCGCCCTTGGCGCAGCCGCCGAGGCCGACGGCGGCGGACGCGCCCAGCAGGGAGGCGAGAAAGACACGACGGTGCATGAGAACTCCCCGAAGGAAAGGAGGGGAAAGAAGGGGAAGAAGGGGAAAGAAGGGAAAAGGCAGGCGGAATTCCGGAGCCAGGGGCCGGAGGAAAAAAGAGAGCACGGAGCCTGAAACGCGCGCTTCACGCGCGGCAATGTGTCAGCAACAAAGGGTGCGACAGCAGGTAAGCGGGCTCATGACCAGCATGTTCCTGTCCTTCGACGATCGCTGTCAATATTCCGAGTTTCTGAATTAAATAGCCTCAGGTGACAGGCCCAGCGGATCCCGGAACAGCACGTCGAGAGCGACCGAACCGCCCGCCACCGCCAGCACGGAATCCGGGAAACTCGTCGGCAGCACGGCCGCCGCACGGCCCTCCCCGACCGCTTCCCGGAGCGCGCCGAGGCAGTCCTCGAAATGGAGGATCCCCACCTCGGTCACCACGACCGTCTCCGGATTGAGCACGTCCAGCAGCAGCCCGGCCGCCCGTCCGGTCGTCCGGGACCGCTCGACCAGCAGCCGTCGGGCCACCGCGTCCCCGGCCGCCGCCGCGGCCACCACGTGCATCGGATTGGCCGAGTCGATCACGCCCGCGGCGCGGGCCCGCCGGCACAGCGTCCGCTCGCTCAGCTCGACCTGAAGGCAGCCGGTACGGCCGCACGGGCACCGTTCGGTGCCGCCCGGCACCGGCAGATGCGCGATCGCCCCGGCCGCCGAACGCGGCCCGTGGTGCACCTCGTCGTTGGTGGCGAAGGCCGCGTCGACCACATTGCCCACGAACAGGTGCAGCACGCTCCGGCTGCCCCGGGCCCGCCCGAACAGCCGCTCCCCGTGCAGCAACGCCCGCGCGTGCCCGTCCACATGGACCGGCAGCCCGGTGCGGGCGCCGAGCAGCTCCCGCACCGGCACCTCGCGCCAGCCCAGCAGCTCGTGCTCGACCACGGTGCCGGTCTCCCGGTCCACCCAGCCGCCGACGGCCACCCCGACCCCCAGCGGCCGGCGGCCCGGCACCCCGGCGAGCAGCGCGGCGAGCCCCTCGGCGGCCCGCGCCAGCACCCGGCCCGGATCGGGCCGTTCATGCTTCAGCTCGCGCCGTGCCACCACCCGGCCGCGCAGATCCAGCAGCGCGACCGTCGTGTACGGCACGGCCACGTGCACCCCGCCGACCAGGAACCCCGTGTCGTCCAGGTCGACGGGGACATGCGGCCGGCCGACCCCGCCCGAGCGGCGGGGCGCGGCAGACTCGCGGATCAGGCCGAGTCCGGTGAGCCGGGCGCAGTGCTCGGTGACCGACGCCGGCGAAAGACCCGTCAGCCGGGCGACGGTGCTGCGCGCCACCGGCCCGTGCTCCAGCACGGACCGCAGCACGACACTGGCGCTGGTGCGCCGCCGGTCGCTGTCGGCGGCACGCGGAACGGGCGAGACAAGAGTGGGTGCCGCGGTACGGGGCATGAGGAACCGTCCTGAAGGAAACGGGGCCGACACGTCTCGGAAGGAGGGGCGTGCCGAGCGCTCGCCCCTACCCCGGGCGGCGACAGGTGGCCGTGCCCTGGCGTCGCAGGTCGACATAGCGACGCGAGGTGAAGTACCGGGCCTGGGCAACCATGGCTGGAAGGGTAGGGCAGGGAAGGTGAATCCGGCCAGATGACCCGGATTCATTTGGTGAGACCCCACAGTCCCCTCGGCACCCCGCCGAGTGAGCTGTACGTCCCTGCCTCAGTGACCAGTGTCACGCCATGATCGGTGTAGTCCACACTCTTTGTCCGAAGCCCACCAAGCCCTCGTTCCGTCATTTGTCGAGCGCTGATGGTGATCGGCTCCAGTCGGCTGGGATAGCGTCACCGTGTCCCAGCATGTCCCCGTCACCCGCGGAGCCCCCATGAGTACCGCCACCGCCACCGCCCGCCCCGGCGCAGTTCTCGCCGACCTGCTCCCCGCGTCCCGCGTCCGCGACGCGGCTCTCGTCGTCGGCGGCGCCGTGCTCACCGGCCTCGCGGCCCAGGTGGCTATCCCGGTGCCCGGCACCCCGGTGCCGGTGACCGGCCAGACCTTCGCCGCGCTGCTCGTCGGCACCGCGCTCGGCGCCCGCCGCGGCTTCCTCTCCCTCGCCCTGTACGCGCTCGCCGGTGTCGCGGGCGTGCCGTGGTTCGCGGACGGCACCTCCGGCGCGGCCTCGGTCTCCTTCGGCTACGTCCTCGGCATGCTGCTCGCCTCGGCGGCCGTCGGCGCCCTGGCCCGGCGCGGCGCCGACCGCTCGCCGCTGCGCATGGCGGGCACGATGATCCTCGGCGAGGCGATCATCTACGCCGTCGGCGTCCCCTACCTGGCCCTCGCCGCCCACCTCTCCCTCTCCCAGGCCGTCGCCGCCGGCCTCACCCCGTTCCTGATCGGCGACGCCCTCAAGGCCGCGCTGGCGATGGGCGCGCTGCCCACCGCCTGGAGGTTCGCGAACAAGCGCTAGGACCCGCCGGAACTCACGCGCCGACGCCGTGGTTCCTGCGGAAGAGGCTCGCCCGGGTCGAAGGTCTCCCCGACCCGGGCGAGCCTCTTCCGCGTCTCCGGCGCCGGCCGGGCGAGCGCGCCGCCCAGGTGGTTGACGACCTCCGGCCACCGCACATGGTCCGCCGCATAGCCGAACTCTCGCGCCAGGGTGCCGAGTCCGCCGCCCCACGTGTACGACACTGCGACCACCTGCCCCCAGCGGACCCCGGCCTGGATCCGTGCGGTACGGGCCTCGGGGTCGACCACGACTTCACGGGAGTCGTTTCAGGGCTTCTGGCAGGTGGGGCACCAGAAGAGGTTGCGGGCGGCGAGGCCGGCGGTGCGGATCCCGTCGCCGCATATGTGGCAGGGCAGGGTGGCGCGGCGGTAGACGTACACCTCGCCGCCGTGGTCGTCCACGCGGGGTGGCCGGCCCATGGCCTCCGGGGTGTGCTCGGCCCGGACCGTGTCGATCCTGTTCTTCCGGACCCCTTCGCGCATCAGCTCGACGAGGTCGGCCCACAGGGCGTCCCACTCGGCGCGGCTGATGTCCCTGCCCGCGCGGTAGGGGTCGATGCCGTGCCGGAACAGGACCTCGGCGCGGTAGACGTTGCCGACGCCGGCGACGATCTTCTGGTCCATGAGGAGTGCGGCGACCGCCGTACGGCTGCGGGAGATCCTGCGGTACGCCGCGCTCGGATCGGCGTCCTCGCGGAGCGGGTCGGGGCCGAGGCGGTCGTGTACGGCCCGCTTCTCGGCGCCGGTGATCAGTGCGCAGGTGGTGGGGCCGCGGAGGTCCACGTACGCGGTGTCGTTCGCGAGCCGGAGCCGGACGGTGTCGGTCGCCGGGGGTGCGGGGGCGTCGCCGAAGCCGACCTTCCCGAAGAGGCCGAGGTGGATGTGGACCCAGTCGGTGTCCCGGAAGCGGAGGAAGAGGTGCTTGCCGTGGGCTTCGGTGGCCGTGAGCTCGGCCGAGTCCAGCAGGGCCGCGGCGTCGGAGAACTTGCCCTGCGGGCTGCTGACGCGCGGGGCGGTGCCGAGGAACCGCTCGGCGTAGTCCTGGGCCAGCCGATGAATGGTGTGCCCTTCCGGCAAGGCGGGGATGTCCTTTCCATCCTTTTCGCCCGCTCGCCCGCCCGTCTCCCCGGGCCGAGGCGGCAGGACGGGGTCTGGGGGCGGAGCCCCCAGTGTCCTACTGCTGCGGGTGGTGGGCCGGGATCGGCGGGAGGTCGCCCGTCGTCTCGTACGCCGACAGCATGTCGATCCGTCGAATGTGGCGCTCGTCACCGGAGAACGGCGTGTTGAGGAAGACCTCGACGAACTTCGTCGCCTCCTCCGTGCTGTGCATCCGCGCACCCACGGCCACCACGTTGGCGTTGTTGTGCTGCCGCCCGAGCGCCGCCGTCTCCTCGCTCCAGGCCAGCGCCGCCCGCACGCCCTTCACCTTGTTCGCGGCGATCTGCTCGCCGTTGCCGGAGCCGCCGATCACGATGCCGAGGGCGTCGGCGTCCGCCGCGGTGCGCTCGGCCGCCCTGAGGCAGAAGGGCGGGTAGTCGTCCTGGGCGTCGTAGATGTGCGGCCCGCAGTCGACGGGCTCGTGACCCGCCGCCTTGAGCCACTCGACGAGGTGGTTCTTGAGTTCGTAGCCAGCATGGTCGGAGCCGAGATACACGCGCATGCCATGAGTGTGACACGCCCCATTCCGGGCAGCAGCCTCGGGTGCCAGGCCTAGGAAAATGTGAGCGGGGCCATAGAACCTCAAGGGAACCTCAAGTAACGATACGGATTCAGAGGTTCCCGAATCCGTTCGCCTCGGATTCACTGGACCGACTCGTACACCGCTCGTGCGAGATGCTCCGCCTGGCGTAAAGGAAATCCGTCCATGACCCCTGGTTCGGGCCTTCAAGCAGGACTCAAGAACCGCCATCTGTCGATGATCGCGATCGGTGGCGTCATCGGAGCCGGCCTCTTCGTCGGTTCCAGCTCCGGTATCGCCACCGCGGGACCGGGCATCCTCCTCTCCTACGCGATCGTCGGCACCCTCGTCGTCCTCGTGATGCGGATGCTTGGCGAGATGTCGGCCGCCAACCCCACCTCCGGCTCCTTCTCCGCGCACGCCGACCGCGCCCTCGGCCGCTGGGCCGGGTTCTCCATCGGCTGGCTCTACTGGTTCTTCTGGGTCGTCGTGCTGGCCGTCGAGGCCACCGCCGGCGCCGGGATCCTGCACGGCTGGGTGCCGGGCGTGCCGCAGTGGGCCTGGGCGCTGATCGTGATGACCGTGCTGACCGCGACCAACCTGGTCTCCGTCGGCTCCTACGGCGAGTTCGAGTTCTGGTTCGCCGGCATCAAGGTCGTGGCGATCAGCGCGTTCATCGTCATCGGTCTGCTGGCCATCTTCGGAGTGCTTCCGGGGGTGCACGCCGACAAGGCGTCCTTCGGCAACCTGACCGACCACGGCGGCTTCCTGCCGCACGGTCCCGGCACCATCCTCACCGGTGTGCTGCTGGTCGTCTTCTCCTTCATGGGCAGCGAGATCGCCACCCTCGCGGCCGGCGAGTCGGAGGACCCGCAGCGCGCGGTCACCAAGTCCACCAACAGCATCATCTGGCGTATCGGCGTCTTCTACCTGGGCTCGATCCTGGTCGTGGTCTCGCTGCTGCCGTGGAACGACGCGTCCATCGTGAAGCAGGGCTCGTACGTCGCGGCCCTCAACACCCTCGGCATCCCCGACGCCGGTCAGATCATGAAGGTCATCATCCTGACCTCGGTGCTGTCCTGCCTGAACTCGGGCCTCTACACGGCCTCCCGCATGGCCTTCTCGCTGGGCCAGCGCGGTGACGCCCCGAAGGCGTTCGCCCGCACCACCTCCCGCGGTGTGCCGATGGCGGCGATCCTGGCCTCGGTCGTCTTCGGCTTCGTGGCGGTCTTCTTCAACTACGCGTACCCGAAGACCGTGTTCCTCTTCCTGGTCAACTCCAGTGGCGCGGTGGCCCTGTTCGTGTGGCTGGTCATCTGCTTCTCGCAGCTGCGGATGCGGAAGATCATCCAGCGGGAGGCGCCGGAGAAGCTCGTCGTCAAGATGTGGCTGTACCCGTACCTGACCTGGGCGACGGCCTTCTTCATTCTCTTCGTCCTCGGCTACATGCTGACCGACACCAAGGGTGAGAGCAGCGGCCGTACGACCGTGCTGCTGTCGGTGGCGGTCGCGGCGATCGTGGTGATCATCGCCCTGGTGAAGCAGAAGCTCACGGCGGACCGCCCGGCCCCCGCCGTCGAGGCCCCGGCCGACAAGGTGTCCGTCGGCTGATCCGCCCTCCTCCACGACGACGGCACGGTGAAGGAAGCCTTCACCGTGCCGTCCGTCGTCGACGGGGGTACGTCAAGCCCGCTAGAAGCCGTGCGGCAGCCACGGGGCCACCGGTGAGCCGAACGCCACCGACGCCTCCGTCAGCGCCCCCGGCCGCAGCTCCCGTACCCGCCCGGCCGCCGCCAGCGACAGCAGCGTCACACCGCCGAGATAGGACGCGCCCAGCTCGCGCACGGAGAGGGAGAGTTCGGCGGCGTCGGACGTACGCTCGCAGGAGGCGCCCTTGGGGTCGCCCGTCAGCCGCCAACGCCCCGCGTTCCACGGGCAGAAGGTGTCCTCCACCTCCAGCACGACGTCGACCGGCGCCTGGTACGTACGCGCCGACAGTGCCGTACCGACGTCGACGAGACGGACGTACGCGTCGTCCTTCAGGCGCGGCCGGCAGCGCCGGGTGTCCGAGACCAGGTACCGCCAGGTGTCGTCGACCGGTCGCGAGTTCACCGACAGTGTCGTCATCAGGTCGATGCCGAACAGGAACCGCCACAGCGCCGCCTCGGTGACGGGGTCGAGCGCGGCCAGGTCCTTCAGCCGCACCGTGCCGTCGTGCCCGCTCTCGCCCCAGCCGATCCTGGTGCTGAACCGGGCGTACCCCGTCACCTGGCCGTCCCGTTCGGCCACCACGCACTGCAGCGCCGACGCCCCGCCCCGCTCGCTCTCCGGGTCGAGCAGACCGGCCCGCTCCCAGCCGGGCCGCCGGGCCAGCATCCCGGGCCGCTGCGGTACCAGCTTCGCGTAGACCGCCTCGCAGGCGCCGAGGACGTCGGCGGGCGCGGCGTAGCGCAGCCGTACGTCGTCGACGCCGGGCGGCAGGGAGAGGGTCACCCGGCTCGTGTCGATCTCGGCGGACGTACGGAAGGTGGCCGCGCCGTACCCGAAGCGGCCGTAGATCGCGGGCTCGGACGCGGTCAGCACCGCGAGCGGCTCGCCCAGCTCCCGTACGTCGTCCAGCTGCCGGCGCATCATCGAGGTCAGCACCCCGCGCCGCCGGTGGGTGGCCGCCACGCCGACCATGGTCACGCCGGCCGCCGGAACCGGGGCCCCGCCGGGCACGGTCATCCGGAAGCTGAACGCACCCGCCGTACCGACGATCTCGTCCCCGTCCCAGGCTGCCAGGGAGCGGTCGAACTCCGTGAGGGACCTGTCCAGTTCACGCTCCTCGGGCGGCGCCGCCGAGGCGCCGAAGGCGCGGTACAGAACGTCGTACCACCGGTCCCAGTCGGACTCGCGCAGCACCTTCAGCTCGGTTCCCCGGTCAGTCCCCATGGGCCATGCATACCAGGGCATTGCGGGGCGAGCCAGCGAATTTCTGCCGGACGGCGGCGCGATGGCCACGCGTGCCGTTCACTGTGAGGACGAACCGCGAAGTCGAACCCCGCACGGGGGACAAGTGGGACCTCCCGTGCCAAGCAGCCGGTCCGATGGATAGGGTCCCGAACTAATGGCAGCAGGAGAGCGGCGCGCGAAGGCCGAGACGTTCACGGCCCGGTGGAAGATGCAGTGGCACCGGGCCCGCACCGGCCTGCGCAGAAGCGCCGTGGACTACTTCCGCGGCGACGGCTCCGACTGGATCGCGTTCGCCGGGCTGCTGCTCACCATTCCCCTCCTCATGGCCATGACCCTGGTCGACTCGGTGTGGTGCTCCCCGGCCACCCTGGTGCTGCCGATCATCGCCGGCGGACTGCTGCTGCGCCCGGCGAGCCTGCTCGGCCTGTACGCGGCGGGGGCCACCGCGCTGATCGTGGAGTCGGTGCGGCTCGGGCCGTACACGGAAGGGCCCTCGCGGGTCACTCCGGGCATCGTCCTGGTGGTGGCCGCCTGCGGGTTCTTCGGCCTGCTCACGGCCCAGTTCCGCAGCCGGGTCGGCGTGCCCTGGCGGCGCGGCGGCACCATGCTGTTCGACCTGCGCGAGCGGATCCGGGTGCAGAGCAAGCTGCCGAAGCTGCCGCAGGGCTGGCACCACGAGATGGCGCTGCGCCCGGCCGGCGGCCAGTCCTTCTCCGGTGACTTCGTCGTCGCGGCCCGCACGAACGGCGGCCGCACGCTGGAGGTCGTGCTCACGGACGTGTCCGGCAAGGGCATGGACGCGGGATCACGCGCCCTGCTGCTGTCGGGGGCGTTCGGGGGCCTGCTGGGCTCCCTCCCCCCGCACTCCTTCCTCCCGGCCGCGAACGGCTACCTCCTGCGCCAGGACTGGGACGAGGGCTTCGCCACCTCCATCCATCTCGTCCTGGACCTAGACTCCGGCGACTACGAGCTGTACTCCGCCGGGCATCCGCCGGGGCTGCAGCTGAGCGCGGGCAGCGGACGCTGGGAGGAGAAGGCCGCCGAGGGCCCGCTCCTCGGTGTGTACGACGGCGCCCAGTTCGACCCCGTGAAGGGCTCGCTGCGCCCCGGTGACGTGTTGATGCTGTTCACGGACGGTCTGGTGGAAACCTCCGACCGCGACATCGTCGAGGGCATCGACCGGCTCACCGGCGAGGCCGACCGCTATGTCGCCGGCGGCTTCCACGGCGCCGCCTGGCATCTCATCGAGGCGGTCGCCAAGGACGTCAACGACGACCGGGCGCTGCTGCTGATCTGCCGTCAGGGGACGGCACCGATCCGCTGAGCGCCCCGCTTTGCGACACTGGGGCGATGACACAGCTCACGCCCGCCGAGGTCGAGGCCGTCGCCCGCGCCGCCCACGAGGGCCAGAGGGACAAGGCGGGACGGCCGTACGCCGAGCACCTCGCCGCCGTCGCCGCCGGTGTGCGCGACCGGGGCGGGGACGCGGAACAGATCGCGGCTGCCTGGCTGCACGATGCCGTCGAGGACGACGCCCTCAGCCGTCAGTGGCTCGAACAGGCGGCCCTGAGCGCCCGTACCAAGGCCATCGTGGACGCCCTCACCAAGCGGCCGGGGGAGGAGCCGGAGGCGTATGCGGGGCGGATCCTCGCGACCGACGGCGCGCGCCTGGTCAAGGAGGCCGACCTGGCGCACAACGCCGACCCGGAGCGGCTGGCGGTCCTGGACGGGCCGACCCGGGAGCGACTGACCGAGAAGTACGCCCGCATGCGCGCGCTTCTCGGCCTGCGGTAGCGGTCGGTGCCCGCCGGGCGCTGACCCTCGTACTGGATGTACGTGGGTCCGCGCCCGGTGCGGCGAGTGGGGGTGCCCCCTTTGGGGGAGCGTGCATGGCGTCGCGGGGCTGGGGGCACCGCCCGGCCGAAGGCTGGGGGAGGGAGTTTGACGACAGGGCCTAGGCGCCGGCCTTCTCGCGCTCACGGTCCTTGTGCTGCCGCTCGCGGGCGAGTTCCGCCGCGTCCTGCTTGAACGCCCACTCCATCCTCGGCTCCATCGCGAACCGGAAGACGCGCTGGACGGGCTTGGTGCACAGCAGGGTGACGGCGGCACCGAAGGCGAGGGTCACCAGGATCTCGCCGAGCGGGCGGTGCAGCCAGGGGTGGTCGAACCAGCCGCGGTAGTCGGCGAACTTCACCAGGAAGCCGTGCAGCAGATAGCCGTACAGGGTGCCCGCGCCCAGGGCCGTGAACCACGTCTTCCGGCCGGGCACCCAGGAGAAGAAGCCGGCCGTCAGCAGCAGCGAGCAGCCCATCATCGCGAGCGTCATCACCGGGCCGCACCACCAGGGCGCGCCCAGCTCCTGCGCGGAGTCGCGGTGGTAGAACCACGCGGTGTTCATGCGCGGCACCGCCCACCAGCCGACCGCCAGCGCGGCGGCGAACACCGGCACCGCGGCGATCCGCACCGAGCGGCGGCGCACCAGCTGGAAGTGCTCGGGCTTCATGCACAGGCCGAGGACGAAGTACGGCAGGAACTGCAGGACCCGCTGCAGATCGAGGTCGTCGCCGATGTTCGGGGTGACGGACGCCAGCATGGCGATGCCGAGGGCGACCGCGAACGGCGAGCGCACCAGCTTCCAGATCGGCGTCGTCAGCCGCCAGATGAACAGCGCGACCAGGAACCAGGTCAGGTACCAGGGATCGAGGAGGCTGATCTCCTCGTGCGAGCCCGTGATCAGGTTCCTGAACGTCGGGTACGCCGTCTCGAAGACGACGTACGGCACCACGACACCGGTGATCAGCCGTTTCAGCCGGTCCGGGCGCATGTCGAAACCGCGCGAGAAGAAGCCCGAGATGATGATGAACGCCGGCATGTGGAAGCAGTACACGACCGTGTACACGCCCTCCAGGATCCGGCTGTCGCCCTTCAGCGGCTCCCACGAGTGACCCATCGCGACGAGCACGATCGCCAGGTACTTGGCGTTGTCGAAGAACGCGTCGCGCTGCTTGCCGGGTCTGTCCGCCTTCGCCTGCCCCTCCTGCGTGCTCGGCGGGGTACGCGGACCGGGCACTCCGTCAGCCGGCGACTGTGCCGGGGGGAGCGGTCTGCGGTTCTGGCCGGAGGAGGAGGCGGCGTCAAACATCTCAGGCACCCTAGCGCCGTCCGTGGGATTTCGTAAAACCCCCGCGGGCATTCCTGGTTAACGCCTTCGGATACCCGTCGATTTCATGAACTTGGCATCTCTGTCTACGTGATGGCGCGCACAGGCGCCGTCGAACCACCCTCGATGTCCCGATTCATCCCGACTAAATGGGGCACACGGCGTCTCTGTGCCATCAATTCGAATTACCTGCGCAGAGAATGTGTGGAGGTGGAAACGAAGTCGCGCAATTCCCCGGGGAGTCATGTGCGCGCGGCCCGGTCGAATTACCGTGCGGCCGGTCGCCCGCGTCGGCCGGGTGCCCGACGTTGTGTCACGGGCCGCATGGGCGGGCCGGGTTGGTGGCACGATGGTTCTGGCGGGGGTGCGGGCCGCACCCCCGGGCCGGGAGAGCGGACCGACCGAGGGTGTGATCAGTTGTGGCCATTTCACTGTCTGTGGTGCTGCTGTTGGCGATCATCCTTGTAGTGCTCCTGAGAGGGGGGAACATCAAGGCGGGCCCCGCGATCGTCGCGGTCCTCTTCGGTTTCTTCCTCGCCTCCACCGGCATGGCCCCGTCCATCGACCGCTTCCTGAACTCGATAGCGGACTCCATCAGCTCGATCAAGTTCTGACCGGAGCCCTGCCCGGAGCGGGGCCGGCGGACCGGAACGGGCCGGACGACTCAAGACGCTGAACAACTTCACACCACGGGGGGGACGTACGGGGATGGCGCTGCGCGACGCAGACCCGGCGGAGATCGGCGGCTACCGCATCGCGGACCGCCTCGGCAGCGGCGGCATGGGCGTGGTGTACCTCGCCCGGTCCGCCTCCGGTCGCCGCCTCGCGGTCAAGGTCGTCCACGGCCAGTACGCCGACGACGACGAGTTCCGCCTCCGGTTCAGCCGCGAGGTGGCCGCCGCACGCCAGGTCAGCGGTGCCTTCACGGCCCCCGTGGTGGACGCGGACGCCGACGCCCCGCGCCCCTGGATGGCCACGCTCTACATCCCCGGCGAGGACCTCGGCACCCACGTCCGCCGCCACGGCGCGCTGTCCCCCGAGCGGCTGCGCGAACTCGCCGCCGGCCTCGCCGAGGCCCTGCGCGACATCCACCGCGCCGGGGTCGTCCACCGGGACCTGAAACCGGCCAACGTCATGCTCGCCGAGGACGGCCCGCGCGTCATCGACTTCGGCATCTCCCGTGCCGCCGAGTCCACCGCGGCCGACGCCCTCACCCAGACCGGCCGGGTGATGGGCACCCCGCCCTTCATGTCCCCCGAGCAGTTCACCTCCCCGCACGAGGTCGGCCCGGCCACCGACGTGTTCTCCCTCGGCGCGGTCCTCGTGTACGCCGCCACCCGGCGCGGCCCCTTCGACAGCGCGAGTGCCTGGGAGACGGCGACCCGGGTCGTCGAGGCCGAGCCGGACCTCGACGGCGTCCCGGACGACCTGCTCCCCTTCGTCCGCCTCTGCCTGGAGAAGCACCCCAAGGCCCGCCCGAACCCCGGCGACCTGCTGCACCTGCTCCGCGAGGGGCGCCTGCCCGCCAGGGAACCCGACACCGCACCCCAGGACACCGTGCCGGCCCGGCCCCACAGGCGGCGCTGGGCACGGTGGTCGGCCGCGCTCGCCGGTGCCCTCGTGCTCGCCCTGGCCGGTACCGTGACGGCCTCACGGCTGACCGGGGACACCCGCACCGGTCCGTCCGCCGCACTTCCCGCGGGCTGGCACGCCTGGCAGGCCCACGAGACCGACAAGCAGACCAACGCCGGCTCGGCGTTCGCGTCCTGCGCGGCACTCGACGGCGGGCTGCTCTGCGCCGGTGACGGCCTGAAGGCCGTCCGCTTCTCGCTCACCACGGGCAAGGTCGAATGGAGCCGCCCGACGGCCGACCACCCCGACCCGAACAGCAGCAGCTCGGACGCGGGGCTGCTGGGCACGCACGGCCACGACCTCTACACGGTGGCCGAGACACAGCCCCGGTCGGCGCAGACGGAGACCTACGCCCTCCAGGCCCTCGACGCCCGCACCGGGAAGGTCCGCTGGAGCGCGGCCACCGGGGACCTGGCACCCGCTGTCACGGACGGCACGGCCGCCCTCACGGCCGACGGCCCGATCGCCATCCGCGCGGACGGCAGGACGTACTCCCTGCTCGACCCGGCCACCGGCACACCACGCTGGAAGCGCACCCTGCCCGCCCTGCACACCGCGGCCCGCCGGGAGACCTGCGAGATCACCGCCGCGCGGGGGCACGGATACGTGCTCTGCCTCGACTTCAAGCGGAACCGCACCACGATCGCCTCCGTCGGCCCGGCCCGGGGCGAGACCCGCTGGACCGTCACCGCGCGGGGCATCCTCGCCCTGGCCGGCGAGGCCGGAGGCCGCCTGGTCCTGGTGCCGACCTCACTGGCCCCGGACGCCCCGTACAGCCCCGTGACCGAGAGCTACGGCCGCATCCTCCTGATCGGCGTCGCCGACCACGCGCCGCACGTCGTCCCGCTCAGCCGGGCCGTGTCCGCCGACGCCACCCCCACCGTGCTCGACGGCACCCTGTACCTCACCGTCAACAGCGGCGAGATCCGCGCCGTGGACCCGGTCACCGGCCGCACCCGCTGGGACACCCGCTCCTCCGTCGAACGCCCCGGCCCGCCCGCGGTCTGGGGCGACTACGTCCTGATCGTCTCGCCCGGCGGCCGGCTGGCGGCCCTGGACCGCCGCACCGGCAAGGAGGTCCACAGCCTCCCCGGCCGCGACGACCGCACGGACCCCGTCTTCGTGTACTCCGGCTCGACACCCGTCACCCGCGGCGCCGCCCTCTACGTGCCCTACGGCGTCCGGGCGGTCTACTCCGTGGACCTGCGGCACCTCTGACCAACGCCAGGGGCCCGGCCCCGCCGAAGCGGAACCGGGCCCCTGGAACGGCCGTCACGACCGAGTCAGAGCGGGCGACGGGAATCGAACCCGCGTAGCTAGTTTGGAAGACTAGGGCTCTACCATTGAGCTACGCCCGCAACACTGCGCCGCAGGTCGGTGACCGCGGCACTGGAGGCATCGTAGCGGGTCGCCCGCCGCCGAGGCCAACGAGTTCGACCGTGTGGCCCGCCTCGGAGAATGCGGCCGACGGATCCGCCCGGGGCATGTACCCTACGTGTCGCACCAGACGGGGTGTGGCGCAGCTTGGTAGCGCGTCCGCTTTGGGAGCGGAAGGCCGTGGGTTCAAATCCCGCCACCCCGACCACCTGCTCACGCATCTGCTCACGGTGTCGCGATGATCGCCTTTTGGGGCGCTGACCCGCTGCGGTTACTATGCAAGCTGCGCGCCCGTGTGACCCGGCCCTCACGGCCTACGTACTCCTCCGGGCGGCGAATCCGCCGGACCTGTCTGGCTCCGGCGAAACCCAAGAAGTCAGCCACAAGGAGACCGAACCGTGAAGAGCGCCGTGGAGACCCTGAACCCGACCCGGGTTCGGCTCACTGTCGAGGTGCCCTTCGAGGAGCTCAAGGACAGCCTCGACGCGGCGTACAAGAAGATCAACCAGCAGGTCACGGTGAAGGGCTTCCGCAAGGGCAAGATCCCCGCCCGTGTCATCGACCAGCGGTTCGGTCGTGGCGCCGTGCTCGAGGAGGCCGTCAACGACGCGCTTCCGAAGTTCTACACCGAGGCGGTCAACGAGGCCGAGCTCAGCCCGCTGGGCCAGCCCGAGGTCGACATCACCGAGCTGAAGGACGGCGAGACGCTGAACTTCACCGCCGAGGTCGACGTCCGCCCGGCCCTGGAGATCCCGGACTACTCCGGCATCGAGGTCGAGGTCGACGCCGTCGAGGTGACGGACGAGGACGTCGAGAAGTCCGTGGAGCAGCTGCGTGAGCGCTTCGCGTCGACCTCTCCCGTCGAGCGCGCCGCCGAGGACGGCGACGTCGTCACCATCGACCTGGAGGCCAAGGTCGACGGCGAGGTGCTGGAGGACGGCATCGCCAACGGCGTCTCCTACACCATCGGCTCCGGCGAGCTGCTGGACGGCATCGACGACGCCGTCAAGGGCCTGTCCGCCGGTGAGGAGGCCACCTTCACCTCCGAGCTGAAGGGCGGCTCCGCCGCGGGCAAGGAGGCCGAGGTCACCGTCAAGGTCACCCAGGTCGCCGCCCGTGAACTGCCCGAGCTGGACGACGAGTTCGCGCAGCTCGCCTCCGAGTTCGACACCCTGGACGAGCTCAAGGCCGACAGCCGCAAGCGCCTCGCGAACATGAAGCAGTTCGACCAGGCCACCCAGGCCCAGGAGCGCGTCCTGGAGAAGCTCCTCGAGCTGGTCGAGGTCCCGGTCCCCGAGAAGCTGCTCGAGGACGAGATCAACACCCGCAAGCACAACCTGGAGCACCACCAGCTCGGCCAGATGGGCCTGACCCTCGACAAGTACCTGGAGATCCAGGGCAAGACCGCCGAGGAGTTCGAGGCCGAGACCCGCGAGGCCGCGGTCAAGGGCATCAAGACCCAGTTCGTCCTGGACGAGCTGGTCAAGAAGGAGCAGCTCAACGTCAACCAGGAGGAGCTCACCGAGCACCTCATGCGGCGTGCGGCCTCCTCCGGCATGTCCCCCGACCAGTTCGCCCAGGCCGTCGTCGAGGGCGGCCAGGTGCCGCTCCTGGTCGGCGAGGTCGCCCGTGGCAAGGCCCTGGCCGTCGTGGTCGAGGCTGCCACGGTGAAGGACACCAACGGCGAGATCGTCGACCTGGACGACGAGGAGGAGACCGAGGAGGCGTCGGCCGAGGCCGCTGAGGCTTCGGAGACCTCCGAGGAGAACGCCGAGGGCTGAGCAGTCCTGCGGCGCCTCTGAAGCGCGTACGACGGGCCCCGGGGACTTGTCCCCGGGGCCCGTTTGTCGTATGCGGGGCGGCAGCCGATCGCAGGGGCGCGGGGCTGTACCGATGTGCGGCTCCGCCGCGGGGCGCGACCAGCCACAACGCACCCGCAGCCCGACGAACTGCGTCACCGGCCCCCACGAACCGCACCCGGCACTCGGCGGAGCATCACGCGCTACGCCCCCGGCGAACACCCGCATTCCCGGGATTCCCCGAAGGGACCCTCGCGTTAGGGTCCATGAAAGGCAGAACAATGAGACGGCCCGGCGCCGTCGTAAGACGAGCAGGTGGATACGTGACGAATCTGATGCCCTCCGCCGCCGGCGAGCCTTCCATCGGTGGTGGCCTCGGTGACCAGGTCTACAACCGGCTGCTCAACGAGCGGATCATCTTCCTCGGTCAGCAGGTTGACGACGACATCGCCAACAAGATCACCGCGCAGCTGCTGCTCCTCGCCGCCGACCCGGAGAAGGACGTCTACCTCTACATCAACAGCCCCGGCGGCTCGGTGACGGCCGGCATGGCGATCTACGACACCATGCAGTACATCCCGAACGACGTGGTGACGATCGCCATGGGCATGGCGGCCTCCATGGGCCAGTTCCTGCTCACCGGCGGCACCGCCGGCAAGCGCTTCGCCCTGCCGCACGCGGACATCATGATGCACCAGGGCTCCGCGGGCCTCGGCGGTACGGTCTCGGACATCAAGATCCAGGCCGAGTACCTGCTGCGCACCAAGAAGCGGATGGCCGAACTGACCGCGCGGCACTCCGGCCAGACGATCGAGACGATCATCCGCGACGGCGACCGCGACCGCTGGTTCACCCCGGAAGAGGCCAAGGAGTACGGTCTCATTGACGAGATCATCACGCACGCCTCGGGTGTTCCGGGAGGCGGCGGCACCGGTGCCTGACCGGCCCGGCCACGCCACGCACCGCCGAGACACCAGCCCCCCGAACGCCACCAGGACGGTGAACCCCATGAGCAACTTCCCCGGCGCCGCCAGCGGCATGTACGAAGGGCCCCGCCCCGACAGCCGCTATGTCATCCCGCGCTTCGTCGAGCGCACCTCCCAGGGCATTCGCGAGTACGACCCGTACGCGAAGCTCTTCGAGGAGCGCGTGATCTTCCTGGGCGTCCAGATCGACGACGCCTCCGCCAACGACGTCATGGCGCAGCTGCTGTGCCTGGAGTCGATGGACCCGGACCGGGACATCTCGATCTACATCAACAGCCCCGGTGGCGACATGACCGCCCTGACGGCGATCTACGACACGATGCAGTTCGTGAAGCCCGACATCCAGACGGTCTGCATGGGCCAGGCGGCCTCCGCCGCGGCCATCCTGCTCGCCGCCGGTACGCCCGGCAAGCGCATGGCGCTGCCGAACTCCCGCGTGCTGATCCACCAGCCGGCGGGCTCCACCGGCCGCGGGCAGCTCTCCGACCTGGAGATCATCGCCAACGAGTTCACCCGGATGCGTGAGCAGCTGGAGAACATGCTGGCGAAGCACTCGAACCAGCCGATCGAGAAGATCCGCGAGGACATCGAGCGCGACAAGATCCTCACGGCCGAGGAGGCGCTGGAGTACGGCCTCGTCGACCAGATCATCTCCACCCGCAAGCTGAACAACGCCGCGGTCCGCTGAGGCGGAACGGCATACTCTGGGCCCTTCTTGGCAGGGTCCGCGTCAAAGTGAACCCTGCCAAGGGGGGCCCGAACACGGGGCCCGGCAAGGTACCGTCGACATAAGGCAGCACCAGGAGCCGCTGGACTCGAAAGCGTCCGGTCGTCTCCACGGCGAAGGGGAAGCACACCGTGGCACGCATCGGTGACGGCGGCGATCTGCTCAAGTGCTCGTTCTGCGGCAAGAGCCAGAAGCAGGTCAAGAAGCTCATCGCAGGGCCCGGTGTGTACATCTGCGACGAGTGCATCGATCTCTGCAACGAGATCATCGAGGAGGAGCTCGCCGAGACGAGCGAGGTGCGCTGGGAGGAACTCCCGAAGCCCCGCGAGATCTACGAGTTCCTCGAGGGCTACGTGGTCGGCCAGGAGGCGGCGAAGAAGGCCCTCTCCGTCGCGGTGTACAACCACTACAAGCGGGTCCAGGCGGGCGAGAACGGCGGCCCGGGCGGCCGTGACGACGCCATCGAGCTGGCGAAGTCCAACATCCTCCTGCTGGGCCCCACGGGCTCCGGCAAGACCCTCCTCGCGCAGACCCTGGCGCGCATGCTGAACGTGCCCTTCGCGATCGCCGACGCGACGGCGCTCACGGAGGCGGGCTACGTCGGCGAGGACGTCGAGAACATCCTCCTGAAGCTGATCCAGGCGGCGGACTACGACGTCAAGAAGGCCGAGACCGGGATCATCTACATCGACGAGATCGACAAGGTGGCGAGGAAGAGCGAGAACCCCTCGATCACCCGGGACGTCTCGGGCGAAGGCGTCCAGCAGGCGTTGCTCAAGATCCTGGAGGGCACCACGGCCTCGGTCCCGCCCCAGGGCGGCCGTAAGCACCCCCACCAGGAGTTCATCCAGATCGACACGACGAACGTCCTGTTCATCGTGGGCGGTGCCTTCGCCGGCCTGGAGAAGATCATCGAGGCCCGCGCGGGTGCCAAGGGCATCGGCTTCGGCGCGACGATCCTCTCCAAGCGCGAGCTGGAGGCGAAGGACGTCTTCGAGGACGTCATGCCCGAGGACCTGGTCAAGTTCGGCATGATCCCCGAGTTCATCGGCCGCCTCCCGGTGATCACGTCGGTCCACAACCTGGACCGCGAGGCGTTGCTGAAGATCCTGGTGGAACCCCGCAACGCCCTGGTCAAGCAGTACCAGCGCCTCTTCGAACTCGACGGCGTGGAGCTGGACTTCGAGCGCGAGGCCCTGGAAGCCATCGCCGACCAGGCCATCCTCCGCCAGACCGGCGCCCGGGGCCTGCGCGCCATCATGGAGGAAGTCCTCCAGGGCGTCATGTACGAGGTCCCGTCCCGCAAGGACGTGGCCCGCGTCGTCATCACGGCGGACGTGGTCCTGTCCAACGTCAACCCGACCCTCATTCCGCGGGACGCGCGGGGGCGGTCGGGGGAGCAGAAGTCGGCGTAGCCGCCGCAGACACGCCGAAGGGGCCCCGGTCGACCGACCGGGGCCCCTCCTCGTACGGTCAGCCGGGGTCAGGCCTTGACGCGCACGTCGTTGCGCAGCTTCGCGGTCAGCTGGGCGGCGTCCTCCATCGAGGTGCTCTTCCCCGCAGCCATTCCCGCCATGTCGAACGAGATGACGTACGCGACAGTGCTGTGGTCGGCCCATGCACAGAGCGGCATGGTGATCGTCTTGCCCGACTCGCTGCTCTCGATGGACTGGCACTTCATGACGCCGTTCGAGAAGCCGGAAGGCGACATCTTCTGCGGGCTGCCGACGAGCTTGCCCTTGGAGGCAGAAGTGTCCTTCTGCGACTCCTCCTTCATCATCGCGAACATCCCGTCGACGACCTTCTCCGGGTCGTTGACCGTGCCGTACACCCCGGAGAAGCTGAGGCTCTTCGCGGTGAAGCCCGAGCCGGAGGTGTAGCCAGCGCTCACGTCCTTCGGGTTCTCGACGCCGAGCGCCTCCGTCTTCTTCAGGTCGTCCTGGCTCATGCCCTGGTCGGAGGAGTCGCCTTCCGACTTCTTGTACGTCCCGTTGATCACCGTCGCCTGAGCGACCAGCTTGTGCGGACCGTCGTCCGCGACGCTCCCGCTGCCACCGCTCCCGCCGCTGACCGCGAAGGCCACGCCCACCGCCACGGCCGCCACCACGGCCACCGCGCCGATGATCAGGCCCGTCTTCTTCTTGCCGCCGGCCGGGACCGGGGGCTGGGGGACGCCGTAGGGCTGCTGGCCATAGGGGTTGGGCTGCTGGCCGTACGGGTTCGGCTGCGGCGGCATGCCGCCCTGCTGCGGGTAGCCGTACCCCGGCTGCGGCGGGGCCGCCGGGGGTGCCTGCTGGGGGTAGCCGTAGCCGGGCTGCGGGGCCTGCGGCTGCTGGCCGTAGGGGCCCGGCTGACCGTAGGGGCCCGGCTGGCCGTACGGACCAGGCTGCCCCGGCTGGCCGTACGGACCCGGCTGCTGGGGCGGCCCGCCGTACGGGCCCGGCTGGTTGTTGCTCATGGCTTGGGTTCCTCCCGTTGTGTGTTCCTCGGACGGAATCCTCGCGGAAGGCGCCACATCTTGAATCACCGGGGGCCGCATCGTTACGAAACATGCAAACGACGCGGCCCGACGCGGTACCGAGAACCCAACAGGGCTGAGGCGGGCTCAGGAGCGGCTGGCCGGAACTACCACATGTCGTTTTTCTGGGGCTGTGTTGCGCAGAAGTTGAGCACAGAACCCCCCTCCATCACAGCGACTTCGCGCCAGACCAGGCGTATGCCGCCCGAATCGGATGCTGTCGTGTTCCAGGTCTGGTCCGTGCCTTGTCCTGCGTAGAGGTGGTGCCAGCTCCAGTAGTGGTCGGTGCCGTTCGATCGCCGTGTCACCAGCCTGACGGCCACGTCGTGCCCGTCTGCGGCCGTGTCCTTGACGTAGAGGCTCACGTCGCTCAGAGAGTTCTTGCCAGTGTAGGTTTCGTCGCCCCCTCCACTGGCCGCAATGTACGGGACAGCCCCGTGCGTGTAGATGGCCGAGCAGCCTCTCCATGCAGCGGAGGCAGGAGGCGCGGCAAGAGTGGTGAGCACGAGACCTGCCGCCGTCGCAACTCCCGCTGCGGCTGCCAACCTATGGGCCTTCAAGAGATCTCCTCCAGTTGAAGATTGTGTGACGTGGGCATGTCGAGCCTAGTCGGTTCATTTTTTGTGATCACGTGTTCGATGGGATGGGGGACGGATCCAGGCAGCTGTTGCTGCCTTCGGAATCGAGTTAGAGGTGGTGCTCCAACCGCTCTAAACTGACCCCCGTGACCGAGAACGCTCAGCAGCAGCCACCCGCGCCCGACTCCGAACTGCCGACCCAGTACGCGCCGGCCGATGTAGAGGGGCCGCTGTACGAGCGCTGGGTAGAGCGCGGTTACTTCGAGGCGGACGAGAAGAGCGACAAGCCGCCGTACACGATCGTCATCCCGCCGCCGAACGTCACGGGCAGCCTGCACCTGGGCCACGCCTTCGAGCACACCCTCATCGACGCGCTGACCCGCCGCAAGCGCATGCAGGGGTACGAGACGCTGTGGCAGCCCGGCATGGACCACGCCGGTATCGCCACGCAGAACGTCGTCGAGCGGGAGCTCGGCAAGGAGGGCAAGTCCCGGCACGACCTGGGGCGGGAAGCCTTCGTCGAGCGTGTGTGGCAGTGGAAGGCCGAGTCCGGCGGGCAGATCAGCGGACAGATGCGGCGCCTGGGTGACGGCGTCGCCTGGTCGCGTGAGCGGTTCACCATGGACGAGGGCTTGTCCCAGGCCGTCCAGACCATCTTCAAGCGCCTCTACGACGACGAGCTGATCTACCGCGCCGAGCGCATCATCAACTGGTGCCCGCGCTGTCTGACGGCCATCTCCGACATCGAGGTCGAGTACCAGGACGACGACGGCGAGCTGGTCTCGCTGAAGTACGGCGAGGGTGACGAGACGGTCGTCGTCGCCACCACCCGCGCCGAGACCATGCTCGGTGACACCGCCGTCGCCGTTCACCCCGACGACGAGCGCTACAAGCACCTCGTCGGCAAGCTCATCAAGCTCCCGCTGACCGACCGTTCCATCCCGGTCGTGGCGGACACCCACGTCGACCCCGAGTTCGGCACCGGCGCCGTCAAGGTCACCCCGGCCCACGACCCGAACGACTTCGAGATCGGCCAGCGCCACGACCTGCCGGCCATCACGATGATGGACGAGCACGCCGTCATCACCGTCCACGGCCCCTTCCAGGGCATGGACCGTCTGGAGGCCCGCTCGGCCATCGTCGCCGCGCTGCGCGCCGAGGGCCGGATCGTCGCCGAGAAGCGGCCGTACGTCCACTCCGTCGGCCACTGCTCGCGCTGCAAGACCACCATCGAGCCGCGTCTGTCGATGCAGTGGTGGGTCAAGGTCGGCCCGCTGGCGAAGGCCGCCGGTGACGCCGTCCGGGACGGCCGCGTCAAGATCCATCCGCAGGAGATGGAGAAGCGGTACTTCGACTGGGTCGACAACCTCCACGACTGGTGCATCTCACGGCAGTTGTGGTGGGGCCACCGGATCCCCGTCTGGTACGGCCCGAACGGCGAAGTCGTCTGCGTCGGCCCCGACGAGGAGCCGCCCGGGACCGAGGCGGAGGGCTGGCACCAGGACACCGACGTCCTCGACACCTGGTTCTCCTCCGGCCTGTGGCCCTTCTCCACCCTGGGCTGGCCCGAACAGACCGAGTCGCTCGCGAAGTTCTACCCGAACTCCGTCCTGGTCACCGGCTACGACATCCTCTTCTTCTGGGTCGCCCGGATGATGATGTTCGGCCTGTACGCGATGGACGGCACCCCGCCGTTCCACACCATCGCCCTGCACGGCATGGTCCGCGACCAGTTCGGCAAGAAGATGTCGAAGTCCTTCGGCAACGCGGTCAACCCGCTGGACTGGATGGACAAGTACGGCAGCGACGCGCTCAGGTTCACCCTGGCCCGTGGCGCGAACCCCGGTGTCGACGTCCCGATCGGCGAGGACTGGGTCCAGGGCTCCCGCAACTTCGCCAACAAGATCTGGAACGCCACCCGTTTCGCCCTGATGAACGGCGCGACGGTCCAGGGCCCGCTGCCGGACCCGGCGAGGATGTCGGCGACCGACCGCTGGATCCTCTCCCGCCTGAACTCGGTCGTGGCCGAGGTCGACGCCCACTACGACGACTTCCAGTTCGCCAAGCTGTCGGACACCCTCTTCCACTTCGCGTGGGACGAGGTCTTCGACTGGTACGTCGAGCTGTCCAAGACCGTCTTCCAGGCGGGCGGCGAGCCGGCCGAGGTCAGCAAGCGGGTCCTGGGCGAGGTCCTCGACGTCACCCTCAGGCTGCTGCACCCGGTGGTCCCGTTCGTCACGGAGACCCTGTGGACGACCCTCACGGGCGGCGAGTCGGTGGTCATCGCCGAGTGGCCCGAGGACAGCGGCTTCCGTGACGCCGGCGCCGAGCGGGAGATCGAGACCCTCCAGTCGGTCATCACCGAGGTCCGCCGCTTCCGCGCCGACCAGGGTCTGCAGCCGGGCCAGCGCGTCCCGGCCCGCCTGACGCTCGACGGTACGGCCCTCGCCCCGCACGAGGCCGCCATCCGCCAGCTGCTGCGCCTGCAGCCGGAGGGTGACTCCTTCACGGCCACGGCCACCCTGCCGGTCGCCGGCGCCGAGGTCGCGCTCGACCTCTCCGGCACGATCGATGTGGCCGCCGAGCGCAAGCGCCTCGCGAAGGACCTCGCGGCGGCCGAGAAGGAGAAGGCCCAGGCGACTGCCAAGCTCGGCAACGAGGCCTTCCTCGCCAAGGCCCCGGAGAACGTGGTGGACAAGATCCGCACGCGCCTCGCCAAGGCCGAGGAGGACATCGCCCGCATCACGGCCCAGCTGGAGAAGCTGCCGCAGGCGTAGCACGGTGCCGAAGGCCCCCGGAACCGCACGGTTCCGGGGGCCTTCGCCCGCCTATGTCGGTGCCGCTCCGTAGACTGGGCACCGTGAGCGACCCGAACGGCACCGACCAGCCCGACCCCCTCGACAGCTTCGAAGAGATCATCGAGGCCGAGACCACCCGTGACCCCGACCTCGCCGTGATCGAGGCGGGCAGCCGCACCCTGCGCACCCAGGGCGGGCAGTCGTACGCGGACGTACCCGCGCGGCCCGAGGACCCGGAGGTCGACAAGGCCCTGCGCGAGGTCGAGGCCGAGCTGGCCACCCGCTGGGGTGAGACCAAGCTGGAGCCCTCGGTCAGCCGCATCTCCGCGCTGATGGACGTGCTCGGCGAGCCCCAGCGGTCGTACCCCTCGATCCACATCACGGGCACCAACGGCAAGACGTCCACCGCCCGCATGATCGAGGCCCTGCTCGGCGCCTTCGAGCTGCGCACCGGCCGGTACACCAGCCCCCACGTGCAGTCGATCACCGAGCGGATCAGCCTGGACGGCGCCCCGGTCTCCGCCGAGCGGTTCATCGAGACGTACCAGGACATCAAGCCGTACGTCGAGATGGTGGACGCCCAGCAGGAGTACCGCCTGTCCTTCTTCGAGGTCCTCACCGGCATGGCGTACGCCGCCTTCGCGGACGCCCCCGTGGACGTCGCCGTCGTCGAGGTCGGCATGGGCGGCTCCTGGGACGCCACCAACGTGATCGACGGTGATGTCGCCGTGATCACCCCGATCGACCTGGACCACACCGACCGCCTCGGTGAGACGCCCGCGGAGATCGCCGGCGAGAAGGGCGGGATCATCAAGCAGGACGCGACCGTGATCCTGGCCCAGCAGCCGGTGGACGCGGCGCAGGTGCTGCTGAAGAAGGCGGTCGAGGTGGACGCCACCGTGGCCCGCGAGGGGCTGGAGTTCGGGGTCGTGGCCCGGCAGGTCGCCGTCGGCGGGCAGCTGCTCACGCTGCGCGGCCTCGGCGGCGAGTACCCCGAGGTGTATCTCCCGCTGCACGGCGCGCACCAGGCGCACAACGCGGCCGTGGCCCTCGCCGCGGTGGAGGCGTTCTTCGGTGTCGGCGCGCAGCGCCCGGATCCTTTGGACATCGACACCGTCCGCAAGGCCTTCGCGGCCGTGTCCTCGCCGGGCCGCCTGGAGGTCGTACGGCGCTCCCCGACCGTCGTGCTGGACGCCGCGCACAACCCGGCGGGCGCGCGGGTGACCGCGGAGGCCGTCCAGGAGGCGTTCGACTTCAGCCGGCTGATCGGCGTGGTCGGCGCGAGCGGCGACAAGAACGTGCGGGGGCTGCTGGAGGCCTTCGAGCCGATCTTCGCCGAGGTCGTCGTCACGCAGAACTCCACCCCTCGGGCGATGGACGCGGACGAGCTGGCCGCGATCGCCGTCGAGGTGTTCGGCGAGGAGCGGGTGCAGGTCGAGCCGCGGCTGCCGGACGCCCTGGAGGCCGCGATCACGCTGGCCGAGGAGGAGGGCGAGTTCGCGGGCGGTGGCGTGCTGATCACCGGTTCCGTCATCACCGTCGGCGAGGCCCGGCTGCTGCTGGGGAAGGGCTGAGGATCGTAGATGCGTACGCTCTGTGCGTCGACGCTGATCGGCGAGTTCTTCGTCATCGGCTTCGCCGGGCTCGTGGCCATGAAGGACCCGGCCCTGTCCGTCTCCACGGTGTGGCTGGTCAGCGGCATCGCCATGGTGCTGTGCGTGCTGCTGTGCGGCATGGTGACCCGGCCCGGAGGGGTGGCCCTCGGCTGGGCCCTGCAGCTCGCGCTGATCGCCTCCGGCGTCTTCGTCCCGACCATGTACTTCATGGGCGCGGTGTTCGCGGCGCTGTGGTGGGCGTCGGTGCACTTCGGTAGAAAGGTGGACGAGGCGAAGGCCAGATTCGCCGCGCAGGCGGAGTCCTCCTCCTCTGCACCTGACGCTGCGTAACGGGCGCCCCGACACGCCCTGTAACCTCGTCCCACCGCACACGTCAGTCGCGTAAGGAGTCCTCCCGTGAGCCAGCGCACCCTCGTCCTCCTCAAGCCCGACGCCGTCCGTCGAGGCCTGGCCGGCGAGATCATCAGCCGTATCGAGCGCAAGGCCGGCTGGCAGATCACCGCGCTGGAGCTGCGCACCCTGGACCGTGCCACGCTGGAGCAGCACTACGCCGAGCACGTGGGCAAGCCGTTCTACGAGCCGCTGGTGGAGTTCATGTCCTCCGGCCCGGTCGTCGTGCTGATCGTCGAGGGCGAGCGGGTCATCGAGGGCGTGCGCGCGCTGGCCGGTCCGACCGACCCGATCGCCGCCGCGCCGGGTTCCATCCGCGGCGACTTCGGCGTGATCGTCCGGGAGAACCTGATCCACGCCTCCGACTCCGAGGAGTCCGCCGAGCGCGAGGTGAAGATCTTCTTCCCGGGCCGCGCGTGAGCGGTCACGAGCTGAGTTTTCGGTAATTTTTCTGAGCGGGCGTCAGCTCTGTCCGGTGGCGCCTGACCAGGGACGGCCGTACATTTCGGCCGTCCTTTGGCATATGCCTTGCCGATCGGGGGAACGCGTGCCACCGATGGACCGTCTCCACAAGCGGGGCGGGCCGCCACATGGTGACAATGGCGGAGACCCTCGCGCAGTGTTCGTGCAGGCGCGTTTACGATGGAAGCCTTCACGTCACAGCACCCGCCTCGCCGACCTGATATGCCCTCAAAAGGTCAGGAAGGCCAGATGAATCCGGATGGGGAACTCAATGTCGTTCATCGGCCGTGACATGGCTGTCGACCTCGGGACCGCCAACACGCTGGTGTACGTCAGGGGTCGCGGAATCGTACTCAACGAGCCGTCCGTCGTCGCGATCAACACCAACACGGGTGGGATCCTCGCGGTCGGTGCCGAAGCGAAGAAGATGATCGGCCGGACGCCGGGCAACATCGTGGCCGTCCGCCCGCTGAAGGACGGCGTGATCGCCGACTTCGAGATCACCGAGCGGATGCTCCGCTACTTCATTCTGAAGATCCACAAGCGGCGGTATCTCGCCCGGCCGCGGGTCGTCGTCTGTGTGCCCTCGGGCATCACGGGCGTCGAGCGCCGCGCCGTGATCGAGGCGTCCTCCCAGGCGGGTGCGCGCCAGGTGCACATCATCGAGGAGCCCATGGCGGCCGCCATCGGCTCCGGCCTGCCGGTCCACGAGGCCACGGGCAACATGGTGGTGGACATCGGCGGCGGTACCACGGAGGTCGCGGTCATCTCGCTCGGCGGCATCGTCACCGCCCAGTCCATCCGGGTCGCGGGCGACGAGCTGGACAACGCGATCATCCAGTACATCAAGAAGGAGTACAGCCTTCTGCTGGGTGAGCGCACGGCCGAGCAGATCAAGATCACGATCGGTTCGGCGTACGACCTCGACACCGACGAGCACACCGAAGTCCGTGGCCGGGACCTGGTGTCCGGCCTGCCGAAGACGGTCGTCATCTCGGCCGCCGAGGTCCGCAAGGCGATCGAGGAGCCGGTCAACGCGATCGTGGACGCGGTCAAGACGACCCTCGACAAGTGCCCGCCGGAGCTGTCCGGCGACATCATGGACCGAGGAATCGTTCTGACCGGCGGCGGAGCCCTGCTGCGCGGCCTGGACGAGCGGCTGCGCCGGGAGACCGGCATGCCGATCCACATCGCCGAGGACCCGCTGGACAGCGTGGCCCTCGGTTCGGGGAAGTGCGTCGAGGAGTTCGAGGCGCTGCAGCAGGTCCTGGACGCCCAGCCGCGCAGATGACGTAACTCTTCGATTCCGCCGTACGGGACGTTCTCCTCTCGTGCGGCGGATCGTTGATATACAGGCATAAGCTCCCACAAATGGGCCCCTCGGGTTTGCGTTTCGCGCATCGCACCGCAAAGGGGCTCCCGAATTCCTATTGAGGAAGGGCACGGCCGCCGCACGTGAGGGACACGAAAGAGAGCCGGCTGCTCCTGGTCCTGCTGATCGCCATCGCGTTCGCGCTGATCACGGTGGACATTCGCGGGGGCCGGAACTCCCCGGTCGACGGTGCCCGGCAGGCCGCGGCCGCGGTGTTCGGCCCCGTCGAGAACGGGCTGTCCTCGGCGGTCGATCCCGTCGGCAACGCCGTCTCCGCGATAAGGGACTCCGGCAACCGGCACGACCGGCTCGCCCGGCTGGAGAAGGAGAACGCGGCCCTCAAGGCGAAACTCGGCAGCGACGACCGCAACCGCAGCCGGCTGAACCAGCTCGACAAGATGCTGAAGCTCGCCGGCGAGGGCCAGTACGGCATCAAGGGCGCCCAGGTCATCGCCATAGGAGCGGCCCAGGGCTTCTCCTGGACCATCACCATCGACGTCGGCGCCAACGACGGCATCAAGCGCGACATGACCGTCCTCAACGGCGACGGCCTGGTCGGCCGGGTCACCACCGTCGGCCCGGACACCTCCACCGTGCTGCTGGCCAACGACCCCGACTTCACCGTCGGCACCCGCATGGAGGGCAGCGACGAACTAGGCTTCGCCTCCGGGCAGGGCGACCGTCCGCTGCGCGTGGAGCTGCTCAACGGCCAGGCGGAGGTGAAGAAGGGCGACCGGCTCGTCACCTTCGGCTCCGAGGCCGACCGGCCGTTCGTGCCCGGTGTGCCGGTCGGCGTGGTCTCCCGCGTCGAGCCCTCCAACGGCGGCCTCACCCGCACGATCTACGTCACGCCGTACGTCGGCTTCACCAAGCTCGACATCGTCGGCGTGGTCGTCCAGGCCCCGAAGAAGGACCCGCGCGACGAGGTCCTGCCGGCCCAGCCCAAGCCGGTACCGACGCCGACGGTGACCGTCACGGTGACCCCGTCGGCGGGTGCGAACAACACGACCGGCCAGCAGCAGTAGGAGCTGACTCTTCCATGCGCCTCAACCGGATCCTGCTCTCCAGCGCGCTGGTCGTCGTGGCCCTGGTGATCCAGGTGAGCGTCCTCGCCCGCCTGCATCTGCCGGGTGCCGTCCCCGACCTGCTGCTGCTCACCGTCCTCGGCCTCGCCATGGTGTACGGCCATGTGGGTGGCGCCCTCGTCGGCTTCGGCGCCGGTCTGCTCGCGGACCTGGCCCCGCCCGCCGACCACGCGGCCGGCCGCTACGCCCTCGTGCTGTGCGTCACCGGCTACTTCGCCGGGCTCATCAGGCCGGAGAACGGCCGCCTGAAGTCGGCCACCGGCCCGATGGCCGTCGTGGTCGCCGCCGCCATCGGCTCCACGCTGCTGTACGCGGGCGTCGGCGCGCTCGTCGGTGACACCGCCGCCCGCCATGTCGGCCTGCCCGGGCTGCTGTTCTCGGCCGCCCTGTACGACCTGTTGCTGGCCCCGTTCGTGGTCCCCGCGATCATGTGGCTGGCCCGCCGCGCGGACAACGACCCGCTGACCGAGAGCGGCCCTGCCGCCAAGGCCGGCGACATCTCCAGCGGCTGGCTCTCCTCCGGCACCGGCCTGCGCATCGGCAGCCAGCGCGGCGGCCTCGGCGCCCTGAAGGCCAGGGCCCGCACCCGCTCCGCGCGCGTAGGCCGGATCAAGGGGGTCAAGCGGCTGTGAGGGCACAGGAGTTCACTCGAACGGGTCAGCATGTGCGGAACGCGGGTTCACAGGCTGGTCGTTCATCATTCGTACGTGCACTCGCACCGGCGTACTGAGAGGGGGATACAGCCGCAGTGACCAACATTCCCGAGACCGGTCGGACCCCACGGGTCCAGATCCGGCTCGTCGTGATCCAGATCCTCGTCCTCTCCCTCCTCGGCACGCTCGGCGGCCGCCTGTGGTACCTGCAGATCCGCGAGGGCGCCCAGTACCAGAAGGAGGCCTCCGGCAACCACGTCCAGCAGGTCGTCGACCCCGCCGTGCGCGGCGACATCCTGGACGCCCGCGGCGTGCCCCTCGCGGACAACGAGACCCGTCTGGTCGTCTCCGCCTCCCGCACCGACCTGCTCAAGCAGAAGGACGACGGCAAGGCGGTCCTCACCAAGCTGGCCGGAGTCCTCGGCATGAAGCCCGAGGAGGTCATCCAGAAGGTCCGGCTGTGCGACGCCAAGACCCCCAAACCGTGCTGGAACGGCTCGCCGTACCAGCCCATCCCGATCACCGACAAGGCCACGCCCAGGCAGGCCCTGCAGATCCGTGAGCGCGCCGAGGACTTCCCCGGCGTCACCGCCGAGCCCGAGGCCGTGCGCCGCTACCCGGCCCCCGGTGGCTCCAACACCGCGCAGGTGCTCGGCTATCTCTCGCCCGTCACCGACGCCGAGATCCAGCAGGCCAAGAACACCGACTCGCCCTATCTGCGCTCCGACATGGTCGGCCGCTCCGGCCTGGAGCGGGAGTACGACAAGGAACTGCGCGGCAAGGCCGGCGTCACCCGCTACGAGGTGGACAACCTCGGCCGGGTCATCGGCAAGGCCAAGTCGGACGCCGCCGAGCCCGGCTCGAACCTGGTCACCAGCATCGACTCCCGGGTCCAGCGCGTCGCGGAGTACGAGCTGGACAAGGCGATGAAGGCCGCCCGCCAGCAGTTCGACAAGAACACCGGCGAGAACTTCAAGGCCGACTCCGGCGCCGTCGTCGTCATGGAGGCCAAGACCGGCCGGATCGTCGCGATGGCCTCGGCCCCGACCTACGACCCGAACGTGTGGGTGGGCGGCATCTCCGCCAAGGCCTACAAGGCCCTCACCGGCAAGGACTCCGACTACCCGCTGCTCAACCGCGCCATCCAGGGCCAGGCGGCCCCCGGTTCGACGTTCAAGGTGGTCTCCACGGCCGCCGCGGTCCAGGCCGGCTACCCCTGGGACGGCGGCTACCCCTGCACCAGCTCCTATTCGGTCGGCGGCCAGGTCTTCAAGAACTTCGAGGGCGAGAACTTCGGCGACATCTCCCTCGGGCGAGCCCTCGAGGTCTCCTGCGACACCGTCTTCTACGGCCTCGGCGACAGGGAGTGGAAGAAGGACGGCGGCATCAACCCCAAAAAGGGCCAGCCGAAGGACTGGTTCTTCAAGACGGCCCACCAGTTCGGCCTCGGCAAGGAGACCGGCATCGACCTGCCCAACGAGGTCACCGGCCGCGTCCCCGACCGCCAGTGGAAGCTCGACTACTGGAAGGCCAACAAGGACGCCTGGTGCAAGAGCGGCAAGAAGGACGGCTCCTACGTCGAGAAGATCGCCTACGAGAACTGCCTCGAGGGCAACAAGATGCGCGAGGGTGACGAGATCAACTACTCCATCGGCCAGGGCGACACCCTCGTCACGCCGATCCAGGAGGCGATGATCTACGGCGCCGTCGCCAACGGCGGCACCGAGTACGTCCCGACCATCGGCAAGGCGATCATCAGCGCCGACGGCAAGACCGTCCAGGAGATCAAGCCCAAGGTGCAGCGCAGGCTTCCGGTCAGCCAGGCCACCCTCAAGGGCATGGACGACGCGTTCGCAGGCGTCATCACCCGCGGTACGGCCGCCTGGAAGTTCAACGGCTGGCCGCAGGACAAGATCACGCTGCACGGCAAGACCGGTACCGCCGAGGTCTACGGCAAGCAGACCACCGGCTGGCTGGCCACGTACTCCAAGGACTACTCGGTGATCATGACGATCTCCCAGGCCGGTACGGGTTCCGGTTCCGCCGGTGAGGCCGTGCGCAACATCTACAGCGCGCTCTACGGCGTCCAGGGCGACGGCTCCATCGACAACAAGAAGGCACTGCTGCCCGAGCCGCAGAAGGGCCTGCCGAAGGTCCGCACGGACGGCACGATCCAGGCACCGAAGGTGGTCGGCGACCCGGCGAAGGACGCCGAGGCCTCCCAGCAGAACAACCCCAGCAACGGCAGCGACCAGCAGCCCGCCACCTCGCCCTCGCCCACCACGGGCAACCGCAACACCCGCAGGCGACCACGCAGGACCCCCGAGCGGGGAAGCCGGAGGATGCCCTCATGACCGGCGCGAACAGCTTCTCCGTCTCCGGGTACGGCCCCGAGCGGGCCGGCTGGACCAGGATCTTCGCCCGTGACTCGCTGGCCCGCAGGCTCGACTGGCCGATACTGCTGGCCGCCGTCGCGCTGTCGCTGATCGGGTCCGCGCTGGTGTTCTCCGCGACCCGCAACCGCACCGAGATCAACCAGGGCGACCCGTACTTCTTCCTGGAACGGCACCTGATGAACCTCGGCATCGGGTTCGCCCTGATGATCGGCACGCTCTGGCTGGGCCACCGCGCCCTGCGCAACGCCGTGCCGATCCTCTACGGCCTGTCGGTCCTGCTGGCCCTGACGGTCCTCACCCCGCTCGGCGCCACCATCAACGGCCAGCGCAACTGGCTCGTCATCGGTGGTTTCTCACTGCAGCCCGCCGAGTTCCTCAAGGTGACGATCATCCTGGGCATGGCGATGATGCTCGCGGCCCGGGTGGACGCCGGCGACAAGATCTACCCGGACCACCGGACCGTGGCACAGTCCCTGGGCCTCGCGGCCGTACCGTGCCTGATCCTGCTGCTCATGCCGGACCTCGGCTCGGTGCTCGCCATGGTGGCCATCATCCTTGGCGTGCTGCTCGCCTCCGGCGCCTCCAACCGCTGGATCTTCGGTCTGCTCACCACCGGAGTGATCGGCTGCATCGCCATCTGGCAGCTGCACATCCTGGACCAGTACCAGATCAACCGCTTCGCCGCGTTCGCCAACCCGGACCTGGACCCGGCGGGCGTCGGCTACAACACCAACCAGGCACGCATCGCCATCGGCTCCGGCGGCCTCACCGGGGCCGGCCTCTTCCACGGCTCCCAGACCACCGGCCAGTTCGTGCCCGAGCAGCAGACCGACTTCGTCTTCACGGTCGCGGGGGAGGAGCTGGGCTTCCTCGGCGCCGGCCTCATCATCTTCCTGCTCGGCGTGGTGCTGTGGCGGGCCTGCCGTATCGCCCGCGACTCCACCGAGCTGTACGGGACGATCGTGGCCGCCGGGATCGTCGCCTGGTTCGCCTTCCAGGCCTTCGAGAACATCGGCATGACCCTCGGCATCATGCCGGTCACCGGTCTGCCGCTGCCCTTCGTGTCGTACGGCGGCTCGTCGATGTTCGCGGTCTGGGTGGCCGTGGGACTGCTGCAGTCGATCAAGGTGCAAAGACCCATGTCGGCCTGAGAATCCGGCGGTCCGGTACTGGCCCACGGGAGTGCCGTTCACGGGTGCTCCCCGCGGCCGTTCACCGGGTGGCCGGCGGGAATTTTCCGGCCATTCGCCCGGGACGGCCCCTGCCGCACCACCTCGCGGACAACTAGATTCGATCCATGGCGGATGCGAAACGCGAGATCGAGCGCAAGTACGAATCCGATGACAGCGGGCTGCCCGACCTGACCGGCGTCGGCCCGGTGGCAGCCGTCCTGGACAAGGGGCTGATGGAGCTCGACGCCACCTACTACGACACCGCCGACGAGCGCCTGGCCGCCGCCTCCCTCACCCTGCGCCGCCGCACCGGGGGCTCGGACGCCGGCTGGCACCTGAAGCTCCCCGTCGCACCGGGCGTACGGGACGAGATCCGGGCCCCGCTCTCCGACACCGTCCCGGAGGAGATCGCCGCCCTGGTCCGGTCCCGGGTCCGGGACGCCGAACTGATCCCCCTGGTCCGGCTGCGCTCCGCCCGCGATGTCCGCCACCTGGTCGACGCCGACGGCACCCTGCTGGCCGAGGCGAGCGTCGACGCCGTGACCGCCGAACGGCTCGGCGGCAGCGGCAGGGCCGCCCAGTGGACCGAGATCGAGGTGGAACTCGCCGACGACGGCGACCCCGCCTTCCTGGACCTGGTGGAGAAACGGCTGCGCAGAGCGGGCGTGCGCCCCTCGAAGTCACCCTCGAAGCTCGCCCGGGCCCTGGAGCAGACAGGCGGACGGCCCCCCGGCAAGGGCAGGCCCGCGCAGCCCGAGACGGCGGGCGACCACGTGCTCGCCTATCTGCGCGACCAGCGGGACACGCTGGTCGAGCTCGACCCCGCCGTCCGCCGGGACGTGCCCGACTCCGTGCACCGCATGCGGGTCGCCACCCGCCGCGCCCGCAGCACCCTGCGCAGCTTCCGCTCCGTCCTCGACCGCACGGTCACCGACCCGGTCGCGGTAGAGCTGAAGTGGCTCGCGGGCGAGCTGGGCGTGGACCGCGACCACGAGGTGATGGCCGACCGCCTGACCGCCGCAGTCGAAGCCCTCCCGGCCGACCTGGTCGTCGGGCCGGTCCGCGCACGCCTCACGACCTGGTCCGAGGCCCGGCACGGCGGCGCGCACGCCCATCTGACCGGCGTCCTGGACTCCCACCGCTACCTCACCCTCCTGGACACCCTGGACGCGCTCCTCGCCGATCCCCCGCTGCGCAAGGCCGCCGGAAAGAAGCCGGAGAAGGCGCTCGAGAAGGCCATGGCCAAGGATCTGGCGACCCTGTCCGCCCTGGTCGAGCGGGCCATCGCGGTCCCGCCCGGCGAGCAGCGTGACCTCGCCGTGCACGAGGCCCGCAAGAAGGCCAAGCGCACCCGGTACGCGGCCGAGGCGGCCGCCCCGGCCCTCGGCAAGCCGGCCCGCTCCCTGACCAAGGCCATGAGGTCCCTGACCACCCTCCTCGGCGAGCACCAGGACAGCGTCATGACCCGCCTGACCCTGCGCGAGCTGTCCGCGGTGGCCCACGCGGCGGGGGAGAGCACCTTCACCTACGGGCTGCTGTACGGGCGCGAGGAGGCCCGGGCGGCACAGGCCGAGGCGGAGCTGCCCGGACTGTGGAAGGAGATCACATCCGGGGTACCCGGCTGAGCGTACGGGGCAGGCCGCCGGGCGGGTTACGCTTGATGGTCACCCCTGTCAGCTCATGAAGGTTCGCGAGATGCCTGTCGAGTCGGTTTTCCCGCAGCTCGAAGCTCTGCTCCCGCACGTGCAGAAGCCCATCCAGTACGTCGGCGGAGAGCTCAACTCCACCGTCAAGGACTGGGACGAGTGCGCCGTCCGCTGGGCGCTCATGTACCCGGACGCCTACGAGGTCGGCCTGCCCAACCAGGGCGTCCAGATCCTCTACGAGGTCCTCAACGAGCAGGAGGGCGTCCTCGCCGAGCGCACCTACAGCGTGTGGCCGGACCTGGAGGCGCTGATGCGCGAGCACGGCGTCCCGCAGTTCACGGTCGACAGCCACCGGCCGGTCCGCGCCTTCGACGTGCTCGGCCTGAGCTTCTCCACGGAGCTGGGCTACACGAACATGCTGACGGCCCTGGACCTGGCAGGTATCCCCCTGGAGTCCAAGGACCGCACGATCGACGACCCGATCGTCCTGGCCGGCGGCCATGCCGCCTTCAATCCGGAGCCGATCGCCGACTTCATCGACGCGGCGGTCATCGGCGACGGCGAGCAGGCCGTGCTCGACATGACCCGCATCATCCGCGCGTGGAAGGCCGAGGGCCGCCCCGGCGGCCGCGAAGAGGTCCTGTTCCGCCTGGCGAAGACGGGCGGGGTGTACGTCCCGGCGTTCTACGACGTCGAGTACCTCCCCGACGGCCGTATCGCCCGCGTCGTCCCGAACAGGAGCGGTGTCCCCTGGCGCGTGTCGAAGCACACGGTCATGGACCTGGACGAGTGGCCGTACCCCAAGCAGCCCCTCGTCCCCCTGGCCGAGACGGTCCACGAGCGCATGTCCGTGGAGATCTTCCGCGGCTGCACCCGCGGCTGCCGCTTCTGCCAGGCCGGCATGATCACCCGCCCGGTGCGCGAGCGCTCGATCACGGGCATCGGCGAGATGGTCGACAAGGGCCTGAAGGCGACGGGCTTCGAGGAGGTGGGCCTCCTCTCCCTGTCCTCCGCCGACCACTCGGAGATCGGCGACATCGCCAAGGGCCTCGCCGACCGCTACGAGGACGACAAGATCGGCCTGTCCCTCCCGTCCACCCGCGTGGACGCCTTCAACATCGACCTGGCGAACGAACTGACGCGCAACGGCCGCCGCTCGGGCCTGACCTTCGCCCCGGAGGGCGGCTCGGAGCGCATCCGCAAGGTCATCAACAAGATGGTCTCCGAGGACGACCTGATCCGTACGGTCGCCACGGCCTACGGCAACGGCTGGCGCCAGGTGAAGCTGTACTTCATGTGCGGCCTGCCGACGGAGACGGACGAGGACGTCCTCCAGATCGCCGACATGGCGACGCGCGTCATCCAGAAGGGCCGCGAGGTCTCGGGCTCGAACGACATCCGCTGCACGGTCTCGATCGGCGGTTTCGTCCCCAAGCCGCACACCCCCTTCCAGTGGGCCCCGCAGCTGTCGGCCGAGGAGACGGACGCGCGCCTGGAGAAGCTCCGCGACAAGATCCGCGGCGACAAGAAGTACGGCCGCTCGATCGGCTTCCGCTACCACGACGGCAAGCCCGGCATCGTCGAGGGCCTCCTCTCCCGCGGCGACCGCCGCATCGGCGCCGTGATCCGCGCGGTGTACGACGACGGCGGCCGCTTCGACGGCTGGCGCGAGCACTTCTCCTACGACCGCTGGATGGCCTGCGCCGACAAGGCCCTGGCCCCCTACGGCGTCGACGTCGACTGGTACACCACCCGCGAGCGCACCTACGAGGAAGTCCTCCCTTGGGACCACCTCGACTCCGGCCTGGACAAGGACTGGCTCTGGGAGGACTGGCAGGACGCCCTCGACGAAACAGAGGTCGAGGACTGCCGCTGGACCCCCTGCTTCGATTGCGGGGTCTGCCCGCAGATGGACACCCACATCCAGATCGGCCCGACCGGCAAGAAGCTGCTGCCCTTGACGGTCAAGAACGCGGGTCCGACGCCGGCTTCGAGTGGTCACGCGCACTGAGGTGGGCGAGGCACTCGATCGGGTGATTGAGGCGCTGGCGCGGGCGAGTGAGGACGAGGTGGCGGCTGCGCTGGCTGCGGCTGGCGCTTCGGTCCCTCGCCCGTCGGCGCCGCCGGCGTCCTCTAGGACGCCGCTGCCGGGCCCTGGAACTTCCCCGCACATCGTCTCCGAGGTGGAGTGGGTCTGAGGTCCGTACAGCCTGTGCGTCACTGCATGGCTCCGCGAGCCCCCTTTCCTGACTGGGAAGGGGGCTCGTTGGCGGGTTCGGTGGCACGTGAGTCTTGGGGAGCCGGTGTGGACTGCCTCACGCGGCCGAGTTATGAGTTGCTGTACATCATCAGGGCTCTCCGGCTGTGGTCCGCTCCGTCGGGCGCGCTCCCGTCTCCGCTGCGGGGGCCGCTCCTGCCTCCGGCCCGCTCCGCCCGCGCTGCGCCGACGCGCGCCCGCTGGTGGATAGGGCCGGTGGCGATGAGCCGATCACCGTAGAGCACGGCCACGTCAGAACAGAGCCTCCTGCGGGGGATCGGTCGGCACCGGGATGGAGGGGGCACCGTTCCCGTCCGCGGGCCCGTTGTGGCGTGCGAGGAGTGCTCCCATCCCGTCCACCGTCGACCCAGGCGAAGCCGAGCAGACGCGGCCCATGGCATTCAGGCCGTTCGTACAGTGGCGCGCTCCCCCTGGCCGCCACGCTCTGATGGGTTGCCGGGCTAGGAGGACGCGGATACTGCTGGCGCTGTCCCCGACGCCTCCAGCATATTCAGCTCTGCTGCGGCCAGCGGCTACGGCTCTGGAAGTACTCGAGAGCCGCGGGTTCCTCCGTGAACTCAAGCAGGCCGCCTACCCTGTCTGCCAATAGCGCTCGAACCTCGGATGGTGTGGCGAAGAAGAACTCGCGTCGCTCGTTGACGAAGTTGACGCGTCGATCGGCAAACGCCTTATGGAGTTCAGACTCCAGTGTCACGGCGTCCTCGGAGAAGAACATGGCATGGACGTCGTACCGGAACGGCACTGAAGCGTCGCCGAGCTCCCGGACGCGGTCCATCGGTTCGAGGCGGCGGGTCATGCCGATCTTGACGATGTTCGGACCAAAGGCACCAACGTTGGAGATGACGTATACGTAGCCGGCGCGGATGTTCGCGATGCGGTAGTCGTTGGCTGCGATGGCCTTTTCGATGTCCGCGAGGCGCCGGGAGAGTTCGGTGACAGCGGTGTCGTCGCCTTTGGCGCGGAGGGATTCCAGGACGCTGATGTAGTGCGCTCGCTCTTTCTCGAGTCGCTCCTTCTCGGCGGCCAACTCCTGCTCAGCCCGGCGCTGTTCGCGGAGAAGCTGGCGCTCCTGGCGGCCGCGTTCGCGTTCCTCCTGCACCTTCATCTGAAAGTCTGCGGTCAGTTCGAGCTCAGCGATTCGCAGAGCGTGATACTCGGGGCTGATCCGCATCTCCATGATCGCCCCTAGCCTCTCGATCGCGGTAACCGCCGACTCCAGCCGCTTCTGCGCGGTGCGCACGTTCCCTGACCTCAGCGAGCGCACGCAGTTGTCGGCCTCCGCGTTGTAGGCCCGTAGCATCAGCTTGGACAGATCGCCGACAAGTTTCCGCCCTCGTGCCAGAGATCCATCGAAGGTGAACATGTCGGCGGCGACGATCGCGCGACCGCTCTTGACGACGTCGTCGATCTGGCCCTCGAGGCTGCGGAGCCGGTCCTTGTAGGCCGCCGCACTCTCCAGAGGATGGTGGTAGCGATAGATGCCGACGTCCTGCAATGCGCGCTGGTCGCTGAGATCGATCACGTCGGCGCCACTCCGTGCGGCGGCGAGCGCGGCTTCGAGATCGGCGATACGGGCCAACAGCGGCGCGGGGTCGACCCCGCGAAACGGTAGTCCAGCCGCGGGGCCAGCAAATGTCTCGGTTGGCCCAGTCCCCGGTGCCTCTTGCGCCGGGCCGGTGGAGGCTTCGGTGGTTGACACGGTGGCGGACTCGTCGACGTCGTCGTCCGATTCGGCCTCGTCGTCGGACACGAAGAGGTTCCAGCCAGGGGGTGGTGCCGGCCAGGCCGGGTCGGGCTTCCATCCCGGCGGAGGAGTCCAGCCCTCGGGCGGGGTGGGCCACCCTGGCGGTGGATTGAACCGCATCGTCACTTTCCTCGAACGCGGACGCCGCGACTGGTGTCTGCTGATATTAGGTCGAATGGCGACTTCGACATCGCGGCACCGAGGTGCTGCAAAGTGGCCTGCGGGATAACTTTTGCCAGATCGAACCCGTTGAAGGTCTCGCGGTCCGCAGCGACGACGGCAAGAGGAACAGTGGTCGGAAGGCCCGTGGCGGGGTCGATTGTATTGACGCCGACCATCAGTGCGATCGAGTGGATTTTGCCAGCGCGGTCCGCCTCGAATACTTCGTGCAGACTGCGAACTGCGACCTGCCAGACCGCGTTCGCGTACCGCTCCTTCTTTTCACGGACCGGCAGGGCAGTTGAGGTTATCTCGTCCTTCGCCTTCACATATCGGTATCCCTTCACTGAGGGTAGAGTTGAGGGCTCTGGAACACTGACTGTGAGCGTGAGTTCTCGAGATGCGAGATTGAACGCGTGATCGTGCTCGACCGGGAAAACCTCGGGGTAGACCGAGTTGGACAGGACGATGCCGACGTACTCCTCGATGGCGGATTCGACATCGAAGGCAAAATCGTTGATTAGCTTGGTGAGCTCGGCGTTGCGAGCTGACGCCTTAGCCTCGCGCTTCTCGCATTCCTGCTTGTATTTCTCCTCGGCGGCAGATAGTTCTGCCACGCGCTTGGATTCCTTCTTCTCGCGCTGGGCCACTGCCTTGACGTAGCGGTTGTGGAGAGCATCCCTGGAGATCCCCCAGTCGCCATGCGCCTTCTCAAAAGCGGCCTTGGCCTCCTCGATGGCTCGTTGGTGCCGCTTCTTCCCGCCAAGCACGGCTGAGAGTCCGCTGGGTGCAGTCGGCTCCTGATACACGGGCTCAGGGGCGTACTTCGGCTCCGCAACCTCGGGCGTAGGGACAGCCAGGCCACCGGGCTCGAACGGAGGATGCTCAACCTGTGAGATCTTCAATGATTCGAGATCGACGTAGTCGTCTATATCCAGGGCCCAGGCGAGCAGACTGTCGATGTCGGCGAGGTCGCTGGCCAGATCGGTGTTCATGGACTCGACCTCGGCGAGCCGGGACTCCACCTGGAGCCGTGCGGCCTCACGCTCCGCGGCCTTCTTCTCGGCGGCAGAGGCTCTTGCCGCTGCCACCTGCGCGCGCTCGTGTGCCTTCCTGGCTCGTTCGGCTTCGCGCTGCGCTGCAAGGTGAGCACGATGGGCGGCGGCCTCCTGCTGCCGTCGACGCTTCTCCGCCTGCTGTGCCTGGTAGTTCAGCTCCGCGATGAAACCGCGACGTCTGCCCATGACGTCCCCCCAGAAGACCCGGTGCCTAGGACTCAACCCCTGTGCGTTTCACCGTAGCGATGATCACTGCCGCTGGAAAGTTGATCCAGGATTTAGGGCGGAATCG
The DNA here is from genome assembly GCF_006715785.1 of Streptomyces puniciscabiei. Classification (NCBI taxonomy): domain Bacteria; kingdom Bacillati; phylum Actinomycetota; class Actinomycetes; order Kitasatosporales; family Streptomycetaceae; genus Streptomyces; species Streptomyces puniciscabiei. Next base: position 4,648,223 of record NZ_VFNX01000001.1, read on the forward strand.
CCGCAGGTCCCGGGCCTGTCCTTGGGTCAGGTGTTGCCCGCTGCCTTCGCGGTGCAGGCTGCCTCGAACCAAAGTGTGTTCAGCCGCGGTGCTGACCTGACGTCCTGACTGAAGAAGGATGCCTCCCACCTGCGGCTATCTGGGTTGTCTAGATCGAAGCCGTCGAAGAGAAGTGCTACCGAATGGGATCACCGGGCTGCAGCCCCGAGTGCCAGCCCGCTCTCGATGTCGCGCGAGTGTGGGTGCCTTCCTGTCCCCAGATGGACACTCGGATACAAATCGGCCCGACCGGCAAGAAGTTGCTTCCTCTGACGGTCAAGAACGCAGGTCAGGCGCCCACTTCGAGTGGTCACGCGCACTGAGGTGGGCGAGGCACTCGATCGGGTGATTGAGGCGCTGGCGCGGGCGAGTGAGGACGAGGTGGCGGCTGCGCTGGCTGCGGCTGGCGCTTCGGTCCCTCGCCCGTGGGCGCCGCCGGCGTCTTCTAGGACGCCGCTGCCGGGCCCTGGAAGTACCCCGTACATCGTTTCCGAGGTGGAGTGGGTCTGAGGGACCTGCAGCTTGCCTGAACGTTCTGCCCCCGCGCTCCTCCCTGATGGGAGGAGCGCTCGTAGCTGAGTGGATTCTTATCGGGTCAGAGAGCCAGCACACACCTGCACAGGAAAGCGCCGCCCCAGAGATCCACTTAACTCAAGAAGTCCAAGGCGACAAGCGTGCCGCCCACGAAGATCCAGATCCAGCCCATGATCCGAAGTGTGACTGAGCCCCCGATCATTGGCAAGAAACGGGCTGCATGTTGATATGTCCGGTCTGCGATCCCTTTGATGTTCAGGGCGAAAAACCAGCCGAAGATGAAAAAGAGCAGCGGTCCCGGGTCCAAGCCATTCACTTCTTTTCCGATCCGACTTCTGTTTGCCAACGCGACTTGGCGTCACTGTACCCGCCGCCGATCTCGGCACCCAGACCGGCCCCCAACCCAAACTCGATGACGTTGACGCCTTCGCCCTTCGAGTTAGTCGTTCCGACCTCCGTCTGATGGTTCCCGTACAGGCCGAGACCGACCTTGGCGGATCCACCCTTATCCCAGCCCTTGCCTTCGAGCTGACCAATGTCATCGGCGTTACTATAGAACTCACCGGCCGTTGCGGAAACGCCGAAATCGGCACCAGCGGAATGTATGGACTTCGACGTCAGGATCCCGATCTGGGTCTTCCCGTCTGGTGTTTGCGTCTCCGCCAAAGTGATCGAGTATCCGATTCCTCCGCCTCCCCAGCCGGCTCCCACGCCGAGGGTGATCCCCCGCGTTTTGTTGTAACCTGTAGCGTTAGCGACGCCGTCGATTAGCGTTCCAACGAACTTACTTCCCAGGTCGGGACCGGGCTCCCCGTTAAAGATCGAAAGTCCCTTGATGATGCCATTACCGATAGCCCGCACGGTATCGTCGTGCTTCTTCTTCCGCTCCGCTTCTGCCCTCTGCTCCGCTTCCTCCTTCTTGACTTCCGTCTCATATGTGGTTAGGTCGCCGACTGCCGCCCCGTTGAAGCTTTGAGCCTGGCCCAGAGGGTCCAATATCTGTTCGAGGAAGCTCCCGACGCCAGCTGCCTCGCGAAGAGCGCGACCCACGACTTGATCTTCGTCGTCGACCGCCTGCACGGCATCCTTGATCTTCTTGGTCCAGGCGGCCTCGGCGTCTTTCACCTGCGTCACGTACTTCGGGTAATCCGGGTCGTGGCGCATCGGGGTGAGTTTCCTGAAGTCATAAACCGCCTCACCGGCGCCGTTGACAGTCATCTCGTCCTTCTCCGCCTGCTCGACCAGGTTCCTCACATGGCCGATCAGCTTGGAGAAGCGCCCGTGGGCGCTCCGGAGAAGGGAGGCGATTGCGTGGGCTTCCGTGTGGGCATCGGTGAACTGTTTACGTGTGTTGGTGAACCGTGTATAAGCGACGTTGCTACTGACGCCAGTCCAGGAGCCGTCGTTCGCTATGGACTCCACCTTCGCCCCGTACAGGCCCCCCAGGTCGTCGAAGGTGCTGGCCATGTCGTCCCAGTCCTTGGCCGCCGTGATCAGCACACCGAGGTCGATGGTGACCACGTCCTGATACGTGAGATTGCCCGTTCCCATCTCCTAGCCCTCCTCTCCGGGAATGGATCCTGTGTCTATCTGCGCTATCCGGCTCTTGACTCCGATGTCGGTATATCGGAAGTCCTGATGGGTCTTCTCCAGGGCGGTCTGGTCTTCTCCCAGACGCCCTTTCAGGTTCTTGACCTGCAGCTCCCACTCCGCGTGCGCGGCCTTGAGGGCGGATCCGGTGGCCCAACCGCTGAACTTCTGGGCCGCTGTGGAGGAGGAGTCGTCGGCGTGGCTGCCGGCCTTGTCCGTGTCAGGCCGAATTTCCTCCCGCAGCGCTTTGACCGCGGCCTTGTTGCCCGCGTGGTTCATCTTCAGGTCCGGCACAGCTCCGGTACCACCTCCGCCCACTGCGTCGGCAGCGCTGTCCAGCCGCATGCCGTCCTGCCTGCGGGCCAGCGCGTCGGCCTTCAGCTGCTCCCACTCATCCCACGCCATCTCAGGGCCTCCCCCCGTAGTTGCTGTCTCCGTACCACGGCGTCTGCCCCGGCCCAGGTGGCATGGCCGGGTGAGCCTGGGCTACCGCCGCCGCACGTCGGCGTCTGCGCACCGCCCCAGCGGCGAAAAACCCGCCCGCAACCACGACAACTCCCGCACCCCCGAGGATCCATGGCAGTGCAGAGCCACCGCCCGTCGATGGGGATGCTGCCGGCGATGGGCTGCGGTCATCCTTCGCAGAGGCCGTGGCCGACCCATTGGGTGCGTTGGATGCCGCTTGCTTGAAGTCGGGCAGCGGGTAGACGTCGGCCGGACCGGGGTCTCCGGGATTGGTCAGCGCGATGCGGGGGCGGACGGCGCCGTAGCCGATGTAGTCGGTGCGTGCCTTGCCGCTTGTCGGCTTGCTCGCGGTGTTGAGCATGACCCGTAGGACCTGGTTGTTGGTCCAGTTCGGGTGCTTGGACCAGATCAGGGCAGCGGAGGCGGAGGCGAGGGCGGTGGCGTCGCTGGTGCCGTGTGAACTGCACAGTTCTGTGCCGCCGAGGCAGGCGGAGATAATGTCATCGCCCGGCGCGACCAGATCGACCTGGGGGCCGTGCTCGGACTCCTTCGTCGCCTTGACGCTCTTGTCGATCGCTCCGACGCCCACTACGCCGGGAGTGGCGCCCGGGTAATTGACTTCGTTGAGGGCGTCGCCGTCATTGCCCACAGCTGCGAAGATCAGCTTGCCCTTGGACAGCGCATAGGCGACAGCATCCGTCAGCTCCCGAGAGTTCGCGGCGCTGCCTCCCGAAATGCTGATGATCTGAGCGCGGGAATCGGCCGCGAACCGAATGGCCTTCGCTGTGGCGGTGGGAAAGTCGTCCTGGTTGCCGTCGGCGCGGTTGCGCTCGATGAAGCCCGGAGTGCGGATCGGCATGATCTTGGCCCCGGGGGCCAGGCCGTACGTGCCTGTGGTGGCACCTTTGGCGCCCGTGCCGGCGATGAGCACGGCCATGGTGGTGCCGTGACCGTCGTAGTCCGTACGTTCGTCACCGGCGCGCTTCGAGAAATCCTTGCCAGTCACGACCTGGCCCCGTAGGTCCGGAATGTCGGCCTGGACACCGGTGTCGATCACCGCAATCGTGATGCCCTTGCCTGTACTGGTCTTCCACATCTCATCGGCGTGCATGGCATCGAGGTACCACTGCCGCTCGCGGACGCTGTCAGCGTGCGCGGGAGTAACGGCAATGCTCGCCAACAAGGCCCCCGCGGCGGCGGACACGGCCCTGCTGCGCCATCTGGCCCGCTCGCTGCGGCTGCGCATGGTCATCCTTCTCGTCCTAGGTCTCCATCGGGCCCTTTGGGCAGTGGCGGCGGGAGTGGTCGGTTCTTCTTCTCCTCTGCCTGATGCTCCGCGTTTTCCTCTGCCTGGTGCTCCCTGTCCTCTGCCTGGTCGGTCTCGCAACTGCTAGTGCGCCTAGCGCGGGCTGAACGGTCGTCACGCTTCGGGATGGGCGTGGAGGCGCCACGGGATGGTCCGCCTCGCTGCTGCGGCGGCTCGTCTGCGCTCGCTTCGCTTGCGGGTCGGACACCTCGCGAGGTGAAACCTGCCCGCTTGCGGTCTCGGGAAGGTCTGGGCTGCCCCCCGACGATCCCGTTGGACGAGGCAGGCATTCGCCCTCGCGCCACACCCTCCCGGTTCGCAGAGCGTTCGTCGTCGCGGGCTGGCATGGCCCCTGCAGCAGGGCTTCTCAGCTCGGCGCCACGGCCGCTGGGAGCCTGCTGCTCGTTCGGAGTGCCACCGATGACGTTGCCACGTGGAAACGCACCACCAGGCCGTCCGGGCGTTGGCGAGACGGGACGACCGCCCGTGATGCCACCGCCGCTCCTGGCCGAGGGGGAGCCAGTCGGCACGGGGCCAGCGCCGGGCTGACCGCCGGTCGCACCGGGGCCGTAGGGGCCGGAGAATCCGCGTCCTGGAATACGCGGGCCTGCGGACGTCCCTGGTCCGGATGGCGTGGCCAGAGGGCCCCGGACCCCGTACACAGGACGCTCGCTCCCTCCTCGGACGCTGGGAGGCAAGGGTGTTCCGGTCCCAAACGCCGGCGGGAGCGGTCCGGTCACCACCGGTGTTCGACCGTCCGGACTGCCTCCCGCTCCGACAGGCGGTGTTGACGGGGAGGCAGGAATCACCGGAGACGGCAGGGTGCCTGTGCTGTCGATCACCGTGTTTGCGGCCTCTACGTGGTGTCGCGGCAGCGGCACATCCGTCACGCTGGCTACATCCGCTGGATGGTGTGGCACGGAGGCCCTCGGTACAGGACTTGTCCGGCTCACGGTGGAGTCGACGGTCGTCTGGCGTGCTGGTACCTCTGTTCGCACGGGCGTCCCGGGGTAAGTCCCCTTCCCTCCGTCGGTAGGGGCGGAAATGTGGGTTTCGCCGCCGAACCGATCCGGCACGAACCGCTGAGGCAACTCCGGGAACGTCGGTGCCTTCAGCGCGCTGATCTGCTCCGTCGATGCCGTGTACGACTGAGCAAGCTTCATCATCAGCCCGCCGGCCTCAGCACGGGTGTTGGCGTACTGGGTCTTGGCCTTCGCCACCGCGGAGTCCGACGGGCCGCCGCCGTGATCGCCGACGTCCGTCGCCTTCGCCGCGTGCGCCTCCAGAACCGAGCGCGGGCCTGCGCTCTGCTTCCGCAGGATCTCCAGCTGGGGCTTGACCTCGTGCAGCGTGTCCGCCGCGTGACCCAGCCACTTGCCCGCATTCTCGCTGTAATCGCCCAGGCTCACTGTGGTCAGCGCTGCTTGGTAGCACCAGGTCCGAAACGCCGCGCCGCCCTCGCCCTCCCACTCGACCGCCATGCTGTGGGTCCGCAGATCGCCGCCGATCTCCCTGATCGTCTTGGCGGCCTCCTTCAGCAGCTCACCGAGACCGCTGACCGTCGGCCCGTCGGCCGACTCGACCATGGCCCACAGTTGTTCGGGATCCTGGAGCAGGAACCGCTCCTGCCTGACCGTCTCCCACATGCGACTGACGAAGTCAGACATGGAGTCCCACCGCCTTCCCCGTCGGGACCATCCCGTCGTGCTGTCCTATCCCTACGGCCATCACAAGCCACCTGCCTGCGAGCCCGACGTGGAGCCGTGCCGACCATGGCCGGACGCATTAGCCCTGCCGTCAACGTGTCCTTGTACTCCCGGCTGGGTCTCATCGACCGCCAGCTTGTCGGCCTCGACCCGGATGCTGTGCAGGCGATCGCGAACGTCGGCGTCGAGATTGTGATAGTTGCTCTTCGACGCCTCGACCGTGACCATCAGCCCCTCGATCTGCAGCGCCAGCATCTTAGAAAGGCGCTCCAGCTGGGAATGCACCTCGTTGTAGGCACCATGGAGCGCGTCGGCCTCGTCGAAGCTTCCCAACCGTCCTGTCGGCAGGGCACCGTCCGCGATCCGGTGGGGGGCAGCCTTCGACTTCTCCAGCCGAGTCAGGAGGTCGTTCACCCGGTTCTTGAAGGCCGTCAGCGTCTCGGCCTCGACCCGCAACTCCCGGGCCATGACGGCACCTACGCCTGCGATCGGGCCGATGCCGGACGCGGCCAGCGCACCGGCGGCCGATCCCAGCGCAGCGGCAGTTGCCTGCGGATCCCCCGTGTCGTCGGCCATCGAGTCCTCCCCCGTGCAGTCAGCCCCTCAGCAGCACCTTAGCCAGTCACTTGTGGTGCCCCTGCCATCTGATATCCGTAACAGATGCAACCCGGGCACGATAGTCGTGACCTTGCCTGATCACGGAACTCTTACGCCGTCCCGGGGCACGGCTGGCTGGAAAATGACCACGCCTTACGGTCGACCCTGTTCCCCGGTGCCTCCCGCGCTGGGGCGGAGCCCAAGTCGAACTCCAGAAGCGGCGGTCGACGACAGCCGCATGTGTCAGCCGTGAGCGTGGCGCGAGTGTGCATGCCTCCCTGCCCGCAGATGGACACCCACATCCAGATCGGCCCGACCGGCAAGAAGCTGCTGCCCTTGACGGTCAAGAACGCGGGTCCGACGCCGGCTTCGAGTGGTCACGCGCACTGAGGTGGGCGAGGCACTCGATCGGGTGATGGACGCGCTGGCGAGGGTGGGCGAGGTCGAGGTGGCTGCTGCGCTGGCTGCGGCCGGCGCTTCGATCCCTCGCCCGTCGGCGCGGTCGGCGCCCTCCCGGACGCCGCTGCCAGGCCCCGAAGCTTCGCCGCACATCTTTTCCGAAGTTGAGTGGGTTTGAGGTCCGTACCAGCTTGTGCGTGACTGCGTGGCTCCGCGAACCTCCGCCGGGCTGCCCGGCAACTGCGCGCTGGAGGTCTCGTGGGCGGGTTGCTGAAGCTGGCCAAGCTCGGCAAAGCCGAGGAGCCAAGCAGGAGACGGGATACCCGTCGAGGAGAACTCGCAGGCGGTCATCCTCGTCTTCGGCGATGACACCGGGGCGGTCCTCGAACGTGACCGGCATGCCGCCGTGCACGGTCAGTCCGTAGTTGGTGCGGATGCACTCGTTTGAGGGGCCTGCTGGAAGCTCACTCGGTCTGTTGGGCCGTCCGGGGTGCCTGGTGCGGAAATGATGGCCGCTAGTTGAAACCGGTCACCCCCTGCTCGGGGGTGATCCCACCTCTGCTCAATCGATCTCCCCACCCATACGGCACCTGACCTGCGAGCGGACGCCCACAGTCGCAGTCCGGCTGGCCAGTGGTTGGAGAAGTTGCCTCGCATGCCATGCCCGGCGGGCACGTAGCGCCTTTGGCTGCTTCGATGGCCGAAGCGTGAAGGGAGACGCTGGTGTCTGTGGTCCGGTCGCTGTCGCCTGAAAGCGTGACCGAGCTGACCCGGGCGCTGGACCTGAGCGGGGTGTTCGCCAACGGCACGCTCGGCGGGGTGCTGGCCCGGGCGAGTCGTCTGGATCTGTTCGGCTTCCTGGTCATCGGCATCGTCTCCGGCCTGGGCGGCGGAATCCTCCGCGACACCCTGTTGCAGCACGGCACGCCCGTGGCCTTGACCGACTACACCTATCTCACGGTAGCCACTGCAGGCACCCTGCTGGCTTTCGTAGCCGATCTGAGCCGCCACACGTCCGGTTGGGCCTTTAATTTCCTGGATGCCGCGGCGCTGAGCGTCTGGGCGGTCGCCGGGGCGCAGAAGACCCTCGCTGTCGGCCTGGGCTGGCTGCCTGCCGTGCTGCTGGGCACCATCACAGCGGTCGGCGGCGGGGCGATCCGGGACCTGCTGCTCGCGCGGACCCCTTCCATCTTCGGCGGCACCCCGTTGTACGCGACCGTCGCGATCGTGGTGAGCGGGGTGATGGTCCTCTGCAGCCGGCTCGGCGCGCCCACCGCAGGCGTCCTCGCCGGAATCACGGTCGGTATCTCGCTGCGGCTGGCCGCGTCCACCTGGGGCTGGAAGCTGCCAGGCAGCCGCGACTGGCGGCCGGGGTCGTCCAAGGACCGGGATCCCTGAGGTGAACGGGCGCTGCGATCACCCACCGAGAGGGAGGAAGGAGTGCACGGCCATGACGCTCAAGGACACCGCGGATGCTGTCCTGGCCGGGCTCGGTGACATCCGTTCCGAGCTCGAAGAGGTCTACAAGGACCTGCATGCCCACCCCGAGCTGGGACACCAGGAGCACCACACCGCGGCCCGGGTGGCGGCACGCCTGAGAAACTGCGGCTACCAGGTGCACGAGGGGATCGGCGGCACCGGTGTGATCGGTGTGCTGGCCAACGGGGAGGGCCCGACCGTATTGCTGCGAGCCGACATGGACGCTCTGCCGGTCCTTGAGGAGACCGGTCTGCATTACGCCAGCACGGCTGAAGCCATGGACGCTTCCGGTCGGCCGGTGCCCGTGGCGCATGCCTGCGGTCACGACATACATGTCGCCTGTCTGTTGGGGGCCGCGCGGCTCATGGCTGCCGCGCCGGGAGCGTGGCAGGGCACGCTGGTCGCGTTGTTCCAGCCTGCCGAGGAGCCGGGGGACGGTGCTGACCGGATGCTCGCCGACGGGCTGACCGACTGTATTCCTCGCCCTGACGTCGGCTACGCCCAGCACGTGCTGCCATATCCGGCCGGGCAGGTCGGCACCCGCGTGGGATCCTTTCTCTCCGCGGCGGACAATGTGAAGATCACTGTCCATGGCCGGGGCGCTCACGGCTCGGCACCGCAGGCCGCCATCGACCCGGTGGTGATTGCCGCGATGATCGTCGTGCGACTCCAGACGATCGTCTCGCGTGAGTTGGCCGCCACCCAGCCGGTAGTGGTCACGGTGGGCTCCGTCCAGGCGGGCTCGAGCGGCAACGTGATCCCGGAGTCGGCCGAACTGCTGGTGAACGTGCGCACATACGACGACGAGACCCGGCGGGCCGTCCTGGCAGCCGTGCGGCGCATCGTCCATGCCGAGTGTGACGCCTCCGGGGCGACTCGCGCGCCGCAGATCGAGGAGGGCACCCGCTTTCCGCCGACCGTCAACGACGACGTGGTGACCCGCGAGGTCTCCGCCGCTTTCGCCGCGATGTTCGGGGAGCGCGCGGTCACTGTCGAGCTGCAGAGCGCCAGCGAGGACTTCAGCCGGATTCCGGATGCCTTCGGCACCCCGTATACCTACTGGGCCCTGGGCGGCGTCGATCCGGACTCCTACCGGGCCGCTTTGCAACGCGGCACCGTGGCCCAGGACATCCCGGTCAACCACAGCCCCCGCTTCGCGCCGGTCCTGCAGCCCACACTGGACACGGGCGTCCAGGCCCTGGTCACAGCCGCACTCACCCGCCTCGGGAAACCGACTTGCAAGAGTGGATGAGCTTCCGGCCGGCTCGCCTCTGATGCCGCAACACAGCAGCAATCGACCGCCTCGGCGGCGCCCGCGCAGCTTGCACGGTTGTGTTCGCGGCGCCCACTGTCTCGGCGCCGAGAATGCGGGCGGGCCGCGGGGGACGCACGCAGTCACCTGGATGGACCTGTCAGCACGCACTCCGCTCCCGACCATGGTTTCGTTCGTTGCACAACTCTCTGCCCGCCCGAGCGGGCGATACGAAAGAACGTAATACGCGCATTGAATCGAGGAACCGATGACCACGTACCGGGTCGGCTACTTCGTGGGAAGTCTGGCGACTCACTCCATCAATCGGACGCTCTCGAAGGCTCTGATCCGCCTGGCCCCGGCTGATTTGGAGTTCTTTGAGATTCCGATTAAGGATCTTCCCCTCTATAGTTACGACTATGATAGCGACTATCCTGCCGAGGGTAAGGCGCTCAAGGATGCCATCGCCTCCGCTGACGCCCTCCTATTTGTGACCCCTGAGTACAACCGATCCATTCCGGGCGCCCTTAAAAACGCCATCGACTGGGCCAGTCGCCCCTGGGGGAGCAACTCATTCGCGCATAAACCCTCGGCTGTGATCGGGGCGTCCCCGGGTGCCCTCGGTACTGCCCTCGCTCAGCAGAGTCTGCGCGGTGTCCTTAGCTTCTGTGACTCGCCGCAAATGAATGCGCCGGAGGCCTATGTCAGATTCAAGCCCGATGTTTTCACCAGCAACGGCGAAGTTGTCGACGAGCATACCGAACGTTTCCTCCGAGACTTCATGGAGGAATTCCGGGATCATGTTGTCCGGGTTCTCACGGTGCTCCCGCGAAAGCCCTGAGGCGTGCAGATTTGAGTTCGTTACGATCGGTAAGAGGCAACACGAAGGGGTTAATGTGGGTCGGCCAAGGACCAACGAAGAGCGATTCTACCTGTATCCCATGAAACGTGTAGCTGCCGTTCTGGATAACGAAGAACGGTATGCGGCTACCTGTGATCACTTGAAACAAGCTGGAATCAACCTGTCTGACGTGAACGTGCTGAAGGGGCCGGAAGGGCAGCGACTTCTGGACAGCAAGGGAACCTCTCACGGGCTTCTCGGCCGCTTCACGCGCTGGCTGCAGCACGGGGGCTACGAAAGTGAAACGCTCGCGGCCCATTCTGCTGCCTTAAGCCAGGATAAATGGCTGATCTTCGTCCCGGTGCGCGGCAAGGACCAGGCCAGGCAGACGGTGGAGATCCTCCGATCACACGGAGGCAGCGAAATTTTCCACTTCCGCCGATGGGCAGTGCAATTCTTTCCCCCGAACTATCGATTGAAGCCGTAAGGGACTACGACGCCTTTCGCGCCCTGCACCCTGGTGTTCCCGGCGCTGGCAAAGGAGGCGGACATGGGGCCTGCGGCCGCCGGCCTGGACGATCTGACCGCCTTTCTGGCCCGCCTCACCGCCTTGCTGCTGCGTTCTTCCGGTGAGGGCGCCTACTCCATCGAGCGAGCTGTGGGCACCAGCGCTCAGGCCTTCGGAGGCCAGGCGTCCGTAGTCCTCGTGCCCGAAGCGGCCGTGCTCTCGATCGTCGCGGCCGACGGCGGGATGCGCACGGTCTGTGTGCACGGCTTCCCGGAGGTGTTCCGGCTCGATCAAGCCGCGGCACTCAAGCCCTTCCTGGCCGACGTAAAGACGGGCCAGCTCGGGGTAGCCGAAGCCAGCCGCAGGCTGGCATGCATCGAAGCGGCACCGCCGCCGTACCCCTGGTGGCTTAAGTTCCTCGGCGTTCTGCTGTTCTCCCTGGGCTTCGCCCCGCTGGTCCAGCCCACCTGGTACGAGATCACCACCACAGCCGTCCTGGGCGTGATCGCCGCGGCACTCGTGGTCGCCGCCGACCATGCGCCGCGACTGTCCAAAATTCTCCCCCTGGTGGTCTCGGCCGTCGTCTCCGTCGTCACCATTGAAGTGTTTGCCGGCGATCCGGCACACGGCGGCCCGGTCCTGTTGATGCTCCCGGCGCTGTTCTACTTCGTGCCCGGTGACTTCCTGAGCGCATCGACCACCGAGCTGGCCGTCGGCCTCATCACCACCGGCGCGATCCGGCTCGTCTACTCCATATTCCTGCTCGTCCAGCTCTACCTTGGCGTTCTGATGGGCATATTTGTCACCGGAACTCCCCTCAACGCCCTCTTCGACACCGCCGCCAGAGCCGACCTACCCAAGTGGGCACTGATCCTGGGCGGGATCGCCTTCACCGGCGGCACGGTCCTGGCCTTCGCAATTCCGCACCGCTTCTTCGGGACTCTCCTCGTGCTGGTTTACGCCACCGTTGGGGCGCAGTCACTGTTCACCAAGCTGATTCGGGAGACCGGCGGCACATTCGTCGCTGCCATGCTGCTGGCCGCCGCAGCCAATAGCCGACTGGAGGGGCGCGAAAGCGTCCGGTGGTGACCACGAGCGTCGTTCCCAGGATGTCCGCATGCTCGACCGCGAACCTGCATGGCGACCAGGTCAGGCCCTGGAAATAGGTCGGCCTGTGTCGCAGCCGCCAGCGATAGGCCATGCCGTCGACAACGATGCCCCGTGCGCCCTTACGTCCCAGTGCCATAGCTCCCCCCTCGACGTGGAGGATGCTAGCGACTTCGCCTCTGCTGTCCGTAGGGAGTAGAGGTGCCAGATCCGTGCCAGATCGTGCGGGGAACCACAGGAAACAGCGGGCATCAACCCGACAGGCGATCGGACGCCGTCACCGCTCCCGGCCCAGGTCAGCCGATCAACCACCCGTAGATCACCTCGGCCTCCCAGGCTGATGGCCCCTCCTCTCGCTGAGACCGCCATCCACTGGGTACCGTCATGGTCGTGTCCGGTGCGCGCCGGGTTGGTCACCCGCAGGCGTGCGCTGGTTGATCGCGCGCGACTAGGGGAGCTGGTACGGGCATGGCGCTTGACGCTGCTCGATCGGAAGAAGGGTTCACGTCCGCGAGGGCTACGCGGGTGATGCGTGCCGCGTGCCGGACTGCGGGGCTCAACGACAGAGGCGCGGAGCTGATCCGTCTGGGAGAGAACGCACTGTTTCGCCTGGCCTAGCCAGGGTTGGGAGCACAGCGCACGTGCCCCCTGCGTGCCCGATCGGACGGCGACCAGCGGGGAACAACGGGGAACGTCGGCAAGTCGCCCACAGACACGCAGGTCACCGTCTTGCCAAGGTCAGCGTCCATCCGCATACGCGATCTTCCAACCTCGTGCTTCGCGAGCCGGTGACTGATCTCCGCAGCTTCACACGAGGCTGGGACCAACTGCCCGCCTGAGCCGGCGGCGCCGGTTCTGCCTACCCTCGATATAGGGGGTGACCAACCCGGAAAAGGACCGCCATGGACCTCCAGCTCAAGGACAGGGTCGCCGTCGTCACCGGAGCGAGCAAGGGCATCGGCCTCGCCATCGCCGATGCGTTCGCGCGTGAAAGCGCACACGTCACCGTCGGCAGCCGGAGCATTACTCCCGAGCTCAAAGGGCTCCACGAGAAGTACGGCGTCACCGCAGTCCCGGTCGACTTGTCCACCGCAGACGGACCGGGCGCGCTCGTCCGACACGCGGTGGACCAGTACGGCAGGGTCGACGTCCTGGTCAACAATTTGGGTACCGCGACGCCCCGTCCGAGCTTCCTGGACATCGACGACGCCGAGTGGCAACGGATCTTCGACATGACCCTGTTCAGCGCGGTCCGGGCCAGCCGCGCTGCGCTTCCTCACCTGCTGGTGGTGGACGGGGGTTCCATCATCAACATCAGCTCCATCAACGCGCGTCTACCCTTCCCCATGGTCGTGGACTACTCCGCGGCCAAGGCCGGGCTGAGCAGCCTGACCAAGTCGCTGTCCGAGGAGTTCGCACCGCGAGGCGTCCGGGTCAACGCGATCGCCCCGGGGCCGGTTCGCACTCCCTTCTGGACCGCGCCGGGCGGCTTCGCCGATGCCACGGCAGCCCAGGCCGGCACCACCGCGCAGGAAGCCATCGATGCAGTCGTGCCGCAGAGCATGGGCATCTCCACAGGACGAGTCACCGAAGCTCACGAAGTTGCCGATCTGGCTCTCTTCCTCGCCTCCCCGCTCGCCGGCAACATCACAGGAGCCGAGTTCACCATCGATGGCGGCCAGGTCAAGACATTGTGATCTCTTGCCTCTGCCTGCACACCCGGTTGCTGAGCACCGGGCGGTAGGGATCGAAAGATGGCGCCGCGAACTGGTCCTACAGGTATTCGAGCAGACGCGATGGCAGGACCGTCACGAACCCTCCACTGCTCACTGAGCACAGAGAACTCCATGATCATTCAGGCGCTGGTGCTGTACAGCAGCGAAGTACAGCAACCGTGAAGACCGTGCCCGACCAGAAACGGCCCGAAGTCTACGCTTTACCAGCACAGCGACCGTCAGCGACCGTCACGCTCATAGTTCGCAGCGAGGGGGCCGCGGCACGGCTCCCGGGTCGTGCCACTCTCGTGCCAGAACGGGCGGGGAATCGCGGTGCGCCACGGCGCATATCGCCAGACGGAGCCGAGACGGCAAAGTCGCTGGTCGCCGACTGCCGCCCCGTTGAAGCTTTGAGCCTGGCCGAGAGGGTCCAGCGACACCGAGATGGACTCCATGACGGGGGAGAGAGACCACACGTGGCATTCACGTACCTCTACAAGCGGCGTATCGGCCCGTGGGGGCTCGTCGCCCGCGTCACCCTCGACGTTCAGCGCATCGACGAGCCGCCGCGTGAGGGGCGCAGAATCGACGATTCACACGTCTGGTGGCTGCCGCCGCAGCAGATCGCTGCGATGGACGAGAAGTGGATGGCGTTCGGCCTCGGACTGGTGGTCGGGCAACTGGACGCTTTGAGAGAGGGCGCCGATGCCCTATTGGTGCGCGTGGAGGACTGGGAGGTACCCATGCTCACGGACTACCAGGAGGAAGTCGCCGCCGCGGCTGTCATCGAGTGCCTGAGGGAGAACTGCGGCATCGACGGCGTCGACATCGGCCCGACCTTCGACCGAGAGAGGAATCGCTACCGGTTCACCTGGGACTGACATCAGGCCGGGTCCGAGCTGTCCCTGTTCGCCGACACCGGCAGAGCGTTGGCCGGCACCCTCGATTCGCACGAGGGCCTGCGTCGGGTGTGCCATGTGCTGACCCGGCAACTGGCGCGGGCGCCCAGCGGCGACACCGCGCTGGTCATCGGCGACGTGTCCGGTCATGATCTGCAGGCCGCCGTGTCCATGAGCACCCTGCGGAACATGCTGCGCGGTATCGCCGTCGACCGGGAGGAACCGCCCGGAGAGGTTCTGCGCCGCCTGGACCTCGCCGGCCAGACCCTCGATCCCCACCTGACGGCCACCTGTGTCTACGCCGTGATCAGGGGCGGTGAGGGCCCGGGCAGCAGCCTGCACCACTCCTCCGCCGGCCATCTGCCGCCCCTGCTGACCACCGGGGAGGGCGACACCCGCTATCTGGACGCGGGCAGCGGCCCGTTGATCGGCATGGATCCCGACCTGCCCCGCACCTCCGCCGTGGACCAGTTGCTGCCGCACTCCACCCTGCTGCTCTTCACCGACGGCCTCGTCGAGCGCCGAGGAGAAGCCCTCGACGACGGCCTGACCCGACTCCGCCGGCACACGGCCCAGCAGGCACGGGACCCCCTCGACGTCTTCTGCGACGAACTGATCGTCGCCTTCGGTGCCGACAGCGCCGACGACATCGCCCTGCTCGCCCTGCGTCCCGCACCCCGCCCCACTGCCCCGGCCGAGGCGGCGGGCCGCGGCCCGTGACGGTGCGGGGCAATTCGCCGGACCTGGCCGGATCCGAACGGGGCGGTGCCTGCGTCCACACCGGTATGGAACCGCACACGCCGCCTCCCCGGCTCCGGCAGCCCGAAGGGTGTCTGACCGTCGCGATCCGTGTACCCCTGCGGATCGTCGTACTCGTGCTGGTGGTGCCGGTGCGGATGGTGTGGGACGCCCTCGCCGTCACCGGACGGTTTCTGCGGGACACCGTGCTCAGGCCACTCGGCCGGGCGCTGCTGTGGGCCGGAAAGGCCCTGTTCGTATGGCCGTTGGTGGGCCTGTGGCGCTATGTGCTGGTCCCGGTCGGCAGGGTGCTCGCCCGGCTCGGCGCCGTCCTCGTCCTCGTACCGGCCGTGTGGTGCCACCGGTACGTCCTCACGCCCGTCGGGCACGCCGTCGCCCGGCTGGCGCGCGGGGTGGGCGCCGGGCTCGCCTGGCTGTACGTGCGCGTGCTCACCCCGATCGGGCACGCGGTCACCTGGCTGCTGACGTGCGTCGGCGCGGTCTTCGCCGCCGTGGGCATGGGTCTGTACACGGCCGTGGCCTGGCTGGCCCGGTATCTGCTCGTCGTGCCCGCGCGATGGCTGTACGACCGGGTCCTCGCGCCCGTCGGGCGTGCCGTGACCTGGTGCGTACGAGGGCTGGGGTGGCTGCTCGGCGTGATCGGCACCGGCATCGGGCTCGCCCTGTACTGGACCCTCCGCGTCCTGTTCGTGCTGCCCGCCCTCGCGCTGTGGCGCTGGGTCCTCGCCCCCGTCGGCCGGTTCCTCGCCCTCGTGGCGCGCGAGGTCGGCGAGGCCCTCGGGCACGCCTGGCGGATCGCCGGACGGATCTCGAGGGCCGTCGGCCGTGTGCTCGCGACCCTCTTCCGGTGGATCTTCGTGGAGCCCCTGCGCCGGGTGTACCGGACCGTTCTCACCCCGCTCGGCCACCTCGTCCGGGACGCCGTCCTGCGGCCGGTCGCCGAGGGCGCGCGCGTGCTGGGCCGGGCCGTCCGCGAGGCCCTGGCCGGCGCCCGCGAGACGGTACGGCAGGCCCGCGCCGACTTCGGGCGGATGCTGTTCGGCGAGCCCCGCCGCCCGGACCCGGTGGACCGGCGGGAACCTCAGGGGCCCGCTGCACGTACTCTTGGTAGCAGTACGACCGCACTCACGAAGGACTAGGACACTGGGCAAGCGACAGCCCGAAGGCCCGCCGCCCGCACCCGCGGTGCAGCGCATCCGACTGCGCTACACCAAGCGCGGCCGCCTGAGGTTCACCAGCCACCGAGACTTCCAGCGCGCCTTCGAGCGTGCGCTGCGCCGCGCCGAGGTGCCCATGGCGTACTCGGCCGGGTTCACGCCGCACCCGAAGGTGTCGTACGCCAATGCCGCACCCACCGGCACGGGCAGTGAGGCGGAGTATCTGGAGATCGCGCTCACCGCACCGCGCGACCCCGAGACCCTGCGCGTCCTCCTCGACGAGTCGCTGCCCCCCGGGCTCGACGTCGTCGAGGCGGTCGAGGCGCGGACCTCGGGCCTCGCCGACCGGCTGACGGCCTCCGTCTGGGAGCTGCGGCTGGACGGGGTCGACCCGGCCGAGGCCGGGCGCGCGGTCGACGCGTTCAACCGGGCCGGGGCCGTCGAGGTCCAGCGGATGACCAAGAACGGCGTCCGCACCTTCGACGCCCGCCCGGCCGTGGTGAGCCTGGAAACGCACGGTTCACCGGCTGATAGGCCTAGCGACCAGCCCTGTGCGATACTGCGGCTGGTTGTTCGGCACGTGACGCCTGCCGTACGACCCGACGACGTCCTGTCCGGTCTCCGCGCCGTGGCCGACCTGGCGCCGCCGGTCCCCGCAGCGGTGACCAGGCTGGCGCAGGGGCTGTTCGATGAAGAGACCGGCACGGTGACCGACCCGCTCGCGCCCGACCGCGAGGCAGCCGGGGCCCTGACGGCCCAGCCGGCCGCCGCCGCGACGGCGCCGACGCCGGAAGGTCCCGCGTAGGGACGGACGTCGTAAGCGCCGCCCTCGTACTCGGGAGCCACCTGGGTCGGGCAGCGCACCGACCAGAAGACTTTCGCCAGGCCGTACCGACAAGGCGTACGGAACCGGCGAGACAGGACACAGAGTGCTCCCGTGCGGCGCCCGCGCCCCGGACGGCGGCCATCGCGATCGCGCGGGCCGTGGACGTCAACGGCGGACGGTCCTCAGAGACCGACGCCGGACCAGGCGCGGCGCCCGGGAGCCTGACGGGAGAAACGCCCGCATGCTCGAGCCGACCGAACCCAATGAGGGTTCCGAACTGAACACTCCCAGCGACACCCTGCCGCCGCGCAGGCGTCGCCGTGCCGCCTCCCGCCCGGCCGGACCGCCGGCCGCGGCCGAGGCTCCCGCCGAGGTGACCGTGCCGGCCATACCGGCGGCGGAGTCTGCCGAGGAGGTCCTTGATGCCACAGAGGCCGCTGAGGCCATCGAGGCTGAGGGTGCCGAAGTGGCTGTCGAGGCCGTTGAGGCCGAAGAGGCCGGTGCGCTGAGCGCCGGCGCTGAGGCCGAAGAGGTCGCCCCTGCCGCCCCTGCCTCCGCTGCCGAGGAGGCCGCGCCCGCCGCTCGTCCGCGCCGTCGGGCCACGCGTCGCGCGTCCGCGCCTGCCGGGGCCCCGGCGTCCGCCGAGGCCGCCGGGACTGTCGAGACCGTCGTACCTGCCGCGGCCGCCGGGACCGAGGAGCCCGCCGCCGTCGCCGAGGGCGGCGAGGTGGTCTCCGGTGAGGAGGCCGCACCGCGCCGTGTCCGCCGCCGTGCCACGCGCAGCGTCTCCGCGCCCACCGGTGCCGCGGCTGCCGCTGAGGCCACCGGTGGCGCCGAGGCCGCTGTGAGCGGGGAAGCCGTGGAGGCCCCCGCCGCCGAGGGCGCAGCCCCCGCGGAAGAGGCGGCGCCCGCCGCCCGTCCGCGCCGTCGGGCCACGCGTCGCGCGTCCGCGCCCGCCGGGGCACCGGCATCCGCCGAGAGCGTCGAGACCGTGGTCCCGGCCACCGCCGCGTCCGCTGCCGCCGAACCCGAGAAGGCCGGGGAGCAGCCCGCCGTGGAAGAGGCCGCCCCCGCCGCCCGTCCGCGCCGCCGCGCGACCCGTCGCGCGGCAGCGCCCGCCGGTGCGCCGAAGGCCTCCGAGCAGGCTGCCGCTGCGGCCCCGGCCGCCACCGAGTCCGCCGAGGCTCCGGCCGCCGCTGCCGAGACTCCGGCCGCCGAGGTCGCCGCCGCCGAGGTCAGTGGTGCCGCCGAGGAGGCCACTCCGCGTCGCACCCGCCGCCGGGCCACCCGCCGTGCCGCCGCGCCCGCCGGTGCGCCGACGGCCGCTGAGCCCGCTGCCGCCGAGACCCCGGCGGAGCCGGTCGCCGCCGCCGAGGCCGGGCAGCCCGCCCCCGCCGCCCAGGCACCGCAGACCCCCGCCGAGGAGGCCCCCGTCGAGGAGGCCGCCCCGCGTCGTACCCGCCGCCGGGCCGTGCGTCCGGTGTTCGGGTTCTCCGAGCCGGCCCAGCCCACGCGGCCCGCGCCGGCCGCCGAGAGCGAGGAGCCCGAGGCCGAGGCCGAGGCCCGGCGCCGGCCCGCCCGCCCGGCCGTCGCCGTCTTCCAGGCGCCGGTGTTCACCGAGCCGAGGTTCCAGACCCCGGAGCGCGCCGCCGCCGAGGCCGCGGCCGGGTCCGCCGAGGCGGAGGAGCCCGAGGAGTACGCGGAGGAGCGCGCCGAGGCCGGTGCGCGCCGCCGTCGCCGCCGCCGGGGTGCGGCCGCGGAGGAGACGCGCGCCGTCGAGGCCGCCGCCGAGGAAGAGGAGCCTGCCGAGGCCGTCGCCGAGGGCGAGGAGACCGAGGAGGCGGAGGAGGCCGAGGAGGCGGAGGAGGCCGAGGAGACGGAGGGCGCCGAGGGCTTCGAGGAGGCCGGCTCGCGCCGCCGTCGCCGTCGTGGCGGCCGGCGTCGCCGTCGCGGTGAGGCCGCCGAGGGCGAGGGCGCGGAGGCCGAGGCCGAGGAGCTGGCCGCCGAACAGGCCGCGCAGGACGCCGAGGACACCGCCGAGCAGGAGGAAGAGGACGCCGAGGAGGCCCACGAGGAGGCCGGCGGCTCCAGCGCCGGCAGCCGCCGTCGCCGTCGCCGTCGTCGCCGGGCCGGTGACACCACGGTCGACACCGAGCCCGGCGAGGGCGACCCGGAGCGCACGGTCGTCAAGGTCCGCGAGCCGCGCAAGCCCGCCGAGCCGTCCGACGAGGTGCAGTCCATCAAGGGCTCGACCCGTCTGGAGGCCAAGAAGCAGCGCCGCCGCGAGGGCCGTGAGCAGGGCCGCCGACGCGTTCCGATCATCACCGAGGCCGAGTTCCTGGCCCGCCGTGAGGCCGTCGAGCGCGTGATGGTCGTGCGCCAGCACGGCGAGCGCACGCAGATCGGCGTCCTGGAGGACGGCGTGCTCGTCGAGCACTACGTCAACAAGGAGCAGTCGACCTCGTACGTCGGCAACGTCTACCTGGGCAAGGTGCAGAACGTGCTGCCGTCGATGGAGGCCGCCTTCATCGACATCGGCAAGGGCCGCAACGCGGTGCTGTACGCCGGTGAGGTCAACTTCGAGGCGCTGGGCATGGCCAACGGCCCGCGCCGCATCGAGTCCGCCCTGAAGTCCGGCCAGTCGGTCCTCGTGCAGGTCACGAAGGACCCGATCGGGCACAAGGGTGCCCGTCTGACCAGCCAGGTCTCCCTCCCGGGCCGCTACCTCGTGTACGTCCCCGAGGGCTCGATGACCGGCATCAGCCGCAAGCTGCCCGACACCGAGCGGGCCCGGCTGAAGACCATCCTCAAGAAGATCGTCCCCGAGGACGCGGGCGTCATCGTGCGCACCGCCGCCGAGGGCGCGAGCGAGGACGAGCTGCGCCGGGACGTCGAGCGGCTGCAGGCGCAGTGGGAGGACATCCAGAAGAAGTCGAAGAACGGCAACGCGCCGACGCTGCTGTACGGCGAGCCGGACATGACCGTCCGGGTCGTCCGCGACATCTTCAACGAGGACTTCTCCAAGGTCATCGTCAGCGGTGACGACGCCTGGGAGACGATCCACGGATACGTCTCGCACGTCGCGCCGGACCTCGCCGCCCGGCTGTCGAAGTGGACGTCCGAGGTCGACGTCTTCGCCACCTACCGGATCGACGAGCAGCTCGCCAAGGCGCTGGACCGCAAGGTCTGGCTGCCGAGCGGCGGTTCGCTGGTGATCGACCGGACCGAGGCGATGGTCGTCATCGACGTCAACACCGGCAAGTTCACCGGCCAGGGCGGAAACCTGGAGGAGACGGTCACCAGGAACAACCTGGAGGCGGCCGAGGAGATCGTGCGCCAGCTGCGGCTGCGCGACCTCGGCGGCATCATCGTGATCGACTTCATCGACATGGTCCTGGAGTCCAACCGCGACCTGGTGCTGCGCCGCCTGCTGGAGTGCCTGGGCCGCGACCGTACGAAGCACCAGGTGGCCGAGGTGACCTCGCTGGGCCTGGTGCAGATGACCCGCAAGCGGGTCGGCCAGGGTCTGCTGGAGTCGTTCTCGGAGACCTGCGTCCACTGCAACGGCCGCGGTGTCATCGTGCACATGGAGCAGCCGGTGTCCGCCGGCGGCGGTGGCGGCAAGCGCAAGAAGCGCGGCCGTGGTGCCGACGCCCAGGAGCACGTGCACGAGACCGCCGCGGTGGCCGTGGAGACCGGTGAGGCCGTCGAGCCCGAGGTGGAGACCGCCGTCGAGGTGGCCGCCGAGGCCGCCGAGCCCGTCGCGCTCCCCGCTCCCGAGTTCGCGCCGGACGAGGAGCTGTACAGCAGCGTCGCCGAGGCGGAGGCGGCGGCCACCCGTGGCCGTACGCGGCGCCGGGCGAGCCGCCGGGCTTCGGCTCCGGCGGGCGCGCCGAAGGCGGAGGCCCGTCGCGAACGGGTCGCGCAGGCGCTGAAGACCGAGGCCGCCGTGGCCGCCGAGGCGCCGACCGCGCAGGACGTCACCGCCGAGGAGGCGGCGGCGCGCCCGGTGCGTCCGGAGCCGGCCGCCGAGGCCCTGGCCGAGCCTTCGGCCGTCGAGGACCAGGTGGTCCCGGCGCCGCAGGCCGAGGCGGCCGAGGAGGCCGCGCCCAAGGGCCGTACGCGCCGCCGTGCGACCCGGAAGGTGTCCGCGCCGGCCGGTTCCCCGGCGGGTGCGGAGGCGGCCGTGGTGACGGTGCCCGAGACCGCGCCCGAGGCTCCTGCCGTAGAGGCCCCGGCTCCGGCTCCGGTCGCCGTCGAGGCGGCGCCCGAGTCCGCCGAGAGCGCCGCCCCGGCCCGTCCGCGCCGTCGTGCCGTGCGCAAGGTCGGTGCGCCGACCGCGTCCGAGGAGGCCGCCGTCGTGGTCGTCCCGTCGGCCGCGGGGGAGGAGGCCCCGGCCGGCGACGTCACCGCCGAGGAGGTGGCCGAGGTGACCGCACCGGCCAAGAAGGCGGCCCGCAAGACCGCCAAGAAGGCCACGGCGAAGAAGGCCGCCGCCAAGAAGACCGTGGCGAAGAAGACCGCGGCCAAGAAGACGGCCGCCAAGAAGACCACGGCCAAGAAGGCGGCCAAGACGGCCGCCGCGAAGTCGACGGCGAAGAAGACCACCACGGTCTCCGCTGCCGGAGACGCCACCGACGAGGGCTGACGCCCGTGGTGTGGGGCCGGTCGGCGTGACCGGCCCCACACCCGGCGGGCCCGGTTTGACCCCCCAGGTCGTGGCCCCGTAACCTTGACCGTCGGCGTGTCCACTGACACGCCACATCCCCGTAAACCTCTTCCTCCCGGACGCATGGCGGGCCGGGAGAGGTCGTCCATGGTGTTTCTGGGCGGCTGGCCTGCGGGGGTGCCGTTTCTTCGAGCGAAAGAGAGATCCGCGTGTACGCCATCGTGCGCAGCGGTGGTCGCCAGCACAAGGTTGCTGTCGGCGACATCGTTGAGGTTGACAAGATTTCCACCGCCAAGGTTGGCGACACGGTCGAGCTCTCGACCCTGCTCGTTGTCGACGGCGACTCCGTGACCAGCGACCCGTGGGTGCTGGCCGGCATCAAGGTCCAGGCCGAGGTCGTGGACCACCACAAGGGCCAGAAGATCGACATTCTGCGCTACAAGAACAAGACCGGCTACCGCCGTCGGCAGGGCCACCGCCAGCAGTACACGGCGATCAAGGTCACGTCGATCCCCACGGCTGCGAAGTAAGGGACTGAGGAGAAATGGCACACAAGAAGGGCGCATCGTCCACCCGGAACGGTCGCGACTCCAACGCCCAGCGGCTCGGCGTGAAGCGCTTCGGCGGTCAGGTCGTCAACGCGGGTGAGATCCTGGTCCGCCAGCGCGGCACCCACTTCCACCCCGGCGCCGGTGTCGGCCGTGGCGGCGACGACACGCTGTTCGCCCTGCAGGCCGGTGCGGTGGAGTTCGGTACCCACCGCGGCCGCAAGGTCGTGAACGTCGTTCCGGTCGCCTGAGTCGCCTGATACAGGGCTCAGACCGAACGTTTCGCGAGGCGGACCTCACTTCCCGGTCGGGAAGGCGGGTCCGCCTTTCGCGTGTTGACATAGGCAATACCCATGATTTTCTGGAGGCACTGAACCATGACCACCTTCGTGGACCGCGTCGAACTGCATGTCGCCGCGGGTAACGGAGGCCACGGCTGTGCCTCCGTCCACCGTGAGAAGTTCAAGCCGCTCGGTGGCCCCGACGGCGGCAACGGCGGGCGGGGCGGTGACGTCATCCTGACCGTCGACCAGTCCGTCACCACGTTGCTCGACTACCACCACTCCCCGCACCGCAAGGCCACCAACGGCAAGCCCGGCGAGGGCGGCAACCGCTCCGGCAAGGACGGCCAGGACCTGATCCTGCCGGTGCCGGACGGCACGGTCGTGCTGGACAAGGCGGGCAACGTGCTCGCCGACCTGGTCGGCCACGGCACGTCGTACATCGCCGCGCAGGGCGGCCGCGGCGGCCTCGGCAACGCGGCGCTGGCCTCCGCCCGGCGCAAGGCGCCCGGCTTCGCGCTGCTCGGCGAGCCCGGGGACCTGCACGACATCGTCCTGGAGCTGAAGACCGTCGCCGACGTGGCGCTGGTCGGCTATCCGAGCGCCGGCAAGTCCTCGCTGATCTCCGTGCTCAGCGCGGCGAAGCCGAAGATCGCGGACTATCCGTTCACCACGCTCGTCCCGAACCTCGGTGTCGTCACCGCCGGCTCCACCGTCTACACCATCGCCGACGTGCCGGGTCTGATCCCGGGCGCCAGCCAGGGCAAGGGCCTGGGCCTGGAGTTCCTGCGCCACGTGGAGCGGTGCAGCGTGCTGGTGCACGTGCTGGACACCGCGACCCTGGAGTCCGACCGCGACCCGGTCTCCGACCTCGACATCATCGAGGCCGAGCTGCGGGAGTACGGCGGCCTGGACAACCGGCCCCGGATCGTCGTCCTGAACAAGGTCGACGTGCCCGACGGCAAGGACCTCGCCGAGATGGTCCGGCCCGACCTGGAGGCCCGCGGCTACCGCGTCTTCGAGGTGTCGGCCGTCGCCCACATCGGGCTGAAGGAGCTGTCGTACGCGCTGGGCGATCTGGTCGCCAGGGCGCGCGCCGCGAAGCCGAAGGAGGAGGCGACCCGGATCGTCATCCGGCCCCAGGCCGTGGACGACGCCGGCTTCACCGTCACCCGCGAGGAGGTCGGCGGCGAGCCGCTGTTCCGGGTGCGCGGCGAGAAGCCCGAGCGCTGGGTCCGCCAGACCGACTTCAACAACGACGAGGCCGTCGGCTACCTCGCCGACCGGCTCAACCGCCTCGGTGTCGAGGAGCAGCTGATGAAGGCGGGCGCCCGGTCCGGCGACGGCGTCGCCATCGGTCCCGAGGAGAACGCGGTCGTCTTCGACTGGGAGCCGACGGTCATGGCCGGCGCGGAGATGCTGGGCCGCCGCGGTGAGGACCACCGCTTCGACGCGCAGCGGCCTGCGGCGCAGCGCCGCCGGGACAAGCAGGCGGAGCGGGACGAGGCCCTCCGGGAGTACGACGAGTTCGACCCCTTCGAGTAGGGATCGGTCTGCCGTCGTCGCCGCCTGGGGGCTGCCGCCCCCAGGTCCCCGCTTCGGCCTGGACGGCCTCGTCCTCACACGCCTTCGGCCGGTAACCGGCCCTTCGTCCCGTTGCGGTACGAGGGATTTCCGGAGTTTCCCGGAGATTTCCCCGTGCCGCGACGGTCTTCTGTTGTCTGCTCACTTGCCATGCCCGCGATGGGATGCGTTCAGCGTGCTGACCGCCCGGCGGTAAAGGTTGCCCCATGTCCGAAGAGGCCACCGTGGCAAGGGAGTCAGCGCATGACCGCACCACCGCCCGCCCGCCGCCGCCTTCTCACCGCCGGGGCCGCGGTGCTGGGCGCCGCGGCCTCCGCCCAGCTGTGGCTGCCGAGCACGGCCCGCGCCGCCGAAACGCCGCTCCCCGAGGAGGTGTTCAGCCTCGGCCTCACCTCCGGCGACCCCCTGCCCGACGGCTTCGTGCTGTGGACCAGACTCGCGCCCGACCCGCTGAACGGCGGGGGCATGCCCGACGCGATCGTCCCCGTGGAGTGGGAACTGGCCGAGGACGAGCGGTTCCACCGGACGGTCCGCCGGGGCACCGCGCAGGCCCGGCCCGAACTCGGCCACAGCGTCCACGTGGATGTGCGCGGGCTGCGCCCGGACCGCCCCTACTGGTACCGCTTCCGGGCCGGCGGCCGCCTCTCGCCCACCGGCCGTACCCGCACCGCGCCGCACCCGCAGCGGAGCGGGGGCTCGCTGCGTGTCGCCCTCGCCTCCTGCCAGAACTGGCAGCAGGGGTACTTCACGCCGTACGCCGACATGCTCGCCCAGGATCCCGACGTCGTCCTCTTCGTCGGCGACTACATCTACGAGTCCGGGCCCTCCGCGACCGCCGTGCGCCGGCACGAGGGCGGCGACGAGCCGTACACCCTGGAGCAGTACCGCAACCGGTACGCCCAGTACAGGACCGACCCCGACCTCGCCGCGATGCACGCGAACGCGCCCTGGGTGGTCACCTTCGACGACCACGAGGTCGACAACGACTGGGCCGGCGAGGTCCCGCAGGACCCGGACAAGCAGTCGCACGACGCGTTCACGGCCCGGCTGACGGCGGCCTTCCAGGCGTACTACGAGCACATGCCGGTGCGCGCCTCCGCCATCCCCACGGGTCCGCACATCCGGATGTACCGCCGGCTGGAGTTCGGCCGGCTGGCGCGGCTGAACGTCCTGGACACCCGGCAGTTCCGCACCGCCCGGGCGACCACGCAGGAGGGCGCCGAGGCGCCGTCGGCGACCATGCTCGGCGCCGGGCAGAAACAGTGGCTGCTGGACGGGCTGCACGACTCCCCGGCCCGCTGGAACCTGATCGCCTCGCAGATCATGATGGCCGAGACCGATCTGCTGCCCGGCGACGGCAAGCTCTGGTACTACGACGCCTGGGACGGCTACCAGGCCGAACGCAACGCCCTGCTGAAGGAGTTCGCCGGCATCCGCAACCCGGTCGTGCTCAGCGGCGACCGGCACCTGACGGTGATCAGCGACCTCAAGGAGGACTTCGCCGACCCCGGCTCGGACGTCGTCGGCGCCGAGTTCGTCGGCACGTCCATCTCCAGCAACGGCGACTAGGACCAGGCCGCCTTCCACGCCCAGTGGGACCCGCTGAAGGCGGACAACCCGCACTGGAAGCTGATCGACGCCCACCGCGGCTACCACCTCTTCGACGTCCGCCGCGACTGCATCGACGCCCAGGTCCGCGTCGTCGACACCGTCCTGCGGCCCGAGGCCACGGCGAGCACGCTGGCCCGGCTGCGGGTGGCGGCCGACGAGCCCGGGGTACGGGTCAGGTGAGCCGCGCGAGCCCGGGACTCATCGCGGTCCCAGGCTCCTCTCAGCCTCGCCTCAGGGAGGCTCTTACCGTCCTCTGACCATGGAGACGGCCCGTACGACCCCCGTACCCCTGTTTCCGGGCACCCGCCTGCTGCACATCGGCCCGCACAAGACCGGCACCACCGCCGTCCAGGGCGCCCTCTTCGAGGCCAGGGACCGCATGCCGGAGTACGGCGTCGCGTTCCCCGCGCCCACCCGGCATCCCATGGAAGCCGCCCTCGCCGCCTGCGCCCGGCCCGCGATGATGGGCGACACCGTGCCCACCGACCGGCACTGGCGAAGGCTGCTGGACCAGGTGGCGGCCACCGGCGCGCGCACCTCGGTGATCAGCAGCGAGTTCTTCGCCGACGCTCCCGACGACGAGACCATCGCCCGGATCGTGGAGCAGCTCGGCGGCGACCGCGTGCGGGTGCTGGTCACGCTGCGTCCCCTGGTGAAGATCATGCCCTCGCAGTGGCAGCAGTACGTGCAGAACGGGCTGCGCATGGGTTATGCGGACTGGCTGGAGCACACGCTCCGCAAGCCGCCGTACGACAAGCCGAATCCGAGCTTCTGGCACCGGCACCGGCACCACCTGCTGGTCGAGCGCTGGGCGCGGGCCGTAGGTCCCGAGCGGGTCACCGTGGTCGTGGTGGACGACCGGGACCGCGGCGGTCTGCTGCGCGACTTCGAGGCGCTGCTCGGGCTGCCGGAGAATCTCCTGAGGCCCGTTCCGGACGCCGCTAATCGCTCTCTTACCCTCGCCGAGACCGAAATGCTGCGGAATCTTAATGTCGAATTCCGCGGTAATGGACTGCCGGACGAGCTGTATTCCCGTCTGGTCCGCGGCGGCGCCGTGCTGCATATGAAGAACGCGTGCCCGCCCATGCCCGGAGACGTGAAGATCGTGACCCCGCGCTGGGCGGTGGAGGCGGCGTGTGCGAGCGGTGCCGAATCGGCGGAGCGGATCGCCGGGCCGGGGGTGCGGGTCCTCGGTGATCCGGCCCTGCTGTCCGCCGTTCCCGAGCAGCCGGAACCGGGGTCCGACGAGCCCCTTCTCGCCCCGGAAGTCGCGGCCCGGGCGCTGTACGGAGCGCTCGCCGCGGCGGCCGGGCAGGCCTGCGTCCGCAGCGTGCATCAGGCGTCGTCGAAGGAACTCGTGCGGGTGCTCGGGCACCGCTGCCTGAAGCGTCTCGGGCGGCGCTGAACCGGGGCCGTTCGTCATCGTGACGGACTTGTGCACTTACTCACAGCAAATTCACGGGGGTTCGCGCTACGCGAGGGCCAATCACCGGCAGTGCAAGGTGAATGACAGGTTGCGCTCAGATATGCATGGGGTGTCGCTCACCTTGCACTCCCCTTACCTAAAGTGGGAGCATTTCGCAGTTCCCTGTCGCCCCAAGGTAGGTCACCTGTGTCCCAGCACATAGCCAAGCCCCGTACCACCGCAGTGATCCTGGCCGGTGGCACCGGCCAGCGGGTGGGTCTGTCGATCCCCAAGCAGCTGCTGAAGATCGCCGGCAAGGCAGTCATCGAGCACACTCTGACCACCTTCGAGAACGCCGACTCGATCGACGACGTCATCGTGCTGATGGCGCCGGGCTACGTCCCGGACGTCGAGAAGATCGTCGCCAAGGCCGGATTCACCAAGGTGAAGAAGATCATCGAGGGCGGCTCGACGCGCAACGAGACCACCGAGCGCGCCATCTCCGCGCTTCGCGAGGGACTGGCCGAGGGCGAGGACCTCAACGTCCTCTTCCACGACGCCGTACGCCCCCTGCTCTCGCAGCGCGTCATCGACGACTGCGTGACCGCCCTGGAGCGTTACCAGGCCGTTGACGTGGCCATCCCGTCCGCGGACACCATCATCGTCACCCGCACCCACGGTGAGGACGGCGAGTTCATCACCGAGATCCCGGACCGCTCCCGGCTGCGCCGCGGCCAGACCCCGCAGGCCTTCAAGCTGTCCACGATCCGCCGCGCCTACGAGGTCGCCGCAGGTGACCCCAACTTCCAGGCCACGGACGACTGTTCCGTCGTGCTCAAGTACCTGCCGGACGTGCCGATCCACGTCGTCGCGGGTGACGAGTACAACATGAAGGTGACCCAGCCGGTCGACGTCTTCATCGCCGACAAGCTGTTCCAGCTCGCCTCCACCGCCGCCCCCGAGCAGGTCGGCGAGGACGCCTACCGCGAACTCCTCAGCGGCAGGACGGTCGTCATCTTCGGCGGCTCCTACGGCATCGGCAAGGACATCGCCGAACTCGCCGAGTCCTACGGCGCCCACGTCTACGCGCTGGGCCGCTCCACCACCGGCACCCACGTGGAGAACCCGGAGGAGGTCGACGACGCGCTGTCCAAGGCGTACGCCGAGACCGGCCGGATCGACTACGTCGTCAACACCGCGGGCGTGCTGCGCATCGGCAGGCTCGCCGAGACCGACAACGCCACCATCGAGGAGGCGCTGAAGGTCAACTACCTGGCCCCGGTGCAGATCGCCCGTTCGAGCTACAAGTACCTCGCCGAGTCCAGGGGCCAGCTGCTGCTCTACACCTCCAGCAGCTACACCCGCGGCCGCGCCGAGTACTCGCTGTACTCCTCCACCAAGGCCGCCATGGTGAACCTCACTCAGGCGCTGTCCGACGAGTGGGCCGGCGACGGCATCCGCGTCAACTGCATCAACCCCGAGCGGACCGCCACCCCGATGCGCACCAAGGCCTTCGGCCAGGAGCCCGCCGGCACGCTGCTCTCCTCCGAGGCCGTGGCACGCACCTCCCTGGACGTGCTGCTGTCGGAGCTGACCGGCCATGTCATCGACGTCCGTCAGCAGGACCCGACGGCGGGCGCCGCCAAGGCCTCCGGGTTCGAGCAGGCGCTGGCCACTGTGCTGGACCGCCAGGACGGCATGTAATAATTCGTCAATAGCTTTTACCGAATTCAGGCCTCTGTCGCCGCTCATTCACCGGGCGTTTGCAGAGGCCTGAATCCGTACATCTCTTACATCTCTCACAACATCTAGCGAACCGGCACTCCCCCTCCCAGAGCAGGTTTCTCCGTGATATCCACCGCTATTCGCGTCGCCCGGGTGGGCAGCGCGGCCGAGCTGACCGCGGCGGCCCTCATGATCCTGGGCTACCCGGCTCTCATGCTGGCCGCGCTCGTCCCGAGCGTGCCCGCCTTCGCGGCCGTGGCGGCCGTGACGTACCTGGCGGACCACTATCTGCACCGCAAGGGCAGCTACCTGATCAACCGCCTCAGCAAGATCCGGGCGGGTCTGTCGATCCGCTTCCTGATCCGGCAGCTGCTGCTGATCCTGCTGCTGGCCCGCCTGTCGCACGCGGACGACCTGATCTTCTACGGCGCCGTCGCCTGTTTCATCGCCTTCTACGGCCTCCAGGCCCCGCACGGTGCGCTGGTCACCCTCATCCGCAACCGCCGCCGGATGCCGGTCGCCACCCGCAACATCGACCTGAAGTCCCGCATCCGCATCCCGGACGCCCCGTCGCGCGGGCTGCTGCACCGCAGCGCGGAGAAGATGCTCCACCTGGACGTCTTCGCGATGATCGGCATCCTGATCTCGGCGGGCCAGGACTCCCCGGCCGCCCCGGGCTTCGTCGGCATCGGCCTCACGGTCGCCCTCGGCCTGCTGTACGTCCTGGTGCTGGTGCCGTACGTGCGCGGCCGGAAGATCCCGCCGAAGGCCGACATCGTCCTCGCCGCCGTCGACGACTGGCTGGCCGGCTACAAGCCGGAGACGGTCCTGTACTTCTCCGGCTCCAAGGACTCCGCGTACCAGGTCAACATGTGGCTGGAGACGATGGAGCAGCTGGAGTCCCGGCCCCTGATCATCCTGCGCGAGCGGGCCATCCTGGCCAGCCTCGCGCCGACCACGGTCCCCGTCATCTGCGTGCCCGGAGGGGTGCACCTGATGAACCTGGACCTGTCGACCGTGCGCGTGGCCCTGTACGCCGCGAACGTCGGCAAGAACATCCACCTGCTGCGCGTGCCGACCATGAAGCACGTCTTCATCGGCCACGGCGACAGCGACAAGCTGGCCAGCGTCAACCCGTACAGCAAGGTCTACGACGAGGTGTGGACCGCCGGCCGCGCCGGGCGCGACCGCTACGCCATCGCCGACGTCGGCGTGCGCGACGACGACATCGTGGAGGTCGGCCGTCCGCAGCTCGCGCCCATCCAGACCTCACAGGGCGTGAGCGAGGGCACCGGCGACGGAGCCGCTGAGGGACGCGTCCCCACGGTGCTGTACGCCCCGACGTGGGAGGGCTGGGACGGCAACCCCGGCAACACCTCGATCGTGCTCGCCGGCGAGAACATCGTGAAGAAGCTGGTCGCGGCCGACCCGCCGGTCCGCGTCCTGTACAAGCCGCACCCGTTCACCGGCACGGTCAGCAAGCGGGCCGCCGCCGCGCACAAGCGGATCACCGCCCTGGTGGAGAAGGCCGCCGCAGACCGCGCCGCCGACTCCCGCTTCACGGCCGACGGTAAGGCGATGGCCCAGGCCAAGGCCGGCCTGGCCCGCATCGAGGCCCGGCTCGCCCAGCTGACCGCGGCCGGCGACGACAAGGGCGACGAGGCCGAGGCCACCCGTGACGGTGTCGTGGACCTGGCCCGGCACGAGGAGATCGCCCGGCTGCGCGCCGAGTGGAACGACGCCTACTGGCGCTCCTTCCCGTCGTACGAGCACCGCGTCATCACCGGCGCCGAGCCGCGCCTGTACGACTGCTTCAACGTCTCCGACGCGATGGTCTCCGACATCTCCTCCGTGGTCTCCGACTTCATCGCGAGCGGCAAGCCGTACGCGGTCACCGACTCCGGCGGGCTCGGTCACGAGGAGTTCAAGCGGCAGAACACGGCGGTGCGCGCCGCGGTGATCCTGTCCAACGACGCGCGCGAGCTGGGCGGCCTGCTGGACGCCGTGCGCGACCCGTCCGCCGATCCGCTGCGGGAGGCCCGCAAGGAGCTCAAGCGCTATCTGCTGGGCCCGGACGAGCCGAAGTCCATCGACCAGTTCAACGCCGCGGTGGCCGATCTGGCCCTCAAGTCGGAGGCCCGCAACGTCGGCCAGCAGTCCCGGCTGGCCGGCGGGAACGGGGCGGACCCCGCCCAGCTGACCAATGCGGTGCCGGGGCAGCGGACGGCGTCCGCCGGTGACACGGAGGAGCTGAACGCGGGCTGACACCGCACTGCCGACGAGGGCCGGCCCCGGGACCGCTCCCGGAGCCGGCCCCTTTCGTCGCTTCTCGCCTGCCTCTTACCGACCCTACGTACTGTCGGGTGGACCCCCGAACCCTATGTGACCTGCACCACTTCTTACGTGGCATGGGGCAACTGTTTACCCGGGCGGCCTGTCTAACGGGTTGCCCACCCGGGCGATATGGGGCGATATGGGGAAAACTTCTCTTGGTAAGTAACTCGGTAAGCAACTTGGTGAGTAAGGGGAAAGCGTGACCGTCGTGACGCGGCCTGATGTGAGCGTGATCATCGGGGCGTACGAGGCGATGCCGTACCTGGTCGAGTGCCTGGCATCCGTCGAGGCGCAGACCATGGACCCGGCGCGCCTGGAGGTCATCGCGGTCGACGACGGCTCGACGGACGGCACCGGGGAGTACCTGGAGGAGTTCGCCGCCCGCGCCCCCATGCGCGTCACAGTCGTCCGTCAGGAGAACTCCGGCGGCCCCAGCGGCCCCCGCAACGTCGGCCTGGGCAGGGCGTCCGGCCGGTACGTGTTCTTCCTCGACGCCGACGACCGGCTCGGCCCCGAGGCCCTTGAGCGCATGGCCGCCATGGCCGACGAGAACGGCACCGACGTGGTGCTCGGCAAGGTCGAGGGCGTCAACCGCATCCCGCCGAAGTCCATGTGGGGCGAGACCCTCGCCCGTACCGACGTCTTCTCCTCCAACATCAAGTTCACGCTGAGCGCGCAGAAGCTGTTCCGCCGCGCGCTGCTGGACAAGCACGGCATGCGGTTCGACGAGTCGCTGTTCACCGGCGAGGACGCCCTGTTCACGATGGAGGCGTACTTGCGCGCGGACGGCGTCTCCGTCCTCGCCGACTACCCCTGCTACTACCTGGTCGGCCGCGACGACGGCAAGCACGTCACCAAGAGCGGCAGCTACACCCTGCGCTTCGACTCCGCGCGTGCGCTGATGAAGCTGATCACCGACATGGTCCCGGCCGGCGACAAGCGCGATCTGCTCATGGTCCGGCCCTTCCTCATCACCCTGCTGCCGCAGTTCGGGCCGAAGTTCCTCAAGGACAGCGAGAAGGTCCGCCGGCACAAGCTGGAGCTGGCCAAGCCGCTGCTGGACGCCCACTGGACGCCCGGGGTCGCCCGGCGGCTGAAGGTGCACGAGAGGCTGCGGCTGCACCTGGTGGCCCTGCAACGCGCCGATCTGCTGCTGGACGTCGTCGAGTTCGTCAAGGCGAAGAAGCAGGCCGACCCGATCCTGGAGAAGCGCGGCACCCGGGTCTACCTCGCCTACCCGCACTTCCGGTCCCGGACGGCCGGCCTTCCGGACGACATCTACCTCGCCGCGCCTCGCGAGGCCCGCGCCGTCCACGGCTACCGCGAGGCCGCCGCCAACTCCTTCCTGCGCCGGGCACTGCGCAAGGTACGGCGGATGCTCACGGAGAAGCACTTCGGGACAGCGGCGGCCTGACCCCCACCCATGAAGGTGTTCCGCAGCCCGGTCGCGGGCGTCCCGTCTGCAGGCTCATGGTTGAACCAGCTTTAATTTCTATGCACAACCAGTGCAGACCCTTTTGCCGTACGCAGAACGTGAACGATCGGCTACGTATCGCCTGTCCGGAGGCTGGACCGACGGGCGCGGGTCGATCCGCTTCGCGTAGATTGCCGCACAGGCAGCCAAACCGCGTGAGAAAACCGAGGGCAAGGTGGCAAGGGCAAGGCAGGCCGTGGGCGAGGCCCGCAGGATCGTCGTCAAGGTCGGCTCCTCGTCGCTGACCACCGCCGCGGGCGGCCTGGACGCCGACCGCGTCGACGCGCTGGTCGACGTCCTCGCCAAGATCCGCAGCGGGGGCGAGCGGGAGATCGTCCTCGTCTCCTCCGGCGCCATCGCCGCCGGCCTCGCCCCGCTCGGTCTGCGCCGCCGCCCCAAGGACCTCGCCCGGCAGCAGGCCGCCGCCAGCGTCGGCCAGGGTCTGCTCGTCGCCCGCTACACCGCCTCCTTCGCCCGCTACGGCGTCCGCGTCGGCCAAGTCCTGCTCACCTCCGACGACATGAGCCGCCGCGCCCACCACCGCAACGCCTCCCGCACCCTCGACAAGCTCCTTGCGATGGGTGCCTTCCCGATCGTCAACGAGAACGACACGGTCGCCACCGACGAGATCCGCTTCGGCGACAACGACCGTCTCGCCGCCCTCGTCGCCCACCTCGTCCACGCCGACCTGCTCGTCCTCCTCTCCGACATCGACGGCGTCTACGACGGAGACCCCAGCAGGCCCGGCACCTCGCGGATAGCGGAAGTGAAGGGCCCGGAGGACCTCGCGGGCGTCGAGATCGGCAGCGCGGGCAAGGCCGGAGTGGGCACCGGCGGGATGGTCACCAAGGTCGAGGCCGCCCGGATCGCGGCAGCGGCCGGCATCCCCGTGGTCCTCACCAGCGCCGTGCACGCGGCGGACGCCCTGGGCGGCGGCGACACCGGCACCTACTTCCACCCCACCGGCAGGCGCTCCGCCGACCGGCTCCTGTGGCTCCAGCACGCCTCCACCCCGCAAGGGGCGCTGATCCTGGACGACGGCGCGGTGGACGCCGTCGTGAAGCGGCGCAAGTCGCTGCTGCCCGCCGGAATCGCCGCCGTGGAGGGTGAGTTCAGCGCCGGCGATCCCGTCGAACTGCGCGACACGTCGGGGCGCGCGGTGGCCCGTGGACTCGTCAGCTTCGACGCCAAGGAGATCCCCCGGCTGATCGGGCGTTCGACCCGCGAACTGGCCCGGGAACTCGGCCCGGCGTACGAACGCGAGGTCGTACACAGGGACGACCTGGTGCTCCTGCACACGTAAAACGGGACGTAACGACAGCCCCCGGTGGGGGACGTTCCGTAAAACCGCCCCGCGGTGCCGTAGGGCCTGCTCAACTTTGTCTCAGAGAGACGTTCCGAGGCGCGTTCCGGGCAATGTGCCGAGGGACGCTCCGAGAGACGTTCTGCCGGACGTTCCCGAGCAGTGGGTGAAGGAGGCCGTCGTGAGACGAGTGCGCCCTGGGGTGGCCACCCGCGGTGCCCTGACGAGCGTCGCGGCCGGTGACACCTATGAGGAGCCCAAGGACCTGCCCCGGCTCTGGCACGTCACCCTCAGCGTCGCCGGCCCTGACGTCCCCCTCACCGATCTGCGGCGCGCCCTGGAACAGCTGGCCCACGACCACCCCTTCCTGCTGACCAGCCGGTACGCGAGCGACCACGCGGA
Organism: Streptomyces puniciscabiei; assembly: GCF_006715785.1. Lineage (NCBI taxonomy): Bacteria > Bacillati > Actinomycetota > Actinomycetes > Kitasatosporales > Streptomycetaceae > Streptomyces > Streptomyces puniciscabiei. The sequence goes on from NZ_VFNX01000001.1 coordinate 4,682,738, forward strand.
GATCCGGTACTGGGAGGAGGCCCGCGACCTGCATGACGCCGCCGCCGTCGCGCTGCGGCTGTGGGGCGAGCACCGGCAGACCGCCGGACTGCCTCCGTGGGAGATCGTCGGCCTGGAGGTGATCGACCGCGAGACCTACCACCAGCGCATCGCCGAGGGCTACGGCCCGCCGCCCGCGACACCGGTGGGAGTCCATCCCTTTTGATCCGTCCTGAACCCTCTTGAGCCCTCCTGGGACCTTGTCTCGGGGTTTGGGATGAGCGGTGGCCGGCCCGTCCCGCGCACTACCCTTCCCTCATGACCACGCTCTCGCCGTACGACTCGATGTCCCCGGTCACCCAGGCCGCCTACCGGGCCAAGGCCGCCGCCGCCGACCTCGCGCCGCTCCCGCGTGCCGTGAAGGACGACGCGCTGCTCGCCATCGCCGACGCCCTCGAGGTCCGGACCAGCGAGATCGTCGAGGCCAACGCCACGGACGTCGCCAAGGCGCGGGAGCACGGCACCAGCGAGGCCATCGTCGACCGGCTCACCCTCACCCCCGAGCGGGTCCGCGCCATCGCCTCGGACGTCCGTGACGTGGCGAAGCTGCCCGACCCGGTCGGCGAGATCGTCCGCGGCTCCACCCTCCCCAACGGCATCGACCTGCGCCAGGTCCGCGTCCCGCTCGGCGTCGTCGGCATCATCTACGAGGCCCGCCCGAACGTCACCGTGGACGCCGCCGCACTGTGCCTGAAGTCCGGCAACGCCGTCCTGCTGCGCGGCTCCGCCTCCGCCTACGAGTCCAACACCGCCCTCGTCCGGGTCATCCGGGACGCCGTCGGCGGCGCCGGGCTGCCCGCCGACGCCGTCCAGCTGGTGCCCGGCGAGAGCCGCGAGTCCGTGCGCGAGCTGATGCGCGCCCGGGGCCTGGTCGACGTCCTCATCCCGCGCGGCGGCGCCTCCCTGATCCAGACCGTGGTCAGCGAGTCCACCGTCCCGGTCATCGAGACCGGCACCGGCAACTGCCACGTCTACGTCGACGCCCACGCCGACATCGACATGGCCATCGACATCCTGATCAACTCCAAGGCCCAGCGGGTCAGCGTCTGCAACGCCGCCGAGACCCTCCTCGTCCACCAGGACATCGCCCCCGAGTTCCTGCCGCGCGCCCTCGACGCCCTCGCCGAGGCCGGCGTCACCGTGCACGCCGACGAGCGGGTGATGGCCTACGCCAAGGACTCCAAGGCGACGGTCGTGGAGGCCGTGGCCGAGGACTGGGAGACCGAGTACCTCTCGTACGACATCGCCGCCGCGGTCGTCGACTCCCTGGACAAGGCCGTCGAGCACATCCGCCTGTGGACCTCCGGCCACACCGAGGCCATCGTCACGACCTCCCAGCAGGCCGCCCGCCGCTTCACCCAGCTGGTCGACTCCACCACCGTCGCCGTGAACGCCTCCACCCGCTTCACCGACGGCGGCCAGTTCGGCTTCGGCGCCGAGATCGGCATCTCCACCCAGAAGCTGCACGCCCGTGGCCCGATGGGCCTGCCGGAGCTGACCAGCACCAAGTACATCGTCACCGGCGACGGCCACGTGCGCCCCTGAGACCCACCCGTTCGGCCGCATGGCCCGGGGCCGTGGCGGGCGGCCGAAACGTCGTCTCACCAGTCAGACGAATTTCCATACCGTCTGCCCAAATTGACCCCCCCGGTCTACTCTGGATGCGTGCCGGAGGACGTGGGGGGCACGCCGTTCCCTGACGGCTGGGAGCCCGACGACGACCACGACCGCGGGGTGTCGGACGAAGAGTTCGCCTCCGTGGTCTTCGACGAGGCCTTCGTACAGGCGGCCACGGTCCATGAGCCGACCGCCGTCGAGCGCCTCCTTGCCGCCGCCCAGGCCAGAGCCGAGGCCTCCGAGGCGGAGGCCCGCCGCGCCCACGCCCGAGGCGAGCACTACGACGACGCCTACGGCCCCGAGGGCACCGATTTCGGCCAAGATCCGGACGACGACGAGCTGGAGGACACCTACGTCCTCGGCGACCGTCACTTCGGGGGATACGGCAAGCAGGTCCGCTGGCACCGCCCGGTGGCCTGGGTGCTGGCCGTCGTGATGGGCATCGGCATGGTCGCCCTGGCCTTCGCCGCCGTCTACCGGGGTGGCTCCGCCGGCACCCGCGACGGGGTCCCCTCGCCCGCCCCGACCGGCCTGGAACAGGGCAGCGCAGCCGCACCCTCCGTCTCCGCCGACACCTCCCAGCCGGCGGCCTCGGCCATCCCGCGATCCCCCTGAACGCCCGCCCCGCTCTTGGTGAGCACCTGTCAGAACTTGTCGTGTAGCAGGGCGTTTACCTGAGGCCTGCGCGACCTACTCTGAAAGTATGGGCGGGCCTGGAGACCCACCGGAGGGCACACCCGAGGGCGGCCCCGGAGGTGGCGAGGACGAGTACCGATCCGTCGTGTTCGACGAGTCGTTCGTCCGCGCTGCCCGCCTCCAGGAGTTCTCCGCCGAGGAGCGGATGGCCGATCACGCGCCCGCCGTACGCCGCCGCCCGCCCCTGCACCGCGGACTCACCCGCCAGGCTCTGATCCTCGTCCTGCTCATCGCCGTCGCCTTCGGCACCGCGATCTACATGGGCGTCCGCCGCCCCTACGGCTCCCCGGAGACCCGCCGCCCCGTCGAGCCCCTGCGGATGACGGTGATCCCGCTCGCCCCGACGGGCAAGGTGCCCGGCACCGCCGACGCCGAGTACCTGTACGCGCACAGCCCCGCCGCCCAGTACGACGTCGGCGCCGAGGGGATACCCCTGCCGGTCACCCGCAGCACCGCCCACTTCTCCGACAGCCAGGTGGTGACCGCGCTCACCACCGCCAAGGACTACATCGTCCGCTCCTCGCTCTATCCCGAGGTGCTCACCGGCCGCCAGGTCCGCCCCGCCCGCTCCCTCCTGGACGCCGACCAGCTCGACCAGTTCGACCAGAGCTTCGACCACCCGGCGGCGGACGGCCGGCACGCCCCCAACGGCTGGCTGGTCCGCCTCGACCCCTCCCGCGCCCAGCTCGCCGACGACCGGATTCGCGTCAGGGGCGACCTTCAGGCGACCGAGAGCGACTCGAGCACGCTGGAGGTCACCGCCGACCACACCTTCGTCTACGCCCTGCGCCCCAGCGGTGCCGCGACGAACGCGCCGGTGTCCCTGTTCACGGTCCGCCGCGAGCTGACCTTCCGCTTCACCCGTGACGATCTGCGCACCCACCAGGTACAGCTGCTCACGTCCTACGTCCAGGCCGGCCCCCTCGCCTGCGCCGAGGACTCCACGTCCTACTTCCGCCCCCTCCTGGCCGGCCAGACCGCCCACCTGGGCGGCCCCGCGGGCACCGACCCCTACGAGACGGACAGCCCTGCAGCCCTCTGTGGGACGCTGGCCGCCGGGGCTGAGCCGACGGTGTGAGCGGGGGAGTCTTCGCGGCCGACCGGGGTGGTGAGGGTGGAGGGGTGGGGCTCGGTGCCCGGGGTGAGTCGGCATTCTCCGGGCGCCCGTGTCTGGCCCTTCCGGGCTGAGGGCGGTTCGGCACCGCCGGAGTCCGCCGCCGTGGCGAGCGCCGTTGCGGCGGAAAAGCGACGGGCGAGCGGTGTGGCGGCGGGCAGCCACGCCCGGCCCCTCCTGCGGCGGCGGGGAGCCGAGCGGTGTTGTCGGTGGGAGAGAAGCAGCCGGGCGCGCTCGCAGTGGTATGCCGTCATCCCTCCTGAGGGGCGTCCGCCGGGCCGCCCTTCGCCGGGGGCGGGCTGCGGAAGCCGTCGAAGCCGCGGCGGACCCGGCCGCCCAGGTCGCCCGCGCCGCCCGCGAGGTCCGTGACCAGCTTCATCAGCGGGTCCTTGGAGGTCTTCACATCGCTCGCGTAGCTGGCCGCCGACTCGCGGAAGGAGTCGCTGACCGAGGTGTCCTTGTCCTCGTCACGCCGCGGGTAGTGGCCGTCCATGATCCGCTGGAAGTCCCGGGACTCGGCCCACTTCTTCAGCTCGGCCGCGCGGATCGTGGCAAAGGGGTGGGAGCGGGGCAGCACGTTCAGGATCTTCAGCACGGAGTCCCGCAGATCGCCACCGGACTCGTACTCCTCGGCCTGCTCCAGGAAGGCGTCCACGTTCATCTCGTGCAGATGGTTGCCGCCCGCGATCTTCATCAGGCCGCGCATCGAGGCACGGACGTCCTGCCCCACCAGCAGCCCCGCCCGGTCCGCGGACAGCTCCGACTTGCGGAACCACTCCCTGAGCGCCGTCACCAACGCCATGACCGCGAGGTTGCCCAGTGGGATCCAGGCCACCCTCAGCGCGAGGGTGGTCAGGAACAGCAGGATCGTGCGGTACACCGAGTGCCCGGACAGCGCGTGTCCCACCTCGTGCCCGACGACCGCCCGCATCTCCTCCTCGTCGAGGAGCTCCACGAGCCCCGTGGTGACCACGATGATCGGCTCGTCCAGGCCGATGCACATCGCGTTCGGCTGCGGGTCCTGGTTGACGTACATCGGCGGGACCTTCTCCAGGTCCAGGATGTAACAGGCGTCCAGCAGCATGTCGTGCAGATGCTGGAACTGCCGCTCGGAGACGCGCACCGAGTCGGACAGGAACAGCAGTCGCAGGCTCCGCTCGGGCAGCAGCCCGCTGAGCGCCTTGAAGACGGTGTCGAATCCGCTCAGCTTGCGCAGCGCGACCAGGGCCGAGCGGTCGGCCGGATGCTCGTAGGCACGCGAGGAGATCCCCGGGAAGCGCCTGCGCTGCCTGCTCGGCACGCGCTCGTGCCCCGTGTGCTGCTGGCCGTCGTCGGACATGTCTTCCCCCATGTGCGTATGAGTGCCCACTGTGCCCCCGAAGCGGAGCCCAGCCTAGGCGGAGATACCGTGGACGGGCAGTACAGCCGAAGGAGTTCACTCATGGAGCACCATGCCGCAGCCGCCCGGCTGGCCGAGGCCGCCGCGAGCGCCGTCCAACAGCACGGGTCGGGCAATCTGCTCCGCATCGTCCTGGTCGTGATGGTCCTGGGCTGTGCACTGACCGCCTGGTTCCTGCTGAGCGGCTACAAGCGGAAGGACGACTGACGGCTCGGATAAGTTCCCCGCGCGGTCCGAACGGCAGAGTCGGCGTGATCGCCGCCGGGGCGCCCGCATACGATGAGCCGACATCTTTATCCCGCCCACACGCGTTAGGTCCTGCCGAAGATGAGCCTTCACAGCGCCGCAGCCCCGTTGGTCACCCTCGCCGAAGCCGAGGGCGGCCACCACAACAGCCTCAACCCGGCCGTCACCGGCGGCAGCGCCCTCGCCATCCTGCTGCTCCTGCTGTGGATCACCACCCGCTTCAACCGCGACCGCTGAGCGGGGACCCCGTCCCCGGCCGGACGCCTGAGGCCGGGCCGGTAGGGTCTGCACGCATGGGAGAGCAGGACATGCCTACCGGTCCGGCGTACGAGACCGCCGACGACACGGTCAAGCACCCTCAGTACCGGCCGTTCGGCGGCCCCGCCCACACGGGCAAGCGGCGCCTCGGCGTCATGGGCGGAACCTTCGACCCGATCCACCACGGGCACCTGGTGGCGGCCAGCGAGGTCGCCGCGCAGTTCCAGCTCGACGAGGTGGTGTTCGTGCCCACCGGGCAGCCGTGGCAGAAGTCCCACCGCAAGGTCTCCCCGGCCGAGGACCGCTATCTGATGACGGTCATCGCCACCGCCGAGAACCCGCAGTTCTCCGTCAGCCGCATCGACATCGACCGCGGCGGCCCCACCTACACCGTGGACACCCTGCGCGACCTCCGCGCGCTCAATCCCGACACGGACCTGTTCTTCATCACCGGCGCCGACGCCCTCGCCCAGCTGCTGACCTGGCGGGACAGCGAGGAACTGTTCTCCCTCGCGCACTTCGTCGGCGTCACCCGGCCCGGCCACCACCTGACCGATCCCGGCCTGCCGGAGGGCGGCGTCTCGCTCGTCGAGGTGCCGGCGCTCGCCATCTCCTCCACCGACTGCCGTGCGAGAGTCGCCAAGGGAGAACCCATCTGGTACATGGTGCCGGACGGAGTCGTGCGCTACATCGACAAGCGCGAGCTGTACCGCGGCGAGTGAGCCGAGAGGGGCACCGGTGAACGACCGATACGACGCGGGTGACGCAGGCTACGGCGCCGGCCCGTACGAAATCGTCGGCTACGACGAGTACGGCCGGCCCATGTACCAGCAGGTTCCGGCACAGCCGGCACCGCAGGCTCAGCAGGCGACGTACGACCCGTACGCCCAGCAGCAGGGCTACGGCTACGACCCGTACGCCACCGGCCAGCAGCCGCCGGTGACCTCCTACGACACCGGCCGCCCGGCACCCGGCTACGACCCCTACGCCTCCCAGGCCTCGTACGACCCCTACGGCACCGGCACCCAGCACCCCGTCGGCTACGACCCCTACGGGCGGGCCGCGGACAGCGGACAGCAGCCCCGGGTCACCGAGCAGACTGCTCACATCCCGCAACAGGCAGGCCCGGGGGACGGCACGCACGCCCCGGCACAGCCCGCGGGGCCGCACGACGACGGTGAACGGGACTACCACACCGAGCAGTTCGCGTTCGTCGAGGAGCCGGACGGCGACTCCGAGGACGTCATCGACTGGCTCAAGTTCACCGAGAACCGCACCGAGCGCCGCGAGGAGGCCCGCCGCCGTGCCCGCAGCCGGATCATCGCCCTGTTCGTCGTCCTCGCCCTCGTCGCCGTCGGTGGCGTCGGCTACCTCTGGTACGCCGGAAAGCTGCCCGGCCTGTCCTCCTCCGGCTCCAAACCCGGCGCGGCGACGCCGGTCGGCGCCCAGAAACGCGACGTGATCGTCGTCCACCTGCACAACACCGGAAAGGGCGGCACCTCCACGGCGCTGCTGGTCGACAACACCACCACCAAGCAGGGCAGCACGGTGCTGCTGCCCAACTCCCTCGCCCTGAGCGCCGACGACGGCTCCACCACCACCCTCGCCAAGTCGGTGGCCGACGACGGCTCCTCCGGCACCCTCGACCAGCTCGACACCGTGCTCGGCACCAACATCCAGGGCACCTGGCGGCTGGACACCCCCTACCTGCAGAACCTGGTCGACCTGGTCGGCAACATCGACATCGACACCAACACCGACGTGCCAGACCCGGACGCCAAGAAGAAGGGCACCGAGCCCCTCGTCCACAAGGGCAGCCAGCAGACCCTCAGCGGCAAGATGGCCGTCGCCTACGCCACCTACCGCGCCGCCGGCGAGTCCGAGAACGCCCAGCTGGAGCGGTTCGGCCAGGTCATGCAGGGCGTGCTGCGCAAGATGTCCTCCGATCCGTCGGCGGCCACGGTCACCGTGCAGACCCTCGCGCAGATCCTCGACCCGCCGCTCACCGACAAGGACCTCGGCACCTTCCTCGCCAAGCTCGCCGACCTCGCCAAGAGCGGCGCCTACAAGACCGCCCTGCTGCCCGTACAGGCCGACGGCACCCTGAGCGCGAAGACCAGCGACAGCGTGGTGAAGGACATCCTCGGCGGTACCGCCAAGAGCCCCGACGCCGGCTCCGCGGTCCGGGTCTCCGTGCAGAACGCCACCGGTGTGAAGGACGACACGGAGAAGGCGCGCGTGGTGCTGCTCAACGGCGGCTTCACCTTCCTGGAGGGCGGCACTGCCTCCGGCACGCAGGCCGCCTCGAAGGTGGTCTACTCGGACGCCTCCCACAAGTCGGACGCCTCCGAGGTCGCCAAGACCCTCGGCCTGCCCGCCGGCTCCGTGGCCAAGGGCACCGTCTCCTCCGGCGCCGACGTTTCGGTGGTCCTCGGCCAGGACTACAGACCCGCCAGTTCCTGATCGGGTCGCGGGCACCCCACGTGCCACAGTAATCACGTGGGGTGCGCGGGGCGGTCCGTGAGACCCTTGAGGTCCAGTGACCGCCGACCGAAAGCTTCGTAGTGACCGCCACCAACCGTTCTCTTGAGCTCATCAACACCGCCGCCCAGGCGGCGGCCGACAAGCTCGCCCACGACGTCATCGCCTACGACGTGAGCGACGTGCTGTCGATCACGGACGCCTTCCTGCTGGCCTCCGCGCCGAACGACCGCCAGGTCAGGGCCATCGTCGACGAGATCGAGGAGCGCCTGCTGAAGGAGCTCGGCGCCAAGCCGGTGCGCCGCGAGGGCGACCGTGAGTCCCGCTGGATCCTCCTCGACTACGTCGACATCGTCGTGCATGTCCAGCACAGCGAGGAGCGGGTCTTCTACGCCCTGGAACGGCTGTGGAAGGACTGCCCCGAGCTGGAGCTGCCCGCCGACGCCAAGGCCACCCGCGGCAAGGCGGAGGAGCACGCGAAGCTGCAGGCCGCCGAGGCCGATCAGGAGCCGGGCGGGGAGTGGTGATGAGCGCCACCGGCGAGGTGACCGACCGCAAGAGCCGCGGCCGTCGCATCATCCTGTGGCGCCACGGCCAGACCGCCTGGAACGTCGAGCGCCGCTTCCAGGGCAGTACGGACGTCGCGCTGACCGAGACCGGCATCGGCCAGGCCCGCCGCGCCGCCCGACTGCTGGCCTCCCTGGGACCGGACGCGATCATCTCCTCGGACCTGCAGCGGGCGGCGCACACGGCCGCCGAGCTGGCCGCGCTCACCGGCCTCGACATCACCCGCGAGGAGGGCCTGCGCGAGACCTACGCGGGCGTCTGGCAGGGGCTGACGCACGAGGAGATCATCGCCCGGTACGGCGAGGAGTACGCCGCGTGGAAGCGCGGCGAGGCGGTCCGCCGCGGCGGCGGCGAACTGGAGACCGAGGTCGCCGACCGCGCCGCACCCGTCGTACTGCGGCACGTCGAGAAGCTGCCCGAGGACGGCACCCTCGTGGTCGTCAGCCACGGCGGCACCATCCGCACCACCATCGGCCGGCTGCTCGGCCTGGAGGCCGGGCACTGGGAGAGCCTCGGCGGTCTCTCCAACTGCTGCTGGTCCGTGCTCGGTGAGGGCGCCCGCGGCTGGCGCCTGCTGGAGCACAACGCCGGAACCCTCCCGGAGCCCGTCCTCGGCGACGACGACTGAGCCTCCTCCGGCTCCCGGACCCCGGATTTCACTTTCTGGCAGGTCACAGGCTAAAGTTCTTCTTGTTCGCCCCGCCGAGCGGGAAGAACGCCAGGGGCTATAGCTCAGTTGGTAGAGCGCCTGCATGGCATGCAGGAGGTCAGGAGTTCAATTCTCCTTAGCTCCACTGATCGACACTCTGTTGAGTTGTCAAAGATCGGTGATGAAGGTCCCGTCCCCTCAGGGGGGCGGGATTTTCTGTCGTGTACGCCGACGGCCACACGGCGATCCGGCACTCAGGCATCCAGTCCCAGGTCCGCGCCTGAGCGGATCTTCACCCGAGCACCCGGTGGTCAGCTCACCGCTCGCCCACAGCCGAGCGAACAACACGTCGGCTGGTGTGACCCGCGCCCTGCTCACCCTCTTTGCCGTCTGCGCCGTGCCCATCGTGTGGGGCCTCGTCGTGAGATCCGCCGTCATCTCCGCCACCGTGCGTCCTCCCCGTCCTCGTCGCCGGCACCCGAGCCGGGCGCCGGCCCGTCTCGAGCCCTGCGATCAGTGAAGCACCCGCCACTGACAGTGACCTTCGACTGCCCGACGGTCCTGCTTTCCCCGTCACCGACAGTGAAGCACCCGCCACTGACAGCCGGTCCCGCTGCGGCCCACGGCCCTGCTCACCTCCCTGTTTGCGCTCGACCTGTCCGGGACCGGTTCCGCTCGGCGCGGCCGTGCTGCTGCCGCCCGGCCCGACCAGGCGGCGACGCTCGCGCGGCCCGGTCGGCTGATCTGCGTGGCGTCTTTCGGCACACTGTTCCTGAACCGGGTTGAGTCACTCGGCGTTCTGCGCTCGTATACCTCTGCGGAGGCGTTCTCGGTGTGTGCCTGGGCGCTGGCCTCAGCGGGCCGCGGTGGGCGCCGTGTCCGGACTGGTACTGAGGCGTCGCTGACCGTATTGCTCCGGCCGTGGCAGAATCAAACGGCCGGAAGGGGGCGCGGCCCGACGGGAGGGAGTAGCGATGCCTGCGAGCATCCTTGAGGAGGTCGGCCACCTCCTCGGTGCGGCGTTGATACGGGACACGACCACCCGGCTGAGCTGCCCTTCCTGCGGTTCCGCGCATGTCGCCCAAGTTCTCGGCGACAACGGCGGAGTCTCCTACGTGTGCACGGCCTGCGGCCACAGCTGGAGCTGATCGATGGGTGCACACAGGCGAAAGTGTGACTGGTGTGGGAGCGGTACGCCGATCGTCCGTGACATGGAGCCGATCAATCCCGACTACCAGTACTGGTGCGAGGAATGCGCGCGGGCGCTGATCATAAAAGGCGACCCGATCGAGACGTACCGGGAATTGGAGGGCGAGCCGATCTACGGCCGCCTTCTCGAAGAGCACTGCACACTCAAGCGGTTCTACTCCTTCGTGACCGCCTGATACCGGGCGCACCGCTGCAGCGTTCCGGCAACGATGTCCGGGTCGGGGTCGTCGGCACGAGGAACAGCGCACCAGCTGCGGCGCGGAGGGCCGGAAGCGGCAATTCCAGGGCTGCCTGGTGCAGTTCGGCCCGCCCGGTTCCGTGCGGCACCCATCAGGGGGCGTACGAGCGCAACTCTGCCGCCACGGCGACCGAGAGGCCTGCAACGGCCACTACGGCCGCCGATGCGACGCAGAAGACTGCCCGCGGTCGGGCCTGCGCGGAACGCGCGCCAGAACGCCGCGCAAGGCCCGGTCGGCGGTTCCTGGGCACGACCGGTCCACGCGCGCGTAGCCGGAGCCCAGCAGGGTCACAAAATCAGACATAAGCACCTTACCGACGCGAACCTGAAACCGATTTGGCGCTGCGCCCCCGGGCCTGTAATGTTTACGTCGTCGCCGGGGGAACCGGGCGAAACAACAGAACAAGGGGCTATAGCTCAGTTGGTAGAGCGCTTGCATGGCATGCAAGAGGTCAGGAGTTCAATTCTCCTTAGCTCCACAGAAGTCGAAGGCGGACCATCCCGACAGGTGGTCCGCCTTCGGCGTTTTGCGTCGCGCCGTGAGCCGTAGAGGAACGAAGGGGCGGTCACCCGGACCCGGGTGACCGCCCCTTCGTCCGCTCAGCGACCCAGAGCGCGTCGGCCGCGGCCCTGGGAGACGACCGGCAGGTTGCGGGACGGCGCCTGCCCGCGCGTGTCCTCCTCGATGCGCAGGGCGAGCGCCGGGCAGCGGCGCACCGCGCGCAGTGCCTTCGCCTCCGCGTACCGCGGCACCTGCGCCTGGGCGACGGTCGGGAAACCGTCGGCGCCGAGTTCGAAGACCTCCGGGAGGATGTCGGCGCACAGTCCGTGGCCCCGGCACAGCGTCCAGTCGACGTAGATCTTCTGGCGGCTCGCGCCGGTCTCCTCGGGCTCTCCGCCGCCGGGGATGCCCGTAGGGGCCCTGCCTCCCTCGAAGAGCGGCAGAACGCCTTCCACGGGCCGTCCGCAGCCGTTTCCGAGGACATGCGCCGCCAGGTCGTCGGTGAACGCCTTGATGGTCGACTCCAGGAACATCGCCGAGCCGTCCGGATGCGAACACGCGCCGCGGCGCTTGACGTTCTTCGCGACCTGCTTCAGGGCCTCCAGGGCGGCCGGACCGCCGCCGTTCAGGATGTCCTCCATGCCGCGCGCGGCGGCGGGCAGTCCGAGGTAGCAGGGCCCGCACTGGCCGGCGCTCTCCTCGGCCAGCCACTGCGCCACCCGCAGCGACTCGCCCAGCGGGCAGGTCTCCTGGCTGATCGGCAGGATCGCGCCCGCGCCCAGTGAACCGCCCACCGCGTCCAGCGAGTTGCGCGAGACGATCGCCTCGTTGACGGTCGCCGCGTCGATCCACTTGCCGTGATAGCCGCCGGTCAGCACGCCCTGCGGCACCGGCGGGGCACCCGCCAGCTGCAGTACGTAGCGCAGCGGCACGCCCGTGGGGACCTCGATCACCATGGGGCGGGTGACCGCGCCGGACACGGTGAGCATGACGGTGCCCGGTTCGTCGTACAGGCCGGTGTTGCCGTAGCGCTCGGGGCCGATGCGGGCGGCGATGGCCAGCTGGGCGAACGTCTCCGCGTTCGACAGCAGGGTGGGTGCGCCGCCGACACCGCTCTGCGAGGCGCTGATCTTGCGGCCGGGCGGGATCGCCGGGCCGCCGTCGACCGAGCGGATCAGTGAGGCGGCGGCGCCCGTGACCATCCGCACCGGGTTGCGCTGCACCCACGCGCGTAGCGCCGATCTACGGCTGTTGCTCAGCCCGCGTTCGGCCAGCGCGGCCTCCATGGAGCGCTGGGTGGACTCGCGGGTGACACCGATCACGAGCGTCCGCGCGCCGAGCGCCTCGGCGCACAAAAGTGCGCCGTCCAGAATCAGGTGCGGGGCCCGGTTGATCAGGACCGTGTCCTTGCGGCAGGCCGGCTCGTCCTCGCTGCCGTTGACGACGACGACCGGCCGCACTCCGCGCTTGATCGCCGACTCGGCGACCGAGCGCAGTTTCTTGTGGAAGGGGAAGCCCGCGCCGCCGCGGCCCCTGAGGTTGATGCGTTCGGCGAGCTGCGCGAGCTGCTCGCCGCCGAGCGGGTCGAGCGGCCCGTGCACCTTCAGGTGCATGGGCAGGTCGAGCCGTTCCACAAGGTCGAAGCCCGACGTGAGCTGCGGAAGGCCGACCACGCGGACTTCAGGGACGTCGGGCAGGGCCTCGTTCACTTAAAGCCTCCGGACGGCGTGTTCCAAGGTTCGCCCGAACCCGGAGTGTCGTAGGACGCGCCGGGCAGCGTTTCGGTAGCGGGACCGCTGTTGTACGTGTCACTGGCGTTGTACGTGCCATAGAGGCCGTTTGTCTCACCGGTGTCGTACATGTCACTTCCGCCGTATCCAGCGGTGCCCGAATTGCCGTAGACCGGGATTGTCTGTCCGGTGTCCTGGAGTGGGTCGTACGCGGACGGTGGGGCCTCGCCGACCGGCGGCGGGGAGGGGACCGGCCAGCTGCCCGAGGTGCCGACTGGACCGTCCACGCGCGGCATGGCCTCCGTGGCCTGCATGTCCAGCGGCAGGTCCATCCGGGCGGTCTGGCCGGTCGGGTACGACTGCCGGGAGCGGCCCGGCGTGGAGACGGCGCGGTAGGCGGCCGCGAAGCCCGACGCGGGTTCCGGCGCGGGGCCGGCGGGGGACTGGTACAGCGGCGCGGCGGGGGCGGCCTCGGCCTCGCGCCGGCTCTCGAAGCTCCCCCGTGCCGATTCGGCCACCCGGGAGCGGCTCGTGTCCAGCTCTTCGAGGCCGGGACGCTCCGAACTGCCGAACATCGCCACCAGCCGGTCGGCGACCCTGCGCTTGACCGGGCGCGGGGCGGCGCGCAGGGCGAGGGCCGCCATGACGGCGAGCAGGGACAGCGCGTACAGGTACGTGAAGAGCGGGCTCTTCACCGGGCGGCCCGCGTAGAGGCCGTGGATCAGTGCGGCGCACCAGGCCGGATAGGACAGCATGTGCATGGCGCGCCAGCGTGCGGCGACCGGGGCGGGGGTGGCGAAATTGCTGCGCAGCGCGCCGGTGACGCCCACGAAGATCATCAGCAGGCCTGCCACCGAGCCCAGTCCGATGAGGCCGCCGATTCCGCTGACGCCCAGCGAGAACGGGATGATCGCGCCGATCAGCTGGGTGTGGCCGAGCGCGAGCTTGATGGTGATGTGCAGCAGCAGGAACGCGATCGACGCGACCCCCAGCGTGCGGTGCACCGCCTGGCCGATGATCCGCTGCCGGATGTTCAGGAAGATCCGGTCCTGGGCGAACAGGCCCCAGATCACCGAGCAGCTGAGCGAGACCAGGGACATCACGCCTGCGCCGAAGTTCAGGAAATCCTGGAACTTGCTGCCTCCGGCCAGCACGCTCACGGGAATCAGCAGCAGGACAACGGCGGTCGCCACCCCAGAGGCCGAGCGACCCGGTTTGGGGAGGGAGCTGGTACTACGACGAGGGTTCATGGGGGCAACTCCGAGCAGTTTCGGGAAAGCGGTCCCGCTGCCGAACTCTAAGTGGCGCCATACCGATCAGTACGGGGTTTGAGTTATTGCGTTGTTATCAACGGACAATGCGACTGGGGCGATGTCCCTTAGTGGACGGTACGCGAAGTAATTGTTGACCTTGGTTCAGCTCCCCCCTGGCGCTTCCTGGCATGTCCACAGGGGATACGGAAGAGGGCCGCGCCTTGCTCAAGGCCGTCGCCGCTCGCTCAGGGCCTGCGGTACCCTAACGCCATGCGTGCCGTACGCCTTCTGCTTAGCGGGCCGCGCTGATCAGTACCGACCCCCGGTCGAACCGTGAGGTCGGCATCGGCGCGGCGTCCCCTCCTGTGCGAGGGGTTTTTTCATTTCCGCAGGCAGAGACGATCGATGGAGCTTTGAGGATCATGAGCGAGACGAACCCCGCTGCCGCCGCCACCACGTCGGCGGAGGCCGCGCCGCACCGCTACACGGCCGCCATGGCAGCCGACATCGAGGCACGCTGGCAGGACTTCTGGGACGCCGACGGCACGTACGCGGCGCCGAACCCCAAGGGTGACCTGGCGGGCGACCCCGGGCTGGCCGCCAAGCCGAAGAAGTTCATCATGGACATGTTCCCGTACCCCTCGGGTGCGGGCCTGCACGTCGGCCACCCGCTGGGCTACATCGCCACCGACGTCTACGCCCGGTTCCAGCGCATGACCGGCCACAACGTCCTGCACACCCTGGGCTTCGACGCCTTCGGCCTGCCCGCCGAGCAGTACGCCGTGCAGACCGGCACGCACCCGCGCGTGTCCACCGAGGCCAACATCGAGAACATGAAGGCCCAGCTGCGCCGGCTGGGCCTGGGCCACGACAAGCGCCGGTCCTTCGCCACGATCGACCCGGACTACTACAAGTGGACCCAGTGGATCTTCCTGCAGATCTTCAACTCCTGGTACGACGACGAGGCGAAGAAGGCCCGGCCGATCGCCGAGCTGATCGCACAGTTCGAGTCCGGTGAGCGCGCGATCCCGGGCTCCACGCGCGCGTGGAGCGAACTGAACGCCCGCGAGCGCGCCGACATCCTGGGTGAGTACCGCCTGGCCTACGCCTCCGACGCGCCGGTCAACTGGTGCCCCGGCCTGGGCACCGTGCTGGCCAACGAGGAGGTCACCGCCGACGGCCGTTCCGAGCGCGGCAACTACCCGGTCTTCAAGGCCAAGCTGCGCCAGTGGAACATGCGCATCACCGCCTACGCCGACCGGCTGCTGGAGGACCTGGAGGAGCTGGACTGGCCCGAGGCGATCAAGCTGCAGCAGCGCAACTGGATCGGCCGCAGCGAGGGCGCCCGCGTCGACTTCCCGATCGACGGCGAGCACATCACGATCTTCACCACCCGCCAGGACACCCTGTTCGGCGCGACCTACATGGTGCTGGCGCCCGAGCACCCGCTGGTCGAGAAGTTCACCCCCGAGGCCTGGCCCGAGGGCACGCACGAGGTGTGGACCGGCGGTCACGCCACCCCGGCCGAGGCCGTCGCCGCCTACCGCGCGCAGGCCGCCTCGAAGTCCGACGTGGAGCGGCAGGCCGAGGCCAAGGACAAGACCGGCGTCTTCACCGGCGCGTTCGCGACCAACCCGGTCAACGGTGAGCGGATCCCCGTCTTCATCGCCGACTACGTCCTGATGGGCTACGGCACCGGCGCGATCATGGCCGTCCCGGCGCACGACACCCGTGACTTCGCCTTCGCGCGCGCCTTCGAGCTGCCGATCCGCTGCGTGGTCGAGCCGACCGACGGCCGCGGCACCGACACCGCGACCTGGGACGACGCGTTCGTGTCGTACGACGCGAAGCTGGTCAACTCCGCGAGCGACGAGGTCAGCCTGGACGGCCTGGGCGTCGTGGAGGCCAAGGCCCGCATCACCGAATGGCTGCAGGGCAAGGGCATCGGCGAGGGCACCGTCAACTTCCGCCTGCGCGACTGGCTGTTCAGCCGCCAGCGCTACTGGGGCGAACCCTTCCCGATCGTCTACGACGAGGACGGCGTCGCCCACCCGCTGCCCGAGTCGATGCTGCCGCTGGAGCTGCCCGAGGTCGAGGACTACAGCCCGCGCACCTTCGACCCGGACGACGCCGACACCCAGCCCGAGACCCCGCTGTCGCGCAACGAGGAGTGGGTCGACGTCACCCTGGACCTGGGCGACGGGCCGAAGAAGTACCGCCGCGAGACCAACACCATGCCCAACTGGGCCGGTTCCTGCTGGTACGAGTTCCGCTACCTGGACCCGCACAACGAGCGGCAGCTGGTCGACCCCGAGATCGAGCAGTACTGGATGGGCCCGCGCGAGGGCCGGCCGCACGGCGGCGTCGACCTGTACGTCGGCGGCGCCGAGCACGCCGTGCTGCACCTGCTGTACGCGCGCTTCTGGTCCAAGGTCCTGTACGACCTGGGCCACGTGTCGTCGGCCGAGCCGTTCCACAAGCTGTTCAACCAGGGCATGATCCAGGCCTACGTCTACCGCGACAGCCGTGGCATCGCGGTGCCCGCCGCCGAGGTCGAGGAGCGCGACGGCGCCTACTACTACCAGGGCGAGCAGGTCACCCGCCTGCTGGGCAAGATGGGCAAGTCCCTGAAGAACGCGGTGACCCCGGACGAGATCTGCGCCGAGTACGGCGCCGACACCCTGCGCCTGTACGAGATGGCCATGGGCCCGCTGGACGTCTCCCGGCCGTGGGACACGCGCGCGGTGGTCGGTCAGTTCCGGCTGCTGCAGCGACTGTGGCGCAACATCGTCGACGAGACGACCGGTGAGGTCACCGTCACCGACGCCGAGCCCGACGAGGAGACCCTGCGCGCCCTGCACAAGGCGATCGACGGCGTCCGCCAGGACCTGGAGGGCCTGCGCTTCAACACCGCCATCGCCAAGGTCACCGAGCTGAACAACCACCTGACCAAGGCCGGCACGGCGGTGCCGCGTTCGGTGGCCGAGCCGCTGGTGCTGATGGTCGCCCCGCTGGCCCCGCACATCGCCGAGGAGCTGTGGCGCAAGCTGGGCCACACCGACTCGGTCGTCCACCAGGACTTCCCGGTCGCCGACCCGGGGTACGTCGTGGACGAGACCGTGACCTGTGTCGTGCAGATCAAGGGCAAGGTCAAGGCCCGCTTGGAGGTGCCGCCGGCCATCTCCGAGGAGGAGCTGGAGAAGGTGGCGCTGGCCGACGAGAAGGTCGTCGCGGCGCTGGACGGCGCGGGCATCCGCAAGGTGATCGTCCGGGCGCCGAAGCTGGTGAACATCGTTCCGGCGTGACCCTCGGGCCGCCGACGCAGGCTGCCTCCGGGTAGTCCCCTACGGGCAGGTTCGGGGTTTTTCTGGAACTCCGGGCCTGCCCGCTGCGTTTACCGTGGAAAGCGCAGCGGCGAGTGCCGCGCCGACCGGAGGAGGAGCGTCATGGAAACAGTGATCGCCGTGTTCGCCCTGCTCTTCCTGCTCTTCATCGGCCTGGCCGCGTACGCCACGGTCAAGGCGGTCGGCGCCGCCAAGCGCGGGGTGGACCGGACGATCGAGCAGGCCCGCCGCACCGTCGAGGACCACACGCTGCGCGCCAAGTCCTTCGCCCAGGTCGGTCCGGCCGCCGAGATCGCGCAACTGAGGCTCGCGCTGCGCACCTCCATGCGCGCCACCCAGGACGCGTTGCGCGCGGGCGCGGCCGAGGACGAGTCGCTGAAGGAGTCCCTGGCTCTCTTCGAACGGCTCAGCGCGCACGGGCACGAGCTGGACGCCGACCTCCGGCGACTGGAGTCGGAGCCGGACCGGGCCGAACTCGGCGCACGGCTGCCCGAGCTGCGCAGCCGCACCGAGCGCATCACGAAGTCCGCGGACTCACTGCGCTGGGCGGTCCGCGACCGGGCGCGCCGCTTCGTCGACGACGATCTGGGCTCGCTCAGCGATCAGATAGACATCGAGGCCGACGCCCTGCGCCACTGGACCCCGGCCGATCCCGCGTCGGCGCAGGGGCAGCCGCGCGAGGCGATCACCCCGCCGTCGCCACGCCTCACCTACCCCTGGCAGAAGAAGCCGCGCCCCGAGAGCACCACCTGACCTGGCCGCTCCAGGCCCGCACACGGGGGCCGGGCTGCCGTACGAGCACTACGGCAGGTAACCTCCAGCTCATGTCCCGCCATGTCGCGATCGTCACCGATTCAACGGCCTACCTGCCGCCGCGGACGATGGAGCGTCACGGCATCACCGCGGTGCCCCTGACCGTGGTCCTCGGCGACCAGGCACTCGAAGAGGGCACCGAGATCTCCACCCGCTCCCTGGCACAGGCCCTGCAGAAGAGGCGCCCCGTCACGACCTCGCGCCCGAGCCCAGAGGTGTTCGCGGAAACCTACCGCAGGGTCGCCGAGTCCGGTGCGAGCGGCATCGTCTCCCTGCACTTGTCCGCCGAGCTGTCCGGCACCTATGACGCGGCGGTCCTCGCGGCCCGCGGGGCGCCGGTGCCGGTACGGGTGGTGGACACCGGGATGGTCGCGATGGCCCTCGGCTTCTGCGCGTTGGCCGCAGCGGAGGCCGCCGAAGCCGGTGGCACGATGGACGAGGCCGTCACCGCCGCCGAGAAGCGGGCCGCGGGCACGTCCGCCTACTTCTACGTCGACACCCTCGACTACCTGCGCCGCGGCGGCCGCATCGGAGCCGCACAGGCTCTCCTTGGTTCCGCACTCGCCGTCAAACCCCTGCTCCAGCTGGACGGGGGCCGCATCGAACTCCTCGAGAAGGTCCGCACGGCGTCCAAGGCCATCGCGCGCCTGGAGGAAATCGCCGCCGAGCGGGCGGGCGGCGGCGAGGTCGACATCGCCGTCCACCACCTTGCCGCCCCCGACCGTGCCGCCGCGCTCGCCGACCGGCTGCGGGAGCGGGTGCCGGGCCTGGCCGACCTCCATGTCAGCGAGGTCGGAGCGGTGATCGGGGCACACACCGGCCCCGGTCTGCTCGGAGCGGTGGTCTCGCCCCGCTGACCCATCACTCTTCGGAGTGACGGAGTTGTCCACAACTGGGCTGTCGTCCACGGAAATTCACCAAGATCATCGCGAGTCGGCTGGATGCCCCATCCTCGTCGCATGGCACTTCGATCACGTTCACGCACAGCCACTCCGACCAGCGGCCCCGGCCGCGGCCCCACTTCCGACGGCCGCATCCGTCACCGCCGCGGCGTCGACCGCGGCCGTGCCCGCCACCGCCCGCCGGCACCGGCCGAGGAACTGCGCCGCCGAGCAGAACTCCTCTTCGGTGAACGAGCCGTCCGATGGCGGGAGTCGGGGAACGGGCCGCCGGACGGTGACGGACCCGCGAGGACGGCGACTGCGACGGCAGCCGAGGTGACGACTGGGGCGGCGACCGACGGGGCAACCGGGGCGCCTACGGCATCGGTCACGGGCCGGGCACCCGGGCTGCCCCCGGCCAGGCCGGTGACGGCCACGATTGCACCTGCCGCGACCGAGCCTGCCCCGACCGAGCCACCGCACGCCGTGCCGCCCGACGGACCGACTCCGACGCCGACGCCGACCCCGGCTCCGGCACCGAGCCCCACCCGTACTCCCGAACCGGTCGGCGCGGTAGGCCCGTTGGAGCATCCTGGGGCCGTCGGCCGCCGCTGGCGGGAGCGGTTCGGGCCGGCGTTGCAGGAGCGGATGCCGGTGTGGCTGCAGGCGCGGTGCGGGGTGGAGCGGCGGGGAGTCGTGGCGCTTGCCGTGGTGCTCGTGGCCGCCTCGGTGTTCGCCGTGCAGCACTTCTGGGCCGGGCGGACCGAGTCCGTGAGCGCCCCTCAGGTGGTGCGCGCGGAGGCGCCCTACGCCAAGGCGGACACGCCCCACGCCAAGAAGGAGGCCGACACGAAACCCGGTGCGGGCACGGGCGCATCGGCGACGCCGGGTGGACAGATCGTCGTGGACGTCAGCGGCAAGGTCCGCAAGCCGGGGATCCAGCGGTTGCCCGCCGGTTCCCGGGTGGCCGACGCGCTGCGGGCAGCCGGCGGTGTCCGTCCGGGCGTGAACACCGAGGGCCTCAACCGGGCCCGCTTCCTGGTCGACGGCGAACAGGTCGTCGTCGGGGCGCCTGCCGGGGCGGCGCCTCCCCCCGGCTCGTCGGCCGGGTCCGCCCCCGGGCCCGCCGGTCAGGGTCCCGCGGCGCCCGTCTCCCTCAACACGGCCACGGCGGACCAGCTCGACGCGCTGCCGGGGGTCGGTCCCGTCCTCGCTCAGCACATCATCGACTACCGGACCCAGCACGGCGGTTTCCGCTCGGTGGACGAACTGCGCCAGGTCAACGGCATCGGCGACCGCCGCTTCAGCGATCTGCGGAACCTGGTACGGCCATGAGCCGCGCGATCATTGACGAGCCCCCAGAGGATGCGCGGACCGGCGTACGGTCGCATGCCCGGCGAGAAGGCGAGCCGCCGGAAAAGCCGGGGCGCGTCGGTATCGAAGTCCGCGGCACCGGGGAGGACGGGACCGCGGCTCGCGGCGACCGCGCGGGACCCATGGACCTGCGCCTGGTGCCGCCCGCGCTCGCGGCCTGGGGGACGGCGGCGCTGACGCTGGACATCCCGACGGGCTGGACGGCCGGGATCACCGTTGCCTGCCTG
This sequence comes from Streptomyces puniciscabiei, assembly GCF_006715785.1. NCBI lineage: Bacteria > Bacillati > Actinomycetota > Actinomycetes > Kitasatosporales > Streptomycetaceae > Streptomyces > Streptomyces puniciscabiei. The sequence continues at coordinate 4,703,375 of NZ_VFNX01000001.1, forward strand.
GTGGGCGGGGTCGTTCTGCTGGCGGCGCGCAGGCCCCCACGGTCCGGACGGTCCGTACCCGCCCGGCAGGTCATGCGCAGAGCACAGGCCTGCAGACCGCTCGGGCGCTTCGCATGGGCCCGTGCTTCGCTCGCTGCCGTGCTGCTGTGCGTGGCCGCGGCGGCCGCCTCGGCCGGACTGCACGGGGCGGACCTGCGGCGCGGGCCGGTGCCCGAGCTGGCCCGGCGGTACGCGACCGTGACCGCCGAGGTCGAGCTGAGCGGCGATCCCTGGCTGAGCCGGCCACGGGTGCGTGGCGATCACGCCGCGCCACTGGCGGTGCTGGCCCGGGCGGAGGTGCGGCGCGTCGAACAGAGCGACGGGACGAGCGTGCGGACGCGGACTCCCGTGCTGCTGGTCGTCGACGCGGACGTTCCGGCGCCGGAGGGGACGGCTGCTCGCAACGGTGGTTCTCCGGCAGGGGCCGACGCGGCGCGGCCCGCTGCCCCCGGGCCGCCAGACGGGCACGGCGCGTGGGGCATGCGGGGTGCATGGGGCACACGGGGTGGGCGCGATGCCTGGCTCGGGCTGCTGCCGTCCACGCGGTTGCGGGTCGGCGGGCGGCTGGCGCCCGCGTCGGCGGGCGGCGAGCGGACCGCGGCCGTGCTGCGGGTGCGTAGTCGGCCGGGGCCGCGCATCGTGGCGGGTCCCAGCGGGCCGCAACGGCTCGCGGGACGGCTCAGGGCCGGACTGCGGCAGGCGACCGAGGGTCTGCCGGGGGACGCGCGGGCGCTTCTTCCCGGACTGGTCGTCGGGGACACTTCGCGGATCACGCCCGAGCTGGACGAGGCGTTCAAGGAGACGGACCTGGCGCACACGCTCGCCGTGTCCGGCAGCAACCTCACCGTCCTGCTCGCGCTGCTCATCGGACCGCCCGGACTGGCCCGGCTGGTCGAACGCCGTGGCCTCGCTCGGCGCCTCGGACTCTCGCTGCGGACGACCGCGCTGCTCGCCGGTGCGCTGACGTCGGGATTCGTGGTTGTGTGCCGGCCCGATCCCAGTGTGCTTCGGGCCGCCGCCTGTGGTGCGGTCGCGTTGCTCGCCCTGGCGACCGGGCGCCGCAGATCCCTGATCCCGGCGCTGGCCACGGCCGTTCTGCTGCTGGTGCTCTACGACCCGTGGCTGGCCCGCAGTTATGGCTTTCTGCTCTCCGTGCTGGCCACCGGCGCGCTGCTCGTCCTGGCACCGGGCTGGAGCGAGGCGCTGCGGCGGCGCCGGGTGCCGCCGAGGCTCGCGGAGGCGCTGGCGGCGGCCGCCGCGGCACAGGCGGTGTGCGCCCCGGTCACGGCGGTGCTGTCGGCGCAGGTGAGCCTGGTGGCGGTGCCGTGCAATCTGCTGGCCGAGGTGGCGGTGGCACCGGCCACGGTGCTGGGGTTCGCGGCGCTCGTGACGGCGCCGGTGGCCATGGCCCCGGCCAAGGCGCTGGCCTGGTGCGCGAGTTGGCCCACCGGATGGATCGCCGGTGTGGCCCGGACAGGGGCGGCGCTGCCCGGCGCGGGAGTGGACTGGCCGGGGAGCTGGGCCGGGGCGCTGCTGCTCGCGGCGGTCACCGTGGCCGTCGTGCTGGCCGGTCGGCGGCTGACGAGGCATCCGTGGTGGTGCGGGTTGCTCGGGGCGCTGCTTCTACTTGCGGTGGTGCGGCCGGCGCCGCTGACCCGGGTGATCACGGGCTGGCCACCGCCGGGCTGGCGGTTCGCGATGTGCGACGTCGGGCAGGGTGACGCGACCGTCCTGGCGGCGGGCGAGGGGGCCGGGGTGGTCGTGGACGCCGGCCCCGATCCGGCGCTGGTCGACCACTGTCTGCGGCAGTTGGGCATCACACGCATCCCGCTCCTCGTCCTGACCCACTTCCACGCCGACCATGTGGCGGGACTGCGCGGGGTGCTGCGGGGCCGTTCGGTGGCCGCGATCGAGACCACGGGTTTCCAGGAGCCCGCCGATCAGGCCGAGTTCGTCAGAAAGGAGGCGGCGGCGCGGCACATCCCGGTCACGCATGCCGTGGTGGGAGAGGAACGGCGTACCGGAGCGCTGTCCTGGCGGGTTCTGTGGCCCCCGCCGAGCACCCGGCCACCCGGGGACCCGCAGACCCCTGCCTGGCCGGGGCCGGTGCCCGAGCCGGACGGCCCGAATGACGCCAGCGTCGCGATACTGGTGCGCTCGGGCGGGCTGCGGCTGCTGTTGCTGGGCGACCTCGAACCGCCGGCCCAGCAGGCGTTGGCACGGTCACCGGCGGCGGCCGAGCTGGCCGGTGTGGACGTGCTGAAGGTGGCTCATCATGGCTCGGCCTATCAGGACCCGGACCTGATACGGCTCGTGGCTCCCCGGGTGGCGCTCATTTCGTGCGGCGCCGACAACCCTTATGGCCATCCGGCACCGGCGACCGTCGCAGCGCTGCGTGAGGGCGGGGCGCTGGTACTGCGAACCGACCGGGACGGGGAGCTCGCGGTCAGCGGCACGGGCGGGGAGCTGCGGGTGGCACGGGACTGAGGGCCGGCAGCTGGCCAGGCTCAGCCAATGAACCCACCGCGGGCCCCATGACGACAGGTTGCGGCAATCGCGGGCCGGGCTTCGGGCACGGCAACGTCAGCTCCTCGGCGCGGTTTGCTCGCAGAGGCCGACCCGTGTGCTCGGCCCGACGGCCGCGACGCCCCGCGCCGGTAGCGACTGCCGGCTCACCGGGAAGTCGTCCCGTGCGGCTCGGTGGCGGCCCGGCAGGCCCCCGCACCTCACCTGCCGGGCGCCCGGGCCCGACCTGCCCGCCGCAGAGACCTGACCTGGCGGTTCGTCCCTCTCGGGGTGCCGGAGAATGGGCACGTGAGCGATGTGAGACATGTGCTGGTGCTGCCCGACCGGGATGCCGCCGAGGAGGTGGCCGAGGCGCTCGGGGAGCGGTTCGTGCTGGACGAGGAGCCCCGGCTCGTCCGGGACGCCCTGGCCGGCGAGGACGACGCCGAGGACGCGCAGTGGCTGGTGGTCCTGCGGGACGAGGACGAGCGGCTGGACCCGGCGGAGCTCGACGAGTTCGCCGCGGAGTGGGACGGCTGGCGCGAGGAGCCGTGACCCCGGGGCGGACTCCGGGTCCGCTCAGGGATCGGTCAGGGTGCCGGGGCCGGTTCGTTGTCAGTGCCGCGTGGGATGCTGTGAGTGATGGCCAGGAAGACTGCGAATGACGACCCTCTCGCCCCGGTGACGCTCGCCGTGGGCCAGGAGGACCTTCTGCTCGACCGTGCCGTGCAGGAGGTGGTGGCCGCCGCCAAGGCCGCCGACGCCGACACGGACGTACGCGACCTCACCCCGGACCAGTTGCAGCCCGGCACGCTTGCCGAGCTCACCAGTCCCTCGCTCTTCGCCGAGCGGAAAGTCGTGGTCGTACGCAATGCGCAGGACCTGTCCGCCGACACGGTCAAGGACGTGAAGGCATATCTCGGGGCGCCCGCCGAGGAGATCACGCTCGTGCTGCTGCACGCGGGCGGGGCCAAGGGCAAGGGGCTGCTCGACGCCGCGCGCAAGGCGGGAGCGCGGGAGGTGGCCTGTCCGAAGATGACCAAGCCGGCGGACCGGCTGGCCTTCGTGCGGGGCGAGTTCCGCTCCTTCGGGCGGTCGGCCACGCCCGAGGCGTGCCAGTCGCTCTGCGACGCCATCGGCAGCGATCTGCGGGAGCTGGCCTCGGCGGTGTCCCAGCTGGTCGCCGACGTGGAGGGGACGATCGACGAGGCGGTGGTCGGGCGGTACTACACCGGCCGGGCCGAGGCCTCCAGCTTCACGGTCGCCGACCGGGCCGTGGAGGGGCGTACGGCGGAGGCGCTGGAGGCGCTCAGATGGTCGCTGGCGACGGGCGTGGCACCTGTGATGATCACCAGTGCGCTGGCCCAGGGCGTGCGGGCCATCGGGAAGTTGTCCTCCGCGCGCGGGGGGCGGCCGGCCGACCTGGCGCGGGAGCTGGGGATGCCGCCGTGGAAGATCGATCGGGTGCGGCAGCAGATGAGGGGGTGGACGCCGGACGGGGTCGCGGTGGCGATGCGGGCCGTTGCCGAGGCCGACGCCGGGGTGAAGGGCGGCGGCGACGACCCCGAGTACGCCCTGGAGAAGGCGGTCGTGACGATCGCCCGGGCAGCACGCTCGAGAGGCCGGGGCTGATCCACGCCGACCCCGGCCGACCCACCGCCGCCCCGGATGCTCCGGCACCGCTCCCTGGCCCGGGGTAGATCCAGTCGCCCCGACACGGCAGCCACGGACAGTCGTGGCTGTCAGCCGGCACCGCCGAGGACAGCAAGGCGGCGATCTGGCTGACACGGCACGCAACGGTCGTCCGCGCTCTCGTCCGCAAGCGCCAGGGGTGCGTGCCTTCCGCGACGGTGCCTTCTGCAGCAGGCACATGGGCCCCTCGGTGAACGGCCGGCGGCAGGGCCGGGCGACAGGCACCGCGCGGGGACCCGGAGCCACCCGCTGTCCGTCCCGTCGAGTGATCCGTCCCGTTGCGTAAGGGGGTGGGAGGCGATGACCAACACGTAAAGCGGTGGGAGGCGATGACCGAGGTCGTAGGAGCGGGCGCATGCCGAAGGCCCCGGTGGCCGCCCTGGGGAAGGGAGGGTGCGGGGCCTTCGGATCAAGCTGGTGGACTCGCACCCGCGTGGCGAACGCAGGCCGCGTGCGAATCCGGGGTGCCGGGCGGGAGCGGATGAGAGAGGGCCCGCTCTGGGTCCTTCCGGCGGTCAGATCAGAAAGGAGGTTCAGCCCTGGAGGGACGCGACCTTGGAAGCAAGCGCCGACTTCTTGTTGGCGGCCTGGTTCTTGTGGATGACGCCCTTCGAGACGGCCTTGTCGAGCGCACGCGCGGCAGCGCGCTGCAGCTCGGTGGCCTTCTCGACGTCACCCGCGGCAGCGGCCTCACGGGCCTTGCGGATCGCGGTCTTCAGGGAGGACTTGACGGCCTTGTTGCGCAGCCGAGCCTTCTCGTTGGTCTTGATCCGCTTGATCTGGGACTTGATGTTCGCCACGAAGGAGCCTTTTCAGGTTCTGGTGCGGGGCCGCGCGGGTCCCGTACCGGTGATCCAAAATTTCTCTGACGCGCCTCGCGCTGAGAGGGCATGAGGCACAGCCATCTACAGTACCAGTGGCTCTGCGAGCGGCCCAAAACGGTGCCCGGTCCCTCCGCGTGGGACCATGGAGACTACGTATCGATCCGACCCGAGGCATAAGGCGCCTCAAGAGACAGGACCCTGCGTGCCCGCGACCCCTAACCATGTGCCCGAGCCGAGCCGTACCGACCCGGCTCTGATCCGCAATTTCTGCATCATCGCGCACATCGACCACGGCAAGTCCACGCTCGCCGACCGGATGCTCCAGCTGACCGGTGTGGTCGAGCAGCGGCAGATGCGTGCTCAGTACCTCGACCGGATGGACATCGAGCGCGAGCGCGGCATCACGATCAAGTCCCAGGCGGTGCGTCTGCCCTGGGCCCCCACCGAGGACCCCGACCAGGGCACGACCCACATCCTCAACATGATCGACACCCCGGGGCACGTCGACTTCACCTACGAGGTCTCGCGGTCGCTCGCCGCCTGTGAGGGGACCATCCTCCTCGTCGACGCCGCCCAGGGCATCGAGGCGCAGACCCTCGCCAACCTCTACCTGGCGATGGAGAACGACCTCACGATCATCCCCGTACTGAACAAGATCGACCTGCCCGCGGCCCAGCCGGAGAAGTTCGCCGAGGAGCTGGCGAACCTGGTCGGCTGTGACCCGGCGGACGTCCTCAAGGTCTCCGCCAAGACCGGTCTTGGCGTCGACGCGCTGCTGAACAAGGTCGTCAAGGAGATCCCGGCGCCGGTCGGCGTCGCGGACGCGCCCGCCCGCGCGATGATCTTCGACTCCGTCTACGACTCCTACCGCGGTGTCGTGACGTACGTCCGTGTCATCGACGGCCAGCTCAACAGGCGCGAGCGCATCAGGATGATGTCCACCGGCGCCACGCACGAGCTGCTGGAGATCGGCGTCAACTCGCCCGAGATGCTGCCGGCCGACGGCCTCGGCGTCGGCGAGGTGGGCTATCTGATCACCGGTGTGAAGGACGTCCGGCAGTCCAAGGTCGGTGACACCGTCACCAGCCAGAGCAAGGGCGCCACCGAGGCCCTCGGCGGCTACAAGGACCCGAAGCCGATGGTCTTCTCGGGTCTGTATCCGCTGGACGGCTCCGACTACCCCGAGCTCCGCGAGGCCCTGGACAAGCTGCAGCTCAACGACGCCGCGCTGGTCTACGAGCCGGAGACCTCCGCGGCCCTCGGCTTCGGCTTCCGCGTCGGCTTCCTCGGCCTGCTGCACCTGGACGTGATCCGCGAGCGGCTGGAGCGCGAGTTCGGCCTCGACCTGATCGCCACCGCCCCCAACGTGGTCTACCGCGTGATCATGGAGGACGGCAGCGAGGTCACGGTCACCAACCCGAGCGAGTTCCCCGAGGGCAAGATCGACGAGGTCTTCGAGCCGGTCGTACGGGCCACGATCCTCGCGCCGACCGAGTTCATCGGCGCGATCATGGAGCTGTGCCAGACCCGGCGGGGAACGCTCCTCGGTATGGACTACCTGTCGGAAGACCGGGTGGAGATCCGGTACACCCTTCCGCTCGCCGAGATCGTCTTCGACTTCTTCGACCAGCTGAAGTCCAAGACACGCGGCTACGCCTCCCTCGACTACGAGCCCACGGGCGAGCAGAGCAGCTCCCTGGTCAAGGTCGACATCCTGCTGCACGGCGACAAGGTGGACGCCTTCTCGGCGATCACCCACAAGGACCAGGCGTACGCGTACGGCGTGCGGCTCGTCGCCAAGCTCAAGGAGCTGATCCCGCGGCAGAACTTCGAGGTGCCGGTGCAGGCCGCCATCGGCTCCCGGGTCATCGCCCGCGAGACCATCCGCGCCATCCGCAAGGACGTCCTCGCCAAGTGCTACGGCGGTGACATCTCCCGTAAGCGGAAGCTGCTGGAGAAGCAGAAGGAAGGCAAGAAGCGGATGAAGATGGTGGGTTCCGTGGAGGTTCCGCAGGAAGCCTTCATCGCCGTCCTGTCCAGCGATGACAGCGCGGGGTCGGCCAAGGGCAAGAAGTAACCACGGGTAACAACGGGTTACGTCCATAAACGGGACACAAGGGGGTCCGTCGTGCGAAAGCGCGGCGGGCCCCTACGCGTGCGTAGCGTCGCTCTGCGTGGAAAGTGACAGGCCGATGCCCCTTACGCAGCGGCCGGTCGCGGCTTAGTCTGATCCCTGCTCGATAGTTACTCGCGAGTTAAACAACGCGAAGCACCAGCACGAACCCCCACCGTGAGTTAACCCAGCCGCACCGAGTCAGCCGCACCGTCGCGGGCCCCCGGAGGATGTCGTGAGCGACACACAAACCCTGATCGAGAACCGTCCGCCGTCCGTGGCGGCCCTCTTCCTGGAGCGCGTGGCGGCCACACCGGACGCCGAGGCCTACCGCTACCCGGTGCCGCCTGCCTCCGGCCAGGGCCCCGACGACTGGAAGTCGCTCAGCTGGGCGCAGGCGGCCGAGCGGGTGTACGCGATCGCGGCCGGCCTCATCGAGCTGGGCGTGCAGCCCGAGCAGCGTGTCGCGCTCGCCTCCTCGACCCGGGTCGAGTGGATCCTCGCCGACCTCGGCATCCTGTGCGCCGGCGGCGCCACCACCACCATCTACCCGCAGACCAACGCCGACGAGTCGGCCTTCATCCTCTCCGACTCCGAGAGCCGGGTGCTGATCGCCGAGGATGCGGCCCAGGTCGCCAAGGCGCTCGAGAAGCGCGCCGAGCTGCCCGAGCTGACCAAGGTCGTCGTCATCGACCCGGCCGGCGCCGAGACGAGCGAGTGGGTGATCACTCTCGCCGAGCTGGAGCGGCGCGGTGCCGCCTACCTGGAGACGCACCCCGAGCTGATCAAGGAGCGGGTCGGCGCGATCAAGCGGGACCAGCTCGCCACCCTCATCTACACCTCCGGCACCACCGGCCGCCCCAAGGGCGTCAGGCTCCCGCACGACAACTGGGCGTACATGGCGAAGGCGATCGCCGCGACCGGTCTGATCAGCGGCGAGGACGTGCAGTACCTGTGGCTGCCGCTCGCGCACGTCTTCGGCAAGGTGCTCACCTCCGGCCAGATCGAGGTCGGCCACGTCACCGCCGTCGACGGCCGCGTGGACAAGATCATCGAGAACCTTCCGGTGGTCCAGCCGACGTACATGGCGGCCGTGCCGCGCATCTTCGAGAAGGTCTACAACGGCGTCGCCGCCAAGGCCCGCGAGGGCGGCCCGGCCAAGTACAAGATCTTCCAGTGGGCCGCCGAGGTCGCCCGCGAGTACGCCAAGGTCAGCCAGGACAACTTCCGCCGCACCGGAACCCACGCCGTCCCGTTCGGGCTCGCCGCCAAGCACAAGGTCGCCGACACCCTCGTCTACGGCAAGCTCCGCGAGGCCTTCGGCGGCCGGCTGCGCGCCTGCGTCTCCGGCGCCTCCGCGCTCGCACCGGAGATCGGCTACTTCTTCGCAGGCGCCGGCATCCACATCCTGGAGGGCTACGGCCTCACCGAGTCCTCCGCCGCCTCCTTCGTCAACCCCGGCGAGGCCTACCGCACCGGCACGGTCGGCAAGCCGCTGCCCGGCACGGAGGTGCGCATCGCCGACGACGGCGAGATCCTGCTGCGCGGCCCCGGCATCATGGAGGGCTACCACGGGCTGCCCGAGAAGACCGCCGAGGTGCTGGAGTCCGACGGCTGGTTCCACACCGGCGACATCGGCGAGCTCTCGCCCGACGGCTATCTGCGCATCACCGACCGCAAGAAGGACCTCATCAAGACCTCCGGCGGCAAGTACGTCGCCCCGGCCGAGGTCGAGGGCCAGTTCAAGGCGGTGTGCCCCTACGTCTCCAACATCCTGGTGCACGGAGCCGACCGGAACTACTGCACCGCCCTCATCGCCCTGGACGAGCTCGCGATCGCGGACTGGGCGAAGGAGAACGGCCTGGCGGGCAAGCCGTACGCCGAGATCGTCGCCGCGCCGCAGACGGTGGAGATGGTCGACGGGTACGTGCAGCAGCTCAACGCCGGGCTGCAGAAGTGGCAGACCATCAAGAAGTTCCGGCTGCTGCCGCGGGATCTCGACGTCGAGCACGGGGAGATCACGCCGAGCCTGAAGCTGAAGCGGCCGGTGGTGGAGCGGGAGTACAAGCACCTCATCGAGGAGATGTACGCCGGGACCAGGGAGAAGTAGGGCGCTCTCACAGGGGTGGCGGGGGACCGCCGGCGGCCGCGGCTCGTTCGTGGTTGCCCGCGCGGTTCCCCGCGCCTCTTTGACAGCCAACGGCGCTCGAATGGTGCCCTCTTCTGCTCACTTCAGTAACTCACCGCTTATGGACGCCCCCTGTCTGTCACCCTGGCCGCATGGACATGGCGGCCATACCGACGCAGCGGGAGAGTGAGCCCCGGGCCCGGGAGGTGCGGGGGCGGGCCACCCTGCCCGGAAGTCCTCTCGCGCCCGGGGCGGCCCGTGCGCTGGTGCGGGCCGCGCTGGCCGAGGGCGCCGAGGTGTCCGAGATCCCGGCGCGGCTCGTCGACGACGCCATGGCCGTGGTCAGCGAGCTCGTCACCAACGCCGTCGTGCACGCCGGCACGGACGTGCAGGTCGACTGGCTGCTGGAGGAGACCGGCGCGTTCGTGATGGAGGTGGGCGACCGGCATCCCTCCCGCGCCCCGCGCGACCCCCTCGGTGCCGAGGGGCCGTACGACACCCCCGAGTACGGGCGCGGCCTGCGGCTGGTCACCACGCTCGCCGAGTCCTGGGGCGTCACCTACCGCGCCGGCGCCAAGACCGTCTGGGCGCGGCTGCCCCCGGGCGGCGTCGAGGACCCGGACACCCCCGCCCCGGACGCCGCCCTGGAGGCCGCCGAGGACCTGGCCCCGCAGCCGCACCGCGCCGGCGGCGACCGGGACTGGCTCGGCCGGGGCGCGCTGTCGTTCCTCGCCGAGGCCTCCGACCTGCTCGCCGGACAGCTGGACGAGAACCTGGTCACGGCGCTGACCGGCCAGCTCATCGTGCCCCGGCTCGCCGACTGGTGCGCGGTGTGGCTGGAGGACGAGGCGACCGTGCGCGGCGGCGCCACCAGCGGTCCCGACCGGGTCTGGCACGCCAGCGAGAACCGCATCGAGGAACTGCGGTGCGCTCTGGAGAAGGAGCCGCCCTGCCGGCGCGAGGGCCTGCGCTCCGGCCCCGAGCCGTACCCGTGGCCCGGCCATGCGCTGGGCCCGCAGGGCGCCGACGGCACCGCGCTGGCGTACCGGCTGATCGCGGGCGGCCGGCCGCTCGGCACCATGGTCATCGGCCGGTCCGGGCTGCTCGGCTTCCCCGACGAGGTCACCGGGCTCGTGGAGGACCTCGGCCGCCGGGTGGCCCTCGCCATCGGGGCGGCCCGCCAGTACGCCCGCCAGGCCACCATCAGCGCCGTCCTGCAGCGCGGCCTGCTGCCCGGCGCGGTCGCCGAGATCCCCGGGGTGAGCAGCGCGCTGGTCTACGAGCCCTGCGACAAGGGCGGCCCCAGCGGCGACTTCTACGACCTGTTCCCGGCCGGCGACGGCCGCTGGTGCTTCGCCGTCGGCGACGTTCAGGGCAAGGGGCCCGAGGCGGCGGTCGTGATCGGCCTCGCCCGCCCCTGGCTGCGCCTCCTCGCCCGCGAGGGCTACCGCGTCGCCGACGTCCTCGACCGGCTCAACCAGCTCCTCCTGGACGACGCCACCGAGGCCGCCGACGCCGCCGCCCGCGCCCTCGTGGCGGCCGGCGGCCGGCCCATGACCCCCGCGGACGGCCCGCAGACCCGCTTCCTGTCCCTGCTCTACGGCGAGCTGACCCCGTACGACGGCGGCGTCCGCTGCACGCTCGCCTCCGCCGGCCACCCGCTCCCGCTCGTCCTGAGCCCCGACGGAACCGTGCGCACCGCCGCCGGCCCGCAGACCCTGCTGGGCGTGGTCGAGGACGAGACCTACACCAGCGAGACCATCGACCTGCGGCCCGGCGACAGCCTGCTGTGCGTCACCGACGGGGTGACCGAGCGGCGCTCCGGCTCCCGCCAGTTCGACGACGGCGACGGCCTCGCCCGCGCCCTGTCCGGCTGCGCCGGGCTCAGCGCCGAACTGATCGCGGAACGGATCCGGCGGCTCGTCCACGACTTCGGGGGCGGGCAGCCGGAGGACGACATGGCCCTGCTGGTGCTCCAGGCGGAGTAGCCGCGCCGGTGCTGGACAATGGAAGGCATGCCTTCCGCTCTCCCCGACGGCGAGCCCGTCCCCGCCGACGGCGCGCTGCCCGCGCACGCGCTCGCCGGGGCCACAGACCGCCCGCTCGGCTTCTACCTGCACGTCCCGTACTGCGCGACCCGCTGCGGCTACTGCGACTTCAACACCTACACGGCGACCGAGCTGCGCGGCACGGGGGGCGTGCTGGCGTCCCGCGACAACTACGCGGACACGCTGACGGACGAGATCCGGCTCGCCCGGAAGGTGCTCGGCGACGACCCGCGTCAGGTCCGCACGGTCTTCGTCGGCGGCGGTACGCCGACGCTGCTGGCCGCCGATGATCTCGTACGGATGCTGGGGGCGATCCGTGACGAGTTCGGGCTGGCCGAGGACGCGGAGATCACCACCGAGGCGAACCCGGAGTCGGTCGACCCGGCCTACCTCGCCACGCTCCGGGAGGGCGGCTTCAACCGGATCTCGTTCGGCATGCAGAGCGCCAGGCAGCACGTGCTGCGCGTCCTCGACCGGACCCACACCCCGGGCCGTCCCGAGGCGTGCGTGGCGGAGGCCCGGGCGGCGGGCTTCGAGCACGTCAACCTCGACCTGATCTACGGCACCCCGGGCGAGAGCGACGACGACTGGCGGGCCTCGCTGGACGCGGCGATCGGGGCGGGGCCGGACCATGTCAGCGCGTACGCGCTCATCGTGGAGGAGGGCACGCAGCTGGCCCGCCGGATCCGCCGGGGCGAGGTCCCGATGACCGACGACGACGTGCACGCGGACCGGTACCTGATCGCCGAGGAGACCCTGTCCGCGGCGGGCTTCGACTGGTACGAGGTCTCCAACTGGGCCACCTCCGAGGCGGGCCGCTGCCTGCACAACGAGCTGTACTGGCGCGGCGCCGACTGGTGGGGGGCCGGTCCCGGGGCGCACTCGCACGTCGGCGGGGTGCGCTGGTGGAACGTCAAGCATCCGGGGGCGTACGCGGCGGCCCTGGCGTCGGGGAAGTCGCCGGGGGCCGGGCGTGAGCTGCTCTCCGAGGAGGACCGGCGGGTCGAGCGCATCCTGCTGGAGCTGCGGCTGCGCGAGGGTGTGCCGCTGTCCCTGCTGAAGGAGGAGGGGCGCAAAGCATCCCGCCGGGCACTGTCGGAGGGGCTCCTCCAGCAGGGCCCGTACGACGACGGGTGGGCCGTGCTGACCCTGCGGGGGCGGCTGCTGGCGGACGCGGTGGTGCGGGACCTGGTGGACTGATCACTCCGGCGGGTGAATCACAGCGGAACGCCGGTTCGGTCCCTAACCTGGTTCCTAGGCTGCCGCTGACAGTACGCGGCGAATGTGGAGGCCACGGAGATGACCGCTGTGGACGAACGTGGAGTCGCAGAGTTCTTCGAGGGGTTCGAGCCGCCCGACGGACTCAAGGTGGAGCTCCTGCGGGGGGAAATCGTGATGATGGCCAGCCCGGACCTGGTCCATAACCTGATCGTCAGCGATGTTCAGGACCAGATCCCGCGTCGGCATTGGGCACGCCTTCAGACTCAGGACCTCGACATCGTGGATGAGGCCAGCGAGCCAGTTCCTGATCTTGTGGTTGCGGCTCCTGAAATGCTGCCTGCTTCGGGGCGTCTTCTCCCGGCCAGTCTCATCACCATGGTCGTTGAGGTGGTGTCGAAGACCAGCGTCGAGCGGGATTACTGCGTCAAGCGCTCCATCTACGCGGCAGGCGGGATCCCCGTCTACCTCATCGTCGACCCGATCATGGCCCAGTGCGTCCTGCTGACGCGACCCGAAGGTGAGGGGGAGAGGGCCGACTACCAGGGGCAGGAGGTCAGGAAGTTCGGTCTTCCGGTGCTTCTGGAGGCGCTGGGTGTCGAACTGGACACCAGCGGTTTCGGCACCCTCCCCGACGTCAAGCCCCACCGCTTCCCGCTGCCGTGACGAAGTCGATCAGCTCCTCCACCCGCCCCAGCAGCTCCGGCTCCAGGTCCTTGTAGGACCCCACCCGCTTCAGGATCGCCTGCCACACCGCCCCGGTGTTCTCCGACGGCCAGCCCAGCGCCCGGCACACCCCCGTCTTCCAGTCCTGCCCCTTCGGCACCGTCGGCCACGCCTCGATCCCCAGCGCGGCCGGCTTCACCGCCTGCCAGATGTCGATGTACGGGTGGCCGACCACCAAGGCGTGTTCACTCGTCACCGCCTCCGCGATCCGCCACTCCTTCGTGCCCGGCACCAGGTGGTCCACCAGGACCCCCAGGCGCGCGTCCGGCCCCGGTGCGAAGGACTCGACGATCCTCGGCAGGTCGTCCACGCCCTCCAGGTACTCCACCACCACACCCTCGATGCGCAGGTCGTCGCCCCACACCTTCTCGACCAGCTCGGCGTCGTGCCGCCCCTCGACGTAGATACGGCCGGCGCGGGCCACGCGGGCGCGGGCGCCGGGTACGGCGACCGAGCCGGAGGCCGTACGGGTGGGTCGTGCCGGAGCCGAGGCCGGCGACGGCCGTACGAGCGTCACCACGCGCCCCTCCAGCAAGAAGCCCCTCGGCTCCAGCGGGAACACCCGGTGCTTTCCGAAACGGTCCTCCAGCGTCACCGTGCCCGCCTCGCAGCGGATCACCGCCCCGCAGAACCCGGTGCCGGGCTCCTCCACCACCAGGCCCGGCTCCGCCGGTACCTCCGGCGCGGGCTTCTGCTTCTTCCACGGCGGGGTCAGGTCGGCGGAGTACTGGCGCATTCGAGTGACGATAGGAGAAGCCGAACGGCCGCGCTCACGACACGCCGAAACGGGCTGCCAGCTGGTCGCGCTGCCGTCGTACGAACCCCGCGTCCACCACCGCTCCGTGACCGGGCACGTACGCCGCGTCCTCACCGCCCAGCGCGAGCAGCCGGTCGAGCGCGTCCGGCCAGCGGGCCGGGACCGCGTCCGGACCGGCCTGCGGTTCACCGGACTCCTCGACCAGGTCGCCGCAGAAGACCACCTCCGGATCCCCCGGGACCAGCACGGCCAGATCATGGGCCGTGTGCCCCGGGCCCACGTTCGCCAGCAGAACCTGGCGGCCGCCCCCGAGGTCCAGCGTCCACTCGCCGGAGACCAGATGCCGGGGCGGGGCCAGCGCGTCCACCGCCTCGTCGGCGTCGGCCACCGGCACCCCGTTTCTGACCGCGTCCAGGCGCAGCTCCTCCCTGTCGTACGCGAAGACGGCGTCCAGGCCCACCGCCCCGTACACCTCCGCCCCCGCGAAGGCCGCCGCCCCGAAGACGTGGTCGAAGTGGGGATGGGTCAGCGCGAGATGGGTCACACGACCGCCGGCCAGCTCCTCCGCCCTGCCCCGCAGCCGCGCGCCCTCGGCCAGGCTCGAGCCGGCGTCCACCATCAGCGCCGTACCCTCCCCGAGGACCAGTCCGGCCGTGCAGTCCCAGCCGGGCAGCCGGCACCGGCCGACCCCGGTGGCCAGCCGCTCCCACCCCAGCTCTTCCCAAGTCACCGTCATACCGCGACGCTAGCTCCACGAGCCGCCGGGACCGCACCGACCTTGCCCTCGGTGTACCCGACAGCCGTACACTGGGCCCGGGAACGCTGGCACTCCCATGCGAAGAGTGCCAGGCGGACGAACCGCAGAACCGAGTGGAACCGAGGGGACGACGTGCTGGAGGTGCGCGCGGATGCTGAGTGAACGCAGGCTTCAGGTACTGCGCGCCATCGTCCAGGACTACGTCGGCACCGAGGAGCCGGTCGGGTCGAAGGCCCTGACCGAGCGGCACAACCTCGGCGTGTCCCCGGCGACGGTCCGCAACGACATGGCGGCCCTGGAGGACGAGGGGTACATCGCGCAGCCGCACACCAGCGCGGGGCGCATCCCCACCGACAAGGGCTACCGGCTGTTCGTGGACAAGCTGGCGGGCGTCAAGCCGATGACCGCGCCCGAGCGGCGGGCGATCCAGAACTTCCTGGAGGGCGCCGTCGACCTCGACGACGTCGTGGCCCGCACGGTACGGCTGCTCGCGCAGCTCACCCGGCAGGTCGCCGTCGTGCAGTACCCGTCCCTGACCCGGTCCACCGTGCGGCACGTGGAGCTGCTGTCGCTCGCCCCCGCGCGCGTGATGCTCGTGCTGATCACGGACACCGGCCGGGTCGAGCAGCGGATGGTCGACTGCCCGGCGCCCTTCGGCGAGGCCTCCCTCGCCGACCTGCGGGCGCGGCTCAACAGCCGGGTCGCGGGCCGCCGGTTCACGGACGTGCCGCAGCTGGTCGAGGACCTTCCGGAGGCCTTCGAGGCCGAGGACCGCGGTACGGTCTCGACAGTGCTCTCCACCCTCCTGGAGACACTCGTCGAGGAGAACGAGGAGCGGCTGATGATCGGCGGTACGGCCAATCTCACCCGCTTCGGACATGACTTTCCCCTCACGATCCGGCCCGTGCTGGAGGCACTGGAGGAGCAGGTCGTGCTCCTCAAGCTGCTCGGCGAGGCGAAGGATCCGGGCGTGATGGTGCGCATCGGGCACGAGAACGCCCACGAGGGACTCAACTCAACCTCCGTGGTGTCGGTCGGCTACGGTTCGGGCGGCGAGGCGGTTGCCAAGCTCGGCGTGGTCGGACCGACCCGCATGGACTACCCGGGAACGATGGGAGCGGTACGCGCAGTGGCACGGTACGTCGGACAGATCCTGGCGGAGTCGTAAGTGGCCACGGACTACTACGCCGTTCTCGGCGTGCGCCGCGACGCGTCGCAGGATGAGATCAAGAAGGCGTTCCGTCGGCTCGCGCGCGAGCTGCACCCGGACGTCAACCCGGATCCGAAGACCCAGGAGCGGTTCAAGGAGATCAACGCCGCTTACGAGGTGCTGTCGGACCCGCAGAAGAAGCAGGTCTACGACCTCGGCGGCGACCCGCTCTCGCAGTCCGGCGGCGCCGGC
The DNA here is from genome assembly GCF_006715785.1 of Streptomyces puniciscabiei. Classification (NCBI taxonomy): domain Bacteria; kingdom Bacillati; phylum Actinomycetota; class Actinomycetes; order Kitasatosporales; family Streptomycetaceae; genus Streptomyces; species Streptomyces puniciscabiei. The sequence goes on from NZ_VFNX01000001.1 coordinate 4,719,584, forward strand.
GCGGGCGGCTTCGGGGCCGGCGGCTTCGGCAACTTCTCCGACATCATGGACGCGTTCTTCGGTACGGCGTCGCAGCGCGGGCCCCGCTCGCGCACCCGGCGCGGCCAGGACGCGATGATCCGGATCGAGGTCGAGCTGGACGAGGCGGCCTTCGGCACCACCAAGGACATCCAGGTCGACACCGCGGTCGTCTGCAACACCTGCAACGGTGAGGGCGCGGCGCCTGGTACGACGGCCCAGACCTGTGACATGTGCCGGGGCCGCGGTGAGGTCTCGCAGGTCACCCGGTCCTTCCTGGGCCAGGTCATGACCTCGCGCCCGTGCCCCCAGTGCCAGGGCTTCGGCACCGTGGTGCCGACGCCGTGCCCGGAGTGCGCCGGCGACGGCCGTGTCCGCTCCCGCCGCACGCTCACCGTCAAGATCCCGGCCGGTGTCGACAACGGCACGCGGATCCAGCTCGCCGGCGAGGGCGAGGTCGGCCCCGGCGGCGGTCCGGCCGGTGACCTGTACGTCGAGATCCACGAGCTGCCGCACCCGACCTTCCAGCGGCGCGGCGACGACCTGCACTGCACGGTCACCATCCCGATGACCGCGGCGGCCCTCGGCACCAAGGTGCCGCTGGAGACCCTCGACGGCATGGAGGAGGTCGACATCCGGCCCGGCACCCAGTCCGGCCAGTCGATCCCGCTGCACAACCGGGGCGTCACGCATCTGCGCGGCGGCGGCCGGGGTGACCTGATCGTGCACGTCGAGGTGCAGACCCCGACCAAGCTGGACCCCGAGCAGGAGCGCCTGCTGCGCGAGCTGGCCAAGCTGCGCGGCGAGGAGCGACCGCAGGGGCAGTTCCAGCCGGGTCAGCAGGGGTTGTTCTCGCGGCTGAAGGACGCGTTCAACGGGCGCTGAGCCGCCGCTCCCGGAGGTTCGTACGGGGTGCTTCGGCACCCCGTATGCCGTTGGTTTATGCCATCGGACGCCCCGATTCGGACTCTTTCAGAGGACGTGACAACATGCGGTCATGTCCTCCGCGCTGACCGATCTCTTCCCCCACCCGATCGTGCAGGCCCCCATGGCGGGCGGTGTCTCCGTGCCGCAGCTCGTCGCCGCCGTCTCCGAGGCCGGCGGCCTCGGGTTTCTCGCCGCCGGGTACAAGACCGCCGACGGCATGTACCAGGAGATCAAGCAGCTGCGGGGGCTCACGAGCCGCCCCTTCGGCGTGAACGTGTTCATGCCGCAGCCCGAGTATGCCGAGTCGGGGGCGGTGGAGGTCTACGCCCACCAGCTCGCCGGCGAGGCCGCCTGGTACGAGACCGAACTGGGCGACCCGGACAGCGGCCGGGACGACGGCTACGACGCCAAACTCGCCGTACTCCTCGACAACCCGGTGCCGGTGGTCTCCTTCCACTTCGGCGTGCCGAGCCGGGACGTCCTGGACTCCCTCCGCCGTGCCGGAACCTTCACCCTGGTCACCGCCACCACCGCCGAGGAGGCGCTGGCGGTGGAGCGGGCCGGGGCCGACGCGGTGATCGCGCAGGGCGTGGAGGCCGGCGGCCACCAGGGCACCCACCGGGACCTCCCCGAGAACGACGGCGCCGGCACCGGGCTGCTCTCACTGGTCGCGCAGATCCGCGAGACCGTCCGCATCCCGGTCGTCGCCGCCGGCGGCATCATGCGCGGCGGCCAGATCGCCGCCGTCCTCGCGGCCGGCGCGAGCGCCGCCCAGCTGGGCACCGCCTTCCTTGCCACCCCGGAATCCGGCGCCCAGGCGGTGCACAAGGAGGCGCTGACCAACCCCCTCTTCGCGCGCACCGAGTTGACCCGAGCCTTCACCGGCCGCCCGGCGCGCGCACTGGTCAACCGTTTCCTCCGCGAGCACGGCCCGTACGCACCCGCCGCCTACCCGGAGATCCACCACCTCACCGCGCCGCTGCGCAAGGCCGCCGCCAAGGCCGGGGACGCGCAGGGCATGGCACTGTGGGCGGGACAGGGCCACCGGCTGGCCCGCGCGCTGCCCGCCGGGGAGCTCGTGGCGGTGCTGGCCGCCGAACTCGACGCCGCCCGGACAGCGTTGTCGGCCAAGGGGGGCCTGCGATGACCGCGCCGGTGTTCGTCGTCGACTCGCTGGAGGGTGTCGGCCCCGGCTCGGTCGTCGACGTCACGGGCCCCGAGGGACGGCACGCGGTCTCCGTACGGCGGCTGCAGCCCGGGGAGAACGTGGTGCTGACGGACGGCGAGGGGCGCGGGGCCGCCGGGGTCGTCGTGAGCGTGTCCGGCAAGGACCACCTGGTGGTGGAGCCCTTCGAGTTCCCGGTGGAGCCGGAGCCCAGCCCCCGGATCACCGTGGTCCAGGCCCTCCCGAAGGGCGACCGGGGCGAACTCGCCGTCGAGACGATGACGGAGACCGGTGTCGACGTGATCGTGCCCTGGCAGGCCGCCCGGTGCATCACCCAGTGGAAGGGCGAGAGGGGCCAGAAGGCACTCGCCAAGTGGCGGGCCACCGCCCGCGAGGCCGGCAAGCAGTCCCGTCGGCTGCGCTTTCCCCGGGTCGCGGACGCGGCGAGCACCAAGCAGGTTGCCGCGCTTCTCGCCGAAGCCGACTTCGCCGCCGTGCTCCACTCCGACTTCGAGCACGAGAGCGGTCGGCTGGCGACCGCCGAACTGCCCACCGAGGGCGAGGTCGTGCTGGTCGTCGGCCCCGAAGGCGGCGTCGCGCGGGACGAGTTGGCGCTCTTCGAGGGGGCGGGTGCCAAGGCGTACGTGCTCGGTCCTACCGTGTTGCGCACATCAACCGCCGGCACCGCCGCCGTGGCCCTGCTGCTGGGCCGCACCGGCCGCTGGTCCTGACACCTGGGGGGACACCGTGGAACTCGCCCAAGTCCGGCTCCTCGTCACCGACTTCGCCGCCTGCTACCGCTTCTACGCCGACGTCCTCGGCCTCAAGCCGCAGTCCGGGGCGACCGAGGGCCCGTACGAGAAGTTCAGCCCGCACGCGGGTTCCGCCGGGATCGCGCTGCAGGACCGCTCGATGATGGCGGAGTTCCTTCGGGAACTGGGCGAGGCCGCCACCGGTCACCGCTCCCTGGTCGTGCTGCGCGTCGACGACCTGGACGCCTACGTGTCGGAGATCACCGCCCGTGGCGCGGTCCTGGCGCACGGCCCGGCCCCCATGACCGACCGCATGCGAGTCGCCCACCTCAAGGACCCGGAGGGCAACCTGGTCGAGCTGCAGGAGTGGCTGCTGCTGCGCGGGTAGCTCCGCCGGTTCGGGCGAACTGCCGCGAGCCCCGAACGGGTGAGTGGCCGTATGTGTCCTTCCCTTGCACGCGGGCCGGTGGCAACCTGCCCTGCATGGGGGCATCGAGGAGGATTCGGCGTGGCCCGCGCGGGACGCGGACGGTGGCTGTCGCAGGACTTGTCGTCGCGGCAGGCGGCGCCCTGGTGGCCTGTGAACCCACTGGTCTCAGCCCCGCCACCGCCGCCTACACCACCGACGCCACCGCGACGGCCCAGCGCAAGCGGCAGCATGTCGACGTGAGTTGGCTCACCTGCACCGGGAACTACGGCGGCGCGGCGGGCCGGACGCCCTCGCCCAGTGAGAGCACCGTCGTGTCCGTCGACTGCCAGGGTGAGACCAAGGACGGGCGGAGGATCAGGGTCACCGGGAAGGTGACCAGGGCCGTCGACGGGGCCTGTGTGCGGGGGGACCTGACGGCCGAGGTCGGGGGCCGGCGGGTGTTCCGCGTCGACGGGCTCGGGGACTGCGGTGCCACGCACGGCCCGACGTACCGGCCGCCCACCTATCGGCCCGGCGGCGGGAAGCCGACCGTGACCGTCACCGTGACCCGGACCCTGTGGTGCAAGGGCGACCCCACCTGCTGGCCCGCAGAGGGAAAGTGATCCGAACACCCGGCGGGCCGCGCCCGTCGCTGCGTACAGTGACGGAGTGACTCAGGGTGCCGCATACCTCCGATTTCCCCATGTACACGGCGACTTGGTGGCCTTCGTCGCCGAGGACGACGTATGGCTCGCGCCCCTCGACGGCGGTCGGGCCTGGCGGGTCAGCGCCGACAACATGCCGGTGACCTCGCCCCGGATATCCCCGGACGGACGGCACCTCGCCTGGACCTCCACCCGTGACGGTGCCCCCGAGGTGCATGTCGCCCCGGTCGACGGCGGCCCCGCCGACCGGCTGACCCACTGGGGCAACCGCCGTACCGAGGTGCTCGGCTGGACCCCCGACGGGCGGGTGCTCGCGCTCGGCGCGCACGGCCGGCACAGCTTCCGGCACAGCTGGGCGTACGCCGTCCCGCTGGACGGCGGACCCGCCGAGACCCTCCCGTACGGCCCGGTCGGCGATGTGGCCTTCGGCCCCGCCACCGTGCTGCTGTCCGCGCCGATGGGCCGCGAGGCCGCCCACTGGAAGCGCTACCGGGGCGGCACGGCGGGCAAGTTGTGGATCGACCGGGAGGGGGAGGGGGACTTCGTCCGGCTGCACGAGGACGTCGACGGGAACATCGAGCGGCCGTTGTGGGTGGGGATGGGGGTCCCCCCGCTCGAGCGAAGCCGAGAGTGGGGGAGGGTCGCGTTCCTCTCCGACCACGAGGGCACCGGTGCGCTCTACTCCTCTCTCGCCGACGGCTCCGACCTGCGCCGGCACACCCCGCTCGACGGCTTCTACGCCCGGCACGCGTCCGGAGACGGCAGTCGCGTCGTCTACTGCTCCGGCGGTGAACTGTGGCTGCTGGACGACCTGGAGGGCGCCGAGCCGCGCCGGCTGGACGTGCGGCTCGGCGGACCCCGGATCGATCTGCGGCCCCGCCCGGTGAACGCCGCCCACTGGTTCGGCGAGGCGTCCCCCGACCACACCGCGCGCGGCAGCGCCGTCTGTGTGCGCGGCGGCGTCCACTGGGTCACCCACCGCTCCGGGCCCGCCCGTGCCCTCGCCGCCACCCCCGGCGTCCGCGCCCGGATGCCGCGCGTCTTCCGCGCCGAGGGCGAGGAGTGGGTGGTGTGGGTGACGGACGCGGAGGGCGACGACGCCCTGGAGTTCGCCCCCGCGACCGGGACGGTACCGGGCGCACCGCCCCGCCGGCTCGCCGCCGGACAGCTCGGCCGGGTCCTGGAGCTGGCCATGGCCCCCGACGGCAGCCGGGCCGCCGTCGCCGCGCACGACGGACGCCTGCTGCTCGTCGAACGCGAGACCGGCGAGGTCCGCGAGGTCGACAGCAGCGACGACGGCGAGGTCTCCGGCCTCGCCTTCTCACCCGACTCCGCCTGGCTCGCCTGGGCCCACCCCGGCCCCCGCCCGCTCTCCCAGCTCCGCATCGCCCACACCACCGACCTGTCGGTCACCGAGGCGACCCCGCTCCGCTTCCAGGACTACGCCCCCGCCTTCACCCTCGACGGCAAACACCTCGCCTTCCTCTCCAACCGCGCCTTCGACCCCGTCTACGACGAGCACGTCTTCGACCTCGCCTTCGTGGTCGGCGCCCGCCCCCACCTGATCACCCTCGCCGCCACCACGCCCTCGCCCTTCGGCCCGCAGCGCCACGGCCGCCCCTTCGAGACCCCGGACAAGGACGAGACCCCCGACAGCGAGGGCACCCCCGCCACCCGCATCGACCTCGAGGGCCTCGCCGACCGGATCGTCCCCTTCCCGGTCGAGGCCGGCCGCTACTCCACGCTGCGCGCCGCCAAGGACGGCGTGCTCTGGCTGCGCCACCCCGTGCACGGCGTGCTCGGCGCCGCCCGGGCCCACCCCGACGACCCCGACCCGCACACCGACCTGGAGCGCTACGACCTCGCCCAGCGGCGCCTGGAGCACCTGGCCTCCGACGCCAGCCACTTCGAGGTCAGCGGCGACGGCAAACGCGTCCTGCTGTGGACCGGCGACCGGCTCCGGGTCGTCCCCAGTGACCGCCGTACCGGCGCCGACGACGACGGCGACACCAGCGTCACCGTCGACCTCGCACGCGTCCGGCAGACCCTCGACCCGGCCGCGGAGTGGCGGCAGATGTACGACGAGACCGGCCGCCTCATGCGCGACCACTTCTGGCGGCCCGACCTCGGCGGCGTCGACTGGTCCGGGGTCCTGGCCCGCTACCGCCCCCTGCTGGCCCGCCTCGCCACCCACAGCGACCTCGTCGACCTGCTGTGGGAGCTGCACGGCGAACTCGGCACCTCGCACGCCTACGTCATCCCGTCCGGCGGCCGCGGCGGCGGTCCTCGGCACGGTCTGCTCGGCGCCGACATCTCCCGCCACCCGGACGGCAGTTGGCGCATCGACCGGATCCTGCCCTCCGAGACCTCCGACCCGGACGCCCGCTCTCCGCTCGCCGCACCGGGTGTCGCCGTCCGCCCCGGCGACGCGATCATCGCGGTCGCCGGCCACCCGGTCGACCCGGTGACGGGACCCGGCCCGCTGCTCGTCGGCACGGCCGGCCACCCGGTGGAGCTCACCATCTCCCCGGCGGCCGGCGGCGAGCCGCGCCACACGGTCGTCGTCCCGATCGCCGACGAGGAGCCCCTGCGCTACCACGCCTGGGTCGCGGGTCGCCGCGCCCATGTCCACGCCGCCTCCGACGGCCGCCTCGGCTACCTCCACGTCCCCGACATGCAGGCCCCCGGCTGGGCGCAGATCCACCGGGACCTGCGCGTCGAGGTCGCCCGCGAAGGACTCGTGGTCGACGTCCGCGAGAACCGCGGCGGCCACACCTCCCAGCTGGTCGTCGAGAAACTGGCCCGCCGCATCATCGGCTGGGACCTGCCGCGCGGCATGCGCCCCACCAGCTATCCCCTCGACGCCCCGCGCGGCCCGGTCGTCGCCGTCGCCAACGAGTTCTCCGGCTCCGACGGCGACATCGTCAACGCGGCCATCAAGGCCCTCGGCATCGGCCCCGTCGTCGGCACCCGCACCTGGGGCGGCGTCATCGGCATCGACAGCCGCTACCACCTGGTCGACGGCACCCTGGTCACCCAGCCGAAGTACGCGATGTGGCTGGAGGGCGTGGGGTGGGACGTGGAGAACCACGGGGTGGACCCGGACGTGGAGGTCGTACAGAGGCCCCAGGACTGGGCGCAGGACAGGGACACCCAGCTGGACGAGGCGATCCGGCTCGCGCTGCAGGCCCTGGAGGAACGGCCCGCGAAAACTCCGCCGGGAACGCCGGCCTGATACGACTACGATGCACCGGTATTGATCACCAGCGTGAGGAGGCACACGCATGGCAGGTGAACCGCAGGACGACTGCCTGTTCTGCAAGATCGTCGCGGGCTCGATCCCGGCGACGATCGTCCGCGAGACAGACACCACCGTCGCCTTCCGGGACATAAACCCCCAGGCCCCCACCCACATCCTGGTGATCCCCAAGGCGCACTACAAGAACGCCGCCGAGCTCGCCGCGGGCGCCCCGCAGCTCGCCGCCGACGTCCTCGCCGAAACCCAGGCGGTGGCCGACGAGGAGAAGCTCGACAGCTACCGCACCGTCTTCAACACGGGCTCCGGCGCGGGCCAGACCGTCTGGCACGCCCACGCGCACGTCCTCGGCGGCCGTGGCCTCCAGTGGCCGCCCGGGTAACTCGCCGTGTCCGTACGTGAATTGGTGATCCTCGGCACCGCCAGCCAGGTCCCCACCCGGCACCGCAACCACAACGGCTATCTGCTGAGGTGGGACGGCGAGGGCATCCTGTTCGACCCCGGCGAGGGCACGCAGCGGCAGATGGTGCGCGCCGGGGTCGCCGCCCACGACCTGAACCGGATCTGCGTCACCCACTTCCATGGCGACCACTCCCTCGGCCTCGCCGGTGTCATCCAGCGGATCAACCTCGACCAGGTGCCGCACGAGATCACCGCGCACTACCCGCGCTCCGGGCAGCGCTTCTTCGACCGGCTGCGCTACGCCACGGCCTACCGGGAGACGGTCGGCATCACCGAGGCACCGGTCGCCGCCGACGGCATCCTCGCGGTGACCCCGGCGTACACGCTGGAGGCCCGCAGGCTGTCGCATCCGGTCGACTCCTACGGCTACCGGCTGATCGAACCCGACGGCCGCCGCATGCTGCCCGACCGGCTCGCCGCGCACGGCATCAAGGGCCCGGACGTCGGCCGGCTGCAGCGCGAGGGCCGGCTGGGGGAGGTCACGCTGGAGGACGTCAGCGAGGTGCGGCGCGGGCAGCGGTTCGCGTTCGTCATGGACACCCGGCTCTGCGCGGGCGTGCACGCGCTCGCGGAGGGCTGCGACCTGCTCGTCATCGAGTCGACCTTCCTGGACGAGGACACCGAACTGGCGGTGGAACACGGCCACCTGACCGCCGGGCAGGCCGCCGCCGTCGCCCGGGACGCGGGCGTACGGCACCTCGTCCTCACCCACTTCAGCCAGCGCTACACCGAACCGGAGGAGTTCGAGCGGCAGGCACGGGCGGCCGGTTTCGAGGGGGAGCTGACCGTGGCGCACGACCTGCAGCGGGTGGCGGTTCCGAAACGGCGGTAGAAGATCCGTACGATGCTTTGATGCCCCTCCCGAAAGCAGAACTGCACCTCCACATCGAAGGCACCCTGGAACCGGAGCTGGCCTTCCAGCTGGCCGCCCGCAACGGTGTGACCCTTCCGTACGCCGACACGGACGAGCTCCGCGAGGCGTACCGCTTCGAGGACCTCCAGTCCTTCCTGGACCTGTACTACGAGCTGATGGCCGTCCTGCGCACCGAGCAGGACTTCGCCGACCTGGCCGACGCCTACCTGGCCCGCGCCGCCGCGCAGGGCGTCCGGCACGCGGAGATCTTCTTCGACCCACAGGCCCATCTGGCCCGGGGCGTGCCCATGGGCACGGTCGTGGAGGGGCTGTGGCGGGCGCTGGGCGGCAGCGAGCAGAACCACGGGATCTCCACCAAGCTCATCCTCTGCTTCCTGCGGGACGAATCCGCCGAGTCGGCCCTGGAGACCCTTCGGGCGGCCCGGCCGTACCTCGACCGGATCACCGGGATCGGCCTGGACTCCGCCGAGGTCGGGCATCCGCCGGTGAAGTTCCGGGAGGTGTACGAGGCCGCGGCCGGGCTCGGGCTGCGGCGCGTCGCGCACGCCGGTGAGGAGGGGCCGCCGGAGTACATCACCGAGGCCCTGGACGTGCTCGGCGTCGAGCGCGTCGACCACGGGCTGCGCTGCATGGAGGACCCGGTGCTGGTCGAGCGGCTGGTGCGGGAGCGGATCCCGCTCACCCTGTGCCCGCTGTCCAACGTCCGCCTGCGCACGGTGGACACGCTGGCCGACCACCCGCTGCCGGCCATGCTGGACGCGGGCCTGCTGTGCACGGTCAACTCCGACGACCCGGCGTACTTCGGCGGGTACGCGGGCGACAACTTCGCGGCCGTGCACGAGACCCTGGGCCTCTCGCAGGACCGGCTGCGCGAGCTGGCCCGCAACTCCTTCCTCGCCTCCTTCCTGGAGGACGACGAGGAGCGGCGGGCGCGCTACATCGCCGAGGTCGAGGCGTACGAGTTCGGCGACGCGGTCTCGTAGGCGAGCTGGGCGGGCACCGCGGCCGTCTCCACCGGGACCTCCACGACCGGGATCTCCACGACCGGGACTTCCACGACCGGGATTTCCACGACCGGCAGGGGCCGCCTGCCCGCCCGCAGCGCCACCGCCGTCATCGGTACGGCGATCAGGAGCAGCCCGGCGCCGAGCACCCGTCCCATCACCGGGAAGCCCGCGCCCGCTGCCAGCACGCTGCCCGCCAGCGGTCCCGCCGCCGTCCCCAGCGACGACGCCGAGCCGACCAGGACCGCCCAGCGGCCGCGCGGGTCGAGGGAGGCGGCGAGGCCGATGACGTACGACAGGACGACCGGGTACAGCACGTTCCAGGAGATCTCGCCCGCCGCGAAGGCCGTGAGGTCCCGCGCGTTCGCACTGAGCGCGACGCAGCCCGCGATCAGTGCCGTACCGGCGCCGATGGGCACCGCCTGGCCCAGCCGGGGGCCGAGCGCGCCCGCGCCGACGACCCCGACGAGTCCGGCGCCGAGCGCCACCGCGAACACCGCGCCGACGGTGACCTCGGTGAGGTGCGCCTGGTCGAGTCCGATCCGGCCGCTGACCCCCCACAGGGCGTTCTGGGCGAGGGACCAGCAGGGCATGGCGGCGGCCAGCAGCAGCCCGGCGCGCGGCCGGGGGAGCCGGCCGTGGGCGACGGTCGTACGGGCCGGTGCGGTACGGCCGGACAGGCGGCCGGTGAGCGGGAGGACCGCGAGTGCCGTGAGCGCGATGGCGGCCGGCGGCAGGCCGTGGCCGGGGCCGAGGTGGGGGATCGTCAGGTACAGGGCGCCGGCCAGGGCGGAGACGCCGAGCAGGCCGAGGGTGGTGACCCGGTGCGGATCGCGGTGGGCCGCGATGCCGCTCGCGGCGACCGCCGTGACCGTGCCGGAGCCGAGTCCGCCGATGACCGCGCCCGCGACGACGGCCGGTACGAAGGCGGTGAGGGCCGCACCGCCGTAGCCGACGGCGGCGAGCGCGAGGCCGGTCCGGGCGAGCGTGCGGGGGCCGATCCGGTCGACCCGGGAGGCCAGCAGGAAGCCCGCCGCCGCCGAACTCAGCAGCAGGGCACTGCCGATGGCCCCGGCCTGGGTGGCGGTGAGCGGGAGCCCGGAGGCGAGCCTGCCGACCGTCGTCGGCAGCAGGTACGGGGCGAGATACCCCGCCGTGAAAAGGGCGACGAGGGGCCAGGGCAGGGGGCGGCGGGCGGACACGGGCGTTCCCAGGGCAGGCGTGAGGAGGGTTCGGAAAAAGGGGATGGGCGACGACCGTCGACGGACAGGAACGCGCGAGCAAGTTGTATCAAGCACGCGGTTCCGGAAGAAGTTCGGGGCGTGCGATCTGCGTCACTTTTCGGTTTGCAGGGTGTGAGCTGGGGTAATAGGAGCTACCCTGCGTTCTCATATGTGGACGGTATTCATAAGGGGAGATGGTCAGGATGGGTGGCGATCCGAGTCCCGAGGCTGTGGCGCGGCGGCTGCGGGAGGGGATGGCGCGCGGGGTGCTGTCCTTCCCGCTCACCGCCTTCCATGACGACGGCTCCCTCGATCCCGACGGCTTCCGCGCCCATGTCGCCGGCCGGCTCGCCACCGGACCCGGCGCCGTCTTCCCGGCCTGCGGCACCGGGGAGTTCTTCTCGCTGGACGAGGAGGAGTACCGGACCGTCGTACGGCTCACCGTCGAGGAGGCGGCAGGGTGCGTGCCGGTCGTGGCCGGGACCGGGTACGGCTGGGCGCAGGCCGCCCGGTTCGCGCGGATCGCCGAGGAGGCCGGCGCCGACGCCCTGCTGGTGCTGCCGCACTACCTCGTCGACGCCCCGCAGGACGGCCTGGCGGCCCAGCTGGAGCGGCTCGCCGGGCGAACCCGGCTGCCGCTGATCGCCTACCAGCGCGGTCAAGTCGCCTACACCGCCGAGACGTTGCAGCGCATCGCGCACATTCCGAACGTCGTCGGCCTCAAGGACGGCCACAGCGACCTCGACCGGCTCCAGCGCCTCACCCTCGCCGCCCCCGACGGTTTCCTGTTCTTCAACGGCGCCGCCACCGCCGAGATCCAGGCCCGCGCCTACGCCACCGTCGGCGTCCCCGCCTACTCCTCCGCCGTGCACGCCTTCGCCCCCGAGATCGCCGGCGCCTTCTTCACCGCCCTGCGGGACGCCGACCACGGGATGGCCGACAAGCTGCTGCGGGACTTCTACGTCCCGTTCGTGGAACTCCGCGACCGCGCGCCCGGATACGCCGTGTCCCTGGTGAAGGCGGCGGCCCGGCTGCGCGGACAGCGCGTCGGACCCGTGCGCGCCCCGCTCACCGACCCCGCGCCCGCCGACCTCACCGACCTCAAGGCCCTGCTCACCGCCGGACTCGACCTCGTAGGAGCCGTCCTGTGACCCGTGACCTGACCATCGCCGAGGTACGGCTGACGCCGATCCTGGTCGCCGACCCGCCGCTGCTCAACACCCAGGGCGTGCACCAGCCGTACACCCCGCGGCTGATCGTGGAGATCGTCACCGCCGACGGGATCACCGGGCTCGGCGAGACCTACGGCGACACCAAGTACCTGGAGCTGGCCCGCCCCCTGGCCGAACGGCTCACCGGACGCTCGGTCATGGATGTGAACGGGCTCTTCGCGATCGACGTCGGTGTCGACGAGTCCCGGGTCCAGGGCGAGGTGGACGCCGGCGGGCTGCGCGGCGTGCAGAGCGCCGACAAGCTCCGGCTGTCGGTGCTGTCCGCCTTCGAGGTCGCCTGCCTGGACGCCCAGGGCAGGGCGCTCGGGCTGCCCGTGCACGCGCTGCTCGGCGGCAAGGTGCGGGACGCCGTGGAGTACAGCGCCTACCTGTTCTACAAGTGGGCCGGCCACCCGGAGGGCGTGGCCTGCGAGCCGGACGACTGGGGGGCCGCGCTCGACCCGGCCGGAGTCGTGGAGCAGGCGCGGAAGTTCACGGAGCGGCACGGCTTCACCTCCTTCAAGCTCAAGGGCGGTGTCTTCCCGCCCGACGAGGAGATCGCCGCCGTACGGGCCCTCGCCGAGGCCTTCCCCGGGCATCCGCTGCGCCTCGACCCCAACGGCGCCTGGTCGGTCGGGACCTCGCTGAAGGTGGCGAAGGAACTCGGGGACGTCCTGGAGTACCTGGAGGACCCGACGCTGGGTACGGCGGCGATGGCGGAGGTGTCCGCGGGCACCGGCGTCCCGCTCGCCACCAACATGTGCGTGACCACCTTCGGCGAGATCAAGGAGGCGTTCACGCGCGACGCCGTGCAGGTGGTGCTGTCCGACCACCACTACTGGGGCGGGCTGCGCAACACCCAGCGGCTCGCCGCGATCTGCGCCGCCTTCGGGGTCGGGGTGTCCATGCACTCCAACACCCATCTGGGGATCAGCCTCGCGGCGATGACCCAGGTCGCGGCCACCGTCCCCGGACTGCACCACGCCTGCGACTCCCACTACCCCTGGCAGTCCGAGGACGTCCTCACCGAGCGGCTGGAATTCCGTGCCGGGCGGGTCGAGGTCTCCGACGCCCCCGGCCTCGGCGTCGAGCTCGACCGGGACGAACTGGCCCGGCTGCACCGGCGGTGGGCCGAGGACGACGGCGCACTGCGCGACCGCGACGACGCGGCCGCCATGCGGGTGGCCGAACCGGGCTGGCGGCAACCCGTGATGCCCCGCTGGTAAGCCCCTGCACGACGGGCCGATTGGTGCACACTGGCCAGATCCGCACCACGCCAGGGAGCGCACCGTGACCGCGTCGCACACGATCACCGGAGAGGAACCGGAACACCTCACCCAGGCCGCGCGCTGTCAGGCCCAGGTCGACCCGCTCGCCGCGCTGCGCCGGCCCGGCGACCCGCCCTGGGACGTCTATCTGACGGGCACGGTCTTCCTCGACATCATCTTCACCGGCCTGGACTCGGCGCCCGTGCGCGGCACCGAGTCCTGGGCCCGGGGCATGGGGTCCAGTCCCGGTGGGGTCGCCAACATGGCCACGGCCCTGGCCCGGCTCGGTCTGCGGACCTCCCTGGCGGCGGCCTTCGGGGACGACCATTACGGCGAGTACTGCTGGGACGTGCTCGCGCAGGGCGAGGGCATCGACCTGTCGGCGTCCCGGACCGTGGCCGGCTGGCACTCGCCGGTGACGGTGTCGATGGCGTACGAGGGCGAGCGGACGATGGTGTCCCACGGGCACGAGCCGCCGCCCGAGGCCGTGTTCGGTGCGGAGGGGGCCCCGCCGCACCCGCCTCGCGCGCGTGCGGCCGTGGCCTCCCTGACACCCGGTACGCGGGCGCCGTGGATCGCCGAGGCCGCGCGGGAGGGGACCCGGATCTTCGCCGACGTCGGCTGGGACGACACCGGGGCGTGGGACCTCGCCGGGCTCGCCGATCTGGAGCACTGCGAGGCGTTTCTGCCGAACGCGGAGGAGGCGAAGCGGTACACCGGGGCCGACTGTCCGCGGGCCGCCGCGCATGCCCTGACCGCGCATGTGCCGGTGGTGGTGGTGACGCTGGGGTCAAAGGGGGCGTACGCCGTGGACCGGCGGACGGGGGAGGCGGCGGAGGTGCCGGCGATCGCCGTGGAGGCGCTGGATCCGACGGGGGCGGGGGACGTCTTCGTCGCCGGGTTCGTGACGGGGTCCCTGGCGGGGTGGCCGCTGGCGGACCGGCTGGCCTTCGCCGGGCTTACGGCGGCGCTGTCGGTGCAGGAGTTCGGGGGGTCGCTGTCGGCGCCGGGGTGGTCGGAGATCGGGGCGTGGTGGCGGCGGGTTCAGGGCCTTCCCGGGCAGGATCGGGCGGCCCTGCGCAGGTATGCGTTTCTCGACGGACTGGTGCCGGAGGAGCTGGACCGGGTCTGGCCCCTGCGCCGTGCCGTGCCGACCATCGGGTTCCGCCGGTCCAGCTGAGCGTCCAGGGGGATCCGCCCCCTGGACCCCCGTCTCCCACCCGCCCACCCATGACCGTCGGCCGAGAGGTGGCCCTCCGGGGTGTTCTGGCTCGCGCCGTTGATGGGTGGGCCCCGGCTGGGCGGGGGTGGGGGCGGGCCTCCTCCGGGGGGCGGTTCGGGCGGGTGAACAGTGGCCCCGGCGGGTGGGCAGGCTGGGGGCGTCTCGGCCGACCGGGAGGTGGCCGCACGAGGGTTGCGGTTCGAGCGCGTGAGTAGTCGCCCCCGGCGGGTGGCGGGGACAGTGACGGCTTGGCCGGCTGCAGACGCCCGCGGGGCGGGTGTGGGCCGTGGGGTTGGCTGGGCGGTGGTCCTGGGCCGGGTGTGGGCCGTGGGGTTGGCTGGGCGGTGGTCCTGGGCCGGGTGTGGGCCGCCGGGGCTGGCTTGGTAGTCGCCCCGGGCCGGGTGGGGACGGCGGGGTTGGCTGGGTGGTGGTTCCCGGTCGGGTGCGGGCCGTGGGGTTGGCTGGTTACTGGTCCCGGGCCGGGTGGTGGTTCTGGGCCCGGTGGTGGTCCTGGGCCTGGAGGTGGTCCCGGGCCCGATGGTGGTCCTGGGGCAGGTGGTGGTCGTGGTCCTGGGCCGGGTGGTGGTCCCGGGCCCGGTGGTGGTCCTGGGGCCGGTAGTGGCCCCGGGCCGGGTGGTGGTCCTGGGCTGGGCGCGGGCCGCAGGGTGGCTGGGTGGTGGTCCTGGCCAGGGGGCTGCGGGGGTCGGGCGGGAGGTGGGGGCTGAAAAGGCCTACGGGCTTGTCTGTGCACCGTCGTACCCTGGAAGCGCGAGGCCGCCCTCAGCTATGCGGCCGTGACGAGGAGGAAGCGCAGGCCTTCAGCGCCGGCCCATGACACAGACACCCACAGCTCACACCACCCCCGCGCAGGAGCAGGCGAGAGCGCAGTTCACCGTCCCCGCCCAGCACCCCATGGTGACCGTGCTGGGTTCCGGCGACTCCCTCCTGCGCGTGATCGAGAGGGCCTTCCCGGCGGCCGACATACACGTCCGGGGCAATGAGATCAGCGCGGTCGGCGACCCCGTCGACGTCGCCCTGATCTCTCGCGTGTTCGACGAGATGATGCTGGTGCTCCGCACCGGGCAGCCGATGACGGAGGACGCAGTGGAACGCTCGATCGCCATGCTCAAGGCGAGCGAGAACGGGACGAGCGACGGGCCCGAGACCCCGGCGCAGGTACTGACGCAGAACATCCTGTCCTCGCGGGGCCGGACTATCCGCCCGAAGACCCTCAACCAGAAGCGGTACGTCGACGCGATCGACAAGCACACCATCGTGTTCGGCATCGGCCCCGCCGGTACCGGAAAGACGTACCTGGCCATGGCCAAGGCCGTTCAGGCCTTGCAGTCCAAGCAGGTCAACCGGATCATCCTGACCCGGCCGGCCGTGGAGGCGGGGGAGCGGCTCGGCTTCCTGCCGGGCACGCTCTACGAGAAGATCGACCCCTACCTGCGCCCGCTGTACGACGCGCTGCACGACATGCTCGACCCGGACTCCATCCCGAGGCTGATGGCGGCCGGGACGATCGAGGTCGCGCCGCTCGCGTACATGCGTGGCCGGACCCTCAACGACGCCTTCATCATCCTGGACGAGGCTCAGAACACGAGCCCCGAGCAGATGAAGATGTTCCTCACCCGTCTCGGCTTCGACTCGAAGATCGTGATCACCGGTGACGTGACGCAGGTCGACCTGCCGAACGGCACCAAGAGCGGTCTGCGGCAGGTGCAGGAGATCCTCGAAGGGGTCGAGGACGTCCACTTCTCCCGGCTGTCGTCCCACGATGTCGTACGGCACAAGCTGGTGAGCCGTATCGTCGACGCGTACGAGGAGTACGACAACAGGTACGGCACCGAGAACGGCACCCACAAGGGCGGCCGGGGCCGACACAAGGGGAAGTAGACCAGCACGACCATGTCGATCGACGTCAACAACGAGTCCGGAACCGAGGTCGACGAGCAGGCGATCCTCGACATCGCCCGCTACGCGCTCGCGCGGATGCGCATCCACCCGCTCTCCGAGCTCTCGGTGATCGTCGTGGACGCCGACGCCATGGAGCAGCTGCACATCCAGTGGATGGACCTGCCGGGTCCGACCGATGTCATGTCGTTCCCGATGGACGAGCTCCGGCCGCCGTCCAAGGACGACGACGAGCCGCCGCAGGGGCTGCTCGGCGACATCGTGCTGTGCCCGGAGGTCGCCGCCAAGCAGGGCGCGGAGGCCCCGACGCAGCACTCCATGGACGAGGAGCTCCAGCTGCTCACCGTCCACGGGGTGCTGCACCTGCTCGGCTACGACCACGAGGAGCCCGACGAGAAGGCCGAGATGTTCGGGCTCCAGGCCGCCATCGTGGACGGCTGGCGGGCCGAGCGCGGGCTGACCGGGCCGTCCCCGGCGCCGACCGTCTCATAAGCGGCCCGCATGTCTCCGCAGATCGTGGTCGGCGCGATCGCGCTGGTCGTCGTCGCCTGGCTCGCCGCCTGCGCGGAGGCGGGCCTCGCCCGGATCTCCAGCTTCCGCGCCGAGGAGGCCGTCAAGTCGGGCCGCCGCGGCAGCGCCAGGCTGGCTCAGGTCGCCGCCGACCCCACCCGCTATCTGAACGTGGCCCTGCTGGTCCGCGTCGCCTGCGAGATGGCGGCCGCGGCCCTGGTGACCTACGCCTGCCTGGAGGAGTTCACCGCCACCTGGCAGGCCCTGCTGGTCGCCATCGGGGTCATGGTGCTCGTGTCGTACGTCGCCGTCGGCGTGTCGCCCCGCACCATCGGCCGCCAGCACCCGCTGAACACCGCGACCGCGGCGGCGTACGTGCTGCTGCCGCTGGCCCGGATCATGGGCCCGATCCCGTCGCTGCTCATCCTCATCGGCAACGCGCTGACGCCCGGCAAGGGCTTCCGGCGCGGCCCGTTCGCCTCCGAGGCCGAGCTGCGCGCGCTGGTCGACCTCGCCGAGAAGGAGTCGCTGATCGAGGACGAGGAGCGCCGCATGGTGCACTCGGTCTTCGAGCTGGGCGACACACTCGTGCGCGAGGTCATGGTGCCGCGCACCGACCTGGTCACCATCGAGCGCTTCAAGACCATCCGGCAGGCCCTCACCCTCGCCCTGCGCTCCGGTTTCTCCCGGATCCCGGTCACCGGCGAGAGCGAGGACGACATCGTCGGGATCGTGTACCTGAAGGACCTGGTCCGCAAGACGCACATCAGCCGGGAGGCGGAGAGCGACCTGGTCTCCACCGCCATGCGGCCCGCCGCCTTCGTGCCGGACACCAAGAACGCCGGTGACCTGCTGCGCGAGATGCAGAAGGAACGCAACCACGTCGCCGTCGTCATCGACGAGTACGGCGGCACCGCCGGCATCGTCACCATCGAGGACATCCTCGAGGAGATCGTCGGCGAGATCACCGACGAGTACGACCGGGAACTCCCGCCCGTCGTCGAACTCGGCGACGACAGCTACCGGGTCACCGCCCGCCTGGACATCACCGACCTCGGCGAGCTGTACGGCCTGGAGGAGTACGACGACGAGGACGTGGAGACCGTCGGCGGACTGCTCGCCAAGGCCCTCGGCCGGGTGCCCATCGCGGGCGCGTCCGCCGAGGTGGAGCTGCCCGACGAGCGCCGGCTGAAGCTGACCGCGGAGGCCGCGGCGGGCCGCCGGAACAAGATCGTGACGGTCCTGGTGGAGCCCGTCCCCGTGCCGGCCGCCGAGGAGGCGAACCCCGAGTGACGCCCGAGGAACTGCGCGCCTTCTGCCTGTCCTTCAACGCCGCCGAGGAGGACTTCCCGTTCAACCCGGAGACCTCGGTGTTCAAGGTGCTGGGCAAGATGTTCGCCCTGACGAACCTGGGCGCGCGGCCCCTCACGGTGAACCTCAAGTGCGACCCGGAGGACGCGGTCCGGCTGCGCGGGGAGCACGAGGGGCTGATCATCCCCGGGTACCACATGAACAAGCGGCACTGGAACACCGTGACGGTCGACGGCGGGCTGCCGGTGCGGCTGGTGAAAGAGCTGATCGAGGACTCGTACGACCTCGTGGTCGCGGGGCTTCCCCGGGCGGAGCGGCTGCGGCTGGACCGGCCGTAAACCCGTTGCCCGGGGCGGTCGGCGCGAGGTCGTATGTCCCGTATGACGATCAGATATCCGCGCCCCCTGCGCCCCGGTGACCGTGTCGGTGTGACCTCTCCCTCCGCCGGAGTGGCCACGGAACTCCGGGGGCGCCTCGACGTCGCGGTCAAGGAGATCGAGGCGCGCGGCTACGAGGTGGTCGTCGGCCGGTGCATGGACGGCTCGACCCACCTCAGCGCCCCGGCCGCCGAGCGCGCCGCCGAGCTGACCGGGATGCTGACCGACCCGGCGATCCGGGCGGTGGTGCCTCCGTGGGGCGGGGAGACCGCGATCGACCTGCTGCCGCTGCTCGACTTCGAGGCGATCGGGCGGGCCGAGCCGACCTGGGTCGTCGGCTACTCGGACATGTCGACGGTCATCACCCCGCTGACCCTGCTGACGAAAGTCGCCACCGTCCACGGCAACAACCTCATGGACACGCCCTACCGCACGCCGGAGGGGCTGTTGTCCTGGCTGGACGTCGTGGCCGCGCCGCAGGGGGAGCCGTTCGCTCAGACACCGCCCGGCCGGTACCGGTCCGGCGGCTGGGACGACTGGACCCGGAACCCGGAGATCCGCGACCTCACGCTGGACGCCGAGGGCACCTGGACCCGGCTCGACGGGGACGGTGACGTGGACGTCGAGGGCCGGCTGATCGGCGGGTGCGTCGAGACCCTCGTCAACCTCGCGGGGACGCCGTACCTGGACACGTCCGCCTTCGCCGCCGGTGAGCCGCTGCTCGTCTACGTCGAGGCCTGCGAGGACAACGCGTTCACCATCTGCCGCAACCTGCACGGCATGCGTCTCGCCGGCTTCTTCGACCGGGCCGCCGCCGTCCTCGTCGGCCGTACCCGCGCCCCCGACAGCCCCACTCTCACCCAGTACGAGGCCGTCCTCGACGCGCTGGGCCCGCTCGGGGTGCCGATCGTCGCCGATGTCGAGTGCGGGCATGTCGCGCCCTACCTTCCCCTGGTCAACGGCGCGCGCGGCCGTGTGGTGCACACGGCCGCGCGGAGCGAGATCGTTCAGGCCCTGGACTGACCCCGGCTCCGGCCCTGGCGCAGTCCCAGCCCGACCAGGACGGCGGCGGCGAGGACGATGGCCGCATCCAGGGCGAGGACCGTGTGGACACCGGCCAGCAGGTCGTCGGACGTGGTGGCCAGGACGCCCAGCAGCGGGATGCCGACCGTGATGCCGACCTGCTGGGTGGAGGTCACCAGACCGGTGGCCAGGCCCTGCTCCTCGTCCGGGACCCCGGAGGTGACGGTCAGGCCGTACGAGATGATCGCGCCCAGGTGGCACATGCTGGCCAGGGACACGGCCGCCGTGGCGAGCCAGACCGACCAGACGTGGGAGTTCAGCAGGAGCAGCGCCGCGATCAGCGCGCCCTGGCCGGTCAGCGAGCCGACCAGGGTGCGGCGGGCGCCGAAGCGGCCGATCACCTTCGGGGCGAGCGTGCCGGCGACGGCCGACAGCACGCCCTGGACGCCGAAGACCAGGCCGGTCTCGAAGGCCGACAGGCGCAGGATCTCCTGGAGGTACAGGGTCAGGACGAAGATCACCGTCGACATCATCGAGAAGGTGACCAGACCGCCCACGTTGCCCCAGGCCACCGTGCGGCGGCGCAGCATCGGCAGGGAGACGAGCGGGGCGGCCGTACGGGACTCCACGACCGTGAACACGGCCAGCAGGAGCAGCCCGGCGACCAGGGTGGTGACGACGTCCACGCGGCCGAAGCCGTGGTCGGCGGCGGTGGACAGGGCGTAGATCAGGGACAGCAGACCTGCGGTGACGGTGACCGCGCCGGGCACGTCCAGGCGCGGCCGTTCCGGGGTGCGCGACTCCGGCAGCAGGCGCGGCGCCAGCGGCAGCACGATCAGCGCGAACACCGACAGCAGGGCCATCGTGGAGCGCCAGCCGAGCGCGTCCGTGAGCACACCGCCCGCGACCATGCCGACGGTGAAGCCCAGCGACAGCAGCGTGCCGGAGATACCGAGGGCGCGGTCGCGGGCCGGGCCCTCCGGGAAGGTGGTGGTCAGCAGGGACATCCCGGTCGGGACGATCGCCGCCGCGCCGAGGCCCTGCAGGGCGCGTCCGGCGAGGAAGGACGCCGGGTCCCAGGCCAGGGTCGCCAGCAGTGAGGCCGCGCCGAACAGGGCCAGGCCGGTCAGGAACAGCTTGCGGCGGCCGTACAGGTCGCCGATACGGCCGAAGAGGAGCAGGAAGCCGCCGGACGGCAGCGCGAACGCGGTGACCGCCCACTGCAGGGCCGAGCGGCTCATGCCGAGGTCGGTGCCGAGTTCCGGCAGGGCCACGTTCAGGACGGAGAAGTCCAGCGCGACCATGAACTGGGCCGCGCACAGGACGAACAGGACGAGCCTGTCACGCGTCGACAACCGGGGCGGCCGGGGAGTGTCGAGCGGAGTGCCCGCGGAGGTGGTGGACTGGGTGGTGGTGTCGATCGCCATGGCAAAGAGCTTCGGGCGAACGGAACAACGGTGGGGAGTCGGAACTTATGGTGGTGGTGGCACCACCAGACAGGTGGCACCACCGGATGCGACGGGCATCGGACACGACGGGGGAGGAGCGGTACGTGCCTGCTGCGGGGGCGACGAGGAGTCATCGGCGCGACGAACTGCGGGAGTTCCTGATGAGCCGGCGGGCCCGGGTCAGTCCCGAGGAGGCCGGGCTGCCGGCCGGGGGCGGCCGGCGCCGTACGCCCGGGCTGCGCCGGGAGGAGGTCGCGGTGCTCGCCGGTGTGGGCGCCTCCTGGTACCAGTGGCTGGAGCAGGGGCGGGAGATCTCCGTCTCCCCGCAGGTGCTCGACGCGGTCGCCCGGGTGCTGCGGCTGAGCGACGCCGAGCGCCGGCATCTGTACCTCCTGGCCGGGATGAACCCGCCGGCGCCCGAGGTCGCGCCCGAGCAGAAGCGGGCGAACTGCGACGGGCTGCGGCGGCTGATCGAGACCTGGATGCCGTATCCGGCGCACATCATGGACCGGTACTACAACTGCGTGATGTACAACGACGCGGCCGCGATCGTGCTCGGCATGCGGCCGGACATCACCCAGAACTGTCTCATCGACTTCTTCGTCGACCCGCTGTACCGGTCGCGCAGCCACAGCTGGGAGCGGAACGCGCGTACCGTCGTGGCGCAGTTCCGGGCGGCGTGTGCGGCGCGTCCGGACGACGAGGGGTTCCAGTCGGTGCTCGCCGAGGTGAGCGAGGCCAGCGCCGAGTTCCGGGCGATGTGGGATCGGCGGGACATCGAGGACCAGGGGCAGATCCGCAAGGAGCTGGAGCATCCGCTGGTCGGACTGCTGGTCGTGGAGTCGACGGTGATGAAGGTGCCGGCCCGGCCCGATCTGATGATCGTGCTGCACACTCCGCTGGACGAGGCGAACACCGCGGCGAAGCTGGAGTGGCTGGCGTCTCCGGAGGGGCGGCGGGGCGCGATGTACCCCGTGGCGGGGTGACGGGGCCCGGGCTTCGTATGCTCTGGGCATGACCGAGAGCAACGCGCTTGACCCCGAGGACCGCAAGATCGTGACCCTGGCCCGTTCCGTGCGGGTCCGCAACGGTGTGCCGGAGGGGGCGGCCGTACGGGACGACACCGGGCGTACGTATGCCGCCGGGTCGGTCTCGCTGCCCTCGCTGAAGCTGAGCGCGCTGCGCACTGCCGTGGCCATGGCGGTGGCGTCGGGGGCTACGTCGTTGGAGGCGGCGGCGGTGGTGAGCGACGCGGAAGTCCTGCCGGACGAGGACCGGGCTGCTGTCGCTGACCTCGGCGGTGTGGAGACGCCGGTGTTGCTGGCCGGCCCTGACGGCGTTGTTCGGGTGACCGTTTCCGCCGGCTGACCCACTACGGGGCTCCGCCCCCTGGACCCCCCGTCTCGGTCGGCTGAGAG
Organism: Streptomyces puniciscabiei; assembly: GCF_006715785.1. NCBI lineage: Bacteria > Bacillati > Actinomycetota > Actinomycetes > Kitasatosporales > Streptomycetaceae > Streptomyces > Streptomyces puniciscabiei. The sequence continues at coordinate 4,742,044 of NZ_VFNX01000001.1, forward strand.
GGCGCCGAACAGGAGGTCGGCTGGAATTCAACCTTGTTGGGTTCCTCCCCCTGCGCATCAATGAAGCCGTACATCCGACGGGTCGTCAGATCCGCACCCGCCCGTCGGCGTCCCCCCACACGGCACTCCCCACAGGGAAGGGAAGCGGATCCCCATGAGAGGCAAGCGCACGGCAATGGGTGCGGCACTGGCCGCCGGGGCCCTCGCGGTCACCGGGCCGGCCTTCGCACCCTCCGCGGCCGCCGTCACCCCACAGTCGGCGACCATCAACGCGAACTGCGGCATCTACGGCGGCGGTGCGGCCACGCTCACCGCCACCCAGAGCGGCACCTCGGCCACCGTCACGATCACGTCCTCCGCGATCACCGTGCCCGTCGCGGTGTCCCAGGACTCGGTCTCGTCCACCCTCACGCTCGTGAAGGGCAGCGGCGGCACCAGCGTCTTCAGCGGTCGGAAGAACCCGGCCATGGCGGCCGGTTCCACCGTCACCGTCGGCCCCCTCGGCGGCACCGTGGCCTCCGGTGACAGCCTGGAGGCGTACGGCGGCTCCCTGAAGATGACGGTCTTCGGGATCACCATCACCTGTACGGCGACCGCCAAGCAGTCGCCCGGCCCGTTCGTCTTCGACTGATCCCCCGAGTCGACCGACCTGAGCGATCTGTTCCGGATGCCGCAGAAACCGACAAGATCTGATGATCCGTCAGATTTCTGCGGCATCTCCATTGACTTCTCACTCCCGCTCCACATCAATGCCCCCTGTCGGCGCAGACGAGCCGCTGCGCCCGCAACCCTGAAGGAGGGGGCCCCATGGGTTCGACACCCCCAAGACCACGAAGATCCCGACGGTGGCGCTGGGCGTCCCTGTTCGGGGCGACCGCGCTCGCGGTCACCGCGGGCGGCGCGCTGGCCTGTCCGGCCGGTGCCGCCGGCACGAACGTGGACTTCGCCACGCACTGCATCCCGCCCGCCGTCGCGGGCATCCCGCCGATCGACGGCACCACTACCGCCAACGTGTCGGTGGACAACACCAGTCCCAAGGTCGGGGACACCGTCACCGTGACCTACACCGTGGTCACCGCCGCCGCGAGCAACCCCACCGACCTCGCCCTGCCCGCCGACATCATGACCCCGACCGGGAAGGTGACCCTCGGCGGCGCCCAGACCGGGAACGTGACCGTCGCCGGGCCGAAGAAGAACCCGCCGGTGCCGGGGAAGGCGGCCTTCCCGTCCTTCTCCATGACCGGCACGTTCACCGTCACCAAGGCCGGTAAGATCACCCTCTCGCCCGGCGACTACAACATCCACACCAGCTACATCCTGGAGCTGGACACCCCGTGCACGGTCACCAACCCGCCCGCCCCGGCGTCGGAGACGGTCACGGCGACCGACGGCACCCCCGCCAACACCCGGGCCATCGCGCTCGGTTCGGCCTCCGGTGACCCCGGTGCCGGTGTCACGGTCAACGGTACGAACTTCACACCGGGCGCCACGGTCACCCTGGCCGGGCGGTCCGGGGACCGGCAGACGGCCGACACGGCGACCGTCACCGCGAACGCCCAGGGCTCCTTCAGCGGTTCGCTGGTCGTCAACGACAGGACGACGACCGGCATCGTGGCCTACGAGGGCGCTGCCTGGAGCGCGGACAAGGGGGCCGGCCCCGCGGCCTACGTCGTCAACGACAACACCCCCGTCCCGCCCGGCAGTCAGAAGCTGACCACCACCGTCAAGGCGGGCACCCTCTCCATGTCCCAGGCCGGGGACTCGGTCGCGCTGTCGGCGGTCGACTTCGGCAAGGGCGGGGCCTCGACCGGCAAGCTGCAGACCGTGACCGTCCAGGACTTCCGCGGCGGGCCCGCGGGCTGGTCCCTGACCGGCAAGGTCACCGACTTCACCGGTCCCGGCGGCAAGATCGACGCCGGCAAGCTGAGCTGGACGCCCGCGTGCGCGGCCAAGGCGGGCAGTCCCAGCGCCTGCAAGGCCGGCTCGACGGGCAGTGTGGGCGCCTCGGGCGCGACCCTGGCATCGACCTCGGACGGCACGCTCACCGGCGGTGAGTTCACCGTCGACGCCGGGCTCTCCCTGGACGTACCGGCGTTCACGCCTCCGGGCGCGTACTCCGGCGTGCTCACGCTGACGCTCACCTGAGCGTGCGGGCGTCCGCACCCGCCCGTTCCCCTCCCGCCCCAGTCTCCCGTCCGTGGGGGTCCGCACCCATGCGCAAGCTGTACGTCCTCCTCCTGGGCCTGATGCTGGCATGGCAGGCCACGCCAGCCCGCGCCGCCGACAACGGCAGCTGGTCCGTCTACCCGGTCGCCTCGAAGATCGCCGCGCGGCCCTACTTCTACCTCTCCGCCGACCCCGGCCAGACCCTCACCGACAAGGTCGCCGTCCAGAACAGGACCGGCGGGCCACTCACCTTCCGCCTCTACGCGGCCGACGCCTACAACACCGCCCGGGACGGCGGTTTCGCCGTACGCACCCTGAAGGAACGCATGCTCGGGGTGGGCGCCTGGGCGCGGGTCGCGACGTCCCGGATCACCGTGCCGGGGCACGGAACCGTCACCGTTCCGTTCACCCTGCACGTGCCGGAGGGGGCCGAACCAGGTGACCATCCCGGTGCCGTCGTCGCCCTGGACGAGCGGGTCGACCCCGGCAGCGGCTCCCTGGCCCTCGGTGTGCAGCGGGCCGTCGGCGCCCGGGTCTACCTCCGGGTCAGCGGGCCCACACTGCCCGCGCTCTCCGTCGCGCAGCTGCACATCACCCACCACCAGCCCCTGATCCCGTGGCTCGGCACCGGCACGGCGACCGTCTCCTACACCCTGCGCAACACCGGGAACGTCACCCTCGGCCCCAGGGTGGAGCTCAAGGCGCGCGGGCTGTTCGGCCGTACGCTGCTCGACCGCGAGCTGAGCCGGGTGCCGTCCGAGCTGCTGCCGGGGCAGTCGGTACGGCTCACCGAGACCTGGCGCGGGGCGCCGCAGCTCGACCGGGCGGACTTGACGCTGACCGCGAGCGCGCCGGGCACCCGGCAGTCGGCGAGCGCGTCCTTCCTCGCGCTGCCGTGGCCGGCCGTGGCGCTGGTGTTCGTCGCGGGTGCGGTGACCGGTGTGCTGCTGGTCAGAGCGCGTCGGGGCCGCGTTCGCCGGTCCGCACGCGTACGACCGTCTCCACGGGCACGGCCCACACCTTCCCGTCCCCGATCTTCCCCGTCTGCGCGGCCCTGACGATCGCGTCGATCACGGCCTCGGCGTCCGCGTCCTCGACCACGACCTCGATGCGCACCTTCGGCACCAGGTCGACGCGGTACTCGGCGCCCCGGTACACCTCGGTGTGGCCGCGCTGCCGGCCGTAGCCGCTCGCCTCGGTCACGGTCAGACCGTGCACTCCCAGCTCCTGCAGGGCGGTCTTGACCTCGTCCAGACGGTACGGCTTGACGATCGCGGTGATGAGCTTCATGCCTGGGTGTCGACCTTCTGCGTGCTGGTGCCGGTGAGGAGCGAGTGGGATACCGGGGCGCCGTGGCCCAGGACCCCGTGATCGTAAGCCGTCTCGGCGTGCACCGTAAGGTCCAGGCCGGTGTGCTCCTGCTCCTCGCTCGCGCGCAGGCCCATCGCCCTGTCGAGCAGCTTGCCGAGGCCGTACGTCACCGCGAAGGCGTACCCGGCCACGACGACCACGGCGAGCGCCTGCCTGCCGAGCGGGGCGAGCCCGCCGCCGTAGAAGAGGCCCTCGGCGTGGCCGGTCATCGCCTTCTCGGCGAACAGGCCGATCAGCAGGGTGCCGATGACGCCGCCGACCAGGTGGACGCCGACGACGTCCAGGGAGTCGTCGTAGTTCAGCCTGAACTTCCAGCTGACGGCGTAGGAGCAGACGACACCGGCGGCGAGGCCGACGATCAGCGCGCCGAGCAGGGAGACCGTGCCGCAGGAGGGCGTGATCGCGACGAGACCGGCGACCGCGCCGGAGGCGGCGCCGAGCGTGGTCGGGTGTCCGTCCCGCTTCTGCTCGACGAAGAGCCAGCCGAGCAGGCCGGTGCAGCCGGCGGCGAGGGTGTTGAGGAAGGCGGCCGCGGCGAGGCCGTTCGCGCCTAGCGCGCTGCCCGCGTTGAAGCCGAACCAGCCGAACCAGAGCAGACCGGCGCCGAGGATCACCATGGGCAGGTTGTGCGGCCGCATGGCGTCCTTCTTGAAGCCGAGCCGGGGTCCGAGGACCAGGCACAGGGCGAGACCGGAGGCGCCGGAGGCGATCTCGACGGGCAGACCGCCCGCGAAGTCGAGCGCGCCGAGCGCGTTGGCGATCCAGCCGCCCGGGCCCCACACCCAGTGGGTGATCGGAACGTATACGAGGAGCGTCCAGACGGGGACGAAGACCAGCCACGCCGAGAATTTCGTGCGGTCGGCCACCGCGCCGCTGATCAGTGCGGCCGTGATGATCGCGAAGGTCAGCTGGAAGGCGGCGAACAGGAGCGTGGGGACCGTGCCGTGGACGCTGCCGGGGCCGAGGTGCGCCATCCCGGCGTGCTGGAGTCCGCCGATGAGCCCGCCGAACGCGTCGTCACCGAAGGCGAGGGAGTAGCCGGCCGCCAGCCAGACCACCGTGACCAGGGCGATCGACACGAAACTCATCATCAGCATGTTGAGGACGCTCTTCGTGCGGACCATGCCGCCGTAGAACAGGGCCAGGCCCGGGGTCATCAGCAGGACGAGGGCGGTCGCGGCGAGCAGCCAGGCGGTGTCGCCTGTGTCGACGTGCGCGGCGGCGAGGGTCACGGGCGTCTCCAACGGATGTGCGGGCTCGTCAGAGGGTCACCGGTGCGCGTTTCCGGTTGCGTACGCGTGTGTTTCCGTGACGTTTCGTTGCGGCCGGGTTACCGAAATCTCACGGTACGGCGGGGCCTCGTGGATCAGGGACAATGAACGGCATGAGCGTGCGTACCCAGTCATCCGAGCAGTCGGCCGAGGCCGTCCACCGCGCCGGCTTCGCCTGCTTCGTGGGCCGTCCCAACGCGGGCAAGTCCACCCTCACGAACGCTCTGGTCGGGCAGAAGGTGGCGATCACCGCCGACCAGCCGCAGACGACGCGGCACACGGTGCGGGGGATCGTGCACCGGCCCGACGCCCAGCTGATCCTGGTCGACACCCCCGGCCTCCACAAGCCGCGCACGCTGCTCGGCGAGCGGCTCAACGACGTGGTCCGCACCACCTGGGCCGAGGTCGACGTGATCGGCTTCTGCCTGCCGGCGAACGAGAAGATCGGTCCCGGTGACCGCTTCATCGCCAAGGAGCTGGCCGGGATCAGGAAGACCCCGAAGGTCGCGATCGTGACCAAGACGGACCTGGTCGACTCCAAGGCCCTGGCCGAGCAGCTGATCGCCATCGACCAGCTGGGCAAGGACCTGGGCATCGAGTGGGCGGAGATCGTGCCGGTGTCGGCGGTCGGCGCCAAGCAGGTGGACCTCCTGGCCGACCTCCTCATCCCCCTGCTCCCGGAGGGCCCCGCGCTCTACCCCGAGGGTGATCTGACGGACGAGCCCGAGCAGGTCATGATCGCGGAACTCATCCGCGAGGCCGCGCTGGAGGGCGTCCGCGACGAGCTGCCGCACTCCATCGCCGTGGTCGTGGAGGAGATGCTCCCGCGCGAGGACCGCCCCGCCGACCGTCCCCTCCTCGACATCCACGCCAACGTCTACATCGAGCGCCCCAGCCAGAAGGGCATCATCATCGGCCCCAAGGGCAAGCGCCTGAAGGAGGTCGGCATCAAGTCCCGCAAGCACATCGAGGCACTGCTGGGGACGCCGGTCTTCCTCGATCTGCATGTCAAGGTCGCCAAGGACTGGCAGCGGGATCCCAAGCAGCTGAGGAAGCTCGGCTTCTAGCCGGCGGCGCTCCGGGTCTCACCGGCGGCGCGCTGGGGGGTCATGTCCTGCAGGCCCACCACCCTCAGCAACTGCAGCCGTTCGTACGACTCCGTGCCGGGGCGGGCCGTGTGGAGGACGAGGTGGTGGCGGTGGTCGCCGGTCAGGAGGATCTCGCAGTCGAGTTCCAGGAGGCCCACCACCGGGTGCCGGAAACGCTTGGTCGTGCTGCGGCGTACCGCCACCTCGTGTGCGTCCCAGAGGCGGGCGAACTCCTCGCTGGCGGCGCGGAGTTCGGCCACCAGGGCGGCCGGTTCGGGGTCGTCGGGGCGGGCGGCGGTCACCGCGCGCAGGTTCGCCACGTGCCGGCGCGCGTGCTCCGGCACGTCCTCCGGAGGGAACAGCTCACGTGCCGCCGGGTCCAGGAAGAAGCGGCGGACCAGGTTGCGTTCGCGCGGTGGACGGCCCAGCACGTCTCCTGACAGCGCCCGCGACAGCGCGTTCTGCGCCAGCACCTCGCCGCAGTCCGTCACCACCAGCGCCGGCGCGTCGTGCAGCCGGTCCAGGACCAGCAGCAGCCCGGGGCGGACATGGGCCGACACGCTGTCGCGGCGCGGGGGCTCCTCGCCCGCCAGGTGGAACAGGTGGTCCCGCTCGTCGTCGGTCAGGCGCAGCGCCCGGGCCAGTGCCGTGAGCATCTGCCGGGACGGGCGCGGGCCCCGGCACTGTTCCAGCCGGGCGTAGTAGTCGACCGACATGCCCGCCAGCGACGCCACCTCCTCCCGCCGCAGGCCGGGGGTACGGCGGCGGGCGCCGGGTGCGAGGCCGACGTCGGTCGGGTCCAGCCGGGCACGGCCACGGCGCAGGAAGTCGGCGAGTTCGGCTCGGTTCACCCCTCCAGGGTGGGGCAGGGCGGGGGGCTTATCCAGGGAGTGCCGGTCCCCTGATCCACGGGTCTCTCCCGCCCCGCGCGGCGCCGATCGACAGTGGTGGCACCAGACCGGGAGGAACGGAACATGCTGACACTGGTGACGGGCACGACGGGACAGGTCGGCCGGCGCTTCGTACCGAGGCTGCTGGCCCAGCGGCAGCCGGGCGAGCAGGTACGGGTCCTGGTGCGGGACGCGGCGCGCGGCGAGGCCTTCGCGGAGCTGGGCGCCCAGGTCGCCGTCGGGGATCTGCGGGACGAGGAGACGCTCGGCAAGGCGCTCGCCGGGGTGGACGCGGTCGTGAACATCGCGGCGTCCTTCCGCGGGGTGCCCGACGAGGAGGCGTGGGCCGTCAACCGGGACGCGGCCGTTGCCCTGGGCCGCGCCGCGCTCGCCTCGGGCGTGCGGCGCTTCGTGCAGGTCAGCACCGGGCTCGTGTACGGCGTCGGGCGGGGCCGCCCGCTGACCGAGGAGGACGAGTCGCGGCCCGGCGGCGCGATGTGGGGCGCCTATCCGGAGTCCAAGGCGGCGGCCGAGCGGGAGCTGCTCGTGCTGGACGGCATGGACGTGCGCGTGGCCCGGCTGCCCTTCGTCTACGGCGACGGTGACCCGCACCTCGCCGACTCCCTGCGCTGGGCCGCGCACTGGGCGGCCACCCAGCGGCTGCACATGGGCCACCACGCCGACGTCGCCCAGGGGCTGCTGCGCCTGCTGTACGCACCGGCGGTGCGCGGCCCGGTGCACAACATCGCCGACGACGCCCCCGTCACGGCGGTCGAGCTGCACCAGCTCAATGGGGCCGAGGTGCCCGCCGACCTGCACGCCCGGACCGACCCCGACCCGTGGCTGGGGATCATGTCCACCCAGAAGATCCGCCGCGACCTGGGCTTCCGGCCGATCTACCCGACCGTCTGGTCCGCCCGCGACGCCGGCGCCCTCTGACCCCCTTCGCGGAGCGTCAGTCGACCCCTCTGATCCGCCCCACCAGCACCGCCCCCGCCAGCCCGATCACCGCCGCCACCAGGTACAGCACCCGGTAGCCGCCCAGGTAGGTCACGACCGGCGCCGCCAGCGCGGGGGCGGCCACCTGGGGCAGGGCGTTGGCCACGTTGATGACGCCCAGGTCCTTGCCCCGGTCCAGCGCCTTCGGCAGGACGTCCGTCATCAGCGCGAAGTCGACCGAGGTGAACACGCCGAAGCCGACACCGAGGACGGCGGCCGCCACGATCGCGCCGGGCCAGGTCTGCCAGCCGGCCAGGGCCGCCGTCGCCACCGCCATCAGCACGCCCGACCAGACGACGAACGGCTTGCGCCGCCCCACCCGGTCCGACCACACCCCTCCCACCACGACGGTTGCCATCAGCGTCAGGCTGTTGACGGCCGTCAGCACCAGCACGCCCTGGCCGGGGTCGGGGCGGTGCAGGCGGTCGCGGAGGTAGTAGAGCAGGTACAGCAGGACGAGGGAGTTGCTGAGGTTGATCAGGAACCGGGTGAGCCAGGCCCAGCCCAGGTCGGGGTGGCGGCGCGGGCTCAGCCAGAAGCCCGCGAGGAAGCCGCGCCAGGACCAGGGCGGTCGGTCCTCCGGCGGCAGCCGCAGGTCGTCGTAGCGCAGGACGTACGGCAGCACGCCCGCGACCGCGCACACCGCGCACGCCGTGTACCCGGCTCCGATCCCGCCCGCCACGGTCGCAAGTCCCGTGCCGCCGACCACGCCCAGGATCTGTGCCGCCCCCAGCCAGCCGCCCACGGCGCCCCGCTGGAGCCGGGGCACCCGGTCCGGCACGGCCGCCGTGACCGCCGCGAACGCCGCGTTCAGCGTGAGCTGCACCAGGCACCAGCCCACGGCCATGGACCACACCCCGCCCGCCCGCGCGAGCAGCAGCAGGGACAGCGCGCCGCCCGCCGCACCGGCCACGATCCACGGCGTACGGCGGCCGGGCCGGGCAGTCGTACGGTCGGACAGGGCGCCGAAGAAGGGGTTGGCGAGCAGGGAGACCACCGCGCCGGCGCCGGTCACCCAGGCCAGCATCGTCTCCTTGGACATTCCGGAGCCGGGCGCGAAGTCCCCCGCCTGGGAGGCGAGCAGGATCTGCAGCGGGCCGAACCAGCCGACCCAGATCGCCCCGTTGGCCACCGACAGGGCCGCCGTCCAGCCCCGGCCGACCGGTTCGACGGGCTCGGTGAGGGCGGCGGCCGAACCGCTGACGGTGGTCATCTCTGCGCCCGGAGCACGTCCCGGAACCAGTGGTAGGAGGCCTTCGGGGTGCGCTCCAGCGTCGCGTAGTCCACGTGCACCAGGCCGAAGCGGCGGGCATAGCCCTCGGCCCACTCGAAGTTGTCCATCAGGGACCACACGAAGTAGCCGCGCACGTCCACGCCGGCCTCCAGCGCGCTGTGCAGGGCGCGGATGTGGGCGTCCAGGTAGGCGATGCGGTCCTGGTCGTCGAGGCCGTCGTAGGAGCAGCCGTTCTCGGTGATGACGATCGGCGGGAGCCTGTCGCCGTAGGTCTCGGCGAAGCCGCAGAGCAGCTCGGTGAGGCCCTCCGGGACGATCGGCCAGCCGAAGTCGGTCACCGGGCGGCCCTCGATCTCCCGGACGGAGAAGGGGAGTTCGGCGGGCAGTGCCAGACCGCCGTACTCGCTGTCGGTGCCGCCGGGTGCCCCCACCCGTGTCGGCGCGTAGTAGTTGATCCCGTACCAGTCGACCGGTTCGGCGATGACCTTCAGATCCGCCGCGACGTCCCCCGGCATCAACTCGCCCATGCCGTCGGGGTATTCACCGAGGATGACCGGCTCGGCGAACAGGCGGTTGAGCAGGACGTCGTAGAAGCCGGCCGCCTCCACGTCCGCCGGTTCGGCGGAGGCGGGCCAGGTGGGGCCGTGGGAGTTGGCGATGCCGATGTCCGTCGCCCCGGCCGCGCGCAGGGCCCGGACCGCGAGGCCGTGGGCGAGGAGCTGGTGGTGGGCGACGGGGAGCGCGTCGAAGAGGAGCCGCCTGCCCGGGGCGTGGGCGCCGAGGGCGTGGCCGAGGAGGGTGTGCTCGGCGGGCTCGTTCAGGGTGATCCACTTGCCGACCCGGTCGCCGAGCCGCTCGGCGACCACGGACACGTGGTCCGCGAACCGGGCCGCCGTGTCCCGCTGGAGCCAGTCCAGGCGGGCGGGCAGGTCCCAGTGGAAGAGGGTGGGCACGGGCCGTACGCCCGCCGCGCACAGCTCGTCCACCAGGCGGTCGTAGAAGTCCAGGCCGCCGGGGGAGCCGACGCGGGGCCAGGAGACCGAGAAGCGGTACGCGTTCACGCCGAGGCCGGCGAGGAGGCCCACGTCCTCCCGGTGGCGGTGGTAGTGGTCGCAGGCCACCGCCGCCGTCGAACCGTCCTTCACCCGCCCCGGTTCGGCGGTGAACACGTCCCACACGGACGCCTCGCGCTCGTCCGCCGCCCCCTCGATCTGGTGGGCGGAGGTCGACACACCCCACAGGAAGCCGGCCGGGAACCGAGGTATCGGATTGCCTGCGTCAGTCGCCATGCCCGGATCATCCTTACCCCCGGTAACGTAAGTCAACGCCCCGGCGGGAACCGGCGCTCACGCCCCTTCCTCGAGCACCCGGGACACCAACTCCCGCTGTTCCTCGGTGAGTCGGGGATCGGCCGCGTAGACGGTCCGGCCGTCCACGGTGATCTCGTAGTGGAAGCCGTCCGGGACGCCGGCCGGTGGGGTGCCCCGGCCGGACGCGAGGACGCGTTCGGCCAGGGCGTGCCAGGCCGGGGCGTCGGGCCGGGCCGAGGTGTCCACCTCGGCCCGGCGCTCGATCCCCGCGAAACCGCCCGTGCGCCGTACTCGAATACGCATGGGGATTGTCTAGTACGGAACTACAGGGTCCGCACCCCGACCTGTTCCCACGCCTTCTGCACGGCCTGGAGCTCGTCCCCGGCGCCGTACCGCTCCCGCGCCGCCTTGACCGTCAGCGTGGCGAAGTCGGCGAACAGCGCGTCCTGCTTCAGCTCGCCGCCGGTGAGCACGTCGTACCAGATCTGCCCGGCCTTCTCCCAGGCCTGCCCGCCGATGGCCGTGGCGACCAGGTAGAAGGCGTGGTTGGGGATGCCGGAGTTGATGTGCACGCCGCCGTTGTCGCGGCCGGTGCGGACGTAGTGGTCCATGGTCGCCGGCTGCGGGTCCTTGCCGAGGTTCGGGTCGTCGTACGCCGTGCCCGGGGCCTTCATCGAGCGCAGCGCGGTGCCGTGGACGTGCGGGGCGAGCAGGCCCGCGCCGATCAGCCAGTCGGCCTCGGCGGCGGTCTGGCCGAGGGTGTACTGCTTGATCAGCGAGCCGAAGACATCCGAGACCGACTCGTTCAGCGCGCCGGACTGCCCGAAGTAGTCCAGGTTCGCGGTGTGCTGGGTGACGCCGTGGGTCAGCTCGTGGCCGATGACGTCCACCGGGATGGTGAAGTCGAGGAAGATCTCGCCGTCGCCGTCGCCGAACACCATCTGCTCGCCGTTCCAGAAGGCGTTGTCGTAGTGCTGGTCGTAGTGGACGGTGGCGTCCAGTGGCAGCCCGTTGTCGTCGATGGAGTGCCGGCCGTACGCCTTCAGGTACAGCTCGAAGGTGGCGCCGAGGCCCGCGTAGGCGCGGTTGACGGTGGCGTCCGAGACCGGGCCGGAGCCCTCCGCGCGTACCTGGGTGCCGGGCAGGTCCTGGGTGTGGTGGGCGTCGTAGATCGTGCGGTGCGGCTGGTCGGCGGCGGCGCCCTGGGGCGCGGCGACGGAGGGCGCGCCGATGACCGTGGTCAGGCGGCGCTTGGTGCGCTGGTAGGCGTCGTGTTCCAGGGACCGGCGGGCCGGGCCGGAGAGGGCCGGGTCCTCGTGCCGGGCGAGCTCGTCGAGGACGTGCGGCGGCACGATCGTGCAGAAGACGGGCTGGAAGCCCCCGTTGGTCGTCATGCCTCGCACCATTGCACTCTGTGACACCCCTGTCACTAGAGGCCACCATGATTGGTGAAATACCGGGACAGGAACGCGACGCTCCGTGACGGTGTGCTAGGGCGATGTGGTGCTGCGCACTTTTTGTCCTTTTTGTGGCGGCGGTCCCGCATACTGATACGCGTCCCCCCGGTCCGGGGCGGCTCGGCTAGGCTGCGACGCATCATGCGTTTCGGGCTGCTTCTTCTTAGCTGCCGCGGCGAGGGCCTGTAGACACAAGGCCGACTCCCTCCCCGCGGAGCTCTGGCGTTGCCTCGTCGGCCGTCCACCCGGACATCCGGATACCAGCACATCCGGACACCCTGAGGAGCCCACGCACCATGGCCAACCGCCAGCAGCCCAGTTCCATGCCGATCCACAAGTACGGCCGCTACGAACAGGTGGACATCCCGGACCGCACCTGGCCCGACCGGCGGATCACCGCAGCCCCCCGCTGGCTCTCCACCGACCTGCGCGACGGCAACCAGGCCCTGATCGACCCCATGTCGCCCGAGCGCAAGCGCCGGATGTTCGACCAGCTGGTCAAGATGGGCTACAAGGAGATCGAGGTCGGCTTCCCCGCCTCCGGCCAGACCGACTTCGACTTCGTGCGCTCGATCATCGAGGAAGAGGGCGCGATCCCGGACGACGTCACGATCTCCGTGCTGACCCAGGCCCGCGAGGACCTGATCGAGCGGACCGTGGAGTCCCTGAAGGGCGCCAAGCGGGCCACCGTCCACCTGTACAACGCCACCGCCCCGGTCTTCCGCCGGGTCGTCTTCCGCGGCTCCAAGGACGACATCAAGCAGATCGCCGTCGACGGCACCCGCCTGGTGATGGAGTACGCCGAGAAGCTGCTGGGCCCCGAGACCGAGTTCGGCTACCAGTACAGCCCCGAGATCTTCACCGACACCGAGCTGGACTTCGCGCTGGAGGTCTGCGAGGCGGTCATGGACGTCTGGCAGCCCGGCCCGGACCGCGAGATCATCCTCAACCTGCCCGCCACGGTGGAGCGTTCGACCCCGTCCACGCACGCGGACCGCTTCGAGTGGATGCACCGCAATCTGACCCGCCGCGAGTACGTCTGCCTGTCCGTCCACCCGCACAACGACCGCGGTACGGCCGTGGCGGCGGCCGAGCTGGCGCTGATGGCCGGCGCCGACCGCGTCGAGGGCTGCCTGTTCGGGCAGGGCGAGCGCACCGGCAACGTCGACCTGGTCACCCTGGGCATGAACCTGTTCTCCCAGGGCGTCGACCCGCAGATCGACTTCTCCGACATCGACGAGATCCGTCGTACGTGGGAGTACTGCAACCAGATGGAGGTCCACCCGCGCCACCCGTACGTGGGCGACCTGGTCTACACGTCCTTCTCCGGCTCCCACCAGGACGCCATCAAGAAGGGCTTCGACGCCATGGAGGCCGAGGCCAAGGCCAAGGGCGTCACCGTCGACGACATCGAGTGGGCGGTGCCGTACCTGCCGATCGACCCCAAGGACGTCGGCCGCTCCTACGAGGCCGTCATCCGCGTCAACTCGCAGTCCGGCAAGGGCGGCATCTCCTACGTCCTGAAGAACGACCACAAGCTGGACCTGCCGCGCCGGATGCAGATCGAGTTCTCCAAGCTCATCCAGGCGAAGACGGACGCCGAGGGCGGCGAGATCACGCCGAAGGAGATCTGGGCGGTCTTCCAGGACGAGTACCTGCCGAACCCGGACAACCCCTGGGGCCGCATCCAGGTCAAGACCGGCCAGTCGACCACCGACACCGACGGCGTGGACACCCTGACCGTCGAGGCGACCGTCGACGGCGAGGACACCGTCCTGACCGGCTCCGGCAACGGTCCGATCTCGGCCTTCTTCGACGCCCTGCAGTCCATCGGCATCGACGTACGCCTGCTGGACTACCAGGAGCACACGATGAGCGAGGGCGCCTCCGCGCAGGCCGCCTCCTACATCGAGTGCGCGATCGACGGCAAGGTCCTGTGGGGGATCGGCATCGACGCGAACACGACGCGTGCGTCGCTGAAGGCGGTCGTCTCGGCCGTCAACCGAGCCGCCCGCTGACCCCTCTGACCGGGAGTTTCGGGACCCCGGCCGCCGTATACAGCGGCCGGGGCCCCGGCTGTTCTCGGCCACAGGGCCGGCCAGGTCACAGAAAGGTCTCCTACGGGGTACTGACTCAGCCTCGGTGATGTGGCTAACATCACGCCAGCGCCGCGATGTTGCGGCGTCGTTACGGAGGTGCGACGTGCTGCCAGTACGGGGACGAGACGGCCGTGCCGCCAGGGCTGCGCACTTCCTGCGCATCCGCACCGCGTGGACACCCGTGGGGGACGGCGAGTTCTACTGCCCCGGCTGCGGAGGCGACCGCAACTACCAGCGGCTCACCGGCCGCCGCAGGCTCAGCCTGCTCGGCGTCCCCCTGCTGCCGCGCGGCACCGCGGGCCCGGTCGTGGAGTGCGCCGCCTGCGGCCACCACTACGGCACCGACGTCCTCGACCACCCCACCACCCGCCGCTTCTCCGCGATGCTCCGCGACGCCGTGCACACCGTCGCCCTCGCCGTGCTCGCCGCGGGCGGCACCTCCTCCCGTACGGCCCTGGAGACGGCCGCCGGCGCCGTACGCGCGGCCGGCTTCGACGGCTGCACCGAGGAACAGCTGGCCGCCCTGGTCGACGCCCTCGCCGCCGACACCGGCCGGGTCCTCGGCGCCGAGACCGGCACCAGCCTGACCATAGAGCTGCACGAGGCACTGGACCCGCTCGCCCCGCACCTCGCCCCGGCCGGCCGCGAGTCCCTCCTCCTCCAGGCCGCCCGCATCGCCCTCGCCGACGGCCCCTACACCCCCGCCGAACACGACGCCCTCACGACGGTGGGCGCGGCCCTGACGATCTGCGCCGACGACGTGACCCGGCTGCTGGCGGCGGCACGCACGCCGTCCTGACCCGCCCGCCCGTCGCTCCCCGTACTCCCCGGGGAGTAACGGCACCCGGAGACCGCCCTCGGCAGTACCCGCGAAGTCGCTCCCGCGTCCGACGTTTCCCGCCCCCTTCGCCGGGAGTCTGGAAGCCGTATCCAGACATCCACTGCGGAGGGAGGCCCGGTTTTCATGGGGGCTGCCAAGACACGGAGGACCAGGACGCTGCCCTGGCTGGTGGTCGGGCTGTGGGCGGTGGTGCTGGCCGTCGCCGGACCGTTCGCCGCAAGGCTGGGCGAGGTCCAGCACGACCGGGCCACCGACTATCTGCCGGCGTCCGCCGACTCCACCCGGGCCGCGCAGCTGCAGGACCGGCTGCCCGGCGGCGAGACCACCGAGCTGGTCCTCGTCTACCACCGGGCGACCGGCCTCACCGCCGCCGACCGGACCACGGCACGGACCCAGGTCACCGAGATCGGCCGGCGGCACCAGCTGACCGGGGGCAGCCCGCACGGCATCCCGTCGGCCGACGGCACCACCCTCATGTACCCCGTCACCAGCAACGAGCCCGGCACGGACGAGAAGAAGCGGAACACCTTCGTCGACGACATCCGCCAAGTGGCCCATGACCAGGGCGGGTTGAGTGTGCGGGTCGGCGGCCCGGCCGCCCTCGCCACCGACGCCTCCGGCGTGTACGCCTCGCTCGGCGGCCCCCTGCTCTACACCACCGTCGGCGTCGTCGCGATCCTGCTCGTCCTCATCTACCGCAGCCCCCTGCTGTGGCTGGTCCCGCTCGTCGCCGCCGGCGTCGGCGACTTCCTCGCCCGCGCCGCCGCCTACGGCCTCCACCAGGCCTTCGGCACCACCGTCTCCGGCCAGAGCGCCGGCATCATGACCATCCTCGTCTTCGGCGCCGGCACCGACTACGCCCTGCTCCTCGTCTCCCGCTACCGCGAGGAGCTACGGCGCCACGAGCGCCCGTACGACGCGATGCGCGCCGCCCTGCGCGGCTGCGGGCCCGCCGTCCTCGCCTCCTCCGGCACGGTCGCCGCAGGCCTGCTCTGCCTGCTCGCCGCCGACCTCAACTCCAGCCGGGGCATGGGCCCGCTCGGCACGGTCGGCGTGCTGTGCGCGCTCGCCGCGATGCTCACCCTGCTCCCCGCCGTCCTCGTCCTGCTCGGCCGCCGCGTCTTCTGGCCGCTCGTCCCGGCGTACGGCAGCGAGCCCAAGGCCCGCCGGTCCCTGTTCGCGGCGATGGGCTCCTCCGCCGGGCGCCGCCCGCTGACCGTCCTCGCCTCCGGCGCCGTCCTGCTCGGCGCGCTCGCGCTGGGCACCCTGAACCTGCCCGGCGCGATCAAGCAGCTGGACACCTTCGTGCACCGGCCCGAGTCCGTGACCGCCATGGAGACCGTGGCCAGGGCCTACCCGGAGCGGTCCGCGCAGCCCATCGAGGTCCTCACCCCGGCCGGCCGGGCCGACGCCACGCTCGCCGCGGTCAGGGGCACCCGGGGAGTGGCCGACGCCCGCGCGGGCCGTACCGGCGGCGGCTGGACCGAGATCACGGTGACCGCGTCCGCGCCGCCCCAGTCCGCCGCCGAGACCGCCACCATCGAGGCGCTCCGGCACCGGCTGCCCGGCTCCCACGTCGGCGGCCCCAGCGCCCAGCAGCTCGACCTGAAGGACACCAGCGCCCGCGACCGCCTGGTGGTCGTCCCGATCGTCCTCGTCTGCGTGCTGCTGATCCTGATCGCCCTGCTGCGCTCCCTCGTCGCCCCGCTGCTCCTGGTGGCCGCCGTGGTCGCCGTGTGGGGCGCCGCCCTCGGCCTGGGCGGGCTCGCCTTCGGCCCGCTGTTCGGCTTCCGCGGCACCGATCCCGGCCTCGGCCTGCTGTCCTTCGTCTTCCTGGTCGCCCTCGGCGTCGACTACGGCATCTTCCTGATGCACCGGATGCGGGAGGAGTCGGTCGCCCTCGCGGAGAAGGAGCACAGCGCCGAACCGGCGGCGGCCGCGCTGATCGCCCTGCGCACCACCGGCGGGGTCATCGCCTCCGCCGGGCTGGTGCTCGCGGCCACCTTCGCGGTGCTGACGAACATGGGCCTGGTGCCGCTGGTCGAGCTGGGCTTCGTCATCGCCGTCGGCGTCCTGCTGGACACCTTCCTCGTCCGCACCTACCTGGTGACCAGTGCGAGCGTCGCCCTCGGGCGCAGGGTGTGGTGGCCGGGCCGGCTGTCCCGCCCGGCGCCGGACGCCGACCGCACGCCGGAGCCCGTGAGCGCATAGCGGAAGATGAACCCCGTGCAGGCAACCATCACCGCGTCCCGGGCCGGCCGGACCCTGGCATCCCTGGATCCCCTGCGGCAGGACGCCCTCCTGGCCGCCGCACTCGCCGCGCTAGCCTCGGGCATCGCCGTCACCGTCGGCAGCGGCCGGCACCCGGACGCGCTCGGCTGGGCCCTGCTGCTGGGCCTGCACGTGCCGCTGGTGTGGCGCCGGAGGGCCCCGCTCATCGTGCTCGCGGTCATGATCACGATGATCGCGACCTACCACCAACAGGAGTACAACCACTCGGCACCGACGGCCGCCTCGATGGTCGTCCTGTACACCGTGGCGGTGACCAGCAGCGCCCGGCGCACGGCCGTCGTCGGCGGCAGCATCATCCTGCTGATGCTGCTGCTGAAGATCGGCGACGGCATGGCCGGGCTCACGGTGAGCTTCCAGATCACCGGCTGGATCGTCTCCATGCTGATCCTCGGCGGCTACATCCGCGTCCACCGGGAGAACGCCGCCGCGGCAGTGGAACGCGCCGAACGCGCCGAGCGCACCCGCGAGGAGGAGGCCCGCCGCCGGGTCGCCGAGGAACGCCTGCGCATCGCCCGCGACCTGCACGACCTGCTCGCCCACAGCATCACCCTCATCGGCGTGCAGACCTCGGTGGCCGCGCACGTCCTGGAGGCCGACCCCGAGCGCCTGGACCGCACGGCCGTCGCGCGGGCCCTCGACGACATCGCCGAGACCTGCCGCACGGCCCGCGGCGAACTCCGTACGACCCTGGAGGTGCTGCGCGCCCCCGGCACCCCGGACGCCCGCGGCCCCCTGCCCGGCCTCGCGGGCCTCGCCGAGCTGGCGAAGTCGGCGGGGGCCGAGGCGGAGCTGACCGTGCGGGCCGACACGGTCCCGCCCGCCGTCGGCGCCGCCGCCTACCGGATCGTGCAGGAAGCGCTCACCAACGCGGTGCGGCACGGCGGCCGGGCCGGGCTGACCGTGCGGGTGGCCGTGCACGAGGCGGAGGACGGCCTGCGCGTCCGGGTCACCGACGACGGTGTGGGCGCTCCCGATGCCGGCCCGCCCGGCTTCGGGCTGGTCGGCATGCGTGAGCGGGCCCGCAGCGTCGGCGGCACGGTCGAGGCCGGACCGCGCGCCGACGGACCGGGCTTCGAGGTGAGCGCCGTACTGCCGCTGGGGGAGAAACCGGGAGAGAGAGCGGAGGCCAAGGCGTGATCAGAGTCCTGCTCGCCGACGACCAGACCCTGGTGCGGGCCGCGTTCGCGATGCTCGTGGAGTCGGCGCCGGACATGGAGGTCGTCGGGCAGGCCGGCACCGGCCGCGAGGCCGTCGACCTGGCCCGCGCCGAGTGCGCCGACATCGTCCTGATGGACATCCGCATGCCCGGCCTGGACGGCATCGAGGCGACCCGGCTGATCGCCGCCGACGAGGACCTCGCCGGGGTCAGGGTGCTGGTGCTCACCACCTACGACACCGACGAGCACGTGGTGGAGGCGCTGCGGGCCGGTGCCTCCGGCTTCCTGGTGAAGGACACCCGGCCGGCCGACCTCCTCGACGCGATCCGCACGGTCGCGGCGGGCGAGGCACTGCTCTCCCCGGGGCCCACGGCACGCCTGATCGAGCGGTTTCTGCGCAGCCCCTCGGCGCCGGTGACGGGCGGCCCCGAGTGCCTCTCGGACCGCGAGCGCGAGGTCCTGACACTGGTCGCGCGCGGCCTCAACAACGCCGAGATCGCCGAGGTGTTGGGCCTGAGCCCGCTCACCGCCAAGACCCACGTCAGCCGGATCATGGGCAAGCTCGGTGCCCGGGACCGCGCCCAGCTGGTGATCGTCGGCTACGAGTCGGGACTGGTGATTCCGGGGACCATGGGCGGGTGACCCCGAAGAGCCGCCCCCTGCTCACCGCCCTCGCGCTCCTCACCGCCTGCCTCTCCACAGCGGCCTCCGCCCAGGCGACCCCGACGACCGGCGGGACGGCCCCCGCCCTCGCGGCTCCCGGCCTCGTGGCTCGCGCCCTCGTGGCTCCCGGCCTCGTGGCTCCCGGCCTCGCGGCCCCCGCCCCCGCGAGCCCCGGTCGGTCGGCAGGTGCTCGGATGGCCTCCGCGCGTACTGCCCGCTCTCAGGAGGACCCCGCTCGTGCCCACCTCGGGCAAGCGGGCACCGGCCCAGTCGGCCGTGCCCACGCCGCGTCCGTGTCGGCGCGGGCGATCCCCCGCTGCATGTCGTCGGTGCCGTACGTCTCAGGCCGGGGCGGTTACGCCACGTACCGCATCCCCGCGGTCGTCAGGACCCGGCTCGGCACCGTCCTCGCCTTTGCCGAGGGCCGGCGCCACGGCGCCGCGGACACCGGTGACATCGACGTCGTACTGCGCCGCTCCACCGACGGCGGCTGCACCTGGGGCCCGCTGACCGTCGTGGCCGCCGGAGACGGGGACACCCGGGGCAACCCGGCGCCGGTCGTGGACCCGCGCACCGGCGCCGTCGTCCTGGTGACCTGCGCCAACGGCGGCAAGGCGACCGAGGACCAGATCCGGCGCGGTGCGGGGGACCGCCGGGTGTTCGTGCAGCGCAGCGGGGACGACGGCCGGCACTTCACACCCCCGGCGGACATCACCGCCCAGGTGAAGCGGCCCGGCTGGCGCTGGTACGCCACCGGCCCCGGCCACGCCATCGCCCTCACCCGGGGCCCGCATGCCGGCCGTCTGCTGGTCCCCGCCAACCACTCGGTAGCCGCGCCCGCCGGTTCCCCCGGCCCCGCGTCCCGCTACGACGGCGGCCACGCCCTGTACAGCGACGACGGTGGCCACACCTGGCACCTCGGCTTCGTGACCGGGCCCCACGGCGGCGTGACCAACGTCAACGAGACGACCGCCGCCCAACTCCCGGACGGACGGCTCTACTTCAACGCCCGCGACCAGTACGGCACCGCCCCCGGCAACCGCCTCGACACCTACTCCTCCGACGGCGGCACCACCCTCGACCGCCCCTACACCGTCCAGCCCACCCTGAACGCCGTCCCGGTCGTCCAGGGCAGCCTCCTCCAACTCGGCGGCCGTAAAGTCCCGTTGCTGTTTTCGGCCCCCTCGGTGCCCACGGCCCGCCGCGCCCTGGCGCTCTGGTCCAGCAGGGACTCCGGCCGCACCTTCACCAGAGAGCGCACCCTCTCGAACCACCCCGCCGCCTACTCGGACCTGGTCCAGCTGGGCCCCGGCACGGTCGGCGTCCTGTACGAGACGGGCAACAAGCGGGCGTACGACACCGTGGAATTCCGCAGACTGACCTTGCCAGGGAGCTAGAGCAGCCCGGCTGCCGCCAGAACCTTCCCCACCCTCTCCACCTCCTCCCCCGACAACGGCACCTGCGGCTCCGCCGTGACCCCGCACTCGATGACCCCCCGCAGATGCAGCGCGGCCTTGAACGCGCCCAGGGCCGACGAACTGCCCCCCATCCGTGCCGGATCCCCGACCGTGACCATCCCGAACAGCGCGCACAACCGCTCCTGCTCCACCCGCGCCCCCTCCCAGTCACCGGCCCGGCACATCCGGTACAGCCGGACGTACCCGTGCGGGTCGACGTTGGCCAGCCCCGGCACCGCCCCGTCGGCGCCCAGCGCCAGCGCGGAGTCCACGATCAGCTCCGAGCCGGTCAGCACGCTGAACCCGGGATGCGCGCGGGCGCCGGTGACGATCTCGCGGAAGGCGGCCAGGTCCCCGCTGGAGTCCTTGATCCCGGCCAGCACCTCGTCGGCGGCCAGCCCCAGCACCACGTCGGCGGGGAGCTTGGTGTGCACGGCGACGGGAATGTCGTAGGCGATGACCGGCACCGGAGACGCGGCGGCGATCCGGCGGTAGTGGTGGACGATCTCGGAGCGGTGGGTGCGGGCGTAGAAGGGCGCGGTGACGACCACAGCCTCCGCTCCGGCCGCCGTCACCGCCCTGACGTGGTCGAGCACGCGCGGCGTGGTCATGTCGATGGCGCCGGCGAGGACCGGCAGTTGGCCGCCCACATGGGCGACGACCGCCTCCACCACCTGCCCGCGCTGCCGGTCGGTGAGGAACGCGGCCTCGGAGGTGGACCCGAGCAGGAACAGCCCGTGCACCCCGCCGTCCACGAGATGGTCGACCAGCCTGAGCAGCGAGGGCACGTCCACCTCGCGCTCCGGCGTCAGGGGCGTGCAGACGGGCGGGACGACACCGGTGAGCGGGGTGGGGAAGGGCATGTCAGGGCTCCTGGCGTGCTGGGGCTGCTGGGTCTCGGGTCGATTCGTCCTCCTGGACAGGATGGTGGCACCGGTAGCGGTGTCCGGGCCGTGACGCGGCCGAGAAGTCCGGCATGAACTCGGCGCACACCCCGTCGGCCTTCCAGCAGCGGGTGCGGAACGGGCAGCCGCTCGGCGGCCGGGTCGCCGAGGGCACCGGACCGGTCAGCGGGATCGGGTCGATGGGCTCCAGCAGACCGGGCGTGGCCGAGAACAGGGCGCGGGTGTACGGGTGCCGGGCCGCGTCGGTGACCCGGTCGGCCGGGGTCTCCTCCACGATCCGGCCCAGGTACATGGTGATCACCCGGTCGCTCATCCGCCGTACCGTCTGGATGTCGTGCGACACGAACACCAGCGCCAGACCGAGGCGCTCCTTGAGGTCCAGCAGCAGGTTGAGGATCTGCGCGCGGACCGACACGTCCAGCGCGCTGGTCGGTTCGTCGGCGACGACCAGCACCGGGTCCAGGGCGAGCGCGCGGGCGATGGCGACGCGCTGCCGCTGCCCGCCGGAGAGCTGCCCGGGCAGCGCGTCGGCGAGGGCCCGGGGGAGCCCGACCAGGGCCATCAACTCCCTCACCCGGTCCTCCCGTTCGGCCCGCGTGCCGCGCTGATGCACATCCAGCGGGTCGCGCAGGATCCGCCGTACGGTCAGCCGCCGGTTGAGCGCGGTCGACGGGTCCTGGAAGACCATCCCGACGCCCGCGCCGACCAGGGTCCGGCGCTCGGCGGCCGGCATCGTCCACAGGTCACGGCCCTGGAACGCCACCGACCCGGCGACCGGCCGCTGGACGCCCACCAGCACCCGCGCCAGCGTCGACTTCCCGCACCCCGACTCGCCGACCACGCCCACCGTTTCCCCGGCGCCCACGGTGAGATCGGCGCCGGTCAGGGCGTACACCCGGTCGCGGTGGAACACCCCGCCGCTGCGGGCCCTGTGCACGACATGGGCGTCCCGGACCTCGACGACGGCGTTCACCGGAGAGCCTCCTCCAGGGGTACGGCCGGATGATGGCAGGCGGCCGTGTGCGTGGCCGTACCGGCGAGGACGGGCGCCCGGGCGTGGCACACCTCGCTCGCCAGCGGGCAGCGGTCGGCGAAGCGGCAGCCCGCGGGGAAGTCGGCCGGGGCCGGTACGACCCCCTTGATCTGCGTCATCCGTTCCTCGGCCGACTCCAGCGACAGCACGCTGCCCAGCAGGCCGCGCGTGTAGTGGTGGGCCGGCGCCGCCACCAGGTCGGCGGTCACCCCGCTCTCCACGATCTGCCCGCCGTACATCACCACCACCCGGTCGGTGACGTCGGCGACCAGCGCCAGGTCGTGCGAGACCAGGATCAGCGCGAACCCCAGCTCCTCGCGCAGCCGCAGCAGCAGCTCCATCACCTGGGCCTGCACGGTGACGTCCAGGGCGGTCGTCGGCTCGTCGGCGACGATCAGCCGTGGTTCGCGGGACAGCGCCATGGCGATGAGCACGCGCTGCCGCTGGCCGCCGGACAGCTCGTGCGGATAGCTGCGCAGGGTGCGCTCGGGGTCCAGCCCGACCAGCTCCAGCAGCTCCCGCGGGCTTCGGCGGCCCCCGCGCCGCACGAGCTGCCCCAGCTGGGCACGGATGGTCATCGCCGGGTTCAGCGAGGACAGGGCGTCCTGGTAGACCATCGCCATCTCGTGCCCGAGCAGCCGCCGCCTGGCCCGCATCGGCTCGGCCAGCAGGTCCCGCTGCCGGAACCGCACCTGGCCGCCGACGCCCGCGTCCCTCGGCTGGAGCCCCATGATCGTGAGCGCGGTCAGCGACTTCCCGCACCCCGACTCGCCCACCAGGCCGAGTACCTCACCCGGGTACACCTCGAAGCCGACCCCGGCGACGACGTCCACGCCCCGGTGCCGGTCCGGGAAGCCGATGGTCAGGTTCTCCACGGCGAGCACCGGCTGCCCGCCCGGCGCGGGACGCGGGCGGGCCCGGGACCGCAGCCGGCGGGCGGCCTCGGCCAGACCGGGCAGCGGGAGCACCTCACCGGGCTCCGCCTGCTCCGACTGCGCTGCCGCCGCCTCCACTTCGCGCGCGGCCGGTGCCGCCCACGCGTCGGACACGCCCTCGGAGAGGATGTTCAGCGACAGCACGGTCAGCAGGATCAGCAGCCCGGGGAAGACGGTCGCCCACCAGCCGCCGGTCAGCACCATGTTCTTGCCGTCGGCGATGACACTGCCCCAGGACGGGTCCGGCGGCCGCACCCCGGCCCCGATGAAGGACAGCGACGCCTCGAACACGATCGCCTCGGCGACCTGCACCGTGCAGAACACCAGCACAGGGGCGGCGCAGTTGACGGCCACGTGCCGCACCACGATGTGGGGCGTACGGGCGCCGATCACCCGTTCCGCCGTGACGTAGTCCTCGCCGTACTGATCGAGGACGTTGGCCCGTACGACCCGGGCGACGGGCGGCGTGAACAGGAAGGCGATGGCACAGATCAGCACGCCGATCCCGCCGCCGAAGACCGCGACCAGGACGGCCGCGAGGGCGATCCCCGGGAACGCCATCACCACGTCCAGGCAGCGCATCAGCGTCTCGTCGACCGCCTTGCGGGAGGTGGCGGCCACCGCCCCGACGACGGCTCCCACGACCAGCGCGAGCGCCGTCGCCCCCAGTCCGATCGCCAGCGACCACCGGGCGCCGTACATCAGCCGGCTCAGGATGTCCCGGCCGAGGCTGTCCTGCCCGAGCCAGTGCGCGGCGGACGGATGCCCGCTGCCGCCGGCCGGCTCCTGTTGGTCGAGCGGATCGTCGGGGGCGAGGAGCGGGGCGAGTACGGCGGCGAGGACGACGAGGACCAGGAAGCAGACGGCGACCCTCGACAGCGTCGGCAGCCGGCGCCGGCCGCGCAGCCGGACGCCGCCGGGCCGGGAGAGCCGCTCGGCAAGACGCGCGCGCGTGACCATCAGCCCGCCCTCAGTCGTGGGTTGACCAGCAGATACAGAAGGTCGATGACGAGGTTGACGACGACGAACCCGGTGGCGGTGGTCAGGACGACCCCCTGGACGACGGCCGGGTCCCCGTTCTGCACGGCGTCGATCATCAGCTTGCCCATGCCGGGCAGCGAGAAGATGGTCTCGATGACGACGGCACCGCCGAGGAGGTAGCCGACCCGCAGTCCGAGCACGGTCAGCGGATTGACCAGGGCGTTCCTGAGGACGTTCCGCCCGACGACGACGCGGGGCGGCAGCCCGCTCCCGACGGCCGTACGGACGTAGTCCTTGTCCAGCTCCTCCACCACCGAGGTGCGCACGATCCTCGTCAGCTGGGCGGCCACCGGCAGCGAGAGGGCGAAGGCGGGCAGCGCCATGGTCCGCAGCCAGCCGGTGACCGAGTCGGCCGGGTTGATGTAGCCGCCGGTCGGGAACCAGCCCCGGTCCACCGCCAGGTACTGGATCATCAGCAGTGCCAGCCAGAAGCCGGGGGCGGCCACCCCGACGAGCGAGACGACCCGGATCACCTGGTCCGGGATCCGGTCCCGGTACACGGCCGCCGTGACGCCCCCCGCCAGCGCAAGCACCACCGCGATGGCGAGGCCGAGGAAGGTCAGCTGGAGGGTGAGCGGCAGCGCGGTGGTGACCTGGTCGGCCACCGGGGCCCGGGTCAGGGCGCTGGTGCCGAGGTCGCCGTGGAGCAGATCGCCGACGAAGCGGACGTACCGGACGGGGAGCGGATCGAGCAGGCCGTTGTGTTCGCGGAAGTCGTGCAGCTGCTGCGGGGTCGGGTTGGCGCCCTGGAAGAACGCCGACGCCGGGTCGACGTCCGAGAACCGCATCACCAGGAACACGAACAGCACGATCCCGAGCATCAGCGGCACGAGCAGCGCGACACGGCGGAGCAGGATCCGTACGACGGCCGTCATGCCGTCAGACCCACTTGGCCTGGAGGAGGTTGATGCCCGGGTAGGGCTGGGCCCTTATGCCGGTGAGCTTCCGGGGGTCCCAGGCGGTCATCAGCTCGTTGTGCACGACCGGGTACAGCACGGCCTGCTCGGCGACGAGGTCGATGTAGTCCTGGACCATGGCCTTCTTCCGGTCCGGATCCGGCTCCCGGGTCGCCCGGTCCATGTCCTTGAAGAGCTGCCTGGCGACGGGGTTGCCGGCCCACCGGGTGTACCCCATCCACAGGTTCTGCGGCCCGTAGTTGTAATGCATGATCAGGTCGGCGTCGAGCCCGAACTGATTGGGATTGGATGCGGCGGCGACGACCTGGTAATCCTGCTTCTGGTCCATCTTGGTGAAGACGGCGGTGGTCTCCTGCGGCGCGAGAGACGTCTCCACCCCGATCGCGTCCCATGACGCCTTGATGGTGGGCAGACAGTCCACGATCCAACTGACGTTGACGGCGAGGATGTTGACCTTGAGGTGGCTGACCCCGGCGGCTTGGAGGAGGGCCTTGGCCTTCTGCGGGTCGTAGTCGTAGACGGTCCTGGCGCGCCGGTAGGCGGGGTTGCCCTCGTTGAGGAACGAGGACGCGGGCTTGCCGTGCCCCTTGAGGGCGACCCGCACCATCTTCTCCGTGTCGATGGCGTAGTGCAGTGCCTGCCGCACCCGCACGTCGTCGAAGGGCTCGTGCCGGGTGTTGAACATCAGGAAGAGGTTGTTCATCCCGGCGCCACCGGCGACCTTCAGGCCCCCCTGCTCCAGGCGCGCGATGTTGGCGTAGGGGATGTTGTCGGCGATCTGCGCCCCGGCGTCGGATCCGGAGATCTTCGCGACGCGCGGCGCGGCGTCCACGATCGTCAGCCAGTTCATCCGCTTGAAGGCGGGCGGGCGGGGCCCGTTGTAGGCGGCGTACGCCTCGAAGGTGGTGTTGGACTTCGGGTGGTGCGCGGTCTGCCGGTACGGTCCCGAGCCGACGGCCAGTCCCCTGATGGCGTCGTCCCAGGCGCCGGGCCTGGCGAAGACGTGCTTCGGCATGATCTTGGCGAGGGTGAGCCGGGAGAGCCCGTCCGGGAAGGGGAACTTGAGCAGGAGCTCGACGGTGCGGGAGCCGGTCCTGCGGACGCCGTCCAGCCAACTGGCGAAGAATCCCTTGGCGAGCGTCTGTGTGCCCGGGTCGAGGATCCGGTCGAAGACGAACACGACGTCGTCGGCGGTGACGGGCTTGCCGTCGTGGAAGGTCGCGCCCGGGCGCAGCGTGAAACGCCAGGTGGTGGCGTTCGGGTCCGTCGGGACCTCGGTGGCCAGGGCCGGGTACGGCACCCGGCTGATCGGGTCGGTGTCCAGCAGGCCTTCGTAGATGTGGTTGTTGGCGGCCATGCAGAACGCGGACGCCGTCTGCGTCGGATCCCAGCTGCCGTCGTTCCCGTAGCCGATCACGGCGGTCAGCGTCCGGTCCTTGCCGGTGCCGTCGCCCCCGGTGTCGTTCGTGGACTGCGGCCCGGCGGAGCAGGCGGTCAGCGCGGGCGGCAGGAGAGCGGCCGCGCCGAGCGCACCGGTGTGGCCGAGGACCTGCCGGCGGCGCGGTGCCGGTACGCCGGGGTCGGGTGTCACGTCGTCGCGCACGGGTCCTCCAGCAAGGGTTTAGGGGAGGGGGAGATACGACGTCCTACGTCCGGTCGGTCGCGACCATAGGAGGGGGCGTGGGGGCGGTCAAGACGGCGCACACGAATGGGCTAGCCGCCACAGGTCGGCACCAATGGCGGCGGCGCGCGCCGCCAACCCCCTTGCTCTGCTTCGTGCTTACAGGGCGCAGACCCCTGCCGAGTGTAGAGGCGCAGCGTCACTGCCGATGTACGAAGAGTGAAACCCGGAGAGACGGGGGAGCGACTTGGCCGGAACCGAAAAAGGCAGGGGTGGTGCCGCAGTGAAGCCTCCCATCGGCAGCTGTGCCGTGGACACCTGTACCGGGCGGGTCGGGATCGTCATGGGACACGTGGGGCCGTATGTGCAGCTGAGACCCTACGGCGGAGGCCGGGAGTGGGACGCCGACCCCGCAGAGGTGCGGCTTGCCACCCCCGCCGAGCGGCTGAGCGCGGCGACCGCCCGTGCCAACGCCCGCAGCCGTGGGGAGGTCCCCTAGATCGCCACCTCCTCCATACGGGCGGTCACGACCAGGTCGCCCTCCGGGGCCGGCCGGGCCGGGTTCCCGGCGCGGTGGTAGCCGTCCGGGGTGAAGGCCGGGGCGCTGCGCCCGGGGGACCCGTAGTAGCCGCGCACGGGTACGGGCCCCGGACGAGGAGTTCACCTCGTTCAGGGCGTCCAGCCACAGGGCGGCGGTGCCGGGCGTCAACGAGGTGACGGTCCCCCGCTCCCGCTCGATCGCGCGGAAGGCGGCCGCCGGCGCCGGTTCGTCGAGCAGCACCACCGTCCCGCCCACCGCCGGCGTGCCGAGGATGCCGGGGCAGCCGAGGTGAAGGGGGACTCGGCGGCCAGCGTCGCCGGACAGACGTCCTCGGGGCCGGGGGCGAGCGGCTCTGCGATGGTGCGGAGCTGGTAGGCGTAGTCGTCGTGAGTGCGGCCGACGAGGCCCGGCGGGGCCGTCCCGCCGGGGCGTCCGCCGCGCACTGAGCCGTCGGACGGCAGGAAGAACGCCACGGAGGCGTCCAGGCGGCGGTCCGGGACGGGCGCCTCGTCCACCGCGTGCAGCGGGAAGGCGAGCGCCCCACCCGGCAGCAGCGAGAAGCCGCCCGTCTGCTCGCCGGGCGCGGCCCAGGTGAAGATCCGCCGCAACGACGTCGAACCGCGGCGATCCCGGCGGCCATCTCCGCGTGGTCGAAGCCGCGGTGGACCGCCGGGCCGACGTAGCCGACGGCCTCGGTCGCGGCGACCAGGTGAGGGGTCTCCGTCTCCTGGTGGGTCAGTCCTCCGGGAGGGCCGGCAGCTGGACCACGACCCGCTTGCCGGGCCCCGCGCCGCGCAGCCGCAGGCCGGCGGCGGCCATCCGGCGGTCCAGCCGGAAGTACGTCAGGCGGGTCGCACCGTGCACGAGCGCGGTGCGCGGGTGCGTGCTCGCGCGCCCACGCGTGCAGCAGCTCGGGCAGGGCACTCCTTCTTCCAGCACTCTCCGTCGCGCCGCGCTCAACATATTGTTCAAGCGCATCGGCAGCGGAGCGCTTGGGCGAGAATGGTGCTCATGACTCTGTTCCGCGACGACGGCATCGTGCTGCGCACCCAGAAGCTGGGTGAGGCGGACCGGATCATCACGCTGCTCACGCGCGGTCACGGGCGGGTACGTGCCGTGGCCCGGGGGGTGCGGCGGACGAAGTCGAAGTTCGGGGCCCGGCTGGAACCCTTCTCCCATGTCGACGTGCAGTTCTTCGCGCGCGGGAGCGAGCTGGTCGGGCGGGGGCTGCCGCTGTGCACGCAGAGCGAGACCATCGCGCCGTACGGGGGCGGAATCGTGACCGACTACGCCCGCTACACCGCCGGAACGGCCATGCTGGAGACCGCCGAGCGGTTCACCGATCATGAGGGCGAGCCGGCGGTGCAGCAGTATCTGCTGCTGGTCGGCGCCCTGCGCACGCTCGCCCGGGGCGAGCACGCCCCCCACCTCGTCCTCGACGCCTTCCTGCTCCGCTCCCTCGCCGTCAACGGATACGCCCCGAGTTTCAGTGACTGCGCGAAGTGCGGGATGCCCGGACCGAACCGGTTCTTCTCCGTGGGATCCGGCGGTTCTGTCTGCGCCGACTGCCGGGTGCCCGGAAGTGTCGTACCGTCGCCGCAGACCCTGGTGCTCCTCGGCGCGCTGCTTACGGGAGACTGGGAGACGGCGGACGCCTGCGAGGCGCGGTACGTCCGCGAGGGCAGCGGGCTGGTGTCCGCCTACCTGCACTGGCATCTGGAGCGCGGGCTGCGTTCGCTCAGGTACGTCGAGAAGTAAGAGGGAGACGAGAAGCACATGGTCGTACGCGGGATCCTGGGGCGCCAGCGGCGCGAGTACAAGGCGCCGGAGCCGCACCCGTCCGGCGCCCGCGCGCCCAAGCTCCCCGGCGAACTGGTCCCGAACCACGTGGCCATCGTCATGGACGGCAACGGGAGGTGGGCGAAGGAGCGGGGGCTGCCGCGGACCGAGGGACACAAGGTCGGCGCCGAGCGGGTGCTGGACGTGCTCCAGGGGTCGATCGAGGTCGGCGTCCGCAACATCTCCCTCTACGCCTTCTCCACCGAGAACTGGAAGCGTTCGCCCGACGAGGTCCGCTTCCTGATGAACTTCAACCGCGACTTCATCCGCAAGACGCGGGACCAGCTGGACGAGCTCGGGATCCGGGTGCGCTGGGTGGGCCGTATGCCCAGGCTGTGGAAGTCGGTCGCCAAGGAGCTGCAGGTCGCCCAGGAGCAGACCAAGGGCAACGACCTGCTCACCCTGTACTTCTGCATGAACTACGGCGGGCGTGCCGAGCTCGCCGACGCGGCGAAGGCGCTCGCCGAGGACGTCGCGGCGGGGCGGCTGGACCCGGCCAAGGTCAGCGAGAAGACCATCCAGAAGTACCTGTACTACCCGGACATGCCGGACGTGGACCTGTTCCTGCGGCCCAGCGGCGAGCAGCGCACCTCCAACTACCTGCTCTGGCAGAGCGCGTACGCCGAGATGGTCTTCCAGGACGTGCTGTGGCCCGACTTCGACCGCCGTGACCTGTGGCGGGCCTGCGTCGAATTCGCCTCCCGCGACCGGCGGTTCGGCGGCGCCGTCCCGAACGAGGAGCTCCTCGCCATGGAGGCCGCCATGAAGGGCGACGAGTCCATCTCGTAGCCACCGGCGGTTCACGCGGGTCGCCGAGGATGCGGGGTTCATGAGACGTCTCACGCCTGCCCTCGCCCTCGGCGCCCTGCTGCTCACCGCGCTGCCCGCGCACGCCGCCGACGGCCCCGCGCACCGCGAGAGTTATGGCACCAAGGCGCCGTACGAGCCCGGGCAGAGCACGCACACCTACCAGCGGCCCCCGGCCGGTTACACCGCCGTCTTCGCCGAGAACGTCTCCCGGCACGGCTCCCGTGCGGCGACCGGCAGCGAGGACGGCGACCTGGTCCTCGCACTGTGGGACAAGGCCCAGGCGGAGGGTCAACTCACCGGACCGGGCGAGGAGTTCGGGCCGACCGTGCGGGCGCTGACGGCCGCCATGGAGAAGGTCGGGTACGGCAACCTCAGCGGGCGCGGCCGGCAGGAGATGCGGGACACCGCGACGCGCATGGAGCAGCGCCTGCCCACGCTGTTCGCGAGCATCGCCGACGAGGGCGAGAAGATCGACGTGGTCAGCTCCGGGCAGGGGCGGGCCGTGGACAGCGCGGCCGAGTACACAGGAGCCCTCGCCTCCGCCGACCCCGCGCTGCAGCCGCTGATCGGTCCCACCCGCACCGACAAGGACCTGCTGTACTTCCACAAGGCGGCGGGCGGTGCCGCGTACCGCGACTACATCGCCCACGACCAGCGCCTCAAGGACACGCTGAACGCGATCACCGACCAGCCCAGGACGCACGAGGCCGCGCGCCGTGTGCTGCGCCGGATCTTCCAGGAACCCTTCGTCGACGGGATCACCGACCAGGTCGGCGCCGCGCGGGCGATCTACAACCTGTACGCCATCGCGCCGGCGATGACCGAGGAGAGCCCGGACGGGGCGGGCTGGGGCCTGGAGCGCTACATCTCCCCCTCCGACGCGTCCTGGTTCGGCTACCTCTCCGACGCCGAGGACTTCTACGAGAAGGGCCCCGGCTTCACCGACAGCGACATCACGTACAAGATGGCCGGCGTGCTCCTGGACGACTTCTTCCAGCAGGTCGAGGCCAAGCGCGCCGGCACCAGCGACCTCGGCGCCGAACTGCGCTTCACCCACGCCGAGGAGATCATCCCGCTGGCCGCGCTGATGGGCCTGCCCGGCAGCACGGAACCGGCGACACCGGGGGAGCCGTACACCTACGCCGGCAACCCCTGGCGGGGGGCGTCGGTGGCCCCGCTGGGGACGAACATCCAGTGGGACGTGTACGAGAAGGACGGCCGCTACCTCGTCCGCATGCTCTACAACGAGCGGGAGACGCCGTTCCGGGCCGGCTGCCACCCGATCGCCGAGGGCAGCGCGTTCTACGACCTGGACGAACTGGAGCGGTGCTTCGGACGGGCATGAGCGCGGGCGCCGGATGATCGGCTTCTGTACGATCCCGCCTCATGGTCATGGACATGGGGCGGGATGCGGTGCAGGACGTCGTGGAACTGAGATACCGGCCGGAGGTCGCGGACCTCACCTCGGCGCTGCGGGCGCGGCAGCGGGTGAGCCGGGTGGGGTGGATCTACCGGTGGACGCCCTACGTGACGGGGTTCGGCGCCCTGGTGGAGATCGTGCCGGCGGTCCAGGGCAAGCACTTCTCGCCCGGCATGCTGGCGTCGCTGGTCGTCGTCACCCTGTCGCTGGCGCTGTCTCCGTGGCTGGGGGCCCGTGCCTTCCACAAGCTCGCCGTGCGGCAGGGACTGATCCGGGTGACGGTGACGGAGGCCGGTGTCGCGGTGGCCACCGACAACGTCACGGCCTCGGTCAACTGGGTCGCGCAGCCGCGCTACCTGGAGACGGCCCGGGTGTTCGTGCTCCTGAGCGACGACAAGAACGCCACGGCGTTCACCATGCTCCCCAAGAGCGGCCTGGCCGACCCGGCGGACGCCGACCGGTTGCGCGCCATCCTGGACCGCCACCTGCAGCGCCTCTAGGCCACGGCGCTCAGCCCTCGGCACAGTCGGCACACGTGCCGAAGATCTCCACCGTGTGCGCCACGTTCACATACCCGTGCTCCGCCGCGATCGCCTCCGCCCACTTCTCGACGGCCGGGCCCTCCACCTCAACCGCCTTGCCGCAGGCACGGCACACGAGGTGGTGATGGTGTTCTCCGGTGCTGCAGCGGCGGTAGACGGACTCGCCGTCGGACGTGCGCAGGACGTCGACCTCGCCGGCCTCGGCGAGGGACTGGAGGGTGCGGTAGACCGTGGTCAGGCCGACCGAGTCGCCCTTGTGCTTGAGCATGTCGTGCAGCTCCTGGGCGCTGCGGAACTCCTCGACCTCGCCCAGGGCCGCCGCCACGGCTGCACGCTGGCGGGTCGCGCGGCCCTTCACGGGCGGTCCAGCGGTCGTCACCGTTGTCTCCTCACGTCTCGCTTCTGCCCGGGCGGCCATTGTGCCAGCCCGGGCCGGCAGCGGTCAGACGGTGATCTCGTCCGCGGTCCCGCGCGTGGCCGGAATCGAGCACTCCGCCGGGTCCCCGGCGGGCTGTGCGGCGGCCGCCGCACGGGCGCGGCGGCGGGCCAGCGGCGTGGCCAGGGCCGTCAGCGCGACGAACCCGGCGATGGTCAGCAGGACGATCGTCGCGCCGGGCGGCACGTCCTGGTAGTACGAGGTGATCGTGCCGCTGACGGTCACGGCCACGCCGATCGCGACCGCGATCACGAAGGTCGCCGTGAAGCTGCGGGTGAGCTGCTGCGCCGCCGCGACGGGTACGACCATGAGCGCGGACACCAGCAGCAGGCCGACCACGCGCATGGCCACCGTGACCGTGACCGCCGCGGTGACCGCCGTCAGGAGGTTGAGCGCGCGCACCGGCAGGCCCGTGACCCGGGCGAACTCCTCGTCCTGGCTGACCGCGAACAGCTGGCGGCGCAGGCCGAGCGTGACCAGCACGACGAACGCGGCCAGCAGGCAGATCGCGACGACGTCCGACTGCGACACCGTCGACAGCGAGCCGAACAGGTACGTCGTCAGGTTCGCGTTGGAGCCGGCCGGCGCGAGGTTGATGAACATCACGCCGCCGGCCATGCCGCCGTAGAAGAGCATCGCGAGGGCGATGTCGCCGCGGGTCCTGCCGTACCAGCGGATCAGTTCCATCAGGACCGCGCCGAGGACCGAGACGGCCGTCGCCATCCACACGGGGGACGTCGACAACAGGAAACCGAGGCCGACACCCGTCATCGCCACGTGGCCGATGCCGTCGCCCATCAGGGCCTGGCGGCGCTGGACCAGGTAGATGCCGACCGCGGGCGCGGTGATGCCGACCAGGACGGCGGCGAGCAGCGCGCGCTGCATGAAGGCGTAGTTCAGGAAGTCCATCAGCTCAGCAGTCCCGTCCGCAGAGGTTCGGTACCCGACGGTGCGTGCGGGTGTACGTGGTCGTGGCCGGGCAGGGCGTGCTGGCCGACGGCCTGCGGGGGCGGCCCGTCGTGCAGGACGCAGCCGTCGCGCAGGACGACCGCCCGGTCGATCAGGGGCTCCAGGGGGCCCAGTTCGTGCAGCACGAGCAGGACCGTCGTACCGGAGTCCACCTGCTGCTTCAGTGTGCCCGCGAGCACCTCCTGGCTGGCCAGGTCGACACCCGCCATCGGCTCGTCCATGATCAGCAGCTCGGGCTCGGCGACGAGGGCGCGGGCGATCAGGACGCGCTGGTGCTGGCCGCCGGAGAGGGCGTTCACCGAATCCTTGGCGCGGTCGGCCATCCCGACCAGCTCCAGGGCCCGGTGCACGGCTTCCCGGTCGGCCTTGCGGAAGACGCCGAAGCGGGTGCGGGACAGGCGGCCCGAGGAGACGATCTCCGTGACCGTCGCCGGGACGCCGCCCGCGGCCGTCGTCCGCTGCGGTACGTAGCCCACGCGCGCCCAGTCACGGAAGGCGCGGCGCGGGGTGCCGAACAGCTCGATCGCGCCGCCGCTGACCGGGACCTGGCCGATGATCGTACGGATCGCCGTGGACTTGCCGGAACCGTTGGCGCCGAGCAGCGCGACGACCTCGCCGCGGCCGACGGTGAGGTCGATGCCGCGGAGCACGGGGCGCGCGCCGAGTTCGGCGGTGACGCCACGCAGGGATATGACGGGCTCGCTGGTCATCGGGTCCCCTGTCATTTCGCGCCCAGCGCCTGCTGGAGCGCCTTGAGGTTGGCCTCCTGGACGGAGAAGTAGTCCTTGCCGCGGCACTTGGCGGTGATGCCCTCGATCGGGTCGAGGACGTCCGTCTTCAGCCCGGCGTCGTTCGCGATGGTCTTCGCGGTCTTGTCGCTGACGAGCGTCTCGTAGAAGACGGTGGAGACGCCGTCGGCCCTGGCCATCGTCTCCAGGTCCTTCACGCGCGCGGCGCTGGGCTCGGACTCGGGGTCGAGGCCGCTGATGGCCTCCTCGGTCAGGCCGTAACGCTCGGCGAGGTAGCCGAAGGCGGCGTGGGTGGTGATGAAGACCTTGGTCCTCGTGTGCGCGAGGCCGCTCCTGAACTGCCGGTCCAGGCCGGTCAGCCGCTCGACCAGGGCCGTGGTGTTCTTGCGGTAGTCGGCGGCGTGCTTCGGGTCGGCCTTCTCGAAGGCCTTGCCGACGCCCTCGGCGACCTGGGCGTAGCGCACCGGGTCGAGCCAGATGTGCGGGTCCTTGCCCGAGGACTCCTCGTTCTTGTGGGTGTCGTGCGCGGCCGCGTGGCCGCCGACCTCGTTGCCGTGCTCCTCCAGCGTGGTCAGGGAGGCCGCGTCGATCTTGGTCTTGACCGGGGACTGGGCCACCGCGTCGTCGACGGAGGGCTGCAGGTTCTTCAGGTACAGCACCGCGTCGGAGTCCTGGAGCGAGGCGATCTGCCGGGGGCTGATCTCCAGGTCGTGCGGCTCCTGGCCGGGGGAGGTGAGACTGGTGACGTGGACGTGGTTCCCGCCGATCCGCTCGGCGAGGAAGGCCATGGGGTAGAAGGACGCGACGACGTCGAACCTGCCGGTGTTCGCCGCCTCCGCCCTGTCGCCGGAGCAGGCCGTGAGGGTGCCGAGGCCGAGGGCGGTCACGGCCGTGAGGGCGGCGGTGGGTATGAGGCGTCGTCGTACGTTCATGACAGTCATTTTCAACAAATATGGAAACCGTTGTCAACAAGCACCGGTAAAGGCCCGGCGAGAGCCCTGGAGGCGGACTTGGGGAGGGGGCCGATTTGGTCCGGGGGGAGCCTGCGCCGGTAACCTGAATCATTCGCTGGAAGCATCTCGCTTCAACGCCCGTCGTCGTAATGAAGAGAGCACCGTGGCCGCCGACAAGATCGACACCATCGTCAGCCTGAGCAAGCGCCGTGGCTTCGTTTTCCCGTGCAGTGAGATCTACGGCGGACAGCGTGCCGCCTGGGACTACGGACCGCTGGGTGTCGAGCTCAAGGAGAACATCAAGCGCCAGTGGTGGCGCTACATGGTGACGTCGCGCGAGGACGTGGTCGGTATCGACTCGTCCGTCATCCTGGCCTCCGAGGTCTGGGTCGCGTCCGGCCACGTCGCCACCTTCACGGACCCGCTGACCGAGTGCACCGCGTGTCACAAGCGGTTCCGCGCCGACCACCTGGAAGAGGCCTACGAGGAGAAGAAGGGCCACGCCCCGGCGAACGGCCTGGCCGACATCAACTGCCCGAACTGCGGCAACAAGGGCCAGTTCACCGAGCCCAAGCAGTTCTCCGGTCTGCTGTCGACGCACCTCGGCCCGACCCAGGACAGCGGCTCGGTCGCCTACCTCCGTCCCGAGACCGCCCAGGGCATCTTCACCAACTTCGCCCAGGTGCAGACCACCTCGCGCCGCAAGCCGCCGTTCGGCATCGCCCAGATGGGCAAGTCGTTCCGCAACGAGATCACGCCGGGCAACTTCATCTTCCGCACCCGCGAGTTCGAGCAGATGGAGATGGAGTTCTTCGTCAAGCCGGGCGAGGACGAGAAGTGGCACGAGTACTGGATGGAGCAGCGCTGGAACTGGTACACCGGCCTGGGTCTCCGTGAGGAGAACATGCGCTGGTACGAGCACCCGAAGGAGAAGCTCTCCCACTACTCCAAGCGCACCGCCGACATCGAGTACCGCTTCCAGTTCGGCGGCAGCGAGTGGGGCGAGCTCGAGGGCGTCGCCAACCGCACCGACTACGACCTCTCGTCGCACTCCAAGGCCTCCGGCCAGGACCTGGCCTACTACGACCAGGAGGCCCAGGAGCGCTGGACGCCGTACGTCATCGAGCCCGCGGCGGGTGTCGGCCGGACCATGCTGGCCTTCCTGCTCGACGCCTACGTCGAGGACGAGGCCCCGAACGCCAAGGGCAAGATGGAGAAGCGCACGGTGCTGCGTCTCGACCACCGTCTCGCCCCGGTGAAGGTCGCCGTCCTGCCGCTGTCCCGCAACCCCGAGCTGTCCCCGAAGGCCAAGGGGCTCGCCCAGGCGCTGCGCCAGCACTGGAACATCGAGTTCGACGACGCGGGTGCCATCGGCCGCCGCTACCGCCGCCAGGACGAGATCGGCACGCCGTACTGCGTGACCGTCGACTTCGACACGCTCGAGGACAACGCGGTCACGGTGCGTGAGCGTGACTCGATGAAGCAGGAACGCGTGTCGCTGGACCAGATCGAGGGGTACCTCGCCGGCCGCCTGCTCGGCTGCTGAGGCCTGCGGCGCTTCAGCCGCCCTTGCCCGCCCACCCGTCCGAGACCGTCGGCCGGGTGGGCGGGCCTTTTGCGTTCACCGTGACCTCGTGTTCACGGCCTGGCCGCCGCCACCCCCGCGCCGTCCATGTAGTCCCGTACCCGCGTGAGCAGGCCGTCGTGGACATGCAGGACCAGGAGACCGGGGACGCTGAACGAGGCGCCGGTGGCCGGCAGCGTGCCCCGTACCGTCTGGTCGGCGACGAGCACTCCGGGCTCCGTGGTCTCGTAGGTCGCGACCCTCCTGATCTCCTCCACCCGGGCGGGGCTCACAGCCCAGGCCGCCCGGTAGCCCGCGCGCACCGCCTCGCGCCCCTCGAAGCGCGGGGGGAAGCCGGGGGAGGTGAACGGGAACTCGTGCACCGCGTCCACGGCGTACAGGTCGGCGAGGTCGTCCGCGGACTTGTCGAGCATGGCGCGGTAGTAGCGGTCCAGCACCTGGCGCGGGGTGCGCGGGGCGGGTGACTGAAGGTCGTCCGGCACGGGTCCCTCCGTTCGCTCAACGGTTGTTGACCCACCCAGCCTAGGAGTCGGCCGCCTGTTCGGTCAACGGCTGTAGAGTGAACCCATGTCCGCCCCTCACCAGAGCCGCGCCGACCGCCGCCGTGCCACCGAGGCGCGCATCCTGGACCGGGCCCGGGAGCTGTTCGCGGAGAAGGGGTTCGACCGGACCACCATCCGCGCCGTGGCGAGCGCGGCGGGCGTCGACCCGGCGCTGGTCATGCAGTACTTCGGCTCCAAGCGCGAGCTGTTCACCCGGGCCGTGCAGGCCGTCCCCGCGCTGCAGGCGGCCACCGACGCCGACGCGCTCGTCGATCGGCTGCTGGCCACGCTCGGCCTCAAGCTGGGCGGCCTGCCCGAGGGCGCGCTGGCGATGCTGCGCTCCATGCTCACCGACCCGGCGGCCGCCGAGCAGGCCCGCGAGACCCTGGGCCGGCAGATCGGCGGCGTCGGCGACGCACTGCCCGGGGCCGAGGACCGCGAGCTGCGCGCCGCGCTGATCGTCACCACCTTGCTGGGCGTCACGATCGGCCACCAGCTCCTCGGTCTGCCCGCGCTGCGTGACACCCCCGCCGACCGCGTCGCCGCCCTGCTGCGACCGGCGATCGAGGCGCTGACGGAACCGGCGGGCTGACGGCCGCCGGGGCTCAGCGGCGCCGCAACGCCTTGACGCTGTCGCCGAAGGCCCGGCTCTTCGAGCCGTCCCGGTGGCCGCCGCCCGCGCCGGGCTGGGCCGGCGGGCCGGGGCCCTGCTTGTCGTAGGGCGCCCTGACGGTCGTGCCCTGGACCCCCGCCTGCCGCGCCGCCGATGGAGAGCCGGCCGGACGTCTTCGCCGCGCGCATCTCCGCCGGTGTCGCCGCCTTTCCGCCCCCACCGCCTCTCGCCACCGCCCGGCACGGTGCTTTTCGTTAATGGGTCTGGACCAAGCTGACATCTATGGAATGACAGATATTGAAATCTGTCAGCTGTCATGGGAGGGTGGAGGCATGACCACGCGAACCCGAACCCTCGGAACCACCGGCCCCCAGACCTCCGCCCTCGGCCTCGGCTGCATGGGCATGTCCGCGCTCTACGGCGACGCCGACCGCGCGGAGTCCATCGCGACCGTCCACGCAGCCCTGGAAGCGGGCGTCACCCTGCTGGACACCGGCGACTTCTACGCCATGGGGCACAACGAGATGCTCATCGGCGAGGCCCTGCGCACCGCCCCGGCCGCCCTGCGCGAACAGGCCCTGACCAGCGTGAAGTTCGGCGCCCTGCGCGACCCGGAGGGCAACTGGAGCGGCTACGACGGCCGCCCGGCCGCCGTGAAGAACTTCGCCGCCTACTCCCTGCAGCGCCTCGGCGTCGACCACATCGACGTCTACCGGATCGCCCGCCTCGACCCGGACGTGCCGATCGAGGAGACCGTCGGCGCGATCGCCGAACTGATCGAGAAGGGGTACGTCCGGCACGTCGGCCTGAGCGAGGTCGGCGCCGGGACCGTCCGCCGGGCCGCCGCCACCGCCCCGATCGCCGATCTCCAGATCGAGTACTCGCTGATCAGCCGTGGTATCGAGCAGGAGATCCTGCCCACCACCCGTGAGCTGGGCATCGGGATCACGGCGTACGGCGTGCTCTCGCGCGGGCTGATCTCCGGGCACTTCCGCCGCGACCGGCAGCTCGCCGCGAACGACTTCCGCGCCCACTCGCCCCGCTTCCAGGGCGAGAACCTCCAGCACAACCTCAACCTGGTCGAGGCCCTGCGCAAGATCGCCGAGCAGAAGGGCGTCACCGTCGCGCAGATCGCCATCGCCTGGGTGCTCTCACGCGGCGACGACATCGTTCCCCTCGTCGGCGCCCGCACCCGCGAGCGGCTGGGCGAGTCGCTCGGCGCGCTGGACGTCACCCTGGACCCGGCCGACCTGGCGGCGATCGAGGAGGCCGTCCCGGCGGACGCGGCGGCCGGCGACCGCTACCCGACCGCGCAGATGGCACACCTCGACAGCGAACGCTGACCATGGCTGCAGGTACGGTCTAAGGCATGGCACCGCCCACCGAGACCCTGACCGCCGAGCGCATCCTCGAAGCGACCGAGGAGGTGCTGCGCCGACACGGCCCGGCCAAGGCCACCGTGGTCGACGTCGCCCGCGCGCTGGGCGTCAGCCACGGCAGTGTCTACCGGCACTTCCGCACCAAGGCGGCCCTGCGCGAGGCGGTCACCAAGCGCTGGCTGGACCGTACGGCGGAGCGGCTCGCCGGGATCGTCGTGGCGGACGGCTCCCCCGAGGAGCGGCTGCGGGCCTGGCTCGCGGCGCTGTTCGAGGCCAAGCGGCACAAGGCGGGCGACGATCCCGAGCTCTTCGCCACCTACACGGTGCTGACCGACGAGGTCGGCACGG
This sequence comes from Streptomyces puniciscabiei, assembly GCF_006715785.1. Lineage (NCBI taxonomy): Bacteria > Bacillati > Actinomycetota > Actinomycetes > Kitasatosporales > Streptomycetaceae > Streptomyces > Streptomyces puniciscabiei. The sequence goes on from NZ_VFNX01000001.1 coordinate 4,781,517, forward strand.
TGGTCGGCGAGCACATCGCCGACCTGACCGCGCAGTTGACCCGGATCATCGCGGACGGGGCCGGGTCGGGCACCTTTCCGGTGCCCGACCCGGCCGCCGCGGCTCGAGCCGTCTTCCAGGCCACCGGCCGTTTCCATGACCCCTGTTACGCCCGGGAGTGGACCACCCCCGGCGTCGACGAGGAGTTCACGGCCGTGGTCGACCTGCTGATCCGGGGCCTCAGCTCACCGTCACGGTGACCGGGGACGAGTGCAGCGTGCCGGACTTGGTCGACACCCGCACCTGCTCGGTGCCCTTGGTGGTGAACGTCCGCCTGATCGTGTAGGTGCCGTTCTTGTTCACGACCGCCGTGGTCCTGAGCGTGGTCCACTTGCCGTTGTGCAGGTGCTGGAGCACCAGCGTGGAGCCGGACTTGACGCCTCTGACGCGGCCGATGAACACCACGGTGTTGCCGACCTTGACGGCCTTGCGGTTGGCCCGGACGGTGATCGAGCCCATCGCGGCCGGCGTCCGCGAGGGTTTCACGCTCGGCTTGCCGGTGCGGGTCACCGAGGGCATGGCGGTCGGCATGCCGGTGCGAGTCGGCGTCGGCATGCCGGTGCGGGTCGGCGTCGGCATGCCGGTGCGGGTCGGCGTGGGCATGCCGGTGCGGGTCGGCGAGGGGGTGGGGGTGGGAGTGCTGGTCGCTGCGAAGGCTCCGGTCGTACCGCCGGAGAGCAGCGCCACGGAGAGGACGCCGGCGCCAAGCGCGCGGCCGTAGCGGTGGTGGCGGAGTTCGGAGTTCATGTTCATCTCCTGTCGATCGCTCGATCGGACGCCTTCCAGGCTGACCCGACTTCGCTCCGTCGGCCACTCGAGACCGTCTGTAATCGCCCTCGGATCAGGCAAGTGCGCAGGTCAGCAGGGGTGTCCGGGACCGTTTTTCGGGCCCGGCGCGATCAACGGGAGGGCTGCCGGGCCGCCGCCGGATCGACCGTCGCCTGGTGCGCCTCGGCCAGATGCTCCTCGGCCTTCAGCCACGGCAGGAACTGGGCGCCCTTGCGCCAGCCGCACGTGTCGCATCTGATCGTGCGCTGCACCCCCGTGCGCTGGACCCGGACGACGTGCTCCCGGCCGTGCTGGTCCCAGCGGCTCACCTTGCTCGTGCTGTTGTCCTGCGCCATGACGCCTCGCGCCTCCTCGGCTGATGTGGCACACCCCGGCCGGGACAGGAGTGTGCAGCAAGACGAACATCAACAGGGGGAGCTTCACGCGGAGTTGTCCGAGCCGTGGCCCGGCCCCGGTCGCCTCACCCCATCTCGCGTGGCAGCCGCAGGCTGAGCAGGCCCGTCAGCACGACCCCGGCCAACTGCACCAGCAGCGTCGTGACCAGCGCGTCCCGCATGCCCATGCGAGGCACCAGGGTGAGGAACAGGGTGCCGAGCGTGGCCACGCCGAGGGCGAGCGCGGACTGCTGGGTGGTGACCATCACACCGCTGCCGACGCCCGCCCGGGCGGGCGGCACCTCGGACATCACGATCCGGAACACATTGGGCAGTTGGAGCGCCTGCCCGGCACCGGCCACGGCGGCGCCCGGCAGCAGCGAGCCGAAGTCCAGGTGCGGCCAGTCCCGCCAGGCGGCCAGCACGATCAGCAGCACGCCCACGCCCTGGACCACCGAGCCGGCGGTGACCATCCGGGTGCCGTGACGGGCCGTCAGCCTGGGCCCGGCGAGGGAGGTGAACAGGAACACCACGGCCATCGGCGCGAGCGCGAGCCCGGCCGCGACCGGCCCGAGACCGGCGCCCTGCTGCAGCGCCAGCGCGATGACGAACATGAACCCGCTGAAGCCGATGGAGAACGGCAGGATCAGGATCAGACCCCGCCGCAGCGAGGCGAGCGCCAGCAGGCTCGGCGGCACCAGCGGGGTCCGCCCCGCCCGGTCGGCCCGCCGCTCCACCGTCCAGAACGCCCCGGCGGCGAACGGGAACGCGGCCAGCGACAGCCACGTCCACAGCGGCCACCCCGCGGCCCGGCCCTCGGTGAGCGGGGCCAGCAGCGTCAGCAGGGACACGGCGAGCAGGACCGTGCCGGGTCCGTCGACGGGCTCGGGGTGCTGCGAGCGGGTCTCGGGCACGACCCGCACGGCGAGGAGCAGGCCGAGGACGACCACGGGCACGTTGACGAGGAACACCGCGCGCCAGCCGGTCCCGGCGACATCGGCGGCGACGAGCACTCCGCCGAGTATCTGCCCGGCGACCATGGACAGTCCGGCGGTCGCGCCGTACAGGCTCATGGCCTTCGCGCGGCGCGCGCCGCGGGTGGTGGCCTGGATGGTGGCCAGCACCTGAGGCAGCATCGCGGCGGCCGAGGCGCCCTGCGCGACCCGCGCCGCGACCAGGCTCCAGGCGTCCGGCGCCAGCCCGCAGGCCAGCGAGGTCAGCCCGAACGCGGCCATGCCGCCGAGGAACAGCCGGCGGCGCCCGAACAGGTCGCCGAGCCGCCCGCCGAGCACCAGCAGCACGGCGTACGCCACGCCGTACCCGGCCACCACCAGCTCCAGCACGGCCTCGCCCGCGGCGAGGTCGGTGCCGATGGTCGGCAGGGCGACGTTGACGATGAAGAAATCGACGAGCGGCAGCGCCGCGGCCAGCAGTACGGTGAACAGCCCGGGCCCGCCGAGTGCGGGCGGTGCGGCCGTCGTGCGGACGGCCGGGGTGGTGACGGTTTCACTCATGTCCCCGAGCCTGCGCCCCCGCACAGACTGGTACCAGAGTGTGCTGATCCTGGTACAAGAAGTACCTGGCAACAGGATGAGGGGACAGGCACCCTGGAACCATGACCACCATGGCCACGGACCGCAAGACGCCCGCCCCGAAGCCGACGAGCCGTGGCTCGGAGATCCGGCGGCACGAGCTGGCCGCGTTCCTGCGCAGCCGCCGCGAGCGCATCAGCCCCGAGCAGGTCGGCCTGCCGCGCGGGGCCCGGCGCCGTACGCCGGGCCTGCGCCGGGAGGAGGTGGCCCAGCTCTCCGCGGTCGGCGTCACCTGGTACACGTGGCTGGAACAGGCCCGCGACATCCAGGTCTCCGTGCAGGTCCTGGACGCCCTGGCCCGCGCGCTCATGCTGGACGCCGGCGAACGCGCCCACCTCTTCCAGCTGGCCGGTGCCACCGATCCGACGCCCGCCGCGAGCTGCCCGAGCGTCACCCCGGCCCTGCGCGCGATGCTGCGCCAGCTGGAGCCGATCCCGGCCTGCATCCAGAACAGCCGGTACGACATCCTCGCCTACAACCTCACCTACGGCCGCCTCCTGTGCGACCTGGACGCGATACCGGCGGAGGACCGGAACTGCATGCTCCTCGTGTACACGAACAAGGACTGGCAGTCATCGGTCATCCGCCTGGAGGAGACCCAGCGCCTGATGGCCGCCAAACTGCGCGCGTCCCTGGCCGGCCATCTCGGCGAGCCGGCCTGGAAGATGCTGCTGAAGCGCCTGGAGGCGGAATCCCCCAACTTCCGCGAGCACTGGGAGCGTTACGAGGTCGTCGGCAGCCGTTCCAAGACCAAGGAGTTCCTCAACGCCCATGTCGGCCGCCTCAAACTGGAGCACACCGACCTCTGGCTGGGCCCCGAACCGGGCGCCCGCATGGTGACGTACGCCCCGGCCGACGAGGAGACCCGCGAGCGCCTTGAGCGGCTGTACGACCTCGCCCGCGGGGCCGTTGCCGGGCCTGCCGGAGCATCCTGAGGAGGCGGCCCCCTGCGCCCCGAAGGCGCTCCTGCACATCGGAGGCGCTCCTGCGCCCCGAAGGGGCGCGGGGAACTGCGCGACCAGCCACAACGGCGCCGCACTTCGAACGACGGCACAGCGCGGCTTTACCAGCGGAGCGCTCAGGCTCCCACCGTCTGGCGGATCTCCGCGGACTCCAGGGTCTCGGCCGTGCGTTCGGCGGTGCGGTGGGCCCAGTGGCCGCTGGTGAGGAGGCCGAGGAGGAGGACGGCCAGGCCGCAGGCGGTGAGGATCCACCAGCCGGGGCGGGCGGCGGAGACGAAGGCCTGCTTCATCGGTGAGGCGCCGATACCGGAGGCCAGGACCGCGCCCACCACCGCGACGCCCAGCGTCTGGCCCAGCTGCCGGCTCGTGGAGGCGACCGCTGCGGCGACCCCGGCCTGGGCGCGTGGCATGCCGGAGACGGCCGTGTTGGTGATCGGCGCGTTGACGAAGCCGAAGCCGATGCCGAACAGGACGTAGCCGACGAGCAGGGGGGCGTTCGACGTCTCCGCCTCGAAGGCCGCGAAGAGGACGCCGCTCGCCGTCATCGCCGTACCGGCGACCAGGAGGGGCAGGCGGGGGCCGCGGCTGCCCACCAGGCGGCCGGACAGCGGGGCGCACAGGAAGGTCGGCGCGGCCATCGGGAGCATCCACAGGCCCGCGTGCAGGGCGTTCAGGCCGCGGACGTTCTGCAGATAGAGCGTGGACAGGAAGAGGAAGCCGCCCAGCGCCGCGAACGCGCTGACCGCGATCACCGTGGCGCCGCTGAACGGAGCCGAGCGGAAGAAGCGCAGGTCGATCAGGGGTTCCGCGCGGCGGGGCTCGTACCACAGGAGGCCGAGGAGGGCCGCGACGGCGACGGCGAAGAAGGGGGCCACCGCGGTCGCGCCCGAGTCCGGCGTCTCGATGATCGCGTACGTCAGCGAGCCGAACAGGGCGATGACCAGGAGCTGCCCGACCGGATCGGGGCGGCGGGCCTTCGGTGCGCGGGACTCGGGGACGAAGCGGAGGGTGAGCAGGAGGGCCGCGAGGCCGACCGGGAGGTTGATCCAGAAGATCGAGCGCCAGCTCACGGACTGCACCAGCAGCCCGCCGACCAGCGGGCCGGCCGCCATGGATATGCCGACCACCGCGCCCCAGACGCCGATCGCCCTGGCCCGCTCCCGGGCGTCGGTGAAGGTGTTGGTGATGATCGACATGGCGACCGGGTTGAGCATCGAGCCGCCGACCGCCTGCACCATCCGGAACACCACCAGCAGGGACAGGTTCGGCGCGAGCGAACACAGCAGTGAGCCGATGGAGAACACCACCAGACCGGCCATGAAGACCCGTTTGCGGCCGATCCGGTCGGCCGTCGAGCCCGCGAGCATCAGCAGCGAGGCGAGGACCAGCGTGTAGGCGTCGATCGTCCACTGCAGGCCGGAGGTGGTGGCGTGCAGATCGCGCTGCATCGACGGCAGCGCCACGTTCAGCACGGTGTTGTCCAGGCTCACGATCAGCAGGCTCATGCAGCAGATCGCGAGCACGAGGAGACGGCGGCGGTGGCTCAGCTCTGGCATGGACTCAATCGTACGCTTAACTCGATAGTGCGTCTAACTAATAGTGTGCCTAAATGATGTCCACTACACGATCACGGTGGTCGTCCTGGTCGGCGCCCTGTCCCGGTACCCGGGGCAGCCTGAGCCCAAGCCTGCGGGAGCGGCCGGCCGGGCTGCCGGCGGAATGAGGGACAATGGGTGCTTGCCCCGTGTCCCCGTGCCGTAGATCCGTCCCGGAGCCCTGTGATGACCCAGCCCCTCTCCATCGGCCCGCACGCCGTGACGCCGCCCGTCGTGCTCGCACCCATGGCGGGGATCACCAACGCGCCCTTCCGCACGCTGTGCCGTGAGTTCAGCGGGGGCAAGGGGCTCTTCGTGAGCGAGATGATCACGACCCGGGCGCTGGTCGAGCGCAACGAGAAGACCATGCAGCTGATCAGGTTCGACGCGAGCGAGCGGCCGCGCTCGATCCAGCTGTACGGCGTCGACCCGGCGACCGTCGGCAAGGCCGTCCGCATGATCGCCGAGGAGGACCTGGCCGACCACATCGACCTGAACTTCGGCTGCCCGGTCCCCAAGGTGACCCGGAAGGGCGGCGGGTCCGCACTGCCGTACAAGCGGAACCTGCTGCGGGCGATCCTGAAGGAGGCCGTGAGCGGCGCCGGTGACCTCCCCGTCACCATGAAGATGCGCAAGGGCATCGACGACGACCACATCACCTACCTCGACGCCGGCCGCATCGCCGTCGAGGAGGGCGTCACGGCGATCGCCCTGCACGGCCGCACCGCCGCCCAGCACTACGGCGGCACCGCCGACTGGGACGCCATCGCCCGGCTGAAGGAGCACGTCCCCGAGATCCCGGTGCTCGGCAACGGCGACATCTGGTCGGCCGAGGACGCGCTGCGGATGGTGCGGGAGACCGGCTGCGACGGGGTCGTGGTCGGGCGCGGCTGCCTGGGGCGGCCCTGGCTGTTCGCGGACCTGGTCGCCGCCTTCGAGGGGCGTACGTCCTTCGCGCGGCCCACGCTCCGGGAAGTCGCCGACGTCATGGTCCGGCACGCGACCCTGCTCGGGGAGTGGATCGGCGAGGAGGCCAAGGGAGTCGTCGACTTCCGCAAGCACGTCGCCTGGTACCTGAAGGGCTTCGCGGTCGGCTCCGAGATGCGTAAGCGGCTCGCGATCACGTCCTCGCTGGAAGAACTGCGGGCCGGGCTGGACGAGCTGGACCTCGACCAGCCATGGCCGGCCGGCGCGGACGGGCCCCGCGGCCGTACGTCCGGCAACAACCGCGTGGTGCTGCCGGACGGCTGGCTGAAGGACCCCTACGACTGCGCGGGGGTCAGCGAGGACGCGGAGCTGGACACCTCCGGCGGCTGATCAGCCCTTCTTCGGATGCGGTGTCGAACCGAACGCCGTCAGGAAGCGGTCGCGGAACGCGCTCATCTTCCACACCGGGGCGTTGTGGGCCGGCCGCAGCCCGTCGGTCCAGTTCCAGCTCGCGACCTTGTCGAGGAGCTTCGGGTCCTTGGCGACGATCGAGACCGGGACGTCACGGCTGGCGTGGTTGCCGCTGGCGTGGGCGTTCGGCTGGTGGTCGCCGAGGAAGACCAGCACGGTGTTCTCGTTGCCGTAGCGCTCCAGCCACTCGGTCAGCGCCGTCACCGAGTACTGCACCGACTTGCCGTACTCCTCCTTGGAGTGGGTGTCGTCGGTGAGGGTGTAGGAGGACGGGTTGCCGGCCTTCTCGATGCCCTTGAAGATCGAGCCGTCGCCCAGCTGGTTCCAGGGCACCATCTTCGGGATCGGCGCCCAGGGCTGGTGACTGGAGGTCAGGATGAGGAAGGACATCCGTGACCTGCCGTCGGCGGGCTTCTTGCTGTGCACCCGGTCCTGGTACTGCTGCAGGGTGTACTGGTCGGGCATGGTCGACCAGCTGAACTTCGGTCCCTTGTAGCCCAGTTCGAAGGCGTTGTAGACCTTGTCGAGGCCGTACCACTTCTGCTCCGGCCACGCCTTCTGCACGCCCGGCATGACCCCGACCGTGTCGAACGCGCCGGTCTTCTTGAACGCCTCGGTCAGGCTCATGTGGTCGCTGGCCATCACCGTGCGGTAGCGCTGCTGGTTGCTGATCCACAGGCCCGACATGGTGGTGGAGTGCCCGAGCCAGCTGCTGCCGCCGTAGGTCGCCGAGGTCAGCCAGCCGCTCTTGGCGTGGAAACCGGCCTTGGCCAGCGCCTTGGTGCGGGCGTCGAGCGTCGCGTCCACGCCGGGCGCCATGAGCGGGTCCTCGATCGCGCTGCGGCCGTAGCTCTCGATGAACGTGAAGATCATGTCCTTGCCGCGCAGGTCCGGGACCAGCTGGCTGCCCGGGGTGTTCCCGAACGCGTCGACCTTCGCGACCTTCCGGAACTCCGCCTCGTCCTTGAGCGTGGCCGAGACCAGGCGGGCCTGGGCCTTCAACGCGGTGGCGGTGCTGTCGGAGGCGAGCGGCACGCCGGCCGTCTGGAGGCCGAGGGAGGAGCAGGTGATCCAGACGACCCCGGCGATCAGCGTGCCCCGGGTCGCGATGGCGGTGTGCCGGGCGAGCAGATTGCTCAACCGGACCATGGACAGCGCCAGCAGCACGAACAGGAGAAGGACGGCGGCGATCACACCGGCCACGGCGACCAGGGTCTTGGTACGGCCGAGCGAGTCCTCCAGGTACGACTCCGCGTCGCCGAACAGGCTCCAGTCGAGAACGACGTTGAAACCACGGCCGAGATATTGCTTGAAGCCCATGTCGAGCGCGTTCAGCACGGTCATCGCGCCCAGCGCGACCCCGGACACGGCCGCCAGCACCACCCGTGGCCGGCGCGGCAGCGCGATCATCACGGCCGCGCCGATCACGGCCTCCGCCGGAATCCGCACGAACTGCCCGGGCTCCAGCTGGGCGACGGAGTTCGGCATCACCAGCGCGGCGATGACCAGGGCGGCGGCGAGCACGGTGACGGTGACGGACAGCACCTGGGCGGCGGTCGGATGCTCCTCCCGCAGGCGCCGTACCCACGCCCTGGACGCGGCCCAGGGGCGTGGGAAGGGGCGGCGCGGACCGGGTATGCGTACGGCGGACCGTTCCGGCTCGGCCTCTTCGGCCTCCGCTACGGCAGATGCGCGCGTGCTCATGTCCTGGGACACCCAGCGTCCTTCCCTACGAGACCCGATCCGCAGTCCCGTACGGCCACCCGTCGGCCCCTGTTCAGGGCACTGAGCAAACACCGGGCAAATACAGCTCCCTAGGCCCCGCCCACCGCCGTCAGCAGAGCGAGCGGCGCCGCAGCCGACCGCGCCTCCCGCACACACGCATGCGGATAGGGAACCGGCTCCGGATGGGTGTCCCTGCCGTACCCGGCCAGAACCTCCGGCAGCCGACACCCCACCACCGTCGCCGCGTCGATCAGCGAACGCGCCACCGCCCGGGCCTCGTCGTGCAGCCCGTACCGCGCGAGCCCCAGCGTGATCAGCGCGTTGTCATGCGGCCACACGGAACCCCGGTGGTACGACAGAGGGTGGTACGCCGCCTGCCCCGCGGCCAGCGTCCGCACCCCCCACCCGGAGAAGAAGTCCGGCTCCAGCAGCCGTCGGCCCACCACCTCGCCGTACTCCTTGTCCAGCAGCCCGGACCACAGCAGATGCCCGGCGTCGGAGGCCAGCGCGTCGATCTGGCGGCCCTCGCCGTCCAGCGCGAGCGCCGGGAAGGACTGCTCCCGCATCCAGAAGTCCCGCTGGAACCGGTCCCGGAGGTCGGCGGCGGCCTGCTCCAGCAGGGCGCCGTACGTCTCGTCGTCCCACACCGACCGCGCCAGCCACGCCGTGCGGCGCAGCGCGTCGTAGGCGTAGCCCTGTGCGCCCGCCGCCATCACCGCGCCGGTGGGCCGGCTGCCGTCGGCGCAGCAGATCGCGCCGGGGGAGTCCTTCCAGTTCTGGTTGGCGAGGCCGCCCTCGTCGGCGCGGTAGACGAGGTAGCCGCGCGAGGTCAGGCCGCCGTGGTCCAGCATCCAGCCGACGGCGGCACGCGCGTGCGGCTCCAGGCGCCGCGCCGGGCCGGTGTCCCCGGTCTGTTCGACGTACGCGCCGAGCAGGATGAGGAACAGCGGGGTCGCGTCGACCGAGCCGTAGTACCGCCCGAACGGCACCTGGCCGAAGTGCGCCAGCTCGCCGTGCCGTACCTCGTGCACGATCTTGCCGGGCTGGGCGAGCGGGGACGGGGGGCTGCCGGCCGCCTGGGTTGCGGCGAGCGCGGGGAGCGTGGCGGCGGCCAGTTCCGGGCGGTACGGCAGCGCGAACAGGGAGGTGAGCAGGGCGTCCCGGGCGAGCAGGGTGAGGAACCAGGGTGCCCCGCCGGCCGGGACGCGCAGTTCCTCGCCGTCGGGCCCGCGCGCCGGCACCTGGAGCGCGGCCAGGTCGGCGAGGCCCCGCGCGCAGGCCGCCGCCAGTTCCGGCCAGCCGGTCGGGAAGGCCACGCCCTCGACGAACTCCCCTTCCAGCGCGCTGAGTTGCTCGTGCACGGACGCCGGGTCGCGGGGCACCCGCAGGGCGCGCTTCTCGCCGTGCGGGCGGGCCATCACCCGGAGCACCAGCTCGGTCGTGCCGTGCGGCGCCAGGTCGAGGGTCCACACCAGCCGGCGGGCGCCCGTGCCGGTCTCCTCCACGGCGTCGGGGGCCGGGTCGGCGGTGATGGTCGTACGGGACTGCCACTCGGCGCGCCGGTAGGTGAACTCGATGCCGTCGTCGAGGACTTCGCGGGAGCGCAGGGCGCCGGGCTTGGCGTAGGTGCGGTGGTCGGAGCGGAGCTCGAACTGGTCGGTGAAGTCGGCGTCGGCGGTGATGGCGAGCCGGACGGTGGTCGGCACCGGGCGGTTGCTGGTCACCCGGAGCGACTCGACGAACGAGCTGTCGCCGACGGCCTGCTGCCGGAAGAGGGTGTGCGCCGGAGGCTCCTGCCGGCCGCCGCGCGGGACGAGCACGCAGCGGGCCGCGTCACCGTCGGTGACCGGGGTGAGCACCTCGGGCACGGCGCCGTCGACGGTGAGCTGCCAGCGGCTGAGGTGCCGGGCGTCCCGTACGAACAACCCGTCCGGGGAGCCGCTGCCCCGGACCCCGCTGATGTCGCCCCGGTCGCCCACGGCGGCGAACGTCGCCCCGTGCACGAGCAGATGGTGCCGGTCCGTCATCGCCGGTCCCCTCCTTCGTCACTTCTGTCGAACGTGCCGCCGCCGGTGCGGGACACGGTGTGTCCGGGGGGCTTGGGAAGCTCTTTGTGCAGCTCGTGGTGCAGGTCGAGGGCGAGCGCGGCGGTCCAGCCGAAGCCGGTCGCGCCGCAGGCCTCGCCGGTGTACGGGTCGACGTACTCCGCGAAGTCCGTGGCCTCGGCGAGTTCCAGCACGGCCGCGCGCAGCGCGTCGGCCCGCTCCCGCTCGCCGTGCACCCGCAGACCCCGCTCCAGCAGCCAGCTCGTGTTGAACCAGGCCGGGCCGCGCCAGTACCGGTGCGGGTCGAAGGCCTCGCCGAGGAGGTCGTAACTGGGCACGAGCCGGGTGCGCTCGCCGAGCCCGAAGTGCGGCCCGCACAGCGTGCGCACGAGCGCGGCGGCCACCTCGCGCGGCAGCCCGGGCAGCATGAGCGGCACCAGACCGGACACACTCCGCTCCGGGATCAGCCCGGAGCCGCCCTGATCGGGGCGTGGGGTGGACTCGCCCTGTTGGCGGGCCGTTCCGGAGATGCCCTGCTCGTCGGCCGGGGCGGAGGTGCCTTGCACGCGGGTGGGGCCGTCGGCAGCCGGCGAGTTGACGGGGCCGTGGGGACGGCGTGCGTCGACGCGGCCGGAGACACGTCGCTCGTGGACGTGGCCGGAGGCGCCCTGCCCTTGGGCCCGGTCGGTGGCGCCCTGCCCGTGAGCCGGGTCGGCGGCGGCCTGTTCATGGAGCGCGTCGGAGACACCGTGGGTCGCCACGGATCCGCCCCGCTGGTGGATCTCTCCGCCGGCGCGCAGGTCCCGGCACAGGAACATCCCGTACGCCGGGTCCCACAGCCGGTCCACCAGCGCCTGGGTCAGCCGTTCGGCGCGTGCGTGCCGTGCGGTGCCGGCCGCACCCAGTTCCTCGGCGATCCGGGCCAGCGCGTGTTCGGAGGCGATGAGCAGGGCGTTGAACGCCGGGTCCTCGACCGCGAACTCACCCTCTTCGTCGGTGTACCCGGCGTCCCGGTAGTCGGCGGCCAGCCGCACATACCGTCCGTAGTCCAGATCCGTCGGCCGGTCCTCGGGTGCCCCGTGGTCGAGGTCGGCGCGGCGGAAGGAGCGGGCCGGGGCCGGGGTGGTACGGGCCAGCGGGGCGTCCCAGCACGGGCTGTTGTCCATGCCCTGCTCCCAGGGGTGGACCACGGACACCAGCCCGCCGCCGCCCAGGTCCCGGCGGTGCAGCAGATAGCGGTGCCAGGCGGCCAGCCGCGGGTACATCCGGGCCAGGAAGCCGCGGGCGCGCGACAGTCCGGGGTCGGCGCGGTGCACCAGCCAGGCCGCGAGCGCGTGTACCGGTGGCTGCACGATCCCCGAGGTCTGTACGGTGCGCGGGGCGCCCGCGGCGTGACCGGCGGTGGAGGAGCGCCAGAAGTCGGGGCTGGGGAAGTAGGCGTCGAGCGGTACGGAGGGGTTGAACACGATGTGCGGGACACGCCCGTCGGCCCACTGGGCGGCCAGCAGTGTCTCCAGCTCGGTCTGGGCCCGCAGCGGCGAGACGTGCCTGAGGCCGATCGCGATGAACGCCGAGTCCCAGGACCACTGGTGCGGATACAGGCTCCGGGAGGGGACCGTCGAGCCGCCCGTCCAGTTCGCGTCGAGCACCCGGGCCGCTCCGACCCGCAGGGACGCGCCCGAGGCCGGGGGACCGCAGGCGGTCCCGAAGGGCACGGGCGCCGCGGGACGGACGGTGAGCTTCGTGCTGCTGCGATCCACTCGGGGCTCCCCGAAGACGAAGACACCCGGCCGGGCCGACCGGGTTTGGTGTTGACCCTCGTAGAGTTACGTCTATTTAACACGCAAAACTCAATATGTAATGCAGGCTTGGGAAACACAAGGGGGTGCGCATGACCGAACGTCCGGGAAGAACCGGGAAGGCCGGCGGCCCGGCCGGTGCCGGAGAGCTGCTCGAACTGGTCCGCAGCGGGCGGGCGGTGACACGCGGTGCGCTCCAGCAGGCGACCGGACTGTCCCGCGCGACCGTCGGCCAGCGCCTGGACCGCCTCTTCCGGGCCGGCTGGCTGCGCGAGGGCGCCGGCGGCCCGGTCGACTCGCCGCTCGGCGGCCGCCCCTCCATCACCCTGGAGTTCGCCGACTCCCACGCCGTCGTCCTCGCCGCCGACCTGGACACCCGGCACGCCCGCGCGGCCGTCCTGACGCTGACCGGCGAGATCCTCGCCGAGCACTCGGGGACGCTCGTGATCGGGGACGGGCCGGAGGCCGTACTGCCCGAACTGGGCCACTGGTTCGGGCAGTTGCTGGAGAAGGCCGGGCGGCCGGCGACGGAGGTCTGCGGCATCGGGCTCGCCGTGCCCGGCCCGGTGGACACCGGGACCGGCCGCGTGGTGCAGCCGCCGATGATGCCGGGCTGGGACGGCTACGACATAACGGGCCGTCTGTCCCGCGCCTTCACCGAGCACACGGGCGCTCCGGCCGTCCCCGTGCTGGTCGACAACGACGCGAACCTCATGGCGTACGGCGAGCAGCGCGCCGGACACCCCGACTGCGCGGCCTTCGTGCTGGTCAAGGTGTCCACGGGCATCGGCGCCGGGGTGGTCGTGGACGGCTCGATCTACCGGGGGATCGACGGCGGCGCCGGCGACATCGGGCACATCCGGGTCGGCGCGGACGCGCTGTGCCGCTGCGGTTCGCACGGCTGTCTCGCCGCCGTGGCGAGCGGGGGCGCCGTGGCCCGGCGGCTGGCCGAGAGCGGGGTGCCGGCCGCCTCCGGCGCGGACGTACGGGATCTGCTGGCCGCCGGGCATCCGCAGGCGGCGGCGCTGGCCCGGGAGGCCGGGCGGCAGGTCGGTGACGTGCTGGCGACGGTGGTGACCCTGCTGAACCCCGGGGTGCTGATGATCGCGGGCGACCTGGCCGGGACCCCCTTCCTCACCGGCGTCCGGGAACTGCTCTACCAGCGGGCGCTGCCGCGTTCCACGGCACACCTGGAGGTCGTGACGTCCAGGCTGGGCGAGCGTGCCGCGCTCATCGGAGCGGGGGCGCTGGTCGTGGAACACCTCTACGCGCCGGAGCGGGCCGAGGAGCGGCTGAGGGCACTGGGCGTCTGACACGGCCGGCGACCGGGGTCCGACGTGGCCGGTCCGGGCGTGTGACGTGGGTGTTTCCGGGTACCGGGAAGCGGTCCGCATGGTGAAATCCGGCGGGCTGTGGCAGCGTGATTCTCGCCACCCTTGATAAGGGTTGCGCTCAGATGAGCGGATCATGGGCGACTGCACTTCTCCAAGGGGTGGCACTGGGTGCCACCCCTTGATCGTTCATCGATCGAAAACAGACGTGCGGGTTACTCGCTCATCTGAGCGGGAAACCCCGGGTTGGAGGGTGCTTGCGTTCAAGAAGTGAAGGCATCTGGTGGTGCTGGCTTGCCAAGCCTTGACTTTCGATCCGCTGGCGGACGACTGGTTACGGGCTCATGACGCGTAAGTGGACGTACCCATGCGCCTTCGATCTGGGTATGTTCCTGGCCGTCAGGGCAGCCACCGTGGCCTCAAGGAGTCGAGACCCGTGTCGGAAAACAAAGAACCCCACGTAGCGAAGTTCGTTTACGACTTCACCGAGGGCAACAAGGACCTCAAGGACCTCCTCGGTGGCAAGGGCGCCAACCTCGCCGAGATGACCAACCTCGGTCTGCCGGTCCCTCCCGGCTTCACCATCACCACCGAGGCCTGCAAGGTCTACCTGGAGAGCGGTGAGGAGCCCGCGGCACTGCGTGACGAGGTGAGTGCGCACCTCGACGCCCTCGAGTCCCGCATGGGCAAGAAGCTCGGCCAGCCCGACAACCCCCTGCTGGTCTCGGTCCGCTCGGGCGCGAAGTTCTCCATGCCCGGCATGATGGACACGGTCCTGAACATCGGCCTCTCCGACAAGTCGGTGCAGGGCCTCGCCAAGCAGGCCGGCGACGACCGCTTCGCCTGGGACTCCTACCGCCGCCTGATCCAGATGTTCGGCAAGACCGTCCTCGGCGTCGACGGCGAGCTCTTCGAGGAGGCCCTCGACAAGGCCAAGGAGGCCAAGAAGGTCACGGTCGACACCGACCTCGAGGCCGCCGACCTGAAGAAGCTCGTCACCACCTTCAAGAAGATCGTCAAGAAGGAGGCCGGCCGGGACTTCCCGCAGGACCCGCGCGAGCAGATGGACCTCGCCATCAAGGCGGTCTTCGACTCGTGGAACGGCGACCGCGCCAAGCTGTACCGCCGCCAGGAGCGCATCCCGCACGACCTCGGTACGGCCGTCAACGTCTGCTCGATGGTCTTCGGCAACCTGGGCCCCGACTCCGGTACGGGTGTCGCCTTCACCCGTGACCCCGCCTCCGGCCACCAGGGCGTCTACGGCGACTACCTGCAGAACGCCCAGGGCGAGGACGTGGTGGCGGGCATCCGCAACACCGTCCCGCTGGCGGAGCTGGAGTCGATCGACAAGAAGTCGTACGACCAGCTCATGCAGATCATGGAGACGCTGGAGAACCACTACAAGGACCTCTGCGACATCGAGTTCACGATCGAGCGCGGTCAGCTGTGGATGCTCCAGACCCGCGTCGGCAAGCGGACCGCCGGTGCCGCCTTCCGCATCGCGACCCAGCTGGTGGACCAGGGCCTGATCGACGAGACCGAGGCGCTCCAGCGCGTCACCGGCGCCCAGCTGGCCCAGCTGATGTTCCCGCGCTTCGACGAGCACGCGAAGGTCGAGAAGGTCGCGCGCGGTATCGCCGCGTCCCCCGGCGCCGCGGTGGGCAGGGCGGTCTTCGACTCCTACACCGCCGTCAAGTGGTCCCGCTCGGGCGAGAAGGTCATCCTGGTCCGCCGTGAGACGAACCCGGACGACCTCGACGGCATGATCGCGGCGGAGGGCATCCTGACCAGCCGGGGCGGCAAGACGTCCCACGCGGCCGTGGTCGCCCGAGGCATGGGCAAGACCTGTGTCTGCGGTGCGGAGGAGCTGGAGGTGGACACCAAGCGCCGCCGTATGACGGTCCCCGGCGGCCGCGTCGTCGAGGAAGGCGACCTGATCTCCATCGACGGTTCGACGGGCAAGGTCTACCTGGGCGAAGTCCCCGTGGTCCCCTCCCCGGTGGTGGAGTACTTCGAGGGCCGGATGCACCCGGGCGCGGACGACGCGGACGAGCTGGTCGAGGCGGTCCACCGCATGATGGCCTTCGCCGACCGCAAGCGCCGGCTGCGGGTCCGCGCCAACGCCGACAACGCCGAGGACGCGCTGCGCGCCCGCCGCTTCGGCGCCCAGGGCATCGGCCTGTGCCGCACGGAGCACATGTTCCTCGGTGAGCGCCGCGAGATGGTCGAGAAGCTGATCCTGGCGGACACGGAGAGTGAGCGCGAGGCGGCCCTGTCCGAGCTGCTCCCCCTCCAGAAGAAGGACTTCATCGAGCTCTTCGAGGCGATGGACGGCCTCCCCGTCACCATCCGCCTGCTGGACCCCCCGCTGCACGAGTTCCTCCCCGACATCACGGAACTCTCGGTCCGCGTGGCCCTGGCGGAGTCCCGCCAGGAGCCGCACGAGAACGAGCTCCGCCTGCTCCAGGCGGTGCACCGCCTGCACGAGCAGAACCCGATGCTGGGCCTGCGCGGCGTACGCCTCGGCCTGGTCATCCCCGGCCTCTTCACCATGCAGGTCCGCGCCATCGCCGAGGCGGCCGCGGAACGCAAGACGGCGAAGGGCGACCCGCGCGCGGAGATCATGATCCCGCTCGTCGGCACGGTGCAGGAGCTGGAGATCGTCCGCGAGGAGGCCGACAAGGTCATCGCGGAGGTCGAGGCGGCGACGGGTACGGCGCTGAAGCTGGCGATCGGCACGATGATCGAGCTCCCGCGCGCGGCCCTCACGGCGGGTCAGATCGCCGAGGCGGCGGAGTTCTTCAGCTTCGGCACGAACGACCTGACGCAGACGGTGTGGGGCTTCAGCCGCGACGACGTCGAGGCCTCCTTCTTCACGGCATACCTGGAGAAGGGCATCTTCGGCGTGAGCCCCTTCGAGACGATCGACAAGGACGGCGTCGGCTCCCTGGTGAAGTCGGCGGCGGAGGCGGGCCGGCGCACCCGCCCCGACCTCAAGCTCGGCGTCTGCGGCGAGCACGGCGGTGACCCCGAGTCCGTCCACTTCTTCCACGAGGTCGGCCTGGACTACGTCTCCTGCTCCCCCTTCCGCATCCCGGTGGCCCGCCTCGAGGCAGGCCGCGCGGCGACCCAGTCGGCGGGCAGCGACCACCGCTAGGCCCTGCCGGGCTGGTTGAACCCCGGAGCCGCTGCTGGTCCCCGACCCTCACCGATCGGCAGCGGCTCCGGCGCACGAAAGAGGAGAGGCGACACCCTGTGCGGGGGGTGCCGCCTCTCTGTGTGTTCAGTTTCGGCCGGTGTCCTGTTTTGGATCATCAGATGCGGTGATCGGATCGGGACGTAAGGATTCGCCATGTGATCGAGGCGCTACGTTCTGTAACTCCGGTGGCCGGTGGGGCTGTCGGAGTCATGGGAGAGGTGGCGTATGAAGAAGACAGTGGTGGGTCTGGTTGCTGCGGGGGTCTTTCTCGCGGGTGCCGGAACGGCGGTTGGGTCGTCGTGGCGGAATCTGCCAGACCAACGCACGGCAGGAGTTGCCTTCGAGGGAGGCCAGTACCAGTTCAATCCTACTGAGCGTAACCACGGAGCATTCGAATGGCGTGGCTACCTGAGGGACACCAACACCACGGATGGCCACAACGGGTACGTGGAGGTCCAGGTCGATGGCCATGACTGGATGCGCTACTACGGCAAGCAGGGGAAAGCCGTCTTCATGCATCACTCGAACTGGGATGGGGCTCAGCAGTACATCGAGCATGCCCGACTCCACGTGTGCCGTGACCGGGGCGCTCTTCGTCCTGACAATTGCTCGACCGAGCGGCATTTCAGCTACGGAATCAACGGCTGAGCGAGGTCGTGGTGGCGGAAACACTGGTCGCCAGAGAAATCGATCTCTTCTATGGGACGTCGCAAGCGGTCAAGGGAGCGTCGATCGTGCTGCGCCGGGGCGAGATCGCGGCAATCACCGGGCCGAGCGGCTCGGGCAAGTCATCGCTGCTTTACTGCCTTGCCGGCGTACTGCCCGCCAGCCGAGGTGAAGTCCGCTTCGAGGGCTGTTCATTCGAGGAATTGGACGATGACGAGCTGAGCGCTCTTCGTCGGGATCGCTTCGGATTCGTCTTCCAGTACGGGGAGCTGCTACCCGAGTTGACCGTAGAGGAGAACGCTGCCCTGCCCCTGCGTCTGGCAGGGCAGCGAAAGAGGGCCGCGCTCTCAGCTGCCGGTGAGGTGTTGGGCAGGTTGGGTCTGGCGGAGCTGCGAAAGCGCCGACCGTCCCAAGTGTCGGGTGGACAAAGCCAGCGCGTGGCCGTGGCCCGTGCTCTGGTGCATCGACCGGCTGTGGTCTTCGCCGATGAGCCGACGGGCTCGCTCGACAGCGGCAACGCCTCGGCTGTGCTAGGCGAGTTCCTGACGCTGGCTCGCTCACAGGGCACGGCTGTCCTCCTCGTCACCCATGACCCGGATGTAGCGGCACGCGCCGACAGCCGCTACTCCATGGTGGATGGCGTCCTTACTGCAGTGAGGCCGGTCGAATCGTGAAGGAGCTGCTTCTCGGACTACGTCTGCTGTTGGGCAGCGGACGCGGCAACCGTGTGCGATTCGCGCTGATGAGCGTGGGTGGCTCGATCGGTGTGTGCTGTTTGGCGATCGTGCTCACGATCCCCGGGATTCTGGCCGCGCAGGATGCGCGTGTCGCGGCAAGACAGCCGGTGGTGCCGAGAGACGAGTCGCACCGCCCGGTCTTCGCAGGGTTTCCCCTTCTACTGGAGCGGACTGAACCGTACGGCTCCAGGCCCCTCACTCGCATCTTCCTGGCCCGTGGTTCAAAAGACGTCGGGCCGCCACCAGGTTTGTCGTCGTTCCCGCGCGTAGGGCAGGTCTTCGTCTCCCCGCGGTTGCATCAGGCTCTACGTGCCGAGCCGAATCTCGCCCAACGTCTTCCAGGGCGGGAATCGGGTCTGATTGGCCATCAGGGGCTCGCCCGCCCCGAGGAGCTGGTTGCCTACGTCGGCGTACGTCGTGGTGAGCTGTCGGACGGCACTCCCGTCGTATGTTTCGGAGCGAAGAAGGCCTCGGAACGCACTGTGGATCCGGCGACACTCGGCATCTTGCGCTTCACCATGGTGGGGATCGTCCTGGTGCCATTGGCGGTGTTTCTCTCCGTCTGTGCCCGTCTATCCGCGGCCGAGCGGGCTCGCAGGCTGGCCGCGCTGCGTCTGCTGGGCATGAGCGGCAAGGGGGTGCAGCGGGTGAACGCCGCCGAGACGGTCGCCGCTGCCGGCCTCGGCTCCCTACTGGGGCTGGGTGCGTACTGGGGGTTCAACCAGCTCGTCTCGCGGATCGGACTGCCCGGATTCAGTTGGTACCCGAGCGATGGCGCGCCGACCAATTCCACCATTGTGGCCTGCCTGTTGGGCTGCCCAGCACTCGCATGGGCCGTGGGGCGGGTCAGTGCACGGAAGGCGGCTGCGAACCCACTCGCCGTTCGCAGGACGGCTCCAGAGAAGCTTCCATCTGCCTGGGGTTTCGTTCCGCTGCTGGCCGGGTCGGGCATCGCCGCGGGTTACTGCGTCGCCGGGGCAACTGGGCGCGTGCCTACCGACACTGGATCGTCCGTGCTTCTGATCCCCTCAATGATCGTCCTCATCGGCGTCGGCCTTGTGACGATTCTGCCGCGGCTGTCCCGGGCGCTGGCCGGACGGATCGCCCGGTCCACCCACTCACTCGCCCTCGGTCTCGCCATGCGGCGCAATGAGGCCGAGCCGGGCGGGGCGCTTCGGGTGGCTGCTGGACTGGTCGTGTTGGTGTTTGCGGCATCCCTGGCCCAAGGGGTGCTTATCGAGCTGGACCAGGTCAGCAAGAACACCTCTCCGATCCAGGACTACGACATGCGGTACGCGCAGCTGACCGCGGCTCAGCGACAATCCCTTGAACGACTGCCGGGCGTTCGCGCCCATATCGTCACCATGGAGTCGTCGCTCGTCGGTGGGTCGGAAATGGCATGGTCCCCCCAAGTCGTCCTGGCCACGTGCAGGCAGCTCCGGTCTGCGGTGCCGTGGGTTGGTGAGTGTGTTGACCGGCAACCCCTGCGGCTGACGAACACAAAGATGCCCCAGGACGGACCAGCAGACGTCGGAAAGAAGCTTGTTCTCCGGTTGGGCGGCGGCCACCGCGACGTGCCGATCACGGTGCCGAAGCGAACGGTCCCCTACCACGAGTTCGCGGATTCCTGGGTCCTCGGCAGCCAGGCGATCCTCGTTCCGCCGTCCGAACTGCCCGCGAGTGCACGTCCGGAGAGCGCCACGCTGACCCTGATCAGTGCCTCAGACCCCGACACCGTCCGCAGAGTCCTCGACGGCATCGGTCATGTCGCTCCGACGATCGAGGTGATCCCGCAGGGGCTGAACATCACGGCCCTCCAGCAGATCGCGGTCGTCAAGACTCTCCTAGCTCTCGGCATGGTCCTGGGCGCCGTCATCGGTGTTGCCGCCTATGTGGTCGCCGCCACCGACCGCGCAGTGGAACGGCGCCCTCAGGTCACCGCTCTGGCCCTGCTCGGTGCACGCCCCCGCACCCTGCGGGCCGTGCAGGTCACGCAGGTCGTGCTGCCGCTGTCGGTGGGGCTGCTGCTCGCCGTCGCCCTGGGCAAGATGGCCGAGTCCAGCTATCTGGTCACCGGCGGCGGCACGGTCTTCTGGGACGGTGCCGGTCTCCCCCTCCTGCTGGCTGGCACCCTAGGCGTTGTAGCTGTCGCCGCGCTCGGCTCCCTCCCGCTCGTCGGGCGGCGGATCGACCCCGAGTTGATTCGGCGGGACTGAGGGGCGCGACAGGTGAGGGGGCGGTACCCGGTATGGGTGCCGTCCCTCTTCAGTTGTGGGGGGTGAGCAGGCCTTTCACCAGGGCCGCCAGGCCGTGGGCGTAGGTGTCCTGTGCGGTCAGGGTGGCCCAGCGGTCCGCCAGTTGGGCCAGGCGGGGGAGTTCGGCCGGGTCGAGGTCGGCGAAGACGCGGTCGCGGTAGGTCGGGCGGGCGTCGGTGGCGCGCCGGCGGGCCGCTGTCGCGCGGACCAGGATCTCGCCGGCGGTGTAGTACCAGATGGTGCGGTAACCGTGTACGGCGTCGTCCGGGGACAGTCCGCACTCCGTCAGACCGTCCACGATCTGCTCGACGTGCCACAGGGCCGACGTGGACATGAGGTCGTCCGCCGTGAGGACGTCCACCGTCCAGGGACAGGCCGCCAGTACCTCGTGGATCGCGGTGGCGGCGGCGATGACGCGTTCGAGTGGGTCGGTGGGAGGGGCCGGCGGGCGGCGCAGGGTGCGGGCGGCGTAGTCGTCCAGGAGCAGGACGAGGAGTTCCTCCTTGTCGCGGACGTGGTGGTACAGCGCCATGGGCGTGCTGCCGATCTCGGCGGCCAGGCGGCGCATCGTCAGCCGCTTCACCCCCTCCTCCGTCACGATCCGGAGCGCCGTCCGGATGATCTCCGCGCGGGAGATACGGGCTGGTCGGCCGGGGGTGTTGCCGGTCGTGGTGCCGGTGCCCTTGCCGGTCGTCGTGCCGGTGGGCTTTCGGGCGGTGGGCGGTTGCGGCATGGGGTCCATCATGCCTGCGTCGTCCGCCGCGGGTTGCGGAGTGTCGACAACGCCGCTCGGCCGCGCTAGTTTTCTTACATGTATAGAAACCAAAGCGGGCGGTTAGGCGGCGGCAGGAGCGGCTTGCTGCTCGCGGCCGCCGCCGTCGCCCAGTTCGTCGTCGCTCTCGACATGGCCGTGGTCAACGTCGCGCTCCCCGCGATCCGTACCGCCCTCGGCTTCGCTCCGCTCGACCTGTCCTGGGTCGTGCACGTGTACGCGCTCACCTTCGGCGGCTTCCTGCTGCTCGGGGGCAGGGCCTGCGATCTGTACGGGCGGCGCCGGCTGTTCGTCGCGGGGCTCGTCGTCTTCGGGGTCTGTTCGCTCGCCGGCGGACTCGCCCGGGAACCGTGGCAGTTGGTCGCCGCACGCGCGGGGCAGGGTGTGGGTGCGGCGGCCGCCGCACCGGCCGCCCTCGCCCTGCTGACCGCCACCTTCACCGACGGCCCCGCCCGCGTCCGCGCCCTCGGGGTGTGGAGCGCGATGAACGCCGTCGGCGGGGCGCTGGGTGTCCTCGCGGGCGGCGTGCTCACCCAGTACGCGGGCTGGCGCTGGGTGATGCTGATCAATCTGCCCATCGTGGCGACCGCCCTCGTGCTGATCCGCGCGGCCGTACCGACCGAGCCCGGGCCGGTGCGGCGGGAGCGGCCGGATCTGCTCGGAGCGCTGCTGGCCACCGGCGGCACAGGGCTGCTGGTGTTCGGTGTCGTACGGACCGACGTGCAGGGGTGGGTGAGCCGGGAGACCCTGGCCGCTCTCGGCGGCGCGGCTCTTCTGCTGGCCGCGTTCGCCGTCGTCGAATCCCGCGCGGACGCACCGCTGTTGCGGCTCGGGCTGCTGCGCGGTCGCTGGGTCGCCGGTGCCAACCTGCTCGTGTTCCTCGCCGCGGCCGGGCAGTTCAGCGCGTTCTACTTCGTCTCGCTGTACCTCCAGCAGGTCCTGGGCCTCGGCGCCGCCGCGACCGGCGCCGCGTTCCTGCCGTTCAGCGTGGGCTCGGTCGCGGCCACCTTCGCCGCCACCCGGATCACCGCGCACCGCTCGCCCCGCACCGCCCTCGTACCCGGCGCGCTCTTCGCCGCCGCGGGCATGGCCTGGTTCGCCCGGATCAGCCCGCACGGCAGCTTCCTCACCGATGTGCTCGGGCCGTCCCTGCTCACCAGCGTCGGCATCGGGCTGGTGTTCGCACCGGCGGCGGCCGCCGCCACGACCGGTGTCCGGTCCGGCGAGGCCGGCATGGCCTCGGGGCTGTTCAACAGCGCACGTCAGCTGGGCGGATGCATCGGCGTGGCCACGCTGGCCACGGTGGCCGCCCACCACACCGGTGCGGCCACCGACCCCGGCGCCCTCAACGGCGGCTACGCCCTCGCCCTGGCCGTCACGGCCGTCCTCCTCCTGTTCGCGGCGGTCGTGGCGGTCGCTGTGCTGCCCCGAATACCCCGAGTGCCCCGAGCGCCCCGACCGCCCCGGCGGCGCATCCGGAGCGCCGACACCGATGCCCCCCACCTCACAGCTCCTGCGGACCAGCGAATGGAAGGAACACCGTCATGACCATCACGACCGTCGATCTGTTCTCCTCGATGCTGGACTTCCGACCCGACGGCGGTGTCCTGGCCGGCGCCCGGCGGATGACCGAAGGCGATCCCGGCTCCTGGCAGGTTGCGGCCTTCCATGTGGAGACCGACGCCGACGTGCACGCCGACCACTGGGAGGTGCATCCCGCGGGCGAGGAAGCCGTGTGCTGTCTGGCCGGGGGCGTGCGCCTGTATGTCCGCCCCACGGCTGAGGGCGGCGCCGAGGAGATGGTGCGGCTGGCGCCGGGCACCGCCGTGATCGTGCCGCGCGGCCGCTGGCACCGGCTCGAACTGGACGCTCCGAGCGATCTGATGTCGATCACCCGCCGGGGCGGCTCACGTCTGGAGAAACGCACCGGTCTCTGCGGCTGATCGATCCGCGCCCGATCGATCCGCGCCGTTGAGCAGCCCGGGAGGGGGCGGCAGCCGATCCCGTCCGTCGCCCCCTGGCGCGCCGCCCGGACCTGTCACCTCCGCCTCAGAAGACGCCGTCGACATTGACCGGACCGACCTGGAAGACGCCGGAGCAGATGGTCCAGGGTGCCGGGACCAGGGTCGCGGTGCGGGAAGCCGGCGGGTAGACCCGCAGGTAGCTGCCGGTGCGCAGGCAGGGCCCGCCCACCGGGCCGTTGGTGGTGCGGACGACCGCCGACGCCGTATGGGCGGGGGCGAGGGTGACCGTGCCGTACGACCGGCCGCTGCGGGTGGCGGCCGGGCCGATCCGGTGGTGCGCGGTGTCCAGGACGCTGACGCCCGGGTAGCCGCGCAGGGCACAGCTGGCCGTGCCGGTGTTCGTGAACCGGACAGGCCAGTACAGCGACCCGGCCGCGCCTTCCTTGCGGCCCATGGAGAGGTACAGGTCGCTCACACCCCGGACAGTGGTCGACGCCCGTGCCGTCGCCGGGGTCGCGCTCCACGCGGCTCCCGCGGCCGTGAGGCCGAGAAGAGCGGCGGTCAGCACGGCCGCCGGGCCGCGCCGGGGGAGTGTCCGGAGGAGTCTCAGAGGATTCGGGTACCGGGACATGCCGTATCCGCCTCCATCGGGTGAATGGGTGAATGGGTGAATGGCTGAAGGGGTGAATCAGTGGATGAAGGGCACTTTGTTCGATGCACCCCGGGCCGGAAAAGTTGTGCCCATCCCTCGTCCATCGCCTTGCGGGTCCCCTGGCACACGGTCGCAACACGCCTTTCGTAATCGACGCGCATGGTTGATCGTTGGGCCGTGCATCAATGACGAAGAGGACCGACGAAGAGGACCGACGTCAGGGGGCACCGACGATGACGATGAGCCGTAGGGGACTGCTGGCCGCGGGGGCAGGGACGATGGCAGGTGCCGGGTTACTCGGCGCCTGCGGATCCAACACCGGGCGCGGGGGCGGGGACGCCCAGGGGACGGCGCTGTCGCAGTGGTATCACCAGTACGGTGAGGCCGGCACCCAGCAGGCCGTCGAGCGGTACGCCGGCGCCTACCGCAAGGCGCGCGTCACGGTGCAGTGGCGGCCGGGGAACTACGACCAGCAGACCGCCGCCGCCCTGCTCACCGACTCCGGGCCGGACGTCTTCGAGGTCAACGGGCCCACGCTCGACCAGATCCAGGGCGGTCAGGTCGTCGACCTCACCGAGCTGATCAAGGACGTCAGGGACGACTTCAATCCGGCCGTCCTCGCGCCCAAGACGTACGAGGGCCGGGTCTGGGCCGTTCCGCAGGTCATCGACATGCAGATGCTCTACTACCGCAAGAGCCTGCTGCGCGACGCCGGGGTCGAGCCGCCGGACACGCTGGACGCCCTCGTGGACGCGGCGCGCAAGCTCACCGGCAGCAAGGTCAAGGGCCTGTTCCTGGGGAACGACGGGGGAGCCGGTGTGCTCGGCGGCACGCCCCTGTACGCCGCCGGGCTCCAGCTCGTCACCGAGGACGGCAAGGTCGGCTTCGACGATCCCGCCGCCGCCCGCACCCTCGGCAAGCTCCACCGGCTGTACGCCGACAAGTCGCTCCTGCTCGGCGCGCCCGCCGACTGGTCCGACCCGTCCGCCTTCGTCCAGGGGCTGACCGCGATGCAGTGGTCCGGGCTGTGGGCGCTGCCGCAGATCAAGAAGGAGCTGGGGGACGACTTCGGGGTCCTGCCGTTCCCCGAGGACGGCGGTCACGGCAGGCCCGCCGTACCGGTCGGGGCGTACGGCGCCGCCGTCAGCGGCCGCAGCAGGCACAAGGAGGCCGCGAAGGAGTTCGTGCGCTGGCTGTGGGTCCAACGCACCGACTACCAGGAGGACTTCGCGCTGTCGTACGGCTTTCACATCCCGGCCCGGATCTCCCTCGCCAGGAAGGCCACCCAGCTGCGGTCGGGGGCCGCCGCCGACGCCGTGCGCCTCACCACCGACCACGGCTACGCCCAGCCGCTGCTGTGGACGCCGGCCGCCCAGACCGCCTACCAGGACGCGCTCAGCCGGATCATCAGCAGCGGGGCGAGTCCGGAGGGCGAACTGCGGGCCGTCGTACGGAAGGTGGCCGCCGAGCTCGACCGGGTGAAGAACGCGAAGAAGACCTCGTGAGGAGCCGCAGGACCCTCTGGTTCTGGGTGTTCGTGGGGCCGTTCGCGCTCGGGCTGGCGCTGTTCACCTACGTTCCGCTGCTGTGGAGCGTGGGACTGAGCCTCTTCGACGCGCACAACACCGTCACGCCCACGCACTTCGTCGGGCTGGACAACTACACGGCGATGCTGAGGGACGACGCGTTCGTCGACAGCCTGCGGACCTTTCTCGTCTTCACCGCCTTCATCGTGCCGGTCACCTATGCCCTCTCCCTCTCGCTCGCCCTGATGGTGAACCGCCTCGGACGCGCCCGCGCCTTCTTCCGGTCCGTCTTCTTCCTCCCGGCCGCCTGCAGTTACGTCGTCGCCGCGCTGGTGTGGAAGATGTCGATCTTCAACGGGGTGCGGTTCGGGCTGGCCAACACCGTCCTGGGGTGGTTCGGCGGGGATCCCGTCGCCTGGCTGGCCGGCAGCGATCCGCCCTGGTACTGGCTGGTCATCGTGACCGTACGGCTGTGGCTGCAGGCCGGGTTCTACATGATCCTCTTCCTGGCCGGGCTGCAGCGGATCGACCCGGTGCTGTACGAGGCGGCCGCCGTGGACGGGGCCCGGCCCGGCTGGACCGTGCTGCGGCACATCACCCTGCCGCAGCTGCGGGCCACCTCGGTCGCGGTGGTGCTGCTGCTCGTCATCAACGCCTTCCAGGCCTTCGACGAGTTCTACAACCTGCTCTCGGACGCGCGGGGTTATCCGCCGTACGCCCGGCCGCCGCTGGTCTACCTCTACTACACCGCTCTCGGGCAGGGGCAGAACCTGGGGCTCGGCAGCGCGGGCGCGGTGATCCTCGCGCTGGTCATCGCGGTCGTCACGGTGGGGCAGGCGCGGTGGCTGCGACTGGGAAGGACGGACGCCGATGGATGACGCCCTGGTACGGGTGGGCCGGGCGCTCAGGCTGGTGATGCTGATCGCGCTCGCCCTGCTCTTCCTGATCCCCTTCTATCTGCTGGTGCGCAACGGGCTGTCGAGCGAGCAGGACATCACCTCGCCCGAATGGACCTTCTTTCCGGGGGAGGTGCGATGGGAAAACGTCCGGGAGCTGTTCGACGACCCGTCCGTCCCGTTCGCCCGCTCGCTGCTCAACTCCGCGCTGATCGCCGTCGCGACCACGCTGGGCACCCTGTTCCTGGCCTCCCTCGCGGGCTACGGCCTCGCCCGCATCCCCTACCGGCACGCGAACAAGGTCTTCTACGGCATCCTCGGCACCCTGCTGGTCCCGGCCGCCGTCACCTTCGTGCCCAGCTTCGTGCTGGTGTCGTCGCTGGGCTGGATCTCCACCTACCGGGGGCTGATCGTCCCGACGCTGTTCTCCGCGTTCGCCTGTTTCGTGTTCCGGCAGTACTTCCTCGGCTTTCCGCGGGAGTTGGAGGACGCGGCGCAGGTCGACGGGCTCGGGTACTGGCGGACGTACTGGCTGGTGGTGGTGCCGAACGCGCGGCCGGTGTTCGCGGCGGTCGGGACGATCGTGTTCCTCGGGGCGTGGAACTCCTTCCTGTGGCCGCTGGTGATCGGGCAGGACCAGAGCGCCTGGACGGTGCAGGTGGCCCTGTCGTCGTTCACCACCTCCCAGGTCGTGCGACTGCACGAGCTGTTCGTCGCCGCGGCCGTGTCGATCCTGCCGCTGCTCGTGGTGTTCCTGTTCTTCCAGCGGTGGATCGTGGCCGGGGTGGAGCGGTCGGGGATCGACTAGCCGGTCACCAGCGGGTCACAGCGTGCCGCCGCTGTCCACGACCAGGTCGGTGCCGACGACGGAGGCCGCGTCGTCCGAGGCCAGGTAGAGGACGGCGGCGGCGACCTCCCGGGTGGCGGCGATGCGGCCGAGCGGGAGGGTGGCCCGCGCGCGCTCGGCCCGGTCCGCCTCGGTCTCGCCCGGGCGCAGGGACATGGAGGTCTCGGTGGCACCGGGGCTGACCACGTTGATCCGCACACCGTCCCGGATGTGGTCCAGGGCGGCGCCCCGGCTGAGCGCGGTCACGGCCGCCTTGGACGCGGAGTAGGCGGCGGCTCCGCGGGAGGCGGTGTGCAGGCCGAAGGTGGAGGAGATGTTGACGATCGCGCCGCCCGCCGGCTGGGTGCGCATCCGGCGGATCTGCGCCTGGAGGGCCAGGAAGACCCCGGTGACGTTGGTCGCGAGCTGGGTGTGCCAGTCCTCCTCCGGGAGGTCCGCGAGGGGCTGCCCGCCCCGGAACACGCCCGCGTTGTTGACCGCCACGTCGAGCGAGCCGAAGTACTCGACGGCGGCGCGGACCACCGCGTCGGCATCCCCCGCACGGGAGATGTCGGCGCTCACCGCGAGGCCCTTGCCGCCCTGTTCCTCGATCAGCCGGACGGTCTCCGCCAGCGGCTCGGGGCGCCGTCCGGCGACGACGACCCGGGCTCCCTCGGCGGCGAGCGCGAGGGCGACGGTCCGGCCGATGCCGGATCCGGCGCCGGTGACGAGGGCCGTCCGGCCGGAGAAACGGTGGTGTGCGGCGGTGGTCATGATCTCCCCTTTTCTTGACCGTTCGTTTCAGTATGAGGTGATGAAAAAGGCGCTGCTCGACCGTGCGCCTCAGTCGAGCAGCGCCAGCGCCTGCTCTGCCGCGTCCCGTACCCGGGCCGGGTCCGAGGACGCCTTGCCGACCACCCGCAGCCCCTGCATCAGCACCAGGAGCATGCGTGCGAGGACGAGCGGGTCGCGGTCGGCGGGCAGTTCACCCTGGGCCTGGGCGCGCACGAGTGCCGAGTGCAGCGCCGTCTCGATGTGGTCCCAGTTGCGCTCGACGTGCCGGGCGGCGGCCGGGTCGTGCGGGGCGAGTTCGGCGGCGGTGTTGGTGATCAGGCAGCCGTTCAGCCGCAGCCGCTCGTCGGCGGCCTCCGCCGCGTACCGCCGTACGACCCCGCGCACGGCCGGCAGGGCGGCGCCCGGCTGGGACAGCTCCCGCACGATCCGGCCGAGCCCCGCCCGCTCGTAGCGCTCCAGCGCCTTCAGGTACAGCTCGTGCTTGCTGCCGAAGGTCGCGTACAGGCTCGCTCTGCCGATGCCGAGGTGCTCGACCAGGCCGGCCATCGACGTCGCCTCGTAGCCGCGCCGCCAGAACAGCTCGAGGGCCGACTGCAGCGCGGCGTCCGGATCGAATTCCTTGGTCCTGGCCACGTACCGCAGCCTAGGTTTATCTGGAACGATCAGTCAAGCAAAGTCGATCCGTCGGCGTCGGTCAGACCGTGCGCACCTCGTACGCCGCCACCCGCACCTCGGCGTCGTCCAGGCACTCCCCGCTGACCAGGTCGAAACGCTGCTTCAGCAGGGGCGAGGCGACGAACGGGCGGCCGAGGCGGGTGCCGGTCAGGCCGCGGGAGAGGACGGCCGCGCCGGTGAAGGGGTCGCGGTTGTCGACGGCGTACAGGCGGTCGGCGCGGTCCCGGAAGAGGGCCACCTGGCGGCCGTCCGGCAGCAGGGCGGCCACCCCGCGGCCCGGGGTGAGCGCGCTCAGGTCGCAGGCCGTGAACCAGTCGTCGTCGGCGAGCCGGAGCTGGACCTTGAGGTCGGTGGTCTCGACAGCCAGGGTCATCGGGCGCTTCCTTCCAGTACGTCGTCGGCGGGCCGCAGGCCGATGTTCAGCAGCGGCAGGTCGGGCTTGATCTGGTCGCGCTCGGGGACGAAGGCGACGACCGGGTCCGGGGTGTCCGGGGCGTTCACGAAGGACACGAACCGGGCCAGCTTCTCGGGGTCGTTGATGGTCTCCGCCCATTCGTCGCGGTAGTTCGCGATGTGGGTCCGCATGAGCTGCTCCAGCTCGTCGCAGATGCCGAGCGAGTCGTGCACCACCACATCGCGTACGTGGTCCAGGCCGCCCGGGATCCGCTCCAGCCAGACGCTCGTGCGCTCCAGGCGGTCGGCGGTGCGGATGTAGAACATCAGGAACCGGTCGATCAGACGGACCAGTTCGGCGTCCGACAGGTCCTGGGCCAGCAGGTCGGCGTGGCGCGGGGTGGCGCCGCCGTTGCCGCCGACATACAGGTTCCAGCCGTTGGCCGTGGCGATCACGCCGAAGTCCTTCGACTGGGCCTCGGCGCACTCGCGCTGGCAGCCGGAGACCGCCGACTTCAGCTTGTGCGGGGAGCGCAGGCCCCGGTAGCGCAGCTCCAGGTCGATCGCCATCCTGACCGAGTCCTGGACGCCGTAGCGGCACCAGGTGGAGCCCACGCAGGACTTCACGGTACGCAGCGACTTGCCGTAGGCGTGCCCGGACTCGAAGCCGGCATCCACCAACCGCGCCCAGATCAGCGGCAGTTGCTCCACCCGCGCGCCGAACATGTCGATCCGCTGGCCGCCGGTGATCTTCGTGTAGAGACCGAAGTCCCGGGCGATCTCGCCGATCACGATCAGCCTCTCGGGCGTGATCTCGCCGCCGGGGATGCGCGGCACCACCGAGTACGAGCCGTTCTTCTGCAGGTTGGCCAGGAAGTGGTCGTTGGTGTCCTGCAGGGCCGCCTGCTCGCCGTCCAGGACATAGCCGCTCGCGCCGATCGTCGGGGCGAGGGAGGCGATGATCGAGGCGACGGCCGGCTTGCAGACCTCGCAGCCGTCGCCGCCCCGGGCGCCCTCACGGCCGTACCGGTCCAGCAGCTCCTGGTACGACGTGATGCGCAGGGCGAGGACGATCTCGTACAGCTCCTCGCGGGTCTGGGAGAAGCAGCCGCACAGGCCCTTGTCGACCTCGACGCCGGACGCCTCCAGCTCGGCGTTGACCAGCTGGCCGAGCACCTTGACGCAGGAACCGCAGCCGGTGCCGGCCTTGGTGCACTTCTTCACCTCGGGCACGGTGGTGCACTTGTGCTCCGTCACCGCGCCGCGGATGGTGCCCTTGCTGACGTTGTGGCAGGAGCAGATGATCGCCTCGTCCGGCAGGGCGGAGGGGCCGAGCTGGACCCCCGAGCCGGCTCCGGCGGGCAGGACGAGCGACTCGGGGGAGAGGGGAGGCACCGAGCCGGTCAGCGCACGCAGGGTGCCGTACGCGTCCGCGTCGCCGACGAGGATGCCGCCGAGCAGCGTGCCGTCGGAGCCGATGACCAGCTTCTTGTACTGGCCGGCGCGGGAGTCGGAGTAGACGACGTCCAGGCAGTCCTCGGTGGTGCCGTGCGCGTCGCCGAAGGACGCCACGTCCACGCCGAGCAGCTTCAGCTTGGTGGACAGGTCGGCGCCGGTGAAGGACGCCTCGTCCTCGGCGATGGTGGCCGCGGCCGTCTCCGCCTGCTCGTAGCCGGGGGCCACCAGGCCGTACACCCGGCCGTCCGCCGCCAGCGCGCACTCGCCGATCGCGAACACGTGCGGGTCGGTGACCGTACGGCACTGCTCGTCGACGGTGATGCCGCCGCGCTCGCCGACCGCGAGGCCGCAGTCCCGGGCCAGCTGGTCGCGGGGGCGGACGCCCGCGCTGAACACCACCATGTCGGTGGCCAGGTCGGAACCGTCGGACAGCTTCATGCCGGTGACGGCACCGGAGGCGTCCGTGACGATCTCCTGCGTGCCCACACCCGTGTGCACGGTCAGGCCCATGCCCTCGATGGTCCGCAGCAGCGCCGCGCCGCCGCCCTCGTCCACCTGCACCGGCATCAGGCGCGGGGCGAACTCCACGATGTGCGCGGTCAGTCCGAGCCCCTTCAGCGCGCCGGCCGCCTCCAGGCCGAGCAGGCCGCCGCCGACCACGGCTCCGGTCGTAGCCCTCGTCCTCGCGTACTCCTCGATGGCGAGGAGGTCCTCGATGGTCCGGTAGACGAAACAGCCCTCGGCGTCCTTGTTCGGGACCGGCGGCACGAAGGGGTAGGAGCCGGTGGCCAGGACGAGGGTGTCGTACTCGAAGACCTGGCCGGACCGGGCCGTGACCTTCTTCGCCTCGCGGTCGATCGTCTCCGCGGGGTCGCCGACGTACAGCTCGATGCCGTGCGTCTCGATGAACTCCATGTCGGTCATGGACAGGTCCTCGGGTGTCCTGCCCGAGAAGTACGAGGTGAGGGCGACGCGGTCGTACGCTGGACGCGGCTCCTCGCACAGCACGACCACGCGGTGCGTGGCGGTCAGGCCGCGCTCGGCGAGCGCTTCGAGGAAGCGCTGGCCGACCATGCCATGGCCGACGAGCACGATCGTGGGGGTGGCCCCCAGGGCGGTGGTCATCAGGAGCCTCCATCATTGGTGAGCAGGTGGAGCAGGGGCCCGCCGTCGGAGGGCAGCGGCTCTGCTCCCTCCCAGGCGCGGGCGAGCGCGCCGACGGTGCCGAGTTCGCCGACGAGGACCCCGCCGACCAGGCGGTCGTCGCGGACGACGACCTTGCGGTAGGTGCCGCGGGTGGCGTCGGCGAGCCGTACGACGTCGTCGCCGGGGCGCGCCTCGGTCTCGCCGAACGCGGCCAGGTCGAAGGGGGAGCCCGGGCCGTTGAGCGTCAGCCGGGTCAGGGAACGGGTGCCCAGGTACCGGGCGCCGGCGTCGCCCGCGAGCAGCTCGGCGAGCGCGTCGGCCTGTTCGAGCGCGGGGGAGGCCAGGCCGTAGACCGTGCCGCCGTGCTGGGCGCAGTCGCCGACGGCGTGGATGCGCGGGTCGGAGGTGCGCAGTTCGTCGTCGACGAGGATGCCCTTGCGCACGGCGAGACCGGCCTGCTCGGCGAGTCCGGTGCGCGGCCGCACGCCGCAGGCGAGGACGACGAGGTCGGCGTCGAGCGCGTACCCGTCGGCCAGCTCGACCGAGCGGACCGCGCCCGCGACCGAGCGCACGTCCCGCACCCGGCACTCGGTGTGCACCTCGACGCCCAGCTCGGTGAGGTGCCGCAGCACCAGCCGGGAGGCGTCCGGGTCGAGCTGGCGTTCCATGAGCCGCTCGGACTGCTGGGCGAGGACCACCTGGGCGCCGCGCACGGCGAGCGCGCGGGCGGCGGAGACGCCGAGCAGCCCGCCGCCGATGACGACCGCGCGCACCCCCGGCCGGACCGCCTTGGCCAGCCCCAGGCAGTCGTCCATGGTGCGGAACGCGTGGACGCCCTCGGGCAGTTGGTGGTCCGGTGTGAACAGGCCGCGCAGCGGCGGCAGCACGGGGTTGGAGCCGGTGGCGAGAACCAGCGTGTCGTATGCGATCGAGGAGCCGTCGGCGCACCTGACGGTCCGGGCCCCCCGGTCGATGCCGGTGACCCGGGCCCGCAGCAGGCCCTCGGGCGCGGGCAGGCCGATCACCTCGGGGGCGTACCGTCCGGCCAGCACCTCGGCGAGCAGCACCCGGTTGTACGGCGGGTGCTCCTCCTCGCCGACGAGCAGCGCGGGCGTGCCCAGCTCGCCGAGCCGCCGGGCGAGCCGTACGCCCGCGAGGCCGGCGCCGATCACCACCACACGCGTATTCGAGGTCATGCCCTTGAGCGTGCGGTCCCGACGTTACCCGGCCGCATCACGCCTGTTTCCCGTGAGGAACGCTGCCCTCAGCCTGCGGCGCCTGGGCCTGTGAGGTCCGGGGGTGTGATGGGTCGTATTTCAGGTGCGGCGCCGTTGGGGCTGGTCGCGCAGTTCCCCGCGCCCCTTCGGGGCGCCTCCGCTCAGCCGCGGCTGCCCGTCAGGTGGGCGAAGACCACCACGTTGCCCTGGTAGCCGGTGGCCTTCGAGTAGCCGCCGCCGCAGGTGATGACGCGGAGCTCGGGCCGGGGCGCCGCGCCGTAGACCTTCTCGTCGGGGAAGTCGTGCGCCGCGTACACCTCCACCGCGTCCACGGTGAACACGGCCACCGAGCCGTCCCGGCGGTCCACCTCGATGCGGGCGCCCCGCTTCAGTGCGCCCAGGTCGTAGAAGACGGCGGGGCCCTCGGCGTTGTCGACATGGCCGGCGACGATCGCGGTGCCCGTCTCGCCGGGTATGGTGCCGGCCTCGTACCAGCCGGCCAGGTTCTTGTTCTGCGCCGGGGGCACGTCCAGGCTGCCCGAGCGGGTGAGGGCCAGGCCCATCAGCGGGGCGTTCACACGGATCGCGGGTATGCGGATCCGGGTGGGTATGGAGGGGACGAGAGCGGGGGCGGCGAGCCGCTCGTCGCGCGGTTGCGGGCGTCCCTCGGCCGCGGCGGGCTGCGGTGGCGTGTGTGTCCCGGCGCCGCCGCCGAGCAGCCACACCCCGGAGCCGAGGGCCACGACGGTGACCGCGGCTATCGCGGTGTCGCCGACCCTGTCGCGCCTGGTTCGCTTGCGCATGCGAAGCCCTCTCCCGGGGGCGGACCCCGAACACCGGGGGCGGACCCCCGTCGACCCCCTCCCCCTCCGGGCCGCGAGGGGCATCGGACCCGGAGGGGGCGGGAATGTGCGGTACCGGCTGACGGACAGCGGAGGGTGTCCGTCAGATCCCGTCGCCTCTCGCCCGGCGATGCAGGAGCCAGGTACCGCCCGCGGCGGCGACGGCCAGCGCCGCCACACCCGCCGCGGTCTGCACGGGGTCGGCGCCGAGCGCGCCGCCGACCCCCGTCTTCACACTTCCTCGCGGCTGCACCTGCTCGTGCGCCGCGCTCAACGCCACCACCAGGTCGCCGGTCACCTGCCGGCCGCCCTCGGCACACTTGGCGACGATCTCGTACGTCCCCGGCTGCGCGCTCTCCGGCACCCGGAACTGCCCGATCGCCTCGCCGTTGTGCGAGCTGGGCGCCAGGGTGAAGGTGCCGGAGCCGACGGCGCTCGCGTCCCCGAGCGCCGAGCCCTTGTCGCCGCACACGGCGGTGTTCACGGTGACCTGGCCGCCGGGCACCACGCTGGAGGGGTACACGTCCAGGCTGCCGGTGGCGGCCCAGGCGGGTGCCGCCGCCACCACGACGAGCGCGGTACCGGTCAGCAGACGGGCGGTGCGTCGCATGGTGCTCCCCAGGTCAAGCGTCTCGGTCTGTCCCTTACCGAGGTAAGTCGCAGTCCGGGAGCCGCGCTCCCTGATAGCCCGTCAGAAATACGGTGAACGGGTGTCGCCCCTGGCCCCCACACGGCCTAGTCCCCGCCGGATTCCGGCAGGTCACAGGCGCGCCTCGGGGGCACAGGGGCGACCAGTACGAAAAGGACACGAATGGAGCGATGCCCGCCGTTGAACGGGTGACGGGACGGCGGCCTCAGTTCACGTTGACGGCGCTCCAGGCCGCCGCCACCGCGTTGTACTCCGCGCTGCCCGCGCCGTACAGGTCCTTGGCGGCGTTCAGGGTCGCCGTGCGGGCCCCCGCGTAGTTCGTGGAGGAGGTCATGTAGACCGTCAGCGCCCGGTACCAGATCTTGCCGACCTTGTCCCGGCCGATGCCGGTGACCGTGGAGCCGTTGTACGTCGGCGAGTCGTAGCTGACGCCGTTGATGGTCTTCTGGCCGCTGCCCTCCGCCAGCAGATAGGCGAAGTGGTTGGCGACGCCGGAGGAGTAGTGGACGTCGAGGTTGCCGACCGAACTGCTCCAGTAGTCCGCCGAGTTGCCGTCCTTCGACGGCTTGTCCATGTAGCGCAGCGCGGTGTGGCCGAAGCCGGACTTCACGATCTTCTCGCCGATGAGGTAGTCACCGGGGTCGGACGGGTTGTTCGCGTACCACTCGACCATGGTGCCGAGGATGTCCGAGGTGGCCTCGTTGAGCCCGCCGGACTCGCCCGAGTAGGTCAGCGCGGCCGTCTTGGACGTCACGCCGTGCGTCATCTCGTGGCCTGCCACGTCCAGCGCCACCAGCGGCCCGAAGGTGGTCCCGTCACCGTCGCCGTACGTCATGCAGAAGCAACTGTCGTCCCAGAAGGCGTTGTTGTAGTTGCTTCCGTAGTGGACGCGGTTGTACGACCCCTTGCCGTCGCCCGCGATGCCGCTGCGCCCCTGGACGTTCTTGTAGTAGTCCCAGGTCATGTTCGTGCCGTACTGGGCGTCGACGGCGGCCGAGGAGCGGTCGGCGGTGGTGCCGCTGCCCCAGTGGTTGTCGGCGTCCGTGAACAGGTCCGCGGGGGCCCGGCTGAAGCAGATGCCGAAGAAGCACAGGTCGGTCTTGTTCTCGGCGTCACCGGTGTAGGTGTTGCCGCGCGTCGGGTCCTTCAGCTGGTACGACGATCCCGACTGGGTCGTCTCCAGCGGGACCGTGCCGCTGTACAGGGACTTTCCGTCGCCTGCGGCGGTCTCGATGCTGTCCCAGGCGTCGATCTGCCGGCCGGTGCGGGCGTCGGTCAGCACGGTGCGGGCGACCGGGTTGCCGAGCGAGTCCAGGCCGACCGCGGTGGTGCGCCAGGCGAGCTTCGGGGTGCCGTGCAGGGCGTCGACGATCAGCTCGGGCTTGGCCTTGACCTGCTTGAGCGTGTCGCCGAGGTTGACGGCGCGCAGGGCGTTCACGGCAAGGTCGGCGGCCTTGACGGCCGGGATCCTCGGGAGGATCGAGGCGAGGGATATCTCGCCGCGGGTGGCCCGGTTCGCGCTGCGGTAGGTGCCGTCCGGGGCCAGGTGGACCACGAAGTCGCCGCCGAGCACGGGCAGTCCGTGGTAGGTACGGTCGTAGCGGACGTGCTGGGTGCCGTCCTTGTCCACGATCACGTCGCGGACGCTGGTGTTCTCGGCGGAGGTCAGGCCCAGGCTCGCGGCATGGGCCAGGAGCGCTGACGCGGCGTGCTGGATGGCGGTGGCCCGGGTCGGTCTGGCGTCGGCGTGGGCGGCGGGGGAGAGGGCCATGGTCAGCAGCGTCGCGGTGCTGACGGCGACGCCGGCGGTGGTGGCGAGACGACGGGATCCTCGGACGTGCTGGCGTATCCGGCTCATCGGTCTCCTCGGGGAAGCGCCCGACTAGGCGTGGGGGCGGCGCTGATGTCCCCAGAGATTTAAGAGGCCATGACATGTCATGTCCATAGCCCTGTTATGGAGATGTGTGAGGGGGCGGGGGAGGCGACGCACCGGCTGCGGCTCTGAATGGCGAGGGCATGACAGGCTGGCCCGGTCGTCGGGGTCGTCGCCCGGCCGGACGTACGCGGTGCGGGGCGGTCGGCCGGACAGGCTCTACGCCGACACGAGATCCCTGATGAGCTGCGTCATCTGCGCGGACGGGGCGACCCCCAGTTCCCTGCGGAGCAGCGCCCGGTACTCCTCGTAGCGCTTGACCGCGCAGGCGAGGTTGCCCTCGGCGGCGTGCACGTCGATGACAATGCGGTGGCCGGTTTCGCGGATCGGGTCGATCCCGATGGCGGCCAATGCGGTCTGCAGCGCGGGTACGTAGTGCCCGGCGGAGCGGAACTGCTGGGCCAGGCTTTCGAGGGCGTGCTGACGCAGCTGGTTCCAGCGGTCGCGCTCCGTCGTCAGCCATTCGTCGGGCCAGCCGGGCAGCAGCTCCCGGGACAGTTCCTCGACCAACGGCTCGAAGTCGTAGGGGAGTTCGCTCAGGCCCGCGATGATCTGCCGAGCCGTCGCCCAGGCGGTACGCAGGTCCACCAGGACCCCTTCGGACAGCCGCAGGCGTTGCCCGATGCACTCGATCGCCGGTATGGAGCACGCGCGACGTGCCTGGCACAGGGCGGAGCGGAGGTTCGCGGCCGCCCGGCAAGGGGTCGAGTCGGGCCACAGCACCCCGGCGCCCGCGGCTCGGTACACCCCTTCGCGGTTCAGGGCAAGTAAGGCCAGCAGGCGCTGAGTTCCCAGCGGAAGCATGTGCGGACCTTCGCCGCAGGCGAATTCGAAAACCTGAAGTAGTTGCAACTTTGGACAAGATGTGCCAGACACATCCACCACTGTGCAACGTGCATATGCGTCATGCATCTGCACGTCCGCTCATGGGGTCGGGCCGCCGCACCGGGCCGCAGCCGGAGCCACGATGATTTCGCCCTTGCCCAGGATGCCCCCTGACGTGCGCAAAGAACACACCAGGAACGCATCGGCAACGTCGGCGGAACAGGGCCGCGGCGCTTCGGGTGCACCTGCGCCACACCGCCGTCCGAGGCTGGCTCACAAGCCGCCGCGGCAGAGCGGTGGCCGGTTCAAAGGATTGCGGGATGGAAGCTCGTTCGGTTCTCGGGGAACCCGCCGGTGGCGGCGGCCTCCTGGGCGATCCGCGCGTGTGCGTGGCGGTGCTCGACGGTCCCGTGGACCTCGGCCACCCCTGCTTCGCCGGTGCCGACATCCGTGCCCTGCCCACCCTGGTGCGGGACCCGGCCGGATCCGGCCCGATGGCGTTGCACGGAACCCACGTCACGAGCCTGCTGTTCGGGCAGCCCGCCAGTCCGGTGACGGGTGTCGTACCGCGATGCCGCGGTCTGGTGCTGCCGGTGTTCCCCGACGACACCCGGGTCCGGGTACGCCAACTGGACATCGCCCGCGCGATCGAACAGGCGGTCCAGGCGGGGGCGCACATCATCAACATCAGCGGAGGCGAACGCACCGCGGACGGCGCGCCGGACCCGATGCTGGAACGGGCGCTGAAACTGTGCGAGGACCACGGCGTGCTCGTCGTGGCAGCCGTGGGCAACGACGGCTGCGACTGCCTCCAGGCCCCCGCCGCCACCGCATCGGTCCTCGCGGTGGGCGCTCTGGGCGCCGGCGGCACACCCCTGGAACTCAACAACTGGGGTTCGGCCTATCGCGGCAACGCCGTACTGGCGCCTGGCGAGGACATCCGGGGCGCCGCCCCGGGCGGCGGCACCCGCTCCCTGACCGGGAGCAGCTTCGCCACGCCCCTCGTGTCCGGGCTCGCCGCGCTGCTGGTCGCGGCCCAACTGGGCCGGGGCCTGCCCCCGGACCCCAGGGCGGCCGGCCGGGCGATCCTCGCCACCGCCACCGAGTGCCGGCCCGCCGACGCCCCGCACTGCCGACGGTTCCTTGCCGGAACGGTGTCCGCCCCGCGGGCCCTCCGGCTCGTCGGGGCCGCGCAGCCGCACCCCGCCACGGCACGGCCGGCCGCCGTTGCCCTGGCACCACAGCCGTACGAGGGGGGCTCGTCCGAAGGAGAAGGAGCGAGCGAGATGGACAGTGACCGCCAGTACTGGGACGCAGCACACGGCGCCGCGGGCATGAGCCGTGCCGTGCCGGGAGAAGGGCTGCATGCGGCAGCGAGCGCGCCCGGGCCGGCCGGCGCAGGGCCGCACGCGGCACAGGGCACGCCCTGGCCGGCCGACGCAGGACCGCGAGCGGCAGGGAACACCCTTCCGCCACCCGACGGCGGCACGGCTCCGCCCGCGCTCACCGCTCCGCCCCCGCCCACCACTCCGCCCCGGCCCGTCGGGGAGCCCGGCGTCCTGGCCGCGTGCGCCTGCGGATGCGGGGGCGGCCCGGGGTGTCGCGAAGCGGGCGGCAGCGCCGGGGCCGCAGCCGCGCGGCCTGCGGCACACACACCACAGCCCCCGGCCCCCGGCGCCGTACCGGCGGACACCGCACCGGCCGGTGCGGTCCCGCCCGCTCGTCCTCGGCCCGGGCCCGAAGCCCGGCTCGAGCCCTCGGGCCTTCCGGGCGAGCCCGAGGGCGGCGCCCTCCAGCCGCCGTCCCCCGAACCGCTCGGGCCGGCGAGCCCCCACCCCGCACCCGGCGTGCACCCAGCGTGCGCCTGCCAGACCGGTACTTCCGGCAGAGCGCTGGTCTACGCGATCGGCACCATCGGATTCGACTACACGACCGAGGCCCGTCGGGACAGCTTCCGTCAGGCGATGCCCTTCGTCGAGGACGGGCAGGACGACCAGGGACGCCCGCGCACCAAGCAACCGGACGTCTACGACCCGACCCAGCTGCGCGACTACCTGATCACGGCCCCCTGGGCGGCGAACAACCTCGCCTGGACCCTGATGGTCGACGGCGCCCCGGTCTACGCGCTGGAGGCCGAACCGGCCATCGGCATGGAATACGGCGAGACCTTCGACGAGCAGCGGGTACGCCGCGCGGCCTCGGAGCCCTCCAGCATGGCGGACCTGCTGGTCGAACTCGCGCGCCCGCCCGTCTCCACGGTCTACCGGACGTTCCGGGACGCCATCGTCGGCGAGGCGCTGAAGCCGGAGGACGAGAACTTCGTCTCCCTCGTGTCCGTCCCCGGTGTGCTGACCGACCGCACCACCCGCCTGTTCAGCGGGCAGGTCGTGCCCGTGGTCGAGGTGAAGAGCCGCGGACTCTACACCTGGAACGAGGCGGCCCTCGTCGAGGACGTCATCGCCACCGTGACGGCCGACAACGCCAAGCGCAACGTCAGCCTGCGCGAGGACGTGCTCCGCAAGACCGTGCGCGCCCTGCTGGACAAGCTCTACTACCAGTTCCGCAACCTCGGCCAGACCGACGCGGACCGGGCCCTGAACTACGCCGGCACCAACGCGTTCCTGCTCACCAGCTCCTTCGCCGACGGGCTGCTGGGTGCCAAGTACGTCCCCGGCGACGAGGACCGCTTCTACTCCCTGGACTCCATCAGCGTCAGCAAGAGCACGTACTGCAGGGAGAGTTCGATCTGCTACGACGTCGTGACGACGTTCTTCGACCCGGAGAACGAACTCCGTTCGCGGCTGTCCTTCCTGCAGACGATCGACGTCAGCATCGAGACCCCGGTCAGCGTGGCGCCGGTCCACCAGTTCCTGGGCGCCATGTGAGGCGCCACCGGCCGCTAGGAGGCGACGACAGTGTCCAGTACGCACCGACCACCACGGCTCAGACTGCCCGTTCCCGCACCGCCCGTGTTCAGGGACGGGCCCATGGAACCCCCGGGGCACGCCGGCCCCGGAGCGGACGGCGGGGCCCGTGCGGCGGGTGACCGCTGCCGGAACCTCACCGGCCCCGCGCGGCAGATGTGCTACTCCGCGCGCTACGGCGTCCGGGTCTGAACGATCCGGATAACGGAAGAAGACAGAAAGGAGCAAGGTCATGAGGGACCGCAACTCGCGAAAGGCGGACGGCGCCAGGGCTGCCACGCTGCGCATGCCGCAGCAGGCACCCCCGGTCGACCGGACCGCCGCCGGCGCCGCTGCCTACGCCCACGACAGGGGCGACGGCGTCCAGCCGAACGGACTCCTGAACTGGCTCGGCCAGAAGGCGGATGACGTCATCGGCAGCATCCTGCCCTGACACCGCCACCGTGCAGGCGGGCGCGGCCGCCCATCGCAGTGCGCCCGCCTGCGCGCCCCCCTTCTTTCCGTAACGGACGAAAGGCAGCGCCATGCGCCTCAACCTCCCGCCCCAGGCGGCGACCGACCGGAACCGGGACCGCTACCAGCCGTATCTGCTCAGCTACGTCCTCACGGACGAATCCTCCGGTGACTCCTCCGACAACTCGCCCGGCGGCTCGTCCGGCAACTCGGCGCGGTCTCCGGGTGCGGTGCGCACCATCACCCCACGGGACAGCCTGCTGCCGCCCGGCGGCCCGGCGCGCGACAGCAACGAGTTCGTGATCCAGGTCCAGCCCGGCGGTGTCCTCGGCCACGCCCCCGGCGATCCCGCCCCCCTGTGCCGCTCCACCCGTGGCGGCTGCCCCCCGTCCCGCCGCTGACCCGGCGACCGCCCGGAAGGGGACCCCATGCCCGCCCTGCGCACGGCCATCGCCTGGCCCAACGACAAGACGTACCTCTTCTTCGACGACGACACCTACACCCGCTACGACACGGTCACCGGCACCCTCGAACAACAGGGACTGAGCGTCCCCGCACAGTGGACCGGCCTCGCCGGCTCGCCCGGAGCGTTCGTGTGGTGGGGCGCGGGCAAGGCCTACGCGTTCACCGGCGGCACCTACGTCCGCTACGACGAGCCCGGTGACCGCGCCGACCCCGACTACCTGCCCCCCAACCCGCCGTTCACGGTGGCCGGGAACTGGACCGGGCTGCCCGCCGACTGGCAGTCGGGTTTCGACACGGCGGTGAACTGGGGCACGGGCAAGCTGTACTTTTTCAAGGGCGACGGTTACCTGCGCTACGACATCACCGCCGACCGTGCCGACGACGGCTACCCCCGACCGATCGCCGGCAACTGGAACGGCCTCTTCGCCCAGGACCTCACCGCCGCCCTGTACTCCGGTGGCCGCTACGCCTACTTCTTCCGCGGCGACGACTACCAGCGGTACGACGTCGACGCGGATGCCGTGGACGACAACGGCACCCTGGC
Source organism: Streptomyces puniciscabiei (assembly GCF_006715785.1). Classification (NCBI taxonomy): domain Bacteria; kingdom Bacillati; phylum Actinomycetota; class Actinomycetes; order Kitasatosporales; family Streptomycetaceae; genus Streptomyces; species Streptomyces puniciscabiei. The sequence continues at coordinate 4,822,978 of NZ_VFNX01000001.1, forward strand.
GACCCTGCGCTTCGAGCCGGTGCCCGGCGGCGGCGTGCGGCCGGCCCGGCTGCTGACCCCGCAGCAGGCCAACCAGCTGACAACCGACCTGATCACTCGGGGCATCCTGACCCTCCAGGGCGGGGCCGCACCCGCGGTGGGCCAGAACGTCGCCGTCCAGCCACCCACCCTCGGCCCGGTCCGCTACACCAACGCCCTCAACCCCGCGGCCGGCTTCTTCGACAACGTCGACCAGCGCATGCTCATCGCGCTCCACCGCCTGACCCGCTGGATCGACTCCTCCGTCCCCGACGTGACCGAGCTGCGCCACCTCGGCATCGGCCACGGCAACGGCCCGCCGAACGACTGCCACAACCAGGGCCGCGCCCTCGACCTCTCGGGCATCGTCGGCACCCTGGACGGCACCCCCTTCACCAAGTCGATCCTCCAGGACTGGGGCAAGCTACCGCCCCGCACCGGCAGCACCGTACGCATCGACCCGTCCGTCGACGCCCTGGCCTACCAGCTGTTCTCCACGGCCTACCGCTTCGCCACCCACGAATGCGAGGCCAACGGCATCGGCACCGGCAACAAGTGGCCCATGCCCCCACTCGGCGACAGCGGCTTCGTCATCTATCCCGACTACAGCGGCGACCCCGGGCTGCGCCAGGCCCATCAGAACCACATCCACCTGCAGGTCGGCAGGACGAGGGTCTGATCACGGAAGAGGGCGGGCCTGCCGCACAATCGGAGCGTGCACCCGCGAGAGCCACAAGAGCCGAGGGACCCCGGAACCCCGCTGCCGTTCTTCGTCTACGGCACCCTGCGCCCCGGCGAGGCCAACCACGACCTGTTCCTGCGGGGCCGCATCGCGGCGGAGGAACCGGCCCGCCTGCCCGGCGCGGCACTCTACGACGGCCCCGGCTACCCCTACGCCGTGGAACGGCCGGGCGGCGAGGTCCGGGGCGAACTGATCACGCCGCGCCCGGAGTCGTACGCCGAACTGCTCGCCGCCCTGGACCGCTTGGAGGAGCACGCGCCGGGTGATTCCCGCAACCTCTACGAACGCGTCGCCCGCGACGTCATCCGCACCGCCGACGGCACCCCCACCCTCGCCTGGGTCTACCTGGCCGCCCCACCGGTCGCCGCCCGCCTGCGCGCCACCGGCACCCCCATCGAGGGCGGCGACTGGCTGTCCCGGCGCTGACTCAGCCCAGCAACCGCACCCCCTGCGGCACCGCGATCCCGAAGTCCTCCTCCACCACGCGGCGTGCCTCCGTCTCGTCCGTCAGCTTGCGTTCGGTCACCGTGCCGTCGGCGCGGGTCTCGGTCAGCCGGGGGCCGTCCAGGGCCAGATGGCGCTCGGCGGTGGTGCGCTGGAGGTAGGGGCGCTTGGTGAAGGGGGAACGGGGGTGGGTGCCGACGTACCAGTTGAAGACCTCGAAGTCCGGTGCGGCGAACGGCTCCAGGGTGAAGGCGTACTGGCCGACCCACCGCTGCGCCCGGCGGTCGTACGCCTGCAACTCCCGGAGTTCCAGCGGGCCTTCGTGCGGCAGAGGCATGAGGCGGTGCCGGCGTCCCGCGCCCTCGGACTCCTCGCCGGTGACCAGCGGCACCGGCAGCAGCAGAGCGCCGATCGCGCCGAAGCCCACGTCCGCGAGATACGGCTCCGGCTCGCCGGGCACCGAGACCCGCAGCATCGCGTGGGTGCGCGGCCGGCTCTCGGGTGTCTCGGCGCCCAGCACCACCCGCCCGGCCAGCGGTGTCACGCCGAACCCCAGCTTTTCAAGGGCCAGCCGGAGCAGGGTGTTGTGCTCGTAGCAGTAGCCGCCGCGCCGGCCGTGGATCATCTTGGCCGTCAGATCGGCCGGGGCGAGTGAGGGGGCCCGGCCGGACACGGCGTCCAGGTTCTCGAAGGGCAGGGACAGCGCGTGCGCCAGATGCACACCCCGCAGGGTGCCGAGGCCGGCGCGGTGGCCGCCCTGCCATCCGATGCGGTCCAGATAGGCGTCGAGGTCGAACTGCTCGAGATCGGACATACCTCGAACCTAACGCGCTCCGGCCGCTGCCCGCCCCGACCCGCGGATCGATCCGTGCTACGTCCCTGGCCCTACGACCTCCACCCGCACCGCGCACGACTTGAACTCCGGCATCCGTGACGTCGGGTCGAGGGCCGGGTTGGTGAGCGTGTTGGCACGGCCCTCGCCCGGCCAGTGGAAGGGCATGAACACGGTGTCCGGGCGGATGGCGGCGGTGATCCGGGCGGGCGCGGTGGCCCGGCCCCGTCGGGATGTCACGGTCACCGGGTCGCCCTCGGCCGCGCCGATCCGGGCCGCGAGGCGCGGGTGCAGCTCCACGAAGGGGCCGGGCGCGGCCGCGTTCAGCTCCGCCACACGCCGGGTCTGCGCCCCCGACTGGTACTGGGACACCACCCGGCCGGTGGTCAGCAGGAGCGGGTACTCGGCATCCGGTTCCTCCGCCGTGGGCCGGTGCCCCACAGCCGCGAAACGGGCCCGCCCGTCCTCGGTGGCAAAACGGTCCAGGAAGAGGCGCGGGGTGCCCGGGTGGGCTTCGGCCGTGGGGTCCTCCGCCGGCTGCGGGCACGGCCAGAACACCCCGTTCTCCTCCGCCAGGCGCCGGTAGGTGATCCCGGAGTAGTCCGCCGGACCACCGGCGCTCGCCCGGCGGAGCTCGTCGAAGACCTCCTCGGGATCGGTCGGGAAGCCCTTCTCCACGCCGAGGCGGGCCGCCAGCTCGTGCAGGACGTACAGGTCGCTGCGGACCCCGGGCGGCGGGGTGACCGCCCGGCGGCGCAGCAGGACCCTGCCCTCCAGGCTGGTCGTCGTGCCCGTCTCCTCCGCCCACTGGGTGACCGGCAGGACGACGTCCGCCAGCTGGGCCGTCTCCGACAGCACCACATCGCACACGGCGAGGAAATCGAGGGACTTGACGCGTTCCTCGATGTGGGCCGCGCGCGGCGCCGACACCACCGGGTTGGAGCCCATCAGCAGCAGCGCCCGGATGTCCGTGCCGAGGGCGTCGAGGAGCTCGTACGCGCTGCGCCCGGGGCCGGGGAGCGCATCCGGGTCCACGCCCCACACACCGGCCACGTGGGCCCGCGCCGCCGGGTCGTCCAGCTTGCGGTAGCCGGGCAGCTGGTCGGCCTTCTGGCCGTGTTCCCGGCCGCCCTGCCCGTTGCCCTGCCCGGTCAGACAGCCGTATCCGGACAGCGGGCGGCCCGCCCGGCCCGTGGCCAGGCACAGGTTGATCCACGCGCCCACCGTGTCCGTGCCCTTGGACTGCTGCTCCGGCCCGCGCGCCGTCAGCACCATCGCGCTCTCCGGCTCGCAGAACAGCCGTACGGCTTCGCGGAGTTGCGGAACGGACACCCCCGTGATCCGCTCCACGTGCTCCGGCCAGTGCGCCATCGCCACCGCCCGCGCCTGCTCCCAGCCGGTGGTCCGCTCCCGGAGGTACTCCTCGTCCGTGCGCCCCTCGGCCACGATCAGGTGCAGCAGGCCGAGGGCCAGCGCGAGATCGGTGCCGGGGCGGGGGGCCAGGTGCAGGTCCGCCTGCTCGGCCGTCCTGGTCCGGCGCGGGTCCACGACGATCAGCTTCCCGCCGTTCTCCCGCAGCTCGGTGAAGAAGCGCAGGGACGGCGGCATGGTCTCGGCGAGATTCGATCCGACGAGGATCACGCACCCCGTCCTCGGGATGTCCTCCAGCGGGAAGGGCAGCCCCCGGTCGAGCCCGAACGCCTTCGTCCCGGCCGCAGCGGCCGACGACATGCAGAACCGGCCGTTGTAGTCGATCTGCGAGGTGCCGAGCACCACCCGGGCGAACTTCCCGAGCGTGTACGCCTTCTCGTTCGTCAGCCCGCCCCCGCCGAACACCCCCACGGCGTCCGCGCCGTGCTCCTCCCGTACGCTCCCGAGCCGCTCGGCGATCAGGTCCAGCGCCTCCGCCCAGCCCGCCTCGACCAGCCGGCCCCCGGACCGCACCAGGGGCGAGGTCAGCCGTACCGCGGGCGACAGCACCTCGGCCGCCGTACGGCCCTTGCCGCACAGCGCGCCCCGGTTCACCGGGAAGTCCGTTCGTTCGGTCACCCGGGCGCCCCCCTGCGGCAGGGGCGTGATGTTCATCCCGCACTGCAGGGCGCAGTACGGGCAGTGGGTGGGCGTCGAGGCGATCGGTTCCATGCCGCCAGCGTGCGTCGGGCGTGTTACGGCCCCGACCGCTTCCGGTTACGCGCCCGGCACGGCGACCTCCCCGCCCGGCCGGTGACGCCGTGAGGTCCCTACTGCCGGCTCAGCGAGCGGCTGACGCCCGCCGCGATCGTCGTCGCCAGTACCCAGCCGGTGACGACGAGCAGATACGACAGCCACTGGTACCACCCCACCGGCGCGTACGCCCCCTCCTGGCCGAAGTCGATGATCGGCAGCAGCAGGTCGAGGGTGTAGAAGAGCGGGTTGAACGCGGGCGCCTCGGACGGCTTGAGCGCGGGCGGACGGTGCAGGGCGAAGGCGAGCGTGCCGGTGCACAGCAGGAGCAGCAGCCAGCCCGCGGCCCGCATCGGGCGGAAGCCGTAGCCGACGGCCGCGTCCTGCAGCCAGCCCCACAGCCGCGCGTACGGCGGCAGGGTGCGGCGGTGCCGGCGGAGCTTGGCCAGCTGCACGGTGCGCGCGGCGGCGTCGTCGCCGACGGTGCGGTACGCCGTGGTCAGCTGCTCGTAGGGGTGCGGAAGGAAACCGTCCGGCTCGCGTTCCAGCAGGGGCAGACGCTGCTCGGCCGGGAGGTGCGGGGTCAGGACGCGGTAGCTGAGCCCGTCGAGCTGGACCTGCCCGGGCCACACCTCGGGCGGCACATGCAACAGGTCGAGCTGGGCGCGGCGCAGATTCACGGATCCCTCGATCGGCGCGGCATCCCGCAGCCACAGCTCGCCGATGACACTGCTGCTGGCCCGCAGGGCCCGGCCGCCCGGGTGGGACAGCCGGGCGTGGGCGAGATTGAGCGAGCGGGGGATCCGGGCACCCCCCAGATTGATCCGGCCGTACGCCCGCAGCCGCATGGCGTGCAGATCGGTGCCGACCGCCAGCACCTCGGCGTGCAGAGCGGTCCCTCCGGGGGCGTTCAGCTTCGCGTCGTTGAGGTTGACCTGATTGCGGACGACCGCACCGTTCAGGTGCACCTCGCCGTGCGCGACCAGCCCCGCGGCCCACACGTCCGTGCCCACCTCGGTGTGGCCGAACTGGAGCACGGCCTCCTCGGGGACCTCGCCGGGCCTGCCCAGGCGCGCACCGTTCGCGAAGAGCGCCCCGGACAGCTTCGCCCCCTGCAGCCGTACCGGACCCGTGATGCGGCAGCAGGTGATCCGCACGACTCCGTCGGCGCGCAGATTCCCGGCCGTCAGCCCCGGCAGCACCGAGTCGCTCAGGACCAGGGCGACGACCTGGGCCGCGTACAGATCGGGGGCCTCCTCGAAGTGGCAGCAGCGCAGCCGGACCGGATGGCCGACGGTGCCGTACTTGAGGTCCAGCCGCCCGGTGATCCGCGCGCCCCACACCTTCAGCCCGGCGATCCGCCCCTGCCGCACAGGCCCGCCCAGCAGCAGTTCCCGCAGCACCTCCGCCCGAAGCGTCCGCTCCGGACCCCATGTGGCGCCCTGCTCCGCGTCCTCGTCCTCGCTCTCCCGGAAGTCGACCCCCTCACCGAGCGGGAAGGCGTCCCACACACGGCGCTCCGCGGGCGTCAGGTCCGTGGTCTCCATGCTCAGTCCCGCGCCTGCGCGAGCGCCTCGGTGACCCCGTGCTCCCGCGGCCCGAGGAACGTCGGATCCGGGTGGAACACGGCGTCCAGCACCGCCTTGCCCGCCGCGAACACCTCGCGCGTCCCGCCGTAGTACCAGGTCACATCGTGCTTGTCGGTGACCCCGACGCCGTACGAGTCCACCCCCGCCGCCTCGCACAGCGCCACCGCCCGCCGGATGTGGAAGTCCTGGCTGATCAGCACGGCCCGGTCCACGCCGAAGATCTTCCGGGCCCGCACACAGGAGTCCCAGGTGTCGAACCCGGCGTAGTCCCGCACGATCCGCCGGCCCGGCACCCCGTGCTTCTCGAGATAGGCGCGCATGGCGTCGGGCTCGTCGTAGTCCTTGCGGCTGTTGTCCCCGGTCACCAGGACGACCTCGACCCGCCCCGCCCGGTACAGCTTCGCCGCCGCGTCCAGCCGGTGCGCGAGATACGGCGACGGCTCCCCGTTCCACAGCCCGGCCCCGAACACCATGGCGACCTGCGTGCGCGGGACGTCCGCCGTCGTGCGCAGCCGGTCGGCCGTGGACACGAACAGCCAGGTCACCGGCAGCAGCGCCAGCACACATCCGGCCATCACGGCCTGCACCAGCCGGCGCTGCCCCGTGCGGGTGCGCGGCAAACGCGGTCGACGGATCTTCACAAGGCCCCCAGGGATCGGTTCCAACCGGTTCCGACCATTCAGGACGCCACCGGCAGCGGTCCGGTTCGCCTCACATCGAGCATCCGTACGACGTGATGCAGCGGAAAAGGCTCGTGACGGTCCGGCAACGGCCCCGCAACGTGACACCGTCAGGATTCCTTCATGACGGCGTCGCACCTTCCCCGCTCCGAGTCCCGCATCCACCTCGACAGCACGGCGCACCTCATGAACAGCATCAGCAGCCAGCTCGCCGGCCAGCTCCGGCTGGTCTCCCCGCTCGGTCACCGCCGCGCGGCCCCGCCCGCCCTCGTCCTGGTCGCCCACGGCAGCCGGGACCCGCGCGCGCTGGAGACCGTACGGGCCCTGCGGGACCGGGTACGCGAACTGCGCCCCGGCCTCCCCGTCCACCTGGGCCACATCGAGCTGAACGCGCCCCTGCTCCCGGACACCCTCGCCGCGCTCGGCGACACCCCCGCCGTCCTGGTCCCGCTGCTCCTCTCCCGCGGCTACCACGTCAAGCAGGACATCCCCGGGATGGCCGCCGCCGCCCCGGCCGCCACCCGGCCGGCCGCCCCGCTCGGCCCGCACCCGCTCCTGGTGGAGACCCTGCGCGACCGCCTGATCGAGGCCGGCTGGCCCCCGGCCATGGACGCGGCCACCCGCCGCGCCAGCGCGGTCGTCCTGGCCGCCGCCGGTTCCCGCGACCCCGACTCCTCCACCGACACCCGCCGCACCGCCCGGCTCCTCGCCGAGCGCCTCGGGGTGCCCGTCGTCCCGGCCTACGCCTCGGCGGCGACCCCGACCGTCCCGACGGCGGTACGCGCCCTGGCGGCCCGCGGCCGGCACCGGGTGGCGATCGCGTCGTACTTCACGGCACCGGGACGCTTCGCGACGCAGTGCGCGGACGCGGCGCCGTGGATAGCCGCGGCCCCCTTGGGCGAGCACCCGGCAATGGCACGTCTGGTCCTGCACCGGTACGACGAAGCACGGGCGATCAGACCGCTGGAACTGGCCTCGGCTTGAAAGCGGGGGGAGGCGGTAACCCCCAAGGGGCGCGGGGAACCGCGCGACAAGCCACAACGACGCCGCACCCGCCCGACAACGGATCTCGGCGGACGAGTGGGCTTACTGTCGATCCATGGAAGGCACCGCACTCGACCACGGCCCCTACGACCCGACCGCAGCGGAGCGTTGGGCGCCCGAGCCCGACAAACGCCCCGGCCGCACCGCCTTCCAGCGCGACCGCGCCCGCATCCTCCACTCCGCCGCCCTCAGAAGGCTCGCGGGCAAGACCCAGGTCGTCACCCCAGGAGCCCACAGCCAGGTCTGGGACGCCAGCCCCAGAACACGGCTCACCCACTCACTCGAATGCGCCCAGGTGGGCCGGGAGCTGGGCGCCGCCCTCGGCTGTGACCCCGACCTGGTGGAAGCCGCCTGCCTGGCCCACGACCTCGGCCACCCGCCCTTCGGCCACAACGGCGAACAGGCGCTGAACGCCTTCGCGGACGACTGCGGCGGCTTCGAGGGCAACGCCCAGTCGCTCAGGATCCTGACCCGCATCGAACCCAAGCGGTTCACCCCGGAGGGATCCGTCGGCCTCAACCTCACCCGCGCCACCCTCGACGCCGCCACCAAGTACCCCTGGCCGCGCGGCGCCCACCCCACCGACCCGGCGTCGAAGAAGTTCGGCGTCTACGAGGACGACCGCCCGGTGTTCGACTGGGTCCGGGCGCACGCCCCCGGCACCCGCACCTGCTTCGAGGCCCAGGTGATGGACTGGTCGGACGACGTGGCGTACTCGGTGCACGATGTCGAGGACGGCCTGCACGCCGGTCACATCGACCCCAACTGCCTGCACGCGGAGCCCGAACGGCAGGCGGTGTTCGAGGTCGCCATCGGGCGGTACGTCCCGGCCGGCACCGACCCGGCCGAACTCTCCGCCGCGCTCGACCGCCTCCAGGACGAGGAGTGGTGGCCGCACGGCTACGACGGCACGGCGGTCGCCCAGGCCCGCCTGAAGGACGCCACCAGCCAGCTCATCGGCCGGTTCTGCCTGGCCGCCGAGGGCGCCACCCGCGCCGCGTACGGCACCGGCCGGCTCACCCGCTACGACGCCGAGCTCGTCGTGCCGCGCGAGGCCCGTATGGAGTGCGCGGTGCTCAAGGCGGTCGCGGACCGGTATGTGATGCAGCGCGCCGAGCAGGAGCGGCTGCGCGCGGACCAGCGGGTCGTCGTGGCGGAGCTGGCGGAGGCGCTCACCGCCCGCGCACCGGACGGGCTGGATCCACAGTTTCGGGCGCTCTTCGACGGGGCAGGCGACGACCACGCACGCAAGCGGGTGATCGTCGACCAGATCGCCTCCCTCACCGACGCTTCCGCGCGCTCGCTGCACGCGAGACTTACGGGGCATATGTGAGAGGAACATGACCGTCCGTGGCCTGATCGGGTCACTCCCTCTTCCCGCAGCACGCCCGGTGCGGGACGCTCGCATGTGGCGGCACCCTTACGAGGAGGCATCAAGTGGTCGACGCGGATCAGACATTCGTCATCGTCGGGGGCGGACTCGCCGGCGCGAAGGCGGCCGAGACGCTCCGGGCGGAGGGTTTCACCGGCCGGGTGATACTGATCAGCGACGAGCGCGACCACCCCTACGAACGCCCGCCGCTGTCCAAGGGGTACCTGCTCGGCAAGGAGGAGCGCGACAGCGTCTTCGTGCACGAACCCGCCTGGTACGCGCAGAACGACATCGAGCTGCACCTCGGCCAGTTCGTGGACCGCATCGACCGCGGCGCGAAGACGGTCCGCTTCGGCGACGACGGCACCCTCGTCCGCTACGACAAGCTGCTGCTCGCCACCGGCGCCGAGCCCCGCCGCCTGGACATCCCGGGCACCGGCCTGGCGGGCGTGCACCATCTGCGCCGGCTCGCGCACGCCGAGCGGCTCAAGGGCGTGCTGAGCTCGCTCGGCCGCGACAACGGGCACATCGTGATCGCGGGCGCCGGCTGGATCGGCCTGGAGGTCGCGGCGGCGGCCCGCGAGTACGGCGCGGAGGTCACCGTGATCGAACCGGCGCCGACCCCGCTGCACGGCGTCCTCGGCCCCGAGCTGGGCGGTGTCTTCGCGGAGCTGCACCGCGAGCACGGCGTCCGCTTCCACTTCGGGCGGCACCTCACCGAGATCGTCGGCCAGGACGGCATGGTCCTCGCGGCCCGCACCGACGACGGCGAGGAGCACCCGGCACACGACGTGCTCGCCGCGATCGGCGCGGTGCCCCGCACCGGCCTGGCCGAGGCGGCGGGACTGGAGCTGGTCGACCGGGCGCACGGCGGCGGCGTCCTGGTGGACGAACGGCTGCGCACGTCCGACCCCGACATCTACGCGGCCGGTGACGTGGCCGCCTTCCCGCTCGACCTCTTCGGCACGAGGGTCCGGGTGGAGCACTGGGCGAACGCCCTGAACGGCGGACCGGCGGCGGCGCGCTCGATGCTCGGCCAGGACGTGACGTACGACCGCGTGCCCTACTTCTTCACCGACCAGTACGACCTGGGCATGGAGTACAGCGGCTGGGCGCCGGCCGGGTCGTACGACCAGGTGGTGATCCGGGGCGATGCCGGCAAGCGGGAGTTCATCGCGTTCTGGGTGCGGGAGGGGCGCGTGCTGGCGGGGATGAACGTGAACGTGTGGGACGTCACAGAGCAGATCCAGAAACTGATCGGGTCCAAGGCCCAGGTGAACACGGAAGCGCTGGCCGACCCGCACGTACCTCTGGACAGCCTTGTCTCCTGACGGCCGGGACTGTCACAGCACCCCCGTGCTGCAATTCCCGGGGGGCACCCCCCGGACCCCCGGCCGGGGGTCGGTCGGCGCACCCGGGTGTGTCAGCAGTGCCCCGTAGAATCACCTCGTGGCAGGACGGATCAACGACGAGGACGTGAAGGCGGTACGGGACGCGGTCCCGATCGACGCCGTGGTCTCCGAGTACCTCCAGCTGCGCAACGCGGGCGGCGGCAACCTCAAGGGCCTGTGCCCCTTCCACGACGAGAAGTCGCCGTCCTTCCAGGTCAGCCCCAGCAAGGGACTCTTCCACTGCTTCGGCTGCCAGGAGGGCGGCGACACCATCACCTTCGTGATGAAGGTGGACCACCTCTCCTTCTCGGAGGCGGTGGAGCGGCTCGCCGCCCAGGCCGGCATCACGCTGCGCTACGAGGAGGGCGGGTACAACCCGGCCCACCAGCGCGGCGAGCGCATCCGTCTGGTCGAGGCACACAAGATCGCCGCGCAGTGGTACGCCGAGCAGCTCGCCACCAGCCCCGAGGCCGAGACCGGCCGGGTCTTCCTCGCCGAGCGCGGCTTCGACCAGGCCGCCGCCGTCCACTTCGGCGTCGGCTACAGCCCCCAGGGCTGGGACCACCTCACCCGCCATCTGCGCGGCAAGGGCTTCAGCGACAAGGAGCTGATCCTCTCCGGGCTCTCCCAGGAGGGCCGGCGCGGCCCCATCGACCGCTTCCGGGGCCGCCTGATGTGGCCGATCCGGGACATCGGCGGCGAGGTCGTCGGCTTCGGCGCCCGCAAGCTGTACGAGGCGGACAACGGCCCGAAGTACCTCAACACGCCCGACACGGCGATCTACCGCAAGAGCCAGGTGCTGTACGGCATCGACCTGGCGAAGAAGGAGATCGCCAAGACCAGCCGGGCGGTGGTGGTCGAGGGCTACACGGACGTCATGGCCTGCCACCTCGCCGGAGTGACCACCGCCATCGCCACCTGCGGTACGGCCTTCGGCGCCGACCACATCAAGATCCTCCGCCGCCTGCTGATGGACAACGGCTCGGCCCGCGTGATCTTCACCTTCGACGGCGACGCGGCCGGCCAGAAGGCCGCCCTGCGCGCCTTCGAGGACGACCAGAAGTTCGCCGCCGAGACGTACATCGCGATCGCGCCCGACGGCATGGACCCCTGCGAGCTGCGCCTCGCGAAGGGCGACGAGGCGGTGGCGGACCTCGTCGAACCCCGCACCCCGCTCTTCGAGTTCGCCCTCCGCCAGATCCTGAGCCGCTACGACCTGGACACCCCGGCCGGCCGTGCCGCCGCCCTGGACGAGGCCGCGCCGATCGTGGCCCGCATCAAGAACAGCGGCGCCCAGCACGAGGTCGCCGTCGAGCTGGCCGGCATGCTCGGCATCATGGACACCCAGTTCGTGGTCCGGCGGGTGGCCCAGCTGGCCCGCTGGGCCCGGGACGGCAAGGGCTCACCGCAGCAGGGCCGCCCCCGCCCCGCCGACCAGCAGTGGGCCGCCGCCCCCCGCCCGGCGAGCGGCGGCCCGGCCCTCACCCTGCGCAACCCGGTCTACGCCGCCGAACGCGAACTGCTCAAGCTCGCCCTCCAGCGCCCCGAACTGGTCTCCCCGGCCTTCGACGCCTACGGCGTGGACGAGTTCACCGCGCCGCCGTACGCGGCCGTACGCCTGGCGATCGCGGAGGCGGGCGGCGCCGAGTACGGCGTCCAAGACCCGCAGGAGTACCTGGTCCGGGTCCGCGAGGCCGCGCCCGACGACACCGTCCGCGCGATGGTCACCGAGCTGGCCGTCGAGCCGATCCTGCGGCGTACGGTCGACGAGACCTACGCCGGCACGGTCCTGGTCCAGATCCGCCGCCGCGCCGTCGAACGCCGCATCCACGACATCCAGTCCCAGCTGACCCGCCTCGCCACCGGCGGCGACCCCGCCCAGCTGGCCGCCGTACAGAACGAGATGTGGGTGCTGCAGCAGTACGACCAGGCGCTGCGGGAGCGGGGCGCGGAGGCGCTCTAGCGGCCGGGCGAAGACCGGTGTGGAGCCCGCGCTCCTGCTCGGCACCCGGCCTGCCCGGCGGCACGTGCAGCTGGACCTCGTCTTCGACGCTCCGTCTCGGCGGGGCCGGTACCGCGGACGGTGACAGGGGCTTCGCACAGAAGTCCGGACGCCCGGGGATCCTCCCAGATCAGGCCGGAGTGCGGCGCCCGGTCTTCCTGCACCGATCACCGTCCGGTCACGAACCGGACGCAAAAAGTCACCGCAAGCCCCTCGTGGCGGGGATGTGTCTTACCCCACACTGGGTCCGGTGCCCGAGTCCTCGGAGCGCAGGCCGTCGACTCTCCGCTCCCGAAGTACCGCTGCCGCACACCTTCAGCAGCGATCATCCTGGAGGTCGCCCCCGTGCAGACCCAGACCCTCACCCAGACCGACAGCGCCACCAGTGCCACCCGTACGACCGGTACGACCGGTACGACCGGTACGACCGGTACGACCGGTACGACCGGTACGACCGGTACGACCGCGGACGAGCCGGACGCGGAGCTGGACGTCCTCGCGGCCGTGCCCCCGCAGAGCCGCGTCGCCCTCCACCCGGAGGCGGTGCCCGCCGACCCCACGGAACCACCGGCGGAAGCGCTCGTGGACGAGCCCGAGGAGGTCGTTGAACCGCTGGCGGCCGCCGAGCCCGCCGAGCCCGCCGAGACACCGGTCGCGGCCCGGGCCGACACCGGCGGACCCTCGGCCGACCTGTTCCGCCAGTACCTGCGCGAGATCGGCCGCATCCCGCTGCTCACCGCCGCAGAGGAGGTCGAACTCGCCCGCCGCGTCGAGGCCGGTCTGTTCGCCGAGGAGAAGCTGGGCAACACCCCGGACCTGGACAGCCAGTTGGCGCTCGACCTGGACCGGCTCGTCGTCATGGGGCGCATGGCCAAGCGACGGCTCATCGAGGCCAACCTGCGGCTCGTCGTCTCCGTCGCCAAGCGGTACGTCGGCCGCGGCCTGACCATGCTCGACCTGGTGCAGGAGGGCAACCTCGGGCTGATCCGGGCGGTGGAGAAGTTCGACTACGCCCGCGGCTACAAGTTCTCGACGTACGCCACCTGGTGGATCCGCCAGGCCATGTCCAGGGCGCTGGCCGACCAGGCCCGCACCATACGTGTCCCGGTGCACGTGGTCGAGCTGATCAACCGGGTCGTCCGGGTGCAGCGCCGCATGCTGCAGGAGCGGGGGTACGAGCCGACGCCGGAAGAGGTCGCCGCCCACCTCGACCTGCTGCCCGAGCGGGTCTCCGAGGTGCTGCGGCTCGCCCAGGAACCGGTCTCCCTCCACGCCCCGGTCGGCGAGGAGGACGACGTGGCCCTCGGCGACCTGATCGAGGACGGGGACGCGGCATCGCCGGTCGAGTCGGCGGCGTTCCTGCTGCTCCGGGAGCACCTGGAGGCCGTGCTGTCCACGCTGGGGGAGCGGGAGCGGAAGGTCGTACAGCTCCGTTACGGGCTCATCGACGGCCGGCCCCGCACGCTGGAGGAGATAGGCCGGCTGTTCGGGGTGACCAGGGAGCGGATACGGCAGATCGAGTCCAAGACCCTCAACAAGCTCCGGGACCACGCCTTCGCGGACCAGCTGAGGGGCTATCTGGACTGAAGGGGGGCCGCCGGCGGCGGCCCCCCTGTCGCCTAGTCCACCTCGGCCACGGCCTGCGCGAACTGGGCCTTGTACAGCCGGGCGTACGCACCGTCGGCCGCCAACAGCTCGGCGTGCGCGCCCTGTTCCACGATCGACCCGTTCTCCATGACGAGGATCGTGTCCGCGTCCCGGATCGTCGACAGCCGGTGGGCGATCACGAACGAGGTCCGCCCCGCCGCCAGCTTGGCCATCGCCTTCTGGATCAGCACCTCGGTGCGGGTGTCGACCGAACTCGTCGCCTCGTCCAGGACCAGGATCGTCGGGTCCGACAGGAACGCCCGGGCGATGGTGATGAGCTGCTTCTCACCCGCGCTGACGCCCGTGCCCTCGTCGTCGATCACGGTGTCGTACCCGTCGGGCAGGGTGCGGATGAACCGGTCGGCGTGGGCCGCCCGTGCCGCCTCCTCGATCTCCCCGCGGGTGACCTCCCTGGCCGCCCCGTACGCGATGTTCTCCGCGATCGTGCCGCCGAACAGCCAGGTGTCCTGCAGCACCATGCCGATGCCGGACCGGAGTTCGTCGCGGGACATCTTCCGGATGTCGACCCCGTCGAGGGTGATCCGTCCGCCCGACACCTCGTAGAACCGCATCAGCAGGTTGACCAGCGTGGTCTTGCCCGCCCCCGTCGGACCGACGATCGCCACCGTGTGACCGGGCTCCACCGTGAGCGAGAGGTCCTCGATCAGCGGCTTCTCCGGGTCGTACCGGAAGGACACCTGCTCCAGCCGGACCCGGCCGCGCAGTTCCTCCGGCCGCTCGCCCGGCACCGGATCCGCCTCCTGCTCCTCCGCGTCCAGGAGTTCGAAGATCCGCTCGGCCGAGGCGACACCGGACTGCACCAGGTTCGCCATCGACGCGACCTGCGTCAGCGGCATCGAGAACTGCCGCGAGTACTGGATGAAGGCCTGGACGTCACCGATGGAGAGCGCGCCGGACGCGACCCGCAGTCCGCCGACCACCGCCACCAGCACGTAGTTCAGGTTGGACACGAACATCATCAGCGGCTGCATGACACCGCTGTTGAACTGCGCCTTGAACGCGGCCTCGTACAGCGCCTCGTTCTGCTCGGCGAACTGCTTCGCCGACTCCTCCTGCCGGCCGAACACCTTCACCAGGGTGTGCCCGGTGTACATCTCCTCGACGTGGGCGTTCAGCTTGCCGGTGGAGCGCCACTGCTGCACGAAGTGCGGCTGCGAGCGCTTGCCGACCCGGGTGGCCACGACGAACGACAGCGGTACGGTCACCAGCGCGACCAGCGCCAGGATCCAGGAGACGTAGAACATCATCGCCAGCACGCCGATGATGGTCAGCACCGAGTTGATCAGCTGGCCCATCGACTGCTGGAGCGTCTGCCCGATGTTGTCGATGTCGTTGGTCGCACGGGAGAGCACCTCGCCGCGCTGGCGCTTGTCGAAGTACGACAGCGGCAGCCGCGACAGCTTCGCCTGCACGGACTCCCGCATCCGGTACATCGTCCGGTTCACGGCCCGGTTGACGAGCCGGGTGGCCACCGCCATCAGCAGCCCGGCGACCAGGAACGTGCAGAGCGCGAGCAGCAGGACGTTCCCGACGGCACCGAAGTCGATGCCCTTGCCGGGCGTGAAGTCGGTGCTCTTCAGCATGTCCGCGATGGAGCCCTGGCCATGGGCCCGCATCTGGTCGAGGACCTGCTGCTTGGTGGCCCCGGCGGGCATCTGCCGGCCGATGATGCCGGCGAAGACCAGGTCGGTGGCCCTGCCGAGGATCTTCGGGCCGATGACGCTGAGGGTCACGCTGACGACCACGCACAGCAGCAGGCCGTAGATCGTGATCCGTTCCGGTCTGAACTGGGCGACGAGCCGTTTGCCCGACCCCTTGAAGTCCATCGAGCGCTGGTCGGGGCCGCCCCCGGCCATCATGCGCATGGGCCCGGCCATCAGGCAGCCTCCGCTTCCGTCAGCTGGGAGAGCACGATCTCCCGGTAGGTCTCGTTGGTCGCCATCAGCTCCCGGTGCCGGCCGGAGCCGACCACCCGGCCCTCGTCCAGCACGATGATCCGGTCCGCGTCCCGGATGGTCGCCACCCGCTGGGCGACGATGACGACGGTCGCCTCGGCGGTCTCGCGGGCGAGCGCGCTGCGCAGGGCGGCGTCGGTGGCGTAGTCGAGCGCGGAGAAGGAGTCGTCGAAGAGGTAGATCTCCGGGCGCTGGACCAGGGTGCGGGCGATCGCGAGGCGCTGGCGCTGGCCGCCGGAGACGTTCGTGCCGCCCTGGGCGACGGGCGCGTCCAGACCGCCCTCCAGCTTGCTCACGAACTCCTTGGCCTGCGCCACCTCCAGCGCGTGCCACAGCTCCTCGTCGGTGGCGTCCGGGTTGCCGTAGCGCAGGTTGGTGGCGACCGTGCCCGCGAACAGGTACGGCTTCTGCGGCACCAGGCCGACCGTCCTGGCCAGCAGCTTCGGGTCGACGTCCTGGACGTCCACGCCGTCGACGAGGACCGTGCCCTCGGTGGCGTCGAACAGCCGCGGGACCAGTCCGAGCAGCGTCGACTTGCCGCTGCCGGTGGAACCGATCACGGCCGTCACCTCACCCGGCCGGGCCACCAGGTCGATGGCCTTCAGCACTGGCTCCTCGGCACCCGGATAGCGGAAGCCCGCGCCCCGGATCTCCAGATGGCCGTGCCGGCGCAGCTCGGTGACCGGCGCGGCCGGCGGCACCACGCTGGAGTCGGTCGCGAGGACCTCCTCGATGCGCTCGGCGCACACCTCGGCGCGCGGCACCATCATGAACATGAAGGTGGCCATCATCACGGACATGACGATCTGCATCAGATAGGCGAGGAACGCGGTCAGGTCGCCGATCCGCATCCCGCCGCTGTCGATGCGGTGCGCGCCGAACCACACCACCGCGATGGACGACAGGTTCACCACCGTCATCACGATCGGGAACATCAGCGCCAGCATCCGACCGGTGGCGAGCTGCATCTCGGTCAGCTCGGCGTTCGACTTCCCGAACCGGCCCTGCTCGTACTCGTCCCGGACGAAGGCGCGGATCACCCGGTTGCCGGTGATCTGCTCGCGCAGCACCCGGTTGACCGTGTCCAGCCGGGTCTGCATGGTCCGGAACAGCGGCCGCAGCCGGCGCACGATCAGCGTCACGGAGATGCCGAGCACCGGCACCACCGCGACGAGCACCCCGGACAGCGGGACATCCAGCCCGAGGGCCAGCACGATGCCGCCGACACACATGATGGGCGCCGACACCATCAGGGTGAACGTCATCAGGGCCAGCATCTGGACCTGCTGTACGTCGTTCGTCGTACGCGTGATGAGCGAGGGTGCTCCGAAGTGACCCACCTCACGCGCAGAGAAGGACTGCACCCGGTCGAAGACGGCACCGCGCAGGTCCCGGCCGAGCGCGGAGGCGGTCCGCGCACCGAAGTACACGGCGCCGATGTTGCAGACGACCTGCGCGAGCGAGATGCCGATCATCAGCGCGCCGAAGGACAGGATGTAATCCGTGTCACCCTTCACGACACCGTTGTCGATGATGTGCGCGTTCAGCGTGGGCAGGTAGAGGGTGGCGCAGGTCTGCAGGAACTGCAGCAGCACCAGCAGGGCTATGGATTTCTTGTAGGGCCTGAGATAGGACCGCAGGAGTCGTATGAGCACGCTAGGTCTCTCGGAGTCGGCGGGTGGGGGCTGGTCGGTTGCCCCTGGCCCCTATCGTCGGTCACTCCACCCGCGTTACCTCAACTGATTAACCCGACTGCGGACCAAGGACCGCCGGTGCCTCGGCCGCCGGTCCTAGGCCTCACACGCGGAACGCCCCCGGATGGGTCTGCTCCCGCACCGCCGTGAACTGCTGCCGCACCGCCTGCCCCACGGCCAGCTCGTCGCCCGGCTCCAGCACCTGCGCCGCCGCGCCCTGCCAGGCAGGCGGAGTACGCGGATCGAGGGTGCCCTGCGACACGCCGAGCGCCCAGGCCGCCTGCCGGGCCGCGCCGATCGCCGCGTAGTCCGCGGGCTGCGGGACGACGACCTGCGCGCCGAACAGCGAGGGTGCCGAGGCCTGTACGGCGGGCAGCTCGGCGGCCGGGCCGAGCAGGAAGATCCGCCGCACGTCCACGCCCCGCCCGCGCAGCACGTCCAGCGCGTCGCCCAGCCCGCACAGCATGCCCTCGAACGCGGCCCGCGCCAGATGCTCGGGCTTCATCGACTCGCGCCTGAGCCCGGCGAGCGTCCCGGCCGTGTGCGGCAGGTTCGGCGTCCGCTCACCCTCCAGGTAGGGGAGCAGGACGAGCCCGTGGGAGCCCGGCGTGGACTTCATCGCCAGCTCGGACAGGCTCTCCAGGTCCGCCAGCCCGAGGAGTTCGGCGGTCCCGCGCAGGGTCCGTACGGCGTTCAGGGTGGTGACGACCGGCAGGTGCATGCCGGTGGCGTCGGCGAGCGAGGTGATCATCCCGGACTGGTCGGCGAGCGCCTCGGGGTGCACCGCCATCACGGACCCGGAGGCACCGAGGGACACGACCGCGTCCCCCAGCCCGATCCCGAGCCCGAACGCGGCGGCCATGGTCTCCCCGGTCCCGGCGGAGATCAGCAGCCCCTCCGGGGTCGTACCGGCCGCGTCCGACGGGCCGATCACCTCCGGCAGCATCGCCTGATGCCCGAGCGCCAGCTCGACCAGGTCGGGCCGGTAGGCGCCGGTGGCGGCCGACCAGTACCCGGTCCCGGACGCCCCTCCGCGATCGGTGGTCCGGCGCACGGGCCGCCCGAGCAGCTGCCAGACCAGCCAGTCGTGCGCCTGGAGGAGTACGGCCGTCCGCCGGGCGTTCTCGGTCTCGTTCTTGGCGAGCCAGCGCAGCTTGGTGACCGGCTGGGCGGCCTGCGGCACACAGCCGACGGCCTGCGCCCAGGCCTCCCGGCCGCCGAGCGCGTCGACGAGATCCGCCGCCGCGACCTGCGCCCGCTTGTCGGCGCCGACCAGCGCCGGGCGCACGGTGTTGCCCTGGGCGTCCAGCGGGACCAGCGCGTTCTGCTGCGCGGACACGCCGATCGCCTGTACGCCCTCGAGGAGGCCGCCGCCGGCCGCCTCACCGAGGGAGAGCAGCCAAGCCTGCGGATCCACGTCGCTGGGCCGGCCCTCCACCGGGTGCGGGGCGTACCCCTGCCTCAGTACGGCACCGGTGTCCGTGTCGCAGACCACGATGCGCGTGAAATCCGGTGAGCTGTCCAAGCCGGCCACTATCCCC
Organism: Streptomyces puniciscabiei; assembly: GCF_006715785.1. Lineage (NCBI taxonomy): Bacteria > Bacillati > Actinomycetota > Actinomycetes > Kitasatosporales > Streptomycetaceae > Streptomyces > Streptomyces puniciscabiei. The sequence goes on from NZ_VFNX01000001.1 coordinate 4,842,113, forward strand.
ATGGATGGAATTTTGCAGCATCGGCGGGCATGAGGTGTCGACTGCGGGTGCGGGACCTGTTCCCTACGTGTTGCTGGTGCCCCAGTCGTCCTCCGGCGTGCCGTTCAGGTTCCGCTCGCGCAAGGACCTCACTCGCTGGGCCACGGTCTCGGGGACCCGGTCGCCGACCTTGTGGCTGACCGTGTGGAAGGCCTTGCCGGCGTACCGGCGGCCCTGCTGGGCGGCGGTCTCGGCCGTGTTGCGCACGGCGGGGTTCTGCGCGATCCGCTGAGCGGACTTCTTCAGCTGCTCGTAGCGCTCGCGTCCGGCCCTCGTGCCGAGTACGTAACCGAGGGCCAGTCCGGCGACGAACGTGAGCCGGTAGCGCATGGCTGCCACCCTTCCCTTGCCTGGGTCTGCTGGTGCGACGTGGGCGCCGGGGGAACCGATTGGCGGAGCACCCCCCTGCTTGCGCTAATGTATGTGTCGCAGCGAGCGCCCGCCCCCTGGCGAATACCCAGGTAGGTACGTTCGATGCAATCGAGGCGATCCTCCGTAGCTCAATTGGCAGAGCAGCCGGCTGTTAACCGGCAGGTTACTGGTTCGAGTCCAGTCGGGGGAGCTTCGGTCCTCCGTAGCTCAATTGGCAGAGCAGCCGGCTGTTAACCGGCAGGTTACTGGTTCGAGTCCAGTCGGGGGAGCGCGATGAACGAGGACCCCTTGGGGGTCCTTTTTCATGTCCCCGGGAACCGCCGCGCGTGCGCCGATGTCCTCAAGGTCATGAGCAGCGCGGAAGCCGACCATCCGAGAGCAGGAGATCGTATGAGCGGCTATGCTGCGGCAGACGGCGCGCACACTTGTACGCGACACGCCGCTATGGGGCGGTAGCTCAGCCGGTTAGAGCAGCGGACTCATAATCCGTCGGCCGTGGGTTCGAGTCCCACCCGCCCCACCAGGCGCCGCAGGTGCAGAATCGATCTAACCTGCGGGAACGCAAGAACGGGGGTCGCCACTCCACAGCGGCGACCCCCGTTCAGGCGTTCAGACCAAGATCCAGGGGACACGCAGGGGACGCGCGGCGGACACGGGAGGTCCAGGGGGTCGAGGCGCCCTCACGCCGCCTTCCGGCGGCTGCTCGCCGCTCCGCCGGGTAGCGGTCGTCGACGCTCCCGACCCGGACAACTCCAGGCCGTTGGCGGCGCGATGCTCCCTGATCCACTTCACTGCCGCCTCGGCGGCGTCCTCCTGGCCTCGGCCGGTGGCGGTGATCATGCCGAGGAGGCCGGCGCGGGGTCGGGGCTGCGCTCCAACGGCCCGGTTGTCCCTGATCGCCGCGCGCCGTGGGCGCCCCTCGTGCCGACGTGAGTGCGGGCGTGCCCCGGCCGGCAGCCGAAGGAGTCACGGACCGCTGAGCGGCCGTACATTCCGCCTGGCGGGCGGAGGTCGCCGAGGCCCTGGAACCTCGGCTTCCGGCAGCGCGGAACTCGCCGCGGGCGCTCAGGCACTGGTCGTCATCGAACCGCCGGCACACCTCCGACGGCTCGGAACACCAGGTGGCCGGCTCGCCATGGCCTCGGCCGTTACGCCACCCGGTGACATCGAGACCACCCTGTTCGCCGACAGCGGTACGACCAGCTGCTTGACCCGTACATGCTTGAACAGGCCGTGTCATGGGCACCCACCTCCTACCGGCGTCGACCGCCGGGCCGCTTCGGCAAGAGGGAGGCGTCATGGACCGTCGCATCCGGGTACGCGTCATCCGGCGCCCCGCCGCCCCGCGCGGCCAGGAGATCGACCGCAGGACGCCTTCGGGCCGCATCCTGCCGTACTGACCGGGCGAGTTGTCGCCGTGGGGCACCTGTCCGTTGCCGGGTGAGGCGCTCCGGGAGTCGCGTCAGGACGCGCGTCGCGCCCGCGTCACCTCCGGTAGCGGGCCGGCGCGGTGGGCCAGGTCGAGCAGGGTGCGTACGGTGCGTTCGGCCTCGCCCAGGCGGGGGTGCCACTGGGCGATGATGCCGACCGGGCGGATGGGCTCGGTCAGCGGCAGTTCGACCAGGTCACCCTCGTCCAGCTCCCGAGCGACCGTCAGATGCGGCAGCAGGGTGATGCCGTGGCCGTGCCCGAGGAGGCGGAGCAGGGCGGCCATCGAGCCCTGGAGCACCTTGTGCTGGGCGCCCGCGAGCAGGTCCCGGCCGAAGCGGTCCACCAGCATCTCCGAGGTGCAGCGGCGTTCGGCCACCAGGAAGTCGTGGTCCAGCAGTTGACCGGCGGTCACCGTCTCCTGCCGGGCCAGCGGATGACGCGGGGCCGCCACCAGCACCGTACGGCAGTGACCCACCACCGCGTGCGGGCGGACCGGGGGGACGCCGTTGTCGTACTCGAACATCAGGTCCAACTCGCCCTGCGAGAAGGCTCTTTCCAGGGGCTTGCGCGGGGCCACCGTCAGCACGACGTCCGCGCCGGTGCCCGGGCCGCCCGCGCCGTACTCCAGTGCGGCCAGCACCTCGGGCAGCCACACATGGGCCAGTGACTCCGGCGCCCCGATCCGCAGCCGGGGCCGGTCGCCGCGGGCCGCCCGGCGCATCCGCTCCTCCAGCTCCAACGACTCGCGCGCGTGCGGCAGCAGCCGGGCGCCGGCCTCGGTGAGCACCGCTCCCGTGCCCGTCCGCACCAGTACGCTCACCCCCAAGTCGGCTTCCAGGCGCTGGAGCTGGGCGCTCACACTGGACTGGGCGTAGCCCAGGGCCTGGGCGGCGGCGGAGATGCCGCCGTGCTCGGCGACCGCGACGAAGGCGCGCACATAGCGGGAGTCCACGACGGCAGCCTAACCAATCCATCGGACTTTCCGATGCCCCCATCGAAAGTGCGGCGTCGCGAGCACCGCGCCGTCCGGGACACGCTGCCCGCATGACCACAGCCGAACCCACCTGCCGATCGGCCGCGCCGCCCGCACAGGCCACCGAGCCCGCCTCGCGCAGGACCACCCGAGGCATGTCCCGTGCGGCCTTCGCCGGCCTCGCCACCGGCAATCTGCTCGTCCTGCTGGACACCTCGATCCTCAACGTCGCCGTCCCCGACATCCAGACCTCGCTGCACCCGGCGGCCGCGGCGCTGCCCTGGACCGTCGACGCCTACACGGTCGTCTTCGCCGGGCTGCTCCTGGCCGGCGGGGTCATCGCCGACCGCTGGGGCGCCCGCCGCGTCTACACCCTGGCGCTCGGCCTGTTCGCCGCGCTCTCCGTGGCCTGCGCCCTCGCGCCCGGCGCCGGTGCCCTGATCGCCGGGCGCGCCGCGCTCGGCGCCGCGGGCGCCGGTCTGGTGCCCGCCTCCCTGGCCCTCCTCATCCACCACAACCCCGATCCCGGCCGCCGTACCCGCGCGATCGGCGCCTGGGCGGCGGTCAGCGGGCTCGGTGCCGCCGCCGGACCCGTGCTCGGCGGCGCCCTCGTCGAACTCGGCGGCTGGCGGCTGGTGTTCCTCGTCAACCCGCCCCTCGCCCTGGCCGCGCTGCTCCTCGCCCGCCGGCTGCCCAGGCCGCCCGCACGGACCGGCCGCGCCCTGGACCGCGCGGGTCTGGTCCTGTCCACCGCCGGTCTCGGTCTGCTCACCTTCGGCCTGGTCGAGGCCGGCATCGAGGGCTGGGGCGGGCCCGCGGCGCTGCTTCCGCTCGCCGCCGCGCTGGGCTGCTTCGCCGCGGTGGCCGCCGTGGAGCGCCGGGCCGCCGCCCCCGTCCTGCCGCCCGCGCTGCTCGCCCTGCCGCGGGTCAGGGCGGCGATGGTGGCCGCCGCGGTGTCCTGCTTCGCCTACTTCGGCGGCCTGTACCAGCTCTCCGTATGGCTCCAGCACGCCTACCGCCTGACGCCGTTCGACGCCGGTCTCGCCGCGCTGCCGATGACCTTCCCGGTGTGCGTGATGCCGTTCTTCACCGGGCGGCTCGTGGCCCGCCACGGCGCCCGGCCGGTGCTGCTGACCGGCATGGCCGCCGCCGTCGCCGCCGGGGCGCTGCTGGCCTGCGCGGCGGGCGGGCGTCCGCCGCTGCCGCTGATCGTGGCCGCGGAGCTGGCGCTGGCCGCGACCGGCACCCTGTCCATTCCGGGCGCGGCCGCGGCGGTGGCCGTCGCGGCGCCGGGGGAGTACGCGGCGACGAGCCAGGGCGCGCTCAACGGGATACGGCAGGCCGGGTCCGCGCTCGGGGTGGCGGTGCTGGGGACGTCGGGTGCGCTCACCGGCTCCGGTTACCTGCTCATGGGCGTCGGGGTGATCGCGGTGCTGCTGGTGGCGCGGACCGGTGACTGAGCGACGGGTCGTTCTCCGGTCAGGGGATTCCGGTCAGCCGATTCCGGTCAGGGCCACCGGCCTGGGGATTCCGGTCAGGGCCACCGGCCGGGGGATTCTGGTCAGGGCCACCGGCCTTGGGGTTCCGGTCAGGGGATTCGGCTCAGGCCGCCAGCGGGTTCAGCACGAGGGGCTCGATCCGGCCCTCCAGCATCTCGCCGAGGCCCTGGGCCGCGCAGATGTCGGGCCGCTCGGCGATGTACACCGGCATCCCGGTGGCCTCGCGCAGCATCTGGTCGAAGCCGGGCAGCAGCGCCGAGCCGCCGACCATCGTGATCCCGCGGTCGGCGAGGTCGGCGACCAGGTCGGGCGGGCAGTCGCGCAGCACCTTGCCGATGCCGTCGAGGACGGCGGTCAGCGGGGTCTGGATCGCGTCCCGTACGGCGGCGGTGTCGACACGCACACTGCGGGCGAGCCCGGTGGCCACGTCCCGTCCGTGGATCTCCGTGGTCTCCGGTCCCTGCGGGGTCAGCCCGTTGCCGGACAGGGCCAGTTGCAGCGGACGTACCGACTGGCTGGGCAGGATCAGTTCGTGCTCGTGCCGCAGGTGCTGCACGATCGCGTGGTCCACGGCCTCACCGCCCACCGGGATCCGCTCGGCGGTGACGATGGACCCGAGCGAGAGGACGGCGACCTGGGTCGCGGCGGCCCCGCACACCATGATCATCGTGGCCTCCGGGCGTTCCACCGGCAGCCCGCACCCCACGGCGGCGGCGATCAGCGTGTCCACCAGCTCGACCCTGCGCGCCCCCAGCCCGACCAGCGTCTCGATGGTCGCCCGCTGGGCCAGCGGACCGGCGTCGTGCGGGGTGCAGGCCGCCGCGCGCAGCCGGAGGTTGCGGCGCAGGTTGCGGCGCGTCCGGTCCCCGAGCAGCTGGCGCAGCATGCGCTGGGCCATCTCGATGTCGACCACCGTGCCGCCGGAGATGGGCCGGACCACCCGGATGTATCCCGGCGTCCGTCCCGTCATCTGCTCCGCGAAGTCGCCCACGGCTATGAGTGCCCCGGTACGGGTGTTCACGGCGGCGACCGAGGGCTGGTCGACGACGAGGCCGGCGCCCTTCACATACACCCGGGTGCGGGCCGCACCCAGGTCGACGGCGAAGTGGCAGCGGCGCAACTGCTCCAGACTGACGGTCACGGCGGATCCTCCCGAGTGCGCGGGCCCAGTGCGCCCGCCCGGTCGGCGGGTGACTTCCTCTCCCTGCATCCTGCGCGGGGACCGGTGACGGGCGCCTTCTGGAGGGGGCCGGGCGGGGTGCCGCTGAATGGGGGTTTCCGGCGGCGGCCCGGTGTGTCGCGTGGTCAGGCGCGGGTTCGCGTGATGCGCAGCTCGCAGCGGACCGTGCAGCCGGGTACGTCGTCGGGCCGGACGGGTGCGAGCGATGTGCCAGGCCCCGCCATGGCGTCCGGGTAGGTGCTCGCCAGGTGCCGCAGATGCCCGCGCACGGCCTCCCTGATGAGCTCGGGGAACGACTCGGCGTCCCTGTGCGCCACGGCTCGGAGCGGGTCGCTGACGCGCCAGATCGCCGTGCCCGTGGCCCGGAAGGACGACTCCGTCTCGTCCAGCTCCAGGCGGCGCTCGGTGAGGTCGACCTCGAAGTACTCCGTCGCCACGAGGGACCGGGTGCGGCTGAGCACACTCCCGTTGGACCGGCGGACGACGGTCCTGATCTCGCCAGTGCCCTCGGGGAGGCCGCCGGGGGGCAGCGGGTGCGGGCCGAGGACGGGCGGGAGCTGGTGCGTGCCGTCGAAGAGGAGGTGCGCCAGCCGGCACAGCCGGTACCAGCCCGCGGCGGGCCCGGGACGCAGGGAACGCAGCCAGGGGGCCTGACCGGAATCCTCGTCCAGCTCGTCCCGGAGCGTCTGCGGCACGGCCACGATGCCCCGCCGGTCCTCGGTGGCGTCCAGCATCCGGCGGACGGCCTCGGGGTCCGGGATCTCCGCACTCCTGTCGGGGAACAGACACTCGAAGGTCACCAGCCAGCGGAGCCCGCCCAACCGCACCACCTCGTCGTCGAAGTGCCTCATCGTGGCGAGCAGCAGCGGCAGGCCCGGCACGTCCCGGGCCGTGTGCACCGCCCAGCCGCCGCCCGCGGCGGTCAGTTCACAGGCGTCGCCGTCCAGGCCGCTGGCCGCCAGCAGCCGGGTGACCGCCCGGCCGAGCGCGGCCACGAGGTCCGGATGCTGCGGGCCGTCGGCGAACGCGTAGGTGACCACGGTGCGGTAGGTGGGCGGGGGCGGCTCGTCACCGAGGGCGTCGTAGAGATCGTAGTAGCCCTCATGGCCGTCGTTCTCGTCGTCCGCGTAAGGCTGCTCGTCGTGCGGTTCCCCGGGCTCCTCGGCCAGCGGGTCGTCCACGGCGAACAGGCTCTCCGGCACCTCGTTCTGCGGCAGCGGGACCTCTCGCGCCGACTCCTCGTCCCACATCTCGAAGATCGACGGCAGCGACTCCTCGGTGGGGAAGCTGCCCTCCGGCAGGGCGTCGGGCTCCGGGACCGGGTTCTGGGAGAGCGGGGCGGTGTCGTGGTCGTAGGGGGCGACACCTGTGTCCTGCGAGGGGGCGTCGTAGTCCTCGCGGAGTTCGTGCCCCAGGGCGAGCAGCTCCGGGTCGCGGCCGCCGGACAGCTCGTACTCCTCGTACACCTCCAGTGCTTCCTCGGTACGGCCCTGGCGGCGCAGGGCGAGCATCAGCAGCCGCCGGAAGTCCTCCCGGGAGGGGTACCGCGCGACCAGATCGGTGAGTTGGGCGGCGGCCAGCTCGTACTCGCCGAGATCCAGGTGGAGTTCGGCGAGCTTGCGATGCAGCGCCAGGCGGAGCTGGACGAGCCGACGGCGCGCCGTGCGGGCCGCGGGGCCGGGGACGCCCGCGAGCGGGCCCTCGTCGTGCCACAGGGCGAGCGCCTTGTCGTAGTACGTGCTCGCATCCTCGCGGGGGCCCAACACGCTTCGCTCGGTGGCCGTTCGCTCGAAGTACTCGTGGCGCTCCAGGTCCACGATGTCGGCGCTGGTGTGCAGGGCGTACCCCTCGGGGAGCACCGCCAGTGCGCCGGGCCGCAGCACGGCGTGCAACGTGGACGCGATCACGTCCACGGCGGCCATGGCGTCCTCCGGTTCCTCGCCCGGGGCCCACACACCGGCCCGAAGCTCGGCACGGGTCACCTCGCGGCCGTCCCGCAGCAACAGCATCGCCAGTACCGCCGCCTCCTCCGGCGCGAGTTCCACGGCGTGTTCAGGGTGGTCTTCCGGGTGCACGGTCACCGGGCCCAGGACGCGGTAGACCCGCCGCTCGTACTCCCTCCGGGCGAGCGACAGCAGTTCCTCGTCCATCAGCAGGTCCGTGCCCCGCGCCTGGTCCCGAGGGGTTCCGGAGATCAGCAGGCCGAGCGCGCGCGCATACGGCTCGCGCAGACTTTCCGGAAGGTGCCAGAGCCGTTCCGGCGCGAAGGGCGGCGCGGCCCGTGCGTTCCCCATGGCCAGCCGCTGCAACAGCCTGCCCAGCTTCACCAGGTCCTGCGCCTGCCCCTCCGCCCCGGAGGTGCGGCCCGGTGCGAAGCCGCTGAGCCTGACCGTGCCGTCGGGTTCGAGCATCACCCTGGACAGGCCCAGGTCGCCGTGCGTGATGCCGGCCTCGTGGATCGCTGCGACAGCCTGTGCGGCCTGTCTCCCGACCTTCGCCACCAGCGGGGACGGGAGTCGGTAATCGGAAAGGGACACGAGGGCGTTGAGATTGACGCCCGGCACGTACTCCATGACGACGTACGGTCGTCCGTCCTCGATGCCGAAGTCGCTGACCTGCGCGAGGTTGGGGTGCGTGAGAGCCCGCAGACGCGCGGTGTCCCGCAGGAACGCCTCGCGCCGTGCGCTGTCGCGAAACGGCCGGTACAACCGCACCGCCACCGGGCGGTCCGTCTCCGGGTCCTCGGCCAGCCACACGGCCCGCCCGGACGGGGTGAACCGCTGCACCAGCCGATAGCGGCCGATCCGCTCGGACGGCGCCATCGGCTCCGCCCTGCCCCCGGCCAACTGCCGTACGCTCTCCGGCCGTACGGTCGCGAACGCCTCCCCGCCCGCGGCCGCCCCCGCCTCCCCGACCGCCCCCGCACCGTCGGCCGCGGCCATCACCGCGCGGAACTCGCCGGGTGCCGCCCCGGCCCGTTCCTCGATCAACCCGCCCACCCGGGCGAGCAGTTCGTTCGTGGCGGCGCGAGCGGAGCGGGGCAGGCCGCGCAGCAGCAGGTCGCGGATCCCGGGGCGGAAGGCGTACGAGCCGGGTGTGCCGCCGGTCGTGGTCAGCAGGCCGCTGAGGATCACCTCGGCCAGGTGCTGGGGGCGCGGATCGGGTTCGACCGCCCGCTGGACCAGGCGCATGACCGGCAGGTCGGGACGGCCGACGGCCAGGTGGCCGGCCAGCCGGAACGCCTCCGGGGAGGCGGTCGCCCGGAAGCGCAGGACCAGCTCCCGCGGGGACAGCCGGGCCAGATCCGTCCGGGCCGTGGCATCCGGCACCCGCCCCAGCGGTGCCGCCGATCCGGGCAGGTCCGTTCCGCCCGCCGACGCGACCAGCTCCGCCCAGTTGGCCAGCCAGCGCGGACCCGGCTCGAGCACGGGCAGCGGGACGAAGCCCGCCGCGAGGTAGTGCGCGGGGTCGCCGTCGTACGGCGTGAAGGTCAACGTCGCCGTGGGGGCCGCCGGGAACGGCGCACGGAGCAGGCCGGGTTCGGCGGGCAGGGCCGTGTCCCGCCACAGGTGTTCCGGCAGGGGCTGTACGACGGCCACGGGCTGCCGCCGGGCCAAGCGGTGCAGGGTCGCCTGCCACCGGCTGCCCGCCGGGCCCGGCCGCCACTGCGGTCCCATGCAGTCGCTGACGACCAGGGTGACGGTGCGGCCGTCGGCGGGGCCGAGGGTGCCGTGGCCGCCGAGCCGGCCGTCCGGCAGGGCGGGGGTCACGGTGACCGTGCGGAAGACGCCCGACTGGCCCAGCGCCGTGCGCAGTTCGCGGACCAGCGGGCGCCAGATGGGCATCGTCGGGCCGGTGTCGTGGACCAGGTTGAGCCGCAGCCAGCGTTCCCGCGTGGGTCGCAGCACCGGCAGCCAGTGCTCGGGTGCGGCACCGAGACGGGCGATGCGGTCCACCGTCGCCTGCTCGTCCAGGCGCTGACCGTGCGGGGCGTCGGTACGGCGCTTGACCGGGCGCAGCGAGCGTTGCAGCGCCAGCGGATGGCGCAGCATCGGGGGCGCGGGCGCCAGCAGGGAGGCGTACCGGCCGGTCCGCGGGTGCGGGGCCGGCAGGTGGAGCGGTACGCGGGGCGACGCCGGGGGTGCCGCGGGCCGGGGCTCGGGCGGCGGCGGGTCGGCGGGCGCATCCCGCCCGGCTGACCGGTCCGGCGGCTCCTGCGGGCGCGGCTCCGGGGGCGGCGGCTCCGGGGGTGCCTCGGCCACCGGATCCATCTGCCGAGCCAGCCACAGCAGTTCCGCCAGCTCCAGCGGGGTGGGGCGGACCCCGCCCGTCGCCCCGGCCAGGGCGCCGGCCAGGCGGGCGAGCGGGTCCGGGGAGCCGTGGCGGTCAGAAGGCATCGGACGGCTGCGCCTCGCCGAGGTACGGCATGAGCTGTTCCGCGAGCTCCTGGAGGGAGTCGGCGGACACGTCGGCGGAGCGGGCCAGGTAGATCGCGTTGAGCAACTGGTCGGTGGCCAGTTCGCCGCCGCTCACCCGGTCCAGGAAGCGGCTGATCAGGGTCTGGGCGTAGGCGCCCGGCGCACCGTCGAAGTGGGCGTCGACGATGGCGGCCAGCTGGGCGTCGTCGGGCTGCCGCAGCCGCAGCCGGACGCAGCGGCGCAGGAACGCGGGCGGGAACTCGCGCTCGCCGTTGCTGGTCAGCACGACGAACGGGAAGGCACGGCAGCGGACCCGGCCGCCCGCCACGGTGACCCGGTCGTGGGTGCCGTCCACCATCACCTCGGCCCGCGGGGTGTGCCGGGCGGCCCGGACCAGCTCGGGGATCTCGTACTGGCCCTCCTCCAGCACGTTGAGCAGGTCGTTGGGCAGGTCCAGGTCGCTCTTGTCGATCTCGTCGATGAGCAGCGCGCGGGGGCGGGCGTGGGGCAGCAGGGCGGTGCCGAGGGGACCGAGGCGCAGATGGTCCTCGACGGCCGCCTCGGGGATCCGGGCGCGGCGCTCGCTCGCCGCCGCCTGACGCGCCGCGTACAGGCGGGAGAGGGGGTCGTAGTGGTAGAGGCCGTCGTGCAGGGTGCTCCGGCTGGTGATGTTCCAGCGCAGTACCGGGCCGAGCCGCAGCTCGCGGGCCACCGCGTACGCCAGCGAGGACTTCCCGGTGCCGGGCGGGCCGGTGACCAGCAGCGGACGGCGCAGGTAGAGCGCGGCGTTGACCAGCTGCACGGTCTGCGGGGTGGCCTGGTAGGTGGCGGCACGGTGGGTGCGGTCGGGGGACGTGGCGGTCTCGTCGGCGGCGTCGGCGGGCGTCGGAAGGACCGGCTCGCCGTCGAAGGCCCGCCAGGGCGGGGGCGGCGGCAGCTCGTCGATACCGTCGTGCGGCTCCGCGGTGCCGGTGTACACGGGCCTCAGGGGCATGGGACCTTCTTCTTCCGGTCGTACGGCGGATCACGGACTTCGGGGGACGCGGTGCTCGGCTGTGGTGCGGTTCAGGCGACGGGGGAGTGCAGGCTCGCGGTGGTCTCGGGGAAGCAGTGGGGGTCGTCCCAGAGCAGCTGGACGTCCCGCGCCCAGTGCCGTTCCGGCACCGGCGCGGCCTCCGCCTCCTCCCGCAACGCGGTGATGACCCGGGGGAGTTCGGCCGCGGGGACGCCCTCGACGGCGGGGGCGAGCGCGTCCAGGAACGCCGAACCGGTGCACGCGTCGTGCGGCTCGGCCGGGCCGGGGCAGCCCGAGCGCGGCCATACCAGCACGGGCACGGGCATGTTCAGGCCCACCGTGAAGTGCTCGGGCAGTGTGCCGGGCGGCGCTGCGAAGCCCGCCAGGCCCGCGCCGTTCTCGCTCAGGCGCCTGCGCAGGCCCGGCGGCTGCTCCTGGGTGCCGCAGTCGACGCGGTGCAGCACCGTGCCGGAACCCCCGGCCAGCCGCTGCCACTTCTTGCCGAGCTTGTGCCGCAGCCGGCCGCTGTGGTGCCGGTAGCGGTCGTTGACGACCACCGGGTGGGCGCAACCGAGCGGCGTCGGGTCCTCCGCACCGCACGCCCACCGGGCCACCGGCAGGTTCAGCCAGTCCCGGGGCAGGACGAAGGTGAGCAGTTCCTCGGCGTCCGGGGCGAGCCGGGTGAAGGCCCGGTCGATGCCCTGCTGGACGTACTCCCGCACGTCGGAACGGGCCAGCCGAGCCGTGCCCACCGGCCGGCGCCGGCCCTCGCGACAGGCCGACACCGACACCGTGACCTGGTCGGTGCCCGCGCCGCTGCGGTCGATCTCGATGACGATCGGGGTCCAGGAACCGGCGGGGGCGGCCGGTGACGGCTGTGCGGCGGGCCCCTCCAGCAGGTCCGCCAGCCGGTCGGCGAACCGGGAGAGGGCCGGCGCCGACGGCACCACCTCCCACTGCACATAGGTAACCGCATCGCGCAGGGAGGGGAATCCGCCGGGCGGCGGCTCCGGGCCGAAGTCGCCGACGGCGTCCACGAACAGCTGGTCCGGTGAGCACTCCAGCCCGGCGGCCTCGGCCCGCCGCACCAGCTCGTACAGCCGCCGGGTCGGGTCCTCGCCGGCGTCGCAGGCCGGGACGAGTTCACCGAGGCCGGGCCAGTGCCGGGCCAGGGTCTCGGTGGGCAGCATCCGGGCGACCAGGACGCCGGGCTCGCCCGCCCGCTGGGCGACCATGCCGACCACCCGGCCGTCCGGGAGGGCCGCCGCGGCGCCGCTGAAGCCCTCCGTCAGCGGTTGCCCATGGGCGGTGACGGCCTCCAGCTGCACCCACTGGCCGGCGATCCGCGTGGTGGACACGGCCCGGTACCGGGCCAGCTGCCCCTCGGCGTAGCCGTCCGGGAAGCCGTACGCCTCCAGCACCCGCTCGGTCAGGTCCGCTTCCGTGTCCGGCGGGGCGAACCTGGCCGGGCTCAGCGGCACCTTACGGGCCAGTTCCAGCACGGCGAGGTCGCCGGGGTCGGTGGCGCCGCCCGCCCAGCCGCCGTGCACGGCCACGGTCGCGGGCAGCCCGGTGAAGTCGGGGCGGTTCGGGAAGGACACGGTCAAGGTGCCCGGCTCGCTGTCCTGCACGACGTGCGCGCAGGTCAGGACCGTACTGGGGCCCACCAGGAAGCCCGCTCCCACCACCATGTCCCCGCACTCGATCCGGGCATGCCAGGAAGCGCTTCTCATGAGTGGGACGTCGGCTCCGGGGAGCTCGTCGCCGACGGGAGCGCCGCCGCGGCCGGTTCGGCGCCCGGGGGCCGCGACGACCAAGCCAGGCGCACCACCAGCTGCCCTTCCGCAGCTCCCTTGGCGATGACCGCGCCGGCCTCCGCGGTCAGCTTCACCCCGAACTCCAGCTCCACCGAGTCGGGACGCAGGCTGCCGTCGCGGAACACCCGCAGCGCGGACTGGGCCGCCGAGCGCACCCCGTCCAGGGCGCCCTCGAAGGTGCTGGACGCCTGGGCCGCCGGGCCGGTGCCGCCGCGGCCGACGAGGCGGGTCCCGGTCCCGGGCTCCCCGCTCTCCACGACGACCACGGCGCCGTCCTCCGTGGTGAACTCCAGCAGCCTGCCCATGGTGTTGATCGCCCCCGTGTGCTCGCTCTTCCTCCAAGCCCATTGTGACCGAAGGTTCCTGACGGTGTCTCGGGGTCCCGTCACGCAGGTCGCGCAGCCTGGCGGAAAACCGCCAGGGCGCATTCCCGCCGCCGACGGTCAACACCCCCGCAACAGGCGGCACATGACACTCGTCCCAGCACGCGACCCGCTCGAACCCACACGAGAAGAGGCGTGGATGACCACAGGACCAGTCAGACGCTCGGCTGCGCTGGTGGCGGTGGGGCTGTTGGGTGCCCTGCTGCCCAACGGACCGGCCACCGCCGCCCCGAGGGCGCCCGCCACCGGTTCCGCGGCTCCCACCACCGTCACCCCCGCTCCCGGTTCCGCGGCCCCCACCACCGTCACCCTCGTCACCGGCGACAAGGTGACCGTCACCGACCTCGGGCACGGGAGGAGGACGGTCACCGTGCAGCGGCCCGAGGGAGCCACCGGGGCCGTGCGGACGCGGCAGAGCGACGGCGAGATCAGTGTCGTACCGGACGAGGCGCTGCCGTACCTGCGGGCCGGGACGCTGGACCGGCGGCTGTTCGACGTGAGCGGGCTGATCCGGCAGGGGCTGACCGACGCCAGGGCCGGCGCGACGCCGCTCATCGTGACCTACGGCAGGGGCGCGCGGGCCGCCACCCCGGCCGGGACCCACCGGACGCGGAACCTGCCGAGCCTGCGCGGCGCCGCCGTCGAGGCCGGCAAGGGGCGCACCTTCTGGCGGTCGTTCACGCACCGCGACGGCCTCGACAAGGTCTGGCTGGACGGCAGGGTGAAGGCCGACATGGCCGGGAGCAACGCGCAGATCGGCACGCGGGCCGCCTGGGACGCGGGGCTCACCGGCAAGGGCGTCACGGTCGCCGTCCTCGACACCGGGGTCGACCTCGGCCACCCGGACCTGAAGGACCGGGTCACCGCCACCAAGAGCTTCGTCGACGGCGAGGAGGTCGCCGACCGCAACGGACACGGCACCCATGTCACCTCCACCGTCGGCGGCAGCGGCTCCGCCTCCGACGGCAAGGAGAAGGGGGTCGCGCCCGAGGCCACCCTCGCCGTCGGCAAGGTGCTCAGCGACCAGGGGTCGGGCAGCGAGTCGCAGATCATCGCCGGGATGGAGTGGGCGGCCCGGGACGTGCACGCCCGGATCGTCTCCATGAGCCTGGGATCGACGGAGGCGAGCGACGGCACCGACCCGATGGCCGAGGCGGTCAACACCCTCTCCGAGGAGACCGGCGCGCTCTTCGTCGTCGCCGCGGGCAACACCGGCGCCCCGTCCTCCATCGGCTCGCCCGGCGCCGCCGACGCCGCCCTCACCGTCGGCGCGGTCGACTCCGCCGACCAGGCGGCCTACTTCACCAGCGCCGGACCCCGCTACGGCGACAACGCCCTCAAGCCCGACATCTCGGCCCCCGGCGTCGGCATCCTCGCCGCCCGCTCCCAGCTCACCGACGGCAGCGGCTACTACACCTCCCTGAGCGGTACGTCCATGGCGACCCCGCACGTCGCCGGGGTCGCCGCCCTGCTCGCCCAGGAGCATCCCGACTGGACCGGCGCGCGGTTGAAGGACGCGCTGATGTCCAGCTCGAAGCGACTGGAGGCGTCCGCCTATGTGCTGGGCGCGGGCAGGGTGAGCGTGCCGGACGCCGTCACGGCCCGGGTCACCGCCACCGGCAGCGCGGACCTCGGCTTCCACAGCTGGCCGTACGACCGGGACAAGCCCGTCACCCGGACCGTGACCTACACCAACTCCTCCGACCAGGCAGTCGGATTGAAGCTGTCCGTGACCGGCGCGCCGGACGGTGCCGTCGCTCTCGCCGACACCTCGCTCACCGTCCCGGCCCACGGCACCGCCTCCACCACCGTCACCGGGGACGGCTCCAGGGCGCCGGTCGGCGAGACCAGCGGGCAGATCGTGGCCACGAGCCCCTCCGGAGACGCCGTCGCGCACACCGCGTTCGGGCTGGTCAAGGAGGACGAGCGGTACACGCTCACCGTCCACGTCGAGGACCGCGCGGGCAGGCCCACCGCCGCCGACCTCACCGTGCAGCGGCTCGCGGCGGGCGAGGACGCCCGGCCGGCCCACGTCGGCGACTCCGGCACCCTCCGGCTGCGCCTGAAGCCCGGCACCTACTCCCTCGCCACCTTCCTCGACGTGCACGGAAGCCACGGCGCCGACTCCCTCGGCCTCGGCTTCCTCGCGGCACCCGAGATCACCCTCGACCACGACCAGGACGTCACCCTGGACGGCCGGAAGCTGCGCGAGCTCAAGGCGAAGGTGGACCGGCGCACCGAGACCCACCAGCTCCTCATGGAGTACGACCGGCAGGCGAACGGCGCCGACCTCTTCGACGCGGTCCAGGTGCCCCTGACGTACGACAGTGTCTTCGCCGCCCCCACCGCGAAGGTGAGGGCGGGCAGCTTCGAGTACCGCACGGTATGGCGGCTCGCCGAGCCGCAGCTTCAGGTCGGGGGCGTCGGCGAGGCGACCGTCCAGCCGGGCGGCACGCTCATCGAGGGCCGGACCAGGCTGCCCCTCGTGGACGTCGGCGACGGGCCCTTCACCGGTGTCTCCGGCAAGGCGGTGCTCGCGCACCTCGCCGACGGCGCCGACCCGGCCGCGCTCGCCGGGGCCGCGCAGGACGCCGGCGTCCGGGCGCTGTTCGTGACGGACGACGCCCCCGGCCGGCTGATGGCCTGGTGGGGCACCGACGACAACGCCGACCGGCCGCTGCAGATCGCCACCGTGAACCGGGCGGACGCTGCCCGCCTGCGGGCGATGCGCTCGGTCGGGATGGCCGGCACGGCCGACTCCCCGTACGTGTACGACCTGTCCGAGGGGCACCGGGGTGCAGTCCCGGACCGCGACCTCACCTACGCCCCCGGCAAGCGTCAACTCGCCGCTCTGCACGTGAGGTTCCATGCCGCCCGGCCGGTGGACGGCGGTGAGTTCCGCTACTCCCTCACCGATGCCTTCCCGCTCGGCCTCGGCTTCCAGGAGCGGGTGCACTTGCCCGCCGAGCGCACCGACCACGTCTCCACCGGCCCCGGTCAGCTGTGGCACGAGTCCGTGGCGATCGGCGACGGCACCCTGGAGGAGCGCAGCGGACTGGTGCGGTACGAGGGCGGTTCGCGGCCGGTGCTGAACTGGTTCCGGCCCGTGTGGCACCCGTGGCTCGGCACCGGGCTCGGCTGGGGGCAGCAACGGGCGGGGAACCAGATCCAGTTGAACACCCCCGGCTGGGGCGACTCCGCGCCCGACCACACCGGGTTCGGCGACGTGTGGAGCGCGGACAGCGGTATGAGCCAGACCACCGCCGTCTACCTCGACGGCACACTCGTCGACCAGGGCAACGGCTCCGCCGCGTACGTCCGGGACGCGCCCGCCGAAGCCCGCACCTACCAGGTCGTCACCGACACCGCGCTCGACGCGGCGCGCTGGCCGCTGGGCTCGCGGGGGCACTCCGCGTGGACGTTCCGGTCGGCGGCGACGCCGGAGGACCACTGGACCTACCTGCCGCTGATCAACCTCGCGTACGACATCGGGACCGACCTCGCGGGCAGTGTGCGGGGCGGGCAACGGGTGCCGGTGGGGCTCGGCGCGCGGTACGTGGTGGGTGCCGCCGGTACCGGGACGCTGGGCGGGGGCCGGCTGGAGGTGTCGTACGACGGCGGCGGCACCTGGCGGTCCGTCCCGCTGACGGGCGCGGGCGCCTCCTGGCGCGGCACGCTGACCGTGCCGCGCGGTGCGAGCTCGGTTTCGGTGCGGGCTTCGGCCCACGACGACAAGGGTGGTTCGGTGACGCAGGAGATCATCCGGGCGGTGGCGGTGAAGTGACCTACGGCTGGGGGCGGTTCACGATCCCCCGGATCACCCCCAGCTCCACCAGGTCCTGTGGCCGGATCCGTAGCTGCTCGGCGGTCGCCTCCACCTCCTGCGGCGGGCGTTTGAGGATGGCCGCCGCGAGTTCCGGGGCGATCACCGAGAAGTAACTGTCCGGCGTCGCCCAGGTATTGTCCGGTGCGGACAGCGCCAGGGCTCCGCCGGAGCCGCCCTCGCCGATGACCAGCGTGGTGATCGGCACCCGGGCGGCCGCGACCGCACCGAAGACCTCCGCGATCGCCGCCCCGGCCCCCTGCCGTTCCGCCTCGGCGTCATTGGCCGCCCCCGGGGTGTCCACCAACGTCAGCACCGGGATGTCGAGCCGGTCCGCGAGCCGGATCAGCCGGGCGGCGGTGCGGTACCCGGCGGGCCGGGTCGCCGCTCCGGTCTGCGCCGCGTACGCCACGGTACGGCCGTCCCGCTCACCGAACCCGCACAGCATGCCGTCGGTGTCCGCACCCCCCGCACCGGTCACCGCTGATGTCCCGGCGGTGGGTGAAGCAGGCGTCCAAGTAGGCCTGGGCGCGCGGGCGTTCGGGAGAGCGTGCCCGGCGGACGGCCGCCCAGCCGGTGGCGGGCAGGTCGGCGGCGCCGAGGGCAGGTGGCGCGGGGGCCTCCTGCGCGGGGGTGGTGAGCAGCCGCAGCCACTGTCCCAGCGTCTCCCGCAGCTCCTCGGGCCGTACCACCGCGTCCGCCGACCCCACCGCCACCTGTCCCTCGGCGGTGTAGGCCGCCGGGTCGGCGTCGGCCGGGCGGACCCGGGAACCGGCGAAGCCCACCTGGGCGCCCGGCAGGGCCAGGACGACGTCCGCTCCGGCGCCGAGCGTGGCCCAGCCGCCGCCGGTCGTCGGGTCCCGCAGGACCGCGATCTGCGGCAGCCCGGCCTCCCGGGTGAGTGCCGACTGCCGGGCCACGCGCTGCAGCTGGCTCAGCGCGAGCATGCCCTCCTGCATCCGGCTGCCCCCGGTCGCGATCAACGGCACGACCGGCAACCGGTGTGCGCGGGCGTGGGTGTACGCCGCCTCCAGCCGGTCCCCGGTGCGCTCACCCAGGGAGCCGCCCAGGAAGCCGAACTCGAAGGCGATCAGCACGGCCGGGGTACCCGTGACGCGCGCGGTGCCGCAGACGACCGACTCCTCCTCGCCGGTGCGTTGGGCGGCCCGGGCGCGCGAGGCGTCGTAGCCCCGCCAGCCGAGCGGGCCGTCGGGCTTCAACCGCCCGGTCGGGGAAGGGAGTTCTCTGAAGGTGGCCGGGTCCGTGACCAGGGTCAGGACCTCCCGGGCCGAGCGGCGCTCAGACATCGGCCAGCGCCCGCTTCATGATCTTGCCCATGTCGTTGCGGGGGAGCGCGTCCAGGTAGCGCACGACGCGGGGGCGCTTGTGCGGGGCGAGGCACCGGGCCACATGGTCCGCCAGCTCCTCGGCGGCGGGCGGCGTCCGCGCGTCCGCCGGGACGATCCAGGCGACGATCCGCTCGCCCAGGTCCGCGTCCGGCTCCCCGGTGACGGCCGCCTCCCGCACTCCCGGGTGCTCCAGCAGCGCGTTCTCGATCTCACCGGCGCCGATCTTGTACCCGCCGCTCTTGATCAGATCGGTGGCCTTGCGCCCGACGATCCGCACATAGCCGTCGGGCTCGCGGACGGCCATGTCGCCGGTGCGGAAGAACCCGTCGGCGGTGAACGCGGCGGCCGTCGCGTCGGGCCGGTTCAGATACTCGGTGAACAGGTTCGGCCCGCGCACCTGGATCTCGCCGACGCTCTCCCCGTCGTACGCGGTGATCGGCGTCCCGTCCTCCTCCACGAGCCGCAGCTCGACACCGGGCAGCGGCACGCCCACGGTGCCCGCGCGCGGCTCGCCGTCGGCCCGCACGCTGGTGTTCATCAGCGTCTCGGTCATGCCGTACCGCTCGATCACCCGCCGTCCGGTCGCCGCCGCGATCCGCTCGTGGTCGTGCACGGGCAGCGCGGCCGAGCCGGAGACCAGCAGCCGGGCCCGCCCGAGGGCCTCGGCCAGCTCCGGGTCCGCCGGGAGGGCCTCGGCGATGCGGTGGTACATCGTCGGCACCCCGAACAGCATGGTCGCGCCGGCGTTCAGCTCCCGGGTCACGCCCTCGGTGGAGAACCGCCCCAGGTGCCGGACGCCGCCGCCCCGCCGCAGCGGACCGAGGACGCCCAGCACGAGCCCGTGCACATGGAACAGCGGCAGCCCGTGCACCAGCACGTCGTCCGCCGTCCACTGCCAGGCGTCGGCGAGCGCGTCCAGGGTGGTGGCGAGGGCCCGGCGGGGCAGGACGGCACCCTTGGGCGGGCCGGTCGTGCCGGAGGTGTAGACGATCAGCGCCGGGTCCTCCTCCGAGGCCGTGTCGTCGGGTACGGCACCGCGGGCGGCCGCATCGACATCGATACGCTCCAACGCACCCAGCGCCCCGGGGAGTTGGGCGCCCGGTGCGGCCAGCACCAGCGTCGGCGCGCTGTCGGAGACGATGTGAGCGAGCTCCTTCTCGCCCGACTTCGGGTTCAGCGGCACCGCGGCCGCCCCGGCGAGCAGCACGCCCGTCACGGCGACGGCGGTCTCCAGCTCCGGCGTGGCCCACACGGCCACCCGGCCGGCGCCCCGCAGCCGGGCGGCGAGCGCCCCGGCGGCCCCGGCCAGCTCGCCGTACGTCAACGACCGTTCGCCGAACCGCAGGGCGACCAGCTCGCCCGGACCGTCCGCCAGAGCGGGGAAGAGGGAGGACACGCGGCGCACTCCTAACTGTCGGTCGACCGTCGCCACCCTTCCTACACCAGGACTCTCGCCCCGACGACCGTGCTCAAGTCCACCGCGACCCGCAACTCGGCCGCGCGCAGCGGCACCCTGCCCGCGCCGGCGAGCGACCCCACCCCCGCCCGGCCGCAGCACCGGCCTGCCGCACCGGATCCCTCAGGCGGTCGTCTCCAGGACATCGGCCACGACGCAGCTGACGTTGTCGGGGCCGCCCGCCTCGTTGGCCGCCGCGATGAGCGCCTCCACGGCCTCGCCCGGCACGGCGGACGCGTCCAGCGCCTCCCGTATCCGCGTGTCCGGCACCACCTCGGTCAGCCCGTCCGAGCACAGCAGATACCGGTCCCCCTCCCGGACCTCCTGCAAGCGCACGTCCGGCACCGGATCCATCCCACCGGCCAGAGCCTTGAGCAGCAGCAACGACCGAGGCTCCACCCGATGGTCCTGGGTCATCCGGCTCAGCTCCCCGTCCCGCAGCAGATACGCCCGCGAGTCCCCGACGTGGGCCAGCGCGAGCCGCGCCCCCGTCCACAGCAGCGCCGTCAGTGTGGTGCCGACCTTGTTCGTGCCCTCGGCCACGTCGCACACCGCCTCACCCGCGGAGCGCACCGCGTCCTCCAGCAGGCTCAGCACACCGTCCGCGGGCAGTTCCTCGGCCTCGTCCAGGAACCGCAGCGCCTCCACCGCCGCGCTGCTCGCGGGCGCCCCGGCCGGGCCGAAACCGTCGGCCACGACGAGCAGCCTGCGGCCCGCGTACACGGAGTCCTGGTTGGCGGGGCGGACGAGCCCACGGTCGGAGTGGGCGGAATAGCGCAGTTCCAGCATGATGGTGTGGTCCCTTCTCGACTGGTCGGTCAGCTGGTCCACGAGGAACGCGGCGAGATCCCGCCGCACGGCCGTCTCCGCCTCGACCCGCGCCCAGTACGCGCCGATCTCCCGGGCCGCGTCGGCCGGGCCCAGGGCGCACACCACGCGGATCTCGGCCAGCGGCATGCCCAGCCGCCGCAGCCAGGCCACGAGCCGGGCCCGCCCGAGCTGCTCGACGGCGTAGTACCGGTACCCGGTGTCCGGGTCGACCCGGGCGGGCCGCAGCAACTCCAGCTCGTCGTACAGCCGCAACGCCTTCGGCGAGAGCCGGCTCGCCCTCGCGAAGGCGCCGATCGTCAGCAGCTCCATGGGCACCTCGCGCTCCTCGTCGTCCGCCACCGATGCTGGGGCCTCACCAAAGGTGAAGGTCAACCGCCGTCTTCCGGTTCCCCGGCGCTTGTTAGCCTCGCTGCCGACCCATCCGTCGTACGACAGGGAGTCCGCCGTGCCCCGCATCGCCCTCGCCACCTACGACCCCGGCGCCGAGCCCGGCAAGGACACCGACCTGCCGGGGCTGGTGCGGGCTCTTACGGACGCGGGTGCCGAGGCGGAGGCCCGCCACTGGGACGACCCGGACGCCGACTGGGGCGGCTACGACCTCGTCGTCATCCGGTCCACCTGGGACTACAGCTGGCGGGCCGCGGAGTTCGGGGCCTGGGTGGACCGGGTCGGCGCGCTGACCCGGCTCGCCAATCCGGCGCCCGTGGTGCGCTGGAACACCGACAAGCGCTACCTCGGCGAACTGGCGGCGGCCGGCGTGCCCACCGTCCCCACGCGCTACATAGCACCGGGCGAGCCGGCCGACCTGCCCGACGGCCACGAGTACGTGATCAAGCCGACCTCGGGCGCCGGCGCCCGGTTCGCCGCGCGCTACACGCCTGACCGGCGCGAGACGGCGCTGCGGCAGCTCGACCGGATGCACGCCGAGGGGTTCACCGCGATGGTGCAGCCGTACGTACGGGGGATCGACGTCAGCGGGGAGCGGGCGCTGCAGTTCTTCGGCGGGCGGCTGCTGCACGCGAGCCGCAAGGGCGCGGTGCTCACGCCGGGGACGGCGTACGACGCGGAGAAGGTGGCGCATCCGGATCTGGAGCGGTGGGAGCCGACGGATGCGGAACTGGCGGTCGCCGAGAAGGCGTTGGGGGCGGTGCCCGGTGGTTCCGGGTTGCTGTACGCGCGGGTGGATCTCGTGGACGGGGAGGATGGGGAACCCCGGCTGATGGAGCTGGAGTTGGTGGAGCCGAATCTGTTCCTGTGGCTGCATCCCGGGTCGTTGGAGCGGGTTGTGGAGGCCGTTTGCGCCTACTGAAGTGCCGCGCGGTGTCGTTGTGCGGCTGCGACGCCGTTGTGGTTGATCGCGCCCACGTGGCGGAGCCGCATATCGAACACAGCCCCGCGCCCCTTGCGGGGCGCTCAGCGCACCGTCTCTTGACATGCTTCGGCATACGCCCGTACCAGCGGTCGGCTACCGTCCTCCCGTCGCCATGCCAGCACATAGCGGCTCGGCTCGATCCCCCGGACCGGGCGGGTGGTGACTCCGCCCAGGGTGATCAAGGGGGCGTTGCCCTCTGCCACCAGGCAGATGCCGAGGCCCGCGACGAGTGCCTCGTAGGTCTCCTCCGTGCCGGAGATCTCCGCGCCGATCCGGGGTGGCCGGCCGGTGCGGGCGTCGAGGGCGAGCCAGTGGTCGCGCAGGCGGCCCGCGCTCTCGGGGAGGGCCAGGAAGGGCTCGTCCAGTACCTCGGTGAAGTCGATCTCCGGTCGGGCGGCGAGCGGGTGGGATTCGGGGAGGGCGAGCAGCCGGTGTTCCTCGGCGACCGGCGTCCAGGCGTAGCGCTCCTCGTCGGGCAGCGGGAGCCAGACGAAGGCGACGTCCGCGGTGCCGTCCGCCAGGCCGGCCGTCGGGTCGTCCCAGCTCACCTGGCGCAGCCGGACGGTGACCTCGGGGTGTGCGGCGGTGAAGCGGGAGCGGATGGCCGGCAGCAGGCCGCCCCGGCCCGGACTGGTGCTCATGCCCACGACCAGGGTGCTGCGCTGGGCCGCCTTGGCCTCCTCCAGGGCCGCCGCGCCCGCCTCCCACGCGGCCAGCACGGTGCGCGCGTGCGGCAGCAGCGCCTCGCCCGCGCCCGTCAGCGCCACCCCGTGCCGGTCGCGCCGGAAGAGCTCCGCCCCCAGCTGCCGCTCCAGGGCCCGGATCTGCTTGCTCAGCGCGGGCTGTGAGACGTACAGCCGCTCGGCGGCGCGCGTGAAGTGCAGTTCCTCGGCGACCGCGACGAAGTAGCCCAGATCGCGGGTGTGCACGTCCATGGTCATAGCCGTTGGTTATCACCAGGGGTCTTGGACGGGCAACGGCATCCGGCGGCAGCCTTGTCCGTGTCGAACGGATCGAGAGCTGCGGGGAGTTGCGATGAACAAGGTGTGGCTGGTGACCGGGGCGAGCAGCGGTTTCGGGCGGGCGATCACCGAGGCGGCCGTCGCCGCCGGTGATGTGGTGGTCGGCGCGGCCCGGCGCCCCGAGGCCCTGGACGACCTGGTGGCCGCCCATCCCGACCAGGTGGAGGCGTTGCGGCTGGACGTCACCGACGTGGCGGCGATCGAGGCGGCGGTCGGGGATGTCGTGGCCCGGCACGGGCGGATCGACGTGCTGGTCAACAACGCGGGCCGTACCCATGTCGGCGCCGTCGAGGAGACGACGGACGCCGAGCTGCGCGACCTGTTCGACCTGCACTTCTTCGGCCCGGCGGCGCTCGTCCGGGCGGTGCTGCCGCACCTGCGGGAACGGCGCTCGGGCGCGATCGTGCAGATGAGCAGCATGGGCGGCCAGATGTCCTTCGCGGGCTTCGGGGCGTACAGCGCGACGAAGTTCGCCCTGGAGGGCCTGTCCGAGGCGCTCGCGGACGAGGTGCGGGAGTACGGCGTCAAGGTGCTGATCGTCGAGCCGGGCGCGTTCCGGACCTCGCTCTTCGAGGCCGACCGGGCCGGGATCAGCTCCGACACCGGGGTGTACGCCAGGGTCGGCGAGACCCGGGGTGCCGTCGCCCGCGGACACGGCAGCCAGCCCGGCGACCCGGCCAAGGCGGCCGCCCTGATCCTGGCCGCGCTGGAGGCCGAGGACACCCCGCTGCGGCTGCCGCTCGGCGACGACGGGGTGAGCGCGGTCCTGGCCCACGCCGACCAGGTCCGCGAGGAGGTCATGGCCTGGGAGAAGCGGACCCGGGCGACAACCTTCGACGTCTGACCTAGGTGATGACGGCCGTCCGCTGGAGCAGCCCCCAGGTGAACTCGGCGACCACCTCGTGCCGTACGCCGTCCGGGCCGGGGGCGGTGAAGGCGAGGCCCCACCGGGTCGGTGCCGTGCCCTCCAGGGGGCGGGCGGGGGCGAAGGCGCGGGCGGCCTCGTCGACCGTGCAGGACCAGGGGACCAGGTCCTCCAGGGTCTGCAGTCTGGGTGCCGGGGCGCCGGGTGCGCGCACCAGCCACTCGTTCCACACCGCGCCGTCCGGCCCGACCAGCACCTCGAAGCGCAGGTCGGGCCAGAGCGGCAGGGTCCAGCGCCGGGCCTCGCAGTCGACGTCGCCGAGGCGGCGGGGCAGGACGGACTCCGGCTCGCCCAGGACCGAGCGATAGCGGGCGGCGGCCGACCTGGACCTCGGCGAGCGGACCATGGCCTGCCAGCGCTTGTTCGTCTCCCGCATGTCCGCGATCGAGACGCCCAGCCGCCGGCGGGCGTCCTCGACCAGATCCGGGTTGTGGTCCGCCATGCGGCGCAGCAGGACCAGCTGGAAGTCGAGATGCATGGCCCCATGGTGCCCGGACCACCGCCGCCGTCCTTCCGACCCATTGCCCGGGCAACCCTCCATGACTAGCCTGTGTTCGTCATGCCGATCGTCTGTTGAAATCTCGAACACAGGCGCTTACCCAAGGGAGGGGGCCGGACGTGGGACGCCTCGTACCTGCCGTGACCCGGGCTCTCGACATTCTTGAGCTGTTCCTCGACGGGGACGGGACGCTCTCCGCCCCCGACATCGTGCGCAAGCTCCAGCTGCCGCGCACCACCGTGCACGAGCTGGTCACCACGCTCGCCGCACGGTCGTACGTCGTGCCCGTGCCGGGGCAGCCCGGACGCTACCGGCTCGGCGTACGCCCGTACCAGCTCGGCAGCCGGTACGCCGAGCAGCTCGACCTCGCCGCCGAGGGCCAGCAGGTGGCGCGCTCGGTCGCCGAGACCTGCGACGAGACGGTGCACGTGGCGATCCTCGAGGGCACCGACGTCATCTACATCGCCAAGGTCGACTCCACGCACGCCGTCCGCATGGTCTCGGCCGCCGGCCGCCGGCTCCCCGCCCACTGCACCTCGGTCGGCAAGATGCTGCTGGCCTCGCTGCCGGAGCCGGAGCTCGCGGCCCGCATCCCGGACGACGCCGAGCTGGCCGCGATGACCCCCAACAGCATCACCGAGCCGGCCGCCCTGCGCGAGGCCCTCGCGGAGATCCGGCAGCGGGGCATCGCGGTGGAGAGCCGCGAGTCCAACCCGGACGTGAGCTGTGTGGCCGCTCCCGTGCGCGACCGTACCGGCCAGGTGGTCGCGGCCCTGTCCATCTCCGTCCCCATGATCCGCTGGAGCGACGAACGCCGGGGCGAGCTGGAGCAGCTGGCCGCGAAGGGCGCGGCCGAGCTGTCGGAGCGGCTGGGCCACCGGGGCGCCGCGTGAGCGCCGGGTACGAGGTCGCCGTACGGGCGGAGGCGGAGCTGGGTGAGGGGCCGACCTGGGACGTGGCGACGGGCCGGCTGATATGGCTCGACATCCTGGACATGCGCGTCCACACCTACGACCCGGCGACGGGCCGGCGCACGGTGCGCACGACCGAGCAGCACGTGGGCGCGGTCAAGCCCCGCGCGGGCGGCGGCCTGGTCCTCAACCTCCGGGACGGCGTGGGCCTGCTGGACCCCGACGACACGTTCCGCTGGCTGCACCACGAGCCGGTCGCGGGCCGCCGCGCGAACGACGCCGCCGTCGCCCCCGACGGCTCGCTGTGGGCGGGCACCATGCGCTACGACGAGGCGCCGGGCGGCGGCACGCTGACCCGGCTGAACGGCGACGGCACGGCTCGGACGGTCCTGCCCGACGTCACGATCAGCAACGGCACCGGCTGGAGCCCCGACGGGCGCCTCATGTACTACGTCGACACTCCCACCCGCCGCGTGGACGTCTTCGACTACGACGGCGAGCGCGTCCACGGCCGCCGGCCGCTCGTGGAGATCGAGGAGGGCGCGGGCTTCCCGGACGGCCTGACGGTCGACGCGGACGGCTGTGTGTGGGTGGCGTTGTGGGACGGGGGAGCGGTACGGCGTTACACCCCGGGCGGTGTCCTGGACCGGGTGATCGGCCTGCCCGCGCCCCGTACGACGGCCTGCGCGTTCGGCGGCGCCGGCCTGACCGACCTGTACGTCACGACAGCCCGCACCGGCCTGCCGGCCCCGCATCCGCTGTCGGGTTCCCTGCTGGTGATTCCGGGGGCGGGACAGGGACTGCCCCAACCGGCATTCGCGGGCTGAGCGGGGCAGGGAATCGCTTGCCCGCGCGTGCGGGGTGCCGCTGCGCCCACCCGTGCCGCCTGGGGGTCCCCCCAGGCCCTTAAGGCACTGGGGGAGGCACGACTGCCCGCAGCGGCGGCGGCGCTTGGAAGGTGCCGGGGACTGCAGCGCCCCTCAGGGGCGCGGGGAACTGCGCGACCAGCCACCGCGGACCCGCAGCCGGACGACGGCCTATACCAGCCCCGCCGCTTTCCTCTCCTCCGCGGTCAACGGCGGCCCCGCCAAAGGGGGTTGCAGCGGCCCCACCGCCGCCGCGAGCAGCACACTGGGCGTCAGCAGCACGTGCGCCCCGCGCTCCAGTGACGTCACGTCGGTGACCCGGCGGGCGATGCGGCCGTTGCCCGTCGCGGTGTACATCAGCCGCCCGACGTAGGCCGAGACGAGCCTGTCCCGCACGGTCGGGCCGGAGGCCGTCGCGCCGGGGTGGAACACGTCCTGGCCGAGGGCCAGGTCCCACGCCGCGCGGACCGGACGGGCCACCGCCCGCTGCACGCGGCGCGCCAGCCCCGGCGTGCCCCAGCCGTGCCGCCGTATCACCGCGCGGAGCCGCACCGCGCTCTGTGCGGCGACGGCCAGCCCGTGGCCGTAGACCGGGTTGAACACGGCGAGCGCGTCGCCGAGGACGGCGAAGTTCTCGGGCCAGGCCGGCATGCGCTCGTAGAAGTGCCGGCGGTTGCGCGTGGAGCGGGTGACCGACACGTCGGACAGCGGCTCGGCGCGCTCCAGCAGTTCGCCCAGCAGCGGATGGCGCAGCCTGTCCCGGGCGAAGGGGATGAAGTCCTCGTTCGCGGCGCCGGGTTCGCCGCCCCGGGTGCCCTGCAGGGTGACGATCCAGCGGCCGTCCTCGATGGGGAGGAGGAAGCCGGAGCGGCCGGGACCGTCGCCGTGCGGATCGAGCTGCAGGTTGACCACCGGGAAGCCCTCCCGGGCCGCCTCGGGGGCGAGGAAGAGCCGGCTCGCGTAGACCAGGCCCGGGTCGACCTCACGGATCCGCGGCGCGGGCAGCCCCAGGTCCGCGAGCCAGTGCGGGGCCCGGGAGCCGCGCCCGGTGGCGTCGACCACGAGGCCGGCCGCAAGGGTGCGCTCGGCGCCGTCCCGCGTCCGGATCCGTACGCCGGTGACGGCCGCGTCGCTGCCGGTGAGGCCGAGCGCCTCGGTGCCGTCGAGAAGGTCGATCCGTTCGTCGGCGAGGACCTGCGCGCGGATGGTGGCGTCCAGCAGGTCCCGGCCGGCCAGGATCACATGGTGGGACTCGGGCCAGCGCCGGAACCAGCCCTGCGCGGAGAGGGCGACCACGCCGGTCGTGAAGGGATGCCGGCGGCCCCCGGCGGCCGTGAGCGCGTCGGTGATGCCCGGCAGCAGCTCCTCCACGGCCCGTACCCCGCCCGACCACAGCATGTGGGCGTGCCGGGCCTGCGGCAGACCCTTGCGGGGCTCGGGGCCCTCGGGCAGGGTGTCGCGTTCGACGACGACGACCCGGTCGGCGGACTCGGCGAGGGCGCGCGCCGCGAGCATGCCGGTGTGGGATCCCCCCAGCACGACGGCGGTTCTGGCGGGGGAGGGGGGTTCACTCATGCGCGCGCACGCTCTCTGCGGGGGCGGCCGCGCGGGCGCGTACCGCCGTGATCTCGTCGGGGTGGCGGAGGGCCTGGGACACGGCCTGGATCTCCTGGAGGAGGTACGTGGTGTCCGGGCCGGAGGGAGAGCCGGCGGCCTCGGCCTGCGGCGGCCGCTCGCCGCCGGCCGCGTCCAGCAGGGCGACGGCGGCGGCGACGGCCCTGGCCCGGCCCGGCTCGAAGCCGAGGGCGAGGGCGGCCTGGTGGGACCGTTCGCGCAGGTCCTCGTCCAGGTGCCGGGAGAGTTGCAGCAGGGCGTCGCGGATGAAGGTCTCGCGGCGGATCAGGCGCAGTTCGGCGGGGGCGTGCGGGGCGAAGGGCTCGCGTTCGCCGGTGACGGTCCGCATCAGCCGGTAGAGCGGGCCGAGCGCGCGGTGGCGCAGCCGGACGTGCCAGCGCTCGTGCAGATACTGGCCGACGTGCGGGACGATGAAGCCCACCGCGACCAGGGTGGCGGAGACGCACGCGCCGGCCGGCGCCACATTGGTGCTCAGCCAGTCCAGGTCGTGGCCGGTCCAGCGGGCCACGACGGCGGTGAGCTTGGCCGCGTCGAAGAACAGGTTCGTGGCGTAGCCGACGCCCAGCAGCCTGAGCCCCCAGCGCAGCCAGGCGTCGAGGCCGTCGGTGCGGATCCAGTTCCAGATCAGCCGGGCCGTGATCGAGCAGGCCACGGTGTGCGCGACGAGGTAGAGCAGGATCTCCTCGCGCATGAAGGGAGTGGTGGCGTAGTACGTGTCCAGGTCCCGCAGCCGCTCCACGGGCACGTCCGCGAGGGCGAAGAGCACCCACAGGGCGACGACCACGCCCGCGTAGACGGCCACCACCCAGCGGGTCACCCGGCGGGTCTGGGCCGAGTCGGAGCGGCCGTTGCGCCAGGCGATGATCAGCAGCAGCCAGGACGCGCAGAGCGCGGTCAGCAGGGAGTACACCAAGGGCGCGGAGATGTTCGGCACCCCGGTGACCCGGTTGGTCCAGGCGATGGTCCGCGGGGCCGCGAAGACGAACACCGCACAGGCGAACAGCAGCAGACCGCCGACGGCACGCAGCATCGGGTCCCGCCACATCTTGATGATGCTGGGCAGCTTGATCGCCAGCGCGGCGGTCAGGACGGCCGTGGGGATCCAGAAGGAGATGGAGACCTCGTCGAGCATCCCCGAGAGGCCGAGCGCCGAGTTCACCGAGCCCTTCCCTCTTTTCTTGACGCCCGGTTCCCTTCGTCGCGTCCGCGATAACCGAGGGTCCGCTGCACCGGGCTGAGTGACCGGTGCACCGGGCCGGGGGAGGTGCCGGAGCCGGTGAGGTGGGGGCGGAACAGGGCGGCCAGGCGGTGCCCGAAGTCGTCCGCCTCGGCCTCGTCGGCCTCCCGGGAGCCGTTGCGGGCGGCCACCGTGAGGGGAAGGTCCCGCCAGCCGGGTGCGTCGGCGAGCGCGCGGGCCGCCGCGTCGCCGGCCAGGTGGGGATGGCGGTGCCCGGTGTGCAGATGCCACAACTCATGGCCCAGGATCACCAGTTGCTGCACGGCCTCGGCTCGCTCCTCCACGATCACCAGGTCGAAGTCGGCGAACTCCAGCCACAGCCCGGTGACCTCGATCTCGTCCGGGATGCGCTCGAAGCGCACCTCGATGGGCCGTCCGCCGCGCAGTCCGCTCATCTCCTCGCACAGTGCCCGGCACAACGCCCGTACGTCGTCGGGTGTTTCGGGCCGGGCGCGGACGGCGGCGGCGAGGCCGCCGGCCAGCGTCCGCTTCGCGGCGCCCGGGCGGGAGCGGCGAAGCCGTGCGGCCAGGCGTGCCGCCCGCTCACGCGCGCCCGCGATGCCCATCGACTCCCCCTTCCGCTGGACAGAGCCTACGCGGCTGGGCGTGTCCCCGTCATGGGATGCGGCGACCGTGGTCCAAGAGAAAACCATCTATGAGCTCGTGTCCCACCCATTGACGCGGAAGCGCTTCGAATCTACGGTCCCGTTCGAAGTTGCGAGCATTATCCGGTATACCGAACAAGTGAGTTGAGCGACAGGAGAGGATCCGCGTGGGCACTACGACGCGAACGGCGACGGCACCCCGGAGCTGGGCCTGAACGAGCTGGGCCGGCGTGCCGACTGGCCGGTTGTGAAGTGATTCGAAAGGACCCCATGAGCAAGAGCACCGCGCGTTTCACCCTCGACCCGGCTTTCACCGTCGGCCAGGTCAACGCCCGTATCTTCGGCTCCTTCGTGGAACACCTCGGCCGCTGCGTCTACACGGGCATCTACGAACCCGGGCACCCCTCGGCGGACGAAGCCGGACTGCGGACCGACGTTCTGGAGTTGGTCCGCGAACTCGGTGTCACCGCGATCCGCTACCCCGGCGGCAACTTCGTCTCCGGCTACAAGTGGGAGGACTCGGTGGGCCCCGTCGAGGACCGCCCCCGCCGCCTGGACCTCGCCTGGCACTCCACCGAGACGAACCGCTTCGGTCTGTCGGAGTTCATCGCGTTCCTCAAGAAGCTCGGCCCCGAAACCGAGCCGATGATGGCGGTGAACCTCGGCACCCGCGGCGTCGCCGAGGCCCTCGAACTCCAGGAGTACGCCAACCACCCCTCCGGCACCGCCCTCTCCGACCTCCGCGTGGCCCACGGCGACAAGGAGCCCTTCGGGATCAGGCTGTGGTGCCTGGGCAACGAGATGGACGGGCCCTGGCAGACCGGGCACAAGACGGCGCAGGAGTACGGCCGGCTGGCCGCCGAGACCGCCCGGGCCATGCGCCAGGCCGACCCCGCCGTCGAACTGGTCGCCTGCGGTTCCTCCAGCCAGGCCATGCCCACCTTCGCCGAGTGGGAGGCGACCGTCCTGCAGGAGACGTACGACCTGGTCGACCACATCTCCCTGCACGCCTACTACGAGCCCACGGACGGCGACGTCGACTCCTTCCTCGCCTCGGCCGTCGACATGGAGTCCTTCATCGAGAACGTGGTCGCCACCGCCGACCACATCGGCGCGAAGCTCAAGTCCAGCAAGCGGATCAACCTCTCCTTCGACGAGTGGAACGTCTGGTACCTCTCGAAGTGGGAGGAGCACGCGAAGACCTTCGAGCAGACGGACTGGCCCGAGGCGCCCCGCCTCCTGGAGGACAACTACAGCGTCACGGACGCCGTCGTCCTCGGCTCGCTCCTCATCGCCCTGCTCCGGCACGCCGACCGGGTCACCGTCGCCTGCCTCGCCCAGCTGGTCAACGTGATCGCCCCGATCATGACCGAGCCGGGCGGCCCGGCCTGGCGGCAGACCACGTTCTTCCCGTTCGCGCAGGCGTCGAAGTACGGCCGGGGCGAGGTGCTCGACGTGCGCGTGGACTCGCCGACGTACGAGACGAAGAAGTACGGCGAGACGGACCTGCTGCACGCCACGGCCGTCCGCGCGGCCGACGGCACGGTCACGGTGTTCGCCGTCAACCGCAGCCGCACGGACGCCCTGCCGCTCGAAGTCGCCCTCGGCCGGCTGGGGGTGACGACCGTCACCGAGCACAGCGCGCTCGCGGACGCCGACCCCGACGCCCGCAACACCCGCGCCGAGCCCGAGCGGGTCGTCCCGCACCCGGTCGAGGGCACCGCCCTTCAGGACGGCACGCTCACCGCCGTACTGGAGCCGCTGTCCTGGAACGTGATCAGGCTCGCGTGATCAGACCGGCGTGACCGGCAGCCCGCCGCTCGCCCTGCCGAGCAGCGTCAGGCTCACCCGGCCCGGCCCCGACAGCGTGGTGAACTCCGAGAGGACCGCCAGCGCGAGGGTGTTGGTGCCCCGGGTGCGCAGGACGCCGTTCGGCAGGACGAAGGTGTGCTGCGGGCCCACGTTGTTGATGTACTGGCCCATGTTCCAGCCGTTGAGGAAGATCTGCGCGCGGTAGGCCCGGTACGGATCGTCCTCCAGGGTCAGGCCGACCGAGGCGTCGACGTCGGCCGGGACCGAGAGGCGGAAGCTGGTCCGGTACCAGGTCACGCCCTGGTACCGGGCGGTGCGCGGGAAGCTCACCGGCTCCCAGTCCTGGTCCCGGAACCCGGGCAGATGCCAGCCCTGCCGCTCGCCGTACAGGCCGCCGTTGTTCATCGGGCCGCGCACGGGGTCGGGGGCCGCCGCGCCCTGGATCCGCCACCTGACCTCCGGCGAGGCGCCCTTGAAGGCGGCAGCCGTCAGCCCACGGGCCACCTTGTGGGTGTCGAGCCCCTTGCCGTCCTCGTCGCGTTGCATGCGCCGGACGAGGACCGACAGCACATGCCGGCCGGGGGAGCGCAGGGAGTCACGGATCGGGAAGACGGCCGTGTCCGCCCAACTGCCCTTCCGGACGGTCGTGTCCTTGTCCGGCACCGGCATCCGGTGGGTGCCCAGCGGCTCGCCGTCCAGCCAGGCCATCAGCAGGCCCTGCGTGCCGGTGCTGTAGGCGAGGGAGATCTCCTCCAGGCCGGTCGAGCCGGTGAAGGAGCCGCGGTACCAGACGTCCCCGTAGTGGAAGCCGTAGTCGTCGGCGAAGAGGACCGGCTGACCCTCGGGGACCGGCGTGGTGCTGAACGTCGTCCTCTTGTCCGCGACCGTCCAGTCCGAGTCGTCGAAACCGGGCCCGGCCTCCGGGTTCTCCCTGCGCATCCGCCAGCCGCCCAGCTCGGGCAGCCGCACCTCGGGGGCGGCCGGCAGCAGGCCGGTGGTCATCAGGCTGCCGGACAGGGTGACCCGGGTGGGCAGGGTACGGCCGTTCCACACCAGGGTGTCGATCCCGCGCGGCCCCCACACCTCGATGGTCGTCGTCTCGGTGACGTCACCGGTCAGGTGGACCTCGGATCCGCGCAGCTCGGCCTGGCGCAGCAGCGCCGGGCCGTACACCAGCACGGTTCCGGACGGGGTGTCGTACGGGAACATGCGGACGGCGGTGGCGTCGTCGGCGAAGAGCAGCACCAGCGGGGTCTCGGTCTCGCCCTTCTCCACCAGCACCCGGGTCAGCCCGCCCTCGCCGAGCGGGACGTTCACATGCAGGTCGTCGTCGTTGTCGAAGACCCAGGCGGCCTCGGGGTCCAGCCGCATGACGTTCGGCTCCACCGGGCACTTCAGCACCAGCTCGGCCATGTCACCCAGGCGTCCCGAGAACAGGGCGACGTCCTGCCGGCCGGCCGTCAGGCACAGCATGGGTTCGGCGGTGGAGTACTTCAGCGTCCGCCTGCCCAGCTTCAGCCCGGTCGTGAGCAGCCGGGCGTCCTTGCCGGGCACCGTGATGCGCACCCGGCCCGCGTCGGTCGGCAGCTCGGTGGTGACCGCGTCCGTGCCGTCGTTGCGGGCGACGTAGACATGGGCGCCGGTGTCCGGGTTGGTCAGGTGGTAGACCTTCAGGCCCTCGGCGTGCACGTCCGCCGCCCGGTCCAGCTTGGCGAAGTCGGGCACGCGCTGGAGCAGATGGCCGAGCTGGTGCATCGGCGCGATCTTGTCCGTGACGTTCCGCGCCTCGTCGATGGCGGCGCCGTAGTCGTACGACGTGTACACGACCGGCGCGGGCAGCCAGCCCCAGGAGGTGCCGCCGAAGGTCATGTAGACGTTGTGCAGGGTGAGCCCGTTGGCCAGGTTGGTCAGGTAGAACCGGCGCTCATAGGCGGCGTCCCGGGTCCGCCGGGACTCGGCGTACCCCTTGCCGTCGAAGAAGGCACCGCCCCACGGGTCGAACCAGCCGCCGCCGAACTCCGGCACGAACCCGGGCGTGGACGGCGAGGCGCCGGCCCCGCCCGTCGGGCCGCCGGGACCGTAGTGCCCCCAGTCGGGCGGCGTGTGCGCGGGCGACGGATAGCCGTCGAAGCCGTACAGCCAGCCGCCCTTCTCCCCGCCGGTGTCGAAGGACCCGGGCACCCAGTACCCGTTCCTGCCCTTGTCGTTGTGGAACAGCGGGACGTCGATGCCGTCCGCCCGCACCTTCTTGTACAGGTGGGACATGTAGGCCCGGCCGGTGGCGTCGCCGGCGTGGGCGTCGTACTCGTTCTCGATCTGGTACAGCAGGACCGTGCCGCTGCCCTGGGTGAACAGGTGCCGGCGGGCGATCCGGTTCACCTGGGTCAGCCACTCGTCGACATGCCCCAGGTACGTCGGGTCGTCGGTGCGGGCCGTGCCCTTCGTCGCCGTCAGCCAGCCGGGGAAGCCGCCGCCGTCCACCTCGGCGTTGATGTACGGGCCGGGCCGCAGGATGACGTACAGGCCGGTCTCGGCGGCCGTGCGCAGGAACAGGTCCAGGTCCCGGACGCCGGTGAAGTCGTAGGAGCCCGGAGCGGGGGAGTGGTAGTTCCAGGCCACGTAGATGCTCACGGCGTTGTACCCGTGGGCCCGCATCTTCTGCAGCACGTCCCGCCACAGGGAGGGGCTCGGCAGCCGGAAGGGGTGCATCTCGCCGGACCACAGCACCAGCCGCCGGCCGTCCACCAGCAGCGAGTACTGGTCGTAGCCGATGGTGTGCCGGCAGCCGTCGGCGCTCGGCGGGGCGGGTGCCGGGCCGGTCGGCACACTGCGCGCCGCGTACGCCGAGGGCGCCCCGGGCCCGCCGCTGCCGCCCAGGGCGAGCCCGAGCGCGGTCGAGCCCGCCAGGGCACTGAAGGTACGTCTGCTGAGCGCCAAGGTGGATCCTCCCGGGCGATCTTACGGGGCGCGGGTGCAGGCCATTCTCCACGCGGCGACGCCCCACAATGGACCCATGAGGATCTCGGCTCGGGCGGACTACGCGGTACGGGCGGTACTGGAGCTGGCCGTACGGCAGAGTAACGGCCCGGTGAAGGCGGAGGAAATCGCCACCGCGCAGGGCATCCCGCACAAGTTCCTGGAAGGGATCCTGGGCGACCTGAGGCGGGGCGGGATCGTCGACAGCAGGCGTGGCGGAGGCGGCGGCTACCGGCTGGCGCGGGACGCGGCCGAGGTCACGGTCGCCGATGTGATCCGCGCGGTGGACGGCCCGATCGTCTCGGTCCGCGGGGAACGCCCGACGGGCCTCGCCTACAGCGGCAGCGCCGAGCCCCTGCTGCCGCTGTGGATCGCGCTGCGCGCGAACGTCCGCCGGATCCTGGAGGGTGTCACGCTCGCCGACCTCGCGGCGGACGCGCTGCCGGAGCCCGTGCGGGCGCTGGCGGCGGAACCGGCGGCCTGGGAGAACCCGTAGGGCGTGGGGTGTGAACGGTCGGTTGTGAATGGCCGGAGTTGAACCTCCCGGTGGTGACCGGCGCTTCCTACGATGCGGAGCGCTTCACAGGTTCCACACAGACCCCCCACACACTCGACCACGGGAGAAACCATGGCTGGTGGACTCCTCCTGAGCGGTGCCGTAGCCGCTCTCCTCACCACCGCGCTACCCGCTCAGTCCTCGTCACCGGTGTTCGACAACCCGCCCCCGGACAAGATCGTCATCGACGTCGCCACGGTGAACGGCTCCGGCTGTCCGGCAGGTACGGCCGCCGTCGCCGTCTCCCCGGACAACACGGCCTTCACGGTGACCTACAGCAGCTATCTCGCCCAGGCCGGCGGTGCCTCCGACCCGACCGACTTCCGCAAGAACTGCCAGCTCAACCTGGTGGTTCACGTCCCCCAGGGCTTCACCTACGCGGTAGCCAGCGCCGACTACCGCGGTTTCCTGTCGCTCCAGCCCGGCGCGAGCGCCACCCAGAAGGCCTCGTACTACTTCCAGGGCTCCTCGCAGACCGTGCCCAGATCCCACCCCTTCAACGGCCCCTACAACGACGACTGGCAGGCCACCGACAGCACGGACTGGGCGCAACTGGTCTGGGCGCCGTGCGGGGTGCTGCGCAACTTCAACATCAACACCGAGCTGCGGGTGAACGCGGGGACCCAGACCCCGGGCAAGGTCAGCTTCATGACCATGGACTCCACCGACGGCGACATCAGCACGGTGTACCACCTGGCGTGGAAGCAGTGCCCGAGCGCATAGGCGCGCCGACGCCACGCCGGTCACTCTGAGTACCTAGTGGCCGCGGGCAGTCCTCGCCGGTGAGCGGTCATCCATGGGTTGACCCGCAGAATCGTTCGACAGGGGGTGATGCGCACAGGGGGCGCGCGAGGGGCGCAGTCCGCGCCGGTCCATTGCCCTCGCGCGCCGCCTGAAGCGATCACTCAACGTGAGCGTGGCTCTGCTACTTCTGTGCACGCAGCGTGACGGCAGGACGCCGGGTCGTCCCGCTCCCACGTGCCATGCCAACGAGGAAGACGAGGTAGAGCCATGCCCCTCGACACAGTGACCGCACAGGCGGCGGGCCCGGAGTCCGAGCAGCAGCAGCGCGAGCAGCAGAGCCTCAGCACCGCGGCGGCGCGTAATCTCGCCACCACCACCAAGTCCGAACCCCAGATGCAGGGCATCAGCTCCCGCTGGGCCACCCGCATCCTGCCCTGGGTGAACGTGCCCGGCGCGACCTACCGGGTCAACCGCCGCCTCTCCTACACGCTCGGCGACGGTCGCGTGACCTTCGTGAAGAACGGCTCCAAGGTCCAGGTGGTCCCCGCCGAACTGGGCGAACTGCCGCTGCTGCGCGGTTTCACCGACAAGGACGCGCTCGGCGCGCTGGCCGACAAGTTCGTGCAGAAGGAGTTCGCCCCCGGCCAGGTCATCGTGCAGGAGGGCCGCAAGGCCGACCACGTGTACCTGATCGCGCACGGCAAGGTCGAGAAGATCAGCGAGGGCCCGTACGACGCCGAGGCCACGATCGGTCTGATGGCCGACGGGGACGCCTTCGGCGGCCAGGTGCTCGCCGGCGGTACCCGGAAGTGGGACTTCACGGCCCGTGCCATGACCGCCACGACCGTACTCGCGCTGCCGCTGACGGCGTACAAGGCGGTCGCCGACCGGCACGAGAAGCTGCGCCGGCACGTGCAGTCCATCAGCACCGACGGCGACCGCCGGCTGAACCGGTCCGGCGAGGCCGACATCCTGCTGAAGGCGGGTCACCACGGCGAGGAGACGCTGCACCAGACCTTCGTCGACTACGAACTCGAGCCGCGCGAGTACGAGTTGAGCGTGGCGCAGACCGTGCTCCGGGTGCACAGCCGGGTCGCCGACCTCTACAACGAGCCGATGAACCAGACGCAGCAGCAGCTGCGGCTGACCATCGAGGCCCTGCGTGAGCGGCAGGAGCACGAGCTGATCAACAACGCGGAGTTCGGCCTGCTCAACAACGCCGACTTCGACCAGCGGATCTCCACCTACTCGGGGCCGCCGACCCCGGACGACATGGACGAGCTGCTCAGCATGCGGCGCAAGACGCGCTGTTTCCTCGCCCACCCGAAGGCCATCGCCGCGTTCGGCCGCCAGTGCAACAAGCGGGGCCTCTACTTCGGCAGCGTCGACCTCAACGGCAACCAGATCCCCGCCTGGCGCGGCGTGCCCCTCCTGCCGTGCGGCAAGATCCCGATCAGCGACCAGGGCACGACCTCGATCATCGCCATGCGCACCGGCGAGGACGACCAGGGCGTCATCGGCCTTCACCAGACCGGCATCCCGGACGAGGTCGAGCCCGGCCTGAACGTCCGCTTCATGGGCATCAACGAGCAGGCGGTCATCTCCTACCTCGTCAGCACCTACTACTCGGCGGCCGTCCTGGTGCCCGACGCCCTCGGCATCCTGGAGAACGTCGAGATCGCCCGCACCAACGGGAGCTGACGGCGGTGTCGTCGATCTCCCGGGTCACGGCACCGACCGCGGCCCACACCATCGCGGGCCCGGTACAGGCTCTGCGGTCGGCCGGGGCGTCACCGCCGACGGGACCGCCACCGCCGGCCCGCACACCGTCCGCCGGGCCGGGAGCCGGCCCGGGGCGCCTGACTTCGGGCCGCCCGACGGGGCTCGGCTCATCGGCCGCCCACCCGGCCTTCGAAGCGGCGGCCACCGCAGGGGACCCGGCGCCGGTCGCCGGCACTTCGCCGACGTCCGAGTCCGAGACCGAGGCCGCGTCCGCGAACGCCGCCTGACACTGCGAACGCCGCCTGACCCCACGCGTTCCGCGCACCCCTGACCCCCGTCCCCCGTGAGGAACCCCATGTCCAAGATCTCCACCCAGATGGAAAGCATCGCCATGGGCGACGTCCTGCGCACCGACTACCAGAAGTCGGTCGCGGAGTACTGGAACAAGGAGAAGGACCCCGTCAACATCAAGCTCGGCGAGGTCGACGGCCTCTACCACCACCACTACGGCCTCGGCGAGTGGGACCCCTCGGTCCTCGCCGGTCCGCCGGAGAACCGTGACCAGCGCATCATCGAGGAACTGCACCGCCTGGAGACTGCCCAGGCCGACATCCTCCTCGACCACCTCGGCGACATCACCCCCGACGACCACCTCCTGGACGCCGGCTCCGGCCGAGGCGGCACCAGCTTCATGGCCAACGCGCGCTTCGGCTGCCACGTCGACGGCGTCAGCATCTCCGAGCAGCAGGTCGACTTCGCCAACGACCAGGCGAAGCAGCGCGGGGTGATGGGCAAGGTCCGCTTCCACTTCCGCAACATGCTCGACACCCGTCTGCCGACCGGATCACGGCGCGCGATCTGGACCAACGAGACGACGATGTACGTCGACCTGTTCGAGCTCTTCGCCGAGTTCTCGCGCCTGCTGGAGTACGGCGGACGCTACGTCTGCATCACCGGCTGCTCCAACGACGTCACCGGCATGCGATCCAAGGCGGTCAGCAGGATCGACGAGCACTACACCTGCAACATCCACCCGCGCAGCGAGTACTTCAGGGCACTGGCGGCGAACAACCTGGTGCCGATGCAGGTGGTGGACCTGACCCCCGACACGATCCCCTACTGGGAACTGCGCGCCAAGTCGTCCGTGGCCACCGGCATCGAGGACTCCTTCCTCACCGCCTACAAGGAGGGCAGCTTCCACTACCTCCTCATCACAGCCGACCGCATCTGAAACCAGGGCGCATGGGTGGTGCCGTACGCGCGGGACCTGCGACACCGCGCCCGGCCCGGGAGAAGACATTGAGAGCACATTGCCTTTGGGGCAAGGCCGTTGTCATCGGCGGCAGCTATGCGGGACTCGTGACCGCACGCGTACTGGCCGACTTCTTCCGCGAGGTCGTCCTGGTGGAACGGGACGCCGTCGACGAGGACACCGGCGCTCATCCGGGTGCTCCGCACGGCTACCAGGGGCACGCGATGCTGGCCAGGGGCGGGCAGATCCTGGAGCGGCTGTTCCCGGGACTGCGGGAGGAACTGAGAGAAGCGGGAGCGCCGGTATTCGACTACGGAGAGGGCATCGACTTCCTGCTGCCCGTCGGACTCGCGCCACGGCAGCGTACGGGCATCCCGGTGCAGAGCTTCACCCGCGACGAACTGGAACGCCGCCTGCGCCGCAAGGTGCTCGCACTTCCCCAGGTCACGCTGCTGCCGTCCACCCAGTGCACGGGCCTGACCAGGGACTTCGCGGGCCGGGTGAACGGCGTGACCTGCCAGTCGCAGAGCGCGAAGCCCTTCC
Organism: Streptomyces puniciscabiei; assembly: GCF_006715785.1. Taxonomy (NCBI): domain Bacteria; kingdom Bacillati; phylum Actinomycetota; class Actinomycetes; order Kitasatosporales; family Streptomycetaceae; genus Streptomyces; species Streptomyces puniciscabiei. Next base: position 4,881,376 of record NZ_VFNX01000001.1, read on the forward strand.
GGCTGGCCGCCGACCTGGTCATCGACGCCTCCGGACGGTCCAGTTCCCTGGTGGACTGGCTGAACGAGCTGGGGATCGGCGTGCCGCCCAGGCGGACCGTGAAGGCGAAGGTCACCTACACGTCGATGAACTTCGACCGGCCGGCGGAGAGCCACCCCGACCACCCCGACTACTACGTCGCCCATCAGATGCTGTTCGCTCCCAGTGTGCGCCGGGCCGGGATCCTGCTCGCCGTGGAGCGCAGCCGGTGGACGTGCATGCTGTTCGGGTTCCACGACCAGCCGCCGACCGACGACGAGGGCTACCTGGCGTTCGCGAAGAGCCTGAACATGCCGCACCTGGCCGAACACATCGCCCGGCGCTCCGTCCAGGAGCCCACCCGTCGCTACACCAATGCCGACAACCAGTGGTGGCCCTTCCACGCCGTCCGGGACTGGCCGGACCGCCTCCTCGCCGTGGGCGATTCCGTGTGCGTCTTCAACCCCGTCTACGGCCAGGGCATGACGGTCGCGGCGATGGAAGCGGAGCTGCTGCAGCGCATGCTGAAGCGACACGGTACGACCGGGCGACTGGACGGCCTCGCCCGCGCCTTCCAGAAGAAGGTGGGCCGTCTGCTCCTGCTGCCGTGGACGGTGTCGACCAACTCCGACCTGATGTGGACCCCGGACGGCCAGTCCCTCGCCGCGCGCATCGCCCACTGGTACAACATGCGTCTCTTCCATGTGGCGGTGAAGGACGCGGCCGTGTGGACGCGGTTCGTCCGGGTGGTGAACATGGTGGCCTCTCCGGCCCTGCTGTTCCACCCGTTGGTGGCGCTGAAGGTCCTGACGTTCACCTCCCGGCGCGAGTGACGAAGGCCGGCCAGGCGGTGGGGGAGAGGGCGGGCCGCGGCCCGTGACGGAGCCCGCGCCGCTCGCCGAGGCGGGGCGCGGGCTCGTGCCGGCGGACTCCTCGGCCTTGCCGGCTCAGTCGGAGACTCCGAGGGTGAGGGTGCCGGTGTAGCCGGCGGAGGTCGTGCTGCCCAGGGCCGTGAGGGTGAGGAGGCCGGACGCGGCACCCCCGCCGTCGTAGACCGAGTCCTGGCCGAGCGTCGTACGCGTGACCGTGTTGGTCGAGTACGGCGACAGCCTGCCCACCGCCGCCGTGATCGTCTCCTTGAAGAACAGCTGGCCGGTGTGGAGCGTCGAGCCGCCGGTGAAGGAGCCGTCCGACGTCAGGGTGACACCGGTGTGGACCTTCACGTGGACGTGGACGCAGCGGCCCCGGTACCAGCCCGGGTAGATCGTCGTGAGGTGGGCGACCCCGCCGGCGTCGGTGAGCACGCCGCCGCGCAGGAAGGTGCCGTCGTCGGACTCGTTGTGGCCGTTGTTGCCGACGTAGCCGGAGTACTCGCCGACAGCGTCGGCGTGCCAGATCTCCACGAGGGCGTTGCTGAGCGGGGTGCAGGCCGAGTCGACGACGGTCAGCGCCAGTTTCAGCGGGATGCCCGCCTTGCCCTCCGTGACGTCGGAGCGGACGAGCGCTCCGTCGAGGTAGTAGGGGCCTTCGGTCATCTCCTTGGTGAGGGTGCAGACGGCGGCGGACGCGGCGGTCCGCGTCCGGGTGGCGGCGGGGGCCGGCTGTGCGGCCGCCGCTCCCAGGGCCAGCGCCGCGGCCGTCGTGCCACCGGCGATCAGTACGGTGCGTCGCCCGATCTCGCGGGCATCCGAAGTGTCTGTCATGGACACGGCATCGTAGGAAGGGTTCCTGTCCGCGAGCTGTCGGCCCAGCAAAGTGACGAATTGTCAAGTAACAAGTGAGACGGGCGAGTTGTAGTGAGAACCGTTGACTCGCAAATGACGAACAGCGGCGGCACCCCGAAGCTCGGCGTCGACTTGCTGCACTGGAGCACGGGGTGGCCGGTCGCCCGCTGAACCCGGCTCAGCCCGCCGCCTGGTCCATCCCCGCCGCATTCGGCCAGCTCTGCGCATTGGGCCATCCCGTGGCCGGGGCCGGGGCCAGACCCGTCGCGGGAACGGGCGTGGCCGGCGCCGTCATGCCGCGCACCTGGGCCGCCGTGAGGCCGCCTCGGGCCGGTACCCCGGGCGGAGTGGGCGCCGCCATGGCCGCGGGTGCCGGCACGGGAGCCGGGGCCGGCGCAGGAGTGGGAGCGGGTACGGGCGTCGGAGCGGGCAGCGGGGGCGGCAGCGGAGCGGGTGCCGGGGCCGGGGCGGGTGCCGGGGCCATCGGCTGCTGGGCCGGCGGCATGGGCTGCTGCTGTGGCGGTGTCACCTGGGCCGCCGCCGGCATCGGTGCCGGCTGCTGGGCCGGCGGCATCGGCTGAGGCGCCGCAGGCACCGGCATCCCGGCGCCGGGCGGGACGGCGGCGGGGAGCGGCATGCCGGTGCCGACGGCCGGGGCCGCAGGGGCGCCCAGCTCCTGCGCCTGGGCGGCAAGGCCCCGGACACCTCCCCCGTTGGTCTCGCTCACCAGCCGGTCCACCGCCGCCGTACCCGAGCTGTAGCTGGTCCCGGTGCCCAGCTCGGGTACGGCGGCTCCCCTCCTGGACCCGTAGAGCACCTGCTCCAGGCCGGACACCAGGCGACGCACGTCGACCTGGGGGCGCACCACGAGTCTCAGGAAGCGGCTGGACGAGCCGATCTTGTTGCCGCACTCGCGGACCAGGATCCGGTGCTCGGTGAGCATCCGGTCCCGGACCACCGTGCCCTCGGCGCCGACGGGAAGGCGGACGAAGAGGAAGTTCCCCTGGGAGGGGTACACCGTCAGGCCGGGCAGCGCCGACAGGTGGCTGGCCATCTCCAGGCGGTCGCGGCGGATCTGCTGCAGGCTCCGGGCGTACTCGGGGCCGTGCTCCTTCAGCATGAACACCACGTGTTCGGCGAAGGAGTTGAGGTTCCACTTCGGGAGCATCCCGCGCACCTTCCCCGCGAGCGCCGGGTTGGCGACCAGGTAGCCGAAGCGGACGCCGTGCAGACCGAAGTTCTTGCCCAGGCTGCGCAGCACCACGACGTTGGGGCGGAGCATGGCCTCCTGGACGACGCTGGGCTCGGCCTCCGCGTCGGCGAACTCCAGAAACGACTCGTCGACGATCACCAGGTCCAGGTCCGCCATCGCGTCCATGAACTGGACGACCTGCTGCCTGCGCAGATAGCCGCCGTCGGGGTTGTTGGGGTTGCAGATCACCGCCACCCGGGTGCCGCGCCGCCGGATGAACTCGGCGTACTGGGCCAGGTCCAGCGCGAAGCCGCTCGCCTCCTGCAGCGGGAACATGTCGACCCGCTTGCCGGTCTCCATCGGCTGGTCGGTCCAGCGGCCGAAGGTCGGCACCGGGACCGCGAGGGACTCGCGGACCAGGAGGTGGTCGATCCAGGTGATCAGCTCGGTGGAGCCGTTGCCCATCGCCACGCACTGCGGCGGCAGCTGCAGGAGGCCGCACAGCTCGGCGGTGACGGTGTCGGCACTGCTCGGGTAGTACGTGATGATCTCGCGCAGCCGGGCCGCCAGGTCGTCGTACATGGCCGGCGTGGGGAAGTAGGGGTTGCACGGGATGCAGAAGTCCACCGGGCCGGTTCCGTCGCCGCCCTCCCGGGTCAGCGCCGCCATCGAAGGGCTGTGGGCGGCGCCGCCGCGGAACAGCGAGGTGACGTTGCCGGCCAAAGGAACCTCCGTCTCGGGGTGGCCCGTGCGGGGGAGCACGGGCCACCCATGGATACGGAGGGGACGGCAGTGGCGTTCAACTCACCCGACGGGTGAGCCGGTTCACGCCGAGAACCGGTGGATCGTCGTCGTCCGGTACGTCTGCCCCGGCCGCAGCACCGTCGACGGGAACCTCGGCTCGTTCGGCGAGTCCGGGAAGTGCTGGGTCTCCAGGGCCAGGCCGTCGCCCTGCCGGTAGGTGTGGCCGGACTGGCCGACGAGGGTGCCGTCGAGGAAGTTGCCCGAGTAGAACTGCACACCGGGCTGGTCCGTGAGGATCTTCAGGGTGCGGCCGGAGGAGGGGTCGCGCAGGGTCACCACGTGCTCGGGCCGCGCGGTCACGCCCTTGTCGAGCACGAAGTTGTGGTCGTAGCCCTTGGCGGTGACCAGCTGCGGATGGCCGATGCGGATGTCCCGGCCGATCGGCTTGGGGTGGGTGAAGTCGAAGGGGGTGCCCTTGACCGACGCCCGCTCACCCGTGGGTATCAGGCCCGAGTCGGTGGGGGTGAACCGGCTCGCGGCCAGCCAGAGTTCGTGGTCGTAGATGCTGCCGCTGCCCTCCCCGGCGAGGTTGTAGTAGGTGTGGTTGGTGAGGTTGACGATGGTCGGCTTGTCGGTGGTGGCCACGTAGTCGATCCGCCAGTCGCCGTGCCGGGTGAGGGTGAAGGTGACCTTCGTCCTCAGCGTGCCGGGGTAGCCCATCTCGCCGTCGACGCTCGTGTAGTACAGGTGCAGGCCGACGTCGGAGCCCGCGGTGAAGGGCTCGATGTCCCACACCTTGGTGTTGAAGCCCTGCTTGCCGCCGTGCAGGCTGTTCACCCCGTCGTTGACGGACAGCTGGTACTTCTTGCCGTCCAGGGTGAACTGGCCCTTGGCGATGCGGTTGCCGTAGCGGCCGATGGTCGCGCCGAAGTAGGTCGTGCCCTTGACGTACGCGTCGAGGTTGTCGTAGCCGAGGGAGACGTTGGCGTACCGGCCGTGCCGGTCGGGGATCTCCAGGGACTGGACGATGCCGCCGTAGGAGAGGACCTTCAGGCGGGTGCCGCCGTTCTCCAGCGACCAGCGGTGGACCTTGGTGCCGTCGGCGAGTGTGCCGAAGTACTCTTTCACCGGCTTACGGCCTCCCGACGAACCCGATGAACCGGCGGCGGCCTGGGCAGTGCCCGAGCCGAGGGTGGTGGCGGCGACACCCGCGGCCGCCGCGCCTGCAATGACCGTGCGTCTGTTCAGTTCCATGACTGCGGCTCCCCTTTTTTTGGGCGCTCGTTCGCCTCCGGGGCGCTGGATGCCGGTGTCGAGAGCCCGATCGTGCTCAGCGCTTCGCGCCTCCGCGCGTTCGGTCTCTCGACACCGGCGCGCCCCTTCGGCTCACTCGCTTGCTTACGAACCGGACTTGCGCTTGTTCCACACGTCGAAGCCGACCGCCGCCAACAGGGCGAGGCCCTTGATGACCTGCTGCCAGTCGGTGCCGACGCTGAGGAGGTTCATGCCGTTGTTCAGCACGCCGAGGACGAGACCGCCGATGATGGCGCCGAGAACGGTGCCGACACCGCCGCTCATGGAGGCGCCGCCGATGAACGAGGAGGCGATCGCTTCCAGTTCGAAGCCGTCGCCCGCCTTCGGCGAGGCCGCGTTCAGACGGGCGGCGACCACCAGACCCGCCAGGGCCGCGAGCACGCCCATGTTCAGGAACACCTGGAAGGTGATGCGCTTGTCCTTCACGCCGGACAGCTTGGCCGCCGGCAGGTTGCCGCCGATGGCGTAGATGTGCCGGCCGAAGACCGAGTTGCGCATGACGTAGCCGTAGCCGCCCACCAGGACGCCGAGGACGATCAGGATGATCGGCGCGCCGTCGTAGCTGGCGAGCAGCATCGTGAGGGCGACGATCGCGGCGACCAGGGCGACGAGCTTGAGCAGGAAGAGGTTCCTCGGCACCACGTCGAGGGAGAACTCCTGCTGGCGGCGCCGGTCGCGCACCTCCTGCCACACCACGGCGGCGACCAGGACGATGCCGAGGAGCAGCGTGAGGTTGTGGTAGTTGGTGTTCGGGCCGACCTCGGGCAGGAAGCCGTTGCCGATCTTCTGCAGGCCGTTCGGGAACGGGCCGAGGGTCTGGCCCTTGAGCAGGATCTCCGTCAGACCGCGGAAGAGCAGCATCCCGGCGAGGGTGACGATGAACGACGGTATGCCGAAGTAGGCGATCAGAAAGCCCTGTACGGAGCCCGCCACCGCGCCCACCAGCAGGCACAGCACCAGGGCGACGGGCCACGCCACATGGTGCTGCACCGTCAGCACGGCCGCGAAGGCGCCCACGAACGCCGTGATCGAGCCGACCGACAGGTCGATGTGCCCGGCGATGATCACCAGCATCATGCCGATCGCGAGGATCAGGATGTAGCTGTTCTGCAGCACCAGGTTGGAGACGTTGCGCGGCAGCAGCAGGTCGCCGCCGGTCCAGATCTGGAAGAGGACGACGATCAGGCCGAGCGCGATCAGCATGCCGTACTGGCGCATGTTGCGGCGCAGGCCGCCGAGCACCAGGTGCAGCAGGCCCTCGCCGCCCGATCCGTCCTTGCCCGGCGGTGCCGCGGCCGGGCTCTTGGCGGTCACATCCGTGCTCATCGCGATACCTCTTCGTCCTTCGCCTTGTCTTTCGTCATATGGCGCATCAGCACTTCCTGGGTGGCCTCGGCCCGCGGCACCTCACCGGTCAGCCGTCCTGCGGCCATCGTGTAGATGCGGTCGCACATGCCGAGCAGTTCGGGCAGCTCGGAGGAGATGAAGACGACCGCCTTGCCCTGGGCCGCGAGCTGGTCGATGACCGTGTAGATCTCGTACTTGGCGCCCACGTCGATGCCGCGGGTCGGCTCGTCGAGGATGAGCACATCGGGCCCGGCGAAGATCCACTTGCTGAGGACGACCTTCTGCTGGTTGCCGCCGGACAGCTTGCCGACCGGCTCGAAGACCGTCGGCGCCTTGATGTTCATCGACGTGCGGAAGCCCTCGGAGACCTGCCGCTCGGCCTGCTCGTCCACCACACCCCGCTTGGCGACCTTCCTCAGCGCGGTCAGCGAGATGTTCCGGTTGATGGTGTCGATGAGGTTCAGGCCGTAGTGCTTGCGGTCCTCGGTGACGTACGCGATGCCGTGCTCCACCGCCTCCGCGACGGTCTTGGTACGGATCTCCGTGCCGTCCTTGAGGACCGTGCCGCCCGCGTACCGGCCGTAGGTGCGGCCGAAGACGCTCATCGCGAGTTCGGTGCGGCCGGCGCCCATCAGGCCCGCGATGCCGACGATCTCGCCCCGCCGGACGCTGATCGACACGTCGTCCACGACCTTGCGCTGCTGGTCGATCGGGTGGAGCACGGTCCAGTTGCGGACCTCCAGCGCGGGCGCCGCGCCCTCCTCCGGCTCGTGCGGGGTGCGTTCGGGGAAGCGGTGGTCGAGGTCGCGGCCCACCATGCCGCTGATGATCCGGTCCTCGGTCGTCTCGGGCGCCTTCACGTCGAGCGTCTCGATGGACCGCCCGTCGCGGATGATCGTCACCGAGTCGGCGACCCGGCGGATCTCGTTGAGCTTGTGGGAGATGATGATCGAGGTGATGCCCTGGTTCTTCAGCTCCAGGATCAGGTCGAGGAGTTTGCCGCTGTCCTCGTCGTTCAGGGCCGCCGTCGGCTCGTCGAGGATGAGCAGCTTCACCTCCTTCGACAGCGCCTTGGCGATCTCCACGAGCTGCTGCTTGCCCACGCCGATGTCGGCGACGCGGGTCTCCGGGTGCTCGTCCAGGCCGACCCGGCGCAGCAGTTCGGTGCCGTGCCGGAGCGTCTCGTTCCAGTTGATGAACCCGCGCGTGGCGTGTTCGTTGCCGAGGAAGATGTTCTCCGCGATGGAGAGGTACGGCACCAGCGCCAGCTCCTGGTGGATGATGACGATGCCGCGCTGCTCGCTCGCCCGGATGTCCTTGAACCGGCAGACCTCTCCCTCGAAGAGGATCTCGCCCTCGTAGGTGCCGTGCGGATGGACGCCGGAGAGCACCTTCATCAGGGTGGACTTGCCGGCGCCGTTCTCCCCGCAGATGGCGTGGACCTCGCCCTGCCGGACGGTCAGGGTGACGTCCGACAGCGCCTTGACACCGGGAAAGGTCTTGACGATCGAGCGCATTTCCAGGACGGGTCCCGCCATGGTCGTGCCTTCCAATCAGTGTGGGGTCGGGCTAAGGGGCGGGATCACTTGAGCTGGGACTCGGTGTAGTAGCCGCCCTTGACCAGGACGTCCTCGTAGTTGGTCTTGTCCACGCTCACCGGCTGGAGCAGGTAGGCGGGCACGACCTTGGCGCCGTTCGTGTAGGTCTTGGTGTCGTTGACCTGCGGCTTCTTGCCGTGCAGGACATCGTCGACCATGCCCACCGCGACCGCGGTCTCCTTGCGGCTGTCCTTGAAGACGGTCTGGGACTGCTGGCCGGCGATGATCGACTTCACCGAGGCGAGCTCGGCGTCCTGGCCGGTGATGACCGGCAGCGGCTGGCTGCTGGTGCCGTAACCGTCGGACTTCAGCGCGGAGATGATGCCGATGGAGATGCCGTCGTAGGGCGAGAGCACCGCGTCGACCTTGCCGCTCTTGTAGGAGGAGGTGAGGATGTCCTCCATGCGCTTCTGCGCGGTGGTGCCGTCCCAGCGCAGGGTGGTGACCTGGTTGAGCTTGGTCTGACTGGACTTGACGACCAGTTCCTTCTTGTCGATGTACGGCTGGAGCACCTTCATCGCGCCGTTGAAGAAGTACTGGGTGTTGTTGTCGTCGTTGGAGCCGGCGAACAGCTCGATGTTGAACGGGCCCTTCTTGCCGCTGTCCAGGCCGAGCTTGTGCACGATGTAGGTGCCCTGCAGGACGCCGACCTTCTCGTTGTCGAACGAGGCGTAGTAGTCGACGTTCTTGGTGCCGAGGATGAGCCGGTCGTAGGCGATGACCGGGATGTTGGCCTGGGCGGCCTCCTGGAGCACGTTGTTCAGGGACTTGTTGTCGATGGCGGCGATGATCAGGCCCTTGACGCCCTGCGTGATCATGTTCTCGATCTGCGAGACCTGGGTGCTCGGGTCGTCCTCGCCGTAGACCAGCTTGGTCTTGTAGCCCTTGGCCTGGAGGTTCTTGACCATGTCGTTGCCGTCGTTGATCCACCGCTCGGAGGATTTCGTCGGCATCGCGATGCCGATCGTGGCGCCCTTGACGTCGCCCGTCTTCTCCTTGCTGCCGCCCGAGCCGCTCTGACCGCACGCGGTCAGAGTGAGGGCGAGCGAGGCGGCTGCGGATATCGCGGCGAGTGCGGCTCTGCGGTTGCGCATGCTGATCAGTCCTTGTTCTTCTCGGCGTTGAGAGGGTTCACGCGTTGCTGGGGAAGCGGTGGAGCGGTCCGGGCAGCCGCGAGCCGAGCGGCGCCATGTCGCCGTCCGCGCCGTGCCGGGCGAGCAGGTCCAGGGCGAGCCGGCCGCGCCGCACCCGCTCCCGGGCGGTGTCCAGGGTCACGTCCCTGAGGTGGGTGCCCCACGGGTAGATGCCGGGTGCCCTGGACAGACCGAACTTCAGGTACAGCGGGGCGCCGCGCCGGATGAGCTCGGCGACCTCGTACATCCGGACATAGCCGCCGAGGTCGTCGGGGGCCTCGATGTACATGTCCATCGGGGCGGCGGACACCCGGCGGATCTCGGTGAGGTGATCCAGCGTCAGATCGCTGGGCACGTTGACGGAGTCGGCGCCGAGCCGCTCGTAGACGGCGTACGAGGCCGGGTTGACGGGACCGATGAGCGCCGAGACCTTCAGCGTGGTGTCGGCCGGGATGATGCCGTGCTCCCGGGCCCGGTGCAGGGTCCACAGCACGCCCTCGTCGGCGACCAGCAGGCACTTGACGCCCAGCTCGGTGGCCCGTACGGCGTCTTCGACACACCCGGCGACTGCGTCGTGGCCCCGTGCGCGCAGTCCGGCCCCCCGCGAGTCGGAGCGCACCGAGCCGCCGATGTCCCAGGTGCCGCGCGGGCCGGTGAACAGGCAGAGTTCGATGTCGCGTGCGGCGGTGGCCTCGACCATCTCGGTGATCTCGGCGTCGGTGAGCATCCACACGCCGCTGCCCTGGCTGATCCGGTGGATCGGCACGTCCAGGCGCGAGGCCTCCTTCAGGACGACGGCCAGCGCTTCGGGACCCTCGCACGAGGGGATCTCGGTGCGCCAGCGGCCGCCGCCCGGGAAGCTGTGCGCGGAGGCGTCGGCGGGGTCGAGTGCGGGCGCGCCCAGGCCGAGGGCGGTGAGTGCCTGCTCACCGGGTCGGCGGGCCGCCGTGGCGGAAGCGTCGGTCGTCACTAGCTGTCCTTCGTGTTCGAGGCGTTCGAAATATCGGACGAGGTTCGCGGCTCGAGGCGGAACACGGCCCGGGTCGTGCTGCGAAAAGAGCGGCCGTGGTGGTACGCCGGTCAGGGCGCCGTCAGGTCACGCCCTGACCGGCGTACGTCTTCAGGGGCGGAGCAGCACCTTGCCCACCTTCGGATCACCCGCCCCGACCAGCTCGATGGCCTGCGGGAACTCGGTCAGCGGCAGCTCGTGCGTGACCAGCGGCAGCGGGTCGAGCAGCCCGGCGCCGAAGACCCGCACGGTGTGCGCCCAGGCGTCCGGGGGCGCCCCGAAGACGGTGTGCACCTCCAGCTGCCGTACGACGAGATCGGTCGGGTCGAGCCCGTCCGCGCCCGGCGCCGGGATCCCGGTCAGCACCAGCCGTCCGCCGCGCCTGAGCAGCGAGGCCGCGGTGCGCGCGGCGGACGCGGACCCGGCGGTCTCGATCACCACGTCGATGTCGTCCGGGAGCTCCCGGTCCCTGGGCCGGAAGTCGGTCGCCCCGAACTGCCGCGCGAGCGCCTCCCGGTCGTTCCCGGTCCCCACCACGAGCAGCTCCGCCGGCGAGACCGCCTTCAGGAACTGCACGGCGAACATCCCGAGCGTGCCCGTGCCGACCACCGCCACCCGCTCGCCCGGCAGGGCGCGGGCCTTCAGCGCGGCGGCCGCGACGCAGGCGGCCGGCTCCAGCAGGGCGGCGGCGGTGAGGTCGGCGTCGTCCGGCAGGACGTGCAGCAGCCGGGCCGGGAGGGTCAGGGTGCCGGCCATGGCGCCCGGCTGGGTGAACCCGGTCTCCTCGTAGCCGTCGGTGCACAGGGTGGTCTCGCCCGCGTGACAGCGGTCGCAGACCTGGCAGTTGCGGAAGCCCTCGCCGACGACCTTGCGCCCGACGAGCCCCGCCGGCACCCCGGCGCCCACCTCGGAGACCGTCCCCGACCACTCGTGCCCGGGGGTGAGCGGGTAACGGACGTACCCTTCGGGCCGGTTGCCCTGGTACACCTCGCGGTCGCTGCCGCAGATCCCGACCGTGTGCACGGCCACCAGCGCCTCGCCGGGACCCGGCTCGCGCGGCGTGTGCTCCACGAGCCGGTGCCGGCCCGGGGCCTCGACGACGACGGCGGTGCTCACTTGGTCCCCTTGGGCCTGCGCTGCTCCCAGCCCTCGGCCCACAGGTCGAACCGGGCCTGCTGCTGCGGGAACTCGGCGGCCGCGTCGACGTCCAGCTCGACCCCGAGACCGGGCGCGTCGGACAGCTGGAAGTACCCGTCGACGACCTGCGGAGCCCCCTTGACCACCTTCTTGATCTCCGCGTCGGCGAAGTCGTTGAAGTGCTCCAGGATCTTGAAGTTCGGAGAGGTGAAGCCGACTTGGAGGGAGGCGGCGGTCAGCACGGGCCCGCCCACGTTGTGCGGCGCGACGAGCATGTAGTGCGTCTCGGCGGTCGCGGCCAGCTTCCGGGTCTCCCAGATGCCGCCGATGTGGCCGACGTCGGGCTGGATGATGTCCACGGCCTGGCTGTCGAACAGCTCGCGGAACTCGATGCGGTCGTGGATGCGCTCACCGGTGGCGACCGGGATGTCCACCTTGGCCGCGACCTTCTCCAGCGCCTTCAGGTTCTCCGGCGGGACCGGCTCCTCCAGCCAGGCCGGCCGGTAGGGGGCCATCTCCTTGGCCAGACGGACGGCGGTGGCCGGGGAGAAGCGGCCGTGCATCTCCAGCATCAGCTCGGCGTCCGGGCCGATGGCGTCCCGTACGGCCTCGATGAGCGAGACGGCGTACAGCGTCTGCTCGTGGTCCAGCTCGAAGTGCCCGGTGCCGAACGGGTCGATCTTCAGCGCCCTGTAACCGCGCTCCATCACCCCCTGGGCGGCCTTGTGGTAGGCCTCCGGCGTTCGCTCGGTCGTGTACCACCCGTTGGCGTACGCCTTGACCCTGTCCGTCACCTTGCCGCCGAGCAGCTGCCACACCGGCACGCCCAGCGCCTTGCCCTTGATGTCCCAGCAGGCCATCTCGACGACCGCGATGCCGGACATGACGATCTCACCCGCACGGCCGTAGTCGCCGTACTTCATCCGGCGGACGAGGTCCTCGACCGCGAACGGATCCGAGCCGAGAATGTGGTTGGCCTCGGCCTCCCGCAGATAGCCGATCAGCGCGTCGGTGTGACCGAGCATCCGGGTCTCGCCGACTCCCGTGATCCCCTCGTCGGTGTGCACCTGGACGTAGGTCAGGTTGCGCCACGGCGTGCCGACCACGTGCGTGCTGATTCCGGTGATGCGCACGGCAGTTGCCCCTCGGTTGTTCGAGATTTCGTCACACGTTCGAAATGCTGGCGTGACAGTAAGGACGGGGCGGTGGGGGTGTCAATGGGTCGAACAGGTAACGGTTTCGGCAAGCCTTTCGAGAATTCTTTCGTGTTCTACCAAACCTTCACAGGGGCGCCTAGGAACGTGACCGACGGGGAATCTAGTCTTCCGGCGTCATGGACTACTGCCACCCGTGCCAACGGCACCTCAATGGCGCCCTGGCCTGCCCCGGGTGTGGAACTCCGGCGCGCGCCGCCGCGGAAGCGCCGCCCGCGTACGCGCGCGCGGGTGCGGGCGAGACGTTGGGGTACGGGGTCCCCCAGCAGTACGAGGCCCAGCAGTACGAGGCCCAGCCGTACGGGACGCAGCAGTACGAGGGTCAGCCGTACGGGGCTCAGCCGTACGGCTCCCCGGAGTACCGCGTGCCGCAGCAGTACGAGCCGGCCGGTCCCCAGGACGCGGCCTGGACGGGGGAGCAGGAGCCGCAGGAGGAGTGGGATCCCGGAGCCGAGCCCGGCACGGAGGCCCCGTCCGTCGATGACCCCGACCCCGAAAACGATCCCGACGCCGAAACCGACCCCGACGATGAGCCGGGTGGCCGGGCCGCGCGGCGCCGGGCGCGTGGCGCGGCCGCCGTGGGCCCCGGCGACGCCGACGCCAGCCGCCGCGACCGCAAGGCCGCCGCGCACCGGCGCCGGCGCCGCCGAACCGTGCTGATCACCGCGGGGTTCGTGCTCGCCGCGGGCAGCCTCGGTCTCGCCGAGCTCGGCACGGACGCGCCCTTCTCGCCCTTCTCCAGCGGACAGCCGGATCCGGCCGGGGACACCGCGGCCGACGGCGGCACGTCCTCCCCGTCCCCCGGTGCCACGGCCGACCCGGTCTCCGACACCTCCGGCGCCACCCCGGGCGCGGCCGGCTCCGCCTCCCCGGACGCCTCCGCCTCCGCCTCCAAGTCCCCCAAGGACAAGCACTCCAAGTCGCCCGACGCCAAGGACACCGGCAAGGCCCAGCAGACCGGCGCACCGGGCTCCGGCACCACCCCCAAGGCCCCGGCGCCCACCGCCACCTCCCAGCCCGCCTCCACCCCCACCAGCGCCCCCACGACGTCGGCCCCGTCCCCGACCCCGGCGCCCACCAAGACCTGCAACCGTTTCCTGTGGTGGTGCACCTGAGCCGGTGGTGCACCTGAGCCGGCGATGCACCTGAGCCGGTGGTGCGCCTGAGTTCCGCCGCGCAGCCGCGCGCCACCCCCGCGCCATCCGCCATCCGGGGCGGCTATGACACCGGTGTGTCACCCACCGGCGCCCACGCCGGTTGAGTCGAACGAGTGCATCGCGCCGTACCGGTCTGGGGAACGTCCACAGCGGGAGCGGGCGTTGTGCCGAGGGGGAGCAGCGGCTCAGTTGAGGAGAGCGGATGACGCAGCAGATCACCGTCCACGGCGCGGTCGCCGAGGGCTTCGAGGCGGTGCGCGAGGAGTTCGCCGCTTTCGTCGCCGGGGAACGCGACGACTACGAGGGCCAGTTGTGCGCCTATGTGCACGGGCGGCGGGTCGTCGACCTGTGGGCGGGCGCGGAGGCGGACTCGCTGTACGGCGTGTTCTCGTCCACCAAGGGCGCCGCCCACCTGGTGGTCGCCCTCCTGGTGCAGGACGGCACGCTGGAGCTGGACCGCAAAGTGACCTACTACTGGCCCGAGTTCGGCGCCGAGGGCAAGGCCGCGGTGACCCTGAGAGACCTGCTGGCGCACCGCGCGGGCCTGGTCGGCATCGACGCCGGGTTCTCCGCCGAGGAGCTGGCCGACGACCGCGCGATGGCCGAACGGCTCGCCGACCAGAAGCCGTTCTGGCGGCCGGGCACGGCGTTCGGCTACCACGCGCTGGTGATCGGCGCGCTCACCGGCGAGGTGGTCCGCCGGGCCACGGGCCGCACGCTGCAGGAGGTGTACGAGGAACGGGTGCGCGCGCCGTACGGCACGGACTTCTTCCTGGGCCTGCCCGAGTCCGAGGAGCCCCGCTTCCGCTCGGTCCAGCCGATGCTCCCGACCGCCGAGCAGCAGGCCCTGCTGGACGAGCGGCCCACCGGCCCGCACAGCCTGACGTCGATCGCCTTCAACGCGCACGTCCCGGAGGCGGGCACGCTGGCCGACTACGCCAACTCCCGTCTCGTACGGGCCAAGGGCCCGGCGTCGGCGGGCGGCGTGGCCTCCGCGCGCGGTCTCGCCACGACGTACGCGGCGGCGATCAGTGAGCTGGACGACCGGCCGCCGCTGCTGAAGCCGGACACCGTCGCCGAGGTGGGCCAGATCCACTCCGTGGGCTACGACCTGGTGGCCCGCGCCCACAAGTCGTACGGCCTCGGCTTCCAGGCCACCGCCGACATGTGGCACCCGGTCCTGGGCGCCGGCGCCTTCGGCCACAGCGGCGCAGGCGGCAGCCAGGCCTTCGCCGACCCGCGCAGCGGCCTCGCCTACGGCTACACGCGGCGCCGGATGGCTTTTCCGGGAGGGGCGGCACCGGAGAACGAACGGTTCGTGCGCCTGGTGCACCGGGCGGCGCTGAGGAGCGGCTGACGCCGGAAAGAGAGGGACCGCACCCCACGTCCAAGGGTGCGGTCCCCGCAGTACGCAACGACTGCTGTCAGGCAAGCGTCACGGTGATGTTGCCCCGAGTCGCCTTCGAGTACGGGCACACCTGGTGCGCCTTCTCGATCAGCTCCCGGGCCTTGCCGGCGTCGACGTTCGGAATGCTGGCGGAGAGCTCCACGATGATCCCGAAACCCTCGTCGTTCTTGCCGATACCGACCTTCGCGGTGACGGTCGACCCGGAGACATCGGCACCCTCGGCCCGGGCGACGACGCCCAGCGCCCCCTGGAAGCAGGCGGAGTACCCGGCGGCGAACAGCTGCTCCGGGTTGGTCCCGGCGCCGCTGCCGCCCATCTCCTTGGGCGGGTTGACGACGACGTCGAGCCGGCCGTCGTCCGTGGCGACACGGCCGTCCCGCCCGTTCTCGGCGGTGGCGACGGCGGTGTACAGGACGTCGGACTGCGTGATGGGCATGCGGTTGTCCTCCTCCTCGGTCCGCCGCGACTCGCGCCCACGATCGACGACGGATTTCGGAAAGAAGTTACCGCATGCCGGAAAGATCAGGCCAGAGCCCCGCCGGGTCTCAGAGCTTGACGATCATCTTGCCGATGTTGTCGCCGCGCAGCACCCCGAGGAACGCCTCCAGCGTGTTCTCGATGCCCTCGACGACCGTCTCGCGGTACTTCAGCTCGCCCGAGGCGACCCAGGGCCCGACCTTCCGGACGAACTCGGGCTGCAGGTCGTAGTGGTCGCCGACCAGGAAGCCCTCGATGCGGCCGCGGGTCTGGATGAGCCGGGCGAGGTTCCGCGGTCCCGGCGCGGGCTCGGTGTTGTTGTAGACCGAGATCATGCCGCAGACGGCGATCCGGCCCCCCTCGCGGAGCGAGCCGATCGCGGCCTCCAGGTGGTCCCCGCCGACGTTGTCGAAGTACACGTCGATGCCGTCGGGCGCGGCCTCGCGCAGCTGCTCGGCGACCGGCCCGTTCTTGTAGTTGAACGCGGCGTCGAAGCCGTACTCCTCGACCAGCAGCTTGACCTTGTCGTCGGAGCCGGCCGAGCCGATGACCCGCGAGGCGCCCAGAAGCCTGGCGAGCTGGCCGGCCTGGCTGCCGACGGCGCCCGCCGCGCCGGACACGAAGACGATGTCGCCCTCCTTGAAGGAGGCGGTGCGCAGCAGGCCGGCGTAGGCGGTCAGGCCGGTCATGCCGAGGACGCCGAGGTAGGCCGACAGCGGTACGTCGTGGGTCTTGTCGTCGACCTTGACGGCCGGGATGACCGCCGGTCCGACCTTGACGGCGTTCTTCGCGTCCACGGCCGCGTACTCGCGCCAGCCGAAGAAGTGCAGGATGTGGTCGCCGACCTCGATGCCCTCGGCGTGGGACTCGATCACCTCGCCGACCGCGCCGCCCTGCATGACCTTGCCCAGCTCGAACGGGGCGGCGTACGACTTCGCGGCACTCATTCGGCCGCGCATGTACGGGTCCACGGAGAGGTACTTGTTCCGCACCAGCACCTGGCCCTCGCCGGGCGTCGGGACGGGGGTCTCCACGAGGGCGAAGTCCTCGGGCTTCGGCCAGCCGACGGGACGGCTCAGCAGGTGCCACTCACGGTTGGTCATGACGGGGCCTTTCTCAAATATTTCAGAACCTGAAACAACCATGCTCCTGAATATTTCATGATGTCAAGTAACCGGGTATCCTGGAGAGCATGTCCACCCCATCGCAGACCCGCCGCCCCGACGCCCTGACCATGGAGGTCGTCGAACTCATCGGTGACGTCGTCGCCCGCTTCTACGCGGACTACGAGAAGGCGGCGGGCGAGCACACGCTGACCGGACCGCAGGCCCGGCTGCTCAGCCTGCTCTCGCTGGAGCCGCTGCCCATGCGCAAGCTGGCGCAGAAGCTGAAGTGCGAGCCGTCCAACGTCACCGGGATCGTGGACCGCCTGGAGTCCCGGGGGCTGGTCGAGCGCCGCCCGGACCCGGCCGACCGCCGGGTGAAGCTGGCCGCCGCAACGGACGAGGGCGTACGCATGGCCACGGATCTGCGCGAGGGCCTCCGCTTCGCCCGCGAGCCCCTCGCCGGCCTGTCGGAGGAGGAGCGCCGCTCCCTGCGCGATCTGCTGCGCCGGATGCTGGACGCGTGAGACGGCGCGTGCCGGGCGGCGGAGAATCGGTAAAGTCCCCGCCATGCGCGATCTCGGGGTGGGGTTCGGTCATCTGCTGAAGGGCCAGCGCTGGATGGCCCGGCACGGCCGGAGCTACGGCTTCGGGCTGCTGCCCGGGCTGATCACCCTGGTGCTCTACGCGGCGGCGCTGGTCGCGCTCGCAGTGTGGGGCGAGGACGCGGTCACCTGGGCGACGCCTTTCGCGGACCACTGGTCCGGCCCCTGGCAGGGCCTGTTCCGCGGCTTCCTGACCGCCGTGCTCTTCGCCCTCGGCCTGCTGCTCGCCGTGCTGACCTTCACGGCCGTCGCCCTCCTCGTCGGCCAGCCCTTCTACGAGAACCTGTCGGAGCAGGTCGACGCCGAGGTCTCGCCCGACGGCACCGCCCCGCGCTCCCGGCTGCCGCTCTGGCGCGAACTGTGGATCTCCGCCCGGGACAGCCTGCGCGTCCTGGTGCGGGCCGCGCTGTGGGGCGTGCTGCTCTTCGCCCTCGGCTTCCTGCCCGTCGTCGGCCAGACCGTCGTCCCCGTGCTCGGCTTCTTCGTCACCGGCTTCTTCCTCACCGAGGAACTCACCGCCGTCGCCCTCCAGCGCCGGGGCGTGGAACTGCGCGCCCGGCTCGCCCTGCTCCGCTCCCGCAAGACCCTGGTCTGGGGTTTCGGCGCGCCCCTCGGCCTGGTCTTCCTGGTCCCGTCCGTCGCGGTGTTCCTGATGCCGGGCGCGGTCGCGGGCGCGACACTGCTCGCCCGGGAGCTGCTCGGGGAGGAGAGCGCGGGGGACTCCAGCCCACGCCGCACCGGCTCAGCCCGGGATCCGCTCCGCCGCCTCCCGTAGGGCCGTGACGAAGGCCCGCGCCGCCGTCGCGAGCGTGCGTCCCCGGACCGTCGCCGCGTACACCGCGCGCGGCGGCGCGTCCTCGGCGTGCACCGGCAGCAGAACGACGTCCGGGCGCACGGACGCGGCGGCCAGTGCCGGGACCAGGGTCACCCCGAGGCCGGCGGCGACGTACCCCTGCTTGGCGGTCCACTCGGCGACGACGTGCGCCACGCGCGGCCGGAAACCCAGCCGTGCCGCCGCGTCGAGAAGGGTGCCCTCGGGCCGGGAACTGCCGGCGATCCAGTCGGCGTCGGCGAGCCGCGCCAGCCGCACCGGGCCGTGGGCCGCGGCCTCGGCGTGCGGCACCAGGGCGCGGCCGGCCTCGGTGAGTCGCACGCCCCGCGGCAGCCGGTCGAAGAGCGGACCGCCGCCGAGGGCCGACTCGAGGGAGGAGATCTGCCGGGACACCGCGGACTGGGTCCAGCCCAGCGTCCGCGCGGCCACGGTGAACGAGCCGTGCCGGGCCACCTCCAGGAACACCCGCAGCCAGACGGTGGACAGGTCGGGAGGCTCGGGCGGCCCGGGGTCACCATGCGAAGTCGGGATGGCAGCGATGCTAGACATTCGCTTGTCGCATCCGGCGGGCCGCTCCTACCGTCGGCGGCATGCAGAAGACCCTGGACAACCCCGCCTGCGCACCGCAGCCCCTCAGCCCCTACTACTCCCAGGTGGCCCGCGTCGAACACGCCGACGGCAGCGCCCTGTTGTTCCTCTCCGGCCAGATCGCCGAGGGTGCCACCCTGGCCGAGCAGACCCGGGGCGTCTTCGAGACGATCGCCGCGCTGCTGAAGGCGCACGGCGCGACTCTCGCCGACGTCATCAACATCCGTACGTACCTGACCGACATCGGCAAGCTCGACGAATACGGCGCCGTGCGGCGGGAGTTCCTGACGGGGACCCCGCCGACGAGCATGACCTTCGAGGTGCCCCGGCTGTTCCGCCCTCAGGCCCAGGTGGAGGTGGAGGTCGTGGCGGCGGTACAGCCCTCGTGACGCCAACCGGCCTCAGTCCGCCCGTTCCCCCAGCAGCCGCAGGAAGTCCCGGAACGCGCCCGGCATGTCCACCGACTCCGGGTCCAGCAGCCACTGGTACTGCAGGCCGTCCATCACCGCGACGAGCAGCGTGGCGGTGCGCTCGGGGGTGAGGCCGTTCGGCAGCCGGTCGCCGTACTCGGTGCGCAGGACCGAGGTCATGGACGCGCGGACGCGGGCGTACCGCTCGGTGAAGTACGCACGCGCCGGATGCCCCTCCGTCACGCTCTCGCCGAGCAGCGCGGAGAACGTCTGGATGATCGCCGGCCGCATCGCGTTGTACTCCACCAGCGAGGCCAGCAGGTCCATCCGCCACTGGCTGTCCGGCACGGCGTCCCACCGGTCCCGCTCCTGGAGCACCGCCACCAGCAGGGCCTCCTTCGTGGGGAAATAGTGCAGCAGACCCTGCTGGGTGAGACCGACGCGCTCGGCCACGGAGGCGAGGCTCGCCCCCCGGTAACCGCGCTCGGCGATCACCTCCAGGGCCGCCCCGACGATCTCCGCGCGCCGCTCCTCGCTCCTGACCCTCGCGTTCATGACGTCACCGTACGGCATCCCCACCCGCCAAAAATAACGGCAGAGTAACGAAACCTACCGCTCTACAGGTAACGCATGCACGATGGGGGCACGCTGCACGGACGTACACACGAGGAGGCACCGCGATGGCGGGACCCCAGCCCACCCCGGCCGACACGGCCCGCGAGGCGGTCGTCGAGGCCGCTCTCGGCAAGCTCGACCTGGACGCCAAGGCGCGACTGCTGGCCGGCCAGGACATGTGGACCCTGCCCGCCCTGCCGGAGATCGGTCTCGCGTCCCTGGTCATGTCCGACGGCCCGATCGGCGTCCGGGGCGTGCGCTGGACCGCCGACGACCCCTCCGTCGCCCTGCCCTCGCCGACCGCGCTCGCCGCCACCTGGGACCCCGAACTCGCCCGCCGCGCGGGTGTCCTGCTCGCCCAGGAGGCCCGGCGCAAGGGCGTCCACGTCCTGCTCGCGCCCACCGTCAACCTGCACCGCTCCCCGCTCGGCGGACGCCATTTCGA
The DNA here is from genome assembly GCF_006715785.1 of Streptomyces puniciscabiei. Lineage (NCBI taxonomy): Bacteria > Bacillati > Actinomycetota > Actinomycetes > Kitasatosporales > Streptomycetaceae > Streptomyces > Streptomyces puniciscabiei. Next base: position 4,901,446 of record NZ_VFNX01000001.1, read on the forward strand.
GTGCTACAGCGAGGACCCGTACCTCACGGGCGTGATCGGCAGCGGGTATGTCACCGGCGTCCAGTCCGGCGGAGTCGGCACCACCGTCAAGCACTTCGTCGCCAACGACGCCGAGACCGACCGCTTCACCGTCAACAACCTGGTCTCCGCACGCGCCCTGCGCGAGCTGTACCTGGCGCCGTTCGAGGCCATCGTCGAGAACGCCCGTCCCTGGGGCGTCATGACCGCCTACAACACGGTCAACGGCACGACGATGACCGAGCACCACCACCTGGTCAACGAGGTCCTGCGCGGCGAGTGGGGCTTCGACGGCTTCAACGTCTCCGACTGGATGGCCGCCCGGGACACGGTGGGGGCCATCAACGGCGGCCTGGACGTGGCCATGCCCGGGCCGCGCACCGTCTACGGCGACGCCCTCGCGCAGGCCGTCCGGGACGGCGAGGTCGCCGAGGCCACCGTCGACGCGGCCGTGCGGCGCGTCCTGCGCCTCGCCGCCCGCGTCGGCGTCCTCCAGGGCGCCGAACCCGTGGTCACCGGGCTGCCGGAGACCGTCGACGGCACCGAACTGGCCCGCGAGATCGCCCGCCGCTCCTTCGTCCTGGTCCGCAACGAGCGGGACGCACTCCCGCTGAAGGGCGGCACCGTCGCCCTGATCGGCGCCGCCGCCCGCGACGCCCGCGTCCTCGGCGGCGGCTCCGCCATCGTCTTCCCGGCCCGGACCGTCTCCCCGCTGGACGGCCTCACCGCCGCACTCCCCGAGGGCGCCCTCACCTACGCCGTCGGCGCCGACCCGGCCACCGAACTCGGCGTCGCCGACCGGGGGTTCACCCTCCGAGCCGTCTGCCGCGACGCCGACGGACACGTCATCGGCACCCGCACCGCCCCGAACGGCCTGATCCAGTGGATGGGTTCGGACCTCCCCGAGGGCGTCCGCCACGACACCCTCCACACCGTCGAGCTGACCGGCACCTTCACCCCGCGCGAGACCGGCCCGCACACCTTCGGCATCAAGGGCATGGGCGCCTTCACGCTCACCATCGACGGGACGACGTACTTCGACGACGTCCAGCGCCCCGACAAGGACGACCCCTTCGAGGCCTTCTTCGGTGCCCCCGTGCCCCGCGCCCAGGCCGAACTCACGGCCGGCGAACCGGTCGACGTCTCCCTCACCCACGTCGTCCAGCTCCCCGAGGACATCCCCATGCGGGTCGTCACCTTCGCGCTCGCCCACTCCGAGCCGCAGCGCGACCCGGACGAACTGATCGCCGAGGCCGTCGAGGCCGCGCGGAACGCCGACACGGCCGTCGTCGTGGTCGCCACCACCGACCGCGTCGAGTCCGAGGGCTTCGACCGTACGGACCTGAGGCTCCCCGGCCGCCAGGACGACCTGGTCCGCGCGGTCGCCGCCGCCAACCCCCGCACGGTCGTGGTCGTCAACGCCGGCTCCCCGGTGGAACTGCCCTGGCGGCAGGAGGTCGCCGCCGTCCTGCTCACCTGGTTCCCCGGCCAGGAGGGCGGCGCCGCCCTCGCCGACGTCCTCACCGGTGCCCACGAGCCCGGCGGTCGGCTCCCCACCACCTGGGGCTCCCTCGCCGACGCCCCGGTCACCCAGGTCGTCCCCACCGAAGGCGAACTGCCGTACACCGAGGACCTGTTCATCGGCTACCGCGCCTGGGAGAAGGCCGGCCGCACCCCCGCCTACCCCTTCGGCCACGGCCTCGGCTACACCGACTGGACCTACGAGTCCCTGGTCGTCGACGGCACCACCGCCCGCGTCCGCCTGCGCAACACCGGCGAGCGGCCCGGCCGCGAGGTCGTCCAGGTCTACGTCTCCCCGGCCGAGCCCGGCCCCGGACGCCCGGCCCGCCGCCTCGCCGGCTTCGCCTCCGCCGAGGCCGGTCCCGGGGAGAGCGTCGAGGTGACCGTCGCGCTGCCGCGCCGCGCCTTCGAGAGCTGGGACGAGACGGCGAACGCGTGGTCATGTGTGAAGGGTTCGTACGAGATCGCCGCCGGAGGCTCGATCGCGGACCGCAGGCTCACCGCGCCGATTAACGTCTGATCCGGGACAAGTCCCCCACGAGCAGCCCCGGTCCGGGACCTGACCCCTGGACCGGGGCTCGCCCTCTCCGGACACGTGGATAGACTCCCGGCCCGCGAACACCGGAAGACACCGGGCACGGGGGAGAGACATCGTGTATCCAGGCCAGCAGCAGGGGCCGTACGGCCCGCAGCAGCCGACAGGGCCGTACGGGCAGCCGCCGCAGTATCAGCAGCCGTACCCGCCGCAGCAGCCGTACCCGCCGCAGGGTCACCCGCAGCAGCCATATCCGCCGCAGCAGCCGTACGCGCCACGGCCGCAGCAGCACCAACCGGCGTACCCGCCCCCACAGCCCTACCCGCCGCAGCAGCCCGCGCAGCCGCCCGCCCAGCACGTCGGCGAGGGCCGGATGCGGCTGGACCCGAACCTCACCCCCGCCCAGCGTGACCTGGCACTGCGGATCCAGGCGAAGTCCAAGCCCATGGCCTACGGCATGGTGCTCGGCATCCCGCTCACCTTCGGCGGGGTCCACTACGGCATCACCCAAAAGCCCCTCGGATTCGTCGCGGCGCTCGCCGGACTGTCCCTGCTGGCCTTCGGCGTCTTCTCGCTGATGCAGATGCAGGCCCTCAAGCGGCAGCTGCGGCTCATCACGGCGGACGCCTGGCGTTCCCCGGCCGCGCATCTGCCCGGCGCGCGGAAGGCCGCCACGCAGGCCGCGTATCTCAACGGCCTGCTGGTCCTGCTGTCCCTCGCCGCGACCGGCTATCTGCTCTACAAGGGCGCCGGCTGGGGCGCGTACGGCAACTCGCTGGGCTTCGGCGCGCTGATGCTGGGCGCGGCCCTGCCGTTCGGGATGGCGGTGGCCGCCGTGACCACCATTCCGCAGCTGCTCCAGGTGATTCCGGCCGGGGCCAAGGTGGGGCGGAGCCTTTACTCGATCATCTTCGTGCTGGCCACGACGGTGACGGGGGAGGGCATCAAGGGCCAGGACGTCGGCGCGGTCGTGGCCGGCGGCGCGACCCTGCTGATCTGCGGCGGCGCGATGTCCCTGCTGGGCAAGGCGGCCAAGCGGATGCGGGGCGAGACGCCCTAGCGGACCCCGAACCCGTACACCGTCTGCGACCTGAACACCTCACCCGGCCTGAGCACCGTGCTCGGGAACTCCGGGCGGTTCGGGGAGTCCGGGAAGTGCTGGGTCTCCAGGGCGACGCCGTCTCCCGGGGCGAAGGGTTCGGCCAGGTGGTCGGCGGTGTACAGCTGGAGGCCCGGCTCGGTCGTCGCCACGGTCAGGGTGCGGCCGGAGGCCGGGTCGTGGAGCTCGGCCACCTCCCGCGGGGTGTCGGTCACGCCCTTGTCCAGGACGAAGTTGTGGTCGTAGCCCGAGCCGACCTTGCGGGAGGCGCGGAAGTCGAACCGGGAGCCGGTGACGTCCTCCAGGGCGCCGGTCGGGATCAGGTCCGCGTCGACCGGGGTGAAACGGGAGGCGGCCAGCCGCAGTTCATGCCCGCCCGCATGGCCCGAGCCGGCCAGGTTGAAGTAGCTGTGGTTGGTGAGGTTGATCACGGTCGGGGCGTCGGTCACCGCCTCGTAGGCGATCCGCAGCGCGCCGGACGCGTCCAGGGTGTAGGTCGCCGACACCTCCAGGCGGCCCGGGAAGCCCTCCTCGCCGTGCCGGCTCACCCGGCTCAGCCGTACGCCGTGCTCGACCGGCCGCGCCTCCCACACCCGCTTGTCGAAGCCGAGCGCGCCGCCGTGCAGGGAGTTCGGGGCGTTGTTCGGCTCCAGGGCGTAGACCGCGCCGTCCAGCGGGAAGCGGGCGTGCGCGATCCGGTTGGCGTACCGGCCGACCAGGGCGCCGAGGTACGGCTCCGGGTGGGTGAGGTAACCGTCCAGGTCGGCGAAGCCGAGCACCACGTTCGCCGTCCGGCCCTCCCGGTCCGGCACCTGGACCGACCGCACGATCCCGCCGTACGTCAGGACCTCCACGCGTGTCCCGGCGCGCTCCAGCGTCCAGCGCCGGACCTCGGTGCCGTCGGAAAGTGTGCCGAAAAGTTCGCTCATGTGAAAACAGTAGGCGATGAGTGTCCTAGGCAACCGGATTGGCCGCGGTGATCGTCCGGTACGCGATCGCCGCGAGCCGCGCCTGACCGTCCCTGCTGGGGTGGAACCAGTCCCAGTGGCTGAGCTGGTCGGTGCCGAAGCGGTAGTCGTAGACCGCGTTGTTGTCGAAGCGGCAGCGGCTGTCCTTGGCGCAGACCTCCTTCAGCACCTTGTTGTACTCCACCACCCGCTGCTGCACCCGGTCCCGGCGGAGCATGGCCGCGCTGGTCAGATCGTCCGCGGCGGACAGCATCGAGGGGCAGATGCCGAGCTTCCACACCTCCTTGCCCAGCGGACTGGCCCGCCCCTCGGACCACAGCCGCTTCAGGTTCGGCACGCTCGCCACGTAGACCTGGGTCTTCGGCGACGCCTCGCGCAGGGTGCGCAGCGCCTCCTGGAAGTCCGCGCGGAAGGCGGCCACCGAGGTCATCGCCCGGGCCGAGGACCGGCAGGCGTCGTTCGCGCCCACCATCACCGTCACCAACTCCGGCTCGCGCGCCGCCGCCCGCTCCATCTGCCCGGGCAGGTCCGCCACCCGGGCGCCGGTCACCGCGTAGTTCCAGCTGTGCTCCGCCGCGCCCGCGGCCCCGAGCAGCCGCACCGCCAGGCTGTCCACCTGCGCGTCGCTGCCGGTCGCCCAGGACACCTCGGGGCAGTCCGAGAGCACCGTGCACGCGTCGAAGCCGCGGGTGATGGAGTCGCCGACCGCGGCGATCGAGCCGGGGCTGCGGTTCCACACCGGCGCCGGTCCGGCCGCGCGCGCCTTGGTGCCCTCCGGCGCGGGCGCGCTCCTGCCCCCGGCGTCGCACCCGGCGACGCCCAGCACGACGGCCGCCATGAGGCTGAGGGCGGCTCGCGCACGGCGGCTCGGCTTCCGCATCCCTGCTGATCCCCTCGTCGTCGAACCCGGTGCCACCGGGTGTGCGTATGTGCTCCCTCCCATAAGAACGTACGAGGGTTCCCGACCGGGCACCCTGGAACGGAGCACCCCCGTACAAGCGTCCCCCTGGGTGAATGGCGGGGGTTTCCTGGCACCGGGACCGACGGTACGTCACACTCCTTGCACCGTCGCAGGGTAGCCTCGCCATCAACGCGGCCGTCGTGCCACTGCCGCCAGCCAGGTCCGCAAGATGTCCCGCTCTGCCCGGAGGTTCCGGTGACGACACGTGGAGTTCTGTACGTGCACTCCGCGCCGCGCGCGCTGTGCCCGCACGTCGAGTGGGCCGTCGCCGGGGTGCTCGGCACGCGCGTCAACCTCGACTGGATCCGGCAGCCCGCGGCCCCCGGCACCTGGCGCTCGGAGTTCTCCTGGCAGGGCGAGGCGGGCACGGCCTCCAAGCTGGCCTCGGCCCTGCGCGGCTGGCACCTGCTCCGCTTCGAGGTCACCGCCGAGCCCTGCGCCACCGCCGAGGGCGAGCGTTACAGCTGCACCCCCGACCTCGGTATCTTCCACGCCGTCACCGGCATCCACGGCGACATCCTCATCCCTGAGGACCGCCTGCGGGCGGCGCTGACCCGGTCCCAGCGGGGGGAGACCGAGCTGGAGGCCGAGATCGCCAAGCTCCTCGGCAAGCCCTGGGACGACGAGTTGGAGCCCTTCAGGTACGCGGGCGAGGGCGCCCCGGTCCGCTGGCTGCACCAGGTGGTGTGAGTTCCCGCCCCCCGCGTCCTACGCATCCGGGCACGAGGAAGGGCCCCTGCCGACCGGCAGGGGCCCTTCCTCACGTTCTCAGACGGTGCGGAACGCCAGCACCACGTTGTGGCCGCCGAAGCCGAACGAGTCGTTCAGCGCGGCGATCCGGCCCTCGGCCGGAAGCTTGCGGGCCTCCCCGCGGACGACGTCCGCGTTGGCCTCCGCCTCGGGGTCGATGTTCTCGACGTTGATCGTCGGCGGCGCCACCCGGTTGTACAGCGCGAGCACGGTCGCGACGGACTCCACGCCGCCCGCGCCACCGAGCAGGTGCCCGGTCATCGACTTGGTCGCGGACACCGCCATGTGGTCGGCGTCGTCGCCGAACACCTTGCGCAGCGCCTTCAGCTCGGCGATGTCACCGGCCGGCGTCGACGTGGCGTGCGCGTTGACGTGCACGATCTCGGCCGGGTTCAGGTCGGTGTTGTCCAGCAGGTTCTGCAGCGCGTGCGAGATGCCGCGGCCCTCGGGCTCCGGCTGCACGATGTCGTGGCTGTCGGCGGAGATGCCCTGTCCGACTGCCTCGGCGTAGACGCGCGCTCCGCGCTTCGCCGCGTGCTCGGCGGACTCCAGGACGAGCACGCCGGCGCCCTCGCCGAGGACGAAGCCGTCGCGGTCGACGTCGTAGGGACGCGAGGCACCCTGCGGGTTCTCGTTGTTCTTGGACATCGCCATCATGTTGCCGAACGCGGCGATCGGCAGCGGGTGGATGGCGGCCTCCGTACCGCCGGCGACGACGACGTCGGCGCGGCCGGTGCGGATCATCTCGATGGCGTAGCCGATGGCCTCGGCGCCCGAGGCGCACGCGGAGACCGGCGTGTGCACGCCCGCGCGGGCGCCCACGAGCAGGCCCACGTTGGCCGAGGGACTGTTGGGCATCAGCATCGGGACGGTGTGCGGGGAGACGCGGCGGACGCCCTTCTCCTTGAGCACGTCGTACTGGTCGAGCAGCGTGGTCACGCCGCCGATGCCGGAGGCGATGACGGCGCCCAGCCGGTCCGGGTCGACGCTGCCGTCTTCCCCGGCCTTGCCGGTGAAGCCCGCGTCCTTCCAGGCCTCCTGAGTGGCGATCAGCGCGAACTGCGCCGAACGGTCCAGCCTGCGGGCCTGCGGCCGCGGGATGACCTCGGTGGGCTCCACGGCGACCGGGGCCGCGATCTTGACGGCCTGCTCGGCCGCCCAGTCCTGCTCCAGGGGCTTGACGCCGGACCGGCCGGCGATCAGACCCTCCCACGTCGAGGCTGCGTCGCCACCCAGCGGTGTGGTTGCGCCGATACCGGTGACGACCACGGTGCGATTGGTCGGGCTCACGGGAATTCTTTCTCCAACGGATACGGGATTCTACGGCGCCACCGCCGGGTGGCGGGGCCTTGCAGCCTTGAGGCCTAAGGGGTGCCTTTAGGCCTGGTGCTTGAGGATGTAGTCGGTCGCGTCACCGACGGTCTTGAGGTTCTTGACGTCCTCGTCCGGGATCTTCACGTCGAAGCGCTCCTCGGCGGCGACGACGACCTCGACCATGGACAGCGAGTCGACGTCCAGGTCGTCGGTGAAGGACTTGTCCAGCTGGACGTCCTCGGTGGGGATCCCGGCGATCTCGTTCACGATCTCGGCGAGACCGGCGACGATCTCTTCCTGAGTGGCGGCCATGTCAGGCGCTCCTTCTTCGATGTTCCAGACGGTTTGTGGCAATTGCTGCCGTGCCCGATCCGCAAGATCCGGCACGGAGTGCCTAGGGGAGGGTAACGACCGTGGCGGCGTAGACGAGACCCGCCCCGAATCCGATGACGAGCGCGGTGTCGCCGCTCTTCGCCTCCCCGGTCGCCAGGAGCCGCTCCATCGCGAGCGGGATCGAGGCGGCCGAGGTGTTGCCGGTGGTGCGGATGTCACGGGCGACCGTGACGTGCTCCGGCAGTTTGAGGGTCTTCACCATCGAGTCGATGATCCGCACGTTGGCCTGGTGCGGGATGAAGACGTCCAGCTCTTCCGGGCTGATACCGGCCGCGTCCAGCGCCTGCTGGGCGACCTTCGCCATCTCGAACACGGCCCAGCGGAACACCGCCTGGCCTTCCTGTGTGATGGCGGGGAACTTGACGTTGCCGTCGCTGTCGAGCGGCAGCTCGGACAGGTCACCGAGCCGGAAGCGGTCCCAGGGAACGGTCTGCTTGATGGTCTCGGCCTTGTCGCCCTCGGAGCCCCACACGGTCGGGCCGATGGCCGGCTCCTGCGAGGGACCGACGATGACCGCGCCGGCGCCGTCGCCGAACAGGAAGGCCGTGGCCCGGTCCTCCAGGTCGGTCAGGTCGCTGAGCCGCTCCACGCCGATGACGAGGACGTACTCGGCGGAACCTTCCGCCACCATGCCCTTGGCCAGGGTGAGGCCGTAGCCGAAGCCCGCGCAGCCGGCCGAGATGTCGAAGGCGGCCGCCTTGTTCGTGCCCAGCTTGTCGGCGATCTCGGTGGCGACGGCCGGCGTCTGGCTGAAGTGCGAGACCGTCGAGACGACCACGGCACCGATCTGCTCGGCGTCGATGCCGGCGTCCGCGATCGCCTTGCCGGAGGCCTCGATCGCCATCGCGGCCACGGTCTCCTCGGGACCGGCCCAGTGCCGGGTCTCGATGCCGGAGCGAGAGCGGATCCACTCGTCGGAGGAGTCGATCTTCTCGAGGATCACCTCGTTGGGCACCACCCGCGTCGGCCGGTAGCCGCCGACACCGAGGATGCGCGCATACGGGGCGCCCTTGCTGGGCTTGATCTTCGCCATGTACGGCTCCTTAGGCGCCGGCGCCGGCGTGCTCGGCAATGAGCTCGCGGGCCGTCTCGAGGTCGTCGGGGGTCTTCAGGGCCAGCGTCTTGACGCCGGGCAGGGCGCGCTTGGCCAGGCCGGTCAGGGTGCCGCCCGGGCACACCTCGATGAGCGCGGTGGCGCCCAGCTCCTTGAAGGTCTCCATGCACAGGTCCCAGCGCACGGGGTTGGCGACCTGGCCGACCAGCCGCTCCAGCACCTCGGCGCCGGTCGCGACGGCGCGGCCGTCCTTGTTGGAGACGTAACGGACCTTCGGGTCGGCCGGGGTCAGCTCCGCGGCGGCCTTGGCCAGCGTCTCGACGGCGGGAGCCATGTGATGGGTGTGGAAGGCGCCGGCGACCTTCAGCGGGACGACCTTGCGGACGCCCTCGGGCTTGTCCTCGCTCAGCGCCGCCAGCTGCTCCAGCGTGCCGGCGGCGACGATCTGGCCCGCGCCGTTGATGTTCGCCGGGGTCAGGCCCAGCTTCTCCAGGTGCGCCACGGAGGTCTCGGGGTCGCCGCCGAGCAGCGCCGACATGCCGGTCTCGGTGACCGCGGCGGCGTCGGCCATCGCCAGACCCCGCTTGCGGACCAGGCCCAGCGCGGCGGTGTCGTCCAGCACACCCGCGAAGGCGGCGGCGGTGATCTCACCGACGCTGTGACCGGCGACCGCGCCCGGCGCGATCCCGGACATGTCACCGAGTGCCGCGGCGGACAGGATCCCGGCGGCGACCAGCAGCGGCTGGGCCACCGCGGTGTCACGGATGGCGTCGGCGTCGGCCTGGGTGCCGTAATGGGCCAGGTCCAGTCCGATGGCGTCCGACCAGGCGGCGACACGGTCGGCGGCGCCGGGCAGTTCGAGCCAGGGAGTCAGGAAGCCGGGCGTCTGGGCGCCCTGGCCGGGAGCGACGAGTACGAGCACTCTCACACTCTCTCTTGGGGACGGCCGGAGCCGCCCGTGAGGACAGGGACGAAGAACACGGAGGGCTTTTGTGGGCCTCCGACAAAACCTATGCCGGGATCTCGCCGTCGGCCAGACGCCCCAGGATGAGCGCGATCCGCAGCGTGAACGCGGATCGTACATCCGAGGGCGACCAACCGGTGACGTCAGTCACACGTCGGAGCCGGTAGCGCACGGTGTTCGGGTGAACGAAGAGCATCCGGGCCGCGCCTTCGAGGCTGCTCGCCTGCTCCAGATAGACACTCAGGGTTTCCAGCAGCGCCGAACCGGCCTCTTCGAGAGGTCTGTAGATCTCCTCCACCAACTGCTCGCGGGCGCTCGGATCGCCCGCGATCGCGCGCTCCGGCAGCAGATCGTCCGCGAGCACCGGCCGCGGGGCGTCCTGCCAGGCCGAGCAGGCCTTCAGGCCCGCGGCGGCGGCCTGCGCGGACCGCGTGGCGGCCAGCAGATCGGGTACGACCGGCCCCGCGACGACCGGCCCGGCGGCGAAGGGCCCGATGAGCGACTTGGCGACGGCGAGCGGATGGGGACTGCCCCCCGCGATGACGACGAGCCGGTCCCCGAGCACCCCGGTGAGCACCTGGAGCTTGGCATGCCGGGCGGCCCGCCGGATGGCCTCGACGGTCAGCTCGCTGTCCCCGTCCGGAGCGGTCCCGAGCACGACGCACACATGCTCCGGAGAGTTCCACCCGAGCGCGGCCGCCCGGCTCACGGCCCCTTCGTCCGCCTCCCCGCTCAGCACGGCGTTGACGACCAGCGACTCCAGCCGGGCGTCCCAGGCACCGCGTGCCTCGGCGGCCTGGGCGTAGACCTGCGCGGTGGCGAAGGCGATCTCCCGGGCGTACACGAGCAGCGCCTCCCGCAGCACGCTCTCGTCACCCGGGGCCGCGACCTCGTCGATCGCGCTCTCCATGACCTCGATGGTGGTCCGCACCATCTCCACGGTCTGCCGCAGCGTGATGGCCCGGGTCAGCTCGCGCGGCGCGGTGCCGAACACGTCCGTCGAGATCGCCTGGGGGGCGTCCGGGTGCCGGAACCACTCGGTGAAGGCCGCGATCCCCGCCTGGGCCACGAGCCCGATCCAGGAACGGTTCTCCGGGGGCATGGCCCGGTACCACGGCAGGGACTCGTCCATCCGTGCGATGGCCTGCGCGGCGAGAGAACCGGAGGACTTCTCCAGCCGCCTGAGGGTCGCGGCGTGCGGATGGACGGCCGGCACGTGGTGGTCGGCGTGGGGCTCGCTGCTGCGGGTTTCGGGTTCGGGCACGGGACAAGACTGCCTTATCGGGCCGGGACCATGTGCCGCCGGGTCGCAGGTGAGGTCTACGGTGGTGCCCGTGATGGACGTACGGCGCGCCGATGAGCGCTACCCGGGGGGCGAGCCGGAGGCGGGGATCGACTCGCGTCACGCCTTCTCCTTCGGCCCCCACTACGACCCCGACAACCTCCGCTTCGGCGCGATCATCGCCTGCAACGAGGAGCGGCTCGCGCCCGGCGCCGGCTTCGACGAACACCCGCACAGCCACACCGAGATCGTCACCTGGGTCGTCGAGGGCGAGCTGACCCACCGCGACTCCACCGGCCACGAGACCAAGGTCCGCCCGGGCGACGTACAGCACCTCAGCGCGGCGGCGGGCGTCCGGCACGTGGAACGCAACGACGGGCCGTCGCCGCTCACCTTCATCCAGATGTGGCTGGCGCCGCGGGAGCCGGGCGGAGAGCCGTCGTACGAGATCATCCCGGGCATCGCCGACTCCACGCCGTACGCGGTGCCGGGGGCGGGGGCGATGCTGCACATACGCCGGCTGAAGGCGGGGGAGCGGACGGCGGTGCCGGACGCGGCGCATGTGTACGTGCACGTGGTGCGGGGTGCGATCCGGCTGGGGGAGGAGCGACTGGGCGCGGGGGACTCGGCGCGGATCACCGCAGCGGTGGCTCTGGAGGCGGTGGCGGTCACGTCGGCCGAAGTGCTGCTGTGGGAGATGGGGGCGTAGCGGGTCGTCGTGCGCCTGCCGGGTGCGGCGGCACCCCGTCGGCGCCGGTGAGCGACCCGACCCCCGCCCCGGTCGGCCTCAGCCCCGCAGCTCCGCCAGCACGGCGTCGGTGAACACCGGCCACGCCTCGATCGCCCACGGCCCGAACGCCCGGTCCGTCAGGGCGACCCCGGCCACTCCCGCGTCCGGGTCGATCCACAGAAACGTACCCGACTGACCGAAATGTCCAAAGGTGCGCGGTGACGAGGAACTCCCCGTCCAGTGGGGCGACTTGGAGTTGCGGATCTCGAAGCCCAGACCCCAGTCGTTCGGGTTCTGGTGGCCGTACCCGGGCAGCACCCCCTTCGTCCCGGGGTACTGCACGCTCATCGCCTCCGCGACCGTCCGCGGATCCAGCAACCGCGGCGCCTGCACCTCCGCCGCGAACCGCAGCAGGTCGGCCACCGTGGACACGCCGTCCTTCGCGGGGGAGCCCGCCAGCGTCGTCGACGTCATGCCCAGCGGCTCCAGCACCGCCTGCCGCAGATACTCGGCGAACGGGATGTCCGCGGCCTTCGCGATGTGGTCCCCGAGCTGCTCGAACCCGGCATTGGAGTAGAGCCGGCGCTCACCGGGGGGCGCCGTCACCCGGTGCTCGTCGAAGGCCAGACCGGAGGTGTGCGCGAGGAGGTGGCGGACGGTCGAGCCGGGCGGCCCGGCCGGCTCGTCCAGCTCGACGGCGCCCTCCTCGTAGGCGACCAGCGCCGCGTACGCGGCCAGCGGTTTGGTGACCGAGGCGAGCGGAAAACGGTGCCCGACGGGGCCGTGGGTTCCGAGGACGGTCCCGTCGGCTCGGACGACTCCCGCCGCGGCGGTGGGTACGGGCCACTTCTCGATCGACGCCAGGCTCGTCAGGCTGTTCAACGACATGCCGACGAGCCTATGCGGCTCACAGCAGCAGCCGCATCGACGGGTCCCGGTCACGGGTGAAGCCGAGCGAGGCGTACAGCGGCTCGGCCTGCGAGGAGGCGTTCAGCAGGACCTGACCCGCGCCACGCTCCCGGAACCAGGCCAGCAGCTCCTCCATGCACGCACGCGCGTACCCGCGCCGCCGGGCGTCCGGGTCGGTCGCGACGCTGAAGACGTGCCCGACCCGCCCGTGCGGATTGCCGGCCTTCCCGATGCGGTACTCCAGCGTTCCGGCCACCAGCGCGGCCAGCGCCCCCGGCCGGTCCGGATGGTCCACGACGAAGGCGGCGAAGTCCCCGTCCGGCTCGGCCAGCCGCCCGCGCAGCGTCGGCAGCGACTCGGCATGCCAGTCCGTCGGCCCGCCGCCTCCCCCGCTGCCCAGAGAGTCGATCATCACCTGGCGCAGACGCAGCACTTCCATGGCATCCTCGGGCGCGGCCCGGCGTACGAGACTCATGTGCGGCACGCTAACCGTGCGCCCCGGCCCGCGTCCGGGGATTTCTTGCCGAATCCGCTTGCTTGGAGTGCACTCCAACCTCATAGCGTGGAGGCCATGACGGTGATGCAGACCACGCCAGCGGACACCGCACGAACCACCCCGGCAGACATCTGCTCCGCCCCGCCCAGACGCCATCCACGCCCCGACGGCGAGGACCGCTACACGATCAGCGAGGTCGTCGCGTTCACCGGCCTGACCGCGCACACCCTGCGCTGGTACGAGCGGATCGGCCTGATGCCGCACGTCGACCGCTCGCACACCGGCCAGCGGCGCTACCGCAACCGCGACCTGGACTGGCTGGACTTCGTGACCAAGCTGCGGCTGACCGGCATGCCGGTGGCGGACATGGTCCGGTACGCGGAACTGGTCCGGGAGGGCGAGAGCACCTACGGGGAACGCCGGGAACTGCTGGAGTCGACCCGCAGGGACGTCCTGAACAGGATCGCCGAACTGCGGGACACGCTCGCCGTGCTCGACCGCAAGATCAGCTTCTACGCGATGGAGGGGACCACGCGATGACCGACGCCAGGATTCCGACGGTACGGCTCGGCGAGGACGGACCGGAGGTCGGCGTACAGGGCCTCGGCTGCATGGGCATGAGCTTCGCCTACGGCCCCACCGACGCCGGCCAGGCACGCGCCGCGCTGGAGCGGGCGCTGGAGCTGGGCGTGACGCTGTACGACACGGCGGACGCCTACGGCGCCGGCGAGAACGAGCGCTTCCTCTCCCCCTTCTTCACGGCGCACCGCGACGAGGTGGTCATCGCCACCAAGTTCGCCCTGTCGATCCCCGAGGACGACCCGACCAAGCGGATCATCCGCAACGACGCGCCGTACATCCGCCAGGCGGTGGAGGCGAGCCTGAGGCGTCTGGACGTCGACGTGATCGACCTCTACTACATGCACCGCCGCGATCCGGAGGTCCCCATCGAGGAGACCGTCGGCACGATGGCGGAGCTGGTCCGCGAGGGCAAGGTCAAGCACCTCGGGCTGAGCGAGGTCACGGCCGACGAACTGCGCGCCGCGCACGCCGTGCACCCGATCGCCGCCGTGCAGTCGGAGTGGTCGCTGTTCAGCCGGGACATCGAGGCGAAGGTCGTACCGGCCGCGCGGGACCTGGGCGTGGCCCTGGTGCCGTACTCGCCGCTCGGCCGCGGCTTCCTCACCGGCTCCTTCACCAACGCCGAACAGGAGCTCACGGCCGACGACTTCCGCCGCCACCAGCCCCGCTTCACCGGCGCCAACGCGGCCGCCAACGCGGCCCTCCTGGAGCCCATCCGCGCGATCGCCGAGGCCCACGACGCCACCCTCGGCCAGATCGCCCTGGCCTGGGTCCAGCAGCGCGCCACGCTCGACGCCCTCCCGGTCGTCCCGATCCCGGGCACCCGCAAGCCGGGCCGGGTGGCGGAGAACGTGGCGGCCACGGCCATCGTCCTCACCGACGAGGAACTGTCCCGACTGGAGCCGATCGCGGCCAAGGTGGCGGGCGAGCGCTACGCGGACATGACGTTCACCTCCGCGGGCCGGGAGTAGGTCAGAGCTCGGCCAGCAACTCCGCCTTCTTGGAGGAGAACTCCTCATCGGTGACCAGCCCGGCCTGATGCAACTCCCCGAGATGACGGATCCGTTCGGCGATGTCGGCGGGGTCGCGCCGTGACGGGGCCGGTACCGCGGGTACCGGCCCCCGAGTGCGTACGGCCGCCAGGACGGCCGCGGCGAACGGCAGCGACTCGTGCACCGGGCCGTACCCGAGCCCGAAAACCACCGCCGCCGGATCCTGATCGGGCTGCACGGCGGCCGACTCGGCCGAGCGCCTGACCAGCCGCAGATGCCCCTCGAACACCTCCGGCGACCGCCACTCCACCCCGCTCAGCTCCGTGACCGGAAAGCTCTGGTCGCCGGCCTTCCACTTCGCCGAGGACGCGCCGGTCCACGACCAGCGGAACTGCACGGCCGTGCCGTCGAAGCTCGCCTTCCCGTCGTACGCCTTGAAGGACAGCGGTGCCTCGGGCGGCGCCACCAGATGGCGGTCGGTGGACCCGGACTCGGTCAACAGACCCTTCAGTTCGTCGGCGTAGTACTCGGCGAGTGTCTCCCGCTCGGCCGGGAGCACCAGGCGGTACGGATCGGAGCCCTCCTTCAGCTGTCCGGCCGCCGCCTCCATCAGCGGATCGGCGCCGACGCGCGGCAGCAGCCGCAGCACGACGGTGCCGCGCCTGCCCGGGGAGAGCGTCAGGCCCTCGACCGCGGACAGCGGGATGCGCCGCGCACCGAGTGCCTGGAACAACTTCGGTGTCCGAATCCCCCGTTCGTAACGGATGAGCACGGAGTCGGACTCGAACTCCCAGACGGCATGAAAACCCGCCAGTACGTCACCCATGCGGCTCATCGTATGCGGCACGTGCTCCTCCGTCGCCACCTGCGCAGACCGCACTTCCTGCTGTTTCTACGCGCGTCCGGCCGTGGTAGTGCCGGGCACACCGGCATGGCACAGGTCGTTCTCGCGTGCGCACGTCACCTCGTCGTACGCCCCGACCGCCACGTCGGCGAGGTTGCGCAGGCTGTCCGTGCCCGGCTGGAAGTAACCGGCGTGGCCCTGCGCGTCCCGGGCCGACAGCACGCGCGCACCGAACCCCGAGGACACCGGATCGGCACCGTGCCCGAGCCCGCCGAGCTCCAGGTACGGCACGTCCTGGATCCAGTCGGTGGCGTCCCGCATGGCCCACACCCGTGCCGAGGTCCCCAGGTGGGAGGCGCTGGAGACCCGCATGCCGGGGCTCGCGGCCACGGCTATGTCGGTCACCCGGCGCGGCATGGCGTGCGCGGCCACCCCGCAGACCACGGAGCCGTAGCTGTGGCAGACCATCGCCACCGGGGCGCGGCCGGGCAGGCCGCCCAGCAGCGCGTTCAGCCGTACGGCACCCTCCTCGGCGCGCAGTCCGGTGGCCGCGTCCATGCCGAGTCCGTCGGGGGCGGTGTAGTCGGCCCAGGCGATCACGGCCGTACGGGTCGCGGGGCTCTGCGCGCGCTCCGCCGCGTACAGCGCCTTGCCCATGCCGACCGGGGCGGTGTACTGGCGGTCGGTCCGCTGGAAGGTGAGCAGATCGGTGTCGACGCCGGGGACGACGACCGAGATCCGCTGCGCGTTGTCCAGGTTGCCGAACACCTCGGCGATACGGCCCGAACCCTCCGGATCGAAGGCCAGGATCTGGCGGCCCGGGGTCAGCAGGGACTCGTAGCGGTGCATACGACGGCCCGCGTCCTGCTGCCCGGCCGCGCTGAGCCGGCTGTCGTGCATGCGCTTCTTCTCGAGCTTGCGCTGCTGCTCCAGCGCGACGTGGTTGGCGCGGTAGCGCAGGGTGACCGGGGCGCCGTTCATGTTGCCGACCGCGAGTGCGTAGCGGCGGGCGAGACGGTCCTGGTCCTCGGGGGAGAGGGAGGCGAAGAAACGGCTGAGCCGGGCCGGAGCGGCCTGGGGGTCCGGCAGGTGGAGGCCGTGGATGCTGCCGTGCTCCCACTTGGCGAGCGAGGCCTGCAGGGCGGTCGACTCCCGGTGGCTGTGCAGGGCGGTCCAACCGGTGGTCGCGAGCATCACGAACACCACGGCCAGCGCCAGCAGGGCGCGCCAGACGTTCAGTTGCGGGGAGGTGTCGAAGGAAGTCACTGGGAGGACACACTAGGAGAACGGGAGGGTCTCGGGGTAACCGAGTGACAGGTATCACGTTTCGTCAGACGTCGAACGGGTTGTCAACGATCTTGGCTCGCGCGCCAGTTCCCGGTGAGTGCCGAACCCACCTGATCGAGGTAGGACGCGGTGAGTTGACGGATCGCCTCGAGGCTGAAGTCGTCGCCCGTGCACCACTGCCGTTCGGTGACCCTTATCACTCCGCCGAACACGGCCACGGCCAGCCGGGGTCGCGGGTCGGCGTCCACGTCCACGCCCTCGCGCTCGGCCAGCAGCCGCGCGATCGTCTCCTCCGTGGCGGCCGAGCGGCGCAGATGGGCGGCGAGCAGCGCGGGCGTCGACTCGATCGTCCGGTACATGCGCAGATACAGCTCGACCGGGACGGCCGACTCGACGGTCTCCCGGATCCCGTCCCAGCCCTCCAGGACCGCCTGCCGCAGCGCCTCCAGCGGCGCCTCGTGCGGCGGACGCGCGCGAACGGCCTCCACGAAGCGCGCCTCCGTCATCGCCTGGACCGCGAAGGCCACGTCCTCCTTGCCGGCGAAGTAACGGAAGAAGGTGCGCTGCGAGACGTCGACGGCCTCGGTGATCTCGTCGACGGTCGTGTGCTCGTAGCCCTGGCTCGTGAACAGCTCCAGAGCGGCCCGCAGCAGCGCCTCCCGGGTGCGCTGTTTCTTGCGTTCGCGCAGTGTTTCCATGGGTGTCAGTTACTGACGGATGAAATGGTTTGTCAATTGTCAGAGGCTGTCACTAGCCTCGAACACATGACTAGTCAGACCACCATCGACGCGACGGGGCCGGGGGACGCGGCACCCCAAGCCCCACTCGAGTCACCTCCGCCCGCGGGGCTGCGCGGCCATCCCTGGCTCACTCTGATCACCGTCGCCGTGGGCGTCATGATGGTGGCCCTCGACGGCACCATCGTGGCGATCGCCAACCCGGCGATCCAGAAGGACCTGGGGGCCACCTTCGCCCAGGTCCAGTGGATCACCAACGGCTACTTCCTCGCCCTCGCGGTCGCCCTGATCACCGCGGGCAAGCTCGGTGACCGCTTCGGGCACCGGCAGACCTTCCTCATCGGCGTGACCGGCTTCGCCGCCGCCTCCGGCGCCATCGGCCTGTCGCACAGCATCGCCGCGGTCGTCACCTTCCGCGTCTTCCAGGGCCTGTTCGGCGCGCTGCTGATGCCGGCCGCGCTCGGCCTGCTGCGGGCCACCTTCCCGGCCGAGAAGCTCAACATGGCCATCGGTATCTGGGGCATGGTGATCGGCGCGTCCACCGCGGGCGGCCCGATCCTCGGCGGCGTCCTCGTCGAGCACGTCGACTGGCAGTCGGTGTTCTTCATCAACGTGCCCGTCGGCGCGCTGGCCCTGGTCCTGGGCGTGCTGATCCTCCTCGACCACCGTGCGCAGAACGCCCCGCGCTCCTTCGACGTCCTCGGCATCGTGCTGCTCTCCGGGGCGATGTTCTGCCTGGTCTGGGCCCTGATCAAGGCTCCGACCTGGGGCTGGGGCGACGGCCGCACCTGGATCTTCATCGCCGCGTCCGTGGTGCTCTTCGCCCTGTTCGCCGTGTGGGAGACCAGGGTCAAGGAGCCGCTGATCCCGCTGGGGCTGTTCCGTTCCGTCCCGCTCTCGGCGGGCGTGGTGCTGATGGTTCTGATGGCCATAGCGTTCATGGGCGGGCTGTTCTTCGTGACGTTCTACCTGCAGAACGTCCACGGCATGAGCCCGATCGACGCCGGCCTGCACCTGCTGCCGCTCACCGGCATGATGATCGTCGGCTCGCCGCTCGCCGGTGCCGCGATCACCAAGCTCGGCCCGCGCATCCCGCTGGCCGGCGGCATGGCCGCGACCGCGATCGCCATGTACGGCATGTCGACCCTCAAGGCCGACACCGGCAGCGGCGTGATGTCGGTGTGGTTCGCGCTGCTCGGCCTCGGCCTCGCCCCGGTCATGGTCGGTGCCACGGAGGTCATCGTCGGCAACGCCCCCATGGAGCTGTCCGGGGTCGCCGGCGGCCTCCAGCAGGCGGCCATGCAGATCGGCGGCAGCCTCGGTACGGCCGTGCTGGGCGCCGTGATGGCCTCGAAGGTCGACAGCGACCTGCCGGGCAACTGGACCGGCGCCGGGCTGCCGCAGCTGACCCCGGGTCAGCTCGACAAGGCGGCGGAGGCGGTCCAGGTGGGCGTCGCCCCGGTGCCGAAGGGCGTGCCGGAGCAGATCGCCGCGAAGATCACCGAGGTGGCCCACCACACCTTCATCTCCGGTATGAGCCTCGCCTCCCTGGTCGCGGCGGGCGTGGCGGCGGTCGCCGTCCTCGTCGCGCTGCTCACCAAGCGCGGCGCGAACGCCGAGGCGGGTGCGGGCGTGGGCCACATCTGAGGCCCTCCTTCCGGGCGTCCACCGGCGGAGTTTCCCCTATCAGGGTGACTCCGCTAAAGATCGCTCGCACCGGGCGCGCGCCGCAGGTCACAGTGGGTCAAGTCCTCCGCAGGGCAATGGGGGGACCGCGGGCCGCGGCGCGCGCTGCCGGAGGGGGGTGGCGCGCGCAGGTCTGCCCGGACGGAACCGGGGTACCCGCACACCGAAGCCGGACTGTCCATGGACCTCAGGGAGTTGATGATGGCGGGCTTCGGGCACGGCACGCGCGGGTACCCCCGGTCACGTCGCCGGACGTGGCAACGGACCGGGCCGGACCGTGCGACGCTCGGGATCATCGGCACGATCTGTGCCGTTGCGGGCTTCTTCGCACTGGGCATCGCCCTCGGCCCGCTCGCGATGTTCTGCGGCTGGCAGGCCATGGGCCGCAAGTGGTCCAACGACCGCGACATCCCCGCCCTGGTGGCGCTGGTCCTGGGTGCGATCGACACGTTGCTGGCCGTCATCGCCCTGGCGGGCGCGGCGACGTGGGGCCACGGGCCGTTCTAGCCGACAGCAACTGGCCATGGACGGGGCCGCCTGCCGGTGCCGCCGTGTCGTGGCCCACAGCGGGCCCACACGGCGGAGCCGCCCGTCCGGCCCCGCGGCCCTTCAGGGCACTCGTCAACTCCGCTGCCGCTCCCGCTCGTCCACCAACCGAGCCACTTCCGACCGCAGCAGGCGAACCTCCTCGGCCAGATCGGCGATGGCCTGCGTCTGCCGCCGCTCCTCCACATCATCCTTCTCGAACTGCGAGATGAACCATGCGGCGATGTTCGCGGTGACGACACCCAGCAGCGCGATCCCCGACAGCATCAGACCGACGGCGATCATCCGCCCCAGCCCGGTCGTCGGCGCGTGGTCCCCGTACCCCACGGTCGTCATCGTCGTGAACGACCACCACACCGCGTCACCCAGCGTCCGGATGTTCCCCTTCGGCGAGTCCCGCTCCACGGACAGCACCGCCAGCGACCCGAACATCAGCAGCCCGATCACCGCCCCGCCGACATACGTGGTGAGCCGGATCTGCGAGGCCATCCGGGCCCGGCGTCCCACCAGAAGCAGCGTCGACACCATCCGCAGCAGCCGCAGCGGCTGCAGCAGGGGCAGCACCACGGCGCACAGGTCTATCCAGTGCGTCCGGACGAACTCCCGGCGCCGCGGGGCGAGCGCCAGTCGCATCAGGTAGTCCACCGCGAACGCGGCCCACACCACCCACTCCGTGCCGGTGCAGACGAACGTCAGGGACCGGCTCGCGGGATTGTCCACGATCGGTACGGCATAGGCGACGGCGAACGCCACGGCCAGCGCCAGCAGCGGCCGTTGGGTGTGCCGTTCCCAACGCACCTGTGCCGACTGATGGTTCATGTCGGCCATGGTAAAGAAAAAGCAACGAGGGCGGCGCCACGCGTACTCCGGGCGCCGCCCTCGTTCAGCCGGTCAAGCCGGGCGACACCTACGCCTCACCACCGGCCGCCCCCGGGTGCGCCGCCGACACGTCCAGCAGCTGGTACCGGTCGATGGCCTGCTTGAGTACCGACCGGTCCACCTTGCCCTCCCGGGCCAGCTCGGTCAGCACCGCGACCACGATCGACTGGGCGTCGATGTGGAAGAACCGCCGCGCCGCACCCCGGGTGTCGGCGAAGCCGAAACCGTCCGCGCCCAGCGACTGGTACGTGCCCGGCACCCACCGCGCGATCTGGTCCGGAACCGATCGCATCCAGTCGGACACGGCTACGAACGGGCCCTCCGCGCCGCTGAGCTTGCGCGTCACATACGGCACCCGCTGCTCCTCCTCCGGGTGCAGCAGGTTGTGCTCCTCGCACTCCACCGCCTCGCGGCGCAGCTCGTTCCAGGAGGTGGCCGACCAGACGTCGGCGCGCACGTTCCAGTCCGCCGCGAGGATCCGCTGCGCCTCGAGCGCCCACGGGACCGCCACGCCGGACGCCAGGACCTGCGCCGGAACGGAGCCGGAGGTGCCCTCGCTCAGCTTGTGGATGCCCTTGAGGATGCCCTCGACGTCCACGTTCGCCGGCTCGGCCGGGTGCTGGATGGGCTCGTTGTAGACGGTCAGGTAGTAGAAGACGTCCTCGCCGTGCGGGTGCTCGGCGTCGCCGCCGTACATCCGGCGCAGGCCGTCCTGGACGATGTGCGCGATCTCGTAGCCGTACGCCGGGTCGTAGGCCACGCACGCCGGGTTGGTCGAGGCGAGCAGCTGGGAGTGGCCGTCCGCGTGCTGCAGGCCCTCGCCGGTCAGGGTCGTACGGCCGGCGGTCGCGCCCAGTACGAATCCGCGCGCCAGCTGGTCGGCCATCTGCCAGAACTGGTCGCCGGTGCGCTGGAAACCGAACATCGAGTAGAAGACGTAGACCGGGATCAGCGGCTCGCCGTGCGTGGCGTAGGCCGAGCCCGCCGCGATCAGGGAGGCCGTACAGCCCGCCTCGGAGATGCCGTCGTGCAGCATCTGGCCGGTCGGCGACTCCTTGTAGGCGAGCAGCAGCTCCCGGTCCACCGACTCGTACTGCTGGCCCAGCGGGTTGTAGATCTTCGCGCTCGGGAAGAAGGAGTCCATGCCGAACGTGCGGTACTCGTCCGGCGCGATCAGCACGAACCGCTTGCCGATCTCCTTGTCCCGCATGAGGTCCTTGAGGAGCCGGACGAAGGCCATCGTCGTGGCGATGGACTGCTGGCCCGTGCCCTTCTTCACCGTCGCGTAGGTCTTGTCGTCCGGCAGCGCCAGCGGCTTGGAGCGCACGACGCGCGTCGGGACGTACCCGCCGCACTGCTTGCGCATGTCGTGCATGTACTGGATCTCGTCCGTGTCCCGGCCCGGGTGGTAGTACGGCGGCACGCCGGACTCCAGCTCCTTGTCGGAGATCGGCAGGTGCAGCCGGTCCCGGAAGCGCTTGAGGTCGTCGACCGTCAGCTTCTTCATCTGGTGCGTGGCGTTGCGGCCCTCGAAGTTGGGGCCCAGCGTCCAGCCCTTGATCGTCTTGGCCAGGATGACGGTCGGCTGGCCCTTGTGTTCCGTGGCCGCCTTGAACGCCGCGTAGATCTTGCGGTGGTCGTGACCGCCGCGGCCCAGGTGCAGGATCTGGTCGTCGGTCATGTTCTCGACCATGGCGCGCAGCCGGTGGTCGTCGCCGAAGAAGTGCTCGCGGATGTAGGCGCCGGACTCCGTGGCGTACGTCTGGAACTGGCCGTCCGGGGTCGTGTTCATCTTGTTGACGAGGATGCCGTCCCGGTCCTGCGCGAGCAGCGGGTCCCAGGTGCGGTCCCAGATCAGCTTGATCACGTTCCAGCCGGCGCCCCGGAAGATCGACTCCAGCTCCTGGATGATCTTGCCGTTGCCGCGCACCGGGCCGTCCAGCCGCTGCAGGTTGCAGTTGACCACGAAGGTCAGGTTGTCCAGGCCCTCCCGGGCCGCGATGGACAGCTGGCCCAGCGACTCCGGCTCGTCCATCTCGCCGTCGCCGAGGAACGCCCACACGTGCGACCTGGAGGTGTCGGCGATGCCGCGCGCCTGCATGTAGCGGTTCATCCGCGCCTGGTAGATCGCGCCGAGCGGGCCGAGGCCCATGGAGACGGTCGGGAACTCCCAGAAGTCGGGCATCGAGCGCGGGTGCGGGTAGCTGGACAGGCCGTTGGGGTACTTCGACTTCTCCTGGCGGAAGCCGTCCAGCTGGTCCTCGGTGAGCCGGTCGAGCAGGTAGGCGCGCGCGTAGATGCCCGGGGAGGCGTGGCCCTGGAAGAAGACCTGGTCGCCGCCGTCGCCCTCGTCCTTGCCACGGAAGAAGTGGTTGAAGCCGACGTCGTACAGCGAGGCGGAGGAGGCGAAGGTGGCGATGTGGCCGCCGACACCGATGCCGGGGCGCTGGGCGCGCGAGACCATCACGGCCGCGTTCCAGCGGGTCGCGTTGAGGATCCTGCGCTCGATCTCCTCGTTGCCCGGGAAGAACGGCTCGCTCTTGGTCGGGATCGTGTTGACGTAGTCCGTGCTGCGCATCTCGGGCACGGCCACGCGCCGCTCGCGGGCCCGCTCGATCAGCCGGAGCATGAGGTAGCGGGCCCTCTCCCGGCCGCGCTCGTCCACGGCGGCGTCCAGGGAGTCGAGCCACTCCTGGGTTTCCTCGGGGTCGAAGTCAGGAACCTGACTCGGAAGGCCGCCAATGATGATCGGATTGCGATCGGATCCGGAAGCCACGCTGTTCCTTACCTGTCAGAGGGCCGATTTCTTACTCGTGCCTACACCGTTCCCCATCGTGTACCTCGGGGCGGCGTACGTCATCTCCTCGGTGTCACCCGTCGGTCTCCCTCGGTCAAAACGCAACGATACGCCCGGGGTGTGACAGGCTTGGCAAAGGTGTTCGAGGCGCGTATCGCCGGATGATTCTGAGATGATTTCGAACGGTGCAAACCGGGCACATCGGTGTGATGTGGCTCACTCGGAATCGAGATACGGTGCCAGGAGTTGCGGCGACACGGCCCGGATCGTCACCGTTTCGGCGGTCCAAACGGCCGGGTACTTGCGCGATCCGCCCCGCCCGTGTGGACTACGGCCAATGCTTCGCGCACGCGCGTGGCTGAGATACTCATCAAGACATGATCAGGAGGCAACCCGTGAGCGCGACCGCGGACCACGCGGAGGAGCGGACGAACCCTGCCGCCAGGCTGGGGTTCCAGCCCGGGCAGGTGGTCCAGGAGATCGGCTACGACGACGACGTCGACCAGGAGCTCCGCGAGGCCATCGAGGAAGCCATCGAGGGCGACCTCATGGACGAGGACTACGACGACGTGGCCGACGCCGTTGTGCTGTGGTTCCGTGACGACGACGGCGACCTGACGGATGCGCTGGTGGATGCCACCACGTACATCGAAGAGGGCGGCGCGATCCTGCTTCTCACGCCGAAGACCGGCCGTGCGGGGTACGTGGAGCCGAGCGACATCCAGGACGCCGCCACGACGGCCGGCCTGACGGCGTCGAAGAGCGTCAGTGTGGGCAAGGACTGGAGCGGAAGCCGGCTGGCCACGCCGAAGGCAGCCAAGTCCAAGAAGTGATCTCCTCTCCCCCACCGGACGGGCCGGCTTTCGCCCCGGCCCGTCCGGAAGGCCCCGGTGATCGCTGCGTAGGGTGGACCCGAGCGTGTGCTGTGCGCTCAACCCGAACGGCCCACCGAAGGGATGCACGACGATGGCGATCCAGGTCGGCGACAAGGCGCCCGACTTCGAGCTCAAGGACAACCACGGCAGGACCGTGAAGCTCTCGGACTTCCGCGGCGAGAAGAACGTGGTCCTGCTCTTCTACCCCTTCGCCTTCACCGGCGTCTGCACCGGCGAGCTGTGCGAGCTGCGCGACAACCTGCCGAAGTTCGAAGGCCGCGACACCCAGCTGCTCGCCGTCTCCAACGACTCCATCCACACCCTGCGCGTCTTCGCCGAGCAGGAGGGCCTGGAGTACCCGCTGCTCAGCGACTTCTGGCCGCACGGCAACGTCTCGCGCGCGTACGGCGTCTTCGACGAGGACAAGGGATGCGCCGTCCGGGGCACCTTCATCATCGACAGGGAGGGCGTCGTGCGGTGGACCGTGGTCAACGGCCTGCCGGACGCGCGCGACCTGAACGACTACGTGAAGGCGCTCGACACCCTTTAGGCCCCTGTAGGCCGACCGTGGCCGACACCTGTGATTCTCCGGGTCCAGGGTCTGCGGGGGGCGGGAACCCGTCACTAGGATCGGCTCGTTGATCCCATATCCGAAGCACGACGGGGCTCCCCGCCCCTGGACACCACATGGAGGACCCGTGGGAGTCAGCCTCAGCAAGGGCGGCAACGTATCGCTGACGAAGGAGGCCCCGGGCCTGACCGCCGTCATCGTCGGTCTGGGGTGGGACGTGCGCACCACGACCGGCACCGACTTCGACCTCGACGCCAGCGCGCTGCTGCTGAACAACTCCGGCAAGGTCGCCAGCGACCAGCACTTCGTCTTCTTCAACAACCTCAAGAGCCCCGACGGCTCGGTCGAGCACACCGGTGACAACCTCACCGGTGAGGGCGAGGGTGACGACGAGCAGATCAAGGTCAACCTGAGCGGCGTCCCGGCCGACATCGAGAAGATCGTCTTCCCCGTGTCGATCTACGACGCCGAGAACCGCCAGCAGTCCTTCGGCCAGGTCCGCAACGCGTTCATCCGCGTCGTGAACCAGGCCAACCAGCAGGAGATCGCCCGCTACGACCTCAGTGAGGACGCCTCCACCGAGACGGCCATGGTCTTCGGCGAGCTGTACCGGCACGGGGCGGAGTGGAAGTTCCGGGCCATCGGCCAGGGCTACGCCTCCGGCCTGCGCGGCATCGCGCAGGACTTCGGCGTCAACGTCTGATCCCGGCAGGGTTACGACACCTGCACCGTCCGGCGCCGCACCGTTTACGGTCGGCGCCGGACGCGCAGGACAACCAGGGAAAGCACCACTAGGGGAGGACCAGCATCATGGGCGTCACGCTCGCCAAGGGGGGCAATGTCTCCCTCTCGAAGGCCGCACCGAACCTCACGAACGTCACGATCGGGCTCGGCTGGGACGCGCGTTCCACCACCGGCGCCCCCTTCGACCTGGACGCCAGCGCGCTGCTGTGCGGCGCCGGCAACCGCGTCCTGGGCGACGAGTGGTTCGTCTTCTACAACCAGCTCAAGAGCCCCGACGGCTCGGTCGAGCACACCGGTGACAACCTCACCGGTGAGGGCGAGGGCGACGACGAAACGATCCTCGTGGACCTCACCAAGGTCCCGGCCCACTGCGAGAAGATCGTCTTCCCCGTCTCCATCCACATGGCGGACGAGCGCGGCCAGACTTTCGGCCAGGTCTCCAACGCCTTCATCCGGGTCGTGAACCAGGCCGACGGCCAGGAACTGGCCCGCTACGACCTCAGCGAGGACGCCTCCACCGAGACCGCCATGATCTTCGGCGAGCTGTACCGCTACCAGGGCGAATGGAAGTTCCGCGCGGTCGGTCAGGGGTACGCGTCGGGCCTGCGCGGCATCGCCCTCGACTTCGGGGTGAACGTCTCGTAGCCGAACTCCCTCCTCGTGGCCCGGGCTGTGGCTTTTCGGTGAGGACCGCCCTCGGCGCTACCAGCGACCGGGTGTCCCTCTACACTCGTGGTCAACGTTTAGCAAAGCCGAGTACGGCGCGGGGGAGCCCCGTACTGACACGATTGGGTAGCCAGTGCTTCTGAAAACCTTCGGCTGGTCGTTCGCGGTCACCGCGCTCGGCCTGGTCGCCGCGGTCTTCTACGGGGGGTGGGAGGCCTTCGGCGTCGTGGCGATCCTGGCCGTGCTCGAGATCTCGCTGTCGTTCGACAACGCGGTGGTCAACGCCGGCATCCTGAAGAAGATGAACGCCTTCTGGCAGAAGATCTTCCTCACCGTCGGCGTTCTCATCGCGGTGTTCGGCATGCGGCTGGTCTTCCCGGTCGTGATCGTCGCCCTCACGGCCAAGCTCAACCCGTACGACGCGGTCCACCTGGCCCTCACCGACAAGGACCGCTACCAGCAGCTGGTCACCGACGCCCACCCGGCGATCGCCGCGTTCGGCGGGATGTTCCTGTTGATGATCTTCCTGGACTTCATCTTCGAGGACCGGGACATCCAGTGGCTGCAGTGGCTGGAGCGGCCGCTGGCCAAGCTCGGCAAGATCGACATGCTGTCGGTCTGCGTCTCGCTGATCGTCCTGCTGATCACCTCCTTCACCTTCGCCACCCAGGCCCACCAGCACGGAGGCGCCCATGTCGACAAGGCGCAGACGGTCCTGATCGCCGGTATCGCCGGCCTGATCACCTACATGATCGTCGGCGGCCTGTCCGGGTACTTCGAGGACCGGCTGGAGGAAGAGGAGGAGCGCGAGCACGAGGAGGAGGAAGAGGCCGCCCGCACCGGCAAGAAGCGCTCGCCGGTCGTCCTGGCCGGCCAGGCGGCGTTCTTCATGTTCCTCTACCTCGAGGTCCTGGACGCGTCCTTCTCCTTCGACGGAGTGATCGGCGCCTTCGCCATCACCAACGACATCGTGATGATGGCCCTCGGCCTCGGCATCGGCGCGATGTACGTCCGGTCCCTCACGGTCTACCTGGTCCGCCAGGGCACCCTCGACGACTACGTCTACCTGGAGCACGGCGCCCACTACGCCATCGGCGCCCTGGCCGTGATCCTCATGGTCACCATCCAGTACGAGATCAACGAGGTCGTCACCGGTCTCGTCGGCGTCGTCCTGATCGCCTGGTCCTTCTGGTCCTCCGTCCGCCGCAACCGCGCCCTCGCGGCCGAGGGCGAGGGCACCGACGAGAAGACCGAGGTCTCCTCAGGGGTGTGATCCCGGCCCCTACGGGACGGGTACGTGACAGATCCGGGCTGTGACAGGGTGTGACACCCCGCCCGGCGAGGAACGCTCTGAATCGGGGCGGCCGACGCGCTCGGCCGCCCCGACGGCGTGGTGAACGAGTACGTGAACACCTGGGGGCGGGAATGGGTTTCTTCGACGGGCTGCGGGGCGCCAGCGCCGCCGAATTCGACGCGGGCAACTCGACGAACACGATCGAACTGACCAGGCGGCACCAGACGGTGTCCCTCACCAAGCAGGACGCGGCCACCGGCCACCTGCGCGTCAACCTCACCTGGCGGATGCGCACCTCCGACTTCGACAGCAACCAGCGCACCAGCCTCCTGCGACACCCCTTCAAGGCCCTCAGGCCACCGGAGGTCCTCGGCCACGGCCAGAGCATGGTCAACGTCGACCTCGACCTCGGCTGTCTCTACGAACTGACCGACGGCACCAAGGGCGTCGTCCAGCCGCTCGGCAACTACCTCGGCGACGTCAACGCACCGCCCTACATCAAGCTCAGCGGCGACGACCGCTTCGGCTCGGCGTCCGGCGAGACGATGTACGTCAACCTCGACCACCGCGACGCGATCAAGCGCCTGCTGGTCTTCGTCTACATCTACGACCAGACCCCGGCCTTCGACCGCACCCACGCCATCGTCACCCTGTACCCCAGCAACGGCCCCCGCATCGAGATAGGCCTCGACGAACGCCATCCCCAGGCCCGCTCCTGCGCGGTGGTGATGATCGAGAACATCAAGGGCGAACTGGTCGTCCGCCGCGAGGTGAAGTTCGTGTACGGCTTCCAGGGCGAGCTGGACCGCCTGTACGGATGGGGGCTGCAGTGGGGGAGGGGCTACAAGACGAAGGTGGACAGGTGAGGCGCCCCGTAAGGGGCGCGGGGCCGTATCGATATGCGGCTCCGCCGCGCGGGCGCGAGAAACCACATCGCGCCCGCAGTCGCAGAACCACATGAGGTCCCGACCCATTGGGCGCACTCACCGCCCGATGAACTGTGGCCCCTGCGGAGGCAACCGGAAGTTCGGATCCACCGGCCCCACAGCCACCGGCACCGGCGCAGCCACAGGCTGGGGGTACCCGTACGCCGGCGGAGCCGACGTCGGCTGCGGATACCCGTAGGCCGGCGGCTGCTGCGGAACCGCCGGAGGCTCAGGCTCTTCCTCCGACTCGTCCACCGAGATACCGAAGTCCGTCGCGAGCCCCTTCAGCCCGTTCGAATACCCCTCGCCCAGCGCGCGGAACTTCCAGCCCTCCCCGCGCCGGTACAGCTCGCCGCAGATCAGCGCGGTCTCCGCACCCGTCTCCGGCTTGATCTCGAAGCGGGCCAGTGGCTCGGCGTCGGCGACCGCGGCGTCGTACAGCAGGATGCACAGCGCCGGCACCCGGTCGAAGGTGATCCCGTCCGCGGACGCGACCAGCAGGATCCGGCCGACGTCCGGCTCCACGCCGGGCAGATCCGTCTGGATCGTGTCGGTCAGCCCCTCGGCGACGCGCTTCTTGCCCAGCCGCCACACCTTTCCGGAGGGGTGCCGGGGCTGGTTGTAGAAGACGAAGTCCTCGTCGGAGCGCACACGGCCGTCGGGGCCCAGCAGCAGCGCCGAGGCGTCCACGTCCGGAACCCCCTGCCCGGGCGTCCAGCGCAGCACGGCGCGGACCGTGTCGGCTTCCAGCGGGACGTTCGACCCCTTCAGCATCGCGTGCGTCATGCGGTCATCCTGCCTTCTCGGTCCTGGTCACGACAATGCGGGGGGTGGTGTCCCAGAGCGGTGCGGACACGGGCGAGTTACCGGAAATTCATGCCCGCGGGGAACCTCCGACATGGATCCCTACGTACTATTACCGGCCACCCTTTACCCAACACTGAGACTCGGGCTCGCGACCCTGAGGGAGTCCTATGCGTCATTTCGGGCACATCGCCCCCGAGGTGCGGCAGCGCCTCTTCCACCGGGAGCCGTGCGCGTTCACCGCCGACGCTCCGGCCCGGCTGCTCGCCGCTGCCCTCGGCGCCACCCTGTACAGCCCGGCCACCCGGCCGCGGCTCGCCGACGACATCGTCAAGCAGGCCGGGAACGGCGTGGTCTCGATGGTGCTGTGCCTGGAGGACTCGATCGACGACGCGGACGTCGTGGCCGGCGAGGAGAACCTCGTCCGCCAGTTCGCCGACCTGGCCGCCCGGCCCGGCGTCGAGCCGCCGCTGCTCTTCATCCGGGTGCGCACGCCCGAGCAGATCCCCGACCTCGTACAGCGCCTCGGTGTGTCCGTCCGGCTGCTGTCCGGATTCGTGCTGCCCAAGTTCACCGAGGAACGCGGCATCCCCTTCCTCGAGGCCCTGACGGCCGCCGAGGCGGTCAGCGGGCACCGGCTGTTCGCCATGCCCGTCCTGGAGTCCCCGGAACTGCTCTACCGCGAGTCCCGCGTGGACACCCTGGAGGGCATCGCCCGCGCGGTCGACAAGTACCGCGACCGGGTCCTCGCGCTGCGCCTCGGCGTGACCGACTTCTGCTCCAGCTACGGCCTGCGCCGCGCCCCCGACATGACCGCCTACGACGTCCAGATCGTCGCCTCCGTGATCGCCGACGTCGTGAACATGCTCGGCCGGGCCGACGGCACCGGATTCACCGTGACCGGGCCCGTGTGGGAGTACTTCCGGGTCTCCGAGCGCATGTTCAAGCCGCAGCTGAGGCAGAGCCCCTTCCTGGAGGTGCAGGCCGTCGAGCTGCGCGAGAGGCTGATCGAGCACGCCATGGACGGGCTGCTGCGGGAGATCTCCCTGGACCAGGCCAACGGCCTGCTCGGCAAGACCTGCATACACCCCTCCCACGTGCTGCCCGTCCACGCGCTGTCCGTGGTCAGCCACGAGGAGTACAGCGACGCCCAGGACATCCTGCGGCCGGAACGCGGCGGCGGGGGTGTACTCCGGTCGGCCTACACGAACAAGATGAACGAGGTGAAGCCGCACCGCGCCTGGGCCGAGCGGACCCTGCTGCGCGCCGAGGTCTTCGGCGTGGCCCACCAGGACGTCGGCTTCGTGGAGCTGCTCGCCGCCGGGATACCCGGCTGAGCCGGGCCGATCTTTCAACGACGTCAAGGAACGCATGAAGAACGCAGTGAACGACGGGGTCTGGTCCGGCAGCTGGGTCGCCGAGCGGCTCGGGGTCGAACTCGTGGGGGACGACGGCCTGCGGGCCCTGCTCGGGCTCGCCCTGCGGCGCAACCCCAAGCGGGCCCATCTGCTGGTCTCGAACGTCCTCGGCAAGCATGTGCCGCAGTCGCCGACGGTGGTGTACGGCCATGGGTTCCGGCTCGGTCGTCAGGTCGCCGAGCTGCTCTCCGAGGCCGAGGCGCGCGATGCGGTGGTCCTGGGATACGCGGAGACCGCGACCGGGCTGGGCCACGCGGTCGCCGACGGGCTCGCCACGGTGCCGTATCTGCACTCCACGCGCCGGCCGGTGGCCGGGGTCGCCCCTGCGGGCGGCTTCGAGGAGTCCCACTCGCATGCCACGTCGCACCTTCTGCTGCCCGAGGATCCCGGGCTGCTGGCCGGTGACGGCCCGCTGGTGCTCGTCGACGACGAGTTCTCCACCGGTAACACCGTGCTGAACACCATCCGTGACCTGCAGGAACGGTATCCGCGGGGGCGGTACGTGGTGGTGGCGCTGGTCGATATGCGGTCGGCTGAGGACATCGAGCGGATGGAGCGGTTCGCCGACGAGATCGGGGCGCGGGTGGATCTGGTCGCCGCCGCGTCCGGGATCGTACGGCTGCCCTCGGATGTGCTGGAGAAGGGGCGGCAGCTGGTGGCGCACCATGACGTCGCCGGGTGCGGGTCCGATGAGGTGGCTCGCGCCCATGCGGCGGTTCGTGTGGACCTGCGCTGGCCCCACCGTCTCCCCGACGGCGGGCGCCACGGCTTCACCCCCGCCCACCGGGACCGTCTGGAGGCCGCGCTCCCCGAGATGGCGGCTCGAATAAGCGACGCCCTGCCCCCCGGCGCGCGCCGCGTGCTCGTCCTCGGGTTCGAGGAGCTGATGTACGCCCCGCTGCGGCTCGCCCGTGAGCTGGAGCAGGTCCTGGCAGGGGCAGAGGTGCGGTTCTCCACCACCACCCGTTCGCCGGTCCTCGCGCTGGACGACCCCGGGTATGCGATCCGTACCCGGCTGGTCTTCCCCGCTCACGACGACCCGGCCGACGGCCCCGGCGAACGCTACGCCTACAACGTCGCGGGCGGCGGCTTCGACGCCGTCGTCGCCGTGGTCGACTCCGTCGCCGACACCCCCGCCCTGCACGCGCCCGGCGGTCTGCTGGCCCGCCTCGCCGCCCACACCCCGCACGTCCTGCTCGCGGTCGTCCCGTCGTACGTACCGCACGCTCCCGAAAGGCCGGCCATGCTGCCCGAGCCCCTCCGCGGCCCCGCATTCTCCAGCTACGCGCCCGAGGAGGTCGGCTGGCTGCTCCAGGACCTCTCCGAGGTCACGCTGGAGGCGCCGACCGAGGAGCGGGAGGAGGCCATCCAGAGCGGCGGCGCGCACTACGCCGAGTCGCTCCCGGTGGAGTACCAGCCCAGCGAGCAGTACCAGGAGCTGTTCCAAGCGGCCCTGGACACCTCCGCGGCCCGGATCGCCCAGGCGGTCGGCGTGGTGACCGAGGCCGTCATCGCCGAGCGGTCGCCGCGCCCGGTGCTGGTCTCGCTCGCCCGCGCGGGCACGCCGGTCGGCATCCTGATGCGCCGCTGGGCCCGGTACCGGCACGGCCTGGACCTGCCGCACTACGCGGTGTCGATTGTGCGCGGCCGGGGCATCGACGCGACCGCGCTGCGCTGGCTCGCCGCCCACCACGACCCGCGGGACGTCGTGTTCGTCGACGGCTGGACCGGCAAGGGCGCCATCACCCGCGAACTCGCCCAGGCCGTCCAGGGGTTCGAGGCGAAGGAGGGCATCACCGGCTTCGACCCGGAGATCGCCGTGCTCGCCGACCCGGGCTCCTGCGTGCGCACCTACGGCACCCGGGAGGACTTCCTCATACCCTCCGCCTGCCTCAACTCGACGGTCTCCGGCCTCATTTCCCGTACGGTGCTGCGTGCGGACCTGGTCGGTCCGGACGACTTCCACGGTGCGAAGTTCTACCGCGAACTCGCCGGCGCCGACGTCTCCGTGGCCTTCCTCGACGCCGTCTCCGCCCGCTTCCCGGAGGTCGCCGACACCGTCGGCACCGCGGTCAAGGAGCTGATGGCCGAGGACCGCGCCCCGACCTGGGCCGGCTGGCGGGCCGTCGAGCGGATCAGTGAGGAGTACGGCATCCACGACGTGAACCTGGTCAAGCCCGGAGTCGGCGAGACCACCCGGGTACTGCTGCGCCGGGTGCCCTGGAAGATCCTCGCGCGCGAGGGGGCCGGCGCCGACCTCGACCACGTCCGCCTGCTCGCCGAGCAGAGGGGCGTCCCCGTCGAGGAGGTCGGAGAACTGCCGTACACCTGCGTCGGGCTGATCCACCCCAAGTACACGCGCGGTGCCACGGGCGCCGACGGCAAGGCGGTGAACGTCTGATGCCGGTGCTGGTGGCGAGCGACCTCGACCGTACTCTGATCTACTCCTCGGCGGCCCTCGCGCTGACCATGCCGGACGCGCGGGCGCCCAGGCTGCTGTGCGTGGAGGTGCACGAGGCCAAGCCGCTCTCCTACATGACGGAGACGGCGGCCCAGCTGCTCACCGACCTCGGCGACACGGCCGTCTTCGTGCCGACGACGACCCGGACGCGCAAGCAGTACCAGCGGATCAACCTGCCCGGGCCGCCCCCGAAGTACGCGATCTGCGCCAACGGCGGCCATCTGCTGGTCGACGGCGTGACGGACGCCGACTGGCATGCGAGGGTGCTCGCCCGCCTCGCCGACGAGTGCGCGCCGCTGGCGGAGGTCCACGAGCATCTGATGCGCGCGGCGGACCCGGCCTGGGTGCGCAAGCAGCGCATCGCCGAGGACCTGTTCGCCTACCTCGTCGTCGAGCGCGAGCTGCTGCCCGAGGAGTGGGTGAAGGAGCTGGCGGTGTGGGCGGAGAACCGGGGCTGGACCGTCTCGCTCCAGGGCCGCAAGATCTACGCCGTCCCGAAGCCGCTCACCAAGAGCGCGGCCGTCCAGGAGATCGTCCGCCGCACCGGAGCGGAGCTGACACTGGCGGCCGGCGACTCCCTCCTGGACGCCGACCTCCTCCTCGCAGCCGACCGCGGCTGGCGCCCGGGGCACGGGGAACTGGCCGACTCGGGTTGGGCAGCACCGGAGGTCGCGGCACTTCCGGAGCGGGGGGTGCTGGCGGGGGAGAGAATCGTACGGGAGTTTCTGAGGGCGGTACGGCAGCCAACCCAAGGGGCGCGAGGCTGTGTCTGATATGCGGCTCCGCCGCGTGGGCGCGACCAGCCACGATGGTGCCGCACTCGCACGACGGCACTGCGCGGCACCCCCGTAGGCGACTACCCGCAACAGCCCCCACCACAGCAACCGCCGCCCCCGCCCTGCGCCGCAGGCGAGCCCGCACTCTGTGCGACACCGCCCACCGCCACGGTCGACAGCAGCTTGACCGTGTCGCCATGCCCCGCGGGGCACGTCGCGGGGGCGGCGGACTCGGCCATGGGGCGGCTCAGTTCGAAGGTGTCACCGCAGGTACGGCAGCGGTACTCGTAGCGAGGCATGGGCACAGATTAACCGGCGTCCCGGGGAAGCTCCCGCTCGGTCGCCTCGGGATGGCGGGCCCGCCAGTACGGATTGTCGTGCGGCAGGGTCGAGCCGACCCGGCCGTACATGCCGAAGGTCATCAGCAGCAGGCCCACGATGAAGCTGAAGAACACGTTCTGGATCTTGAACGCCAGGAAGTTGTAGTCGGTGTCCAGCAGGGCGAGGTTCAGGAAGCCGTTCAGCAGGAACAGCACTCCGAACACCATGTTCAGCGTGGACGCCACATTGCCGCCGATCGCCATGCCCGCGAGCAGGATGGCCCCGACGACGATGGACAGCACGCTCAGCGTTCCGTTGGTGTTCAGCCCGGCGACCGAGTTGCCACCGGTGTCGAAGAAGCCGATGTGGTTGATCAGACCCAGGATGCCGAAGACGACGAGGAACGCGCCGATCAGGCCCGCACCGATCCGGTAGACCGTGTTCAGCCGGTGGTCGACGGGCAGGTGCTCGTCGAACCGGATCCGCCGTCGCGGCGTCGTGTGCACGTGTGTGGCCATGTCCGCCTCCCTCGGGCGCTAGCGGAGGCCATCCGTCCATCCAATATCCGCCTGCCCCAGGGCGCTCTGCAACCGCCGGGACTACAGCGCGTGCACCCGCTCAGTGCCCTCCGCGTTCTTCCCGGATCTGCCCCACCACCCGGGCGGCCGTCTGCCGGACGGCCTCGGTCTCGGTGAGGAAGTGCCAGTAGTCGGGATGCCGCCCCTCCTGGAGCGAACCGATCGCCCGCTCCAGCCGCCCCACCGCGTCGTCCAGCGGCCGGGCGTGCCGGGGATCCGGCGTCGTACGGCCGGTCATGGCCAGCCGCTGGGCGTCCCGGATGGCGAACCGGGTCCGCTCGATCTCCGCCTGCGGATCCTTCTGCACCTCGTTCAGCCGCCGCAGCCGCTCACCCGCGGCCGACACGGCCTCGTCGGTGACGTTCAGCAGGGCCCGCACCGTCGACAGCAGGGAGGTGGCTTCCGGCCAGCGCTGGGCGTCCCGCGCCGCCTGGGCCTCGCGGAGCTTGAGCTCGGCCTGCCGTACGTTCTCCGCGGCCTGCTCGGGCACGTGCTGCAGGTCCTGCCAGCAGGCGGCCGCGAACCGGCGCCGCAGCTCGCTCAGCACCGGGTCCACCTGCCCGGCCCTGGTGGTCAGCGCCTGGGCCCGGGTGCGCAGGCTGACCAGCCGGTGGTCGATGTCGGCGGCCTTCTCCGGCAGCCGTTCGGCCTCCGCCCGGATCGCCCCGGCCTCCCGCTGCACCCGCTCGGCCCGCTCCAGGGTCTGCGCCAGGCCGTGCTGCCCGGCGCCCTGGTTCAGCTTGGTCAGCTCGGGGGAGAGGGCCGCGAGCCGGCCGGCCAGGTCATGGGCCCTGAGGCCCTGCTCCCGTACGGCGTCCAGGGCGTTGCTCGCGCCCAGCAGGGCCTGCCGGGCCCGCTCCACGGCGGGCGCCAGCCGGGCCAGCTGGGTCTCGGCCTTGCCGAGCAGCGGCCCGAGCGAGCTGCCGAAACGGTCCAGCTCCTGCTTGACCCGGACCAGTTCGTCCTTGGCGGACGTCAGCTCCGCACGCGCCCGGGAGGCCGCGGCGGCCTCCAGATCGTCGCGGTCCAGGTCATGGGCGTCCACGGCCTGGATGTAGCGCCGGCTGACCTCGTCGATGCGCTGCCCGAGCGCCGCGAAGTCGGTGGCGGCACGCCGGGCGGCGGGGGAGTCGTCCACGGCCGTGATGGTCTCGATGGAGATCCTCAAGTCGCGCTGGGCGGTGTCGAGTTCGTAGAACGCGGCCGCCGCGGCGTCCTTCGCGGCCTGTGCCTCGGCCCGCTGGCTCTCCGCCCGGCCGCCGAACCAGCGCCGGGTGCCGCCGCCGGCGAACGCGGCGGGCAGGGCGAGCGCGGCCAGCAGCGGCAGGCCGAGCAGGGTGAGGGTGTCACGCAGGGCAGCGGCCCCGGACCGGGCCGGGACGGTCGGCGGGAGGGGCGACGGCGGCGTGGAGGAGAGGGGCGACGGCGCGGTCGGTCGCGGGACCGACGGCGGGTGCGACCGCGTCGCTGGCGTGCCCGGTGTCGCCGTCACATCCCTCTCCCGTGCTGTGGTTCGCCGTGGGTGGTGTCATTCTCCCACCCGTAGGAGACGAAACACACGGCCGGTCAGTTCGCCGTACGGACCGTGACCTTTCCGTTCGCGGAGTCCGCGGACACGGTGTGCGGGCTCCTGTCGTCCCGGGGCACGGACACCGACACCCCTCCGTTGTCCGAGTCCGCCGTCACGTGGTAGGCGGCGTGGGGCAGCGCGACCGTCACCGCGCCGTTGTCGGAGGTGACGTCCACGTGGTCCGGCACGCGGTGGAGGGTGAGGTCCACTTCGCCGTTGCTCGTCTCGGCCCGCACCCGGGGCGCGGAGACGTCCCCGCTGACCGCGCCGTTGTCCGAGTGCAGGTCCAGCGTTCCGGTGGAGTCGGTGACGTGCACGGGACCGTTGCCGGTGCGGACACTGAGGGGCTCGGCGAAGCCGCGCGCCTGCACCCCGCCGTTCCCGTCGTCGACGGTGACCCGGATCCCGCGCGGCACCTCGATCCGGTACTTGGCCGAGCAGTCGGCGATGAACCCGTCGCAGTGCATGCGCAGCTTCAGCCGGTCGTCCTCGAAGGACCAGCTCACCCGGGGTGAGCCACCGACGACGACCCTCCCCTTGAACCACCGGGTGACCTGGACCGCCCCCGCCTTGTCGGCCGGCGCCGCGACGATCTCGAGATCCGCGTCGTCGGAGTCGACGGTGAGGGTGCCGCCGTGCAGCGCGAAGGACCGGTGGTCGGGATGTTTGTCGTCCCCGGCGGAGGCCCCGCAGGCGCTCACCCCGGCGGCGAGCACGCCGGTGACGACGGCCATGGCCGCGGTGCGGACAAGAACGGAACGGGCCATACGGGCCATACGACATCTCCCCCTGAGCCGGCCCGTCGGGTCACGACGGCCGGAGCAACTCGGTCTCCGCCGACCCTAAGTGATCATCGGTCCCGCCCCCGATCCGGCAGCCTCCCGGACCGGGGGTGGGGTTAACCCCCGTAAAACGGCCCGTGGCCCGGCCTTACGGGTTTGCGGTGCACCGGTCCGGGCAAGGTAGGCTGTCGACTCGTCCTGGGCGCAGCCCGGGTGTCCGGGTGCGTAGCTCAGGGGTAGAGCGCCTGCCTTACAAGCAGGATGTCGGCGGTTCGAAACCGTCCGCGCCCACAGTCGAGCCCCCGGCCCTGCGGCCGGGGGCTCCGTCATTCCTCCTCGCCGTCCTGCTCGTGCACGTGCTTCAGCTTGGTGCGGGCGTCCATGCGGTCCGCTGCCGGAACCTCGGCCCAGAACCGGTGCGTGCTGACGAACACCGCGAGCTCGTGCTCGCGCCGGCGCAGCTTCTCCACCTCGGCCTGCTCGTCCGCCGTCCAGCCCGGGGACGCGGGCCGCTCCACCTTCCGCCAGCCGGTGTCGTCGCTGAAGCCGTCCATCGGCTCGACCGACCAGGGAAGGCGCTTGAGCAGGGCCGACAGCTCGGCCCGGACCTGATGCAGCTCCTCCTGACCGGCGCGGAGGTCACTGGGGAATTCATAGGTCGTAGCCACACGCCAATGCTACGCCTGTTCGATTTTGAGTGGCGAGTTCGTTCCTGGGGTTCGGGGGAGGTTCAGCCGAACGGGTGGCGCGGGCCTCGGCCGGCCCAGTGGCCGCCCGGCCACCGGGCCGACGGTCGCCCTCAGTGGCCGGCGGCGCGCAGTTCGGCGACCAGGCGGGCCGTCACCGGCACCGGGACACCGTGCCGGTCGGCCGCGCGGAGCAGCGCGCCGCCGATGGCGTCGAGTTCGAGCGGACGGCCCGCCTCGGCGTCGCGCTGCATGGACGACTTGGCGCCGGGCGGGAAGGCGTCGTACCGGGCCAGAGCCTGGACCGGGTCGGCGGGGGCGCCGCACGCACGGCTGACCGCGGCGGTCTCGGCGACCAGGGCCGCCAGCTCCTCACGGTGCCGGGTGCGCACCTCGCCGAGGGGAAGGCCGTAGCGGGTGGTGAGCAGGGCGAACGGGGCGAGGAACGCCATCTTGGCCCACAGGGCCGCCGTCTCGTCCTCGGCCACACGGGCCGTCGCGCCGGCGGAGGCGAGGGTGGCCGCGAGGCCGTCGAGCCGGGCGCGGGGTACGGCGTCGCCGGCCAGGTCGAGCTCCGTGAACGGGCTGCCGTGTTCGATCAACCCCGGAGCGACACGGGTGGACTCCACGCGGATCACCGCCGGGGCGACCCGGTCGGCGCGATAGCGGGCGCGGAGCCGGTCGGGGTGCTCGATGCCGTTCAGGAGCGGTACGACCAGGGCGTCGCCCAGAGCCTCGGGCGGCACCCGGGTGAGGGCGGAGTCCAGCGCGGTGTGCTTGACGGCGATCAGGCAGGCGTCCACCGGTTCACGCAGCTCGGTGTCCGCCTCGACGGGGGTGGTGAACTCGCCGAACTGCGGGCTGCGCACGGTGATTCCGGTACGGCGCAGGGTGTCGGCCGTGCGGTCCTGCGCCAGGCAGATCACGCGGTGGCCGGAGCGGGAGAGCAGAGCGGCGAGAAGTCCGCCGGTGCCGCCGGGGCCGAGAACGGCCACGGTGTTCCTGGTCGCCATGGGGGCGTTCGCCATGAGGCTGTTCCTTTCGACGGTCGGCCCCGGGAGTCGGTGGCCGCCTTCGGCGCGATCATCCCACCGGAACGCGGCGTGCGTGAGACTGGGTTCATGTGCCGGAGTATCAAGACGCTGCGTCCGCCCGTGCTGCCCGGTGAGGCCACGGAGGAGGACATCCACGCCGCCGCGCTGCAGTACGTGCGGAAGGTCTCGGGGTTCCGGGCCCCTGCCGCGCACAACCGCGAGGCCTTCGACCGCGCCGTGGCCGCGGTGGCCGAGGCCACGGCGGAACTGCTCGGGGGCTTGGAGGTGCGGGGCCGGTCGGTGCGCAGCGCCCCGTAGAACCGGGGGATGCGTCTTGGTCTGATCGCCCGTCAGAAGGGCATGGGGCCAAGGCGGTTCGGGATCCGAATGCTCGCGGAAGGCGTGCGCGGGCGTCCGGCGTGCGGCGTCCGGCGTGCGGCGTTTTCCCGGGCGGAGCCGCGAGCGGAACCGGAGTCATGGCCAAAAGTTGAACTTGCAAGCAGTGGTTAGGTGCCCCTAACCTGTGGTCCTCGTTCGGTACCGCCGCTCCCCCCATGACCGGCCACGTGGACGTCCCCGGCCGGTCCGACCGACACCGAAGAGGAGAACCCCCCTCATGACCGCACGTCTCAACTCCGCTCAGCCCTATGTCCTCGGCCTCTTCCGCATCGTCGTGGGCCTGCTCTTCGCCGTGCACGGCGCCGCGTCCCTCTTCGGCGTGCTCGGCGGCGCCGCCGGCACCCAGGGCGGCACCATCCCGGCCGGCACCTGGCCCGGCTGGTACGCGGCCGTGATCCAGCTGGTCGCCGGCGGCCTGGTGCTCGTCGGCCTCGGCACCCGCGCGGCCGCGCTGATCGCCTCGGGCTCGATGGCGTACGCCTACTTCGACGTGCACCAGCAGGCCGCCCTGTGGCCCATCCAGAACGGCGGCGAGCTGTCGGTCCTGTTCTGCTGGGCCTTCTTCCTGCTGGTCTTCTCCGGATCCGGCGCCTTCGGGCTGGACCGGCTCGTCGCCCGCCGCACCGCCGCGGACGGCCGGGCCGCCACCGAGCAGGCCCCGATAGCCGCCTGACCCGGCACGGCGCCCTTCCCCGCCACGAGGGGGGAAGGGCGCCGTCCTGTCCGCCGGGGCCGGCGCTGCTTACGCCGTTCCGCGGAACGGCACGGTGAAGCAGGCCACCCGGGCCCCCTTGGTGCCGGGCTCGCTGTGGATCACCACCGAGCCTGCCTCGCCCTTCCGGACGGCCCAGCTGTGCTTGGCGACGGCGGTGCCCTTGCCGCGGGCGTTGGACTTGAAGTCCAGCCAGATCTCGTTGTCCTTGGTGGTGTGGGCGGCGTCCATGCCGGGCTGGTTCTGGTAGTGCATGCCGGCGGCGGCGGGGTCGGCGCCACAGGCCTTCTGATGGACGTGGACGCCGAAGAGGTGGTTGGGCTTGACGCCGGACACCGACAGCTCGACGGTCGTGACACCGTTCGGCTTGGTGAGCTGGCGGATCTGGATCCGCGAGCCCGCCGGGACGAGACCCTGGTCGTACGCCACCGCCTTCGACGTGTGGGAGGCGTTCGGCGGGGAGAACACGCCGAACGTATTCAGCCAGGAGTCGTTGGCGGTGCTTCCGGTCCCGGTCGCGAACAGGGCTGCGGCGAGGGTGCCCGCGTATATGGCTGCCACCATGATGTGCACCTTTTTCTGCGCTTCTGCGCCGTTTCGTTCGAGTGTGTGCCTGAAGTTCAGGACAGGCCTGTCTCCATTGCGACGGACGCGGAAGGGGTGCGCCGCACAGCGTGCGCTGTTCGGGTGAGAGAGGGGGCGTGGGAGGCCTCTTGGACCGCTTGAGCCCCTCTTCGCCCCCACGGCCCCTTCTGTCACACCCCCGGCGTACGCTGTGTGGCTGTCGACGGGGGAGCAACGGGAGTCGTGGTGTTCGAGGATGTGGGGTCACTGGCCGCCGGACCGTGGATCTATGCCGCGGTGGCCGTGTCCGTTCTGCTTGACGTGTTCGTGCCAGTGCTGCCGAGCGGCGTGCTGGTCATCACGGCGGGTACGGCAGCGGCGGCGGGCTCGGGCGCGGCGGCCGGCCGGGTCCCGCACGACGTGCCGGACCTGCTGGCCCTGATCCTCTCCGCGGCGACCGCCTCGGTCCTCGGCGATCTGGTGGCGTACCGCCTGGCCTGGCGGGGCGGTGCACGGCTGGACCGGGCCATCGCCCGCTCCCGGCGGCTGACCACCGCGCAGGAACGTCTCGGCGATGCCCTGGCGCGGGGCGGCGGCGCGCTGGTCGTGCTCGCCCGGTTCGCCCCGGCGGGGCGTTCGGTCGTCTCCTTCGGCGCCGGTGCCGCCCACCGCCGGGCCCGCGACTTCGTTCCCTGGTCCGCCCTGGCCGGCCTCTCCTGGGCCGCGTACAGCGTCGCCCTCGGCTACTACGGCGCCCAGTGGCTGGGTGCGACATGGGTGGCCACGGGCGTCTCGTTCGCGGCGCTGTTCGCCGTGGGCGCGGCGGCGGGGTACCTCATGCGGCGCCGGGCGGTGTAGGCCCGGAGGTCCACGGGGCGGAGCCCCCTGGTACAGGCACGGAAGTCGGGCCGGCCGGCCCGGACGGTGCCGGGGTTCAGCAGCTCGCCAGATAGTTCGTCAGCGCGGTCTTCTCGGCGGAGTCGACCGCGAGGTCGTAGTAGTACTTCACCTGCACCCAGGCGCGGACGTAGGTGCAGACGTAGGCGGACCGGGACGGGACCCAGGTCGCCGGGTCCTGGTCGCCCTTGGCCTGGTTGACGTTGTCGGTGACGGCGAGGAGCTGGGGGCGCGTGACGTCGTTGGCGAAGGCCTGCCGCTGTGCGGTGGTCCACTTGCCCGCGCCGGAGTCCCAGGCCTCGGCGAGCGGGACGAGGTGGTCGATGTCGACGTCGGAGGCGGCGGTCCAGGTGGCCCCGTCGTAGGGGGAGTACCAGCTGCCGCTGGTGGCGGTGCAGGCGGAGTCGGTGACGACGTTCGTGCCGTCCCGCTTGAGGATCCACTCCCGGGTGTTGCAGGTGCCGGAGATGGTGATCCAGGTCGGGAACTTGTCGCGGCTGTAGCCGGTCCGGTTCTCCGTGGCCACGGTGAGCTGGGAGAGATAGCCGCGGGCGGTGGCGGTGCTGACCGGCGTGGGCAGGGCGGCGGAGGCGCTCGGGGAGTCGAACAGGGCGGCGGAGGCTATGAGTCCGGTAAGGGCGGCGAGTATGCTCAGCCGTCGACGCGCGTAGAGCCTGGGCATGGTGAACTCCCTTGCGGGGGTGGGGTTTTGGGTGCGAGCGGGGGAATGCTCGCCAGGCCGTGTTGCCGTGGGGTGAGCGCTCGGTAAGAAAATAGTGACGTGTCCATGTCACGAGCAAGGCGGCGGCCGGCTTCGGGGCAGAACCTTCACATCCCTTACGATGGGGAGCGCAGAAGGGGAGTAGCCCTTCGCCGGACCGTCGACATACTGCTCAGCCAGCCTGAGCCGGCGCCCGGAGGCGGATCTTCGAGTCTTTCGAGGGCCGCCGGCGAGACCTTCGGCAAGCAGTGCACGTCCGTGTCCCCGCGACACGGACGCCCAGTGTGCTGCCCTGCCGAGGTGTCATCGCGTGACGCAGCACTCTCGTCGGGGCGGCCCCGACCGATTGAGGAACCTTGATCAGCATCACCGTGACGGCGCTCGTCTTCGGCGTCATCTTCCTCGCCGAACTGCCGGACAAGACCGCGCTCGCCGGCCTCGTCCTCGGCACCCGCTACCGCGCGAGCCACGTCTTCGCGGGTGTCGCCGCCGCCTTCCTGCTGCACGTCGTGCTCGCCGTCGCGGCCGGCAGCGTGCTGACCCTGCTGCCCCGGCAGATCGTGCACGCCCTCACCGGCGTCCTGTTCCTCGGCGGCGCCGCGGTGCTCCTGCTGAAGAAGGGCGAGGACGAGGAGGAGATCAGGAAGCCCGCCGACCAGTCCTTCTGGAGGGTCGCGGGTACGGGCTTCATGCTGATCCTCGTCGCGGAGTTCGGCGATCTCACCCAGATCATGACCGCCAACCTCGCCGCCCGCTACGACGATCCGGTCTCCGTCGGCCTCGGCGCCGTCCTCGGCCTGTGGGCCGTCGCCGGACTCGGCATCGTCGGCGGAAAGGCCCTGATGAAGAGGGTGCCGCTGCGGCTGATCACGCAGATCGCGGCGCTGCTGATGCTCGCGCTCGGCGCGTGGAGCCTGTACGAGGCGGTGGCGGGCTGAGCCCCGCCCCGAAGATGGCCGAGCTGAACGGCGGGTGAACCCTTCCGCGAGGCGGTGGCGGGATCCGCCCCTGGTTTTGTACCGTAGAGAAACAAAGTGGCTCCCGCCCGTTTTCCCTGACCGGCGGGCGGGGCCGCCTTGCCCCTGCCCCCGGGGACCTTTCCGCCGGGGTCTTTTCCTCCCTGGAGCTTCCTGGAGCTGCCGATGACGGCCACCG
Source organism: Streptomyces puniciscabiei (assembly GCF_006715785.1). Lineage (NCBI taxonomy): Bacteria > Bacillati > Actinomycetota > Actinomycetes > Kitasatosporales > Streptomycetaceae > Streptomyces > Streptomyces puniciscabiei. The sequence goes on from NZ_VFNX01000001.1 coordinate 4,944,744, forward strand.
TCACGCCCACCGTCCTCACCGCCCGCGCCCTCCTGCTCGACATGGACGGCACCCTCGTCAACTCGGACGCCGTCGTCGAGCGCATCTGGCGCCGCTGGGCCGAGCGGCACGGGCTGGACGGCGACGAGGTGATGAAGGTCGTCCACGGCCGGCAGGGGCACGCCTCCATGGCCGTACTCCTGCCCGGCCGGCCCGTGGAGCAGAACCTCGCCGACAACGCCCGCATGCTCGTTGAGGAGACCGCCGACACCGACGGCGTGGTCGAGATCCCGGGCGCGGGCGCCTTCCTCGCCTCCCTGCGCGGCCTTCCGCACGCCCTGGTGACCTCCGCCGACGTGCCGCTGTCCACCGCGCGCATGAACGCCGCCGGGCTGCCGCTGCCGGAGATCCGCGTCACCGCCGAGTCGGTCGGCGCGAGCAAGCCCGATCCCGAGGGGTTCGTGAAGGGCGCCGCCGAACTCGGGGTGGATCCGGCGGACTGTGTCGTCTTCGAGGACTCCGGTGCGGGCATCACCGCGGGGCGGGCCGCGGGTATGACGGTGGTGGGGGTCGGGCCGCGTGCCGGCCAGCACGGGCCCGACGTGGTCGTGCCGGACCTCACCCGGGTACGGGTCGAGGCCACGGGGGACGGGACGATCCGGCTCCACATCGGCTGACGGGCCGTCCTCCGCCCGCTCTCACGGCTCGGAGGTCTCCGCCTCCAGGCTCTGTCGCGTCGCGTGCCCGTACACCCCCAGGGTGTCGCCCTGGATGCCCCGGGCCAGCTGGTAGTTGCGCACGGCGTCCTCGACCGGGCGGGTGAAGACGCCGTCGATCCGGTCGCCGTAGAGGTTCAACTGCCGCAGCCGCTCCTGGAGTTCGGTCACCTGCGGGCCCTGGTCGCCGCGTTGCAGCACCGGAGCGACGACCGGGGTGGTCCGCGGGGCGGCGAAGGTCGTCGTGGCGGCGGTCGGGGAGGCCGGGCGGGACGTGGTGGCGGACACGGCCGGGGTCGGCGACGTGGACGGCGTGACCGACGGGCTCGGGCGGCTCGCCGGAGCGGAGGGCGCGGGCAGGGGCGTGTGGGGCGGGGCGGGGGAGGACGCCGGTGCCGGTGCCGTCGGGTTCGGTGCGGTCACCATCGGGACCCTCTCCCTGACCTCCTGGGCCGCCCGCTCCCGGGACGGCGTGTGATACGAGAACAGGCCGCTCGCGAACCCGGCGGCGAGGGCCGTGCCGGCGAGTGCGAGTGCCGTGCCGGCGGCTGCGGCCGACGAGAGGGCGGTGCGGGGGCTCCGCCGGTTCGGCCGGTTGTCCATCGGGTGCGGTGGGTCGTCGTTCGGGTGTGGTGGGTTGTCGTTCGGCTGCCGCGCCGTCGTGGCTGGTCGCGCCCCCGCGGTGGAGCCGCATGTCGAAGCACTGCCCCGCGCCCCTTCGGGGCGCTCCGGTGCCGCTCTCAACGGCAGCGTGGTCTCGGTGGGAGCCACCTTCACGTACGGCCGTATCCGCAGCGGATCGAAGTCCTCCGCCGCTGCCGCCTCGGCCGTGCGGGTCTCGCGGAGGGCCTCCGCCGCGCGCTCGGTGCAGTCGCAGGACGGGCTCAGGTCCCGGCCCCTCGGCGCGCCGCACTCCGGGCAGCTGTGGCCCTCGGATTCACTCACGTGTTCGCCCTCTCCTCGGCACCTGCAGACACTATGCGCATCTTCTTCGCATCCGCCCGGGGAAACGCGGGACTCAACAGGCCATAAACGGTGACACCGACCACGATGGAAGAGGTGCATCCCAGCCCCGGGAGGTCTCCATGGCCCTGGACACGCACGGCACGGAGAAGGAGATCAAGGCCGCCGAGCACGTCACCGGCAATGTGTTCGTCTCGATCGGCGCCCTGCTCCTCGGACTGCTGCTCGCCGCGCTCGACCAGACGATCGTGTCGACCGCGCTGCCCACCATCGTCAGCGATCTCGGCGGTCTGGAGCACCTGTCCTGGGTGGTCACCGCCTATCTGCTGGCCTCGACCGCCGCGACCCCGCTGTGGGGCAAGCTCGGCGACCAGTACGGCCGCAAGAGGCTGTTCCAGACCGCCATCGTCATCTTCCTCGTCGGCTCCGCGCTGTGCGGCATGGCGCAGGACATGCCCCAGCTGATCGGCTTCCGCGCACTGCAGGGGCTGGGCGGTGGCGGCCTGATGGTGCTGTCCATGGCGATCGTCGGCGACATCGTGCCGCCGCGTGAACGCGGGCGCTACCAGGGGCTGTTCGGGGCGGTGTTCGGGGCGACCAGTGTGCTCGGCCCGCTGCTCGGCGGGCTGTTCACCGAGCATCTGAGCTGGCGCTGGGTGTTCTACGTCAACCTGCCCGTCGGTGCCGTCGCGCTCGCCGTGATCGCCACCGCCCTGCGCATCCCGCGCCGCACCGCCCACCACGTCATCGACTACCTGGGTACCTTCCTGATCGCCGCCGTCGCCACCTGCCTGGTCCTGGTCGCCTCCCTCGGCGGTACGACCTGGTCCTGGGGCTCGACGCAGATCGTCGGGCTCATCGGACTGGGCCTGCTGCTGGCCGTGGCGTTCGTGGCCGTCGAGCGGACGGCCGCCGAACCCGTGCTGCCGCTGAAGCTGTTCGGCATCCGCACCTTCACCCTCGCCGCTGTCATCAGCTTCATCGTCGGTTTCGCCATGTTCGGCGCGATGACCTATCTGCCGACGTTCCTGCAGGTGGTGCACGGCATCTCGCCGACCCTGTCCGGCGTGCACATGCTGCCCATGGTGGTCGGCCTGCTGCTGTCGTCCACGATCTCCGGACAGATCGTCAGCCGCACCGGCCGCTGGAAGGTCTTCCCGCTCACCGGCACCGCCGTCACCGCCCTCGGCCTGCTCCTCCTCCACCGGCTCGACGAGCACAGCCCGACCGCCGAGATGAGCGTCTACTTCTTCGTGTTCGGCCTCGGCCTCGGCCTGGTCATGCAGGTCCTCGTCCTCATCGTGCAGAACGCGGTGTCGTACGAGGACCTGGGCGTCGCCACCTCCGGCGCGACCTTCTTCCGCTCCATCGGCGCCTCCTTCGGCGTGGCGATCTTCGGCACGGTGTTCGCGAGCCGCCTCGGCGACAAACTCGCCGCCGCCTTCCGGGGCGCCCATCTGCCGCCCGGCGTGAACGCGAACGCCCTGAAGTCCGACCCGCGCGGCATCGCCGCCCTGCCGCCCGCCCTGCGCCCGGCGGCCCTGCACGCGTACGCGTCCGCCATCACCGACGTCTTCCTCTACGCCGCCCCCGTCGCCGTCCTCGGCTTCCTGCTGGCCTGGTTCCTGAAGGAGGACCCGCTGCGCGGCTCGGTCACCGCGCCGGACGCCTCCGAGACCATCCCGCCCAACCCGGTGGAGCGGTCCTCCTACGACGAGTGCTGCCGCGCCCTGTCGCTGCTCGGCACCCGCGAGGGACGCCGCGAGATCTACCGGAAGATCACCGAACGGGCCGGGTACGACCTGCTGCCCGCCGCCAGCTGGATGCTGCTGCGCATCCGCAAGTACGGCTCCGTCGAGCCGGGCGTGCTCGCTGAGCGCAGTCCCGTCCCGCTGGAGGCCGTCCTCGCCGCCGCCCGCCAGGTCGAGGAACGGCAGCTCGCCGAACGCCAGGGCCTGGACCTGTACTTGACTCCCTCCGGCCGCGTGGTCGCCGAACACCTCGCCAAGGCCCGCGAGGAGTCCCTCGCCGAACTCCTCGGCGACTGGTGGGAGCCCGGCCGATCCACCGACCTGACCCAGCTCGTGCGGGAACTCACCGGCGAACTGTGCGGCACGGACCGCGAACGACCGCACGACGCGACCGGCGCCAAGGTCAGCTGACCGCCAGCTCCTTGCGGAACCAGTGCTCGGCGTGGACGTCGTCGTTGTGCGGGCCGGTCTCCGTGTAGCCGAGTCGGGCGTACAGGGCGCGGGCCTCCACCAGGTCGCCGCGGGTGTCCAGGATCAGCCGCCGGGCGCCGAGGGAGCGGGCGGCCTCCTCGGCGGCGGCCACCAGTCGCGGGGCCCCGCCCCTGCCGCGCAGACGCTCGTACACGAACACCCGGGTCAGTTCCGCCGTGTCGGGCTCCAGCAGCCGTACCCCCGCCGAACCGGCGGGCTCGCCCCCGTACCGGCCGACGAGCAACTGCCCGGTGGGAGGGGCGAGTTCGGATCCGGTCGTGGCCGCGATCTCCCGCTCCAGCTCGCCGGGGTCGGTGCGGCGGCCCTCGTGCAGCAGATACCAGCGGTCGCTGACCTCCGTGTAGTACGCCCGCCACAGGGCGGCGGCGACCGGGGAGTCGTACGGTTCCGGGGCGATCGTCCACGTCATGCCGGCCATTGTGGGCGCTCTTCGCCGTGCCGCCGAGCGCGTTTTCCGCAGACTGGGTGCCGTGAACCGCACCGACCGTCTCTACGCCCTCGTCGAGGAGTTGCGCGCCGCCGCTCCCCGGCCCCGCAGTGCCCGGGTGCTCGCCCGGCGCTTCGAGGTCAGCGTCCGCACCATCGAGCGGGACCTGGCCGCGTTGCAGCAGTCCGGCGTGCCCGTCCACGCCGAGCCGGGCCGCAGCGGCGGGTACGTGCTCGACCGGGAGCGGACGCTGCCGCCGCTGACCATCACCCCGGCCGAGGCGACCGCCCTCGCCGTGGCCCTGCACGCCCTGGCCGGGACGCCGTTCGCGGCGGACGGGCGCAGCGCGCTGCACAAGGTGCTGGCCGTGATGCCGGAACGGGAGCGCAGGGCGGCGGCCGAGCTGACCGAGCGGGTACGGCTGCTGGTCCCGGCCGCCCGCCCGGAGCGGCCCGCCGGCCCTGTGGTGCCCGGCGCGCTGCGGGAAGCGCTGACCGCGGGCCGCGTGCTGCGGCTGGAGTATGCCGACGCCGCCGGCCGGATCACCGCCCGGGACGTGGAGCCGCTCGGCTTCCTCGGCGGCGAGGAGCACTGGTACCTGGCGGCGTGGTGCCGGCTGCGGGACGCGCCGCGCGGCTTCCGGCTGGACCGGGTCCGCGCGGCGACGGCCCTGGACGAGCGGGCCCCGCACCGCGCCGTCGACCTCGCCGCCCTCGACACGCTCGGCTCCGACGTCGTACCGCTCGACGCGGCGACGGTCCTCTGACGGATGTGACGGCAATCACCGACAGGGGGGTGTCGCGGGCCGGGCGGAGGCTGATGCCCATGACAACGACGCAACGGACCCCCGCACTCACCCCTGCCACCGGCATCGCCCTCTTCGACCGCTGGACCGCCCTGTGGAACGGCGACTTCAGCGACCCGGAGGCCTTCCTCGCGCCCGGCTTCCGCATCCGCTTCGGCAACGACCCCGAGCGCGGGGCCGCCACCGACGAGGTGTACGGCCCCGCCGGGATCGTCGGCCTGGTCTCCGCCTTCCGCGACGAGCGGCCCGGGCTGCGGTACACCGTCGACGGCACGCCGACGGTGGACGGCGCTCTCGGCCGGGTCGCCTGCTGCTGGTACGTGACCCAGGCGGACGGCACCCAGAAGAGCGGGATCGATCTGCTGGAGGTGGTGGACGGGCGGATCGCCACGGTCTGGTCGGTGACCGGGCTGCGTCGCTTCGCGCACTGACCACCGTTTGTGGCTCCCCTTCCGGGTCACCCGGAGGGGGAGCCGGTCAGCGGGGCCGGCGGGATCGGAAGGGAAGCATGTCCACTGGCATGATCGTGTTGACCGTGATCGTGGCGGTCGTGGTCGTCGCCGCGGCCACCGCCCCGTTCGTGCGCGGCCGCGGACGGTACGGCGGGCCCGGCCTGAAGCGGCGCTTCGGACCCGAGTACGAGCGCGCCGTCGCCCTGCACGACGGGGACACCAAGGCCGCCGAACAGGAGCTCGCCGAGCGCGTCGAACGCCACGGCGACCTGCGGGAACGGCCACTGGACTCGGCCGGGCACGAGCACTACGCGGCCCGCTGGGCGGCCGTGCAGGAACACTTCGTCGCCTCGCCGCGGCAGGCGGTGGCCGAGGCCGACCAGCTGCTCGCGGAGCTCGCGGCCGCGCGCGGCTACCCGGACGGCGGGCGCTACGACGAGCAGGTCGCCGCGCTGTCCGTGCACCACGCCGACCACGTCGACGGCTACCGGCAGGTGCACCGGGTGGCCCGTGCCGGGGCGCGCGACGGGCTGACCGAGGCCGGCTCCGGGACCGAGGAGATGCGTACCGCGCTCGTCGGCGCCCGCGCCCTCTTCGACGACCTGACCCACCCCTCCGGGGAGACCGGCCGTCACCGGGCGACCCACGCCCGCGGCCGCTCCCACACCCCCAGGGCCTTCAACAGGAGCCACCTGAAGGAGAGTTGAGCATCATGTCGGACAGCACGAGCGGCCCCGCCGACGAGCGTCCGACCGGCCGTTTCCGCCGGCCGCCGGACGAGGACTGGACCCCGGAGGACATGCCGCTGGGCCACCACACGCCGAGAGACCCCCTGCCGGAGGAACGGCTCCCCGGCGAACCGCCGCCGGGCGCCACCTCCCGCCTCCCCGGCTCGATCGGCCCCGGCAGGAACGGCCTGACAGCCGACGACCTCACCCCGGAGGACACACCCCCACACCCACCGGGCCCCGGGTACGAGAGCCCGATGCCGGATGACGGGCTGGGGGTGCCGTCCTCTGGGGAGGTGACCGGGCGGGAGGCGCACACCACCGAGTCCAGGGCGCCGGACGCGTGGCCGACGGCACCGGGCGGTACCGGCGCACCCGGCACCCCGGCGGCGGCCGCAGGCGCACCGGCCCCCGGCGTCGGCGAGCCGGCCCCGGCTCCCTCCGGTACCGGCGCCCCCCTGCTGCCCCACGACGAGACGGCCCGCTGGGAGCAGCGGATGCGGCAGCTGGCCGTCGGGTTCGTGGACGAGCCCCGGGGCGCGGTCGAGCAGGCCGATCATGTGCTGGAGGAGATCGCGGAGCGGTTCGAGGAGGCCGTGGAGCGGCGGCGGCGCACGCTGCGGCGGTCCTGGGAGGCCTCCGAGGACCGTGGACCCGGCACGGACACCGACACCGAGCAGCTCCGGCTGGCGCTGCGCGACTACCAGGAGCTGGCCGGGCGCCTGCTACACATCTGAACGATCACGTCCGGCGGCAGCCCTGCGCTGCCGCCACTCGCGTACGACCTCCTCGACGTCGTACGGCTTCCTGCCCAGCGGGGGACCGGGCGGCGGCTTGAACATCATGTCCTTGATCTTGACGTTGACGTCCTCGATGATCTTCCGGGCGATCCGCTCGGAGGGTGCCGCGCAGGCCGCCGCGAGCGCGTCCTCGGCCTCCTTGCGCAGGGCGAGCGCGGGCGGCAGCACGGACAGACCCTCGCGCGCCATCTTCCGCTTGACCCACCACAGTTCGTCATAGGCGGAGTCGAGACCGGCGGGCAGCGGCTCACCCGTGCCCGGCAGCCGCTCGAACTCACCCCGCCCCTGCGCGTCACGGATCTGCTTGTCCACCCAGGACTCGAACGGCACACCCGGTGGCTTTCGCTCGGTCATGAGCCCATTGTGCCGGACGCGGCCCCGCCGGGCGTTTTATCATGCGGCGGCGGCACGGCAATCCGGCCGCACTGCAACGATGGTCGTGCAGAGGGTCGTACAGGGGGAAACGCACGTGCTCGAACTCACCATGGCCACCGTCTCCGGGGCCGACGCGGGCGCCACGGCCGGGATGACGATGGCCGAGGCGCCGAGCGAGCCGGGCGCCGTGCTCCGGGTCGGCCGGGACGCCTCCGTGTGCCGGCTGGTCACCCCCGAGGACTGGCTGTTCGTCTCCCGGGTCCACCTGGAGTTCCTCTGCGGCCCCGACGGCGGCTGGCACCTCACCTGGCTGCGCGGCTCACAGGCCGAGCCGTCGTCCGAAGTGCGGCTGATGGCCGGGGAGTACGCGCAGCCCCTCGGCTACGGCGCGACCGTGCCGCTGCCGCGCGGTGGGTCCGGCGAGATCGTCGTGCAGGACCGCACCGCGCCGCGCAGCGTCAACGTCGGCTTCTACCACGAGGCCTGAGCCCGGGCCCGGCGGCGACGAGAGGGCTCAGTCCAGCACCCGGGCCAGCGCGAAGCCGTCGTAGCCCTTGCTGCCGACCGTCTGGATCGCGGTGCCGCTCAGCCTCGGGTGGGTGCCGATCAGCTCGATCGCGGCGCGCGTGCCCACGACGTCGGGCTCGGGGCTGCTCGCGTCGACGACCCGGCCGCCGCGCACCACGTTGTCCACGATGATCAGGCTGCCGGTGCGGGTGAGGCGCAGCGCCCACTCCACGTAGTGGGCGTTGTTGGCCTTGTCGGCGTCGATGAACACCAGGTCGAACGGGGCCGGGTTCTCGTCGGCGAGCTTGGGCAGCGACTCCAGGGCCGGACCCACCCGCACCTCCGCGATCCGGTCCAGGCCGGCCCGGGCGAGGTTCCGGGTGGCCACCTCCGCGTGCTTGGCGTTGTACTCCAGCGACACCAGCCGGCCGTCCTCGGGCAGGGCCCGGGCCAGCCAGATCGTGCTGTAGCCGCCGAGTGTGCCGATCTCCAGGATGTGCCGCGCGCCCTGCGCCTGGGCGAGCAGCTGGAGGAACTTGCCCTGCGCCGCCGTGACGGAGATGTGCGGCAGACCGGCTGCGTCGTTCTCCCGCAGGGCCGCCTGCAGCGCCTCGTCATCGGGGGCGAGCCGGCTGGTGAAGTAGTCGTCGACGTCGTCCCAGAGCTGGGAGTCGCTCATGCTCCTGCTGCCTTTCCCGAGTGTCTGCCGTTCCCGCACACATCGTCTCAGCCGACGGGCGCCGACGGGGGGAAAGGCGGCGGAGCCTGTACGGGCGGCGGCGCAATCACCGGCCGCCGGGAGCGCCGTACGACGATCACGGCGCCGGCGGCGGCGACCAGCAGGAGTGCTCCGCCCATGGTGAGCAGCCAGGCCGGGATCCCGGCGACCGCTCGCATCCGGTAGTCGTAGATCACCTGCTGGACCGGGGCGTCGGTGGCGGCGCGGCGCAGCTCGTGGTCGCCGGAGATGCGGGCGGGCTCGGGAAACCGCTGAGTGAGCGCGGTCAGGTACGGCGTGCCGGCGGCCAGCCCGCCGAGGGCGCCGGCCTGCGTGTGGAGGCGGCCCGCGAAGACCACGCCGGGCCACGGGCCGCCGATCGTGGTGCGGGTCTCCATGCGGTGGGCGGCGAGGACGTACAGGCCGAGCGACTGCGGGGTACGGGCCAGCCGGGACAGCCGCATCGGGTAGACCGGACGGTCGGCGGCGAACGTGAGGTGGAGGGGGTCCAGCGCGCCGTGCAGCGCGGTGCCCCGGGCGTCCGGGGCGAGCCGGACGGCCACGTACTCCCAGCGCCGGTCGACGTACGGCTGCAGGGCCGTCCGCAGCCGGGCGGGCAGGGGGAAGCCGTGGGCGTGCAGCCAGTCGCCGAGGGCCGCCGGGTCGGTGGCGGTCAGCCGGGCCACGTCGAACGGGCCGAGCCGCTGGCGACCGACCACACCCACGCCGCCGGCGGCCTCGGGCGGTGCGGCGGCGTCTCCCGCGTCATGGCTGTCGAAGGGCCAGTCGCCGTTCTTCGGCCAGAAGTAGTACCGGGTGCGGTGGACGGGCTGGATGGCCCTGGACAGCTGGTCGAAGAGCGCGGGATCGCCGAGGCGGACGGTCGCCCGGTGCGGGACCGGCATGATCCAGGCGGCGTGCCGGGCGTCGCCGTTCACCGTCAGCCGCATCACGATCTGCTCCTGACGGCCGTCCCAGCGCAGCACGGACTGCTCCTGGGCGACGGATATCTCCGCCGCCGGATCCGGCACCATCGCCCCGCACCCACAGGCGTAGGCCGGGGCGATGAGCCAGGACAGCTGCACGCCGAGGAGGGCGAGGACCAGGGTGACTATGCGAGCGCGGGCTTGTTTCACGGGGCAACAGACGGCGCCGCGCCCGCAAACGGTTCCGGCATGGGGAAGCGCCCCGAAGGGGCGCGGGGCTGTGTTCAATGTGCGGCTCCGCCGCGTGGGCGCGACCAGCCACAGTCCACCCGCACCCGGGACACGGCAGGAAACCCCTACGGCGCTTACCGCTGCTCCACTGCCGGGGCGGAACCCGGCAACGGCCGCCCCGCACACTCGGCCATCCGCCACACCGCGAACCCGCCCACGACAGCCGCGGCCATCATGTAATACGCGGGCATCATCATGTTCCCCGTCGCCCCGATCAGCGCGGTCACGACCAGCGGAGTCGTCCCGCCGAACAGCGACACCGACACGTTGAACCCGATGGACAGGGACCCGTACCGCACCCGCGTCGGGAAGAGAGCGGGCAGCGCGGCCGGCATGGCCGCCGTGAAGCAGACCAGCAGCAGACCCAGCGCGCCCATGCCCAGCGCGACGGCGAGCAGGCTGCCCTGGCGGATCAGCAGCAGGGCCGGGACGGAGAGGAACAGGAAGCCCGCGCAGCCGGCCGCGATCACCGGGCGACGGCCGACCCGGTCGGTCAGCGCACCCGCGAACGGCTGGACGATCATCATCAGGGCCATCACGCCCAGCACGACCAGCAGCCCGTGCGTCTCGTCGTACTTCAGCTCACTGGTGAGGTAGCTCGGCATGTACGACAGCAGCATGTAGTCGGTGACGTTGAAGACCAGCACCAGGCCCATGCACAGCAGCAGCGCCTTCCACTGGCCCGCGACCATCTCGCGCAGCGGCACCTTCGGCCGGGCGGCCTCCGCCTTCTCGACCTCCGCCGCGAACGCCGGGGTCTCCTCCAGCCGCATCCGCAGATACAGGCCGATGAGGCCCATCGGGCCCGCGATCAGGAACGGGATGCGCCAGCCCCACGACACCAGGTCGTGCGAGGACAGCAGCGCGGTCATCAGGGTGACCAGGCCCGCGCCGCCGATGTAGCCCGCCAGCGTGCCGAACTCCAGCCAGCTGCCGAAGAATCCGCGCTTCTTGTCCGGGGCGTACTCGGCGATGAAGGTCGACGCGCCTGCGTACTCACCGCCGGTGGAGAAGCCCTGCACCAGCCGGGCGGCCAGCAGAAGCAGCGGGGCGCCGACGCCGATCGAGGCGTACGACGGGATCAGGCCGATCGCGAACGTGCCCGCCGCCATCATGATCATCGTGACGGCGAGGACCTTCTGGCGGCCCACCCGGTCGCCCAGCGGACCGAAGACCATGCCACCGAGCGGCCGGACCAGGAAGGCCGCCGCGAAGGCGCCGAAGGTCGACAGCAGCTGCGCGGTCGGGTTGCCGGACGGGAAGAAGACCTTGCCCAGGGTGACCGCGATGTAGCTGTAGACACCGAAGTCGAACCACTCCATCGCGTTGCCGAGCGCGGCCGCCTTCACGGCGCGCTTGACCAGCGCGGGGTCGGTGACGGTGACGTCACGGGCCTTGGTGGCCCGCCGGGTCTTCAGGGACGGGGAGACGGCTGTGGCGGTCGCCAAAACGGGGCTCGCCTACCTTTCGACGGGGACAGGGGCACGGTCCGTACGGCGACGCTGCCGGGAAACGGGCCGAAAACCGACCATAGGGGGACTTCGGCCCCTTACGTGCTGTATGCACTTAACTGCGTGCAGCAGCCAAAGGGTGCATACGCAGGTACGTCTGCCCACTCATGACGAGCCATTCCGGCCCCGCCCTGTGATCCTTCTCGCGCCCCGGCCCCGCAACCGGCCATGCACCCCACTATCGTCATCCGGACAAAAGGAGAACGGACGTCAGGTGAAGCGGGGGTGTACCGCGTCCTTCTCCGGGGGCTGGGAGCCTCATAGGGTTCCCAGAAGAACCCGGTGCCACCGGTGCCGGGTCCGAACGGGGCGGGAGGCCGGCGAGGCGTGGCGAACGTGGAGCACAGGGGGCGAGCGGCGGACACTTTCGGCAGGGCCCCGGCCGAGGCAAGGCTGCTTGCGGCCCGGCTCGCCCTGTGGGGGGTGGTCGCGCTCCTCGCGATACGGCAGCTGACCGTCGTCCTCACCACGCCGAGCGGCCAGCGGCTGACCGACCTGGAGACCTGGGTCGGCCCCCACGGCGTCCTGCATGTGAAGGGCTCGCTCTACGACTCGACCCGGTTCACCGGCACCCCCTTCGGCGGCCTGGTCCTCAAACCGCTCACCAAGTCCGCGCAGGCCGCCCTCGGCTGGGGCTGGACCTTCGGCACCCTGCTGCTGGTGGTCGCCCTCGGCCTGGTCGCCGCCCGTGCGCTGCCCCAGCCGGTCGGCCGCCGCACCTCGCTGCTGGCCGCGCCGGTCGCGATCAGCCTGCTCATGCTGTCGCTGCCGGTCCGCAACGCCCTGTGGCTCGGCCAGACCAGCATCATCCCGGTCCTGCTCGTCCTGCTCGGCTGCTTCACCGTGCGCGGGGAACGGGGGAGCGGCCTGTGCCTGGGCCTGGCCGCCGCGCTGCAGCCGACCATGCTGATCTTCGCCCCGCTGCTGTGGTTCACCGACCGGCGCCGGGCCACCGCCGCCACGGCCGGCACCTTCGCCGCCTGCACCGCGCTCGCCTGGGCGGCACTGCCGCACGACTCGTACACGTACTGGGTGCACCACATGGCCGGGGTGGGCCTCGGCGGCAAGGCCGACGCGCTCGGCAACCAGTCCCTGCACGGCGCCCTGCTCCGCATGGGCCTGACCGGCCCGCTGGAGATCGGCCTCTTCCTGGTGCTCGGCGCCGCCGTCGCCGCGCTCGCCCTGCGCCGCGCCGTGCGCTACGCACACGACGGCCAGCTGCTGCTCGCCGTGGCCATCACCGGCTGCGCCGTCGTCGCCGTCTCACCCACCGCCTGGCAGTACCAGCTGCTGTGGGTGCTGCTCGCGGTGGTCGGCCGGGTCGGCGGACGGTCCTCCGACCGGTACGTCTGGCCGGTCGCGGTGATCCTGGTCACCACCCTGCCGGCGAAGATGATGCTGCCGAACATGCCGGTGATGTACCCGCTGCGCGACAACCTCGTCCTGCTCGCCGCGCTGGCCGCCGCCACGGCCGTACCGTTCCTGTCCCGGACGTCCCCCCACTACCAGCGGCCGATCCCCGCGGAGTACGCGCCACCGGTCACCGCCCGTTTCCGCCGCGTCCCCCTCCTGCCCGCCCTCCGCCGCGTCCTCACCCGCCCGAACCTGCTCCTGGAGCTGCTGCTCATCCGGGTCGTGTACGCCGCCTACCAGCAGGTCCGGCTGGCCGCGACCGGCGGTACCGTCTCCGGTGGCCGGGCCCGGGCCGAGCACCACGGGCACATCGTGCTCGGCATCGAGCGGTTCCTGCACATCGACATCGAGCACTGGGCCAACCACGCGGTCGTGGGGATCGGCTGGCTGCGGGACTTCTTCGACTTCTACTACGAGTCCTTCCACTTCGTGGTGCCGCTGACGGTCCTCGCCGTCCTCTACTGGCGCCGCCCCGTCGACTACCGCTGGGCCCGAGCCTCCCTCGGCTTCGCCACCTTCCTCGCCCTGATCGGCTTCTGGCTCTTCCCGCTGGCCCCGCCCCGCCTGATGCCGGGGCTCGGCATGATCGACACCGTCCACGGCGTCCAGGACTTCTCCAAGCCGGACTACGGCACCCTGACCGCGCTCACCAACCAGTACGCGGCGATGCCGTCGCTGCACTTCGGCTGGGCGCTGTGGTGCGGGGTGGTCATCGCGATCATCGCCCCGAGGTGGTGGATGAAGGCCCTCGGCCTGCTGCACCCCCTCTTCACCGTCTCCGCCATCGTCGCCACCGGCAACCACTGGGTGCTGGACGCGGTGGGTGGCGGGGTGGTGGTGACGGCCGGCTTCGCCCTGTCCTATGCCTTCCAGGGCCCGAGGGCGAGGCCGGCTCGGCGGGGGGCGGGGGCACAGGAGGCGGAGAGGCTGAGCGTGGGCAGTGCGTGAGGGGCGCGGCGAGGGTCCGTTCGGCGGTCGGGGGGTTGGCCCGAGCCTGCCCATCCCCCCGCCACCCCTCCTGGGCCCCGGCTACAGCCGTTGAATGATCGTCCCGGTGGCCAGTCCGCCGCCCGCGCACATCGTGATCAGGGCGAACTCCTTGTCCGTGCGCTCCAGTTCGTGCAGGGCGGTGGTGATGAGGCGGGCGCCGGTCGCTCCTACCGGGTGGCCCAGTGCGATCGCGCCGCCGTTGACGTTGACCTTGTCCAGGTCCTGTTCGAAGACCTGGGCCCAGCTCAACACGACGGACGCGAAGGCCTCGTTGATCTCGATCAGGTCGATGTCCTTCAAGGACATCCCCGCCTTGCCCAGCACCGCGCTCGTCGCGTCGATCGGGCCGTCCAGGTGGAAGTGCGGGTCTGCGCCCACCAGGGCCTGGGCGACGATCCTTGCCCTCGCCTTCAACTTCAGCGCCCGCGCCATCCGCTTGGACGCCCACATGATCGCCGCCGCGCCGTCCGAGATCTGCGAGGAGTTGCCCGCCGTGTGGACGGCCGTCGGCATCACCGGCTTCAGGCCGGCCAGCGCCTCCATGGACGTGTCCCGCAGGCCCTCGTCCTTGTCGACCAGCCGCCACATGCCCTGACCGGCGTACTGCTCCTCCTCGGTGGTCGGGACCTGGACCGCGAACGTCTCGCGCTTGAAGCGTTCCTCCGCCCAGGCCAGCGCCGCCCGCTCCTGGGACAGCAAGCCCAGCGCGTCGACGTTCTCCCGGGTCAGGCCCCGGTGCCGGGCGATCCGCTCCGCGGCCTCGAACTGATTCGGCAGGTCGACGTTCCACTCGTCCGGGAACGGCTTGCCGGGACCGTGCTTGGAGCCGGAGCCCAGCGGGACCCGGCTCATCGCCTCGACCCCGCAGCTGATGCCGACGTCGATCACGCCCCCGGCGACCATGTTGGCCACCATGTGCGAGGCCTGCTGGGAGGAGCCGCACTGGCAGTCGACCGTCGTGGCCGCCGTCTCGTACGGCAGCCCCATGGTCAGCCAGGCCGTGCGCGCGGGGTTCATGGACTGTTCGCCGGCGTGGGTGACCGTGCCGCCGACGATCTGCTCGACCGCGTCGGCGGGAATACCGGTGCGGCCGAGGAGTTCACGGTAGGTCTCGCCCAGGAGATAGGCGGGGTGCAGGTTGGCGAGCGCTCCGCCGCGCTTGCCGATGGGGGTGCGTACGGCTTCGACGATCACGGGTTCGGCGGCCATGGGTGCGGGTCCTCTCCGAGAGGGCTCTCCTCCAGAACTAGTACGCGTTCTAGTTCTGTCCAGCAGTCTGCTGACGTGATGTCCATCACCGCAAGGGTCTTGCAGCTGACGAAGGCGCGATCTGCACGAATTCCGCACGGATTGGCGGTGCCGTACCTCTTGCGACTTGTAGAACCCGTTACTACGTTCACGGCACTCGCTGATGGGCCGTCAGGACTTCACGACGGGAGCCGACCGATGCACTGTCCCGCGCTGCCCGACGGGTTCGACTTCACCGACCCCGACCTGCTGCACCACCGTGTGCCCCTCCCGGAGTTCGCCGAGCTGCGCCGCACCGAGCCGGTCCGCTGGATCCCGCAACCGCGCGGCATAGCGGGCTTCGCCGACACCGGCTACTGGGCCGTGACCCGGCACGCGGACGTCAGGTACGTCTCCACGCACCCCGAACTCTTCTCCTCCACCGTCAACACCGCGATCATCCGCTTCAACGAGCACATCGAGCGCGACGCGATCGACGCCCAGCGGCTGATCCTGCTCAACATGGATCCTCCGGAACATACGCGGGTGCGGCAGATCGTGCAGCGCGGCTTCACGCCACGTTCCATACGTGCTCTGGAGCAGCGGCTGCGGGAGCGCGCCGAGGCGATCGTCGCCGCTGCCCGCGCCCGCTCCGGGCCCTTCGACTTCGTCACCGAGGTCGCCTGCGAACTGCCCCTGCAGGCCATCGCCGAGCTGATCGGCGTACCCCAGGAGGACCGGTCCAAGATCTTCGACTGGTCCAACAAGATGATCGCGTACGACGATCCCGAGTACGCCATCACCGAGGAGGTCGGCGCCCAGTCGGCCGCCGAGATCATCGCCTACGCGATGAACATGGCCGCCGAGCGGAAGAAGTGCCCCGCCCACGACATCGTCACGACCCTCGTCGCGGCGGAGGACGAGGGCAACCTGAACTCCGACGAGTTCGGGTTCTTCGTGCTCATGCTGGCGGTGGCCGGGAACGAGACCACGCGGAACGCCATCACGCACGGGATGCACGCGTTCCTGACCCATCCCGGGCAGTGGGAGTTGTTCAAGCGGGAGCGGCCCGGGACGACGGCCGAGGAGATCGTGCGCTGGGCGACCCCGGTCAACGCCTTCCAGCGGACGGCCACACAGGACACGGAACTGGGCGGGGTCCGGATCCGCGAGGGCGATCGCGTCGGGCTGTTCTACGCCTCCGCCAACCACGACCCGGAGGTCTTCGCCGACCCCGACGCCTTCGACATCACCCGCGACCCCAACCCCCACCTCGGGTTCGGCGGTGGCGGGCCCCACTACTGCCTCGGCAAGTCCCTGGCGGTCCTGGAGATCGACCTGATCTTCAACGCGATCGCCGACGCCATGCCCGGCCTGCGGGCGGCCGACCCGCCCCGGCGGCTGCGCTCGGCCTGGATCAACGGCGTCAAGGAACTCCAGGTCACCACCGGCTGACCCCCGGGTCGGCCCACCCCGAGGGAGGCAGGAGCACCCCTACCCCAACGCCCCGTTCCTGCCTCCCCCGAGGTCTGCAGGCCCGTACGGCTCACTCGTGACCGGAAGACGGTGCCCGGACATGCGAGCGCACCCTCGCCCGGCGGGGGCGAGGGTGCGGACGCTTGGCGCCGGGACGGCTCAGTACCAGCCGTTGGCCTGCCAGAAGTTCCAGGCCTTCACCGGGCTGCCGTAGCGGGACTTCATGTAGTCCAGGCCCCACTTGATCTGCGTGGCCGGGTTGGTCTTCCAGTCGGAACCGGCGGAGGCCATCTTCGAGGCCGGCAGGGCCTGGACCAGACCGTAGGCGCCCGTGGAGCTGTTGGTGGCGGAGGGGTTCCAGCCGCTCTCGTGGGAGACGATCTTGTTGAACGCGTTGAACTGCGCGGCGTCCGGGATCATCTTGTGCGCGATCGCCTGGGCGGAGGAGGCCGACGCGGGGGCGGCCTGGGCGGGCGCCGCGGTCAGGGCCATGCCGGCGGTGGCGGCGGCCACGGCGGCGACGGTGAGGGCCTTCTTCGGGGAAGCGATGCGGCGGATGAAGGAGACGGACACGGAGTACCTCTTGCGTCGGGGACAGGGGATCGCCCGCATGGGACGGACCACGCGCTGTGGCCGCATGCGTCGGCGCCTCGGCCCTGTGGGCTCGTGGCGCCTGGCGACGTCGTCCAGAGAAGCAGCCCGGAAAGCCGTCCGCAATGACCCCTTTTACTAGTTGTGGCCGGATGGAGGGGAAACGTCGCCTCTGTGGCGTGGGTCTCAAAGTGCAGGTCAGGCGGGGTGCACTAAGGGAGGTATCGGACATTTGGCACTACGGCCATGGGTCGTAGGTGACCTGCGTCATGTGGGGTGCTTCACCGTCTCGCTCACGGCGCGCATACGGCCCCTCGCGGAGCGAGACCGTTCGCTGTGCCGCCCGTCACGCCCCGGGGCCGTCGAATGTGACCGCCGTCTCGAAGGCGGCCCGCCGTGTGGCCCGGCGCAGCGCGCGCAGCACGGCCGGGCCGAGGACGAGGGTCAGCACGACCGTGCACAGGGCCCGGCCCAGGTCCCAGCCGAGCGAGGTGGCCAGGCAGTAGGCCACGAAACGGGCCAGGTTGGCGGCGACGGAGGCATGGGCGTCGAAGGAGATGTCCGAGGCGGCACCGCCCATGAACGGCCAGCCGGCCAGATTCATGACCGTGCCGTAGGCGAAGGCGGCGAGGAAGCCGTAGGCCGCGAGGAGCAGTGATTCGGCCCGGCCGCGCAGCCGGACCGGGCCCGGGAGCAGCCCGGCACCCATCGTGAACCAGCCCATCGACAGCATCTGGAACGGCAGCCACGGGCCGACCCCGCCCGTCAGCAGGGCGGACGCGAACATCGTCACCGAGCCCAGAGAGAAGCCGAAGCCGGGCCCCAGCACCCGCCCGCTGAGCACCATCAGGAAGAACATCGGCTCGATGCCCGCCGTACCCGCGCCGATCGGACGCAGCGCCGCCCCCGTCGCGGCCAGCACGCCCAGCATGGCCACGGCCTTCGGCCCGAGATCCGACTCCGAGATCGTCGCCGCCACGACCGCGACCAGCAGCAACAGCAGACCGGCGAAGAGCCAGGGCGCGTCCTGGGCGTGCGCGCTCAGCTGCGAGGCGGGCGGAGCGAGGAAGGGCCAGCCGAAGGCCGCCACCCCGACCGCGCCGGCCAGGGCCAGCGCGGCGAGCGAGCGGGGGCCGAGACGGACGGCGTGCAGCCGGGCGGGGCGTGGGTGTTTCACAGGGCTCATGGGATTGAGGGGACTCGTCGGGCTCATGCCAGGGCCTCGCGCACGTGGGCCACGGTGAGCCACTGCTGCGGGGCGAGGATCTTCGTCACCTGCGGCGCGAACGAGGGCGAGGAGACGACGATGTGCGCCGTCGGCCCGTCGGCTATGACCTCTCCCTCCGCCAGCAGCACCACCCGGTGCGCGATCTCGGCCGCCAGCTCCACGTCATGCGTGGCCAGCACGATCGCGTGCCCCTCGGCGGCGAGGCCGCGCAGTACGGTCACCAGGCGGGCCTTGGCCCCGTAGTCCAGGCCGCGGGTCGGCTCGTCGAGCAGCAGCAGGGGCGGCCGGGCGGTCAGCACGACGGCCAGGGCGAGCGTCAGACACTGCCCCTCGGACAGGTCACGGGGGTGGGTGCCGTCCGTGATCCCCGGCAACAGCTCGGACACCAGCGCCCGGCAGGTCCCCGGCTCGGCTCCCGCGTCCCGATCGGCCGCCGCGCACTCCTCGGCGACCGTGTCGGCGTAGAGGAGGTCCCGCGGTTCCTGCGGGACGAGGCCGACGCGGCGCACAAGGGCGGGGGGCGCGGTGCGGTGCGGTTCGGCCCCGCCGACCCGGACGCTGCCCGCGCTGGGCGCCACCAGGCCGACGAGCGCATGGAGGAGGGTGGACTTTCCGGCGCCGTTGCGGCCCATGAGGGCGATGGTCTCGCCGGGGGCGACGGTGAGGTTCACGTGCCGCAGGGCGTCGATGCGGGAGCGGCGTACGGAGAGGGAGCGGGCCTCGGCGATGTGCGGTTGCGGGGTGTGCGGGGTGGGGGCGGGAGGGCGACGGAACCGGAAGCGGCGCCCGGCGGCACGACTGCCCGCAGCTACCGCGGCAGCGCCCTGAAGGGGCACGGGCCGTGTCGATACGCGGCTCCGCCGCGGGGGCGCGACCAGCCCTGACGCGCCCTCAGCCGCGGTGCCACGAGTGCCCGCGGCGGCGGATGCGGCCAGGCGTTCGCGTAGGGGACTGGCTTGGCGGCGGGCGTCTCTCACCGTCAGGGGGAGCGGCGACCAGCCTGCCAGGCGGCCCAGGTCCACCACCGGGGGGAAGACGGGGGAGACGGCCATCACCTCCGGCGGGGTGCCGACGAGCGGCGGCTCTCCCGGAGCCGGGAGGAGCACAACCCGGTCGGCGTAGTGCAGGACCCGCTCAAGACGGTGTTCGGCCATCAGGATCGTCGTACCGAGGTCGTGCACCAGGCGCTGGAGCACCGCCAGGACCTCCTCCGCCGCGGCCGGGTCCAGGGCCGAGGTCGGCTCGTCGAGGACCAGTACCCGCGGGTGCGGGGTGAGGACGGAGCCGATCGCGACGCGCTGGCGCTGGCCACCGGAGAGCGTGGCGATCGGGCGGTCGCGCAGTCCGGCCAGGCCCAGCAGGTCCAGGGTCTCCTCGACGCGGCGCCGCATGACCTCCGGTGCGAGGCCCAACGACTCCATGCCGTAGGCGAGTTCGTCCTCCACGGTGTCGGTGACGAAGTGGGCGAGCGGATCCTGGCCCACCGTGCCCACCACGTCGGCGAGTTCGCGCGGCTTGTGGGTGCGGGTGTCCCGGCCCGCCACCGTGACCCGGCCGCGCAGGGTACCGCCGGTGAAGTGCGGCACCAGCCCGCTCACCGCGCCGAGCACGGTCGACTTGCCGACCCCGGACGGGCCGACGAGCAGCACGAGTTCGCCCTCCGGCACCTCGAAGCCGACGCCCCGGACGGTGGGTTCGGCCGCACCGTCGTAGGTCACGCTGACATCCTCGAAGCGGATCACGACGGCTCCTTGGGGTCCGGTGGGTCCTTGCGTACGGCGAAGGCGGGCAGCAGGGCGAGGAGGATCGCAGCGGCCGGCCACAGGGGGAGGGTGGGCGCGACGAGGGGCACGACGCCCGGGTGCAGTGCCTCCGGGTCGCGGGCGGAGGCCAGGCCGAGCAGCGCGGCGACCGCGGCGCCGGAGCCGGTGACCAGCCAGGCCCGTACGTCCCAGGGGTCCGGTCGGTACCGGGTGCGCAGCGAACGCCGGCCGCCCAGGCGCAGGCCCGCGAGGGCGGCGACGGCACCGGCGAGCAACAGCGGGACGCCGTAGGTGCCGCCCTCCGCGGTGAGCAGCCCGTACGTCCCCGCGCACACGCCGAGCAGGCCGCCCAGGGTGAGCGCGGCCGTCGTACGGCGGATGCGGGCGGGGACCACGGCGGTACGGCCGTAACCCCGGGCCTCCATCGCGGCGGCGAGCGCGACCGAGCGCTCCAACGCGCCCTCCAGCACCGGCAGTCCGACCTGGAGCAGGCCGCGCAGGCCCCGGTCCGGCCGGCCGCGCAGGCGCCGGGCGGCGCGCAGCCGCTGGACGTCGGCGATCAGGTGCGGGGCGAAGGTGAGCGCGACGACCACGGCGACGCCGGTCTCGTACAGGGCGCCGGGGAGGGACTTCAGCAGGCGGGCGGGACTGGCGAGCGCGTTCGCGGCGCCGACGCAGACCAGGAGGGTGGCCAGCTTGAGGCCGTCGTAGGCGGCGAAGACGAGCGCCTCCGCCGTCACCTGTCCGCCCAGGCGTATGCCCTGTGCCCAGTGGGGGAGGGGGACCTCGGGAAGCGTGAGGAGGGTGTGCGTGCCGGGGACCGGTGAGCCCAGCGCCACCGCGAAGAGGAGGCGGACGAGCAGCACGGCGAGGGCCAGCTTGGCGAAGGCCGGATAGGCGCGGGCGGCGGGGGTGTCGGTGCCGTGCGTCGCCACGACGTAGGCGGAGGCCGAGACGAGGAGGGCGAGCAGGAGGGGGTTGGTGGTGCGGGTGGCGGCGGTGCCGAGACTCAACGCCCACAGCCACCAGGCACCGGGGTGAACGGTCTGCCCACGGGTGCGCACGGACCGATCCCCGCTGTCACCCGGCATGGCGTCGCCGCCGTGCCTGCCACACCGCCGCCCCCGCCAGCAGGGCGACCACCCCCGCACCGATCGGCAGTCCCAGGGAAGGTCCGCTGCCCGAACCGCCGCTCCTCTGCGGCGACTTCTTCCCGGCGGAGGCCGAAACCTGTTCCCCGCACCCCCTCTTCGGATACCCGGCGATCGCGCACAGCAGGGCGTTGGTGTCGTAGCGCAGGGGCGGGGCGACGGCCGCCAGGGCGTCGGCGGTCGTCGCGTCGGCCGGGATCCTCGCGCAGGCCGTGCGGCGGGCCGGCGGTGTCTCGCCGGACGGCGCGTCCGCGGGGGTGCCGAAGTCGAGGACGACCGCCACCCGCTTGGTACCGTCCTTGGCGGGCGTCCCCGCACAGATCGCGCCGAAGTCCGCCGCCCCGCGCGGCCGGCTCGCGTCCGCCGAGTCCGCGCTCACCGCGAAGCGGAACCCCTCCACGGCGCCGTCGCCGGGACGGGCGGTCGACGGGCCCTGCGTGGCGTACGTCCAGCGCCCGCCCGACCGCTCCCAGAAGGACCAGTAGCGGTAACCGGTGGCCTGCGCCTGACCCGCCCCGGCCAGCACGACGAGCGCGGCGCACAGCAGGCTCGCGGCGCGGCGGACGGCCCTCACGGCTGCCGCTTCTTCCGGCCGCTGAGCAGGAAGCCGATGCCGATGCCCGCGACGAGGCAGACACCGACGAACCACCAGACGCCGAAGCCGGAGCCGCCGTCGGACTTGGTCTCCTGCTGGTGCCCGGTCGCCGCCATCTGCGGGAGGGGGCCGAGCGCGTTGAGGGACCGGACCAGGCTGGTGCCGCCGAAGTCACCGGGCTGCGCGCCGACCGCGTGCGCGGCGAGGATCAGCTGGGCGTAGGCCGCCGGGCCGCTCTGCGCCGCCCAGGGCCCGGCGTTCTTCTCCAGCCAGCCGTACGCCTTCTTCGCCTGCCCGATCCGCCCGTCCGCGGCGAGCGCCACGACCGTGTCCGCGGTGTTGCCGAAGTCCGGCTGGTCCTTGGCGCCGGGCAGGGCGGACTGCAGGTGCCCCGTCCTGGCCACGGCCGCGGCCAGATAGGCGCCGGCGTTGTCGGCGATCTGCGCGGGACGGCCGCCCTTGGTGCACGCGTCCTCGGCGGGCGCCCTGCCGGCCTGGGCCACGAACCCCTTGCCGAGCGCGCCGAGCACCCCGGCGGCCGTGGCGTCCGCGTTGGCGGCCGGCTTGCCCTTCTTGTCCGGCTGGAAGGCGAGGGCACCGCCGCCGTCCTGGTCGCAGGGCAGGGACATGGCGGCCAGCAGGTCGTACGGGGACCTGCCCGACGTGCGGACGTCCGCCGGATCCGTACCCACCGCCGTCAGTGCGCCGATGACGACGGAGGTGGAGTTGGTGTCACTGGCCCCGCCCGGCGAGTAGCCCCAGCCGCCGTCCTTGTTCTGCACGGACTTCAGCCACGTCACGGCCCTGCCGACGGCGTCGTCGTGCCCGCCGGCCGCCTTCAGGGCCTGCACGGCGGCGGCCGTGCTGTTGGTGTCCACCATGACCTTGCCGTCGCAGGCCCTGGCGGGGGCGGCGCGGAACGCGGCGAAGGCGCCGTTCGCGCACTGCTGGCCGGTGAGCCAGTCCACGGCCTGCGCCGCGGGCCGGTAGCCGAGGGTCCGCTGGGCGACGAGCGTCAGCGACTGGCGCCACACGCCGTCGTAGGTCGGGTCGGACTTTCCGTACAGCCCGGAGGGGATCGCGACCTTGGGAGAGGGGGAAGGGGACTGGCCGGCGGCCGTGGCGGGCGCGGCGGCGGCCAGCACGCCTATGGCGGCGAGAGCCGCGGCACTGCGGCGGACGTTCATGGTCGGCGACTGCCTCTCCTGCGGGGAACCGGCAGCGCACGGGAGACCCCCGGGCGGCTCGGCTCCGTAAACCTCGACGGTGCCGTGCGCGGCGGACCGCCGACGCACGCGAGCCGGTCAACGTCCGTCCGGGGCATTCCGGCTCGCTACCTCAGGGCGGCTCACGGCTGCGGGTCAGCGCCGGAATTGCACCGGCTTTCCCCCGTACGGGTGTGATGACGACGCCGCCACTTTACCGGCCGTCCCGCGCGGGCTGAGGAGTGGCTGTGCGCACGGGGGTGCGGTGACTAGGGTCACGGTCGTGACGGAGACGGGGAGGCTGCTGGGCGCGGGCCGCTCGGCCGACGTGTACGAGATCGACGACGCCTGGGTGCTGCGCCGGGACCGGGACGGCTGGGGGGACGCGGCGGCCCAGGGGGCCGTGATGGCGCACGTCCGGCAACACGGCTATCCGGTGCCCCGGGTACGGCCCACCGGCTCACGCACCGACCTGGTGCTGGAACGCCTGTCCGGCCCGACCCTGCTGACCGCCCTCAGCGAGGGGCGGGCCGACGCGGCGGAGGCGGGCGCCCTGCTCGCCTCCCTGCTACGGCGACTGCACGCCGTACCGGGCCGGAACCCGGCCGACCCGCGGGCCCGCGTGCTCCACCTCGACCTGCACCCCGACAACGTGATGCTCACCCCGGACGGCCCCCGCGTGATCGACTGGTCCAACACCGAGGACGGCGACCCCGGGCTGGACTGGGGCATGTCGGCGGTGATCCTCGCCCAGGTCGCCGTGGACGACACCCCGCCGGCCGGTCCGGCCCACGACCTGCTGGCGGCTCTGCTGGCCGACCCGTCGGACCTGACGGAGGAGGGGCTGGCGGAGGCGCGCAGGCGCAGAGCGGCCAATCCGACGATGACGGCCCGCGAGGTCGAACTCCTCGCGGACGCCGAGCGGTTGATACGCAGGGTGGCGCAAGGGCCCGCCGTCCGCTAGCCGGCCCTCGGGGTGTCGCCGCCGAAGGGCAGGTGCAGGGTGCGGGAGGCGATCAGCCACGTGCCGTCGACCCGGCGGAAGGTGTCCTCGTAGTGACCCACCTGGACGGGCGGCCCGGCGGGAACGGGGCCGCCTCCCTCGTATCCGTCGACGCGGTACGTCGTGAAGTACGAGGTGGCGCTCGCCGAGCCCGGGCCGGTGATCGTGACCAGCACATTGGACATCAGACGGCGGGAGAGCCGGTCGGCGGGGCGGGAGCCGAAGTACGCGCGGAGCGCCTCCCGGCCCTCGATCCTGCGCCCGTCCCCCGGCGGCGGCCACTCCCAGACGCCGTCCTCGGTGAACAGGTCGGCCACGTCGGCCGGTTCACCGAGGTCGAGGCGGCGGACGAAGTGCAGGATGACGTGTTCGCAGGCGTGCTGGGCGAGCAGTGCGTCGACGAGGTTCATGAGCCGATGTAACAGGGCCGTCGCGTACGAGGCCACTCATGTGGACCGCTTCACACCGCCACGTAGGCCACCGGCTCGCTCCCGGCCACCGGCTCCGCCCGGCCCTGCTTGACCAGCCGGCGCAGATGGGACTCGGCCTCCGAGACGGCGATGTTCCGGGAACCGTAGGGAATCTCGGCCCAGGGCCGGTTCCACTCCATGCGCTCGGCCAGCTGCCAGGGGGTGAGCGGCTCGGCGAGCAGGGCGAGCAGGCCGGCCAGACGCTCCTCGTGGTGTGCGAGCAACTCCCTTACCCGGCCCGGCGCGTCGGTGAAGGCGTGCTGGTGCGCGGGCAGGACCTCGGCGGGTGCCAGGCGGCCGATCCGCTCCAGGGAGTCGAGGTAGTCGCCGAGGGGGTCGGTGACGGTCGCGTCGTCCGGGTCCTCGTACAGGCCGATGTGCGGGGTGATCCGCGGCAGGAGGTGGTCCCCGCTGAACAGCCTCCCGTGCCCCGGAAGCCGGCGGTCCGGATGCTCCTCCTCCAGGTGCAGGCAGACGTGGCCCGGAGTGTGGCCCGGGGTCCAGATCGCGCGCAGCCTGCGGCCGGGCAGGTCGAGGAGCTCGCCGGGGACGATCTCCCGGTCCGGCAGGGCGGGGGAGAGGCCGGGCAGGGCGCGTGGGGTACGCGGGGCACGCAGTGGCGCCAGGTGTTCCTCCGGTGCGCCGGCGGCCGCGAGTTTCGCGCTCATGTAGCTGAACCACCGCTCCGGCCGGGCCTCCCGGGTGCGCCGGACGACCGCGGTGTCGGCGGCGTGCATCGCCACCCAGGCACCGGAGGCCTCGCGCACCCTGGCCGACAGACCGTGGTGGTCGGGGTGGTGGTGCGTGATGACGACGCCGTACACCTCCTCCGCCGCCGTACCGCAGGCGGCCAGTCCCGCCACGAGGGTGTCCCAGGACGCCGGATCGTCCCAGCCGGTGTCGACCAGCACCGGGCCGCGGTCGGTCGCCACGACGTAGACCAGCGTGTGCCCGAGGGGGTTGTCCGGAATGGGCACCGCCACGGACCGTACGCCCCCGCCGTGCTCGAACGTCGTCACCATCTGTCCTCCGCCCCACGGCACGCGGCACACGGCCATTGCCCACTATAACTAGAACTGATATCAGTTCTGAAACAGCGTCAGAAACGTGCGGTGCGGTGGGAGGCAGTCGGCCATGACCGAGCTCGTGGAACACGGACAGCTGTTCATCGGCGGGGAGTTGACCGAGCCCCTCGGCAAGGACGTGATCGAGGTGATCTCCCCGCACACCGAGGAGGTCATCGGCCGGGTGCCGCACGCCTCGCGGCAGGACGTGGACCGGGCCGTGGCCGTCGCTCGCCGGGCCTTCGACGAGGGGCCGTGGCCGCGGGCGAGCCTTGAGGAGCGGATCGAGGTCGTCACCCGCATCAAGGACGGCATCGCCGCCCGGCACGAGGAGATCGCCCGGGTGATCTCCTCGCAGAACGGTTCCCCCTACTCCTGGAGCGTCCTCGCCCAGGCGCTCGGCGCGATGATGGTGTGGGACGCCGCGATCAGGGTCGCGCGGGACTACACGTACGAAGAGCGCCGGGACGGCGTCCTCGGGCCGATCCTCGTGCGCCGCGAACCGGTCGGTGTGGTCGCGGCCGTGGTCCCCTGGAACGTCCCGCAGTTCGTCGCCGCCGCCAAGCTCGCGCCCGCGCTGCTGGCCGGCTGCACGGTCGTACTGAAGCCGTCCCCGGAGTCCCCGCTGGACGCGTACCTGTTGGGGGAGATCGCGCGGGAGGCGGGTCTGCCCGAGGGCGTGCTCTCCATCCTCCCCGCCGACCGCGAGGTCAGCGAGTACCTGGTGGGCCACCCCGGCGTCGACAAGATCTCCTTCACCGGCTCGGTCGCGGCCGGCAAGCGGGTCATGGAGGTCGCCGCGCGCAACCTCACCCGGGTCACGCTGGAGCTGGGCGGGAAGTCGGCGGCGGTCGTCCTGCCCGACGCGGACGTGCAGACGGCGGTGGCCGGCATCGTCCCGGCGGCCTGGATGAACAACGGGCAGGCGTGCGTGGCCCAGACCCGCATCCTCGTCCCGCGCGCCCGCTACGACGAGTTCGCCGACGCCTTCGCGGCAGCGGCCGGCGCGCTGAAGGTCGGCGACCCGCTGGACCCGGCGACCCAGGTCGGCCCGCTGGTCGCCCGCCGCCAGCAGCAGCGCAACCTCGACTACATCCGCATCGGCCAGGAGGAGGGCGCCAAGGTCCTCACCGGCGGCGGCCGCCCGGCGGGGCTCGACCGCGGCTGGTACGTCGAACCGACCCTCTTCGGAGACGTGGACAACTCCATGCGGATCGCCCGCGAGGAGATCTTCGGCCCGGTCATCTGCCTGCTCCCGTACGGCGACGAGCAGGAGGCCGTGAAGATCGCCAACGACTCGGACTACGGCCTGTCCGGCAGCGTGTGGACGGCCGACGTCGAGCACGGCGTCGACGTGGCGCGGCAGGTCCGCACCGGCACCTACTCGGTCAACACCTTCAGCCTGGACATGCTGGGCCCGTTCGGCGGCTACAAGAACTCAGGGCTCGGGCGGGAGTTCGGCCCGGAGGGGTACGGCGCCTACCTCGAGCACAAGATGATCCACCTGCCGGCGGGGGCGTAGGCCATGGGCGACCGCTGGCACGTCGAGGTCGACCGGTCGGTGTGCATCGGCTCGGCCCAGTGCCTCCACCACGCCCCGGACCACTTCCGTCTCGACTCCGCCCGCCAGTCCCACCCGGTGGACCCCGACACCGACGCGAGCGAGCCGGCCCTGACGGCGGCCGAGAGCTGCCCCGTGGAGGCGATCGTGATCACCCTGCTGGGGAGCGGGGAGGCGGTGTTCCCGCCCGAGGAGTAGAGGTGTCGGTGGCCCGCGCTACCCTCCTGCGGTCTCGATGGAACGAGCAGGGCGGGGAAACGTGGACAGGTCCGAGGCGGTCGAGCTGGTCGAGCGGGCGCGGGAGGCGTGGCAGGCCGAGGAGTGGCTGCGCGCGGCCGACCTCTACGAGCGGGTGCTCGCGCACTACCCGGACGAGAAGCCGAGCGCGGTGTGGTGGTACGACGCCGCGCTCGCCCACAAGTTCCTGCGGAACTGGGCGAAGGCGTACGAGCTCGGGCGCCAGGCCGCCGCCCGTTCCCCGCGCGGCGAGGGCGACCCCGCGTACTGGAACCTCGGCATCGCGGCGACGATCCAGCGCGACTGGGCGACCGCACGCGATGCCTGGACCGGCTTCGGCATCGAACTCCCGCCCGGCGAGGGCGTGATCGACGGCCGGTTCGGCGCGGCATGCGTGCGGCTGGACACGGGAGGTGAGCGCGAGGTCGTCTGGATCGACCGCCTGTGCCCGACCCGGGGCCGGGTCATGAACGTGCCGGTGACCGTGGGCCGCCGCTTCGGCGAGATCGTCGTGCACGACGGTGAACCGAAGGGCACCCGGATCGTCGACGGCCGGGAGTTCCCCGTCTTCGACGAACTCCTCCTCTTCGAGGCCTCCGCCCTGCCCACCCTCACGGTCACGGTGGACGCGGCCCGGCCGGCCGACGTCGAGGCGCTGGTGGAGCTGTTCCTGGCCGCGGACTACGGCGCCGAGCCGGCGAGCGGCTTCGAGCTGCTGTGCGCGTGCTGCAGCGAGGGCACGCTGGAGCACGCGCGGACCACCCACGGGGGTGCCCAGCAGGTGTCCCTTGCGGCCCCGGAGGAGGAGGCCCGCCGGTTGCTGGGCGAGTGGGTCGCCCAGACCCCCGCCGGCCGTGCCTGGACCGACCTGGCGCCGGCCTAGGACGCGCCCGGCTCCGTCAGGTCGATCAACCGGCACACCGTCTCGATGTCGATCTTCACCTGGGCGATGGAGGCGCGGCCGGAGAGCCAGGTGATCAGGGCCGAGTGCCAGGTGTGCTCGATGACGCGGACCGCCGAGAGCTGCTCGGGGGTGGGGTTCTCCAGGCCCATCGCGTCCAGGATGATCAGCGTCGTCTGGCGCGAGACCTGGTCGACCTCCGGCGAGACACTGCGGTCGGCGAAGGTCAGCGCGCGGACCATCGCGTCGGCCAGGTGCGGCTCGCGCTGCAGGGCGCGGAAGGCCCGCATCAGGGTCTCCGCCACGCGCTCGGCGGCCGTGTCACCCGCGGGGGGCTTCTTCCGCAGGGTGCCGTGCATGTGCTCCAGCTGGTCCTGCATGGTGGCGACCAGAAGGTGGATCTTCGAGGGGAAGTAGCGGTACAGCGTGCCGAGGGCCACCTGCGAGGACTCGGCGACCTCACGCATCTGCACGGCGTCGAAACCGCCCCGGCTGGCCAGCTGGGCGCTCGCGTGCAGGATCCGGCGGCGGCGGGCCTCCTGGCGCTCGGTGAGCGGCGACGAGGCGGGCCGGACCGTACCGGCTTCCACCTTGGATTCCGCAGGCATGTCCGCAGGCATGGGTCCCGTCCGTGACAGTCGGTGAAGGCGTCTGTGGGGCACGTGATCATCCAGCATGGCAGGGCGCCGCGCCGTGGCGCGAATCACCTGATCCACTGCTCACAGTGCCCCTACCTGCCGGTAGATTCAGAGCCTCTTGAACGATCAAGTCTGAAACTTGTTCTAGATTAGCGTCCCGGCGTAGTGTCGCGGGACAGTGCAGGCAGAAGGGGGCACGGAGTGACCGCTGAGGCCCGTGTGGCGGGCGTCGATCAGGACCCCGCTGCCGACGGCGAGCGACCGCTCGACATCGCGCTCCTCACCTATAAAGGGAACCCGTTCTGCGGCGGCCAAGGCGTCTACGTACGGCATCTCTCGCGTGAGCTGGCCCGGCTCGGCCACCGGGTGGAGGTCATCGGCTCGCAGCCGTACCCCGTCCTCGACGAGGGCTACCCCCGGCTCACCCTCACCGAGCTGCCCAGCCTCGACCTCTACCGCCAGCCCGACCCCTTCCGCACCCCGGGGCGGGACGAGTACCGGGACTGGATCGACGCCCTGGAAGTCGCGACGATGTGGACCGGCGGCTTTCCCGAGCCGCTGACCTTCTCGCTGCGCGCCCGCCGTCATCTGCGCGCCCGGCGCGGCGAGTTCGACGTCGTGCACGACAACCAGACCCTCGGCTACGGCCTGCTGGGTGACATCGGCGCGCCCCTGGTGACCACGATCCACCACCC
The DNA here is from genome assembly GCF_006715785.1 of Streptomyces puniciscabiei. NCBI lineage: Bacteria > Bacillati > Actinomycetota > Actinomycetes > Kitasatosporales > Streptomycetaceae > Streptomyces > Streptomyces puniciscabiei. The sequence goes on from NZ_VFNX01000001.1 coordinate 4,974,393, forward strand.
CATCACCGTCGACCGGCAGCTGGAGCTCGACGCGGCCGAGGGCTGGCAGCGCCGGTACTCGGTCCGCCGCTGGTACGCCTTCACCCGCATGCAGAAGCGCGTCTCGCGCCGGCTGCCCTCGGTCCTCACCGTCTCCGGCAGCTCCAAGCAGGAGATCGTCGACCACCTCGGCGTCCGCGACGACCGCGTCCATGTCGTCCACATCGGCGCCGACACCGATCTGTTCGCGCCGAATCCGGCCGTGCCCGAGGTGCCGGGCCGGATCGTCACCACCTCCAGCGCCGATGTGCCGCTCAAGGGGCTGGTGTTCCTGGTGGAGGCGCTGGCCAAGGTGCGCACCGAGCACCCGGCCGCCCATCTCGTCGTCGTCGGCAAGCGCCCCGAGGAGGGGCCGGTCGCGGCGGCGATCGAGCGGTACGGCCTCGAAGGAGCCGTCGAGTTCGTCAAGGGCATCTCCGACGCCGAACTGGTCGACCTGATCCGCTCGGCCGAGGTCGCCTGCGTGCCCTCGCTGTACGAGGGCTTCTCGCTGCCCGCCGCCGAGGCCATGGCCACCGGTACCCCCCTTCTCGCCACGACCGGCGGCGCGATCCCCGAGGTCGCCGGCCGCGACGGCGAGACCTGCCTCGCGGTGCCGCCCGGCGACGCGGGCGCCCTGGCCGCCGGGCTGGGGCGGCTGCTCGGCGACCCGGAGCTTCGGGTGCGGCTCGGCCGCGCGGGCCGGGAGCGGGTGCTGCGGAACTTCACCTGGGCCCGCGCCGCGGAGGGCACGGTGGCCCACTACCGGGAGGCCATCGCCCGCGCCGGCCGCCTCACGGGCCCCGGCCGCGAGGCCCGTTCCGTGGACCCCGGCCGCCCCCACGCTCCCACAGGCTCGCGCGGCGGAACCCCCACCGCGGCCCAGACCCCCGGCCGCTGCGCGGCGGCCGTACCGAGTGTCGCCTCCGCGAGCTCGGCCAGTGTTGCAGGCGTCTCCTCCGAAAGCAGGGCCACGTGCTGACCGTCGACTTCTCCCGGTTCCCGCTCGCCCCGGGCGACCGAGTCCTGGACCTCGGCTGCGGGGCCGGCCGGCACGCCTTCGAGTGTTACCGGCGCGGGGCCCAGGTCGTGGCCCTGGACCAGAACGGCGAGGAGATCCGCGAGGTCGCCAAGTGGTTCGCGGCGATGAAGGAGGCCGGGGAGGCACCCCAGGGCGCCACCGCCACCGCCATGGAGGGCGACGCGCTCGCCCTGCCCTTCCCGGACGAGTCCTTCGACGTCGTCATCATCTCCGAGGTGATGGAGCACATCCCCGACGACAAGGGCGTGCTCGCCGAGATGGTCCGCGTGCTCAAGCCGGGCGGCCGTATCGCCGTCACCGTGCCGCGCTACGGGCCCGAGAAGGTCTGCTGGGCGCTGTCCGACGCCTACCACGAGGTCGAGGGCGGCCACATCCGCATCTACAAGGCCGACGAACTCGTGGCGAAGATCCGCGAGGCGGGCCTGAAGCCGTACGGCAGTCACCACGCGCACGCGCTGCACTCGCCGTACTGGTGGCTGAAGTGCGCGTTCGGCGTCGACAACGACAAGGCGCTGCCGGTGCGCGCTTACCACAAGCTGCTGGTCTGGGACATCATGAAGAAGCCGCTCGCCACCCGGGTCGCCGAGCAGGCGCTGAACCCGCTCATCGGCAAGAGCTTCGTGGTCTACGCGACCAAGCCGCACCTGCCGCGGCTTGACGACGAGGCGGCCGCCAAGTGACCACCCCCCGGACAGAACACCTCGTCCTGCCCGGGGTCCTCACCGCCGAGCAGGCTGCCGCCACCGTCCGCGGCATCCTCGCCGTACAGCGGGAGGACGGCGCGATCCCCTGGTTCCGCGGGCACCACCTGGACCCCTGGGACCACACCGAGGCCGCGATGGCCCTGGACGCGGCCGGCGAGCACGAGGCCGCCGAACGGGCGTACGACTGGCTGGCCCGGCACCAGAACGAGGACGGCTCCTGGTACGCCGCCTACGCCGACGGCGCCCACGACGACGTCACCGACCGCGCCCGCGAGTCGAACTTCGTCGCCTACATAGCCGTGGGCGTGTGGCACCACTATCTCTCCACCGGTGACGACACCTTCCTGGACCGCATGTGGCCGACCGTCTACGCGGCCATGGAGTGGGTGCTCGCCCTGCAGCAGCCCGGCGGCCAGATCGGCTGGCGGCGCGAGGACGACGGCACGCCCACCGCGGACGCCCTGCTCACCGGCAGCTCCTCCATCCACCACGCGCTGCGCTGCGCGCTCGCCATCGCCGAGCAGCGCGAGGAGCCGCAGCCCGACTGGGAGTTGGCGGTCGGAGGCCTCCGGCACGCGATCCGCCGGCACCCCGAGCGCTTCCTCGACAAGGACCGCTACTCGATGGACTGGTACTACCCGGTCCTCGGCGGCGCGCTGACCGGCGAGGAGGCCAAGGCCCGCATAGAGGGGTCCTGGGACCGTTTCGTCGTACCCGGCGCCGGCGTGCGCTGCGTGGTGCCCAACCCGTGGGTCACCGGCGGCGAGTCCAGCGAACTCGCCCTGGCCCTGTGGGCGGTGGGGGAGTCGGACCGCGCCCTGGCGATCCTGCAGTCCATCCAGCACCTGCGCGAGCCGGAGAGCGGCCTGTACTGGACGGGCTACGTCTTCGAGGACGACGCGATCTGGCCGCGCGAACTCACCACGTGGACGGCCGGCTCCCTGCTCCTCGCCGTCGCGGCGCTGGGCGGCCACGAGGCGACCTGCGCGGTCTTCGGCGGGGAGTACCTGCCGACGGGCCTGGACCCCGACTGCTGCGGCTAGCCCGCGGGCTCAGTGCCGGTGTATCCGGTTGGCGATGGCGTGGCCCACGAACAGGTAGACCACGGCGGCCAGGCCGTAACCGGCCACCACCCTCGCCCAGGCCTCGTTGAAGGTGAACAGGTCGTGAGACCAGCCCGCCAGCCAGGCGGCGGCGTGGTGGATGAACTGGACCAGGCTGTTCGCGCGGTTGGCGTCCAGCAGGTACATCAGGATCCACAGGCCGAGGATCAACGCCATGATGTCGGCGACGACCGCGATGACCGTCCCGGCCTGATTCGCGCTGTTGCGATATCGAGGGGACATACCTTCCGGATTGCCGGGCGGCGCGCGGTGAAACCCGAACGGCGGCGGCCGAGTGGCGTACCCGGCCGTCCCGGGTGAGGCTGCTGGAGGAAGCAGACCGCTCGGGGAGGACACGTCCGGAGGACCCCGTGCCCGTACCGATACGGCGCCTCGTGGTGGCGCTCACCGTGTGCTGCGCCCTGCTGGCCGGTTCCACCGCCTGCGGCAGCAGCGAGAAGACCAGTACCAAGGACACCGCGGCGGTCCAGGCCGCCCCCGCCGCCACCCCCAGCCCGACGACCTCCGCCGAACGGCAGAAGTTCGCCAAGGCCCGCTTCGTGGCGAACGCGGGCCTCGCGGCGGGCGCGACCTACCAGTGGATCGTGAAGCCGTGGAAGGCCGGCAAGTTCAAGAAGGGCGCCCACGGCCGCAAGCTGACCCTGGTGAAGGCCGGTCTGGCCGGTGCGTTCACCTACAACCGGCTCAAGGCGGCCGTCCGTAACGCCCAGGGCGACCCCTTGCTGTCCAAGGCGCTCGCCCCGCTCAACACCGCCATCGAGGGCCTGAAGAACCTGCCCGCCAAGCTGCGCAGCGGCGACGGGAACGCGGCCGGTTCCTTCAACGACGTCATCAACAAGGTCAAGGACGCGGGCGCGGGCGCCGGCGCCCCGGTCAAGGAGCAGGTGCCGTCGTCGTCCCAGCTCTCCCAGGGCGGCTAGGAGTTCAGCTCCGCCAGCACCCTGAGGGTGTGGGGGTCCGGTGACAGGGCCAGCAGGTCGGTCACCGGGCCCGCGCGCCACAAGTCCAAGCGCTCGGCGATGCGTTCGCGCGGGCCGACCAGCGAGATCTCGTCGGCGAAGGCGTCCGGTACGGCCAGCACGGCCTCCTCCCGCCGTCCCGCCAGGAACAGCTCCTGGATCCGCCGCGCCTCCTTCTCGTAGCCCATGCGCGCCATGAGGTCGGCGTGGAAGTTGCGGGCGGCGTGGCCCATCCCGCCGATGTAGAAGCCGAGCATGGCCTTCACGGGCAGCAGCCCCTCGGCCACGTCGTCGCACACCTTCACCCGGGCCATCGGTGCCACCACGAACCCCTCCGGCAGCCCCCGCACCACGTCCCCGTACACCTCCGGCCGGCTCGGCGCCCAGTACAGCGGCAGCCAGCCGTCGGCGATACGGACCGTCTGCGCCACGTTCTTCGGCCCCTCGGCGCCGAGGAGGACGGGCAGATCGGCCCGCAGGGGATGGGTGATCGGCTTGAGCGGCTTGCCGAGCCCGGTGCCGTCCGGTCCCCGGTACGGCAGGGGATGGAACCGCCCGTCGACCTCCACCGGCGCCTCGCGCCGCAGCACCTGCCGTACGACCTCCACGTACTCCCGGGTCGCGGTCAGCGGTGACACCGGGAACGGGCGGCCGTACCAGCCCTCCACCACCTGCGGCCCGGACAGCCCGAGCCCGAGCATCATCCGCCCCCCGGACAAGTGGTCCAGGGTGAGCGCGTGCATCGCGGTGGTGGCCGGAGAGCGGGCGGCCATCTGGGCAACGGCCGTCCCCAGCCCGATCGTCGAGGTGTGTGCGGCGATCCAGGTCAGCGGGGTGAAGGCGTCCGAGCCCCAGGACTCCGCCGTCCACACCGAGTGATATCCGAGCCGCTCCGCCTCCCGGGCGAGCGGCACATGACCGGCGTCCGGGCCGCGTCCCCAGTACCCGAGTGCCAGACCGAGCCGCATACGCCTGCCTCCTGACGGATCGTCAGTTCACTGCCGGGAGGCGACTGTACGACAACGGCCCCCCGCCCGGAAGGGCGAGGGGCCGGCTGCGGCGGGGTCGCGGGGCTCAGCCGCGCTGGATGCCGGAGGTGTCCTGGAGGACGCCGCGGCGGCCGTCCTGGGTCTGCGCCACCAGCGCGGCACCGCGCTGCTCGACGGCCAGGTACCAGGTGCCCGGCGCCAGTTCGGCGATCGGGGTCGGCGAGCCGTCCTCCGCGAACAGCGGGCGGGTCACCGGCACGGCGAACCAGAACGGCGAGAAGTCCGCGGGCGGCTGCGCCCCTGCCGGAGCCCCCTGTGCGGCAGGCGGCTGGGCCCCGAACGGCTGACCCGGCTGCGGCTGGGCCCCGTACGGCTGGCCCGGCTGCGGCTGGGCACCCGGGTAGCCGTAACCACCGGGCGGCTGGGCGCCGTAGGGCATCGGGGCGACCGGCTTGGGGGCCGGGAGCAGGGCGGCCTGGAGGGCGGGGACGAGGGGGGTGGCGATGGCCGCGGCGGCCAGGAGGAGAGCGGCGATGAGGCCGAGGATGAGGCCGGACCCGGCACCGACCTTCGAGCTGCCCAACTCGTCGCTGAACGCGCCCAGCGGGTCGATGATCGTCCAGAACGAGGTCCACGCGGCGAGGATCGTGAAGGCGACGCCCACCTGCCCGAGGTCGAGGCCGACGACCTTGCGGGGCTGCGGAAGCGCTCGGGCGACGATGATGAGGACCGCCCCGATGATGCCGCCGACATACATGCTCATCACCAGGCCGAGATTGTCCCAGGCGTTGGGGATGTCACTGCCGTCGGTGTCGAATGTGTCGAGGAACGAGGCGATGAACAGCACCACCGCTGCTCCGATCACCACGCCGTCGCCTCTAGTGAGGGAGCGGATATTCACTTCAGGTCCTTCGTGAGTCGTCTCGTCGTCGGTAGACACTACCGTCCGCAAGATCCGGCTGTCCGGTCGGTTCCGCCCGCCGGTCACGACGCGTGCAGGAAACTCACGATTCCCTCAGAGATCCCTTGCGCCGCCCGTTGCCGCCAGGCGCCGCTGGTCAGCAGTGCCGCGTCCTTGCTATCGCGCATGTTGCCGCACTCGATGAACACCTTCGGAACCGTTGACAGATTGAGACCGCCCAGGTCCGTACGTGTGACGAGACCGGTTCCGTCGCCGACGTAATTGGACGGCGGTTCACCGGTGTCACGCAGGAAGTTGCCGGCGATGCGCGCGCCGAGGTCGTGCGAGGGTCCGACGATCGGCCGGGTGTCGGCGGCACCGGCGTGCACGGCCCCCGGCAGGATGACGTGGAAGCCGCGGTTGCCCTCCGCCGAGCCGTCGGCGTGGATGGAGATCGCCGCGTCCGCGTGCGCCTCGTTGCCGATCCGGGCCCGTTCGTCGACGCACGGCCCCCAGGCCGGGCTGTCGCCGTCGTGGGTCAGCTTCACCGTGGCGCCCTGCTGCTCCAGCAGGGTGCGCAGCCGGTGTGCGACGTCCAGGGTGAACCGGGCCTCGGTGTAACCGTCGTTGGTGGACGTCCCGGTGGTGTCGCACTCCTTCCAGTTGGTGCCGATGTCCACCTTGCGGTTGATCTCGGCCGTGTGCTGGAAGTTGCCCGGGTTGTGCCCGGCGTCGATGACGACGACCCTGCCCTTGAGCGGGCCGGACGCGGAACCCCCCGAGGGCCGCTTGCCGTCGTCCGTCGCGGAAGGCGGGGCGGACGGGGAGACGGAGGCGGAACGAGCGGACGGGGAGGGCGCGCCGGACGTACCGGACGCCTGAGCGGCCGAGGCCGTACGGCCTCCGCCGTCGCCACCGCCGCCCACCGCCTCGTACACCACCCAGCCGAGCAGCGCACCGGGCACCAGCGCGGCGAGCGCCACGGTCAGCGGGCCGCGGCGGGACCGGCGCGGCTGCGGGGAATCGAACTCCGGGCCTAGGTACGACACGTCTGCGACTCTAACCGGGGCCTCAGATCCCCGCTCGCGTTCGCCGCAGGACGCGCAGGGAGCCGGTCACCGAGACTTCTGTGAACGCCCCGGACTCCAGCGCCCGCAGATACACGCGGTACGGCGCCTGTCCGGTGAACTCGTCCTCGGGCTCCGGGAAGACGTCGTGGATGACGAGGAGGCCTCCCTCGGCCACATGGGGGGCCCAGCCCTCGTAGTCGGCGCCCGCGTGCTCGTCGGTGTGGCCGCCGTCGACGAAGACGAGACCGAGCGGCGAGTTCCAGATGGCCGCGATCTGCGGCGAGCGGCCCACGAGGGCGACGACGTGCTCCTCCAGCCCCGCCTTGAACAGCGTCCGCCGGAAGGCCGGCAGGGTGTCCATCAGGCCGACCTCCGGGTCGACCGTCTCCGGGTCGTGGTAGTCCCACCCCGGCTGCTGCTCCTCGCTGCCCCGGTGGTGGTCCACGGTGAGCGTCGTGACCCCGGCCGCCCGGGCCGCGTCGGCGAGCAGCACGGTGGACCGCCCGCAGTACGTCCCGACCTCCAGCAAGGGCAGCCCCAGCCGCCCCGCCTCCACCGCGGCCTCGTACAAGGCCAGCCCCTCGTCCACGGGCATGAAGCCCTTCGCCGCTTCGAAGGCGGCCAGGATCTCGGGCTTGGGTGTGGTGGCGGACATGGGGGCCTTCCGGTCGTACGACTGTTCAGGGGCCCATGCTGCCGCACCCCCGGCCACATATTCGACAGGGGGTGCGGTAGGCGCCCCAAGGGGCGCGGGGAACTGCGCGAATGGCCACGACGGCGGGAAAGCCGCGAACCGCCCAGAACCCCCCGAGCTCTAGGCGCTGACAACTTCCCCAGGCAACGAAAGATCCAGCTCGACAGCCCGCTCCTCCCCGGAATGCGTCGCGGAGGAAGCAAGCGGCCCATGGCCGGAGGCCTTCGCGGCCAGCACGTACGCCCCCTGCGCCGGCACGGCGAGCACATAGCTGCCGTCCTCGTCGGAGACCGCCGCCCCCGCCTGCCGCCCCCGCCGGTCGATCAGCGTGACCTTGGCCCGGGCGACCGGAACACCGTCGGCACCCAGCACCCGCCCCCGGAAGCCCCGCAGCACCTCTTCGGCCCGCTCCAGAGAGGCGTCCTCCTCGCTGCTGGCCCGCAGCTGCGTGTGCTGCTGAGCCGGCCGGGAGCCCTTCGGCAGGAACAGCGCCATCAGCAGCCCCGCCGCCACCGCGGCGGTGGCGATCAGGAACGACACCCGGAACCCGTGCATGGTCGGGATCGCGATGCCGCCCACGTTGTTCGCCGTGTTGGCGAGCACCATGCCGATGACGGCGCTGGACACCGACGTACCGATGGACCGCATCAGCGTGTTGAGGCCGTTGGCCGCGCCGGTCTCCGAGGCCGGGACCGCACCGACGATCAGCGCGGGCAGCGAGGAGTAGGCGAGACCGATGCCCGCGCCGAGGACCACGGACGTGACGATCGTCTGCCAGGCCGCGTCCATCAGGCCGAGGCCGCCGCCGTAGCCGAGCGCGATGATCAGCAGGCCGATGATGAGGGTGACCTTGGGGCCGTACTTGGCGGACAGACGGGCGTACACCGGGGCCGTGAACATCATCGTCAGGCCCAGCGGGGCCACGCACAGACCTGCGACGACCATGGACTGGCCGAGGCCGTAGCCGGTGGCCCTGGGCAGCTGGAGCAGCTGGGGCAGGACCAGGGAGACGACGTAGAACGCGACGCCCACCATGATCGACGCGAGGTTGGTGAAGAGGACGGCCGGGCGGGCGGTCGTGCGCAGGTCGACCAGGGGCGCCTTCACGCGCAGCTCGAACAGGCCCCACAGGAGGAGGACCACGACCGACGCGGCGAACAGACCGAGCGTCGTGCCGGACGACCAGCCCCAGTCGCTGCCCTTGGTGATGGGCAGCAGGAGCAGTACCAGGCCGGTGGACAGGCCCAGTGCGCCGAGCAGGTCGAAGGAGCCCTCCGCCCGCATCGGGGACTCGGGTACGGCCAGGAGGGTGAGGACGATGGACAGCGCGCCGAGGCCGGCGGCGCCGTAGAACAGGGCGTGCCAGTTCGTGTGCTGCGCGACCAGGGCCGCGGCGGGCAGCGCGAGGCCGCCGCCGACGCCGATCGAGGAGCTCATCAGGGCCATGGCCGAGCCGAGCCGCTCGCGCGGCAGCATGTCCCGCATCAGGCCGATGCCGAGCGGGATCGCGCCCATGGCGAAGCCCTGGAGGGTACGGCCGACGATCATGGTGAGCAGCTGGCTGGTGACCGCGCTGACCAGGGCGCCGACCACCATCACGGCAAGGCTGAGGATCAGCATCCGCCGCTTGCCGTAGAGGTCGCCGAGCCGGCCCATGATCGGGGTGGCCACGGCACCGGCCAGGAGGGTCGAGGTGAGGACCCAGGTGGCGTTGGAGGGCGCGGTGTGCAGCAGTTGTGGCAGGTCCTTGATGACCGGCACGAGCAGGGTCTGCATCACCGCGACGACGATGCCCGCGAAGGCGAGCACCGGGACCACGGCGCCGCCCGCTCTCCGGGCCGGCTGGTCGGTCGTCGTGTGGGTCATGGACTCGAGGCCTCCTGGTAGTGATAAGTGACAGGTAAACCTCGTATGCACAGGCAACTATTCCGTTGCTTCGGGCCTCTAATGAATCCTTGACCGGTTCATGGGTTTCTGACTCGACGTCAGTGCGGTGGCGGTACGGCGAGCGGCGTAGGCCCTGCGTCCCGCGCCCGGTGGTCCGAAATGCCGATGCAAGGACCGTAACCGGGTTGAGAGCATGACAACCATGCTGGAAGCCGCCGACACCACACCCCTCATGTCCCGCCGCAGGACCGTGCCGACCTGGCTGGTGGTGGCGCTCGCCTGTGCCGGGCAGTTCCTGGTCGTCCTCGACGTGTCGGTGGTGAACGTCGCCCTGCCGTCCATGCGCAGCGGCCTCGGCCTGACCGCGTCCGGCCTGCAGTGGGTGGTGAACGCGTACACCATCGCCTTCGCCGGGTTCATGCTGCTCGGCGGCCGGGCCGGCGACCTGTACGGGCGCAAGCGGATGTTCCTCGTCGGGCTCGGCCTGTTCACGCTGGCCTCGCTGGGCGGCGGCCTCGCCCAGGAGGGCTGGCAGCTGCTGCCGGCGCGGGCCGTGCAGGGGCTGGGCGCGGCGGTGCTGGCCCCCTCGACGCTGACCCTGCTGACCTCCGCGGTGCCGGACGGGCCGGCGCGGGCGCGCGCGATCGCCACCTGGACCGCGGTCGGCGCCGGGGGCGGGGCCGCCGGCGGACTGGTCGGCGGGGTCCTCGTGGACGTGTTCTCCTGGCGCTGGGTGCTGCTGATCAACGTGCCGGTGGGCGCGCTGGTGCTGGCCGGCTCGGTGCTGTGGCTCACCGAGAGCCGGGCCGGCGACGGGCGGCGCCTGGACCTGCCGGGCGCGCTGCTGGTCACGGCGGGCCTCGCGACCCTGGCGTACGGCATCTCGCAGACGGAGGCGGAGGGCTGGACGGCCGCCGCCACGGTGCTGCCGCTGCTCGCCGGGCTGCTGCTGATCGGCCTGTTCCTGCTGGTCGAGTCCCGTACGGCGGCCCCGCTGATGCCGCTCGGCCTGCTCCGGCTGCGCTCGGTCGCCTCGGCCAACGCGGCGATGTTCCTCTCCGGCTCGGCCATGTTCTGCATGTGGTACTTCATGACCCTCTACGCCCAGAACGTGCTCGGCTACACGCCGCTGGAGGCCGGGTTCGCGCTGGTGCCCAGCTCGCTGGCCGTGGTCGTCGGTTCCAAGCTGGCGCCGCGCCTGATGCGGTCGGCCGGTCCGCGGACCGTGGCGGTGCTGGGCACGCTGGTGGCCGCGGCCGGCTTCGGCGGGCAGTCGACGATGAGCGCGCACGAGGCGTATCTCACCGCGATCATGATCCCGGGGATCCTGATGATGCTCGGTGCGGGCCTCGCGGCGACCCCGCTCGCCTCCCTGGCCACGTCCGGGGCGGCAGCGGGCGAGGCCGGTGTGGTGTCGGGGCTGGTCAACACCTCGCGCACGATGGGCGGTTCGCTCGGGCTCGCCGTGATGTCGACCGTCGCCGCGGCCGGCACGGGCAGCGGCCACGGCCCCGAGGCGCTGACCGACGGCTACGCGCTGGCCTTCCGGACCAGTACGGCGGTGCTCCTGGGCGGTGCGGTGCTGATGCTGGTGTGGCTGCCGCGGAAAACTTCTTCGACGTGAGGCAACGGTCCGGGCCGCCCATGGACTCCTTCTGATGTCTAGGAGGTGCCCATGGGGGACGGGAAGCACGCTCGGAACGAGGAGTTCCAGAGCTTCATGATCGGCCGCTGGCCACGGCTGATGCGCACGGCATTTCTCCTCGCGGGGGAGCAGCACGCCGCCGAGGACCTGGTCCAGTCGACCCTCGAGCGGGTCTATGTGTCCTGGCGCAAGGTCGGCACCGCCGACGATCCGGAGGCATACGTACGGCGCGTGATGATCAACCTGCACGCACGCAAACACCGAAGAAGGCTCAAGGAGTTCCTGGCTCCGAAGGACGACTCGGGCCTGGTGCACGAGATCGCCGACACGGGGGACCGGATCGCGCAGGCCGACGACCGCAGCGCGCTGCTCAAGGCGCTCGCCCAGCTGCCGGTGAGGCAGCGGGAGGCGGTGGTCCTGCGCTACTGGGAGGACCTGACGGAGACCCAGGCGGCGGAGGCGATGGGCTGCTCGGTCGGCACGGTGAAGAGCAACGCGGCCAAAGGGATCGCGAAACTCCGGGCCATACCGGCCCTGGCCGAGACGGTGACGCATGGAGGTCGGAAGTGATGAGCGCGGACCGGGAGAACCATGAGATGACCGACATGACGCACACAGACATCGCTCTCCTCCTCGCGGACGCCGCGGACGAGGCCGAGATCGGTATAGCCCCCGTCCAGGCGGTCATCCGCGCCGGCCGGCGACGCAGAGCCCGCCGCTGGGCGGTGGCGGCGGCCACGACACTGGTGCTGGCGGGGTCGACGGGGGCGACGCTGGCGGTGACAGGCCTGCCCGGCCGGACCGACCGGAAGTCGACCGTGGCGGCCGAGCCGTCCAGGCCCGAGGACCGGAATGTGGACATCCCACAGGAAACGGAGCTGGCGCGCGGGACGGACCACGGCAAGAGCTGGCGTGTGGTCGTCTCCGTGTGGGGAGCGCCGCGGGACGAGTCGGAGGCGGCCCTGCAGCTGGCCGCGATGCGCAAGTACGGCATCGAGCCGGCCCTCCTTCCCGACCGCCGGCACCGGCACCTGGTCGGCATGACCTCGTACTACTCGGGCCTGTACTACGGCGACAGCCCGCTCAGACCGATCATTTTCGACACGCTCAAGGGGTGGGAGCCCCTGACGGGCACGAGCCTGATGTCGGGGGCCCTCGCCCTGGGCAAGGCGAATTCCGATGGTCCCGTCCGGCTCGTGGTGGGCCAGGTCGCCATCACCGCCCGGCAGGTCAAGTGCGACTGGAAGGACGGCACCAGCACCGTGGTCGAGCCCCAGGCGGTGGCCGGTTCGCCGGTGGAGTGGTTCGCCTGCACGGCCCCGGAGGGGACGGCCTACCGGAACGCGGAGGTGATTCAGTAGCAGCGCTCGTGGCTCACAGCCACCCCTGCTGCCGGGCCTCCCGTACCGCCTCCGCGCGGTTGCGGGTGCCCGTCTTGCCGATCGCCGAGGACAGGTAGTTGCGGACGGTGGACTCGGACAGATGCAGCTTGCCGGCGATGTCGGCGACGGTCGCGCCGTCCACCGACGCCTTCAGCACCTCGCACTCGCGGGCCGTCAGCGGACTGGGCCCGGCGCTGAGCGCCGCGGCGGCCAGCGCCGGGTCGACCACGGTCTCCCCGGTGAGCACACGCCGGATCGCCGCGGCCAGTTCCTCCACGGGCCCGTCCTTGACGAGGAACCCGGCCGCCCCGGCCTCCATGGCCCGGCGCAGATAGCCGGGCCGGCCGAAAGTGGTGAGGATCAGCACCCGGCAGTCGGGCGCCTGTTCCCGCAGCTCGGCCGCCGCGTCCAGCCCGCTGACGCCCGGCAGTTCGATGTCCAGCAGGGCCACGTCCGGCCGGTGGGTGAGCACGGCGTCCACGATGCCGTCGCCCGAGCCCAGTTGGGACACCACCTCGATGTCCTCCTCCATGCCGAGCAGCAGAGCGAGCGCCCCCCGCATCATGCCCTGGTCCTCGGCGAGCAGCACCCGAATGGACTTGGCGGGCCGATGGTCCCGGGGCATCTCGTTCATGGCTTCAGGTTACGGCCGGGAACCCCGTCCCACCGCGGCGCTCGGCACGCTAGCCTCGCCGTATGCCCGAGTCCTCGACCGCGCGCTTCTACGACGAGCTGGCCGACGACTACCACCTGATCTACCCGGACTGGGCGGCGAGCGTCCGCCGTCAGGGCGCCGCGCTGGACGCCCTGGTCGGCCCGGAGCGTGCGGCGGTGCTGGACTGCTCCTGCGGCATCGGCACGCAGGCGATCGGGCTGGCGCTGCGCGGCCACCGGGTCGTCGGGACCGATCTGAGCGTGCGGGCCGCCGCCCGGGCCGGCCGGGAGGCCGCCCGGCTCGGAGTGGCTCTGCCCACCGCCGGTGCCGACATGCGGCAACTGCCTTTTGCCGGTGGCCGGTTCGACGCCGTCGTCTGTGCCGACAACGCGCTGCCCCATCTCCTCACCGAGCCGGACGTGCGGGCCGCGCTGGGGGAGATGCGCAGGGTGCTGCGGCCCGGCGGGCGGCTGCTCGTCAGTACCCGCCCCTATGACGAACTGCTGCGCGAGCGGCCGGTCTCGACGCCCCCGCAGGTGCACGAGCCCGCCGACGGCACCGGGCGGACCGTCACCTTCCAGCTGTGGCGGTGGCACGCGGACGGCGAGCGCTACGAGCTGGAGCACTTCCAGCTGGTCCCGGCCCGGGAAGGCCAGGGGCCGTGGGAGGTCCGGGTGCGCCGGGCCGCCTACTGGGCGCTGGGGCGGGAACGGCTCGCCGGGTTCGCCGCCGGTGCGGGATTCACGGACATCGCCTGGCTGATGCCCGAAGAGACGGGTTTCTTCCAGCCGTTGCTCACGGCCCGGGCAGCCGCCGCCGATTAAAGACTTGGCATTGTCCGGTGCGGCGGGGGTTGACGCTCTGAGGCAGTGCTCAAACAATCGCCCCTGCATTTCCAGAAATCCGTTCCCTTTTCGTCGTCGAATAGGTTCGGTATTTCGGTCGAACGACGTCCGATATACCGAACGAGAGAATCCGAGGTGCACCGTGCCCGTGAGCTCCCCCCACATACGCCCCCGGCGGCTGAGAAGCGCCGCCCTGTCCGTGCTCGCCGTCTGCGCGACCCTCGCCGCGCTGCTCCTCGGCGTCGGAGCACCCCAGGCCGCCGCCGCGAGTTCGCTGCCCTGTGACGTCTACGCCGCCGCAGGCACCCCCTGTGTCGCCGCGCACAGCCTGGTCCGGGCGCTGTACTCCTCGTACAACGGCCCGCTCTACCAGGTACAGCGGGCCTCGGACGGCGCCACGAAGGACATCGGGCCGCTGGCCGCCGGCGGATACGCGAACGCCGCCGCCCAGGACTCCTTCTGCTCCGGCACGACCTGCATCATCACCAAGATCTACGACCAGTCCCCGCGCCACAACGACCTCACGATCGAGGGCGCGGGCGGGGCCGGCGCGGCCGATGTCGGGGCGCCCGCCGACGCGCTGCCGGTGACCGTCGGCGGCCACCAGGTCTACGGCCTGGAGATCTCCGCCGGCATGGGCTACCGGGACAACTCCACCTCCGGTGTCGCCACCGACGGCGCCGCCGAGGGGATGTACATGGTGACCTCCGGCACCCACGTCAACGGCCGCTGCTGCTTCGACTACGGCAACGCCGAGACCAACAACAAGGACACCGGCAACGGCCACATGGACGCCATCAACTTCGGCACCGAGTGCTGGTTCTCCCCCTGCTACGGGCAGGGCCCCTGGGTGCAGGCCGACCTGGAGAACGGGCTGTTCCAGTCCGACGCCGGATACAGCAAGAACTCCGCGAACACCGGCACCGGACCGCTGCCGTTCGTGACCGCACTGCTCAAGAACAACGGCCAGAACCATTTCGCGCTCAAATGGGGGAATGCGCAATCCGGCGGGCTGACGACCACCTATTCCGGAGGTGAACCGACCAGGAGCGGATACTCGCCGATGCACCAGGAGGGCGCGATCGTCCTCGGCACCGGCGGCGACAACAGCAACGGCTCCATCGGCTCCTTCTTCGAGGGCGTCATGACCTCCGGCATCCCGACCGACGCCGCCGACGACGCCGTGCAGGCCAACATCGTCTCCGTCGGCTACGGCGGCGCGACCGGCAGCACCGGCACGCTCAACCCCGGCTCGGAGATCTCGCTGCGCGCCACCACCTCCTGCTGCACCAGCGACTACGTCCGCCACCAGAACGGCGTCGGCGTCATCTCCTCCCTCACCTCCGGCAACTCCGCCCTGGACAAGAGCGACGCCACCTGGATCGTCCGCCGCGGCCTCGCCAGCAGCTCCTGCGTCTCCTTCGAGTCGCGCAACTACCCCGGCGACTACCTGCGCCACTACAACTACAAGCTCTACCGGCAGCCCATGGACGGCACCGCCCAGTTCCGGGCCGACGCCACGTTCTGCCCGCAGACCGGCAAGAGCGGCACCGGCACCTCGTTCGCCTCGTACAACTACCCGACGAGATACCTGCGCCACTACGACTACAACCTGTACATCGCGAGCGACGGCGGGTCCAACGACTTCGACAGCAGCACGTCCTGGACCGACGACGTGACCTGGGCGGTCAGCTCGCCCTGGGCGCCGTAGCGGCCACCGCATCGGCGAACTGAGCCGATTCCACCGGGAGTTCGGCGGTCACCGCGAAACCGCCGCGCGGCGACGGGCCGGCCGTGAGTGAGCCGCCCGCCGCCGCGAGGCGCTCGGTGAGCCCCTTCAGCCCGGTGCCGCCGATGCCCTGCCGGTGCCGGCTGACGGGCCGGCCGCTGCCGCTGCCGTTGTCGGTGACGGTGAGCCGGACCTGTTCGGCGCCGCTGTCGACGGTGATCTCACAGCGGCCGGCGTCGCTGTGCCGGACCACGTTCGTCACGGCCTCGCGCACCACCCAGCTCAGCAGCGCCTCCGTCTGCGGTTCGAGCGGCGTCCCCGACTGCCGTACCACCGGCTCGACACTCGCCGCCGACAGCGCCGAGCGGGCCCTTGTCAGCTCGGTGGCCAGGCTGCCCTCCCGGTAGCCGGTCACCGCCTCACGGATCTCGGTGAGCGCCTGCCGGCCCACCGACTCGATGTCGGTGATCTGGCCCAGCGCCGCCTCCATGTCGCGCGGGGCCAGCCGCCGGGCCGCCTCCGACTTCACCACGATCACCGACAGCGTGTGCCCGAGCAGGTCGTGCAGATCCCGGGAGAAGCGCAGTCGCTCCTTCTCCACCGCGCGCCGCGCCAGCTCCTCGCGGGCGGCGCGCAGTTCCCGTACCGCCTCGGACAGGCCGAGGATCGCGGCGGTCACCATGCTGGAGAGGAAGGTCGCGTAGCCGATGTTCGTCGCGTCCCCCCAGCCGCCGCGGACGGCGGAGACGCAGGCCGCGTACACCGTCACCAGCAGACCGGTGCGGCCCAGCCACGGCCCGCGCAGGGCGGCGCCCACGGCGAGGCCGAGCAGCGGGAAGAACATCAGCCAGTTGCCGCCGTAGCCGAGCGCCAGGCCCGTGGTCACCAGGCCCATGAGGAGCACCGCCACCCGGGTGGAGGGGGCCTCCCGCTTCGCGCGGTCGAAGGAGCGGAAGGTGACGTAGATGTACAGGGAGTTGAAGGCCAGCAGACCCAGGCCGCCGATCCATGGGTTCGGGGTCTTGCCCTGGAGCAGGTTGGAGAAGGACCCCATCCCCATCAGCAGCCAGGGCAGCAGGGCGAATCCGGTGGGCGGCGGGCCGGGATGGTCGACGTCCGGCTCCGTGCCCTGCTTGCGGGCGGCCCGTTGCGCGGCCTTGAAGCGCTCGTGCGCGGCCCGCCACTGGTGCCGCTCGGCCTGCAGGGCCTGTATGTGGCACCGAATTCCCTGAACCCACGTCATGTCTGCATTTCCCCCGGTCAGATGGTCCCCGCCCGACTGCGGTACGACAGCACAGCGTACGAACCGAACAGAACGAGCCAAGCGGTCAGCACGATGATGACACCGGCTCCCGGTGCGCGCCCCTCCGATACGGCGGTGCCCAGCTGCGCGAACCGATGGGTGGGGGTGTACACCGACACAGCCCGCAGCCAGCCGGGGAAGAGGCCGACCGGGAACCACAGGCCACCGAGCACCGCGAGCCCCAGGTTGCACACCATGTTGACCACGCCGGTGCTCGGCCCGCTCAGCCGGTAGCCGTTGCCGAGGCCGAGCAGGGTGAACGGGACCGAGCCGAGCCACAGCAGCAGCGCGATCGCCGGCCACTGCCAGACGGCCAGCCGTACGCCGTTGGCCAGTCCGCCCGCCGCCAGTACGGCGACGATCGAGGGCAGTACGGTGACCACGCCGGTCAGGGTCCGGCCGGTCACCACCTCGCGTGGGGTCATGGGGGTGACGCGGAGCTGGCGCAGCCAGCCGGTCGCGCGGTCCTCGGCGACGGCACCTCCGGTGTTCAGCGCGGAGCCCACGGCGCCGTAGGCGGCCATGCCGACCATGGCCGCGGTCTTCCAGCTCCCGTCGGTGTCACCGAGGTTGGTGAACAGGAGGTACATCATCACCGGCATGGCGATGCCGCCGATGACGAAGCCGGGGTCGCGGAGGGTGCGGACGGTTTCCAGACGGATGTAGGCGAGCATCACACAGCCTCCAGGGAGGGGGAGGTCAGGGCCAGGAACGCGTCGTCCAGGGACGCCGGTGTCACCTCGAGTCCCCTGATCGCCCCCAGCTCGGCCAGGGCGATCACCGTCGCGTCGGAGTCGTCCGTGCGCAGTCGGACCCGGTCGCCCCGCACCTCCACCGAGCGGACCCCGGGCAGCAGGGCGAAGTCGTCCGCGTCCCGGCCGGCCAGGTCCACGCGCACCAGGTTGCCGCCCGCCGCGCGCCGCAGCTGCTCGGCCGTGCCGTCGGCGACGACCCGGCCCCGGTCGACGACCACGATCCGGTCGGCGTACGCGTCCGCCTCCTGGAGGTAGTGCGTGGAGAAGAGCACGGTGCGGCCTCGCCGGGCGTAGGTCCGCATCGACTCCCAGAAGGCCTGCCGTGCCTCCACGTCCAGTGCCGCCGTCGGCTCGTCCAGCACCAGCAGCGCCGGGTCCCCGGCCAGCGCGAGCGCGAACCGCACCCGCTGGACCTGCCCGCCGGACAACCGGTCCACCCGCCGCCCGGCCAGGCCGGCGATCCCGGCCAGCTCCAGGGCCCGCGTGACCGGCATCGGCGCGGGACAGCGGGAGGCCACGAACCCCACCAGCTCGCCCACGGTGACCCGGGGCACCGGCCGGGCGTCCTGGAGCATCGCGCCCACCCGGCCCGCGCGCACCGACTGCCCGGGCGCCGCGCCGAACAGCTCCACGGTGCCGGCGTCGGGCTCGATCAGCCCGAGCAGCAGGCCGATCGCCGTCGACTTGCCGGCGCCGTTGCGGCCCAGCAGGGCCACGGTCTCCCCGCTCCCGATCTCCAGATCGACGCCGTCCACGGCGCGCACCGCGCCGTACGCCTTGGCCGCCCCCGTGAAGGAGACGGCGCTTCCCGGTTGTCCCCGTTGTCCCCGTTGTGTCATGCCTAGGACCATACGAATCCGGCCTCCGCTTCCGGCAGAGGCGCATGTACGGACTCCGGCAGTACAAATGTCACTGCCTCCGTCCCGCCACACCGAGCTGACACGGCGTCAGGAGCCTTCACAACTGTGGAGGGCTGGGCTATACAGAGGGCGCCGGACTGGAACGCGTTCTAGATCGGCCCGTAGCGACCTCGGTGCGGCCGACGGTGCGGACGTCCGCACCGGGGTCTTGAACCGCCAGTGTCAGGAGCCGTATGCCCATCGATGCAGCGAAAGCCCTCGCGGCCCGTCCCCGGACCGGCGAGATCTCCTGGACCACCAAGGACGTGCAGCTGTACCACCTCGGCATCGGCGCGGGAGCCAACCCCGACAAGGATGCCCCCGCCACCGACCCCGACGAGCTGCGCTACACCCTGGAGTCCCGGCTGCACGTCCTGCCGAGCTTCGCCACCGTCGCGGGCTCCGGCGCGCCCGGCGTGATCAGCGGGCTGTCCATGCCCGGTGTGGAGGTCGAGCTGGCCAAGGTCCTGCACGGCGGACAGTCGCTGGAGATCCACCGCCCCATCCCGGCCGAGGGCACGGCGACCGCGACCCACCGGCTCGCCGCCGTCTACGACAAGGGCAAGGCCGCCGTCCTGGTCCTGCGCACCGAGGTCGCCGACGCCGACGGCCCGCTGTGGACCAACGACGCCCAGATCTTCGTACGGGGGGAAGGCGGGTGGGGTGGTGATCGCGGGCCCTCCGCCCGGCTGGAGCCACCGACCGGCGAACCCGACAGGACCGTCGAACGCCGCGTCCGCGAGGACCAGGCCCTCCTCTACCGCCTCTCCGGAGACTGGAACCCGCTGCACGCCGATCCCGAGTTCGCCAAGCTCGCCGGCTTCGACAGGCCCATCCTGCACGGGCTGTGCACCTACGGCATCACGCTCAAGGCGGTCGTGGACACGCTGCTCGGCGGCGATGTGAGCCGGGTGCGGTCGTACACCACCCGGTTCGCGGGCGTCGTGTACCCGGGGGAGACCCTGCGCATCCGCATGTGGCGGCAGGAGGGGAGCGTCCGGGTCGCGGTGAGCGCCGTCGAGCGGGACGACGCGGCGGTCCTCGCGGACACCGTCGTACAGCACTCCTGACAGCACGCCCGAGACAGCCTTCGAGGGGAGCCGCACCATGCGCGCAGCCGTACTGCACGAGATCGGCCAGGAAAAGCTGGAGGTCCTCGACGACGTCGAGGCGGTGGGCTTCGGCCCCGGCAAGGTCAGGGTCCGGGTGCGGGCGACCGGGCTGTGCCACTCGGACCTGTCCGCGATGAGCGGGGTGCTGCCGCAGCCCGCGCCGTTCGTGCCGGGGCACGAGGGTGCCGGGGAGATCCTCGAAGTGGGGGACGGCGTACGGCACCTGAAGGCCGGGGACCGGGTCGTCATCTGCTGGCTGCCCGCCTGCGGCGCCTGTCCGGCCTGCAGGCGCGGGCAGACCGAGTTGTGCCTGGCCGGGTTCATGAACGCGGGCACCCCCAACTTCCGGCGCTCCGGCGGTGACGTCTTCGGCTTCGCCGGCACCGGCACCTTCGCCGAGGAGGTCGTGGTCGACGCCGGCTGCGCGGTGCCGATCCCGGACGACGTGCCCTACGACATCGCCGCGCTGATCGGCTGCGGGGTCACCACCGGCCTCGGCGCGGCCCTCAACACCGCCGATGTGGAGGCCGGTTCGTCGGTCGCCGTCATCGGGTGCGGAGGGGTCGGCATCTCGGCGGTGCAGGGGGCGCGGCTGAAGGGCGCCGCCGAGATCGTCGCCGTCGACCCGGTCGCCTCCCGGCGCGAGTCCGCCCTCGGGTTCGGCGCCACCAGGGCCGTTTCGCCGGAGGAGCTGGCCGACGCCAAGCAGCAGGTCACCGGCGGTGAGGGCTTCGACTACGTCTTCGAGGTCGTCGGGAAGTCGGCCACCGCCCGCACCGCCTACGACAACACCCGGCGCGGCGGCACCCTCGTCGTGGTCGGCGCCGGCGCCATGGACGACTTCCTGCAGCTCAACATGTTCGAGCTGTTCTTCGACGAGAAACGCATCCTGCCGTCGATGTACGGCGGCGGTGACGTGGTGCGCTCCTACGAGCGCACCATCGCCCTGTGGCGGGCCGGCCGCGTCGACCTGGCGGGTCTGATCACCCACCGGGTCCAACTGGCCGGGATCAACGAGGCACTGGACCAGATGCGTTCCGGGACGGCCCTGCGTACGTGCATCGAGATCTGAGGACTCAAGCCATGCCACTGCCACTCGAAGGACGGTCCGCCGTCGTCACCGGCGCCGGACGCGGGCTCGGCCGGGCCGAGGCCCTGGAACTGGCCCGGCTCGGCGCGGCCGTCGTCGTCAACGACTACGGGCGGCCCGGCCGGGACGGTTCGGGGGAGGCCTCGGCGGGACCGGCCGAACAGGTCGCCGCCGAGATACGCGCGGACGGCGGCCGGGCGGTCGCCCACACCGGGGACGTCAGCGACTTCCAGCAGGCCCGCGAACTCATCCAGTTGGCCATCGCCGAGTTCGGCCGGCTCGATGTCCTCGTCAACAACGCGGGGATCCTGCGCGACCGCATGGTCTTCTCCATGACCGAGGACGAGTGGGACTCGGTGATCCGCGTCCACCTCAAGGGACACTTCAACACCACCCACTTCGCCGCCGCGCACTGGCGTGAGCGGTCCAAGGCGGCCGGGGAAGAGAAGGTCTACGGGCGGATCGTCAACACCTCCTCGGAGGCGTTCCTCGCCGGCTCCGCCGGCCAGCCCAACTACGCGGCCGCGAAGGGCGGCATCGTCGGCCTGACCACCTCCACCGCCCTCGCCCTCGCCAAGTACGGGGTCACGGCCAACGCGATCTGCCCGCGCGCCCGGACCCGGATGACCGAGGACGTCTTCGCCGGCTTCGAGGAGCCCGCCGAGGGCCTGGACCCGCTGGCCCCCGAGCATGTCGCCCCGCTCGTCGGCTACCTGGCCTCACCGGCCGCCGCCGGGATCAACGGCCAGCTGCTCGTCGTACACGGCGGCATGGTCGCCATCGTGGAACGGCCGCGCGTGCAGGCCAAGTTCGACAGCAAGCAGGAGACGTTCAGCTACGACGAGCTCGACGCACTGCTCAGCCCGCACTTCGCGGACCGGCCGCCCGGGGAGACCTTCGCGGCGGCGGAGGTGCTGGGGCTGAAACGCGGGTGACAACGGGGTGAGGAGGGGGGAGAGACGCGAGGAGGGGGGCGCCCCGTCGGACGCCCCCCTCCTCGCGTTGCCACCGTCAGGCAGCCGACTCCGCGGTCTCCTGGGCCGGCTTGCGGTGCCGGCCGTGCGGAGCCGTCTCGCTCTCCTGGGCCGCGATCGGACCCCGGTGCCGGCCGTGACCGGCAGCCTCGGAAGAGTCGGCAGACAGCTGCTCCATCGTGCTGGTGTCGCTCATCGGACGTATTCACCCCGTCAACATGATCTTTCGTACAGCCGGGCGAGTGTAACCGGCGCACCACGGGCCGAATCCAGGCGCACACGCCAACCGGCACTAGTTCGTTACAAGACGTCCCAGAGGTGCCTGCTGCAACGGCACCGGACGCGCCATCACCGGCTCCGCGGCGCCCCGTTGCGCGGGCTCCGCGGTGACCGGTGCCACAGGTTCCGGAGGGTCCGGTGCCGTCGGCTCCGGCGGCGCCCCGAGCGCCCCCGCAGCCGTGCCGTCCCGGACCGGACCCTCCGGACCCGCATCCCCCCGCACCGCGGCGGTACCGTCTGCCGCGGCCGTCTCCCCCCTGGGCACCGTCAGCTCCGCCACGCCGCACGGAGTCTCCTCCGTGGCGTACGGCAGCCGCAGCACCCCGTCCCGGGTCCACAGCCCCGCCCCGGTCAGCCACCCCCCGGGCGCCGGGAGGTGGCTCGCCCGCCGCCCGGCCGGCCGCCAGACGGCCACCCAGCTGTTGCCGTACGGCCCGTCGACGCGCAGCGCCACCGCGCAGTGCTCCGGCGTCAGCACCTGCTCGGGCTGGATCGCGAACGGCGTCACCGCGCACTCCGGCATCCTCAGGCACTCCGGGAAACGCACCGGCAGGGCGCTGCCGAGCACGCCCCAGCCCAATCGTTCCTGCCCCGGCGAGGGCGCGTCGGAGGAGATGAGCAGCAGCCCGCTGTCGGGGTCGGCGAGCAGCAGCCGGTCGTCGCTGCCGGCCGCGATCTGCAGCAGCGGCGAGACCTCCGCGCGCTCCAGGTCCACCACGACCGTCTTCACCGGCCCGCCGGCCGGTTCCCGGTCCAGCGCCAGCATCCGCCCGGCGCGGTCCAGCCAGACCCCGCCCGAACAGCGCCCCGCCACCTCGGCGAGCCGCTCGGGCCCGAACGCCCCGCCCGCCACCAGCCACACCACGCTCGACCGCGGCCCGACGGCGAGGGCGTACGCCCGTACGCCTCCCGGTGCCGGCGGCAGCAGCGTGAGCCGGGTGCCGGGCTCCGGGCACTCCACCGCGCCCAGCGGCAGCTCACCGGTGCCGGGGCCGGTCGGGTACAGCAGCGAGAAGGTGTGCCGGTCCCCGGCCAGGCGGTGGATCAGTACCCGGCCGTCGGAGAGGGGCTGCACCTCGGTGCCGGGCTCCTCCGGCTGGTTGCCGGGCAACGGCACCGCGTACGGCTCCGGGCCGTCCAGCGTCCAGCGCTCCGGGAACCAGCAGTCGCCGGCCGGGGCGAGCCGGGCCGCGTACGCGCCGTCCGCCGTCACGGCGAACGCCGTCCCCGCCGCACCGCCGGCCCCGCCCGTCGACGGGGATTCGATCGCACAGGCCGTCATCGTTCGGTCACCTCCTGCGACGAAGCTAGTTTTCGCACGCACAGGCGTGGGAGGGCCCGACCCGGGCTTCACACATACGGGTGGCGCAGAAGCGATTCACCTGAGGAAACCGGGGCCTTTGTGCTGAGCGGGCCCAGACCGGACGGATGCGGTACGGCCGTCCGGACCAGCCAGGTAGCCTTGCCTTCGTGCCCCGTCTGTCAGAAGTCATCGCCGCGCTGGAGAACCTGTGGCCCGCCGAGCGGGCCGAGTCCTGGGACGCGGTCGGCACCGTCGTGGGCGACCCCGGCCAGGAGGTCACCCGGGTCCTGTTCGCCGTCGACCCCGTGCAGGAGACCGTCGACGAGGCGGTGAAGCTCGGCGCCGGCCTGCTGGTCACCCACCACCCGCTCTTTCTGCGCGGGACGACCACGGTCGCGGCGACCCACTTCAAGGGCCGTGCCGTGCACACGCTGATCAAGAACGACATCGCGCTGCACGTGGTCCACACCAACGCCGACACGGCGGACCCGGGCGTCTCGGACGCGCTCGCGGGCGCGCTGGACCTCCGTGTCGTACGGCCCCTGGTGCCGGACCCGACCGACCCGGCGGGACGGCGGGGCCTGGGCAGGGTGTGCGAGCTGGACCACCCGGTGACCGTCCGCGAACTGGCCGCGCGCGCCGCCGAGCGGCTGCCCGCCACCGCGCAGGGCATCCGGGTGGCCGGCGACCCCGAGGCCGTCGTCCGCACGATCGCCGTCAGCGGCGGCTCCGGCGACAGCCTCTTCGACCAGGTCCGCGCGGCCGGTGTCGACGCCTTCCTCACCGCCGACCTGCGCCACCACCCGGCCAGTGAGGCCGTCGCGCACAGCCCCCTCGCGCTGCTCGACGCGGCGCACTGGGCCACCGAGTGGCCCTGGTGCGAGCTGGCCGCGAGCCAGCTCGACGAGATCTCCGACCGCCACGGCTGGGACCTGCGCGTCCACGTCTCCAAGACGGTCACCGACCCCTGGACCGCCCACGCGGCGTCCATCACCACCTCTAGCTGATTTCCGGGAGCCCCCAACTGAACGCCGCGCCCGCCGACCAGATCCGACTCCTCGACGTCCAGGCCCTCGACGTCCGCCTGCAGCAGCTCGCGCACCGGCGGAGGTCCCTGCCCGAGCACGCCGAGATCGACTCCCTGAACAAGGACCTCACCCAGCTGCGGGACCTGCTCGTCGCCGCGCAGACCGAGGAGAGCGACACCGCCCGCGAGCAGACCAAGGCCGAGCAGGACGTGGACCAGGTGCGCCAGCGCGCCGCCCGCGACCAGCAGCGCCTGGACTCCGGCGCGGTCACCTCGCCCAAGGACCTGGCCAACCTCCAGCACGAGATCGCCTCCCTCGCCAAGCGGCAGGGCGACCTGGAGGACGTGGTGCTGGAGGTCATGGAGCGCCGGGAGGCCGCGCAGGAGCGGGTGACCGAGCTGACCGGGCGCGTCGCCTCCGTCCAGTCGAAGATCGACGACGCGAGCGCCCGCCGGGACGCCGCGTTCGAGGAGATCGACGGCGAGGTGGCGACGGTGACCAAGGAGCGCGAGGTCATCGTGGGCGCCATCCCCGCCGACCTGCTGAAGCTCTACGACAAGCTGCGCGAGCAGCAGGGCGGCATCGGCGCGGCCAAGCTGTACGCCCGCACCTGCCAGGGCTGCCGCCAGGAGCTGGCGATCACCGAGCTGAGCGAGATCCGCGCGGCGGCGCCGGACACCGTGGTGCGCTGCGAGAACTGCCGCCGCATCCTGGTGCGCACGGCCGAGTCGGGTCTGTAAGAGTCGGTAAGGGGCTTCAGGCGTGCGGGAGTTCATCGTCGAGGCGGACGGCGGGTCACGGGGCAACCCCGGGCCCGCCGGTTACGGCACGGTGGTCCGTGAGGCGGCCACGGGTGAGCCGCTGACCGAGGTGGCCGAGTACATCGGCGTCGCCACCAACAACGTGGCCGAGTACCGGGGGCTGGTCGCCGGCCTCCGCGCCGCCCACGCCCTGGACCCGGCCGCGACGGTGCACGTCCGCATGGACTCCAAGCTCGTCATCGAGCAGATGTCGGGCCGCTGGAAGATCAAGCACCCCGACATGAAGCCGTTGGCGACGGAGGCGAGGTCGGTCTTCCCCCCGGAGCAGGTCACGTACGAGTGGATCCCCCGCGAGCAGAACAGACACGCGGACCGCTTGGCGAACGAGGCGATGGACGCGGGGTCGAGGGGCGAACAGTGGTCGCCCTCGGAGTCGACAGCGGCTCTGCGGACCGCGCCGGTCGCCGCGGCACCTCCCGGCGAGCAGCGCCCGACCACTCCCGACGAGCAGCGTGTCTCGACACCGGGCTGGGGCGGCGCCCCCGACCTCGGCGCACCGGCGACCTTCGTGCTGCTCCGGCATGGCGAGACCCCCCTCACCCCCCAGAAGCGCTTCTCGGGCAGCGGCGGCACCAACCCCTCTCTCTCCGCCGCCGGCCGCGAACAGGCCCACCGTACGGCCGAGGCACTCGCCCGGCGCGGCACCATCGAGGCCGTCATCGCCTCCCCCCTCACCCGCACCCGCGAGACCGCGGCCGTCGTCGCCACCCGCCTCGGCCTGGAGGTGACGATCGAAGACGGCCTGCGCGAAACGGACTTCGGCGCCTGGGAAGGCCTCACCTTCGGTGAGGTCCGCGACCGCTACCCCGACGACCTGAACGCCTGGCTGGCCGATCCGGAGGCCCACCCCACCGGCGGCGGCGAGAGCTTCGCCGAGACGGCCACCCGGATCGCCGCCACCCGCGACAAGCTGGTCGCCGCCCACGCCGGCCGCACGGTCCTGCTGGTCAGCCATGTGACCCCGATCAAGACCTTCGTCCGCCTCGCCCTCGGCGCCCCGCCCGAGTCCCTGTTCCGGATGGAACTGTCGGCGGCCTCCCTGTCGGCGGTGGCGTACTACGCGGACGGCAACGCGAGCGTACGGCTCTTCAACGACACGTCCCACCTGCGTCCCTGAGCCGCGCCGCACCCCGCGCCAGCTCCTCGATCCGCGCCCAGTCCCCGGCGGCAACCGCGTCCGCCGGGACCATCCAACTGCCGCCCACACAGCCGACGTTGGGCAGCGAGAGATACTCCGGCGCGTTCGCCGGGCCGATTCCGCCGGTCGGGCAGAAGCGAGCCTGCGGCAAGGGCCCGGCCAGCGACCGCAGGTACGCCGTACCGCCCGCCGCCTGCGCCGGGAAGAACTTCATCTCCCGCACCCCGCGCTCCAGCAGCGCCACGACCTCCGAGGTGGTCGACACCCCCGGCAGGAACGGCAGCCCGGACCCGCGCATCGCCGCCAGCAGCGCCTCCGTCCACCCCGGGCTGACCAGGAACCGCGCCCCCGCCGCCCCGCACGCGCCGACCTGCTCCGGCGTGATCACCGTGCCCGCACCGACCGTGGCCCCGGGCACCTCGCGGGCGATCGCCCGGATAGCGTCCAGCGCCCCCGGTGTCCTGAGCGTCACCTCGATCGCCGGCAGCCCGCCCGCCACCAGCGCCCGCGCCAGGGGTACGGAGTCGGCGGCGTCGGATACCACCACCACGGGCACGACGGGGGCGAGATCCAGCATGGAGGCGGCCGAAGAGGAGGGCAGCGGTGAGCTCATGCGCTCATCGTGCCCAGCGGCTGCAGCACACGCAATGAGCGTTGCACATGCTGCAATGCCAAATGTTCCCGGTCAAAGGCCTCTCAGTGGATCTCCTCCACCAGCACGTCCAGCGACCAGGCCTTGCCCGCCTTCCCCGGCGCCTCCGCCTCCACCGCGTAGCCGAGCTCCCGCAGCGCCTCGACCAGCTCGGCGGGGTCCTTGGGCGCGGCACCGGCCGTCAGCAGGCTTCGGACCATCCGGCCCTTGGTCGCCTTGTTGAAGTGGCTGACCACCTTCCGGGTCGGCGCGTGCAGCACCCGTACGGTCGCCGTGCGCCCCGCGAGCTCGCCCTTCGGCCTCCAGGCCGCCGCGTAGGCGGAGGAGCGCAGGTCCAGCACCAGGCCGTCGCCGGCCGCCTCGGGCAGCACCTCGGCCATCGGGGCCCGCCAGTGCCCGGCCAGCGCCCCGAGCCCCGGCAGCTTCACGCCCATCGAGCAGCGGTAGGACGGGATCCGGTCCGTCACCCGCACCGCGCCCCACAGCCCCGAGAAGACCAGCAGCGACCGGGCCGCTCGCCTCTTCGCCGCCGCGTCCAGGGTGGCCAGGCCGAGGGCGTCGTAGAGGACACCGGTGTAGATCTCCCCGGCGGGGCGGGCGCCGGCCGTGCGCAGCCCGGCGTTCTTCGCGACCTCGCCGCGCAGCCCCTCGCTCAGCCCGAGCACCTCGCGCGCCTTCTCCTCGTCGCCGGTGCACAGCTCGACCAGCTCGGTGAGCACGGCCTCCCGCGCGGCGGTCAGCCCCGGCAGGGACAGCGACCCGGCATCGAGCGGGGCACCCTCGCCCGAGTTCGCCTTGCCTTCCGAGGGCGGCAGCAGGACCAGCAACACGTACTCCTCACGTAGACCTCCGCGACAGCGTACGGCGTGCCACCCGCACGCCCCCGACCACAGGGCCGCCCGGCGGATCCCGCCGGAGACGCGGGGTCCGGTCGGCCCGTCCCGCTCACCTCTTCGGATCAGCTTCCGTCGGCTTCCTCCGGCCCGATCCGCCGGACAGGCCTACGCTCGCTGTATGCCCCGCCGCAAGATCCGCGTGACCGGTGCCCCCGAGGCACCCCTGCGGGCAGCCCTGGCCGCCCTGCGCGCCGAACTCGGCCTCCTCGACGCCTTCCCGCCGGGGGTCCAGGCCGAGGCCGAGCGCGCGGCGAAAGCGCCCGTCCTGCCGTCGTACGACGCCACGGACATCCCGTTCTTCACCCTGGACCCACCGGCCTCCACCGACCTGGATCAGGCCGTCCACCTCTCCCGGCAGGGCACCGGCTACCGGGTCCGGTACGCCATCGCCGACGTCGCCGCCTTCGTCGTCCCCGGCGGAGCGCTGGACGCGGAGGCGCACCGCCGGGTGAACACCCTCTACTTCCCCGACGGGAGGATCCCGCTGCACCCCACCGTGCTCAGCGAGGGCGCGGCCAGCCTGCTGCCGGACCGGGTCCGCCCGGCCGTGCTGTGGACGATCGACCTGGACGCGGAGGGCCGGACCGTGGGCGTCGACGTGCGCCGTGCCCTGGTCCGCAGCCGCGCCAGGCTCGACTACGCGGGCGTGCAGAGAGAGATCGACGCCAGGACCGCCGAGGAGCCCGTCGCGCTCCTCAAGGAGATCGGCGAGGCACGGGAGCGGCAGGAGGCCGAGCGCGGCGGCATCTCCCTGAACGTGCCGGAGCAGCGGATCACCGAGCAGGACCACACCTATGTCCTCGGCTACCGGGCCCCGCTGCCCGCCGAGGCCTGGAACGCCCAGCTCTCGCTCCTCACCGGGATCGCCGCCGCCGACCTGATGCTCGTGTACGGAACCGGCGTCCTGCGCACCCTCCCCGCCGCACCGGACGGCGCTGTCGCCCGCCTGCGCCGCACCGCGACCGCGCTGCACATCGACTGGCCGCACCACGTGTCGTACGCGGCCCTGATCCGCACCCTGGACCCGCACGACACCCGCCACGCCGCCTTCCTCCAGGAGTGCACCACCCTGCTGCGCGGCGCCGGTTACACCGTCTTCCGTGACGGCGTCCTCCCGGCGATCACGACCCACTCCGCCGTCGCCGCCCCCTACACCCACTGCACCGCCCCGTTGCGCCGCCTCGCCGACCGCTATGCCTCGGAGCTCTGCCTGGCCGCCATGGCCGGTCAGTCCCCGCCCGACTGGGTGCTCGCCGCGCTCGACGCGCTGCCCCGGCGGATGGCCGACGGCGCCCGGATCGCGGGCACGGTCGAACGCGCGTGCGTGGACATCGTGGAGGCGGCCCTGCTCAAGGACCGGGTCGGGGACGTCTTCGTCGGCTGCGTGGTGGACGTGGACGAACACCGGCCCACGGTGGGGACCGTGCAGGTGGACTCGCCCGCCGTGATCGGCCGCATCGAGGGCGACCGGCTGCCGCTCGGCGAACGCCTGCGGGTACGGCTCAGCCGGGCCGACCTCGGTACGACGAAGATCCTCTTCACCGTGGCATGAGGGCTCACCGTGGCATGAGGACTCACCGTGGCATGGGGGCCCGCACGAGGCCGCCGGCACGTGCGGGCGGACCACACCCGTTGCGGCCGTCGGCGGCGCTCCCACCTGTGCGTCGCAGCCGACCGAGGCGGGCTCGGGCGTCGCGGCAGGGTCAAGCGGTGACCCGGGGCATGCCGAGCCACCGCTCCAGTGCCTCCGGCAGTCCCTTGCCGTCGTCGCTCTCCGCGTCGGCGGCCCAGGCCACGAACCCGTCCGGCCGTACCAGGAGCCCCTTCAGGCCGGGCCGGTCCGGGCAGGCGAGAGTGCGGACGTCGAGTCGGTCGCCGTACCCCTCGGCGTGGGTGCGCAGCCCGGCGTCGTCGGTGAGGTCGAGGAGCAGGGCGCGGCCGGTGTGCAGGTGCTCGCCGAGCCGGGTGCCGTCGGACAGCTCCAGGTCGGGCGCGCTCGCGCCGGTCAGCGGATGATCGCCGGGCAGGTCGTAGCGCTGCCAGATGCCGGAGATCTTGTTGACGAGGTACGTCGTGCCGGTCGTGGTCAGCGCCAGGTCGGTGACCACCCGGCGCAGGGCGCGGGCGTGCCGGTCCGGGCGCATCACCGCGATCTGGGCCCGGGTCCAGTCGAGCACCCAGGCGCCGATCGGGTGCCGCTCGGCGGTGTAGGTGTCCAGCAGGGACTCCGGTGCCGTGCCGCGCACGACGGCGGCCAGCTTCCAGCCCAGGTTCATCGCGTCCCCGATGCCGAGGTTGAGTCCCTGCCCGCCGAACGGCGAGTGGACATGCGCCGCGTCGCCCGCGAGCAGCACCCGGCCCTTGCGGTACTCGGTGGCCTGGCGGGCGTTGTCGGTGAACCGGGTCGCGGTGACCACCTTGTGGATGGTGACCTCGGGCACGCCCGACACCCGGCGCAGGCTCGCCTGCAGCTCCCCGGCGGTGACGGGCGCGGACCGGTCGGCCGGGGGTCCGTCGAATTCCACGCTCAGGACCCGGCCGGGGAACGGCCCGTTGACGTACGTCCCCCCGTCCGTGGTGTTCCAGCCCACCCCCAGCCGCTCGTCGCCGGACATCTCCACGACCGCCTGATAGCCGGTGATCTCCGGGTCGGTGCCCGGGAAGTCGAACGCGGCGAGCTTGCGGACGGTGCTGCGGCCGCCGTCGCAGCCGACCAGCCAGCCGGCCCGGACCGTCCCGTCACCGGTGTGCACGGCGACCCCGTCCGCGTCGGCGTCGAAACCGGTCAGCTCCACGCCCCGGCGCACCTCCACCCCGAGCCGTGCGGCCCGCCGGGCCAGGATCCGCTCCAGCTCGGCCTGGGGTACGCCGAGCCCGCTGTCGGCGGCGGGGCCGACGTCCGCCCAGGCGGGGTCGGAGCCGTCGAAGAGGCCGGGATCCATCATGATCCCGGCGAAGTGCCCGGCGAACTTGGGCGGGGGCCTCATGGCGCCCTTGGCCTTGCCGCCGTCGCCGCCGTCCCCGCCGTTCCTGAAGGCGCGCATCCGTTCCCGCGCCGCCTCCCACACCGCCGTCAGCTCGGGCAGCAGCCCCCGCCGGTAGAAGGCGAGGGCGCTCGGGATGTTGACCGAGCCCGCCTTGATCGTCTCGTCCACCTCGGTCAGCCGCTCCACGACCAGTACCCGCGCCCCGCCGAGCCCGAGTTCGCAGCCGAGGAAGAGACCCACCGGGCCGGCACCGGCCACCACAACGTCGTAGTCCGACACGTCGTCATCGGTCGTCATCCCTTCACTGTAGTCACTAAAAGTTTTGAGTGGCTATAGTTTTCGCGTGAGCGAGGAACTGGACGAGGAGCTTCCGCTGAGGGAGCGCAAGAAACGGGCCACGCGGCAGCGGATCTCGGACATCGCGACGGGGCTCTTCGTGGCGCGCGGCTTCGACGCGGTGCCGGTCACCGAAGTGGCCCGGGCGGCCGGCGTCTCGGCGATGACCGTCTTCAACTACTTCCCGCGCAAAGAGGACCTGTTCCTCGACCGCATCCCGGAGGCCGTCGAGCTGGTCGCCACGGCCGTACGGGGGCGCGCGGCGGACGAGACCCCGCTGGCCGCCCTGCATCGCCTCGCGCTCCGACTCCTCGACGAACGGCACCCGTTGAGCGGGGTGGGGGAGACCTTCCTGCCCTTCTGGCGGACCGTGATCGCATCGCCCGCCCTGCGCGCCCGCGCCCGCGAGGGTGCCGAGGAGGTGGAGGAGGCCCTGGCCGACGCCCTCGCCGGGACCGGCGTACCGGACCCGCACCTCCTGGCGGCCCTGACCGTGGCGGCGTACCGCACGGTCTTCGTCACCTCCGCGCGCCGGCTGCTCGCCGGGGACCCGGTGGAGGCGGTGGCACGGGATCACCGGCGGCGCCTGGAGTCGGCGTTCGCAGCGCTGGAGCGCATGGCTCCCTGAAGCCCTCTTGGAAGCCGCCCCGGCATGGAAGCGGACGCCGAAGGCGTTGCACCCTTTGGCGGGAAGGGGCGATGGGGATGACAGAAATGCCGGAAACGACGGAACGGGCGCTGTGGACGCGCGCCCGGCTGGGCCAGGGCGGGCCGCCGCTGGACCTCCTGACCGCGAACTTCCACCGGCACACCTACGCCCCGCACACCCACGACGAGTACACGATAGGTGTCTGCGTCGGCGGCAGCGAGATCATCGACTACCGGGGCGGCCACATCCGCACCGGCCCCGGCACGATCGTCGTCCTCGACCCCGGCGAGATGCACACCGGCGGCCCCGGCAACGCCACCGACGGTTACGCCTACCGCGCCCTGTACGCCGATCCGTCCCTGCTGGCCGACGGCACCCTCGGCGGCCTCCCGCACTTCCGCGAACCCCTCCTCGACGACCCCGAACTCGCCGCCGCGCTCCGCCGCGCCCACACCCGGCTGAGCACCTGCCCGGACCCCCTGGAGGCCGAGTCCGTCCTGCCCTGGCTGCTGACGGCGCTGGCCCGCCGCCACTCCACCGCCCGATCCGCGTCCGACGAGATCCCCGGCGCACTCGCGATCGCGATGCGGGTCCGCGACCGCCTCGCCGACGAACTCACGGCCCCACCGCCGCTGGCCGGCCTGGCCGCCGAGCTGGGCCTGTCCCGCTACCAGCTCCTCAGGGCCTTCCGTACGACGATGGGCATACCGCCGTACGCCTGGCTGGCCCAGCACCGGGTGAGCAGGGCGCGGGGCCTGCTGGAGGCGGGCCTGCGCCCGGCGGAGGTGGCGGGCCTGGTGGGCTTCGCCGACCAGGCGCACCTGACCCGCTGGTTCCGCCGGGTGCTGGGGGTGACGCCGGCGGCGTACCGCAACAGCGTTCAAGACACCCGCTGACGGGGTGGCCGAAACTCACCGCATGACTGCACGCGGCTGGTTCCTGTTCTCCCTCATGGGAGTGATCTGGGGCGTTCCCTATCTGCTGATCAAGGTGGCGGTGACCGAGGTGTCCCCGCCGGTCCTGGTGTTCACGCGCTGCGCGCTCGGCGCGGCCCTCCTGCTCCCCTTCGCCCTGCGCCAGGGCGGCCTGCCCCGGACCGTGCGCACCCACTGGCGCCCCCTGCTGGCCTTCGCGTGCCTGGAGATCATGGTCCCCTGGTTCACCCTCACCGACGCCGAACGGCACCTGTCCAGCTCGACGTCGGGCCTGCTGATCGCCGGGGTGCCGATCGTGGGCGTGATGGTCGGCCGTCTCCTGGGTGACTCCGAACACCTCGGAGCCCGCCGCCTGACCGGGCTCGCCCTGGGCCTGGCGGGCGTGACGGTCCTGACCCTGCCCCACCTGACCGGCGGCGACGCCCGCTCCCTGGCGGAGGTGCTGGTCACGGTCGTCGGCTACGCGACCGCGCCGCTGATAGCCGCGCGCCGCATGAAGGACGTCCCGTCCCTCCACCTGACCTCGGCCTGCCTCACCCTCGCGGCGGTGGTCTACGCACCGGCGGCCATCGCGACGCGCCCGACCTCCATCCCCTCCGCCTCCGCCCTGGCGGCACTGGCCGGGCTGGGCGTGCTGTGCACGGCGGTGGCCTTCGTGGCGTTCCTGGAGCTGATCAAGGAGGCGGGTCCGACCCGGGCGACGGTGATCACGTACGTCAACCCGGCGGTGGCGGTGGCGGCGGGCGCGCTCTTCCTGAACGAGCGCCTGACCGCGACGGTCCTGGTGGCCTTCACCCTGATCCTGACGGGCTCGGTCCTGGCGACGGCCGCGGCCGGTCCCCGTCGCTCCCGGCGCCCGGTACCATGGTCGACACGGCAGACGAGCCGGGCGGACGGCCGCGTGGAGTCCCCCTAGGGGGCTTCCCGAGGAACGTCCGGGCTCCACAGGGCAGGGTGGTGGCTAACGGCCACCCGGGGTGACCCGCGGGACAGTGCCACAGAAAGCAGACCGCCCGGGGCTCAGGCCCCTGGTAAGGGTGAAACGGTGGTGTAAGAGACCACCAGTGCCCAGGGTGACCTGGGCAGCTAGGTAAACCCCACCCGGAGCAAGGTCAAAAGGGAACACCCCGGTGTTCCTGCGCGGACGATCGAGGGCTGCCCGCCCGAGTCCGCGGGTAGACCGCACGAGGCCGGTGGCAACACCGGCCCTAGATGGATGGCCGTCGCCCCGGCGCCCGCGAGGACACCGGGGAACAGAACCCGGCGTACAGCCCGACTCGTCTGCCGCTGCGCCGGTCTAC
Organism: Streptomyces puniciscabiei; assembly: GCF_006715785.1. NCBI lineage: Bacteria > Bacillati > Actinomycetota > Actinomycetes > Kitasatosporales > Streptomycetaceae > Streptomyces > Streptomyces puniciscabiei. The sequence continues at coordinate 5,008,495 of NZ_VFNX01000001.1, forward strand.
GCCGACGGTTCCAGGGGCCGGTCGCGCACCCTCCGCAGGTGCCCCTCGAACACCTCCCGCGCCTCCGGCGTCAGCGTCCGCAGCGCCACCAGCGCGGTGATCACCACGTCGCAGAGTTCCGCCTGGACGTCCTCCCACGTGTGGGTGACGCCCTTGCGGGGGTTCTGGCCGGTCGTGCCGATGATCGCCTCGGCCACCTCGCCGACCTCCTCCGAGAGTTTCAGGACGCGGAGGAGGACGCCTTCCTGGCCCGCGTGCCTGCGGGTGGCCTCCAGCCGGGACCAGAGTTCGTCGATGGTCGGCCAGAGGGCGGGGGTGGTGTCGGCCGTGGTGGCGGGGGTGGGGCCGGTCGAGGCGGCGGGGCCGGTGGTGTCCTGATCGGTCATGCCGGGCAGCTTCCCATGCCCCGGCACCGCGCCGTACCGCCCGTCCAACCCCGGCACTGCGCCGCACTGGCTGGTCCGCCCCCGGCACCGCGCCGTACCGCTCGTCCGACCCCGGCACCGCGCCGTACCGGCTGGTCCGCCCCCAGCAACCGCGCCGTACCGCTCGTCCGACCCCGACCCCGACCCCGACCCCGACCCCGACCTTGACCCTGGCCCTGCGCCGCGTACCGCCTGCCCCGCCGCGCCTCGAACTGCACCGCCCCGACTACTCCTCGAACAGCACCTCCTGCTCCCCCTCCGCCTTCGCCCGCACCCGCTGGTTCCGCGCCCCGATCACCAGCGCCGTGGCCGCCGCCGTGACGCCGAGGGCCACCGGTACCATCCAGCCCCGGTCGAAGATGTGGCCGAGGGCGTGGTCGAGGGAGAGGCGGCCGGGGCCCGTCACCGCGAGGCCGGCTGCCGCGAGGCCGAGGCTGGCCGCGTACTCGTAGCCGCCCTCCTGGGCGAAGAAGCCATTGGGCATGTGGACCGTCGCCGCCCCGGCCATCGCTCCGGCCGCCGCCGCGCCCGCCGCCGGGGTCGCGAGGCCCAGGGCGAGGAGGGTGCCGCCGCCGGCCTCCGCGAGGCCCGCCGCCGTCGCGCTCGCCTTGCCGGGCGCATAGCCGACGGACTCCATGAACTGGCCGGTGCCCTCCAGGCCATGCCCGCCGAACCAGCCGAACAGCTTCTGCGTGCCGTGCGCGGCCAGCACCCCGCCGGTCCCCAGCCGGAGCAGCAGCAGGCCCAGGTCACGTCGGTCGAAACAGCTCACGGTGACTCCCAAGCGGAGAAGCGGAGAAGCGGAGAAGCGGAGAAGCGGAGAAGCGGAGAAGCGGAGAAGCGGACAGCGAGGAGAGGCTCGTGCTCCCACCGTCGCAGGTATGACACCGGTCGGCTCGCTGTGGATGGCGTTCGGGTGGCGGGGTCGGGGCGGCGGTGTGAGCCTGGCGCCATGACGATTCAGCCAGCCAAGCTCAGCGATCCGGCCGTCCGGGCCTTCGTCAACGCCGTCAACTCCCATGACCGGGAGGGCTTCATGGCGCTGCTCGCCCCCGGCGCCACCATGGCCGACGACGGCTCCGACCGGGACCTCGCCGAGTGGATCGACCGGGAGATCTTCTCCTCCCACGGTCACCTGGAGGTCGACAACGAGTCCTCCGGCGGCCGGACCCTTCTCGCCCGCTACCGCAACGACACCTGGGGCGAGATGCGCACCAAGTGGACCTTCACCGTGGAGGACGACGGGCGGATCTCGCGGTTCGAGACCGGGCAGGCGTAAAGGGCCGTCACGGGGCTTGTGTTCGCGTGCACTCCAGCTCCTAGCGTCCTCAGGCATGGAGACCACAAGGACCCTGGGACGCAGCGGCATCGATGTCAGCCCGCTCGGCTTCGGCTGCTGGGCCATCGGCGGGGAGTGGCAGTCCGCCGACGGGCAGCCGCTCGGGTGGGGCAAGGTGGACGACGAGGAGTCCGTGCGGGCGATCCACCGTGCGCTCGACCTCGGTGTCACCTTCTTCGACACCGCCGACGTCTACGGCACCGGGCACAGCGAGGAAGTCCTCGGGCGTGCCCTCGGCAAGCGGCGCGACGGCGTGGTGCTCGCCACCAAGTGGGGCAACGTCTTCGACCCGGACACCCGCACCCTCACCGGCAGCGACGACACCCCGGAGTACGCCCGGCGCGCCCTCACCGCCTCCCTGCGCCGCCTCGGCACCGACCGCATCGATCTGTACCAGTTCCATCTCTCCGACGCCGATCCGGTGCGGGCCGCCGAACTCCGGGACCTGTGCGAGGAGTTGGTGAAGGAAGGGCTGATCCGCGCCTACGCCTGGAGCACCGACGACCCCGACCGCGCCGCCGTCTTCGCCGAGGGCGCGCACTGCACGGCCGTACAGCACGCCCTGAACGTGCTTCAGGACGCGCCGCACCTCCTCGGCCTGTGCGAGCGCTTGGACCTTGCGAGCATCAACCGCAGCCCGCTGGCCATGGGGTTGCTGGCCGGGCGGCGGAGCGGAGGTCTGGAGGCCGGGGACATCCGGAGCCGCCCGCCGGCCTGGATGCAGGGGTACGACGGTGACGGCTCCGGGGCCGACGAGGACTGGCTGACCCGGATCGACGCCCTGCGGGACGTCCTCACCAGCGACGGCCGCACCCTCGCCCAGGGCTCACTCGCCTGGCTGTGGGCCCGCAGTCCGTGCACCGTGCCGATCCCGGGCTTCCGGTCGGTCGCGCAGGCCGAGCAGAACGCGGGCGCGATGGAGAAGGGGCCGCTCACCCCGGGACAGCTGGCCGAGATCGACCGGATCCTCGGGAGGTGAGCGGCCCACCTCGGCCGGTCTCAGTGGCCGTGGCCGCTGTACTGCTGCTGCTCGGTCAGCCTGAGCTGCCCGGCCTTGGTGGTGGCCAGGCGCGGGGCGAGGCGGGCGACGTGCCTCAAGGGCCTGGGGGCACCCCAGCCGCCGGCCGTCACCACCGCCGAGGACGTAGAGCGATTTCCGGACCTTGTCCTGCGCCTGCGTCATGCCGGCCGACACCGAGTTGACGGTGATGACCAGCGCGATACCGAGCGCCGGACCCATCGCGACGACCAGAGCGGCCTTCTTGCGGCGGCCCAGCTCGCGCTTGAGACAGATGCCGAACATCCCGTTCCTCGAAGGTACTTGGCGCCCGCTGTGGGCGCGGCCACAAGCCAGGGAGGAACCTTTGAGCCGCCCTGGGTGAAAGATGTGTAAGGGCTGAGAAAACGGGTTAACTCATCGGATTTTCATAACGTGGCAAATTCCACGGCGGCGACGGCCCCGTGGTGCGGAATCCGCTGCTGGGCGCGGTGTACCTTCCCCGGGTGCGCGAATGTTCCCGGCTCAGCCGGCGTGCCGTCCTCGGACTGACGGCCGCCGCCCTTCCCCTGTCCGCGACCACTGAGGCGTCCGCCGCGACGGTGATCGGTGGCGAGCAACTGGCCCGCACCGGCGTCCAGGTGCGCGGTGCCTCCGGGCTGCCCGAGAAGCTCACCGCCCGGTCCTGGCTCATCGCCGACTGCGAGAGCGGCGAGGTGCTCGCCGCGTTCAACGCGCACCGGCGGCTCGCGCCCGCGTCCACGCTGAAGATGCTGTTCGCGGACACCGTGCTGAAGAAGTTCGACCGCACCGCGCGGTACACCGTCAAGGACTCGGACGTCTCCGACGTCCCGGCCGGCTCCAGCCTGGTCGGCATCAAGCCCGGCATCACCTACACCGTCGAGCAGTTGTGGCAGGGCGTGTTCCTGCGCTCCGGCAACGACGCCGTGCACGTGCTCGCCCACATGAACGGCGGCATCGCCAGGACGGTCGCCGAGATGCAGGCCAAGGCGGAGGACCTGCAGGCCCTGGACACCCATGTGGTCAGCCCCGACGGCTTCGACCACCCGGGCCAGATCTCCTCGGCGTACGACCTCACGCTGTTCGCCCGCCACGGTCTGAAGGACCCCGACTTCCGCGGCTACTGCGGCACCCGGACCGCCGACTTCCCGGCAGGGGGCAAGAAGACCTTCCAGATCCAGAACACCGACCGCCTGCTGACCGGGGCGTGGGGACTGAGGACGTACGACGGCCTGATCGGCGTCAAGAACGGCTACACCAGCCACGCCGGCAACACCTTCACCGGCGCGGCCACCCGGGGCGGACGCACCCTGCTGGTGACGGTGATGCACCCCGCCGAGGGCAGCAACGCCGTCTACGAGCAGACCGCAGCGCTGCTCGACTGGGGCTTCGGGCGCGGGCGTTCGGCGCGGGCCGTCGGCACCCTGGTCGAGCCGCTCAGCGAGGGCGGGGCGAGGGTGAGCCCGGCGCCCGGGGGAAAGGCGGCGCAGGCGGCGGCCGGCGCGCCGGGCTCGGGCTCCGGCGGCCCGTCCACCGGCCGGCTGGTGGAGGGCGCGGGAGGTACGGCGCTGCTGCTGGCGGCGGCGGGGGCGCTGGTGGTCAAGCGGCGGCGCAGGGCGGTCGCCGCGGCGGCGACGGACGAGGCGTCCCGGGGAGCCGGGAGGGCGGAGCGGCCGGAGGGCGCCGAGGGGTCTGCGGGAACCACGGAGTCCGGCGGCCGGCACCGGCGCTGAACAGAGCGGCGTCGCTCACCGGCCCCCCCCCCGCGCTGAGCAGGGCGGCGTCGCTCACCGGCGCACCCGCGCTGAACAGTGCGGCGGCCGCTCCACCGGGACCGGCGTGTACCCCGCGTCCCGTCGCGAGGTCCACCCCCAACTCCGGTCCGGTGGAACGGCCGTCGCCTCCCCCCTCGGTGATGGCTTACGGAATCCCCGTGCTTCAACTGTGAAGCTCTCGTGAAGGAAAGTTGAGCATATAGGCTGGACATGTCGCAATACCGCGGATGTTCGAATTCCGCCAGGGGGGACGGGGTTCAGCCCCGCCCGATGTACGGCATCGCCGTCGCCAGCACCGTCGCGAACTGCACATTCGCCTCCAGCGGCAGCTCCGCCATGTGCCGCACGGTCCGCGCCACGTCGGCCACGTCCATCACCGGCTCCGGCACCACCTCGCCGTTCGCCTGCAGCGCACCGGTCCGCATCCGGGCCGTCATGTCGGTCGCCGCGTTGCCGATGTCGATCTGCCCGACCGCGATCCGGTACGGTCGCCCGTCCAGCGACAGCGACTTGGTGAGGCCGGTGAGGGCGTGCTTGGTCGCGGTGTAGGCGACCGACAGCGGGCGGGGCGTGTGCGCCGAGATGGAACCGTTGTTGATGATCCGGCCGCCCTGCGGGTCCTGCTCCTTCATGTGCCGGTACGCCGCCTGGGCGCACAGGAACGCCCCGTTGAGGTTGGTGTCCACCACATGCCGCCAGGCGTCGTACGACAGCTCCTCGACCGGCACTCCGCCGGGCCCGAAGGTCCCCGCGTTGTTGAACAGCAGGTCCACCCGCCCGAACCGCTCCACGGTCGCCGCGAACAGGGCGTCCACGTCCTCGGGCCGCGACACGTCGGTGCGCACGGCGAGGGAGGCGCCCCCCGGCATCAGCGCCGCGGTCTCCGTCAGCGTCCCGGTGCGCCGGCCCGCCAGCGCCACCGACCAGCCGGCCCGCAGCAGTTCCACGGCGACGGCCCGCCCGATGCCGGAGCCGGCGCCGGTCACCACCGCGATCTTCGATTGCCTGTCAGTCATGGCACCGCAGCGTAGGCGGCAAGTCCGCCATGCGGAATGCCGTGTCCGCCATACGGTTATCCGACGGTGACGGTCGCCGTCTCTCCCGGATACCGCACACCGATCCGCTCCCGCACCGCGTCCAGCGTGCGCATCACCGCCAGGGAGCCCTCCAGCGGCACCAGCGGCGACTCCTTCTCGCCCGCCCGCAGGGCCCGCATGACCTCGACCGCCTCGTGCCGCAGAGTGGTGCGCGGCCCGTCGGCCGGGTCGGCGGCGAACGCCTCGGGGTCGCGGCCGTCACGGTGCAGCACGAACCGCTCGGGATGGAAGAAGCCGGACGGCACGTCGATCCGGCCGCGCGAACCGGTCACCGACGCCGTGCCGCCCGTCCCGCCGACGATCGAGCAGTGCAGCGCGGCCATCGCCCCGCTCTCCCAGGACAGCACCGCGCCCGTCTGCAGGTCGACGCCCTCCGGCGACAGCACCGCGCTGCCCGCGACCGCGTCCGGCTCACCCAGCAGCAGCTGCGCGAACGACACCGGGTACACGCCGAGGTCCAGCAGCGCCCCGCCACCGAGGGCCGGGTCCCGCAGACGGTGCGCCGGCGGGAAGGGACCCGCGAGCCCGAAGTCGGCCTGCACGGTGCGTACTTCGCCGATCGCCCCGTCGTCCACCAGCGCCTTCAGCCGCCGCACGAGCGGGTTGCAGTACATCCACATCGCCTCCATCAGGAAGCGGTCGTGCTCGCGCGCCAGCGCGACGAGCTCCTCCGTCTCGCGCACGTTCAGCGTGAACGGCTTCTCGCACAGCACGTTCCGTCCCGCCGCCAGACACAGCCCGGCCGCCGCGCGGTGCGCCGAGTGCGGAGCGGCGACGTACACGACATCGATGTCCGGATCCGCCGCCAGCGACTCCCAGTCGCCGTACGCCCGGCCCGCCCCGAACCGCTCGGCGAACGCCTCCGCCGACTCCGGCCGCCGCGACGCCACCGCCGCGATCTCCGCGTCCGGCAGGTCGACCAGGTCCGCCGCGAACGCCGCCGCGATCCCGCCCGTCGCCAGAATCCCCCAGCGCACCCTCTGCTCCGCCATCGCTCGCCCCACCCCTCGGTCATGTGTGCCCCGGCAGTGTGTACGAGCTGAGAGCATAGGGGCCGGTCGATTTCATCAGGCGGTCGTGTCACCAAGGGCACCAAGGGGAGGGGACGGATGCGCGAGCACGCGGCGGCACCGACACCGGACACCCATCACTCGTCCACCCCGGCCCGGACCTCCGCCGCCCGCCGGACCGGCCTGCTCGTCACGCTCGTCCTCGGCGGCCTCACCGCGACACCCCCGCTCGCGATGGACATGTACCTCCCGTCCCTGCCGGAGGTCACCGGGTCCCTGCACGCGCCCGCCGCCACCGTCCAGCTCACCCTCACCGCCTGCCTGCTGGGCATGGCCCTCGGGCAGCTGGTCGTCGGCCCGATGAGCGACCGCTGGGGCCGGCGCCGCCCGCTGCTCGCGGGCCTCGCCGTCTACCTCCTCGCCACCGCCCTGTGCGCCCTCGCCCCGAACGTCGGCACGCTCGTCGCCTTCCGGCTGGCCCAGGGCCTCGCGGGTGCCGCCGGGATCGTCATCGCCCGGGCCGTCGTACGCGACCTGTACGACGGCGTCGCCATGGCCCGCTTCTTCTCCACCCTGATGCTGATCTCCGGGGTCGCGCCGATCGTGGCGCCGCTGATCGGCGGGCAGATCCTGCGGGTGACGGACTGGCGGGGCGTGTTCGTGGTGCTCACGGCGGTCGGCGCAGTGCTCGGCGCCCTGGTCTGGCTGCGGCTCCCCGAGACCCTGCCGCCCGCCGACCGGCACAGCGGGGGAGTCGGCGAGGCCCTGCGCTCGATGCGCGGTCTGCTCGCCGACCTGCCCTTCACCGGCTACATGCTGGCCGGCGGCTTCGCCTTCGCGGCGCTGTTCGCGTACATATCCGCCTCCCCCTTCGTCATCCAGGAGATCTACGGCGCCTCCCCGCAGACCTTCAGCCTGCTGTTCGGCCTCAATTCGGTCGGGCTCGTGGTCGCCGGGCAGGTCAACGGCAAGCTGCTGGTCGGCCGGGTCGCCCTGGAGAAGGTGCTCGCCTGCGGCCTCGCGGTGATCGTGCTCGCCGCGGCCGCCCTGCTGCTGATGTCCACCGGCGCGTTCGGCGAGGCCGGTCTGCCGCCGGTCGCCGCCGCGCTCTTCGTCCTCATGTCCGCCATGGGCGTCACCCTCCCCAACGCCCAGTCCCTCGCCCTGCTGCGCACCCGGCACGCCGCCGGCTCCGCCTCCGCCCTGCTCGGCACCTCCTCCTTCCTCGTCGGAGCGGTCGCCTCACCGGTCGTCGGTGTCGCCGGAGAGCACACCGCCGTACCCATGGCGATGGTCCAACTGGTGGCAGCACTGGTCGCGGCGGCCTCCTTCATGGGAATGTGCCGTCCCTGGAGCACACGTGGGAACACACGTGCGGGGTCGGAGGGAGACGAGAACTGAGCGCACCGAGACTGCGCGCCGACACACCGGAACGGGCCGGGCTCGACCCCGTGGAACTCGGGCACCTGGTCGGCGAGGTGCACGCCCTCACCGCCGGAGACCGCCCCTGGGCGGCCGGCGCCGTCGTGCTGGCCGGACGCGGACCCGTGATCGCCGTCGCCGAGGCCGCGGGCTGGGCCGTCCGCTACTCCGGCTACGACCCCGAGACCGGGGGCGGTGTCGAACTGCCGCCCGCCGCCCGGGTCCCGGCCACCGTCGACACGCCCTTCGACCTGGCCTCCCTCACCAAGCTGTTCACCTCCGTCGCCGCCGTGCAGCAGATCGAGCGCGGCACCCTCGGCATGGACGCCCGGATCGGCGACTACCTGCCCGACTTCCACGCCGCGGCCGCCCACGGCATCACCGTGCGGCACCTGCTCACCCACACCTCCGGGCTCCGCCCCGAACTCCCGCTGTACGACTGCCCCGACGACGCCTCGCGGCTGGCCCTGCTGCGCGCCGAGGCGCCGACGGCCGAGCCGGGCCGCCCTCTGTACTCCGACCTGAACATGCTCCTGCTCCAGTCCGTGCTGGAGCGGATCACCGGCCGCGGCCTCGACGTCCTCGTCCAGGACGGCATCACCCGGCCGCTCGGCATGACGGCGACCTGCTTCGGGCCGTGCCCCGGCGCGGCCGCCACCGAGGACCAGCGGCGGCCCTGGGCCAAGGCGGACCGCGGCATGCTGCGGGGTGTGGTCCACGACGAGAACGCCTGGGCGCTGGGGGGCGTGGCCGGGCACGCCGGGCTCTTCTCCACCGCCCGCGACCTGGCCGTCTTCTGCCGCGCCCTGCTCGCCGGCGGCGCCTACGGCCCCGCCCGCATCCTCGGCCCCGACTTCGTGGAACTGCTCCTGACCCCGCCGGGCCTCGGCTTCGCCGTCGACCAGCCGTGGTTCATGGGCGAACTCGCGGGCCACGGGGCGGCGGGGCACACGGGCTTCACCGGCACGTCCCTGGTCATCGACCCGAGGACGGACACGTTCCTGGTCCTGCTGGCCAACCGGGTGCATCCGCGGCGCCGGACACCGGACAGCGGGCCGAGGGCGGCGCTGGCGACGCGATTGGCGCGGGCGGTGATCTCGTGACGGTGCCTTCCCTGCCGGGGGTCCGGGGGCGGACCCCCGGCAGGGCCCGCACCAGCGCAGGGCGCCATAGAATCGCCGGGTGAACGCCCCCGTACCACCGGCTGAAGCCCTCCGCAGGAGCCTCGCGGAGCTGCTCGCCGGGCTCCCGCGCACCCAGGCCGCCGGAGCCGTCGACAGGCTCATCGCCAACTACCGGGGCGACACCCCCACCCACGCCCCCATCCTCCGCGACCGCGCCGACGTGGCCGCCTACGCCGCCTACCGCATGCCGGCCACCTTCGCGGCGGTCCACTCCGCGCTGGAGGCGTTCGCACAGGCCGCCCCCGACTGGACCCCCGGCAGCCATGTCGACATCGGCGGCGGCACCGGCGCCGCGACCTGGGCCGTCACCGCGACCTGGCCCGGCGAGCGCCGGGTCACCGTGCTGGACTGGGCCGAGCCCGCCCTCGCCCTCGGCCGGGAGATCGCCGCCGCCAACCCGGACCTGCGGGGCGCCCGCTGGCAGCGCGCCCGGATCGGTGCCGACCTCACCCTGGACGACACCGACCTCGTCACGGTGTCGTACGTCCTCAACGAACTCTCCGAGCCCGACCGCGCCGCCCTCGTCGACGCCGCCGCGGCCGCCGCGCGGGCCGTGGTGATCGTGGAGGCCGGCACCCCGGCCGGTTACGCCCGTGTGATCGAGGCCCGCGACCGCCTGATCCGCGCCGGACTGCACGTCGTCGCCCCCTGCCCGCACAGCGCCGCCTGTCCCATCGAGGCCGGCCGCGACTGGTGCCACTTCTCCGCCCGGGTGAGCCGCTCCTCGCTGCACCGCCAGGTCAAGGGCGGCACCCTGCCGTACGAGGACGAGAAGTTCTCGTACGTCGCCGCCACCCGCCTGCCCGCGGTGCCGGCCCCCTCCCGGGTGATCCGGCGCCCGCAGATCCGCAAGGGCCAGGTGCTCCTGGACCTGTGCGAGGCCGGCGAACGGCTGGCCCGCACCACCGTCACCAAACGCCACGGCGGGCTGTACAAGGCGGCCCGGGACGCCGAGTGGGGAGACCCGTGGCCGCCGGAGGACCCCCCGCAGGAGCCGTCCGTCTAGCCGCCGTGGCTTGTTAGCGTCGCCCCATGGTCAACAAGCCGGCTCCCGACGCCACCCGCCGCAGCGAGAAGTCCCGCAGAGCGATCTACGCCGCCGCCCTCGCCCTGGTCGGCGAGGTCGGCTACCCGAGGACCACGGTCGAGGGGATCGCCGCGCGGGCCGGGGTGGGCAAGCAGACGATCTACCGCTGGTGGTCCTCCAAGGCGGACGTCCTGCTGGAGGCCTTCCTCGACCTCGGCGAGCAGGCGGCCCGGGCGGCGGGACAGGAGCCGTACGCCATCCCGGACACCGGGGATCTCGCCGCCGACCTGAAGGCGGTGCTGCGGGCCACGGTGGACGAGCTCCTCGACCCGCGCTTCGAGGTGCCGGCCCGGGCGCTCGCGGCCGAGGGCGTGGTCAACGAGAAACTCGGCCGCGAGTTCGTCTCGAAGCTGCTCGAACCCCAGCTTCAGCTGTACGTCGCCCGCTTGCGCTCGGCGCAGGACAGCGGGGGAGTACGGGGTGACGTCGATCCCCGCATCGCGCTGGAGCTGTTCGTCTCACCCCTCGCGCAGCGGTGGCTGCAACGGACCGGGCCGATTTCGTACGACTACACGGACACCGTCGTCGACTACGCACTGCACGGAATCGCCCCCCAGCCGCCCCGAAGCAGATGAAGATGGGACGATAGGGCACACTGTCCGCACACCAGCGAGGCGACCACCAGACCGAGGGGACAGATGAGCGCGACGTTCGGCGGCCGGTCGGGCCGGCAGGGCAAACTCTCCCAGTGGCTGCTCGGACGCCGCCCGAAGGAGGCCGCCGACGACAGCGGCCGTGAGGCCCTGCTGCTGGCCGCCGCCGGGGCGGGCCTGCCGCTCGCCCCCGCCGCGCACCCCGCCCCCGGCTACCGCTGTTCCTGCGACCGCGTCGGCTGTCCCACCCCGGCCCGGCACCCGGTGTCGTTCGCCTGGCAGACGCAGTCCACCACCGACCGCGGGCAGATCGAGCGCTGGGCCAGGCACCAGCCGCAGGCCAACTTCATCACCGCGACCGGCATGGTGCACGACGTCCTGGACGTGCCCCGGGAGGCCGGCCGCGAGGCGCTGGAGCGGCTGCTCGGCTCCGGGGTCGAGGTGGGGCCCGTCGCCGAGAGCGACGACGGGCGCATGCTGTTCTTCACCCTCACCCGCGGCACCCCCGAGGACGAGGACGAGTGGTGGCCGTGCGAGCTGGACTGCCACCCCGAGACCATGGACGAGCACCCGTTGCTGCGCTGGCACTGCCGGGGCTCCTATGTACTGGTGCCCCCGGCTCGGCTCCCCGGCGACGATCAGTCGGTGCGGTGGGTGCGAGGGCCGGAGCACGCGCTGCCGGATCCGTTGAGCCTGCTGGAAGCGCTCACGGACGCGTGTGGGCGGTACGCGGGTGCTGACCCCCAGGGTGCTTCCTGGCCGCTGCGGCATTAGGCGCCTCAGGGGGTGCCGGGACAGTGCGTTGATCACTCGCCCTGGGCCGAAGTCAGCCCCGGAACACGCCCCAGCACCGACACCTTGCCGCTGCTCGCCGGGTCCAAGGCCACCTCGCCCGACATGAACTCCAGCGTCAGGGACTGGTTGACCTCGCCCTTGGTCAGGGCCTGTACGTCCTTGTTGGGGATCGGGACGGTGGTTCCGGTGGCGGCGGTCTGCTTCTCGTAGTGGTGTGTGGTGAAGAACACCAGCGCGCCGCCGTCGGCCGTGCGCAGCGCCAGCGGGGCGTAGCCGCCGCTGGTGAGCGGTCCGTCGATGAACTGGGTGACCAGGCCCGGCCTGTGCGCCCGCTTGGCCCGGTCGGCGCGTTCGACGCTGGTGTACCTGCCGTCGGCGAAGGTCTGACCGCCCTTCTTCAGGTAGGTCGCGTACGCCTGGCTCAGCCTGCCGGGGGCGACGGCGAGCTGCTGGGAGCCGGCCGGTACCGCCTCGGCCCAGCCGTCCTGGTCGGTCCTGAACGCCGGGACGGCGCCCGGCGCGACGAGGGTGACGTAGGCGACCCGCCAGCGCTGGCCCAGGTCGCCCTTGGTGAACACCATCAGCCAGCGCAGGGTACCGGTCTTGTTGCCCTTCGCGTCGGCGACGAACCAGCGCGGCCAGCCGGACTTCTTCGGGATCGTGATCTTCACGTCCGACAGCTTCAGCGGTACGTGGTCCGGGTTGCCGGACGGGCTGTTGGCGTGCCCGGCCTTCAGCCGCGCGGCGGTGATGTCGCCGAACGGGCCGGTGAGGTAGGGCGCGTCCAGGGAGTTGTCGTAGGCCTTGTCGGCCTTGTTGTACGCGGTCGTGAACGCGGTGAGCGCCTTGGCGGCCTCGGCGCGGGTGGCGGCGGGAAGCACTTCGCGCTCCCCGTGCACCACCACACATCCGCTCGCCGTCAGCGACAAAGCGGTCAGCGCGGCCGCCATGAGGGCGATCCGGTCACGCCTGCGGAGCCTGCGCGGGCTGCGATCCCTGCTCATCGGGTCCCTTCACCTTCCCCTTTCCGGAGGCGAACCCTACCGGGGCGAGGAAGATCGCGAGCGTCGGGATCAGGTACAGCAGCCACACCGTGACCTGGAGGACGGTCGGGTCGGGCTGGAAGTCGAACACGCCCTTCAGCAGGGTCCCGTACCAGCTGTCCGGCTCGACGGTGTCGCTGATGTCGAAGGCCAGGTGTGTCGGGCCGGGCAGCCAGTCGCGCCCATCGCCGCCGACGCCAAGGACACCGACAGCTGTAGTTGGCCGGCGACCAGGACGGCCGTGGCGAGGCCCAGCGCCACGCCGATCAGGGGGCGCGGAGTGCCGTCGGAGGCCGCGTGCACCGACGCCCACACGAACAGCGCGGTCTCCAGGCCCTCCCGGCCGACGGCGAGGAACGCGGTGGCGACCAGCCCGCCGGTGCCCATGGCGAGGGCCGCGTCCAGCTTGCCGTGCAGCTCGGACCTCAGGTGCCGGGCGCTGCGCCGCATCCAGAACACCATCCACGTCACCAGGCCGGCGGCGATGACCGACAGGGAGCAGCCGAGCGCCTCCTGTGCCTCGAACGTCAGCTCCTGGGAGCCGAATTCGAGGGCGGGCTACGCCTCCTCGGAGAACAGCGTGCGGCCCCACCGGTCGCCGGAGTCCCGGACGCCGAAAGGACGACCCGCGCGGGGTGCGGCTGGTGTTCACCGCCGTCGACCGCCCCGGCGGCAACCCGCGGCCCGACGGCGCGTTCGGCAGCGCAGACCTGTTGCGCATTCACGTCGGCGCACAGCGCGTGATGTACGAGGTCGGCGACCGACACATCCGCGTGACCGTCATCCACCTCGGGCGCGTGCGCTGACCGAGTCGGCGCGTCCCGGCCGGTGTGGAGCCGAGTGGCCTGGCCGGTGTCCGCGTCCGGCCCCTGCCCGGCGGCGCCCCCGCCTGGGACGCGCTCGCGGGTGCCGCGATGTTTCAATTCCCCCGTGACTGACTACGACGTACTCCGCGTCTTCTGCGGACCGAACGGCGGCTACGGCAACGAGCTCGGCGTCGTCCGCGACGGCTCGGTGCTGCCCGAGCGGAGCGACCGGCAGGCGCTCGCGGCCAAACTCGGCTTCAGCGAGACCGTGTTCGTGGACGACCCCGAACGCGGCGTGATCGACATCTACACGCCCACCCTCCGCCTGCCCTTCGCCGGTCACCCCTGCGTCGGCACCGCCTGGCTGCTCGACGTCCCCGAACTGGTCACCCCCGCCGGGGTCGTCGGCGCCCGGCTGGACGGCGAGTTCAGCTGGATCGAGGCACGCCCGGAGTGGGCCCCGCCGCGCACCCTGCGCCAGTACGGCACGGCGGCCGAGGTCGACGCCCTCGACGTGCCCCCGCCCGGCGAGTGGATCTACGCCTGGGCCTGGGAGGACGAGGCGGCCGGCCGGATCCGCGCCCGCGCCTTCCCCGGCCGCAACGACGGCATCGACGAGGACGAGGCCACCGGCGCCGCCGCCCTCCTCCTCACCGACCGGCTGGGCCGCGCCCTGAACATCACGCAGGGCAGGGGCTCCCAGATCCTCACGGCACCGCAGCCGGAGGGGTGGGTGGAGGTAGGGGGCCGGGTGTTCCTGGAGCGTTAGGCGCTCAACGGGAACTCGTCCCCGAGCGCCCCGAACACCGCGGTGTTGAGGGCGAAGGCCCGCTCGCACTCCCCGACGACCCGCTGCTTCTCCAGGTCGTCCACCCGTATCCCGTCGAGCAGCCGCCGGTAACTCCGCTTGAACGCGGCCGGGTTGGGGACGCCCTCGAAGACGTAGAAGCGGACGCCGTCGCCCTTCTTCGCGAAGCCCCAGGTCCTCTCCGCCCGGTCACGGATGATCTGGCCGCCGGACAGGTCGCCCAGATAGCGGGTGTAGTGGTGGGCGACATAGCCGCCGGGCCAGCGCTCGGCGCACTCGCGGACCCGGTCCGCGTACTCCCGCGTGGCGGGCAGGGCGCTCAGGCCCGCCCGCCAGCCGGGACCCCGCAGATGCGCCAGGTCCCGCTCCAGCGCGGCCAGCCGGAACAGCTCGGGCCGGACGAACGGCCCCGCCACCGGGTCCGCCGCCAGCCGTGCGGCGCCGCTCTCCAGTGCCTCGTACACGAACCACAGCTGCTCGGTGTAGCGCGCGTAGGCGGCCACGCCCAGCCGGCCGCCGAGCAGGTCGCTCATGAACGACGAGGTCTCCGCCGCCCTGTGCGCCTCGTGGGACGCGGTGCGGATGACGGTCGAGAACGCCTCCATGGACACTCCTCGGTTTGCCGACGCACTGTCGGCAAGTTTACCGACGGCATGTCGGAAAGGCATCAGGAGGCGGGACCGCAGCACAAAGGCCCGCCCTCCGAAGAGAGCGGGCCAAGGACAGAAGGCGCGGGCCAAGGACAGAAGGCGCGGGCCAAGGACAGAAGGCGTGTTACGGCAACGAGGAGTGTTACGGCAACGTCAGGATCTCCGCCCCGGTCTCCGTCACCACCAGCGTGTGCTCGAACTGGGCCGTCCGCCTGCGGTCCTTCGTCACGACCGTCCAGCCGTCGTCCCACATGTCGTACTCGTGGGTGCCCAGCGTCAGCATCGGCTCGATCGTGAACGTCATGCCGGGCTGCATGACCGTCGTCGCGTGCGGGCTGTCGTAGTGCGGGATGATCAGGCCTGAGTGGAAGGCGGAGCTGATGCCGTGGCCGGTGAAGTCGCGGACGACTCCGTAGCCGAAGCGCTTGGCGTACGACTCGATGACCCGGCCGATGACATTGATCTGCCGGCCCGGCCTGACCGCCTTGATCGCGCGGTTCAGGGCCTCCCGGGTTCGCTCCACCAGCAGCCGGGACTCCTCGTCCACGTCCCCGACCAGGTAGGTGGCGTTGTTGTCACCGTGCACCCCGCCGATGTACGCCGTCACGTCCAGGTTGACGATGTCCCCGTCCCTGAGGACCGTCGAGTCCGGGATGCCGTGGCAGATGACCTCGTTGACCGACGTGCACAGCGACTTCGGGAAGCCCCGGTAACCGAGCGTGGAGGGGTAGGCGCCGTGGTCACACATGTACTCGTGGGCGACCTTGTCCAGCTGGTCCGTGGTGACCCCCGGCGCGATGATCCTCGCGGCCTCCTCCATCGCCCGCGCGGCGATACGGCCGGCGATCCGCATCGCCTCGATGGTCTCCGGACTCTGCACCTCCGGACCGGTGTACGGCGCCGGCGCGGGCTTGCCGACATACTCGGGGCGGCGGATGTTCCCGGGGACCGAACGGATGGGGGACAGTTCCCCCGGTACGAGCAGCGACTGGCCAGACATGCCAGCGAGTCTATCCAGCCGACATGGGGGAACATGTCGTTGGCGAGAGGAGCTGTTCATGCCCCTGTTCAAGAAGCGCACCGCCGGCAAGCCGGGCGAGTGGTACTACTGCCTGGAGCACAAGAAGGTCGAGGAGGGCCCGGAGTGCCCGGGCAAGGACCGCTTCGGGCCGTACGCCTCCCCGGAGGAGGCCCAGCGCGCGATGGAGACCGCCGCCGAGCGCAACCTCCAGTGGGAGAACGACCCGCGCTGGCACGACGCGCCGGCCGGCGGGAGCACCGAGGAGGAGTGATCAGGCCTTCGTGGGCACGGCCGCGGTGCGGCGCTCGCGCATCCGTACCGCGTGCTCGTTGGTGCGGGCGTCGTACGTCATGAGCCCCGGCAGGCACAGCGCGAGCAGTCCCATGGCGCCCGCGCACGCCAGCCCGCCGGAGGCGACGGAGGTCCGCACGCCCGCCCAGGCGGCCATGCCGCCCGCCCTGACCTGGCCGAGCTGCGGGCCGACCGAGTAGGACAGCAGCTCGATCCCGGCGAGCCGGCCGCGCAGCTCGTCCGGGATCGTCTGGTTCCACATGGCCGACCGGAAGATCCCGCTGACCATGTCGAAGCCGCCGCCCACGGTCAGGAAGAGCAGGACGAGCCACAGGTTCCCGCACACGCCGGCCGCCGCGACCGCCAGGCCCCAGCCGGCCGCCGACAGCACCACCATCAGCCCGTGCCGGTGGATCCTCGACGCCCAGCCGCTGGTCAGGCTCACCAGCATGGCCCCGGCCGGGACGGTGGCGTACATCAGGCCGAGCGCCCAGTCGGCGCGCAGCTCGTCGGCGAGGAACGGCAGCACCGCGAGCGGCATGGCCAGGAACATCGCCGCGAGGTCGACGACGTAGGTGCCGAGCAGTTCCTTGCGGCTCCAGGCGTACCGGGCGCCCTCCAGGACGGCGCTCAGCGAGGGCTTCGAGGCCTCGTGGGAGGCGGGGGAGGGGGCGATCCGGACCGCCAGCGAGACGGCGAAGGTCAGCAGGTCGGCGGCGTACGCCCAGCCGAGGCCCGCGTAGGCGACGACCACGCCCGCGAGGGCCGGTCCCGCGACTCCGCCGACGGTCCAGCGCAGGGAGTTCAGGGAGGCCGCGGCCGGCATGTCGTCGTGGGCGACGATCCGGGGCCACAGGGAGTCGAGCGCCGGGCGCTGGACGGAGACCAGGGCGGAGGAGAGGGCGGCGACGGCGTACAGCGGCCAGACGGCGGGGTGCGGGAGCAGAGCGTTCAGCAGCAGCACGGCACTCAGCACACCCTGGCCGGCCTCCGTCCACACGATGAGCTTCCGCTTGTCCAGCGCGTCGGCGAGGGCGCCGCCGTACAGACCGCACACGATGAGCGGCAGCAGCTCCACGGCGCCGATCGCGCCCACCGCCGCCGCGGATCCGGTGAGGTCCTTCAGCTGGACGGGGAGCGCGACGAAGGTGAGGAAGCTGCCGAAGTTGCTGATCAGCCCTGATGTCCAAAGCCGGCGGAAGTCCGCGGAGGCCTTCCAGGGGGAGAGGTCGGGGAGGAGGGCGCGGGTCACTTCAGGATGTTCGGCCGGGCGGGACCAGCGGGCAACTGCTTTTCCACGCGCTCGCCGTGCGGCGGCTGCGCCACGGCGGGGCCTCTCGGTGCCCTTCCAGCCGCCCGAGACGGGCGGGCGGGCAAAGGTCACCAAGGGGCAGGTGGCGGGGCCGTCAGGATCTCCGCCAGCTTCGACAGACGGTCCCGGAAGCTCCGCCGAACCCTCGGAGAGGCCCCGCCCCCGTTCTCCCCGGCCGCCGCGCTGACCAGGTGCTGGACCGTGTCCAGGTCCAGCTCGGCCCCCTCCGGCACGGCCAGCGTGTCATGGGCCATCGCGGCGAGTTCGCCCTCGCCCGCGCCGAGGGCCAGCACGGTCACCCCGGCCCGGCGGGCGTCGTGCACCCGTTCCAGCAGCGGCGCGGGCTCCAAGGGCGCCACGACCAGCAGCGTCTCACCGCGCCGCGCCGCCTCGAGCCGGCCCGGTCCCACGGCCAGGTGCGGCGGGTCGCAGGGGCGCGCGTGCTGCCGTACCAGGGTCGGCGCCAGCTCGGGCGTCCCGGACCACGCGGCCTCGTCCACCAGGTGCGCCGCGAGGTGCCACGGCTCGTACTCCGGCGTGCCCACCAGCAGCAGCCCGCCGCCGTGCGCCACCACCGAACCCCGCAGCACCCCCGCGAATCTCCGGGTGGCCCCCAGCCACTCGGTCCCGGCGAGCACTTCCCGCAGCAGCGCGACCCGTACGGCGTCCATGCGCCCGCATCCTGCCGCAACCGGTCACTCGTGACGCGGAGTTCACCCGGAATTCGCCCGCCCTGGGGACATATCCCGCTTCACGGGTACCACCACCCGCCCAGGAGCCGCCCGATGACCGAGGTCACCGTCCCCTTCCGCGCCGGACACGAGGGCTACGCCGGCTTCCGGATCCCGGCGGTGGTGGCCACCGGCGCCGGCACCCTCCTCGCCTTCTGCGAGGGCCGCGTCGACTCCGCCGCCGACCACGGGCACATCGACATCGTGCTCAAGCGGTCCACGGACGGCGGCCGCACCTGGGGACCGCTCCAGGTCGCCGCGAGCAACGGCGACGGCCTCGCCGGGAACCCCGCCCCGGTCGTCCTCGACACCGGCCGCATCCTGCTCGTGCACATCCGGTCCGCCGCCACCGCCACCGAGGCCGCCATCCTGCGCGGCCTGGTGCCGGAAGCCGACGGGCGGCGGGTGTGGGTGCGGCACAGCGACGACGACGGGGTCACCTGGTCCGCGCCCAGGGAGATCACCGCGCAGGTGAAGAGGCCCGGCTGGCGCTGGTACGCCACCGCCCCCGGCCACGCCCTCCAGCTGAGCACCGGCCGGGTCCTCGTCCCCGCCAACCACACCCTGCCGCCCACCGGCACCGACACCGGCGCCGAACCGCGGTACAACAGCGGCCACTGCCTGCTCAGCGACGACCGGGGGGAGTCCTGGTACCTCGGATACCTCGATGAGAGCACCGACGGGTACATCAATGTCAACGAGACCACCGCCGCCGAACTCCCGGACGGACGCGTCTACTTGAACACCCGCAGCGACTCCGCCGCGCCCGGCAACCGCGCCGACGCGCACTCGGAGGACGGCGGGAGGACACTCGTCGAACCCTTCCGGCCGCAGGCCGGGCTGACCGCCCCCGTCTGCCAGGCCTCCGTCCTCCAGCTCCGCGACCCGGACCTGCTGCTCTACTCCGGCCCGGCCGACCCCGCCCGGCGCGCCCGGATGACGATCCGCGCCTCCGCCGACGGCGGCACCACCTGGCGCACCGCCTGCACCGTCGACGGACTGCCCGCCGCCTACTCCGACCTGGTCCGCGTCGATGCGGACACCGTCGGACTCCTCTACGAGACCGGCGACTTCAGCGCCTACGAGACCATCGCCCTCCGCCGGATACCGGTCGCGCGGCTCGTCCGGGCCGGTGCCGTGCCCGACACGGACGTAGAGTCGCACCCATGACCTCTACGACCTCTTCCGACAGCGCACAGACCCCGGCCAAGGCTCCCGCCAAGGACCCCTGGGACCTGCCCGACGTCTCCGGTTACGTCGTCGGCGTGCTCGGCGGCACCGGACCGCAGGGCAAGGGCCTCGCCTACCGGCTCGCCCGGGCCGGACAGAAGGTGATCATCGGCTCGCGGTCCGCCGAGCGCGCCCAGGCCGCCGCCGAGGAGCTCGGCCACGGTGTCGAGGGCGCCGACAACGCCGAGGCCGCGCGCCGCAGCGACATCGTGATCGTCGCCGTACCGTGGGACGGGCACGGCGACACGCTGAAGGCGCTGCGCGACGAACTGGCCGGCAAGCTCGTCGTGGACTGCGTCAACCCGCTCGGCTTCGACAAGAAGGGCGCCTACGCCCTGCGGCCCGAGGAGGGCAGCGCCGCCGAGCAGGCCGCCGCCCTGCTGCCGGACTCCCGGGTCGCCGCCGCCTTCCACCACCTGTCCGCCGTCCTGCTCCAGGACCCCGAGATCGAGCAGATCGACACCGACGTGATGGTGCTCGGCGAGGAACGCGCCGATGTCGAGATCGTGCAGGCCCTCGCCGGGCGCATCCCCGGCATGCGGGGCGTCTTCGCCGGCCGGCTGCGCAACACCCACCAGGTCGAGTCGCTGGTCGCGAACCTGATCTCCGTCAACCGCCGCTACAAGGCACACGCCGGGCTCCGCGTCACGGACGTATGACCGCATGGGGGACACTGGTCGGCGAAGCAGTTCCGAGCAGTGTCCCCGACGGGAACCAGGATCCGACAGGAGTCCCCCAGCCATGCCCCGCATCGCCCTCTACACCCTCGTGGTCTGCGTGCTCTCCGTGGCCGCCGCCGTCGTCTCCTTCGTCCAGGGCAGCTGGCTGGGGATCGTCTGGGTGCTGCTGGCGGGCCTGACGTCCAACATGACCTGGTACTACGTCAAGCGCGATCGGACGGCCTAGGCCTGTCTAGGCCCAGAAGCGGTACAGGCTCCAGCCGTACGAGACGTCCGTGTCGCTGACCCCCAGCCCGCGCAGCACCGCGTCGATCATGTCGAAGAACGGGCCGTTGACCGCCGGCACCCACAGCAGCGCGAACGCGAACATCAGGCCGAACGGCGCGAACGGCTCCACCTGCCGTTTGACCTTGTACGACAGCCAGGGCTCGAGGACGCCGTAGCCGTCCAGGCCCGGTATCGGCAGGAAGTTCAGGATCGCCGCCGTCACCTGCAGCAGGGCCAGGAAGGCGAGCGCGAACCGGAAGTCGTCCGGTACGCCGTCCAGCGCGTGCAGCCAGAAGGGCGCCGTGCACACGGCCGCGAACAGCACGTTCGTCAGCGGGCCCGCCGCCGAGATCAGGCTGTGCCGCCAGCGGCCCCGGATCCGGCCGCGCTCGATGAACACCGCGCCGCCGGGCAGCCCGATCCCGCCCATGATCACGAAGAGGACCGGGAGCACGATGCTCAACAGCGCGTGCGTGTACTTCAGCGGGTTCAGGGTGAGGTAGCCCTTCGCGCCGACCGTGATGTCGCCGCTGTGCAGGGCCGTGCGCGCGTGCGCGTACTCGTGCAGGCACAGGGAGACGATCCAGGCCGCCGTCACGAACAGGAACACCGCGACGCCCGGCTTGGCCGCATACCCCGTCCAGGTCGCCCAGCCCGTCACCGCCGTCACGGCCAGGATCCCGACGAACACGGGAGAGACCCGGCGGTCGCCGCGGCGGGTGGTGGCGGTCGTCATCGGCGGGCTCCTGTGCGGTGGGGACGGTCGGAAGTGCGACCGTACCGGCCGCGCCCTCGCGGGGGAAACGTCTCGCGCTCCCCGTCCGGTTCCTGGACCCTGGGGGAATGCCACGGAAGAGGGTGTTCTACGAGGACTGGCAGATGGAGTGCTGCGGCACGCCCTTCGCGGTGGGCGACGAGGTGGCCTGGCGGCTGGTCGCCCACGACGCCGAAGGCGTCCGGGAGGGCCACGGGTACGGCGCCGAGGCCTGGGTGGAGAACCACGGCGGCCCGGACCAGGAGACCGCCGGCCGGGTGCGGGCCATCGACCTGGTGCACCAGGAGTACCTGGCGTACACCGACCAGCGGGCCCTGGAGCGCCTCGACCGTGCCCGCGAGCCGTCGAAGACCCGGGGCCCGGTCATCCTCCCGTCCCCGTACAGCATGGAACCGGTGCCCGGCGCGCACACCCTGGAGGCCGTCGACACCTGCCCGAAGTGGTTCGAGCATCAGGAACCCGGCAGAGACCCGGGTCCCCACCGGATCCGCCGCGCCCAGGGCGTCCTCGTCACCCTGGAGCTTCCCGACGGCACGCCGCCCGAACCCGGTGACCCCCGGTGACCGCTCCGGCGACAATGGACCCCGTGCGCTTCTCGCTGCTCGGCACCACCCAGGTACTCCGCCCCGACGGCACGGCCGTCCCGGTCGGCGGGGCGCGGCTGCGTGCCCTGCTGGGCGTGCTCGCGCTCCGGGCCGGGCGGACCGTGCCCGTGGGCGTGCTGGTCGACGAGGTCTGGGGCGCCGACCCGCCCGCCGACGCCGCAGGTGCCCTCCAGGCGCTGGTCGGCCGGCTGCGCCGTACCCTCGGCGCGGACGCCGTCGCCTCCGCCGAGGGCGGCTACCGGCTCACCGCCGCACCCGACGACGTGGACCTCACCCGCTTCGAGCGCCTGACCGGCGACGGCCTGCGGGCCCTGGCCGACGGCGACCCGGCCAAGGCCGCCGTGGTCCTGGACGACGCGCTCGCCCTGTGGCGCGGCCCCGCCCTCGCCGACCTGCCCGACCACACCGCCGAGGCGGCCCGCTGGGAGACCCGCCGCCTGGACGCGCTGCGCGCCCGGCACGCCGCCGCCCTCGCCCTCGGGCACGCCGAGCAGGCCCTGCCCGAGCTCACCGCCCTGTGCGACGGCCATCCGCTGGACGAGCCGCTGCAGGCGCTGCGGCTGCGCGCCCTGCGCGACGCCGGCCGCCCGGCCCAGGCGCTCGCCGCCTACGAGGACGTACGACGGCTGCTCGCGGACCGGCTCGGCTCCGACCCCGGCCCCGAACTGCGCGCCCTGCACGCCGAGTTGCTGACCGCCGAGGAACACCCGGCGCCGAGGCCGGAGACCGTGGGCAACCTGCCCGCCCGGCTCACCTCCTTCGTCGGCCGGGAAGCCGACATCGAGGCCATCGGCGCCGACCTCGCCGCCGCCCGCCTGGTCACCCTGCTCGGTCCGGGCGGCGCCGGGAAGACCCGGCTGTCCCAGGAGGCCGCCGAGGCGGTGCGGCACACCGCCCGGGACGGGGTGTGGCTGGCCGAACTGGCGCCCGTGGACGACCCCGAGGCCGTACCGCAGGCCGTGCTCACCGCGATCGGCGCCCGCGACACCGTGCTGCACGGCGCCGGCGCCGAGAGCATCCGCGCGGTCACCGACCGGCACGACGACCCCCTCGAACGGATCGTGGAGCACTGCGCCCGGCGCCGGATGCTGATCGTCCTCGACAACTGCGAGCACGTGATCGAGGCCGCCGCCCGTCTCACCGAGCACCTGCTGGCCCGCTGCCCCGAGCTGACCGTCCTCGCCACCAGCCGCGAACCCCTCGGCGTACCGGGGGAGCTGGTGCGCCCGGTGGAGCCGCTGCCGGAGCCGGTCGCGCTGCGGCTGCTCGCCGACCGGGGCGCGGCGGCCCGGCCCGGTTTCCGCGTCGAGGACGACCCCGAGGCGTGCGCGGAGATCTGCCGGCGGCTCGACGGACTCCCGCTCGCCATCGAGCTGGCGGCGGCCCGGCTGCGCATGCTGAGCCCGCGCCAGATAGCCGACCGGCTCGACGACCGCTTCCGGCTGCTCACCTCCGGCAGCCGCACCGTCCTGCCCCGCCAGCAGACCCTGCGGGCCGTCGTGGACTGGTCCTGGGAACTGCTGGACGCCGACGAGCGGGACGTCCTCGCCCGGCTGTCCCTCTTCGCGGGCGGCTGCGACCTGGCCGCCGCCGAGGCCGTGTGCGGGCCCGTCGCCCTGGACGCGCTCGGCTCCCTGGTCGACAAGTCCCTGGTGGTGGCCGCGCCTTTGCCGGGCGGCGGAGCCGACGGCGGGATGCGCTACCGGCTGCTGGAGACGGTCGCCGAGTACGCCGGCGAGCGGCTGGACGAGACCGGACGCCGCGCCGACGCCGAGCGCGCCCACCTGACGTACTACCGCGAACTCGCCCGCGCCACCGACCCGTTGCTGCGCGGCCCCGAACAGCGCACCGCCATCGACCGGTTCCAGCTGGAGTACGAGAACCTGCGCACCGCCCTGCGGCACGCCGTCGCCGCCCGCGACGAGCAGGAGGCGCTGTGCCTGGTGCTGTCCCTGCTGTGGTTCTGGCAGATGCGCGACCAGCGGATCGAGACCCGCACCTGGTGCCGGGAGGTCATGGCGCTCGGCCCCGACCCCTTCGCCGCACCCGCCCGGCCCGCCGAGCCGGTCTGGCAGCGCTGCACCGACGCCCCGCCCCCGTACGCCGGCGAGGTCCTCGCCGAGGCCCGGCGCGGCGTCCACCTCGCCCACCTCGCCTGCATGGACACCGAGCTGGACGCCTGGCAGACCCCCGAGGCACAGGCCAAGCTGCGCGCCATCACCCGGGTGTACCGCCCCGGGCTGCCGCAGACCTGCCGTGCGCCCGGCATGCTGTGGTTCTTCGCCGTGATACTGACCGGCGGTGTGGACCGGATGCGGGAGGTCGTCGACGCCTGCGTGCAGACCTGCCGCGAGACCCCCGGCTTCGAGTGGGAGCTGGCCGGCGCCCTGCAGATGCGCGCCAACATCCTCGCCAACCGCGCCGCCTGGGCCGGCAACGCCACCCGGGACGCCGAGGAGGCCCTGGAGATCTACCGCCGCCTCGGTGACGCCTGGGGCACCGCCGAGGCGCTGTCCGCCCGCGGCGAGGCCCATGAACGCCAGGGCGCCAACGAGGAGGCCGCCGCCGACTACCGGGCGGCCATCGAACACGCCGAACGCCTCGGCGCCCGCGGCCAGATGGCCGTCCTCCGCGCCCGCCTCGGCAGCGTGCTCATGGAAGCGGGCGACACGGAGCGCGGCGAGCAACTGCTCCGCGATGTCATCGCGAGCAAGGACGGCTCCCTCAACGAGGCCATGCCCGCCGCCCGCCTGTTCCTCGCCTGCTGGCTCGGCCTGACCGGCCGCACCGCCGAGGCCCGCGAGCAACTGCGCCGGCTGCGCGAGGAGTTCAGGATCGCGCACTTCGTCGTCTTCGACACCATGATCCTCACCCAGGAGGCCTGGCTGGACGCCATCGACGGCCGCGCAGAGGACGCCCTGGAGCGGACCAGGCGGGCGCTGAACCTCGCTCAGAACCCGCTGTCCAAGGCCGTCGTCCCGCACCTGGCCTCCATCTGCCTCTACAGCGCGGCGATGGCTCTGGCCCGCCTCGACGGCGGCGGCCGCGCCGGCGACGCCGCCCGTTGCCTGGGCGCCGCCCGTGCCCTGCTGCCGTCCGGACACGTCCTCTCCGGTGTCGAGCGCCGGTGCCACGCCATGGCCGAGGACCGGATCCGGGAGACTCTGGACGAACCCGCCTACCGGGCCGCGTACGCCGAGGGCGGTGGCCTCTCCCTCGCGGAGGCCACCGCCCTGTTCTGACGCACGGCGGGCGTCAGGTCTTCGTGCGGAACTTGTGGATCGCGACCGGTCCCATGACCGCCGTGATCGCCACCGACCAGGCCACGGTGACCCACAGGTCGTGCGCCACGGGGCCGCCGACCATCAGGCCCCGGGCCGCGTCCGCGAGCGTGGACAGCGGGTTGTAGTCGGTGAAGTGCTGCAGCCAGCCCGGCATCGACTTGGTCGGCGCGAAGATCGACGAGCCGAACTGGAGCGGGAACAGCACCAGGAAGCCCATCGCCTGCACGGACTGCGCGTTCTTCAGGATCACGCCGAGGGTGAGGAACACCCACATGATCGAGGAGGCGAACAGCGCGGACAGACCCACCGCCGCGAACAGGCCGGCCCAGTGGGTGATGTGGAAGCCGACCAGGACGGAGACGACCATCAGCACGGCCGTGGCGAACAGCATCCGCCCCAGCTCGACGGCGATCTTCGCGAACAGCACGGACCCGCGGCCGATCGGCAGCGACCGGAACCGGTCCATGACACCGCTGTTGAAGTCCTGGCTGAACCCGGTGCCGACGCCCTGGGACAGCGTCATGCTCATCATCGCGATCATGCCGGGGATGACGTACTGCACGTACTTGCCCTGGCCGCCGCCGAGCGCCTGCCCGATCGAGCCGCCGAAGACGTACACGAACAGCAGGGTGAAGACGACCGGCATCAGCAGCGCGTCGAACATCGACTCCGGGTCCTGGCGGATCCAGAGCAGGTTGCGGCGGATGAGGGCGCCGGTGTGCCGGAGGTGCCCGCGCAGCGGGATCCGGACGTCGGCGTCGGTGGCGATGGTGGCGGTGGCGGCGCTCATACGGCGACCTCCTCGCGGGAGTCGGTGGGCGTGGTGTCCTGCGGGGCACTGGCGCGGTGGCCGGTGAGGGACAGGAAGACCTCGTCCAGGCTGGGCAGTTCGGTGGTGATGGAGGAGATCGTGATGCCGCGCGCGGTGACCGCGCCGACCACGGCGGTCAGCTGCTCGTCGCTGAGGATCGGCACCAGCAGGGTCCCGGACTCGGGGTCCACCGTGGTGGTCGCGAGCCCGGTGATGCCGAGCTCGTCCAGCATGCCGGCGAGCGGGCGCAGCTGCAGCGGGTCGACGGGCCGGACCCGGAGGGTGCGCCCGCCGACGCGGGCCTTGAGCTCCTCGATCCCTCCCGTGGCGATGACCTTGCCGCGGTCGACCACGGTCAGCTCGGAGGCGAGCTGCTCGGCCTCCTCCATGTACTGAGTGGTCAGCAGCACGGTGACGCCGTCGCCGACCATCGCCTTCACCTCGTCCCACACCTCGTTGCGGGTGCGGGGGTCGAGCCCGGTGGTCGGCTCGTCGAGGTACAGCACGGCCGGGCGCCCGATCATCGAGGCGGCGAGATCCAGCCGCCGCCGCATGCCCCCGGAGTAGGTGCTCGCCGGCCGCCTGGCCGCCTCCGTCAGGGAGAACCGCTCCAGCAGCTCGTCGGCGCGGGTGCGGGCGTCCTTGCGGGACAGGTCCAGCAGCCGGCCGATCATGTACAGGTTCTCCCAGCCGGGCAGTTTCTCGTCGACGGAGGCGTACTGGCCGGTGAGCCCTATGGCCCGGCGCAACTGCCGCGGCTGCCGTACGACGTCGTACCCGGCCACGGTGGCCCGGCCGGCGTCCGGGGTGATCAGGGTGGACAGGATCCGTACGAGAGTGGTCTTGCCGGCGCCGTTCGGACCGAGCACGCCCATCACGGTGCCCTCCCGCACGTCCAGGTCGACACCGTCCAGCGCCTTGGTCTCGCCGTAGTGCTTGACCAGTCCCCGTACCGTCACTGCGTGGCTCGCGCCGACGGGGTTGTCATCGATTCGCTTCATGGGGAAGACGGTGCCAGGGCCCACCGACAGACCACCGACAGGCCGCCTACAGCCACCGACAACTCCCCGACGGCCACCGCAACCATCTGCGAAAGGCGACAGCCCCGCTGACGGGGGAAGATCAGCGGGGCTGCCGGGGTGTTTCCGCAGTGGCTCAGTGGACGGAGTGCTCCTCCAGCGGGAAGGTCCCGGAGACGACCTCCTCGGCGAACGACTTCACCGCGTCGCCCATGACCTCACGCAGGTTGGCGTACTGCTTGACGAACTTCGGCACCCGGCCCGCGGTCAGGCCGAGCATGTCCGTCCAGACCAGGACCTGCGCGTCCGTCTCCGGCCCGGCGCCGATCCCGACCGTCGGGATGTGCAGTACCCGCGTCACCTCGGCCGCCAGCTCCGCCGGCACCAGTTCGAGGACGACGGCGAAGGCACCCGCGTCCTGGACGGACTTCGCGTCGCGCAGCAGCTGCTGGGCCGCCTCCTCGCCCCGGCCCTGCACGCGGTAGCCCATGGCGTTGACGGACTGCGGGGTCAGGCCGATGTGGGCCATGACCGGGATGCCGGACTCGACCAGCAGCCGGATCTGGTCGTGCGAGCGCTCGCCGCCCTCCAGCTTGACCGCGCCCACACCGGCCTCCTTCACCAGCCGGGTCGCCGAGCGCAGCGCCTGCACCGGGCCCTCCTGGTAGGAGCCGAAGGGGAGGTCGCCGACGATCAGGGCGCGCTGCGTGCCGCGTACCACGGCCGCCGACAGCATGGTCATCTCGTCGAGGGTGACGGGCACGGTCGTCTCGTACCCGAGGTGACAGTTGCCCGCCGAGTCGCCGACCAGGATCACGGGGATCCCGGCCTCGTCGAAGACGGACGCGGTCATCGCGTCGTAGGCGGTGAGCATGGGCCACTTCTCGCCCCGCTCCTTGGCGAGGGCGATGTCGCGAACGGTGATGCGGCGGGTGCCCTTCCCCCCGTACAGCGCCTTGCTGCCGTCGGAGGACTTGTGCGGCGCGTTCTGCGCGTTCTGGGCAGCCGAAAGCTGCGTCATGGCAACGGCTCCTTCAGTCATCTCGAGGCGCCCTGACGGCGTCCCCGGATCGCCTCCATGGTGGCACCTCGTGCCAGCCACGGCCAGGGGGGTCCCCTGTGATCCCCACCCATGGCCGATCCCCGCCAGGCCGCAAACCAGCCATGTAAGGTCTTGGTAAAGAAGTAAGATACGAGACCGTTCCGTATCGAAATGGCTTTAGGCTCGAACACATGACAAGTCCCGTCCCTGCCTCCCGGATACCGGAAGCGGTGCACCGGCGCCGCTGGGCGATCCTGGGCGTGTTGATGCTGAGCCTGCTGATCGTGGTGCTCGACAACTCGATCCTGAACGTCGCCATCAAGACCATCTCCAGCCCCGCGCCGACCGGCCTCGGCGCCTCCCAGGGCCAGATCGAGTGGGCGATCAACGCCTACACCCTCGTCTTCGCCGGCCTGCTGTTCACCGCCGGCCTCATCGGTGACCGCCTCGGCCGCAAGAAGGTGCTGCTGGGCGGCATCGCCGTGTTCGGCATCGGTTCGATGCTCGCCGCCGAGTCCGGCTCGCCGGACCAGCTGATCGCCTACCGCGCCCTGATGGCCCTCGGTGCCGCCTTCGTCATGCCCGCGACGCTCGCCGTGCTGATGAACGTCTTCGAGCGCGAGGAGCAGCCCAAGGCCATCGGCATCTGGGCGGGCGGTGTCGGCCTCGCGATCGCCATCGGGCCGATCACCGGCGGCGCGCTCCTCGACCACTTCTGGTGGGGCTCGGTCTTCTTCGTCAACGTGCCGATCGTGATCGTCGCGCTGGTCCTGATGACCTGGCTGGTACCCGACTCCCGCGATCCCCGGCCCGGCCGCCTGGACCCCGTCGGCGTCGTGCTGTCCGTCGTCGGCCTGGTCCTGCTCGTCTACGGCATCATCAAGGGCGGTGAGCTGGCCGACTTCACCGACGCCAAGGTGCTGGCGACCATCATCGCCGGTCTTGCCGTCCTGACCGCGTTCGTCGTCTTCGAGAAGCGCAGCGACCACCCGTCGCTCGACGTCACCTACTTCAAGAACAAGGTCTTCTCGGCCGCCATGAGCGCCATCGCGCTGGTCTTCTTCGCGCTGATGGGCGTCACGTTCTTCGGCGTCTTCTACACCCAGAGCGTGCGCGGCTACTCGCCGCTGGAGTCCGGTGTGCTGATGCTGCCGCTCGCCTGCGCCCAGCTGATCTTCGCACCGCGCGCCCGGCTGCTGGTCGACCGGTTCGGCAACAAGGCCACCACCACCGCCGGGCTGGTGCTGATCGCCGCCACGCTGGCCGCGTTCGCCACGTTCGAGGCCGACACGCCGATCTGGATCCTGGAAGTCGTCTTCTTCCTCATGGGCACCGGCATGGCGCACATCATGACGCCGACCTCGGTCGTCATCATGCAGGCGCTGCCGCGCGAGAAGGCCGGCTCCGCCTCCGCGCTCAGCAACACCTTCCGCCAGGTCGGCGGCGCGCTCGGCATCGCCGTCCTCGGCTCGGTGCTCGCCACGTCGTACCGGGGCGGCATCGAGGGCAAGCTCGGCGTGCTGCCGCCCGCCCTACGCGACAAGGCCGCCGAGTCCATCGAGGCCACCCTCGGCATCGCCGGCAAGCTCGGCCCGCAGGGCAAGGCCCTGGTCACACCCGCCGACGACGCGTTCCTGCACGCGATGCACGTCACCGCCCTGTGCGGTGTGGGCGTCGCGCTGATCGGCGCCGTGGTGACAGCCCTGTTCCTGCCCGGCAAGCCGCCGGCCGCCGAGAAGGGCGAACAGGAGACGGAGTTGGTCGCGGCCGCGGACTGACGCGAATTCGATCGCGACTCCACGGGGGAAGGAGGCCGCTGCGGGACAATTCCCGCAGCACAGGGAGAGGACGGACGACGTGAGCCTTGCCGAGAGCCGGCCGCGGCCGGACGGGCCCGTGCGGGGACGCCCCCGCAGCGAGGCCGTGGAACGGGCCATTCTGGAAGGCGTGATGAAGCTCCTGGAGGACGGCGTACCGCTCGCCGAACTCTCCATCGAGCGCGTCGCGCGCACGGCCGGGGTCGGCAAGGCCACCATCTACCGCCGCTGGAGCGGCAAGGAGGAGTTGTTCGTCGACGTCATGCGCGCCGCCGAACCCCCCGACCCGGTACTCCCCGGCACCTCCATGCGCGACGACCTCGTCGCCCTGCTGGAGTCGCTGCGCCAACGCGGCCTGGTCAGCCGCTCCTCCGCGATCCTGCACAACGTCTACGCCCAGATGAAGTCCAGTCCCAGGATCTGGTCGGCGTACCACGCCGCGGTCGTCGAGCCCCGGCGCGCACTCGGCCTCGACGTGCTGCGGCGCGGACAGCGCAACGGCGAACTGCGCGCGGACGTCGACCTGGAACTGGCCAACGACATGTTCGTCGGCCCCATGCTCGTCCGTTCCGTCCTGCGCCGCGACGGCGCACTGCCCGAGGGCCTGGCCGAGCAGATCGTCGACTCCGTCCTGGAAGGCCTACGGCCCGTCAGCTCGACAGCCTCGTAGCACCGATGTGCGCGTTCTGTCACAGACCCCACCCGTTGCGGGGGTAATCGGAACTCCCCGCCGCGCCTCGTTCGTCCTCGTCTTCCGTACGGCCGTCATGGGACGGCGGGAACGGGACCGATCATCCCCTAGGGTCGGAAGAACACGGGGGAACGACGGTGTGTACGGCAGGCAGTGAGGCAGACGGTATGGCGCAGCAGGCGTATGTGACGGAGACGGACAACGGCGGCTCGGGGCCCGAGCGACCGGGATCCCGGCTTCGGCGCCTGATGCACCGCCTGCTCGACGGCTGGCGCGGCGACCCGCGCATCTGGCGCCGGGGCATCGTCCTCGCGCTCCTCGCCCTGCTGCTCGCCCTGGTGATGCTGCTGCACTCGCGCATCCCGAACCGGGTGGGCAACCTCGGCAGCCTCACCGAGACGTTCCTGCCGTGGCTGGGCCTCGCCATTCCGGTGCTGCTGTTCCTGGGGCTGCTCCGCAGGTCGGCGACCGCGCTGATCGCCGTACTCCTCCCGGCGGCGGTGTGGCTGAACCTCTTCGGCGGGCTGCTCACCGACAAGACGGGCTCGGGCGGCGACCTGATGGTGGCGACCCACAACGTCAACGCCGAGAACCCCGACCCCGTCGCGACCGCCCGCGAGGTGGCCGCCTCCGGCGCCGACGTCCTGGCCCTGGAGGAGGTCCCGGCGGCTGCCTTGGCCACCTACGAGAAGGCGCTCGCGCCGACGTACAAGTACCACGGCGTCGAGGGCACGGTCGGCCTGTGGAGTAAGTACCCGATGAGCGATGTGCGGGCGGTGGACATCAAGCTCGGCTGGAAGCGCGCGATGCGGGCCACCGTGACCACGCCCAGCGGCCCCCTCGCGGTGTACGTCGCCCACATGCCCTCGGTGCGGGTGAAGATGGACGCCGGGTTCACCGCTCAGCAGCGCGACACGAGCGCCGACGCGCTCGGCGAGGCCATCGCCGCCGAGCCGCTGAAGCGCGTCGTCCTCCTCGGCGACCTGAACGGCACGATGAACGACCGTTCGCTCAACGCCGTCACCTCCCAGATGCGCTCCACGCAGGGCGCGGCGGGCAGCGGCTTCGGGTTCAGCTGGCCGGCGTCGTTCCCGATGGCGCGGATCGACCAGATCATGGTCCGGGGCGTCGAGCCGGAGAGCTCCTGGACACTGCCGCGCACCGGCAGTGACCACCTTCCGGTGGCTGCCCGTGTGAAGCTCGACACGTCGTCGTAACCCCTTGGAATACTGGGCCTGAGAGGCTTTGTTCCGCAGTTGAACATAAGCTGTCCGGAACTCCGCTCCCGTCGACCCACACGCCGGGTCGACTCCTACCTCGAAAGGCACAGGCCCTTCATGCCCCTGGCCCTGCTCGCACTGGCCGTCGGCGCTTTCGGTATCGGTACGACCGAGTTCGTGATGATGGGCCTGCTGCCCGACGTCGCGGACGACCTGCACATCTCGATCCCCACCGCCGGACACCTGGTCTCGGCGTACGCGCTGGGCGTGGTGATC
This sequence comes from Streptomyces puniciscabiei, assembly GCF_006715785.1. Taxonomy (NCBI): domain Bacteria; kingdom Bacillati; phylum Actinomycetota; class Actinomycetes; order Kitasatosporales; family Streptomycetaceae; genus Streptomyces; species Streptomyces puniciscabiei. The sequence goes on from NZ_VFNX01000001.1 coordinate 5,040,619, forward strand.
GGCGCCCCGCTGCTGGCCGCGCTCACGGCCCGCATGTCCCGCCGCACGGTGCTGATCGCCCTGATGGCGCTGTTCGTGCTGGGCAACGCCCTGTCGGCGTTCGCCCCCGGCAACGACGCGCTGCTGGCTGCCCGCTTCCTCAGCGGCCTGCCGCACGGCGCCTTCTTCGGCGTCGGAGCGGTCGTCGCCACGGCGATGGTCCCGCCGGAGCGCAAGGCACGCTCGGTGTCGCTGATGTTCCTCGGCCTGACCGTCGCCAACATCGCGGGCGTGCCGGTGGCCACACTGATGGGCCAGCACCTGGGCTGGCGGGCCACCTTCCTGGGCGTGAGCGTGATCGGCCTGGCGGCGATCGCGTCGCTGGCGCTGCTGATCCCGCACGACCGGGGGCAGGCCGCCTCTGCGGCCGGCCTGCGCGGCGAACTGGCCGCCCTGCGCTCCCTGCCGGTCTGGCTGGCCCTCGCTACGACGGTGGCCGGCTTCGGCGCGCTCTTCGCGGCGTACAGCTATGTGACCCCGATGCTGACGCAGTCGGCCGGCTTCGCGGAGGGCAACGTGACGCTGCTCCTGGCCCTGTTCGGTGTGGGCGCCACGGCGGGCAACCTGCTGGGCGGCCGCCTGGCGGACCACTCGCTTCGGGGCACTCTGTTCGGCGGCCTGGCCTCGCTGGGGCTCGTGCTGCTGCTGTTCCCGGTCCTGATGCGCACGGAGTGGAGCGCGGCGGCGGCGGTCGCCCTGCTGGGCATGGCGGCGTTCATCACGGGTTCCCCGCTCCAGCTGATGGTGATGGAGAAGGCGGCTGCGGCCCCCTCCCTCGCCTCCTCCGCCAACCAGGCGGCCTTCAACCTGGCCAACGCCGGCGGCGCCTGGATCGGCGGCCTGGCTCTGGCGGCGGGCTTCGGTACGACGTCCCCCGCGCTGGCGGGCTCGATGCTGGCGGTGCTGGGCCTGGGCGTGGCGAGCGTGGCGTGGGCGGTGGACCGGCGCCGGGGGACTCCGTCGGTGGGGCGGGTGGTTACGTCCCACGTGCCGGAGGAGGCGGGGGCGTTGCGCCGCTGAGTGCGCCTTTGCCCACCTGCCCACCCGACTCGGTCGGCTGGGCGGCGAGCCGAGGGGTCGGCTGCTGCCGGGCGAGCTTGTCAGTTGCCGCCGGGAAGCGGGCGGCCCCGCGGCAACTTCAAGGCTTGCACCACGCCGTCTTCCTGTCGGCCCGCTGCTCCACGCCCCGTCGCTCGGCAAGCGCGTCGAGCAGGGCCAACCCCCGCCGGAATCCGCCGCCGTACCCATGACTCGTACGGTCACCGCCTGGACCCCCTTCGTCAGCGCGCTCAAGTCGGCGTGACGCAAAGGGGCCCGGGGTCGTCACGACCCCGGGCCCCTCCGCTCAGCGGAGTGTCAGCGCGTCAGTGCTTCTTCGCGTACGACTGCACGTACCCGTCCGCCGGTGAACCGACGCCCGTCACGTCGTCGTAGCCCTTGACCGCCGACAGCGAGCTGTCCTTGCCCAGGCTGCGGGCCGAGTACAGCAGGCCGCCCGACGCGTCGAGGCCGTTGGCGAAGTCCACGCGGGCGACCGCCAGGCCGGAGCCGGTCGGGTTGTCCGTGACGTCGTGGAAGACACCCTTGTTGGACTTGGCGTAGATCGTCGGGTTGGCGAAGCCGATCGCCTTGCCGCCGCGGGCCTCCTGGGCCAGCGCCTGGACCGCCGCGATGACCGGAGCGGCGAGCGAGGTGCCGCCGATGCGGTACTCGCTGTACTGCTGCGATCCGTCCGGGAAGGTCTGGGTCTGGCCGACCAGGAAGCCGGTGTTCGGGTCGGCGATGGCCGCGATGTCCGGGACGACGCGGTTGCCGTCGGCGCTGTTGGCCTTGGCGAGCGAGTCCGGGACGACGCCCTTCTGGTAGTACGGCTCGGCGACCGTCTTGCTGGTGCCGCCGCCCGCGCCCGAGGTGAAGGCGCCGGGGAAGCTGGTCCAGCTCTTGCCGTCGGCCGACAGGGTCGACTTCTCGGTGCCCCAGCCGGTCTCCCACTCGTAGGTGTTGCCCTTGCCGACGGCCAGGGACGTACCGCCGACCGCGGTCACCCAGGCGGAGTTGGCGGGGGTGTCGACCTGCTTCGTGCCGGTGTGGGCGACCTCGTCGCCGTTGTCACCGGAGGAGAAGTAGAAGCCGATGCCCTGCACCGCGCCCAGCTGGAAGACCTGGTCGTAGGCGGCCGCGAGGTCCGGGGTCTGGTTGGCCTCGATGTCGCCCCAGGAGTTGGAGACGATGTCGGCCAGGTGGTTGTCGACGACCTTGCTGAGGGAGTCCAGGAGGTCGTCGTCGTAGCAGGAGGCCGCACCGACGTACGTGACGTCGGCGGACGGGGCGACGGCGTGCACGGCCTCGACGTCGAGGGTCTCCTCGCCGTACCAGCCGGCCGCGCCGCACTCCTTGGTCTTGGTGTAGTTCTTCGGAAGCACCTGGTGGAGCTGGCCGGTCTTCCAGGCGGCGTCGCCGTTCTTCAGCGCGTACGTGCCGGCGTCGTAGGCGATCGTCGGGGACGCGTAGGCGTCCGTGATCGCGACGCGGACGCCCTTGCCGGTGTACGTGCCGGCGCCGTAGGCGGCGCGCAGCTGCTTGCCGGTGTAGCCCTTGATCGCGTACGGGATCTTGCCGCCGTACGCGTCCGGGAGCGTGGTCGCGATGTTCGAGCCGTAGTACGACGAGAACGGGCCGGAGTTCTTGAACACGGCGTCCGGCGGCGGCAGCTGGTCGTCGTGGTTGGCCTTGTGCGGGGCGCTGTCCAGGCCGGTGACGGTCAGGACGGTGCCCTTCAGGGCCTCCGGGACGGACGCGGCCTGCGCGGGGGCGCGGTAGGTCGCCGAGCCCTTGGCGTAGTTGTGCAGCTGGGTGCCGAAGGCCTTCTCGGCGGCGGCCACGTCACCGGAGACGGCGACGTAGTGCTGGGTGACTTCGGTGACCTTCAGACCGGCCGACGTCAGCCAGGACTTGACGGCGGCCACCTGGGCCTTGGTGGCCCCGAACTGGGCCTGTGCCTTCTTGGCGTTCAGGTACTTGCCGTACAGCGGCGAGCTGGGGTCGGACACGGCCTTGGCGTAGGCGGCGAGGCCCGCCGCGTTCTTGCCGGCCAGGTAGACCCGGGCGTTCACCTGGGCGCTGTTCGGGGTCGCGCCCTTGTCCGCCTTGGCCGTGGCCCACAGCGGCTTGGTGCCTTTCAGTGCCTCACGGGCGGGGCTGTCCGCGGCGTGTGCCGCGGGTATGCCCAGCGCCAGCGCGCCGGCGACCATGGGCAGTGTCGCTGCCATGCTCACGGCGCGCAGCTTGGCGCGGTTGGATCTCATAGAACCCCCTGCGATGCGGTTCGCATGCATGTAGTGGTCGAAACGTCATGCGTCCGCGTGCCGGCCCGCGGCGGTTCGGCCGACCGTATGGATCACACGATGGGGGTCACTCTTTCGATGAACGGTTCATGCCAGGGGAACGGATAGGTCAAGAGAACACCAAGTAGCCGCCAGGTGGGGCGATTTGGGGCTTTTATCCTTACGGGCAGGTAACGAAACGGCTTGCCCGCTGTTCACAACCGTCGAACCACTCTGTTCACAGGTGCCGTTCCGCTCCGCTCACGAACGCGGCTTCGCGCCCCGCTGCTTCAGCATCTGCGCCATCACCTGGAGCTCGGACTGCTGCGCGTCGACCATGCCCTGCGCGAGCCGCTTCTCCACGCCGACCGTGCACTTGGAGACGCATCCCTCGGCCATGTGGATCCCGCCCTTGTGATGGTCCGTCATCAGCTGCAGGTAGAGGATCTCGGCCTGCTTGCCGCTCAGCGACCGGAGCTTCCTCAGCTCCGTGTTCGTCGCCATGCCCGGCATCAGCGAGCCGTCCCCGCGCTCGGGCATGTCGCCCATGCCCATCCAGGACATGGGCGGCTTCTCGGACACCTTCGGCAGCCCCCACAGATCCAGCCAGCCGAGCAGCATGCCGCGCTGGTTGGCCTGCGTCTGCGCGATGTCGTAGGCGAGCCGCCGCACTTCCGCGTTCTGCGTGCGGTCCCGGACGATGTACGACATCTCGACGGCCTGCTGGTGGTGCACGGCCATGTCCCGCGCGAACCCGGCGTCCGCCGACTCGGCGGCCGGCGTCCGCACCGACGAGCCGCCGCTCGTGTCCTCGGCGACCGCGTACGTGATCGCGCCGGCCGCGACGAGCACCGCCGCCGCGGCCCCGGTGAGCCAGCCGACGTACCGCCGCCTCACTACATCGCCCCGCTGGTGCAGGCGGCGCCCGGCTCCGGGGTCTGCGGGCCCTGGACGTAGACGCTGAAGAACTTGTTCACCTCGGGGTCGTCCGCGCTCTTGACGGCCACCTGGTGACCCCAGGCCGACAGGATCAGCGGCGCCGCCTGGTTCTCGTACGGGCTCATCAGCGAGTACGGCGTCTTCTTCACCTTCGCCGCCAGCGCGTCGACGTCGGCCTTCTTCGCCTTGCTGGTGTACGTCACCCAGACCGCGCCGTGCTCCAGCGAGTGCACGGCGTTCTCGTCCTGCAGCGGCTTGGTGTAGACGGTGCCGTCGCAGGTCGCCCAGATCGGGTTGTGGTTGCCGCCGACCGGGGGGTGCATCGGGTACGACACCTTGGCCTGGACGTGCGTGCGCGCCAGCTTCCCGCTCCAGGTCCGCACGCCGTCCTTGCCGGTGACCCAGTGCCCCGAGTCACCGGAGTTCCCGGTGGCCTTGGAGTCGCTCGCGCTGTTCTTCTTGCCGCCGGACTGGGCGTTCACGAGGACCACACCGCCGACCACGAGGCCGGCGACGACCACCACGCTCGCGCCGATGGTGAGCGCGCGGTTGCGGCGCTCGCGCGCACGCTCGGCACGGCGCATCTCCTCTATGCGCGCCTTGCGCGCCGCGCTGCTGTTCTTGGCGGAACCCATGAGTGTCCTTCTGGGGAAAAGGGCCGGCAACGGGAAGGGTGGGGCCCGCTGATCGTAAGGGGACAGGGGGTGGCTCCCGTAGACCGGGAGCGGCAAAGAGCCGCCCGCGCGATAATTTGAACCGCGGATGCGCATTACCTAGGCTCGTGGTATGCGGCTCCTGCGCTCCACCGACCTGGCCCTGCGCGTCCTGATGCGACTGGCCGTGGCCGCCGGCACCATGCCCACCACCCGCCAGGTCGCGGCGGACATGGACGTGCCCTACACGCACGCCGCGAAGGTCGTCGCCGAACTCCAGCACCTGGGCCTCGTGGACGCCCGGCGCGGCCGGGGCGGCGGGCTCGCCCTCACCGCCGAGGGCCGCACGGCCTCGGTCGGCGCGGTGGTGCGCACCTTCGAGGGCGAGGGCGACGTGGTCGACTGCGAAGGCACGGCGGGCACGGCCCCCTGCCCGCTGAACACCGGCTGCCGCCTGCGCGGTGCCCTGCGCCGGGCCCAGGAGGCCTTCTACGCCGCCCTGGACCCGATCACCCTCGCCGAGCTCGTCGCCGACCCGACCGGGCCGCTGCTGCTGGGCATCTCCCGGGGGCCGCAGGGCGGCTGATGCCGGTGACCGAAAGCCGTCGTTGATCGCCGGGGAGACCTGGGGAAGGCTGGTCCCCGACTCGAACACGACGACGGGGGTACGTCATGAAGGTCCTCATCTCGGGTGCGAGCGTCGCAGGCCCGGCGCTCGCCTTCCTCCTGCACCGCGACGGCCACGAGGTGACCGTGGTCGAGCGTGCCCCGGCGCTGCGCGACAGCGGCTACGCCGTCGACTTCCGGGGCGCGGCCTTCGACGCGCTGGCGGACCTCGGGATCCTCGAGGAGGTGCGCGGGTACGCCACCGGGATGCGCGGCACGGATCTGCTGGACGCCGACGGCAACCGCGCCGGTGAGCTCCCGGCCGAGGTCTTCGCCGGTGAACTGGAGGTACCGAAGCGGGAGTTGACCCGCATCCTGTACGAGCACACGCGGGACGCGGTGCGCTACGTCTTCGACGACTCCATCAACGCCGTCGAGCAGGACGCCGACAGTGTCCGGGTCGGCTTCGAACGGGCCGCACCGGACACCTTCGACCTCGTCGTCGGCGCCGACGGCATCTACTCCGCGGTGCGCCGCCTGGTCTTCGGCCCGCACAGCGAGGTGATCCGGCACCTCGGCCTGTCGGGGGCCGGCTTCAGCGCCCCGAACCATCTGGGCCTGGACCACCGGGGCGCGCTCCGGCAGACCCCCGGCCGGGCCGTGTACCTGTTCAGCGCGGCCGACCCGGAGCGGATGTCCGTCAGCCTGTCCTTCGCCAGTGACTCGCCGAAGCTGGACCTGCTGGACCGCGCGGAGCAGGAGCGGATCGTCCGGGAGCGGATGGCCGGCGCCGGCTGGATCGTGCCCCGGTTGCTGGAGGACATGTCCGCCGCCGAGGACCTGTACTTCTCCTCGGCCTGCCAGGTCCACCTGGACCACTGGTCCGAGGGCCGGGTCGTGCTGGTGGGCGACGCCGGGTACTGCGCCGCCCCCACCTCGGGCATGGGCACCTCCCAGGCCCTGATCGGTGCCCGCGTCCTCGCCCGGCACCTCGCCGAGTCCGGCGGCGACCACACCAAGGCCTTCGCCGCCTACGAACAGGAGCTGCGCCCGTACGTGGCGGAGAACCAGGAGACCGGCCGCGAGGGCGCCCGCCGCTTCGGCGCCGGGTGACCCCGAGGCCGTAGGTCCGCTAGCCCTGGGCCAGCCACAGGTCCGGGCCGAAGACCTCGTAGTGGATGTCGGCCGGGGCCACGCCCTTCTCGATCAGCTGGGTGCGGACCGCCCGCATGAAGGGCAGCGGGCCGCACAGGTACGCGCGCGTGCCGGCCGCTACGGCGATGTCGGCCAGGTCGACCAGGCCGGTGCGGGTGCCCGGCTCGGCGCCCCGCTCGTAGAAGAAGTGCACGGAGGCGTCCGCGAGCTTGCCGGCGTACGTCTCGTGGTCGGTGCGCAGGGCGTGGTCGGCGGGGGAGCGGTCGCCGTGGACGACGGTGACCGGGCCGCCGTGGCCGCCCGCCGCGAGGTCGGCCAGCATCGCGATCACCGGGGTCACGCCGATGCCGGCGGAGGCGAGCAGCAGGGGGGTGCCGGCCCCGGCGTCCAGGACGAGGTCGCCGTACGGCTCGGACAGCTCCAGGACGTCACCGACGCGCACGCGCGCGTGCAGGTGGTTCGAGACCTCGCCGTCGGGCGTCGCGTCGTCGCCCTGCACCCGCTTCACGCTGAACTGGCGGAGCGTCTCGCCGGGCGCGCCGGAGAGGCTGTACTGCCGTATCTGCCGGGCGCCGTCGGGCAGCTCCACCTGGACGGAGACGTACTGGCCGGCACGGAAGTCGCGCACCGGGCCGCCGTCGGCGGGCCGCAGCCGGAAGGTGACGACGTCCGCGGTCTCCTCGACGCGCTCCACGACCTCCCAGGGCCGGCGCTCCGTGGCGCCGCTCTCCTCGTACAGCCGCTTCTCGACGGCGATGAGCGCGTTCGCCATCAGCCAGTAGACCTCGGTCCAGGCGGCGGCCACCTCGGGCGTGACGGCCTCGCCGAGAACCTCGGCGATGGCGGCGAAGAGGTGCTCGTGCACGATCGGGTAGTGCTCCGGGGCCACGCCCAGGGAGGCGTGCTTGTGCGCGATGCGGCCGAGCATGGCGTCCGGCCGCTGGTCCGGGCGGTCCACCAGGTGCGTGGCGAAGGCGGCGATGGATCCGGCGAGGGCCTGCTTCTGGGCGCCGGAGGCCTGGTTGCCGCGGTTGAACAGATCCCGCAGCAGTTCGGGGTGGGCGGCGAAGAGGCGGGCGTAGAAGCGCCCGGTGATCTCGCCGATAGCCGCGCCGACGGCGGGAAGGGTGGCGCGGACGGTGGCTGCGGACTGCTCGGACAGCATCGGATCTCCTCGGATCTCGCCGGATCTCTTCACATCTCGGCTGATCAAAACGCTAAGAAAAGTTGCATCTGAGATGCAAATTAAAGAGGCGTGGTTTCCCTCACGTCCGAAGCGGATCGGCCATTACGGATGTCGGTCCGAACAGGCAAGATGGGCCACACGGCAGTACACCTGCCGGACGAGAGGCGTTCAGTCCCAGGACGCATCCGCGATCAAGGTCCGCAACGCGCATGAAATGGTGTTGTGGTGGGATGCTCAGGTGCCCGACCGCCTCCCGCGGGACGGGGGACAGGCGGCCTGACCAGCAAGGATGGGGAAGCGGAAGATGGACAAGCAGCAGGAGTTCGTGCTCCGGACACTGGAGGAGCGTGACATCCGGTTCGTACGCCTGTGGTTCACGGACGTGCTGGGCTTCCTGAAGTCCGTCGCCGTGGCCCCCGCCGAGCTGGAACAGGCCTTCGACGAGGGCATCGGATTCGACGGCTCGGCCATCGAGGGCTTCGCCCGGGTGTACGAGTCCGACATGATCGCCAAGCCGGACCCCTCGACCTTCCAGGTCCTGCCGTGGCGCGCGGAGACCCCCGGCACCGCCCGCATGTTCTGCGACATCCTCATGCCGGACGGCTCCCCGTCCTTCGCGGACCCCCGCTATGTGCTCAAGCGCGCCCTGGCCCGCACCTCCGACCTGGGCTTCACCTTCTACACCCACCCCGAGATCGAGTTCTTCCTGCTGAAGGACCGGCCGCTGGACGGCTCCCGCCCGACCCCGGCCGACAACTCGGGCTACTTCGACCACACGCCCACCAACGTCGGCATGGACTTCCGCCGCCAGGCGATCACCATGCTGGAGTCGATGGGCATCTCGGTGGAGTTCTCCCACCACGAGGGCGCCCCCGGCCAGCAGGAGATCGACCTGCGCTACGCCGACGCCCTCTCCACGGCGGACAACATCATGACGTTCCGCCTGGTCATGAAGCAGGTGGCGCTGGAGCAGGGGGTGCAGGCGACCTTCATGCCGAAGCCCTTCTCCGAGCACCCCGGCTCCGGCATGCACACCCACCTGTCCCTCTTCGAGGGCGACCGCAACGCGTTCTACGAGTCGGGCGCCGAATACCAGCTCTCCAAGGTCGGCCGCTCCTTCATCGCGGGCCTGCTGCGGCACGCGGCGGAGATCTCGGCGGTCACCAACCAGTGGGTGAACTCCTACAAGCGCATCTGGGGCGGCTCCGAGCGCACCGCCGGCGCCGGCGGCGAGGCCCCGTCGTACATCTGCTGGGGTCACAACAACCGCAGCGCCCTGGTCCGCGTCCCGATGTACAAGCCAGGCAAGACCGGCTCGGCCCGCGTCGAGGTCCGCTCCCTGGACTCCGGCGCCAACCCCTACCTGGCCTACGCCGTCCTCCTGGCGGCCGGCCTGAAGGGCATCGAGGAGGGCTACGAGCTCCCGCCGGGCGCCGAGGACGACGTCTGGGCCCTGTCCAACGCCGAGCGCCGCGCGATGGGCATCGAGCCGCTCCCGCAGAACCTGGGCGAGGCCCTGACCCTCATGGAGAGCAGCGACCTGGTCGCCGAGACCCTCGGCGAGCACGTCTTCGACTTCTTCCTGCGCAACAAGAAGTCGGAGTGGGAGGAGTACCGCAGCGAGGTCACGGCCTTCGAGCTGCGGAAGAACCTGCCGGTGCTGTAAGGGGCGGGTCCCGGGGGCTCCCCTCGGCGCTCGTCCTCAGCGTTGGCGCAGGGCGGTTTCGGCGGACCGATTGGCGGTGTGCTTGACGGCAGTAAGGCGTGTCTCGACTTTCCCTTCGTCGATCAAGCACCCGTCGTCGCCCACGCTCGCTGATGTCTCCGCCCCGCTCGGCAACGTCGGCCGTCCGCTCCCGCCCAAGAGGCAGCTCGGGCTGGGCGTGGCGAAGGTTGTCGTCCGTCGTTGCTGGGCGTCACGCGCTTACTCGCTGGTGGGTACGGCTTGCAAGAGGTTGGGGACGCCGCAGGCACTGGCGAGGAGGTCGGCGTAGGCGGTGAGGATGTGGCGGGTGCCGGCGAGGGCTGCGCGGAGTTCGTCGGCGTGTGGCCACAGTTGTTCGTGGTCGCGGCGTGAGCGGTCTGCCGGGCGCTGGTTTTCCCAGTCCTCCAGTGCGGGGTGCCAGCGCGCGAGCAGGGGGCGGATGCCGAAGTTGAGCAGGGCGACGGCGAGATAGCCGAAGTTGTACTGGCCGTTGCGTTTGGGCTCGGCCACTTCGGGGCCGTGCCGGCGCAGGACGTCACGGGTCGTGGCGAAGAGGGAGTACAGGCTGCTGAGTGCTTCACGCAGCAGGCCCTCGTCGGCGCGGAGGGGGACCACGGAGATTCGTGTGACAAGCTCTACATAGACTTCCCAGGCTGCGCGGCGTTCGGCGTCGTTGGGTTCCCAGGTGCCGGAGATCTCCAGCACGCGCAGGTTCAGTTTCACATCCACGCTCTTGGGCGCGCGCACCATGACCGTTCTCCTTGGCTGCTGACGGGGTGTTGTGTCCTCGGTTTCCCTGGCCCACGTTACTGGGGTGGATCACATGGCGGGGGGTGGCAGCCCACCGCGTGCTGCGGCGGCGTGGCCGATGCCGGGTTGGTGAGTCCGAGGGATCCGCGGATCGTCCACTGGGATGCCGCGCTGCGGTCTATTCCGGGTCCGTGCCGGTGGGATCGCCCGGGTCGGTCGGCTCCTCAGGTGGCACGGACTCGTCCTCTGGTTGCGTGGCGCTCATGATCATTGCTGCTGCCTCGTACGGCAGCAGTTCGTCGAGGAGGGATCGGAAGGCGTCGTCACCGAGGAGAGCCCTCTGCCGGATGAGCCAGTAGAGGCTCGCATCGGGCGGACTTCCGATCTCCAGTTCAAGCGCCAACGCCCGCAACGTGTGCGACACGCCTTCGCCGGGGCGTTCCTGCTCGGTGTAGAGCGCGCCCAGCTGACCGTGGCTGGTGGCGATGCCGACGCGGTCGCCGAGCTCCTCCTCGATGGTGAGGGAGGCGCGGTAGCGTTCCTCGGCCTGCTGGTAGTCCCCCCGCTCCTGCGCGATCATGCCGAGCTGGTAGTAGCTGCGGGCGATACCCGAGCGGTCGCCGAGTTCCTCCTCGATGGTGAGGGAGGCGCGGTAGCGTTCCTCGGCCTGCTGGTAGTCCTCCTGTTCCTGCGCGATGGTGCCGAGCTGGTGGTAGCTGGTGGCGATGCCGGCGCGGTCGCCGAGTTCCTCCTTGATGGTGAGGGAGGCGCGGTAGCGTTCCTCGGCCTGCTGGTAGTCCTCCTGTTCCTGCGCGATGGTGCCGAGCTGGTGGTAGCTGGTGGCGATGCCGGCGCGGTCGCCGAGTTCCTCCTTGATGGTGAGGGAGGCGCGGTAGCGTTCCTCGGCCTGCTGGTAGTCCCCCCGCTCCTGCGCGATGATGCCGAGCTGGTGGTAGCTGCGGGCGATGCCGGCGCGGTCGCCGAGTTCCTCCTTGATGGTGAGGGAGGCGCGGTAGCGTTCCTCGGCCTGCTGGTAGTCCCCCCGCTCCTGCGCGATCATGCCGAGCTGGTGGTAGCTGCGGGCGATGCCGGCGCGGTCGCCGAGTTCCTCCTTGATGGTGAGGGAGGCGCGGTAGCGTTCCTCGGCCTGCTGGTAGTCCCCCCGCTCCTGCGCGATGATGCCGAGCTGGTGGTAGCTGCGGGCGATGCCGGCGCGGTTGCCGAGCTCTTCTTCGATGGTGAGGGAGGCGCGGTAGCGTTCCTCGGCCTGCTGGTAGTCCCCCCGCACCTGCGCGATGATGCCGAGCTGGTGGGTGTAGGCGGCGGCTGGCTGGGACCGGTCGGGGAGCCAGGTGAGGGTCTCCTCCACCAGGTGTTGTTCCCAGTCCCAGGCTCCCCAGGTGTGCAGTTGGGAGCACACGTACCGGGTGATGGTGTCGGCCTGGTCGAGGTCGCCGGCCTGGTGGTGGTGATGTCGTCCCTCGATGAGCTGGGTGATGCGGTCGCTGGGTGGCTGGGGCCAGACGCGGACGCGCCATTGCCAGTAGGCGGCGGCCCGCTGGTGGGCTGCTTTGAGGGTGTCGGGGTGGGCGCGTTTGCGGAGGGCGTCGGCGGTCCAGTGGTGCACGGTCAGGCCGGTGGGTGGGCTGCCCGGCTCGTCCTGGGGTGCGGGGGCCGGTGAGATCAGCCCGAGGTCCAGCAACTGCTTCAACGCCCTCTCGGCCCGCTCGTCCAGGACGACTGGGGGCCGCCGCAGCTCCTCGAAGAGGGCCCGGTATTCGGTGATTGCCCCGGGCGACCGGCCATAGCCGTCCTCCGGTCCCGCTCCGGCCGCGCGGGCCTCATCGATCCGGGCGCTCACCGTACGCAGGCGTTGGCGGAGGGCGGGGTCGGGTTGGGGAGGTGCGGTGAGGTCCGACAGCTGCCAGGCGGCCCCGGTGCAGTCGACCGGGGTGCGGTAGACGGCCATGCCTTCCAGCAGCTCTCGCGCCCCCGCCACGCCGTTGAGCTGGTCGAGCAGGGTGTCGAGGAGGATGTCGTCGACCGCAAGGGTGACGGTCTCGGCCAGCGCCGTGTCCAGATCACCCTGGACGTCTGCCATCCAACGCTCCGGATCGGGAACGCCGCGAGCCTCCAGAGCGGCCTCCATACGGTCGGCGATGTCGGGGAAACGCGCCTGGCCGCCGCGCAGCAGGGCGTCCAGGTATTCCAGCGCCCGCGGGTGGCCTCCGACATCGGCGTACGCACGCCGTTGGTCGACCGGGGTGAGGGCGTCCAGGCCGGGCAGGCGCCAGATGAGTTTGCGGGTCTCCGCCAGTGACAGCGGTCCCAGATGGTGGGCGACGAGCCGCTTGTGCGTGCGTCGGGGGAGGTGGAAGGGGTAGCGGCTGGTGACCAACAGCCGGGTGCGCGGGCTTGCCGCCACCCACGCGGCCAGCAGATGCGCGAGCTCCGCATCGGCCGGCTCCCATCCCTCGCCGGACGGCGCGGGGGTGAGGAGATCCTCGGCGTTGTCCAGGATCATCAGGGCCGGGAGCCTTGGCAGCACGATCCGGCGGACCAGCTCCCACCGGTCCCGCCACGGCGTGCGGGCATCCGTCAGGGCCACGGCGACCTGCCGCAAAGGGTCCGTCTCCGCCAGCCCTTCGGTCAGGCAGTGGGTGTTCAGGCACTGCCGCAGGGTTTCCAGGACGGCGTCGACCGTGCGGGTCGTAGCAGCGGAGACCGGTACGACCAGCCGGTGCTTCGTGCCGTAGTGGTGCAGCAGCTCGGCGGCCAGCGTGGACTTGCCGACCCCGCCGATCCCGTGCACCAGCACCCCGGCTCGCCGCGGGTCACGCAGGGCGGACAGCAGTCGGCGCAGCTCGGCGCGGCGGCCGACGAAGTCGCCGACCTTGCGGACCACCATGCCCTCATCCAGCACGGTCTCCGGCACCCCGGTCACGTGCTCGTGGCCATCGGTGCGGTCGAACAGCGGCAGTGGAGGGCCTGCCAGGAACAGTGCCGGAGTGGCCCACTCCGGCCACCCGGTACGCGGGTCCCGGTCTTGTGTCCGGCGGCGCCGCTTTTCCAGGGTGCGGCGGGCCTTCGAGAGCGCGGTCAGCGGGTTGGGATGCTCGGCCCGCGCCAGCGTCTGGTACATGTCTGCGGCCAGTTCGGTGGCGTAGTGGTCGGTGACGGCTTCGGTCATCGCCAGCACCGCCGGCACCCCGCGCTCCAGCAACGCGCGTGCCAGGCCTGTACGGATCCTCCCCTCCGCTTCGGCATCAGCGGCGGGGACCGTGCCGCCGGCGTCCGGGGCCGCCTCTTCCTTGCCCGGGGGCTGCTCCGGTGATGCCTTCGCATCGTCGGGCACGGGAGTTTGGGCGGTGGAGCAGCCGGCCAGCACCACGAGCGGAACACCCCGATCGGTGGGCAGAGCCTCCATGAATCGTTGTGCGTCGACCTCGTCGGCGTGACCCTGCCCGTCTTCGAGCAGCAGCACTCCGGGGGCGGCGTGGCAGGACAGGTGCAGGATGTGGAAACGCTCCTGCTCCAAGGCCGCACGGATCTCGGCCAGGCTGCCCCAGTTCAGCACCCGCACATACGCGCCCTGCCCGGAGCGCGCCGGGTCGACCGCGTCCAGGATCCGGCCCAGCTCCCGTTCGTAGTCCAGCAGTTCGCCTCCGCCGGATTCGGGGCTGCTCACCACCGCCAGGATCCGCAACGGCCCCGGCACCCGCACCGCCACCGGCGGGCTGTCCCGCCGCACGGTGCGGTACAGCTCCACCTGCTCCGACAACACCAACGGGCCCGCCGCACCAGGAACGGTGAGGGTCTCCCACGGCAGATCCGCCCACCCTGGATCCCTCACCGCCAGCCCGATCCGCAACGACCCGTTCCGCGCCCGGGCCAGCTCCTCCTGGCGGGCCAGTTCACTCGCCGCCTCACCGTGGAGGAACCGCTTTCCCAGTTCCTCACCCACAGCGGCCAGGGCCGCCGCCGGCCCTGCGGGAGCGGCTGCCTCCTCCGGCGTTGGCAGCTGCCGCAGGGTCATACCGCCCGTCGCCCGCGCGCGGGCCCGTTGTAACGCCCACAGCTTCTGCTCAAGATCACCGTCCACTCCCCGCGGCGCACAGGACACCTCACGGTCCGCGGTGGAGAACACCGTCGACTCCGTCTCGATCCGTATCTCCGCGTATGTGGGCCCATCCGGGCGGTAGGCCGTGGGCGGCAGCTTCAGCGGCGCGACGCGTTCCGGACGCTGCCCCGACGGCAGGCCCCGCACCGCCCGCTCCAACTGCCCGACCAACCCCTCGTACTGTTGCGGGGATGTCACATGACGGAAGTCGACATACAGCCGCGATGCGATGAACGGCGGCAGTTCGACCTCGCCCAGCAGGACCGGGATCAGGCGCCGTCGTCGCTCCACCGCGCCCGTCACGGCCGCCGCGAACTCCTCACCGCACCACCCGGACGTCACCCAGTGCGGACTGACGACGGCCACCACAGCACCGGCCTTCGCCAGCCCGTCCTGCAACCGCGGCGCCACCAGCTCGCCCCCGGCCACCTCCCACTGGTCCAGCCACACATCAAGGCCCAGCAGATGCAGGTTCTCCGCCAGGGCCGTCGCCCACGACTTGTCCTCATGCGCATAGGACACGAACGCGTGGAACTGTCCGGCACCCGTCACAACGCACCCCCGAACCGGGCACTCCGCAACACGTGAGCGCCCCAGCAACTGGCCTGAATGCCGGCCATACACTAGGGCACCCCACGGGACCTCACGCCCGGAATGGCCCGAAGGCCTCATACCCATCGACGTCCGGCGACAACTGGCCGTTCGCTATTCGTTCGTGTGCTCGATCTGCTTCGAACGCCGCCCCGGACCAGGTGACTTGGCCGACGTCAGGGCGTTCACATCGCCCCGGGTCGGCCCGCCCCTCGGGGCGGGCCGTTGCCTGTCCGTCGTCGCCGGCGCCTCACTGCCAGGCCGAGACCGAGTTCGAGTCCGAAACGGAGTCCGGGCGCGGCTGCTGGGCGCGTTCGGGGTGGACGTGCGGGCGGTTGTTGCAGGCGTCGTGCACCGAGCTGCCCGTCCACGGCGCGGTGAGCGGGACCAGCCCGAGGGCCGTCTCGCACAGCTTGTCCGGGGACAGGGGCCGGCCGGCGATGTTGATGCGGCCGTGGGTGCCGTCGGAGGCGTGGGCGGGGGCGGCAAGCGCGAGACCCGCGGCGGTGAGCGCGGTGAGAGCGGTGATCTTCTTCACATACTGGTCAACGAGACCGAATCGGCCCAGGTCACGCGGCTGGCGGCGGTGCGGTTATCCGATGTACGCCGGCGACACCGCGGCCGTGCTGATCCGCCGCGCCGCCCCCGATCCGTCCGCGGGGACCTCGTACAGGTCCGCGCCGTAGTCACCGGGCAGCGCGTACACGACCGTACGGGCGTCGCGCCACACCACCTGGTCGTCGACGCTCCTCCGCTCGGCCAGCGGAGTCTCCCGCATGGTCCGCAGGTCCAGGACGTACAGGCGCCAAGGGGCGTCCTTCGGCAGGCCCTCGACCCGCTTCTTGTAGGCGATCCGCCTGCCGTCGGGCGAGAGCGACGGGCACTCGACGTTCGGGTGCAGGGTGGTGACCGTGCGGGCGCGCAGGTCGCCCCGGACCAGATAGGTGCTGCCGTGGGTCGCGAGCGTCGCGTAGAACGTGCGGTCGTCGCCCGCGAACGTCACGCCCCAGAAGTTGGTGTCCGCCGCCTGATAGGTGTGCCCGTCCTTGACGATCCGGAAGGCCTCCAGGGACGGGATCAGCTCGCCCCTCCTCGTGTCCACGATCGCCGCGCGCGTGGAGAAGTTCGTACCGGCGTACGAGTCACCGCCCACGAACGCCGTCCAGGCGGCGAAGTGTCCCGTCGGCGAGACCCGGGCACGCGACGGAATGCCGGGGACGTCGTACCGGTGCACGGTCCGCAACCGCGCGTCCAGGATCAGCGCGCGATAGGTGTCCGAGACCGGCCCGTGCACCGCCTGCAGACACACGCCCGTGTCCGAAGCGGCGTGGAAACGCAGGCACTTGACCCCGGACGCGGTCCGTGCCCCCGACGGGTCGCCGGCCGCGACGCCGACGAGCTCGTCCCGGTGCGGCCCCCACGCCATGTTCCGGAACACCATCCGCCCGTGCCCCGTCAGCGTCACCGTCCCCGCCGTGACCCGAGGCCCGCCCGCCTGCGCCTGGTCACGGCGGTCGGCCCGGGCCGACGCGTGCAGCACCGACGCCAGCCCCACCGCCGCGAGCACGGCGACGGCTGCGACCAGGATCAGGACGCGGCTGCGTACGGTCATGCGGGCACCGCCCCCTTCGGGCGAACGACGACGGAGAAGACGACACAGACGACCAGCGCCACCGACGCGCCCACCAGCGCCGCACGGTTGCCCCACAGAGTCCAGGCGGCGCCGAACAGCAGGCTGCAGGCGAACCGGGCCAGCGCCTGCCCGGTCTGCACCAGGGCCAGCCCCGACGAGCGCAGCGCCTGGGGCACCCCCTCCGAGGCCGCCGCCATCAGCACCCCGTCGGTGGCCGCGTAGAACGCGCCGTGCAGCGCGAGGACGACGTACGGCAGGGCCGGGCCGTGCCACGCCGTGAGCAGCAACGCATACGCGACCAGCAGACCACCGTGCCCGCTCACGAAGACCGCCCACCGGCCCACCCGGTCCGCGAGCCGCCCGAGCGGTATCGCCAGCAGCAGGAAGGAGGCGGCCGTACCGAGCGGCAGCAGCGCGAACCACCGGTCCGGCACCCCGAGACGCCGCTGGAGCAGCAGATACACGAACGAGTCACTCACCGTGGCGAGCCCCAGCAGCAGCGCGCACACGGCGATCCGCCGCAGGCCCCGCCGCCGCAACAGCCCCACCGCACCCAGCAGGCTCGGCCGCTCCTCCGCGACCACACCACCACGCCCGCCCGGCACGAACAGCACCAGGACCAGCACCCCCAGCACCGCGACACAGAAGCTGACGGTGAACACCGCGTCGTACCCGTCCACCGTCGCCCGCAGGATCAGGAAGGCCACCAGTGGCCCGAGCAGCGCACCCGCCGTGTCCATGGCCCGGTGCACCCCGAAGGCCCGCCCCCGCGACTGCGCCGTACTGGACAGCGAGATGAGGGCGTCCCGGGGCGCCGTCCGCAGCCCCTTCCCCGTGCGGTCGGCGGCGAGAACCAGCCCGATCGGAGTCAGCGCATGGGCGACCAGCAGCAACGGCTTGCACACGGCCGACACCGCGTACCCGAACCCGGCGACCCACTTGTGCCGCCCGCCGCCCCGATCCGCGAGATGCCCGCCGACCAGCCGTACGACCGCCGAGAACCCGTTGTACACACCGTCCAGCAGCCCGAAGCCCAACGGTGACAGTCCCAGCCCGCTGACCAGGTACAACGGCAGTACGGCGGTGACCATCTCGGACGACACGTCCGTCACCAGGCTGACCGTCCCGAGCGCGAGCACGACAGGCCCGACCGCGGCACGGCGCCGCCCGGCCAGTGGCCGGACGGCACCGTCCGCGGATGCCGGCGTACTCGCGCGGCTGTCCGCTACGTACACGTCAGGACGCCCAGACGCCGGTGATGTCCTTGGCGGAGGCCGCGTTGCCCGCATGCGTGCTCAGCCCCTGCAGGTCCTCCAGGGTGCGCAGCAGGTCGTAGTGGTTGTAGGTGGTGGAACTGGACGACCCGGCGGCCACCGGCTGCCCGTACAGCACGGTCGGGATCCGGTTCCCGCTCAGCCGGTTGTCCTCGTCGAAGGTGATGACGAGCAGGCTGTTGTGGGTCTTGGCCCAACTCGCATAGCCGCCCAGGTTGTTCTTCAGCCAGGTGTCACCGGTGGACACCGAGCAGTCGTGCATGTCGCTGCACAGGTTGGGGACCACGTACGACATCTGGGGCAGCGTCGAGTAGTCCGTCGGGAACTGGTCGAACGTCATGGCGCTGTCCGTCGGCACGTTGCTGAACCCGAACCACGGGTTGTGCTTCTGGGCGTAGTCGCCGCTGCTGCACGTGGTGTCGCCCTGGCCGGGCAGATCCTCGTTGTAGCTGGCCCAGGTACGGCCGGCGTCGATCACCTCGGACGCCAGGTTGGGCGCCGAGGAGAAACCGGGCGTGACACAACTGTCGTCCGTGATGCCCTGGGTGTCGCCGGAGAACATCGCGTAGTAGTTCGGCTGGCTCGGGTGGGTCTCGGCGTACGACTGCGTCAGGCTGGCACCTCCCGACTTCAGCGAGTTGATGTACGGCGCGCGGGAGGAGCCGATGACCTGGCTGTACGCGTGGTTCTCGAAGACCACGACGACCACGTGGTCCGGGCTCGGCACGGCGCCCGCGGCGTGCGCGGACTCTGCGCCGATCCCGGTCCACAGCCCGAACGCGGCCGCGGCGAGGGCCGCTGTGGACGCCACGACGGTGCGGGCACGGCGGTACACGGAACTGCCGGACACATCAACCTCCGGTGTGGGGGGCGGGACGGGGCTGGCGGTGCGGACAGAGCATGCACACGTCAATCTTCCCGCGTCCCACGCGAGCCAACCTCACGAGTGAAGACCGGATGAACGCCGGGTACCCCCGCCCCATGACAGCGAAGATCCGTGTGGGCACCTGCGGCTGGACCGACCGCGCACTCCTGGCGAGCGGTTGGTACCCGCCCGGCAATCGCGACCCGGAGAGCCGCCTGCGCCACTATGCGAACCGCTTCCCCGTCGTGGAGGCAGACTCCCCTTACTACGCCCTTCCGGCCCCCCGCACCACCCGCCTCTGGGCGGACCGGACCCCACCCGGCTTCCGCTTCGACGTCAAGGCCTTCTCCCTCCTCACCGACCACCCCACCCGACCCTCCGCCCTTCCCGAGGACTTACGGGGGCGTCCTCGCGACGAGGGCCTCCTGGAGGAGGTCTGGAATCGCTACGCCGAAGCGATCGCCCCCCTCCGTGCCGCGGATCGCCTGGGCACGCTCGTCTTCCAGTACCCCCCGCGCCTCACACCCGGCCCGGACGCCGAGGCATTCGTCCGCGCCGCCCGGGAAAGGGCCCGCGACTGGCCCTTCGCCGTCGAGTTCCGCAACCCCGCCTGGTGGCGGAGCGACCGCACGACCGCGTTTCTCGAGGACCTGAACGCCACGGCCGTGGCGGTGGACGCACCCGGCCTGCCCCCCACCGCCCACGTCACCACTCCCCGCCTCTCCCTGATCCGCTTCCACGGCCGCAGCCCGCACTGGGGCACCGGCAGCAAGGAGGACCGCTTCCGCCACACCTACACCCCCTCCGAACTCACCGAGTGGCTACCCCGCGTCCGGGCTCTGGCGCAGGCCACGGACGAAGTCCACGTCCTCTTCAACAACTGCTGCGGCGACGCGGCGCCGAAGGCGGCGCAAGCCCTGCACGACCTGCTGGACGCGACGGTGCCGCAGCCGCGCGACATGGGCAGGGAACATGGGGCATGGTGTCCGCCCGCGGCGGCCGGCGCCAACTCGTCCAACCCTGAATGAACAGCCCGCCGGCCCCGAGGACGGACACCACCCGGCGCGGCACCGGCCCACACGACGGCAGCCGCGCCACCGGCCGCGACGCACCCGCACAGGCCGCCGCAGGCATGCGACCACGTACCCGCACCCGGTACCGCACCCGTGGGGGCGGCGCACCCCACCCCGCCGTCCCCAAGCCACCCCCCGCCCCTCCGGTTAGGCTCTGGCCAGGACGACCGCATCCGAGGGGAGGCCACGGAGATGACGCCGGGGCGCAGAAGCAGTACCTTCACCCGCCTGCTCCGACACGGCTTCACCGACCCCTCCGCCGCCGAGCGCCTCCTCGACGGCCCGGAACTCGCCCCCGTCCGCAACGACCCCGTCCTCCTGGAGGCCCTGGGCGCCACCGCCGACCCCGACCTCGCCCTGCACGGCCTGGTCCGGCTCCTGGAGGCCCAGGACGGCGACACGGCCCATCGCTCACTGCTGGACACCCTCATCGCGGCCAAGCCCCTGCGCGACCGCCTCCTCGGCGTCCTCGGCGCCTCCGCCGCCCTCGCCGACCACCTGGCCCGCCACCCGAGCGACTGGCACGCCCTGGTCACCTACGAGCCGAGAGACCTCCACCCCGGCGTCGAGGAGTTCGAGCGCGGCCTGGCGGAGGCCACCGACCCCGTCTCCCTCCGCGTCGCCTACCGCCGCTGCCTGCTCTCCATCGCCGCCCGCGACGTCTGCGGCACCACGGACGTCGCCGAGACGGCCGCCGAACTCGCCGACCTCGCCACCGCCACCCTCCGCGCCGCCCTGGCCATCGCACGGGCGCAGGCCCCCGGCGACGCCGCCGCCTGCCGCCTCGCGGTGATCGCGATGGGCAAGTGCGGCGGTCACGAACTGAACTACGTCTCCGACGTGGACGTGATCTTCGTGGCGGAGGCGGCCGAGGGCACCACCGAGGCCAAGGCGCTCACCGCCGCCACCCGCCTCGCCTCGCACCTGATGCGGATCTGCTCGGAGACCACCGTGGAGGGCTCCATCTGGCCGGTGGACGCCAACCTCCGCCCCGAGGGCCGCAACGGCCCCCTGGTCCGCACCCTCTCCTCCCACCTCGCCTACTACCAACGCTGGGCGAAGACCTGGGAGTTCCAGGCCCTGCTCAAGGCCCGCCCGGTGGCGGGCGACGCGGAACTGGGCCAGGCGTACGTCGACGCGCTCGAACCCATGGTCTGGAAGGCCGCCGAACGCGAGAACTTCGTCGCGGACGTCCAGCAGATGCGCCGCCGCGTCATCGAGAACATCCCGGCGGCCGAGATCGAACGAGAGCTCAAACTCGGCCCCGGCGGCCTCCGCGACGTCGAATTCGCCGTCCAGCTACTGCAGTTGGTGCACGGCCGCACCGACCAGAGCCTGCGCAGCGGCACCACCCTGGACGCCCTGCAGGCCCTCGCCGCCGGAGGCTACGTCGGCCGCGAGGACGCCGCCCGCCTGGACGAGGCGTACCGCTTCCTGCGCGCGATGGAGCACCGCATCCAGCTCTACCGCCTGCGCCGCACCCACCTCGTCCCGGTCGCCGAGGAGGACCAGCGGCGCCTCGGCCGCTCCCTCGGCCTGCGCACCGACCCGGTGGCCGAGCTGAACCGCGAGTGGAAGCGGCACACCGGCGTCGTACGCAGGCTGCACGAGAAGCTCTTCTACCGCCCGCTCCTCGACGCGGTCGCCCAACTGGCCCCCGGCGAGGCCCGCCTGAGCCCCGAGGCGGCCCGCGAGCGCCTCGTCGCCCTCGGCTACGCCGACCCGGCGGCCGCCCTGCGCCACCTGGAGGCCCTGGCCTCCGGCGTGACCCGCAAGGCGGCCATCCAGCGCACCCTGCTCCCCGTCCTCCTCGGCTGGTTCGCCGACTCGGCGGACCCGGACGCGGGCCTGCTGAACTTCCGCAAGGTCTCCGACGCGCTCGGCAAGACCCCCTGGTACCTGCGCCTGCTCCGGGACGAAGGGGCGGCCGCGGAGAACCTGGCCCGCGTGCTGTCGGCGGGCCGCCTCGCCCCCGACCTGCTCATGCGCGCCCCCGAGGCGGTGGCCCTGCTGGGCGACGGCGACGGCGGCGGCCTCGCACCCCGCGGCCGTGCTCCCCTGGAGCAGGAGATCCTGGCCGCCGTGGGCCGCGCGGAGAACGCCGAGCAGGGCGTCACCGCGGCCCGCGGCGTGCGCCGCCGCGAGCTGTTCCGTACGGCTGCCGCCGACATCGTCGGCTCCTACGGCACCGAGACCAGCCCCGCCGAGGCCGACCAGGGCGCCCTGGTGGACCGGGTCGGCGCGGCGGTCTCCGACCTCACGGCCGCCACCCTCGCCGGCACTCTGCGGGCGGTGGTCCGGGACGGCTGGGGCGACATGCTGCCCACCCGGTTCGCGATCATGGGGATGGGCCGGTTCGGCGGCCACGAGCTGGGTTACGGCTCCGACGCGGACGTCGTCTTCGTGCACGAGCCGCAGGACGGCGTGGACGAGCACGAGGCGGCCACCGCCGCGAACAAGGTCGTCGCCGAGATGCGCCGCCTGCTGCAGCTGCCCAGCTCGGACCCGCCGCTGCTCATCGACGCCGACCTGCGCCCGGAGGGCAAGTCGGGCCCGCTGGTGCGCACCCTGAAGTCGTACGAGGCGTACTACCGCCGCTGGTCCCTGGTCTGGGAGTCCCAGGCGCTGCTGCGGGCCGAGCCGGTCGCCGGGGACGAGGACCTGGGCCGTCGCTTCACCGAGCTGATCGACCCCCTGCGCTATCCGGCGCACGGCCTCGGCGAGGATGCCGTACGCGAGATCCGCCGGCTGAAGGCCCGGATGGAGTCCGAGCGCCTGCCGCGCGGCGCGGACCCCAAGCTGCACACCAAGCTGGGCCCGGGCGGGCTGTCCGACGTCGAGTGGACCGTGCAGCTCTTCCAGCTGCGGCACGGCTGGGACCATCCCGGTCTGCGCACCACCCGCACCCGCCAGGCGCTGGCCGCCGCCCGCGAGGCCGGGCTGCTGTCCGCGGAGGAGGCGGAGATCCTGGACGAGGCCTGGGTGCTGGCGACGCGGGTGCGCAACGCGGTGATGCTGGTGCGCGGCCGGGCCGGGGACACCTTCCCCACCGAGCCGCGCGAGCTGGCCGCCGTGGGCCGCTACCTGGGCTACGGCGCCGGGCACGCCGGCGACATGCTGGACGCCTACCGCCGTACCACCCGCAGGGCCCGCACGGTGGTGGAGGAGCTGTTCTACGCGGACTGATCCGTCCGGCCCCGGACGATCTACGCGGCCTGAGCGGCACCGACCGGTTCGAGGGCCGCCGCCGGGGTCACCCGCGGCAGCGCGTACGGCAGCGCGCCGTACCACACCCGCGCCACCGTGAACCCGAAGGCCAGGCAGAGCACTCCGCCCACGGCGTCCAGCCAGAAGTGGTTGGCCGTGGCGACGATGACCAGCAGGGTGGCCGCCGGGTAGAGCAGGCCCAGTACCCGTACCCAGGGCACGGTCGCCAGCGCGAAGACGGTCAGCCCGCACCACAGCGACCAGCCGATGTGCATCGAGGGCATCGCCGCGTACTGGTTCGACATGTGCTTCAGATCGCCGGAGGCCATCGAGCCCCAGGTGTGGTGCACCATCACGGTGTCCACGAAGTGCCCGTCGCGCATCAACCGGGGCGGCGCGAGCGGAAACAGATAGTAACCGGCGAGTGCCACACCGGTGGTCGCGAACAGCGCCAGCCGCGCCGCCGCGTACCGGCCCGGATGCCACCGGTACAACCAGACCAGCACACCGATCGTGATGACGAAGTGCAGCGTGGCGTAGTAGTAGTTCATCCCGATGATCAGCCAAGACACCGAGTTGACGGCGTGGTTGACGGACCGCTCGACGGCGATGCCCAGATGGTGCTCGGCGCTGAGGATCCAGTCGGCGTTGCGCAGCGCCTTGCTCTTCTGCTCCGGGACGGCGTTGCGGATCAGCGAGTACGTCCAGTAACTCACCGCGATCAGAAGGATCTCGAACCAGAGCCGGGGCCGCCGCGGCCGTCGTAGCCGGACCAGCAGACGCGTTCGGTCCTCGCCCGTGACGGCCTGCGGAACGGCCACCTCCTCGCGACCTTCCGACTGCGTCACGGTCGAGTCACTCATAGCCATCAAGTCTGCCAGAAAAGGCTTCCTCGACCGATCATCCCAAGGTCGGGTCCGGGACGCACCTTCTACGACATACGGACGACATTCGGCGCCGAAGCGGTCGAACCGCGCACCACCAGCTCCGGCATGAACACGAACTCGCTGTGCGGCGCGGGCGTCCCGCCGATCTCCTCCAGCAACGTGCGCACCGCGGCCTGGCCCATCGCCGGCACCGGCTTGCGGACCGTGGTCAGCGGCGGGTCGGTGAAGGCGATCAGCGGGGAGTCGTCGAAGCCGACCACCGACACGTCCCGGGGCACCTCCAGGCCCCGCTGCCGGGCGGCTCGTATGGCACCGAGCGCCATCATGTCGCTGGCGCACACCACGGCCGTGCAGTCCCGGTCGATCAGCGCGGTCGCGGCCGCCTGACCGCCCTCCAGGGTGTACAGCGAGTGCTGGATCAGCTCGGTCTCGACCACCTCGGCCGCGAGCCCCAGCTGGTCCTGCACGGCCCGCACGAAGCCCTCGATCTTGCGCTGCACCGGCACGAACCGCTTCGGGCCGAGGGCGAGCCCGATCCGGGTGTGCCCGAGCGACACCAGGTGGGTCACCGCCAGCGTCATCGCGGCCCGGTCGTCGGGGGAGATGAACGGCGCCTGCACCTTCGGCGAGAACCCGTCCACCAGCACGAACGGCACGCCCTGCGCCCGCAGCCGCTCATAGCGCTGCATGTCGGCGGTGGTGTCGGCGTGCAGCCCGGAGACGTAGATGATCCCCGCGACCCCCCGGTCCACCAGCATCTCGGTCAGCTCGTCCTCGGTCGACCCCCCGGGGGTCTGGGTGGCGAGCACCGGCGTGTAGCCCTGGCGGGTCAGCGCCTGACCGATGACCTGGGCCAGGGCCGGGAATATCGGGTTCTCCAGCTCCGGTGTGATCAGGCCGACCAGCCCCTCGCTGCGCTGCCGCAGCCGCACCGGGCGCTCGTAGCCCAGGACGTCCAGCGCGGCGAGCACGGACTGGCGGGTGGTGGCGGCGACGCCCGGTTTTCCGTTGAGGACCCGGCTGACGGTCGCTTCGCTCACCCCCGCCTGCGCAGCGATGTCGGCAAGCCGTGTGGTCACGGCACTGGACTGTACCGGTCGTATGCCGCCTTGCACACCGACGGGACGCCGTGCGCGAGCGGCCGGACGGCCCGCCCTGGGTTGCTGCCTCATCGGGCTCCCTCGAATTGGTGGCGGCAAGAGCTTGCAGAGTCTTGCACAAGTGTCGTTGCTCCGGTGAGCGGTAACGACGGGGTAACCATCGTGTTCCCTTGCACTTTTTTTCTGCAAGGTCTTTCGCAACGCTTACAACGCTGTTACGTTCCTGGTCGCCCGGCCGCCGCAACGGCGCTGTCGGCAAGACCGCAGGGACGGCGGACGGGACCGCCCCTGCCTCACACGGGCTTTAACCCTCAAGGAGAACTCATGCGGCGTGGCATAGCGGCCTCCGCGCTGGTGGCGTCCCTCGCCCTCGCGGCGACGGCCTGCGGCGGCGGGAGCAGCGACAGCGGCAAGTCGGACGGCCCGGTCACCATCACCTGGTGGGACACCTCCAACGCCACGAACGAGGCGCCGACGTACCAGACCCTGATCAAGCAGTTCGAGGCTGCCAACAAGAACATCAAGGTCAAGTACGTCAACGTCCCCTTCGACCAGGCGCAGAACAAGTTCGACACCGCGGCTGGCTCCAAGGGTGCCCCGGACGTGCTGCGCTCCGAGGTCGGCTGGACCCCGGCCTTCGCCAAGAAGGGCTACTTCCTGCCGCTGGACGGCACCGAGGCCCTCGCCGACCAGGCCAAGTTCCAGCCCAGCCTGATCAAGCAGGCCCAGTACCAGGGCAAGACCTACGGCGTGCCGCTGGTCACCGACACCCTGGCCCTCGTCTACAACAAGGCCCTGTTCAAGAAGGCCGGCATCACCGACGCCCCCAAGACCTGGGACGAGCTGAAGTCCGACGCCGCCAAGATCCAGGCCAAGACCGGCACCTACGGCTACTGGGGCTCCACCGCGGCCTACTACGCCCAGACCTTCCTCTACGGCGAGGGCACCGACACCGTCGACGCTGCCGCCAAGAAGATCACCGTCGCCTCGCCCGCCGCCAAGAAGGCCTACGGCACCTGGCTGAGCACGTTCTCCGGCAAGGGCCTGCACAAGGCCGACACCACCGCCGACGCCTACGCCCACATCCAGGACGCGTTCGTCAACGGCAAGGTCGCCGCGATCGTCCAGGGCCCCTGGGAGATCACGAACTTCTACAAGGGCAGCGCCTTCAAGGACAAGTCCAACCTCGGCATCGCCACCGTCCCGGCCGGCTCCACCGGCAAGGCGGGCGCCCCGACCGGCGGCCACAACCTCGCGGTCTACGCCGGCTCGGACAAGGCGCACCAGGACGCGGCGCTGAAGTTCGTGAAGTTCATGACCTCGGCGGCCTCCCAGGAGACCATCGCGCTGAAGAACTCCACCCTGCCCACGCGTGACGACGCCTACACCGCGCAGGTCAAGGCCGACCCCGGCATCGCCGGCTACCAGGCCGTCCTGCCCGCCGCCCAGCCCCGCCCGGCGCTGCCCGAGTACAGCAGCCTGTGGGGTCCGCTCGACACCGAGCTGCCGAAGATCGCCGACGGCAAGGAGCCGCTGGACAAGGGCCTGAGCAACGCCGAGGTCGCCATCGCCAAGCTGGTGCCCGACTTCAGCAAGTGACGCCCGTGTGGCCGCCGGATCCTCTCGTCAGGAGGGGAAGGATCCGGCGGCCACCGCCCTGTGCCCGGCCCACCCCCTGATCGTTTTGAAGGTGTCGAACCATGACAGTCGCCATCGACCGCGCGACCGGCAAGCGCCGCGGTGACCGCGCGCCTCGGCCCGGGCTGGGGCAGCGCATCAGACACGGCTACCAGAAGTACTGGTACGCCTACGCGATGATCGCCCCGGTGGTCATCGTGCTCGCCGTGATCGTGGGCTACCCGCTGGTCCGCGGTGTCTACCTCACCCTCACCGACGCCAACAGCCTCAACTCGGCGCGCACGATCGGCGTCAACCACATCCCGGCCACCTACAAGTACATCGGGTTCGGGAACTACAAGGACATCCTGTTCGGCCCGTTGTCGTACGACCGGTTCTGGTCGCACTTCCTGTGGACCGTCTTCTGGACGGTCGCCTGCGTGTTCCTGCACTACACCATCGGTCTCGGCCTCGCGCTCATGCTCAACGAGAAGCTGCGCGGGCGCACCTTGTACCGGGTGCTGCTGGTCGTGCCCTGGGCCGTGCCGACCTTCGTCACGGTCTTCTCGTGGCGGATCATGCTCTCCGACTCCGGCGTGCTCAACCAGATCCTGCACGCGGTGCATCTGCCGGAGCCGCAGTGGCTCGAGGACACCTTCTGGCAGCGGTTCGCCGCGATCATGGTCAACACCTGGTGCGGTGTGCCGTTCATGATGCTCTCGCTGCTCGGCGGCCTGCAGTCCATCGACTCCTCGCTCTACGAGGCCGCCGAGATGGACGGCGCCAGCGCCTGGCAGCGCTTCCGGCACGTCACCCTGCCGGGACTGAGGTCCGTCAGCTCCACCGTCGTCCTCCTCGGCATGATCTGGACCTTCAACCAGTTCGCCATCATCTTCCTGCTGTTCGGGCCGACCGGCGCCCCGGACGCCCAGATCCTCGTGACCTGGGCCTACTTCCTGGGCTTCGGCCAGCAGCCGCGCGACTTCGCCCAGTCCGCCGCCTACGGCGTACTGCTGCTGTCGATCATCACCGTCTTCACCTCCTTCTACTTCCGCTGGCTGAAGCGCAATGACCAGCTCGCCGTCTGACGCCGCAGGAGAAGCCGCCATGAGCACCACGACCCTTGAGAAGACCGAGGCCGGACCCGCCGCCCCCGCGCAGCCCCCGCGCCGCCTGCGCCGGCGCGGCGAACGCGGCCCGCTCGGCGCCGCCCTCCTGCACGGCGGTCTCGCCGTC
Organism: Streptomyces puniciscabiei; assembly: GCF_006715785.1. NCBI lineage: Bacteria > Bacillati > Actinomycetota > Actinomycetes > Kitasatosporales > Streptomycetaceae > Streptomyces > Streptomyces puniciscabiei. The sequence continues at coordinate 5,068,578 of NZ_VFNX01000001.1, forward strand.
GCGAGCCTGATCGCGCTCGCCCCGGTGGCCTGGCTGATCTTCCTGTCGCTCGGCCCCGAGAAGGACGACTACCTGCACCCGGGCAAGATCCTGGGCAAGCTCAGCTTCTCCAACTACAGCTTCGTGCTGCAGCACACCGGCTTCTTCGACTGGTTCAAGTCGACGATGATCGTGGCCGGCGGCACCACGCTGATCGGCGTCTTCGTCGCGGCCACCACCGGCTACGCGGTCTCCCGGATGCGCTTTCCCGGCTACAAGCAGCTGATGTGGGTGCTGCTGCTCACCCAGGCCTTCCCGATCGCCATCCTGATCGTGCCGATGTACGAGATCTTCAGCCAGCTCGATCTCATCGACACCTACTGGGCGCTGATCGTCATCAACTGCACCACCGCCGTGCCGTACAGCGCCTGGCTGCTCAAGGGGTACTTCGACACCATCCCCTTCGAGATCGACGAGGCCGGACGCGTCGACGGGCTGAGCCCCTTCGGCACCTTCTTCCGGCTGATCCTGCCGCTGGCCCGCCCGGGCCTCGCCGTCGCCGCCTTCTACAACTTCATCACCGCGGTCGGCGAGGTCGCCTTCGCGACGACCTTCATGCTGGACGACTCCAAGTACACCTTCGCCGTCGGTCTGCAGACCTTCGTCAGCGAGCACGACGCCCAGTGGAACTACATGGCCGCCACCGCGGTGCTGATCGCGATACCCGTGTCGGTGTTCTTCTACCTCGTGCAGAAGAACCTCGTCACCGGCCTCACCGCCGGCGGCACCAAGGGCTGACGCCCGCCCCGGGACTCCCGCGCGCCTCACCGCGCGGGTAGGCGGCCGCGGTGCCCATCCGACCCCGCTGTCACCGCGGCCGCCTCGCACCCGCACCCCCGGCCCACCCGCATCCGCCGCCGCACCCACGCGCCCATGAACCGAACTCCGTTACAGACCAAGGACGCCATGAGCCAGCAGCACTCTGCCGCACCGGCCCACCACTCCGCCGCAGCCGCCGTCGCCGACCGCCGCCGCGACTGGTGGCGGGACGCCGTCATCTACCAGGTCTATCCGCGCAGCTTCGCCGACAGCAACGGCGACGGCATGGGCGACCTGGAAGGCGTACGCTCCCGCCTCCCGTACCTGCGTGACCTCGGCGTGGACGCCGTGTGGCTCAGCCCCTTCTACGCCTCCCCGCAGGCCGACGCGGGCTACGACGTCGCCGACTACCGCGCCGTCGACCCGATGTTCGGCAACCTGCTGGACGCCGACGCGCTGATCCGCGACGCCCACGAGCTGGGACTGAGGATCATCGTCGACCTCGTGCCGAACCATTCCTCCGACCAGCACGAGTGGTTCAAGCGCGCCCTCGCCGAGGGCCCCGGCTCCCCGCTGCGCGAGCGCTACCACTTCCGCCCCGGCAAGGGGAAGAACGGCGAACTCCCGCCCAACGACTGGGAGTCCATCTTCGGCGGCCCCGCCTGGACCCGGGTGACCGAGCCCGACGGCACCCCCGGCCAGTGGTACCTGCACCTCTTCGCGCCCGAGCAGCCCGACTTCAACTGGGAGCACCCGGCCGTCGGCGACGAGTTCCGCTCGATCCTCCGCTTCTGGCTGGACATGGGCGTGGACGGCTTCCGCATCGACGTGGCCCACGGCCTGGTCAAGGCCGACGGCCTGCCCGACCTCGGCTCCCACGACCAGCTCAAACTGCTGGGCAACGATGTCATGCCGTTCTTCGACCAGGACGGCGTCCACGCGATCTACCGTCAGTGGCGGAGGATCCTCGACGAGTACGCGGGCGAGCGCATCTTCGTGGCGGAGGCGTGGACCCCGACCGTCGAGCGCACCGCCAACTACGTCCGCCCCGACGAGCTGCACCAGGCCTTCAACTTCCAGTACCTGGCGACGGAGTGGGACGCGAAGGAGCTCCGTACGGTCATCGACCGCACCCTGGAGGCCATGCGCCCGGTCGGCGCCCCCGCCACCTGGGTGCTGTCCAACCACGACGTCACCCGGCACGCCACCCGCTTCGCCAACCCGCCCGGCCTCGGCACCCAGATCCGCACGGCCGGTGACCGCGAACTCGGCCTGCGCCGGGCCCGCGCCGCGACCCTCCTCATGCTGGCGCTGCCCGGCTCGGCGTACATCTACCAGGGCGAGGAACTGGGCCTGCCCGACGTCGTGGACCTGCCCGACGAGGTCCGCCAGGACCCGGCGTACTTCCGCGGCGCCGGCCAGGACGGCTTCCGCGACGGCTGCCGGGTGCCGATCCCGTGGACCCGTACGGGGTCGTCGTACGGCTTCGGCAGCGGCGGCAGCTGGCTTCCGCAGCCGGTGAGCTGGGGCGAGCTGAGCGTGGAGGCGCAGACGGGGGTCCCCGGCTCGACGCTGGAGCTGTACCGGTCCGCGCTGAGCGCGCGCCGTGCCCGGCCGGACCTCGGCGCGGGCGACACGGTGGAGTGGCTGCGGGCGCCCGAGGGCGTCCTGGCCTTCCGGCGCGGGGAGTTCGTGTGCGTCGCGAACACCACGGGGGAGGCGGTGACGACCCCCGCGTACGGACGGGTGCTGCTCGCCAGCGGTGAGGTGACCGAGGCCGACGACGAGACGAAGGTGCCCGCCGACACGACGGTGTGGTTCACGGCCGTCTGACGGTCGGCCTGACGGCCCGTCGACAAGTTCTTGCATCAACTTCACAACGGCCCGCTGCCTTTCAGGCGGCGGGCCTTTAACATCTGCGTCACCGCAAGTTTGCTGAAACATTGCAGCAAGCGCCTTCAAGCGGTCTTTCCCAGCCTTCAAGGACGAAGGACCCCCACATGGCACGCAGAACCCTCCCCGCGGTGGCCGCCCTCACGGCCGCCGCTCTGGTTGGCATGAACCCGACCACCGCGGACGCCTCCCCGCCCGGCACCAAGGACGTCACCGCCGTCCTCTTCGAGTGGAACTACGCCTCGGTGGCCCGCGAGTGCACCAGCACCCTCGGCCCCGCCGGCTACGGCTACGTCCAGGTCTCCCCGCCCGCCGAGCACATACAGGGCTCGCAGTGGTGGACGTCGTACCAGCCGGTGTCGTACAGGATCGCGGGCCGGCTCGGTGACCGCACCGCCTTCAAGAACATGATCGACACCTGTCACGCGGCCGGTCTGAAGGTCGTCGTCGACACCGTCGTCAACCACATGTCGGCGGGCAGCGGCACCGGCACCGGCGGCTCGACGTACAGCAAGTACGACTACCCCGGCCTGTACTCGTACCCCGACTTCGACGACTGCACCTCCCAGGTCACCAACTACCAGGACCGCTGGAACGTCCAGCACTGCGAACTCGTCGGCCTCGCCGACCTGGACACCGGCGAGGAGTACGTCCGCAAGACGATCGCCGGCTACATGAACGACCTGCTCTCCCTGGGTGCCGACGGCTTCCGCATCGACGCGGCCAAGCACATCCCGGCGGACGACCTGGCGAACATCAAGTCCCGCCTGACCAACCCTGCCGTCTACTGGAAGCAGGAGGTCATCTACGGCGCCAACGAGGCCGTCCAGCCCTCCGAGTACACCGGCAACGGAGACGTCCAGGAGTTCCGCTACGCCTACGACCTCAAGCGCGTCTTCAACAACGAGAAGCTGGCCTACCTGAACAACTTCGGCGAACCCTGGGGCTATCTCAGCAGCTCGGTGGCCGGCGTCTTCGTCGACAACCACGACACCGAGCGCAACGGCTCCACCCTCAACTACAAGGACGGCGCCAACTACACCCTGGCCAACGTCTTCATGCTCGCCTGGCCCTACGGCGCCCCCGACATCAACTCCGGCTACGAGTGGTCCGACGCGGACGCCGGCCCGCCCAACGGCGGCCAGGTCAACGCCTGCTGGCAGGACGGCTGGAAGTGCCAGCACGCCTGGCCGGAGATCATCCGCATGGTCGCCTTCCGCAACGCGACCCGCGGACAGTCGGTCACCAACTGGTGGGACGACGGCAACAACGCGATCGCGTTCGGTCGGGGGAGCAAGGGGTACGTGGCGATCAACCACGAGTCCTCGTCCCTGACCCGGACGTACCAGACCTCGCTGGCTGCCGGGACGTACTGCAACGTCCAGAACAACACGACGGTGACGGTGAACTCCAGTGGGCAGTTCACCGCCACCCTGGGTGCCAACACGGCGCTGGCGATCTATGCGGGGAAGTCGAGCTGCTGAGCAACGACGGGTGAGGTCCTGGTCGCCGCCCGGGCGCGGCGACCAGGACTCGCCCTCCGCACCGCAGGATTGACGTTGAAACGTCTTGCTATGTGTTTCAAGACTCTTGCTGTAAACCTTTCGGCGGCGATACGGTCGCGCGGGGTCGGACCCAAGGGATCCAAGAGAGCCGCATCCGCTAGGAGTTACCGCCTGTGATACCGAGAGCGAGACGGGCCGCGGCCGTCACCGCCGCAGCCCTCGCCGCCGCCCTGATCCAGCCACTGGCCGCGCAGGCGGCCTCCCCGCCGCCCGCGCCTCCTTCGGACGCGCGGCTCGCCGCCCAGCCCGCCCGGCACGACGACACCCGCGAGCAGTTCTACTTCGTCATGCCGGATCGTTTCGCCAACGGGGACAAATCCAACGATGAAGGCGGCCTGACAGGCTCGCGGCTCAGCACCGGCTACGACCCCACCGACAAGGGCTTCTACCAGGGCGGCGACCTCAAGGGCCTGACCCGGAAGCTCGACTACATCAAGGGCCTGGGCACCACCGCCATCTGGATGGCCCCCATCTTCAAGAACCGTCCCGTACAGGGCACCGGGAGCAATGCCTCCGCCGGCTACCACGGCTACTGGATCACCGACTTCACCCAGGTCGACCCGCACTTCGGCACCAACCGGGACCTCAAGACCCTCATCTCCAAGGCGCACGCCAAGGGCATGAAGGTCTTCTTCGACGTCATCACGAACCACACCGCCGACGTCGTGAACCACCAGGAGAACTCCTCCGACTACCGCTCCAAGGGCGCCTTCCCCTACCTGACCGAGGACGGCCGCCCCTTCGACGACGCCGACTACGCGGACGGCGGCAAGAGGTTCCCGGCCGTCTCCAGCGCCTCCTTCCCGTACACCCCGCAGGTCACCAGCCGGTCCAAGGTCCCGGCCTGGCTCAACGACCCGACGATGTACCACAACCGGGGCGACTCGACCTTCACCGGCGAGTCCGCGACCTACGGCGACTTCTCCGGCCTGGACGACCTGTGGACCGAGCGTCCCGAGGTCGTCCACGGCATGGAGAAGATCTACGAGCGGTGGGTGAAGGACTTCGCGGTCGACGGCTTCCGGATCGACACCGTCAAGCACGTCGACATGCCGTTCTGGACCCAGTGGGCGACCGCGCTCGACCGCTACGCGGCGGCGCACGGGCGGAAGAACTTCTTCATGTTCGGCGAGGTCTACTCCGCCGACACGAACATCACGTCCCCGTACGTCACCCAGGGCCGCCTCGACGCCACCCTCGACTTCCCCTTCCAGGACGCGGCCCGCGCCTACGCCTCCCAGGGCGCGAGCGCCCAGAAGCTGGCGGGCGTCTTCGGTGACGACTACAAGTACACGACCGACAAGGCCAACGCGTACGAGCAGGTCACCTTCCTCGGCAACCACGACATGGGCCGCATCGGGTACTTCCTGAAGCAGGACAACCCGAAGGCCACCGACGCCGAGATCCTGAAGAAGGACGAGCTCGCCAACGAGCTGATGTTCCTCAGCCGCGGCAACCCGGTCGTCTACTACGGCGACGAGCAGGGCTTCACCGGCTCCGGCGGCGACAAGGACGCCCGCCAGACCATGTTCGCCTCCAAGGTCGCCGACTACCTGGACGACGACGAGATCGGCACCACCCGCACCCACGCGAGCGACTCCTACGACCCCTCGGCGCCCCTCTACCGGCAGATCGCCGCGCTCTCCGAGCTGCGCAAGGCCAACCCGGCCCTCACCGACGGAGTCCAGACCCAGCGCTACGCCGCCGACGGCGCCGGGATCTACGCCTTCACCCGCACGGACGCCAAGACCGGCCAGGAGTACGTCGTCGCCCTCAACAACGCCGGCTCGGCGCAGACGGCGACCTTCCCGACCGGGTCCGCCGGCATGACGTACCGGGGCATCTACGGCGCCACCGGCACCGTGACCTCCGACGGCGACCGCAAGATCGGCGTCACTGTCCCGGCCGGGTCCGCCGTCGTCTACAAGGCCGCCGGCACCCTCGCCGGGCCCGCCGCCGCGCCGACGATCACCCTGAAGGCCCCGGCCGCCGGAGCCACCGGCACGGTGGAGCTCGGCGCCGACGTCGACGGAGGCCGGCTGAACCGGGTCGTCTTCGCCGCCCAGGTCGGAAACGCCAAGTGGCAGGTGCTGGGCTCCGCCGACCACGCCCCGTACAAGGTCACCCAGACCCTCGGCAAGGACGTACCCGCCGGGACCGCGCTGCGCTACAAGGCCGTCGTGATCGACTCGGCCGGGCACACCGCGAGCGCCACGGCGAGCAGCACCTCCGGCACCCCGCCCGCGCCCGAGGTCCCCACGGCCTCCTCCCGCGACTACGCGATCGTGCACTACCGGCGCACCGACGGCGACTACGGCAACTGGGGCCTGTACGCCTGGGGCGACATCGCCGACGGCGAGGCCACCACGTGGCCGGCCGGCCACCCCTTCGTCGGCCGGGACGCCTGGGGCGCCTTCGCCTACGTCAAGCTCAAGCCGGGCGCCTCGAACGTGGGCTTCCTGGTCGTCGACAAGAACGGGAACAAGGACGTCTCCGCCGACCGGAGCATCGACGTCACCAAGACGGGTGAGGTCTGGGTCGAGCAGGGGAAGCCGGACGTACTGACCCAGAGGCCCGACTACCCGGCGCAGGACAGGACCAGGGCGGTCATCCACTACCACCGGGCCGACGGCGACTACGACGGCTGGGGCCTGCACGTCTGGACGGGTGCCGCGAACCCCACCGACTGGTCGAACCCGCTGAAGCCGGTCAAGACTGATGCCTATGGCGCGGTCTTCGAGGTGCCGCTCACCGAGGGTGCCACCAGCCTCAGCTACATCATCCACAAGGGCGACGAGAAGGACCTGCCCGCCGACCAGTCCCTGGACCTCAAGGCGAGCGGCTATGAGGTGTGGCTGTTGAACGGGCAGGAGAAGTACCTGCTGCCGCAGCCGGCGGGCAGCGCGGCCGCCCTCGACCTGAGCACGTCCAAGGCGATCTGGATCGACCGGGACACGGTCGCCTGGAACGGCGTGGACGGCGCCGCCTCCACCCAGCTGCTGTACTCCCCGGACGGCTCGATCGCGGTCAAGGACGGGGCGCTGACCAGCGACGACGAGCGCTGGATCCGGCTGGAGAAGACCACGCTGACCGACGCCCAGAAGGCGAGGTTCCCGCATCTGAAGGACTACACCGCCTGGTCCGTCGACCCACGTGACCGGGCCCGGGTGCGCGAGGCGCTGAAGGGCCAGCTCGTCGCCTCGCAGCGCGCCGTGAACGGTGCCGTCCTGGCCGCGACCGGCGTGCAGATCGCGGGCGTGCTGGACGACCTCTACCCCGGCGCCACCAAGGCCGCGCTCGGGCCGGTCTTCCACGACGGCAGGCCCACCCTCTCCGTCTGGGCGCCGACGGCACGGAACGTGTCACTGGAGCTGGACGGTTCGACCCATGCGATGCACCGCGACGACACCACCGGCGTCTGGTCCGTCACCGGCCCGGCGTCCTGGAAGGGCAAGCCCTACCGGTACGTCGTGAAGGTGTGGGCGCCGAGCGTCCGCAAGATGGTCACCAACAAGGTGACCGACCCCTACTCGGTCGCCCTGACCGCGAACTCCGAGCGCAGCCTCCTCGTCGACCTGAACGACAAGGCCCTCGCCCCGAGCGGCTGGTCGGCCCTGCACAAGCCCAGGGCCGTACCGCTGAAGGACGCGCAGATCCAGGAGCTGCACATCCGGGACTTCTCGGTCGCCGACAAGACCGTCCCGGCGCAGGACCAGGGCACCTACCTGGCCTTCACCGACCGCAGCAGCGACGGCTCCAGGCACCTGCGGGAACTGGCGAAGTCCGGCACGTCGTACGTCCACCTGCTGCCCGCCTTCGACTTCGCCACCGTCCCGGAGAAGAAAGCCGACCAGGCGAGCACCGACTGCGACCTGGCCTCCTACGCACCCGACTCCGACAAGCAGCAGGCGTGCGTGGCGAAGACCGCCGCGAAGGACGCCTACAACTGGGGCTACGACCCGTACCACTTCACGGTCCCCGAGGGTTCGTACGCCACCGACCCCGACGGCACCGCCCGTACGGTCCAGTTCCGCAGGATGGTCCAGGCGCTCAACCAGGACGGCCTCAGGGTCGTCATGGACGTCGTCTACAACCACACGGCGGCCAGTGGCCAGGCGGACACCTCCGTCCTCGACAGGATCGTGCCCGGCTACTACCAGCGGCTCCTCGCCGACGGAAGCGTGGCCAACAGCACCTGCTGCGCCAACACCGCACCCGAGAACGCGATGATGGGCAAGCTGGTGGTGGACTCGATCGTCACCTGGGCCAAGGAGTACAAGGTCGACGGGTTCCGCTTCGACCTCATGGGACACCACCCGAAGGCCAACATCCTCGCGGTCAGGAAGGCCCTCGACGCGCTGACCCCGGAGAAGGACGGCGTCGACGGCAGGAAGATCATCCTGTACGGCGAGGGCTGGAACTTCGGCGAGGTCGCGAACGACGCCCGGTTCGTGCAGGCCACGCAGAAGAACATGGCCGGCACCGGCATCGCCACCTTCTCCGACCGCGCCCGTGACGCGGTGCGCGGCGGCAGCCCCTTCGACTCCGACCCCGGCGTCCAGGGCTTCGCGTCCGGACTGTACACCGACCCCAACTCCTCCACCGCCAACGGCACCAAGGAGGAACAGAAGGCGCGCCTGCTGCACTACCAGGACCTGATCAAGGTCGGGCTGAGCGGCAACCTGGCGAAGTACCGCTTCACGGACACCGACGGCAAGGAGGTCACCGGGGCGGAGATCGACTACAACGGCTCGCCCGCCGGCTACGCGGACGCACCCGGCGACGCCCTCGCCTATGTGGACGCGCACGACAACGAGTCGCTGTTCGACGCCCTGACCTACAAGCTGCCGAAGGACACCTCCGCCTCCGACCGGGCCCGCATGCAGGTCCTGGCGATGGCCACGGCCGCCCTCTCCCAGGGGCCGTCCCTGTCCCAGGCGGGCACCGACCTGCTGCGCTCGAAGTCGCTGGACCGCAACTCCTTCGACAGCGGGGACTGGTTCAACGCCATCCACTGGAGCTGCGCCGACGGCAACGGCTTCGGGCGCGGACTGCCCATGGCCGCCGACAACCAGTCCAAGTGGGACTACGCCCGGCCGCTGCTCGCCGGCGTGCGGGTCGGCTGCCCGCAGATCACCGGCGCCTCCGCCGCGTACCAGGACCTGCTGAGGATCCGCACGACAGAGAAGGCGTTCTCGCTCGGCACGGCCACGCAGGTGCAGGACCAGCTGTCCTTCCCGCTGTCCGGCAAGGACGAGACACCGGGTGTGATCACGATGAAGCTCGGCGACCTGGTCGTCGTCTTCAACGCCACCCCGGAGCGGCAGGAGCAGAGGATCGGCGACCTGGCCGGGACGCGGTACCAGCTGCATCCGGTGCAGGCCTCCGGTGCCGACCCGGTGGTGAGGACCTCCGCCTACGCGGCCGGTACGGGCACGTTCAGCGTTCCGGCGCGGACGGTGGCGGTGTTCAGCCGGGCGGCGAAGTAGGGTCGGGTCCGTTGCCGTAGAACAGGAGTGCGCAATGCCGCAGATCACCGTCGACTACTCCGACACCATGGAGAACGCCTTCGACCGGGCGGGCTTCGCGCGGGCACTGCACGAGGCGACCGTGGAGATCGCGGCGGCGAAGCCGGAGGCCTGCAAGACGCTGTTCCGGTCGAGCACGCAGACGGCGTACGGGTACGAGGACCCAGGGGTGCGCGGTCACGCCATCGTGCACGTGACGATCGGGCTCCTCGCCGGCCGCAGCGACGAGACCAAGGCAAGGCTGACGGAGGCGGTGCTGGAACTGCTGCGCAGGCATGTGGCGGACGTGGCGTTCCCGCTGTTGCACGCCTCCGCCGAGGTCCGCGACCTGGACCCGTCGTACCGGAAGTTCGACCGGTAGCTCAGGGCGCCAAGGACAGCAGCCGGCCGACGAGCTCCGCGAAGGGGCCGTCGGCCGGCTCGTCCTTGACCATCTCCTTCAGCAGGGTCGCCATGCCCTCGTCGTGGGCGGCGCTGACCGCGGCCAGCGCGGCGAAGTCGTGCACCAGCTGGACCTCCAGCTCGGCGCGCGGGATGCGCCGCCCGTCCAGCCAGATCAGCGCGGTGGACTCGGCGAGCGAGATCCAGGAGCGGACGACCAGCTCCAGGCGCGGGGAGGCGTCGGTGACGCCCAGGTGCGACAGGATCTGCTCGTACGCGGCCTGGCGCACGGAGTCGATGAGGGCGTTCGTGGCCGACACGTGGTCCTTCGAGCGGACTCCGTCCGCGGAGACGGCCGGGCCGCCGCGCATCAGCGCCGAGAAACCGGGGCCGTGCTCGTCCACGAAGTCGAAGAAGCGGCCCATCACCCGCAGCAGCCGCGCGCCGAGCGGGCCCTCGTGCGGCTCGGCGAAGCGGCCGGCGAGATCCTCCGAGGCACGCTTCAACGCGGCCTCGTACAGGCTGAGTTTGCCGGGGAAGTAGTGGTAGACGAGCGGCCGCGAGATGCCCGCGGCCGTGGCTATCTCGTCGATGGAGACCTCGTCGGGCGAGCGTCGGCTGAACAGGTCGAGGGCGACGCCGATCAGCTGCTGCCGCCGCTCCTCGACGCCCATCCTGCGGCGAACCCCGGTACTCATGGGCACACCTTACCGACCGGGTTCGACCGCGGGTGTTCACATGTCGAGCACCAAACGATCGCTTCGGGCCCGCGAGACGCAGATCAGCATCGACTCGGCGCGCTCCTCGTCGGTCAGCAGCTCGTCGCGGTGGTCGATCTCCCCTTCCAGAACCCGCTGTTGGCAGGTACCGCAGAAGCCCTGCTCGCAGGAGTAGGCGGTGTCCGGCAGCTCCCGGCGTACGGCGGCCAGCACGGTGGAGTCGGCGGGCACGGTCAACGTCCGTCCGGTGCGCCGGAGTTCGACCTCGAACTCCGTGTTGCCGCCGGACGACGTACGGGGTGCGAACCGTTCCAGACGGACGTCCGGGAAGCGTTCCGCGACGGCCGTCATGAGCCCCTCGGGACCGCAACAGTAGAGGGCGGCGCCCTCGCCCACCTCCAGTGCGTCGAGGTCCGGCCGCCCCTCCACTACGGTCACCCGGTCACCGCCCAGCTTCGCGACCTCCTCCAGGAACGGCATCGAGGCCCTGTCGCGCCCCGCGTACAGCAGCCGCCACTCGGCACCGTCCGGGAGTGCGCGCAGCATCGGCAGCAGCGGGGTGATCCCGATACCGCCGGCGACGAAGACGTACGACTCCGCCTCGACCAGCGGAAAGCGGTTCCGGGGCCCCCGCACCTGCAGCTCCATGCCCTCCGTCACCTGCTCGTGCACCTCGCGCGAGCCGCCCCGCCCGCCGACGACCAGCCGGGTCGCGACGGTGTACGAGGAGGTGTCCTCGGGGTCGCCGCACAGCGAGTACTGCCGTACGAGCCCTGACGGCAGTACGAGGTCGAGATGCGCTCCGGGCTCCCAGCGCGGCAGGTCGCGCCCCTCCAGCCGGAGTTGGACGACCCCCTCGGCCACCGTCTCGTGCGAGGTCACCAGCAGCCGCAGGGCCCGCGAGCGCGGCCGGCCCGAGACGGGCTCCTCCAGTGCGGGCATCGGCCACAGTGGCGAGGCCTGGATACGGCGGCGCAGGGCCTGCCGGGCCAGCAGGGCGGCGCCCGCGACGAGCACGACGTTGCGCAGCTTCGGCATCAGGCGGCCCTCCTCTCCGCCGCCGTGGCCGCCGGCGAGGAGGCCAGGTAGGCGACGGCCTGCTCGGTGTCGCCCTCCTGCGAGGGATGGTAGTCACGGCTCAGATAGCGGGGGATGGACCGGAACATGTCCCCGGTCGCGGGCAGCAGACCCCGCCTGCCGCGGACGTAGAAGTCCTTGAAGGTGGCCTTGCCGTCGATGAGGGTCGGGTCGTTCTCCATGAAGAAACGCGCCCCGCGCTGCCACAGGAACACCAGCGCCGAGAAGGCGGTGGCCCAGGTGCGTACGCGCCGGCGGTAGCTGCCGTCCACGTGCATGAACAGCTCGAAGGCGACCGAGCGGTGCTCGACCTCCTCCGCGCCGTGCCAGCGCAGCAGGTCCAGCATGGTCGGGTCGGCGCCGCGCCGGTCCAGCTCCTCGGCGTTGAGCACCCAGTTGCCGAGGAACGCGGTGTAGTGCTCGATCGCCGCGATGAGCGCGACCCGCTCCATCAGCCACCACCGGCGCGGCCGGCCCGGCGGCAGCGTCCGGTCGCCGAGCAGTTTCTCGAAGAACCAGTCGACCTGCGCGGTGTACGGCGTCGGGTCGAGCCCCTGCTCGCGCAGGTGCGGCAGCACCTCGTCATGGGCCTGGGAGTGCATGGCCTCCTGGCCGATGAACCCGATGACGTCCTCGCGGAGCCGCTCGTCGCGTATGTACGGCAGCACCTGCTTGTACACGTGCACGAACCACCGCTCACCGGCGGGCAGCAGCAGGTGCAGCACGTTGATGGTGTGCGTGGTGAACGGATCCTCCGGCACCCAGTGCAGCGGCGTGCCGTCCCAGGAGAAGGACACCTTGCGTGCCTTGAGCGGCACCCGGGCCTGCGTGTTAGACATGGCGTCAATGTACTGACGGGTAGGCCCGCTGAGAACCCCTGCGACAGGGCTTGTTTACGTTGGTGTCAATAAAGGGACCTGCCTCACGGGCCCTACTTCAGTCCGTCGACCTCGGTCCCGTCCGTCCGTGTGGCCTTCAGCGTGGCCCGGGCGCCCTGCTTGGCCCGGGCCACCAGGAACTGCCCTTCCCCGGCCGCGGTGACCCCGCCGCCCGCGCGGATCGACGCCGTGTCCTTGTCGCCCGCCGCCAGCAGATACCAGTGCCCGGCCGCGGACTTCCACAGCACCCCGGCGAGCACATGGGGATCACGCGGCCCGCAGGCCCGCGCGTCCGTGCCCCGGGCGACCAGCGCCCCGACCGGACGGCCCGGCAGGCCGAACAGGGCCAGCGCGCCCGTGCCGTCGCCGCGCCAGGTCTCGGCCCTGGCGCACACCCAGGAGGCCGCCCCGCTGCCGTCGGGCAGCGGCTGGCCGGCGAACGACCAGGCGTTGACGCTGCGCACCCCGCCGGAGCGCTCCGCGTCCAGTGCACAGGCGAACGGCGCCCAGGCCCGCAGCCCGGCCGGTCCGGACGCCTCGCCGGGCGAGCCGGGCCGGCCCGCGGTGAGGTGGGCCGGTACCAGCTCGCCCAGGTCGGTGGTGAGTGACGTACCGGAGGCGCCGGTCAGCTGGAGCACGGTCCAGGAGGTGCACCTGCCGGGCTGCAGCGCGGGGCTGGCCAGCGGCGCGGTGATGCCGTCGGTGACCTTCACCGGGGTCGTGTCCGAGTCCGGCTTCATCAGGTTCCGGGAGGCCACCTTCCTGACCCAGGGCGCGGTCAGGTACTGGGCGTTGCCGTCGGAGCGGCCCAGCACCAGCGCGCTCGCCTCGGCGCCGGTCGCGCCGTCGACCCGGGCGAGGTCGAGGACCGCGCCCTGGGTGCCGTCGACCGGCTCGGCGTAACGGGCGATGCGCAGGCCGTCGTAGAGCAGCACCACGCGGGCACCCGCCACCTGGCCCGCGTACAGCAGCTGGGGCGGGCCGGCCGGGCCGCCGGTCTGGGTGCCGGGGGTCGCCGAGACGTGGACCGTGGCGCCGGGGCGGGCCCACACCGCGAGGGCGCGGCGCAGCAGGTCCGTGTCCCCGGTGAGCGGGCCGCGCGCGGGCCACACCGAGAAGTCGGTGCGGGCGGAGGTCTTCCAGTCGGCGGGCGAGACCTGGATCAGCCGGGCGGGGTCGAGGGCGGCCTCGGCGGCCGGGTTCCCGGCGTAGACGGGTGCGGCGGCGCCGTCCGGGCCCCAGCCGCCCGAGGGCAGGGTGATCAGTGCCCCGCAGACCGCGAGCGCCGCGGCGGCGGCGAGCGCGGCCTTGGTGTGCTGGCGGCGGCGCATCAGATCGGTGGGCCGGGCCTGCAGCAGACAGGGGTCGAACTCGGGGGAGGAGAGCAGCGCGGGCTGCGTGGGCACGCCGTTCGCCGAGGCCAGCGCGCCGCCCGGGTCGTCCACCCCGGCCGCGGTGAGCACCTTGCGGATCTCGGCGTCGGAGAGCTTCTCCAGACCGCGCAGCACATAGGCGGCGCGGGCCGGACCGGACAGGGCGGACAGCCGCTGGTCCAGGGCGAGTTCGTCGGCGCCGCCCGAGCGCGGGAACAGCCTCAGGCCCCAGACCTGGGGCAGCAGCGGCGGCAGCTGGGAGAGCCGGGGCAGGCCCTTGCGGGGCCGGGCCGCCTCCAGTGCCGTACGCAGGACGCGCTCGCGCAGGAACGCGTACCCGGGGTCGCCCTCGGGTTCGGAGGTCTGGGCCGGGATCACGGACTGTCGCCCCCGGCCGCTGGGCAGGGCGCGCTGGGCGAGGGAGTGCGCGGTCAGCACCCGGCGGCTGCGGCCGAGGCCCGGCGGCAGCACCAGATAGGCGATCCGGACCAGCCGTGGATAGTGCTCGACGAGCGCGGCCTCGGCCTGCTCGACATCGAACGGTCCGGTGTTCCCGGAGGCGGGTGCGTGACGCTGGGCTACATCCTGTGACTGCACGTCATGGAGAACGAGCGAGCCGTGGGTTGGTCACCACCGGATGGGTGATTCGGCCTGTCGGCGGTCCGCCGCTCGGCCCTCGGTCCGCCGGCGTGCGGCAGCCGGCGCCTCAGTCCCGCGGGTCGACCAGGGCGCGGGCGTAGTTCGCCATCGACCGCTGGTAGCGCGGCAGATGGGGGGCCAGGGCGCCGAGGACGAGGGAGAGACCCTCGCGGTCGCGGCCGAGGCTGGACAGGCACAGGGCGAGAGCGGCCCGTACCGCGTCGTCCAGCTCGTCGGAGGGTGCGTCGAGTTCGGGGGTGAGCAGCTTGACGCCCTCCTCCGCCTCCCCGATGTTCCGCAGCGAGCTGGACAGCTGGATCTTGGCCCGGCGGCCCTTGTACTGGCTCGCCTCGCTCAGCCCGCGCGCCAGTGCCTCCCGGTACAGCGGCACCGCCTTGTCCGAGTGCCCGGTCGAATCCCAGGCGCAGGCCTGCTCGAAGGGGCCCAGCGGGCTGTCGTCCGGCAGCTCGGCGACCAGGGCGTCGATCACCGCGCGGAACTCGTGGGCGCGCTCTTCCGGATAGTCGTCGAAGGTGGCCCAGGCGGCGGCCACGCGGTCTTCCCAGTTCTGGTTCACCGGGTCACCTTCGCACACCCGTGCCACTCGGGCACCGGATTTGAGCGGACGGCGGCCCGGAGCCGTATCCGAAGGAGCTGAGGCATGCTTGGCCCACAGGACCGGAGGAACAGATGAGGGTGACACGACTGCTGCCGGCCGCCGCGGCCGTACTGGCGCTGGCGGGCTGCGGTTCGGGCGGGGAGACCAAGACGGTCCCGCCCACCGCGACCGGCAGCCTGGAGAGCCTGGCCGCCGAGGTGAAGTGCAAGCCGAACATGCAGACCGACGCCGACACGATCCGCCAGGCCATCTGCACGAACACCGACGGGAAGTTCATCCTCGCCACCTTCTCCACCGACCGCGGCCAGCGCGAGTGGATCAACGACGCGAAGGACTACGGCGGTTACTACCTCGTCGGCCGCAAATGGGTCGCCGTCGGCGACGACGGGGTGGTCGAGGCGCTGCGCGGCACGCTCGGCGGGGACGTGGAGATCGGCACGAACCACGCCGGCCACGCCTCCCATTCCGGGCACGGCGGCTGAGACGCAACGGAAAGGCCGGTGACGGGAGGGGGGTCCGTCACCGGCCTCGTCGCGTGGCCCGCGTCAGGCGGTCATGCGCAGTTCCGGCCGCTGTTGATGCAGTTGGCGATCCGGTTCGCCAGGCCGCCGGTCGTGACGCTGATGAAGTCGTCGTGGTCCGTGATCGGCTTGTGCAGCTCCTCCGGGAAGCCGTCCACCGCGTAGGCGTTCTTCACCGTGCCGTCCGCCTGGATGACGGGCTGCGGCACGTTGTAGACCAGGCGCATCGTCAGCTGCGGGATCGCCTTGAAGCCGTTCGGGCAGACACCGCTCGCGGGGTCGGCGAAGGCCACGTGCGTGCGATGGTTGGCGCTGTCGATGTTCTGGCCGTCCCAGCAGCTCTGGAAGGCGAACGAGCGCACCACGTTGCTGCCCTGCGGGCAGATCGGGTACTTGTCGGTCAGCTGCACCCGGTTCTCGAAGCCGGTGCAGCTCCAGTGCGCGTTGGCGTTGGCGGGACCGTTGACGAAGGCCTTGGCGTCACCGGTGATGATCCGCAGGAACTGCGGCATCGCGACGACCTTGCTCGCCGGGCTGCCCACGTACTTGATCTGGGCCTGCTGGGCGACCAGGATCTTGCCGACGTTGAGGTCCTTGCCACCGCCGTCCGCGCCCGCGTCCTTCTCCTGGGTGCCGTCCTGCTCGCGGATGACCGGCCAGTAGTACGCCGACAGGTCGTTGCGGTTCTGGCAGCTGGTGCCGCCCTGCAGGAACGTCTGGTTGCTGGAGAACGCGTTGACCTTCTGGTTGCCCACGTAGTCGTGCACGTGGTGGGCACCGTTGGTCACCCCGGGCGCGACGATCACGTTGTCACTGTTGTGGTTCTGGTTCGCGTTCACACCGCAGCGGGTGGTGAAGGTGCCCGTCGAGGCGTTGGGCGTCTTGTTCGGCTTGGACTGGACGTTCGGCGCGACCTTGGTGATGTCCACGAAGTCCGCCGCGGCCGGGCCGTCACCGGCCTGCCCGCCGTTGTTGCCCTGCTGCTGGCCGCCCTGCTGCTGGCCGCCTTGCTGCTGGCCGCCTTGCTGCTGGCCGCCTTGCTGCTGGCCGCCCTGCTGTTGGCCGCCCTGTTGCTGGCCGCCTTGCTGCTGGCCGCCCTGCTGTTGGCCGCCCTGTTGCTGGCCGCCGTTGTTCTGCTGCTGGCCACCGCTGTTCCCCCCGGCGGTGGTCTGATTCGCGGTCTGCGTCGTACAGGCGGCGAGCTGCGACAGGGCGTTGTTGAAGCTGCCGCCGACGCGCTGGACGTCGATCCGGATCCGGTCGATCGTCGCCGCCCGCTTGTCCTTGAGGGGGCCGACGATCGCGTTCTGCACGAAGCTCGGATCCTTGGCCTGCGCGTTGCGCGTGGACGCGAGCCGGTTGTAGGCCTCGGTGATCTGCCGGTCGAGGTTGGCCAGCTCGGTCGCCACGCCCTGGCGGGCCGCGTTCGGCACGTTCGTCAGCTTCTGGCCGACGTCCGGGCAGGAGATCGTCGCGACCTGCGCCGTCGCGGCTTTCGTCTGGTTGCCTCCCCACGACTGGTTGTTCGACTCATGCGCAGAGGCATAGAAGTTCGCCCAGATCAGCCCGCCCCCACCGAGCGCTAGGGCCGCCGATGCGGCTATGGCCTTGGTGGCCAGCGGCGTACGGCGTTTTCGTGTGTTGCGTCCCATGGAACTCCTCTGACTTCCTTGCGGGGCAGCATCGAGGCGCCCGACAGGAGTGAAGCGGCGCCCTTCCATACGGACGCCGCCCCAGAGGTGTTCACCGGTCTCACAAATTCCTCGCAGGAACACCGGAGTTGGCAGGTCAGCGGTCGTGGTCCTGATGGGCCTCCGCCCCGGCCAGCACCTTGGCCTCGGTCTCCGGGTCGAGCCCCAGCGGCGGCCGGTCCGGCCGCCGCGGTGCCGTACCACCGATGTCGGTCAGCCACTGCCAGGTGTCCGCGACGGTCTCCCGGACCGGCCGGCAGCGCAGACCCGTGGCCAGCGCCCGGGACACGTCCCCCCGGTGGGCCGCGTCGTGCAGGTCCGTGCCCGGCGGCGTCCACACCGGCAGCTGGGTCCACGGTGCGACACCGGCGTCGAGGACGACCCGCGGGTCGGTCCAGCGCAGCTCGGCATCGGCGCCGGTGGCCCGGACGCACTCCTGGAGCAGTTCGCCCATGGTGGTGTGCCCGGACGGGCTGACCAGGTCGTACGGCCCGCTCAGCCGCTGCTCGACCGCCCCGAGGAGCCAGTCGGCCAGGTCGCGGGCGTCGATGTACTGCAGCGGCAGGTCGCGTGGTCCCGGCGCCAGGACCGGGCCGCCGCGGGCGATCCGGGTGAGCCACCAGGGCAGCCGGCCCACGTTCTCGTACGGCCCGAGGATCAGCCCGGCCCGTGCCAGCAGCGACTCCGCCGCGCCGAACACCTCGACGGCGGCCAGCTCGCCGCCCCGCTTGTCGCGCGCGTAGTCCGTCGGTCCGGCGTCGGCGGCGGCGCCCTCGACCACCGCACCCTTCTCGCCGGCCCCGCCCAGGCTGGGCCACGGCCAGGTGTACACCGACCGGCTGGAGACGTAGACGTACCGCCCGGCACGGCCCCGCAGCAGCCGTGCCGCCGCGAGCACGGCACGCGGCTCGGCCGACCAGGTGTCGATCACGGCGTCCCAGGAGCCGGTGTCGGCGGCGAGCGCGGCGAGGCCGTCCGGGGCGGTGCGGTCGCCGTGCAACGACCGCACCCCGGGGGGTGGTTGGTGCCGTCCCCGGTGGAAGACGGTCACCTCCCAGCCGCGTCCCGGCGCCGCCTCCGCGACGGCTCGCCCCACGAATTCCGTACCGCCCAGCACCAGAAGTCTCATACCGGTGAGCGTGCCCGCTCCGGGCGCCCGGCGGCACGGGACTTAGCCGAGGGCAGAGCCGGTGGAGGGTCAGCGGCTGGTCGGCGGGGTGTACTTGTAGCCGACCCGGCGCACCGTCTGGATCGACTGGCGGTGCTCGGCGCCCAGCTTGCGGCGCAGCCGGGCGATGTGGACGTCGACGGTGCGGCCGTCCCCGACGTGGCCGTAGCCCCACACCGTGGTGACCAGCTGGTCGCGGGTGTGCACCCGGTGCGGATGGGCCACCAGGTGCGCCAGCAGCTCGAACTCCAGATAGGTGAGGTCGAGTTCACGGCCGTCGACGCTGGCGGTGCGCTGCACCGGGTCGATCCGGACCAGCGGCTCGGCGCGCGGGTCCGGGGCCGGCGGCTGAGGCTGGTCGGGCACCGCGACCGGCAGGAACGGCGGGTGCTGGTCGGCCGGGACCAGCACCAGGTAGCCGACCATCGGGGGCTGTCCGGGGAGGGTCGGCAGGGTGTGCTGCGGCGCGGGCAGCCAGGTGGCGCCCGGCGGCAGGAAGTCCGCGACGTCGACCACCTCGTCCCGGTCGACGGCGCGCAGCCGGTGCCGGGCGGGGGCGGTCAGGGTGGAGGCGGAGGAGAGAGAACGAGTGGTCGCCATGAGAGGTCAGCTCTTTCGCGCGAGAGGTTCGTCGGTGGGAACGACGGCCGCGATTCGTGGTCGGGCGCGCCGGAGGACGTACGTCGTTTCGCGCTGGCCGAAGGCCGGGGGTTACGGCTTTAGAGGGCCCGCGCGTTCACCGCGCGGCAACACACCCGGTCGAAGTCGTGGTGCTGACGGGAAGGCCAGAAGGGCTCGAGGTCATGGCGACCCGTCGCGTGGTACTTCTGGAAGCTGGCCATGGGCCCATTGAAGCAGACACGGGCGCCGGAGAGGAGCCGCCTCTCACAGCTTGGACGCTTCCTTGGTGCGAAGTTGACGTGGCAGGTGTGTCGCCGGCGCGTACCAAGCCCTGATCAGCGGCTTCCGGCCCGTCGACGTGTCCGGAATGCCGTCTCGGCATCCGGACGGGCGGTGTTCAGCCGAGCACCGTCGCGGAGCACAGCAGCTCCCGTACGGCGGACCGCAGGACGTAGTCCGGATGGGGGCCGCCCTCGACGAACAGGTCGGAGCGGACCCGCCGCCCGGACTCGGCGACTTCGCGCAGCGGCTCCACGGCGAACCGGGGGAGCAGGCCGATCACGGTCAGTGCGGGCAGGGCCGGGGGAAGGCCGAGGCCGGACCAGGAGTCCTGTCCGACGAGCCACCGGGCGAGTGGGTCCACCTTGTCCTCGGTGCGGCCGGTGATGCGCCACAGGGCCAGCGCCGCCCGGCCCCGGCCGCCGGCCGTACGTCTCCTTGCCATCCGTTGCTCCACGAGCGGCAGCAACGGCGCGGCAGCGGGGCCGAGTTCACCGGCGAGGTCCACCCACTCCGGGCCCGCGTCGGCCGGTTCGCGGCCGAGGAGGGCGAGCGCGGGCTCCGGATCGCCGGTCACCCGGTGGTACGCCAGCGCGGCGGCCGTCGACACCGAGGAGCCGGCACCTCCGGTCGCCGCCGCCCGCAGCGCCTCGGCGCCGGCACCACCGGCGGCCGCGGTGAGTCCGGCCAGCACGTGGACCGCGGCGTACGTGCCGGCGTGGGCCGGCAGCAGCGAGGCGAGCTCGGCCACGGCCTCCGCGGCCACCTCCGGATACCGCGCCAGCACTCCGGCCAGCCGCGGCGAGACCGCCTCCAGCCGCCCGGCCACGGCCCGCGCCACCGGCAGCGCCGCCGCCCCGGACTCCTCGGCCACGGCGGTGACGGCACGGACGGTGCCGTCCAGGCCGGGCGCCTCCTCGACCAGCCGTACGGCCTCGGGCACCGCCTCGGCCGCACCGGCACGGGCCAGTACCGTGAGCGCCGCCGCCCGCACCTGAGGGTCCGCGGAGTCCAGGAGCGGCAGCGCGCGTTCCCGCACCCGCCCGCGCGACTCCTTGGGCAGCGCGCACGTCAGCCGGGCCAGCCGGTACAACTCCCAGGCCGCAGCGACCGGTTCCGCCAGGACCCACGGCAGAACGTCCGCCTCGCGGTCCCGCCACCGCTCGACGATGTCGTGGGCGAGCGGCACACCCTGGGTGAGGGCCCGCAGTGCCGCCTCCGGGTCGTCCTCCAGGAGCCGGTCGGTGAACGGGCGGTAGGGATCCGGCCAGCAGCCGCTCTCCCGGTCGTGCGGGTCGGCGGCGTGGGCCCGGGCGCAGACGTCCACCAGCTCGCCGGGCAGGGGCACTTCCGCGGTGCGCAGCAGGTCCTCGGCGGCGGCGAGCCGTATCCGGGGCTCGGGGTCGGTCAGCAGGCCGTGCCGCCAGCCGCCGTCGCCCGCGTCCAGCAACCCGAGCGCGGTCACCACGTGCTCGCGCACCCGGGGGTCGGGCTCCTCGGCGAGCCGGGCCCGCAGCAGGGGGAGCAGCGGCAGGGCGTACGGATGGCCGAGGGCCGCGATCAGCAGCACCATGGCGTCCCGGATCTCGGGGTCGGTGACGTGCGCGAGGTGCAGCAGGGGCGGGAGTGCCTCGGCCACGGCCCGCCGCGCGGCGGCGCGTTCGGCGGGGCTCCCGGAGCCGTCCGCGACGGAGGCGATCAGCCAGAGCAGCTCCCGCCGGTGGCCGGGCCCGTCGAGGGCCAGCCGGGCGAGGTGGGGGACGGCGGCGGCCGAGGCGTCGTAGATGCTGCCCTGGTGGCACAGCGCGGAGAACAGCTCGTGCGAGGCATCCTCGCGTACGGCCGCGTCCTCGGACTCCATCGCGCTCAGCAGTCCGGGGACGTCGTCGGCGGGCCCGTACGCGTGGGTGAGCTTCCCCCAGTCGATCTCCATGGCCCCACGATGGCACGCACCACTGACAACGCGGCGGTCCGGCGGCGCGCGAAGGGGGCGCCCACCTTGCGGTGAGCGCCCCCGGGGAGCCTTACGGCGTGGATCAGACCTGGCCGGCCTTCTCCAGCGCGGAGCAGCAGGTGTCCACCAGCAGGCGGGTCACCACGTACGGGTCGACGTTGGCGTTCGGGCGGCGGTCCTCGATGTAGCCCTTGCCGTCCTTCTCGACCTGCCACGGGATACGGACCGAGGCGCCGCGGTCGGAGACGCCGTAGGAGAACTTGTCCCACGGAGCGGTCTCGTGCAGACCCGTCAGGCGCTCGTCGATGCCGGCGCCGTAGTTCTTGACGTGGTCCAGCGGCTTGGAGCCCTCGCCGAGCGACTCGCACGCGGTGATGATCGCGTCGTAGCCCTCGCGCATGGCCTTGGTGGAGAAGTTGGTGTGCGCGCCCGCGCCGTTCCAGTCGCCCTTGACCGGCTTGGGGTCGAGGGTCGCGGAGATGCCGAAGTCCTCGGCGGTGCGGTACAGCAGCCAGCGGGCCACCCACAGCTGGTCGGAGACCTCCAGCGGGGACAGCGGGCCGACCTGGAACTCCCACTGGCCGGGCATGACCTCGGCGTTGATGCCGGAGATGCCGAGACCGGCCTTCAGGCAGTTCTCCAGGTGGGCCTCGACGATCTCGCGGCCGAAGATCTCGTCGGCGCCGACACCGCAGTAGTAGCCGCCCTGCGGGGCCGGGAAGCCGCCCTCGGGGAAGCCCAGCGGACGGGAGCCGTCGAAGAAGGTGTACTCCTGCTCGATGCCGAAGATCGGCTCCTGCGCGGCGAACTTCTCTGCGACCTCGGCCAGCGCGGCGCGCGTGTTGGACGAGTGCGGGGTCATGTCGATGTCGAGGACCTCGCACAGCACCAGGACGTCGTCGCCACCGCGGATCGGGTCGGGGCAGGTGAAGACCGGCTTGAGCACACGGTCCGAGGAGTGGCCCTCGGCCTGGTTGGTGGAGGAGCCGTCGAAGCCCCAGATGGGCAGTGCGTCGAGACCGGCCGGGGCGCCCGTGATGATCTTCGTCTTGGAACGGAGCTTGGCCGTCGGCGCGGTGCCGTCGATCCAGATGTACTCAGCCTTGAAGGTCACGGGGCCACTTCCTTCGGGGGTGGTCGGGCGCACTCGGTGCGGGTGCTGCGGCGCTACGGCACCGGGGCACCGCGTCGATCTGCCGCGCAGCCTGTCAACGGGCGATTTCCCGGCCATTGCTCTTGTGTGAACCCCGTGTTACCTGGTCGTTCTGTGTCCCGGCTCACGTTGTGAGGTCTCGCCGGGCGGGGTATGAGTGCCCTCCGCCGCGGCCTGCCGGACCCCGTCGAGGAAGTCCCGGATCGCCGCCTGCTGATGGCCGTCGTAGCCGTGCAGCAGCCGCACGGAGTGCTCGATCAGCGGCCCGAAGGAGGCCTGTCCGAGGTGCATGGCGTGCTCCGTCACCTCTACGACGACCTTCCGCCGATCGCTCGTACCGCGCACCCGCCGCACATGACCGGCCCGCTCCAGCCGGTCGAGCAGGGCCGTGGTCCCCGCCGAGTTGAGCCCGAGCACGGCCCCGAGCCGCCCGGCGGTCAGCTCCTCGCCGGCCCGCCGTGCGTCCATGAGCGCGATCAGCGCGCGTACGTCCGTGGGGTGCATGCCGTTCGCCTGCGCGAACCGTGCGCTGTGCAGGCCGAGTTCGACGGCGACGGCACGCAGGAGGTGGACGATCTCCATCTCGGGCTGCACGCGGGCCTCCATGGCTATTATCTCGTTCAGCGGATATCTTGGTCAGCGAGATAATAGGGGGTGGTGGCGTGCCGGGACACGACAGTGAGGCCTTCCGGGTTGCCTACGAAAAGGTCCTGGCCAAGTGGCCGGCCGAGCGGGAGGCGCTGACGGTCGCGACGCCCTTCGGCGACACCCGCGTCAACAGCTGCGGCCCTCGGGACGCGCCGCCGCTGGTCCTGCTGCCGGGCGGTGGTGGAGAGACCTCCGTCTCCTGGTACGCCCAGGTCGCGGAGCTGGCCCGGGAGCGCCGGGTGCACGCGGTCGACGTGATCGGCGCCCCAGGGCTGAGCGTCCCGGCCGGCGACCGCCACCCCCGTGCGGTCGCCGACCTGATGCTCTGGCTGGACGCGGTCCTGGACGGCCTGGGCGCCGCCCGGACCGACCTGGGCGGGCACTCGTACGGCGGCTGGATCGCCCTGCATCACGCCCTGCGCACCCCCGCCCGGACACGCCGCCTGTTCCTCCTGGACCCGACCCAGTGTTTCGCCGGGTACAAGGCGGCGTATCTCTGCCGCGCCCTGCCGATGCTGCTGCGGCCCGCGCCCCGCCGGGTCCGCGCCTTCCTGGAGTGGGAGACCGGGGGAGCACCCCTGGACCCCGACTGGCTCGCCCTCCAGGAGGCGGCCGCAGGCTTCCCGGCCGCGAAGCCGGTGACCGGCCCGCGCCCCGCGCCGGACGCGCTGCGGACCCTGGACGTCCGGGTCCTGCTGCTCGTGGCCGCGAACAGCAGGACCCATGACGCCCGCGAGGTGGCTGCCGGTGCGGAGGCGCTGCTGTCGCACGTGGAGACGGCCGTACTGCCGGACGTCTCGCATCACGCGCTGCCGCAGGGGGCACCCGCAACCCTGGCCCGCCGCCTCACCGATTTCCTGTCCGGTCCCTGAGCCTCACCCCACCTTCTCGATGCGGGCGTGGCGGATGAGGAACTTGCCGGGCTCCCGGACCTGTTCGAAGGCCGCGTTGTTGAGCAGCACACAGCTGCCGGAGACCGAGGTCACCTTCACCGTCGTGGACTTGTTGTTGTCCAGGTTGGTGACCTTCAGCGTGGTCCCGGCCGGGAACTGGTTGCTGGAGGCGGCCGGGGCGCCGCCCTCACCGGAGAGCGTGACCGTGGAGCCGTTGCAGACCTGCTGACCGGAGGCCGCGGCCGCACCACCGCCGGCGTTCCCCGCGGCGGCGGACTGCGAGGGCTGCGCGGTCTGCTGGCCGGCACCCTGCTGCCCGGCCTGCTGACCGGCTCCCTGCTGTCCGGCCTGCTGACCGGCTCCCTGCTGTCCGGCCTGCTGACCCGCGCCCTGCTGTCCGGTCTGCGCCTGCTGCCCGGTCTGGGAGCCCTGAGCCGACTCCCCAACCGTGCACCCGGCCGCCTTCTGCTGGACCTCGATCTGTTTGATGACCGCCTCGCGGTTGGCGATCCGGGCCGCCGACTGCGCGTCCGGGTGCGCCTTCTGGTCCGCGATGAACCGGTCGTTGTTGCCGTGGGCCGTGGCGAGCCCCTGGCAGACGGTCGAGTTGTCCGCGGCCGACAGGGTCTTCGCGCCCTGCGCGGGCTGGGCCGCGTTGGACGTCGTGGCCAGTGCGAAGGCCCCGCCGCCCGCCACCGCCGCGGCGCTGACGAGCACCGCGAGCTTCTTCTTCGTACTGAGGGTGCGCCTACGCGACATGCGCGCCTCCTGGAGAGGTAGGGGAGCGTACGCCGCTATGTACGAGATACCGAACGAGGTTACTCAGCGGTTGGGGAGGTCGGTGAAGTGTCCTGCATCACAGGGGAGTTGAGTATCGCTCAGCTCTTGCTGTGGTCCAGGGCCTCGCGTACCGCGTCCTCCGAGCGGGCCACAAGGGCCGTTCCGTCGTCGGCGGTGATGATCGGGCGCTGGATGAGCTTGGGGTGCTCGGAGAGCGCGGCGATCCACCGGTCCCGGGAGCCGTCGTCCCGCGGCCAGTCCTTCAGCCCCAGCTCCTTGGCGACGGCCTCGCCGGTCCGGGTGATGTCCCACGGCTCCAGGTTCAGCCGCTCCAGCACGGCCCTGATCTCGTCCTCGCTCGGCACGTCCTCCAGGTAGCGGCGGACGGTGTACTCGGCCCCCTCGGCGTCGAGCAGGCTGACGGCGCTGCGGCACTTGGAGCAGGCGGGATTGATCCAGATTTCCATGGCGCACACGGTACGGGAAGCCCCGCTACCGCCCGGTGACGCCGGGCCCTCGGCGCAGCGGGAGCCGGACCGTGCCCGCCACGATCGCGGCGCCGCCCACGCGCACCCGCCGTACGGCCGGGTTCCGGGAGGGCGGCCCCGCCGCGGCGGTGACGGTGGACGGGGAGCCGAGGGCGTCCCCCAGGTCGGCGGTGACGCCGGTCAGGCCCCGGCCGGCGAGATGGGCGGCGAGGCAGCCGGTGCTGTTGGCGTTCGCGATGTCCTCCGGTACGCCGATCGACGGCGCGAACATCCGGGCCGCGAGACGCCCCTCGTCCGTCGGCTCCGTGTACACACAGCAGCCCAGCAGGCCGCTGCGGTCGCAGGCTGCGCGCAGTCGGCCGAAGTCCGGTGCCAGTGCGGCGAGGCGGGCCCGCGTGGCCACCGGGACGAGCAGCCGTGGCCGGCCCACCGAGGCCACCCGGACGAGGGCGGACGGCGCCCACGCGGCGGGACCCAGGGCGTCGAGGACGGGCTCCGCCTCCCCCGGTCCCGGTGCGCGCAGGTCGACGGGGCCCAGGGCGAACTCCGCCCGGAGCCGGCCGTTCGCGCGTACGGTCCGGCCGGTGAAGGCACGTTCCCGGGTGCGCAGGGCGGTCCGGTGCTCCCGGCCGCCGGCGCGCTCGGCCAGGTACGCCAGCGCGGCGACCGTGCCGTGGCCGCAGGCCGGCAGTTCCCCGGTGGCGGTGAAGAAGCGCAGGGTCACCTCGGGGCCTTCGGCACCGGCGTCCCCCGTGCCGACGAAGACCGCGTGGGACGTGCCCGCCAGGCCGGGAACGGCCCGCCGGGCGACTCCGTCCAGGCCGGTGTCCGGCAGCACCGCGGTGGGACTGCCGCCCATGCCGTCCCGCACGCACGCGTGCACGATCGTCGCGGTGAGCGGGCTGTCGCCGGACGTGTCGTCGTGGGCCGTGGTGTCGTGGGCCGTGGTGTCGTCGGCCGTGGTGTCGTCAGGCATGCGGGCGCGCTCCGGCCGGGAACCCGGTGGCCCAGGTCTCCGCCTCCAGCAGCAGGGAGTTGGCGACCTGGCTGATGGTCCGGTACCAGCCCGCCAGGACGAGGAACTCCAGCAGCTGGGCGTCGTCGTAGTGGGCGCGCAGGGCCTCCCAGGCGGCGGCCGAGAGGTGGGCCGTGTCATGCAGCTCGTCGACGGCGTCGAGCAGGGCCCGGTGGTGCGGCGGCCACGCGGCACCGGCCATGGGGTCCGGCTCGGTGGTCGCCCGGAGCTGCTCGGGGCCGAGTCCGGCCCGGCCGGCGAAGGCGGCGGCGTGTACGCCCCACTCGTAGGCGCAGCCGGCCCGCGCGGTGACCCGGGCGATGACGATCTCCCGGTCGAGGGCGGGCAGCAGGCCATGGCCCAGCAGTCCGGCGCCCAGGGCGAACATCCGCGAGGCGAGTTCGGGGTTGCGGTGCAGCACTCGGAACAGGGTGATCGGTTCCTCTGCGACGCCGGGCGGCATCCAGCGGCGCAGCGCCCGGTCGATCGGGGCGGGGTACGGAGGGCTGAGCGGTTCGATGCGTGGCACGCGACACCTCCTGCTTCGATTTCCGAATCATCCTGGTGCTTCGATTTCAGAAGCGCAAGGGGTCGGGGCGAAGTGGGTACGGCTGGTCGGGGTCAGTCGCCGGCGCCCGGATCCCGCTCGGTGTCCTCGGCGAGGGCCTCCGCCCAACGGCTCGACCAGCGGACGAGCGGCCGTAGGGCGGTGTACGCCTCCGTGCCGAGCGGTGTGAGGCTGTACTCGGTGCCGTCCCGCTGGGTCACGAGCCCCGCCTCGGCCAGTTCGCGGAGCCGCTGGCGCAGCACGCTGGAGGACATGTCGTCGCACCGCTGCTGCAGGGCACGGAAACCGGTGGGTCCCTCATGGAGTTCCCACAGGACGCGCAGGCTCCAGCGCCGCCCGAACAGGTCGAGCGCCGCCATCAGGGGGCGGCCGGTGGCCGAGCCCCGGACCGGCCGGCCGGGCCTGGGTGTCGTCATGGCAGTCCGCGCAATCTGTCCGATGCTTCTGTTTCCGAAACAGTAGCATCGGCCGCCGCGCGGCGCCTTGTTCGAATTGACGCCGTCTCACCCATCACTCGGCGAACTGGTGTGACGTGACGCCAATTTCTCTTCTGAGCTGGGCACTTACCCAGCTCGTCGGTCGGCCCGTTGTCAGTGCCGGGCAGTAGACTGGAAGCAGTGTTCGAGGGCATCGCCGGACTGTCCGGCCGGTGCCCTGACCGCGACAGGAGGATGCCCGTGCCCGCTGCCGCCCTGAAGCCGAAGCCGTCGCCCACCCAGTCCACCGCCAAGCATCCCGTGCTGTTCGACTCGCCCTACGAGCCCGTGGTGAAGCGGCCGCTGCCGGCCGGACGGCCGCGCGAGTGGTACGTCACCCACAACCGCCGCCTGAAGGCCATGCGCCTCGCCATAGCCCTGCTCGACTCGGGCATCTACCTCCCGGCCCAGGCCGGCGACGACAGGATCCGCAGCAAGGCGGAGGAGATCGGCATGCGCCCGCCCTCCGACACCACCTGCCGGATGGTCCGGGCGTTCATGCGCTACAGCCGCTGACACCCGGGACCGGTGCCGGGCGCCTCCGCGTCTCCTCGGCGGCGCCCGGCGACGGAGGGCGTGCGGTGCCGCTCAGCCGTAGCGCTCCAGCAGCCCCCGCACATAGGCCTCCAGGCGCGCGCCCAGCACCCCGGGGGTCAGGTCCGTACGGCCCAGGGCGCGCCACGGCACGGCCAGTTTCTCCGCGTCGGGCGCGTACCCGAGGGCGTCCAGCAGCCGCCAGTACAGATGGTCCCGGCCGCCCGCCAGGCCGTGGCCGCCCCGCCGCTCGTACCGCTCCCGGAAGGACAGGCCCTGCTCGGGACCGTGCAGCAGGGCCAGTGCGGTGGAGCAGTGGGCCACGTCCAGGTCGGCCGGCCCCCAGGAGGTCTCCACCCAGTCCACGACCCCGCTGATCCGCACGTCCTCGCCCGTGCCCGCGAAGAGGACGTTGCCCGGGTGGTAGTCCCGGTGCAGGAAGCGGCCCGGGTACGGCGGCGGGTCCCGGCGGATCGCGTCGACGGCCCGGTCCCACAGGTCCCCGGCCGGAGTGCGCACGCTCTCCGGTGAGGCCCACGCCTGGTAGGTGCGGGGCCGCTCCGGCGGAGCCACCGCGTGGATCCTGACCAGTTGGGCCGCCAGCAGATCGAGCCGCCGGTCCAGAGCCGGACCGCCCCGCTCGCCCTCGTCGTCCACCAGCACCCGGCCGGGCAGCCTGGTCATCAGCAGGGACGGGTGGTCGCAGTGCTCGGCCGTCGCGTCCACCGCGACCAGAGCCGGGGCCGGAATGCCCTCCTCGGTGGCGAGCAGCCCGAGGATCGCCGCCTCCCGTGTCAACAGCCCGGGCGCATGCCGGCGGAAGAAGGGCTTCACAAAGCTGCGCAGCACCAGCTCGGCCCCGTCGTCGAGGACGAGCCCCCGCATCTGGGACGACCATCCGCCCTCGAGTGGCCGGGCGTCCACGACCGTACGGCCGGCGGGCAGCTGCTTGGCCACCCACGCCCGGGTCGCCGCCCAGCCCCGCTCCCCGTCCAGGCCGCTCACCAGAGCCGTCACGAACTCCCGCCGGTCCTCGGCTTGATCCCGGAACCAGAGCCCCAACCGGTGCTCCGCCTCGGGGAGTTCGAGGCGGGTGTACTGGGCGCGGGCGGACAGCGCGTCCTGGACGGCCTCGGTCACGGCCGGCGGGATGACCGCGTCGGTGCCCGGGACCGCCAGCACCGCGCGGCCCTCGTAGCCGCGCAACGCCTCCAGGGCGGTCGAGGTCCGCCAACTGTCCGGGGTGCGGACGATCTCGCTGAACAGGCCCTGGCGGTTCTCGAACCGCACCGCCCAGGCCTCGGAGGCGTAGACGGCCGGGGAGCACAGGCCGATGGCCGCCACCCTCGGGCCGTAGTGCCGTACGAGATCGGCGACCGTCTGGGCGCTCATGCTGAAGCCGACCAGGACCAGCGGATCGTCCGCCGGGGCGTGGGCGTCGAGCACCGCCACCGCCTGCTCGAACCGCCGGCGCAGGCTCAGCTCCGCGAGGGATCCCGTGCTCTCGCCGTGGCCCGAGAAGTCGAACGCCAGGGCGTGGCAGCCGGTCCCGGCGAACTCCGTCAGCAGGGGCAGGAGGCGCTGCTTGCTGCCGTTGCCCGCGCCGTGCAGCAGGACGGCCGTGGCCCGGCCCGGTGGGCCGACGGTCAGGCCGTGCAGGCGTTCGCCGCCGAAGTCGTGGCTGAATGCGGTGAGTTCGCTCATGGAGTCATTCACTCACGCCGGGCCCCGCCGGGCGGAAAACGGGATGCGGCCGCCGCCACCGCCTCCCTACGCTGAACAAACGGCACGAAGCCGACACACTCCACCCCAGCCACCCACACCTCACGGAGGAGGTCCGTCATGCGTGGCATCGTCGCTACCGGGACCGTCGTCCTGGTGATCCTCGGAATCGGAAACCATCTGTGGTGGCTCGCCGCCGTCGCGCTGCTGTATCTGTACGCGACGCACGGACGTGGCTCACCCGGCACGCCACCACCCGCCGGCGCGGGCACCCCGCCCCTGCCGGACAGCTACCGCGCCTACCGTGACCGCCGGGACCGGCAGGCGAAGTGGGAGCGCCGCTACCGCCGTGAGCGGCCCTTCGAGGCGCGCCGGCAGGAGCGCGAGAAGAGCAGGTGAGGATGCGGGGCGTCCCCGGTCACAGGCCGGGGGCGCCCCACACCGGGAACCAGCGGCCGAGGTCCTGCTCGATCCGCAGATCGTTCGCGAGCGTCGCCTTCACCTGGAGCTCCAGCGCGTTGTCCCGCCGCTCGGCGGCGCCGGGCAGGGGAGCGAAGGGATAGAAGGTGCCCCGCTTGTAGAGGTAGACCAGCCCCAGCCTGCGGCCGCCGTCGTCCGTGAAGGCGGCCAGCGAGCACAGCAGCTGCGGGCCGAAGCCGTTGACCTCCATCGCGCTGTTCACCGCGTGCAGGTCGTTGACCAGCTCCGGCAACTGCTCGGGGCTGCGCGCGGACACCAGCCAGGAGTAGCCGTAGTCGTCCCGGCGCAGCTCCACCGGTGGACCGGAGCGGTCGGTGTCCGCGTCGAGCAGCGCCTGCACCTCCCGGTGGGTCTGCTCGAAGGCCGCGCCCTCCACCGTGGCGAAGCACACCGCGCCGGTCCCGGTCGGTGTGAAACCGGCCGCGGCCTGGAGGGTCACGGCCGCCGAGGGCAGCGCGAAGAGCTGGTCGAGATCGGGCACGACCGGTTTGGTACGGCCCAGCAGGATGTCCAGCAGCCCCAACGCTCAGCCCGCCTTCCCGGGAGTGGCGGCCTCACCCAGCTCCGCCGAGATCCGGCCCAGCTGCTCCAGCCGCTGCTCCAGGGACGGGTGCGTGGAGAAGAACCGCTCGATGCCCGGTTCCTTCCCGGTCGCCGGGGTGAAGTAGAAGGCGTTGAAGGCCTGCGCGGTGCGCAGGTCCTTGGTCGGGATCCGGGCGATGTCCCCGGATACCTTGGTCAGCGCCGAGGCGAGAGCCGACGGGCGGCCCGTGAGATGCGCGGCCGCGCGGTCGGCCGCCAGCTCCCGGTACCGGGACAGGGCCCGGATCAGCAGGAAGCTGATCGCGTACACCGCGGCGGAGACGCCCATGATCGCGGCGAAGACGGCGGCGGTGTTCTGGTCCCGGCGGCCCCCGCCGAAGAGCTGCGAGTAGAAGGCGAACCGCACGATCAGGCCCGCCAGCACACCGAGGAAGGACGCGATCGTGATCACGGCGACGTCCTTGTGCGCCACGTGCGACAGCTCGTGCGCCAGCACGCCCTCCAGCTCGGCCGGCTCCAGCCGCCGTAGCAGCCCCGTGGTCACGCAGACCACGGCGTGGTCGGGGTTGCGGCCGGTCGCGAACGCGTTGGGCATGTCCATCTGGGACACCGCGACGACCGGTTTGGGCATGTCCGCGAGTCCGCACAGCCGGTCGACCACCGCGTGCAGCTCGGGGTACTCCTCCCGCTCCACGACCCGGCCGTGCATCGCGAACATGGCGATCCGGTCGGAGAACCAGAACTGTGCCACGAACATCGCCCCGACCACCACGACGACCAGCACCCAGGACCTCAGCAGCGCGATCAGCGCGGCCACGAAGCCCACGTACAGCAGACCGAGCAGGAACATTGTCAGACCCATGCGCACGGTCAGCCGTCGGTCGCTCCGGAAGCGGCTCTGCATCTTGCATCACCCCGCAGTCAGGCACTCGTCCCGCTGTCCAGTGTGCACCAGCCGACCCCCATGAACAGGTCCCGATCGGCCCTAGGAGGGGCAAAACGTACCTGTGAGTCGGCCGGCTGCCGCTGAGCGTCCCCGGTCCCCGTGCGCCGGGTACGACACGTCCTAGTACGACGAGCCGAACTGCACCAGCCCGATCAGCACCATGACCACGATCACACAGCCGAAGACCACGGCCGTCGACGCCCACGACGACCGGCGCGGCACCGGATCCGGGTCGGCGCGGAAGGGCGCCGGGTCCGGCGGGTTCTCCCTCCAGCGCGCGGCCAGCATCCGGGCCCGGGCCGAGGGCTCCTTGTGCTCGGAGGAATTCGCCCAGCGGTGATCGAACTCCCGCTCCCAGTCGTCCTGTTCCGTCATCCCCGTTCAACCTCTCTCGTCCGGCAGGGTCAGGAGGGATGATCCCCCGGAAGTAGGAAGTCCGGGAAGCGGGAAAAAGTTCCCTCGCACCGGTGCACACGGGCTGAAACACGCCGAAGGCCCCCCGGCGCGAACCGAGGGGCCTTGCGGGTGGTGTCTGTCACACGTCGAAGTAGAGCTCGAACTCGTGCGGGTGCGGACGCAGCTGCAGCGGCGCGATCTCGTTGGTGCGCTTGAAGTCGATCCACGTCTCGATCAGGTCCGGCGTGAACACGTCGCCCTGGAGGAGGAACTCGTGGTCGGCCTCGAGCGAGTCGAGGACGGCCGGCAGGGAGGTCGGGACCTGGGCGACGTTCGCGTGCTCCTCCGGAGCCAGCTCGTACAGGTCCTTGTCGATCGGCTCGGCCGGCTCGATCTTGTTCTTGATGCCGTCCAGACCCGCCAGCAGCAGGGCGGAGAAGGCCAGGTACGGGTTGCCGGAGGAGTCCGGCGCGCGGAACTCGACGCGCTTGGCCTTCGGGTTGGAGCCGGTGATCGGGATACGCATGGCCGCGGAGCGGTTGCGCTGCGAGTACACGAGGTTGATCGGCGCCTCGAAGCCCGGCACCAGACGGTGGTACGAGTTCACCGTCGGGTTGGTGAAGGCCAGCAGCGACGGGGCGTGCTTGAGGATGCCGCCGATGTAGTAGCGGGCGGTGTCCGACAGGCCCGCGTAACCGGCCTCGTCGTAGAACAGCGGGTCGCCGTTGCTCCACAGCGACTGGTGCACGTGCATGCCCGAGCCGTTGTCACCGAAGATCGGCTTCGGCATGAAGGTCGCGGTCTTGCCGTTGCGCCAGGCAACGTTCTTCACGATGTACTTGAACAGCTGCAGGTCGTCGGCAGCCGCGAGCAGCGTGTTGAACTTGTAGTTGATCTCCGCCTGGCCGGCGGTGCCCACCTCGTGGTGCTGGCGCTCGACCTTCAGGCCGGCCTTCTCCAGCTCCAGGGAGATCTCGGCGCGCAGGTCGGCGAAGTGGTCGACCGGCGGGACCGGGAAGTAGCCGCCCTTGTAGCGGACCTTGTAACCACGGTTGTCCTCGAGGGCGCCGGTGTTCCAGGCGCCTGCCTCGGAGTCGATGTGGTAGAAGCTCTCGTTCGCCGAGGTGGCGAAACGCACGCTGTCGAAGACGTAGAACTCGGCCTCGGGACCGAAGTACGCGGTGTCCGCGATACCGGTCGAGGCGAGGTAGGCCTCGGCCTTCTTCGCCACGTTGCGCGGGTCACGGGAGTACTGCTCGCCCGTGATCGGGTCGTGGATGAAGAAGTTGATGTTGAGCGTCTTGTCGCGGCGGAAGGGGTCGACCCGGGCGGTCGACAGGTCCGCGCGCAGCGCCATGTCGGACTCGTGGATCGCCTGGAAACCGCGGATCGACGATCCGTCGAAGGCGAGCTCCTCGTCCGGGTCGAACGCCTCGACGGGCACCGTGAAGTGCTGCATGACGCCCGGCAGGTCGCAGAAGCGGACGTCGACGAACTTGACGTCCTCGTCCGCGATGAACTTCTTGGCCTCGTCGGCGTTCTGGAACATCCAGCTCCTCCTACTCCCGACCGTCCTCGCCGGGGTGGTAGATCGTTCGTGCGGCCAGTGCGGTGGCACACGCTGGTCATGACCCTAGGGACGGGTGATTTCTCGGGCGTGACCCATTTGTTTCGCAGAAGTTAACCGGCCACCTCTCCACCGTAGCCCCGGCGCACCCCTCGGCGCAGGGCCCGAATCCGGGCGCAGTACCGTGGACGGGTGGACAACAGGCAAGCACTCGGATCGTGGCTCTCCGGGCCCCGCGCGGCCATGGAAGAGGCCGGTGCGGACTTCGGCTACCGGGGCGAGCAGCTCGGCCTCCCCGAGGAGGGACCGGACTCCATCGCCCGGCCCGGCCGGCGGCTCGGTGCGCTGGCGGTGGACTGGGGGCTCTGCCTCTTGATCGCATACGGTCTGATCGCCGACAGCTACCACAGCGCGGCCCAGGTCTGGGCGCCGATCATCCTGTTCGTGCTGATGGTGCTCACCCTCGGCACGGTCGGCTTCACCCCGGGCAAGCGGCTCTTCGGGCTCCGGGTGGTCGCCCTGGACACGGGCCGGGTGAACCCGCTGCGTGCCTTCCTGCGCACGGTGCTGCTCTTCCTCGCGATCCCGGCGCTGATCTGGGACCGGGACGGCCGCGGCCTGCACGACCGGCTCGCGAGGACCGTAGAGGTCCGTATCTGACCGCTCCGCTCCGTAACTGACCGTTCCGTATCCGACGATCCCGGCGATATCTGACCGCTCCCCGCGATATCCGACCGTTCCCGGCGGTATCCGACCGTTCCCGGCGGTATCCGACCGTTCCCGGCGGTATCCGACCGCTCCCCGCGATATCCGACCGTTCCCGGCGGTATCCGACCGCTCCCCGCGATATCCGACCGATCCCGGCAATGGCCCGGATGCCCCCCATCCGGTTGCCCGGTCACACCACCGGCGGCATCGTCGCGGTATGACCGATGCTCAGGATGTGCTGGCGGCCGAGGTGGCGCCGGAGGACTTCCGGGACGCCATGGCCCGTTTTCCCTCGGGCGTGGTGGTGGTGACCGCCCGCTGCGAGGACGGCACCCCGCGCGGCTTCACGGCGAGCTCCTTCTGTTCCGTCTCCCTGGAGCCACCGCTGGTCCTGGTGTGTCTCTCGGACGCCGCCGACTCCGCGGCGGTCTTCGCGCGGTGCGAGCACTTCGCGGTGAGCGTGCTGGCCCCGGAGCACCAGCCGCTGGCCCTGCTGTTCGCCACCAAGGGCGCGGACAAGTTCTCCGACGCCCTGCTGCAGCCGGGCCCGTCCGGACTGCCGACGGTGCGGCAGGCGCCCGTGCAGCTGGACTGTGCCGCATACGCGCGTTACCCGGCCGGGGATCACACGATCCTGGTCGGCCGGGTAACGGGGGTACGGCTGGGCGAGGGTTCGCCGATGGTCTACTGCGAGCGGGAGTTCCGGCGCCTGAACTGACGGGCCGGTACCACGGGGCTCAGCGGCCCTTCGGCATCCGCATGCCCTTGGGCATGGGCCCCTTCGGCAGCGGCATGTTGCTCATCAGGTCGCCCATGGCCCGCAGCCGGTCGTTGGTGGCCGTCACCTGGGGGCCGGTGAGCACGCGCGGGAACTTCAGCATGGTCGTGCGCAGCTTCTTCAGCTCGACCTGGCCCTCGCCGTTGCCGACGATCACGTCGTGCACCGGTACGTCCGCGACGATCCGGTTCATCTTCTTCTTCTCGGCGGCGAGCAGGCTCTTCACCCGGTTCGGGTTGCCCTCGGCGACCAGTACGATGCCGGCCTTGCCGACCGCCCGGT
Organism: Streptomyces puniciscabiei; assembly: GCF_006715785.1. Taxonomy (NCBI): domain Bacteria; kingdom Bacillati; phylum Actinomycetota; class Actinomycetes; order Kitasatosporales; family Streptomycetaceae; genus Streptomyces; species Streptomyces puniciscabiei. The sequence continues at coordinate 5,104,259 of NZ_VFNX01000001.1, forward strand.
GCACCACGTCCTGGCTGCGGTTCATCGCCACCGCCGGGGTGGTCGTCCAGCCTCGGCCGATGTTGTCCAGCACGGCGGCCGCGGCGCCCGGCTGGCCCTCCATCTGGCCGAAGGCGGCGCGCTCGGCCCGGCGGCCGAACACGATCGCCGTCGCCAGCAGGCCGATCAGCAGGCCGAAGATGCCCAGGTAGATCGGGTGGCCGAGCAAGAAGCCGATCACCAGGAAGACAGCGAGGGTGCCGATGCCGACGGCCCCGAGCACAAGACCGATCTTCTTGTCGACCTTGCGGGTCATCTTGTAGGTGAGAGCGATCTGCTTCAGTCGCCCTGCGTTCGCGGCGTCCGCCGCGGGTTCCTTCCTCGCCATGTCACGAAGTCTACGTGGCCCCGGGAGTGCGGACGACGGCAGTGCCCGGTGTCCGGCTGGTGGGCTCAGGAGCGGCCGGCGGCCTGCTCCAGGACGCGCTGCGCCTCGACCCGGTCCTTGGCGCGCCGGCGGTCCTCCAGCACGGAGGTCCAGGCGTTGCGCCGGGCGGTGCGCTGACCGCCGCTCATGAGCAGGGACTCGACGGCGCGGAGAGCATCGGTGAAGGACGGGATGGCGGTGGCGCGTACGGGCGCGGCCTGCATGATCGAGGTCCCCCCTCGGAGCGGGTGGTGTACGAGGCGTGATACCAGAGTCACTGATTGGTGTTACCAGGGCGTGTCCGACCGGTCAAACGCCAATGAAGCCTTGATACAGAGCACAGAAACGCCGACGCGGCCCTGACGCCCGCCCTCATCAGCGAGGACGGTCAGGACCGCGTCGTCTCGGCCATTACTGGCCAGTAGCTACTTGTGCGCGAATTCACACGCGCCGGCGCACGCGCCGGGCTCACACCGCCTGGGTGGCGACGAACGAACCCCGCTTCTCGACGGCCATCTGGTACAGGCGTCCGGCGCGGTAGGAGGACCGCACCAGCGGACCCGACATCACACCGGAGAAGCCGATCTGCTCGGCCTCCTCCTTCAGCTCCACGAACTCCTGCGGCTTCACCCAGCGCTCGACCGGGTGGTGCCGGACGGAGGGGCGCAGGTACTGGGTGATGGTGACCAGCTCGCAGCCGGCGTCGTGCAGCTGCTTCAGCGCCTCGCTGACCTCCTCGCGGGTCTCGCCCATGCCGAGGATCAGGTTGGACTTGGTCACCAGGCCGTGGTCGCGGGCCTCGGTGATGACCTTCAGGGAGCGCTCGTAGCGGAAGCCGGGGCGGATCCGCTTGAAGATCCGGGGGACCGTCTCGACGTTGTGCGCGAAGACCTCGGGGCGCGAGGAGAAGACCTCCGCGAGCTGCTCGGGGACCGCGTTGAAGTCGGGGGCGAGGAGTTCGACCTTCGTACGGCCGCCCTCCCGCTCGGCGGTCTGCTGGTGGATCTGGCGCACGGTCTCGGCGTACAGCCAGGCGCCGCCGTCCTCCAGGTCGTCGCGGGCGACGCCGGTGATGGTGGCGTAGTTCAGGTCCATGGTGACCACGGACTCGCCGACGCGGCGGGGCTCGTCGCGGTCGAGCGCCTCGGGCTTGCCGGTGTCGATCTGGCAGAAGTCACAGCGCCGGGTGCACTGGTCGCCGCCGATGAGGAAGGTGGCCTCGCGGTCCTCCCAGCACTCGTAGATGTTCGGGCAGCCGGCTTCCTGGCAGACCGTGTGCAGGCCCTCGCTCTTCACGAGGTTCTGCATCTTGGTGTACTCGGGGCCCATTTTCGCCCGGGTCTTGATCCACTCGGGCTTGCGCTCGATGGGGGTCTGGCTGTTGCGGACCTCCAGGCGCAGCATCTTGCGTCCGTCGGGTGCGACTGCGGACACGACCGGCTCCCTGTAGCTTCGATTCTTCGGCGTACACCAGGGTACGCCCGTGTTCATTGCGCCCTGCCGACGAGATCAACCTCGCGGTCGCAGGGCGCATTCCCCCGGACGGCCGACGGCTCAGGCGGACGCCTTCTCGATCGTCCGCGGCCTGAGGTCCGCGTTCTCCAGGACGTCCTTCAGGTGCTTCTCGACCACCGGAAGGACCTCCTCGATGGTGACGTCCCGGCCCAGCTCGGCCGCGAGGGAGGCGACCCCCGCGTCCCGGATGCCGCACGGGATGATGCGGTCGAACCACTTGTTGTCGGGGTTCACGTTGAGGGCGAAGCCATGCATCGTGACGCCCTTGGCGACCCGGATGCCGATCGCGGCGATCTTGCGGTCCTCGCGGCGCTGGCCCGCGTTGGAGGGAGCGTACTCGGGGCCGTTCAGCCGGGGGTCGAACTCCGGGTCCTGCAGCCGCGGGTCGAAGTCCAGGGACAGCCCGCCGAGGGCGGGCCGCTGCTCGACCGGGTCGCCGAGCACCCACACGCCGCTGCGGCCCTCGACCCGGGTGGTCTCCACGCCGAACTCGGCGCAGGTGCGGATGAGGGCCTCCTCCAGGCGTCGTACGTGCGCGACCACGTCCACCGGGCGCGGAAGCTTCTGGATCGGGTAGCCCACCAGCTGGCCGGGGCCGTGCCAGGTGATCTTGCCGCCGCGGTCCACGTCGATGACCGGGGTGCCGTCCAGCGGGCGCTCGCTGTCCTCGGTGCGCCGGCCGGCCGTGTACACCGGGGGGTGCTCCAGGAGGATCACGGTGTCCGGGACCTCGTCGGCGAACCGGGCCGCGTGCACCCGGCGCTGCTCGTCCCAGGCCTCCTGGTACTCGACGGCATCCGCACCGAACCCCATGCGGACGAACCGCAACTCACTCACGGCAAGCGCCTCCCTCAGCGAACCGGTGTGTCAGGCACGTAACGCGCCCACGCCACTGTACGTCCGACCGGCGCACGTCAGCCCTGCGGGCGTTCCTCACACGATCGGATGAATGCGCACCGAAAGCTGCGACCAGCTGCTCACTCTCCGCTACATTCGCGCCGTTCGTGAGGCCAAAAGGGCAGCTCACAGGCAATCCCGGCACTTCAGGAGCCGGAAGGCAGGAGACCGCACCGCAGATGACGGACCGACCCGCGCAGCGCACCCCCAACCGCCAGCTCGCCGCGCTCATCGCAGAGGCGGGGTTCTCCAACGCGGGTCTGGCCCGTCGCGTCGACCAGCTCGGCCTGGAGCACGGGCTGGACCTCAGATACGACAAGACCTCGGTCACCCGCTGGCTGCGCGGACAGCAGCCGCGCGGGACGACCCCCGCCCTCATCGCCGAGGTGTTCACGCGCCGGCTCGGGCGCCGGCTCACGGCCCAGGACCTCGGCCTGGACGCCTGTGCGCCGGTGTACGCCGGGCTGGAGTTCGCGGCCACCCCGGAGGAGGCCGTCGACATCGTCAGCGGGCTGTGGCGCAAGGACTCCGGCAGCCACGCCGAGCTGCGCAAGATCGCGTTCACCCCGGCGGGGCTCGTGGTGCCCAGCCGGGACTGGCTGATCGGCAAGCCCGACGACCGGGTGGCCCGGGAACCGGCACTGCGGGTGCCCGCGCAGGGGCGGTCCGCCCCGGCCAGGCCCCAGGCCCGGGCCGTCCTGCCGCTGCCGCCCCGGGCGCGCGGACAGGCCGAGCGAGCCCCCGGCAACAAGGTCACGGGCGGCGACATCAACGCGCTCCGCTCGGTCGGCGAGCTGTTCCGCACCCTCGACGACCGGTACGGCGGCGGCCACGCCCGGCAGGCCCTGGTGCGCTACCTGGAGCACGAGTGCGAGCCGATGCTCCGCGGCTCCTACGACGAGCAGACGGGCCGCAAGCTGTTCGCCGCGGCGGCCGACCTGACCCGGCTCGCGGGCTGGACCTCGTACGACATCGCCGCACACGGACTCGCCCAGCGTTACTTCGTGCAGGCCCTGCGGCTCGCCCAGGCGGCGGGCGACCGGGCGTACGGCTCCTTCGTCCTGGTCACCATGAGCCGCCAGGCCGTCTATCTCGGCCACGGCAGGGAGGCCGTACAGCTGGCCCGGGTCGCCCAGCAGGGCGCGGGGACCGGTGGCCCGCCGGTCGTGCAGGCGCTGCTGCACGCCGCCGAGGCGAGGGCGCACGGCGTGCTCGGCGAGGTGCGGGCGTGCACGGCGGCGCTGGTGCGGGCCGAGCGCGCCCTGGAAGCGGCCCGGCCCGGGGACGAGGTGCCGTACTGGGCCAAGTTCTTCGACGAGGCGCAGCTCGCCGACGAGTTCGGGCACTGCCACCGGGATCTGCAGCAGTTCCGGGCGGCCGCCCAGCACGCCGAACGCTCGCTCCAGCTCCGCGCGCCCGCCTACGCCCGCAGCCGGCTCTTCTGCCGGGTCGTCCTCGCCACGGCCCGCCTCGGCCTCGGCGAACTCGACCAGGCGTGCGCCTTGGCCGCCGAGGCTGCGGGGCAGGCCGCGGAGATGCGGTCCGCTCGCGCGATCGAGTACGTGCGGGATTTCGAGCGCCGACTGGAGCCCTATCGAGATGCGGCACCGGTGCGGGGGTATCGGGAGAAGGTGGCGGCGTTGGGGTAGCCGGTTGCCTCTCGCCGTTGGGGGTGGCGGTTGTGCGCTTCGTCACGCGCCGTCGTGGCTTGTCGCGCCCACGCGGCGGAGCCGCATATCGATACGGCCCCGCGCCCCTGAGGGGCGCGTTTACGCCGCCCTCGGCAAAGTGGGCGCCGGATCTGCGCGATTCAGAGAACCCGTTGCCCCCAGGTCCGCCAGGATCGCGCCCGTGGCCCGGTGCGCGGAGTGCAGCGCGCCCTGGACCGTGCTGGTGTCGCGGTGGTCGCCGCAGACGTAGAGGCCGGCGAGCAGGCGTACGGGGCGGCGCAGGTCGTGGGGTGGGCGCATCGCCGGGACCGCCTCCGGGGTGTGGTGCACCGCCAGCGTCTCCCAGCGGCGCGTCGAGGTGCCGTAGAGCCGGGAGAGGTGGATGCGGACGGCGGTGTCGATCCCCTCCGGCGGTGTGCCGAGCACGGTCGAGGAGATCAGCACCCGGCCGACCGGCGCACGGCTGGGGTCCACGTTGCTGAGCACCGCCGTGTGCGCCACCGGCCCGCCACGGTCTGCGTCCAGCAGCAGTGAGGTGCCGGTCGGAAAGGCCGCCGCCGGATCGTCGGTGGTGTGGTGGACCACGGTCACCGGGTGGAAGGCCGGCACCCTCAGGCCCGGAAGCAGCTCCGCCGCCGCCCGCGCGTCGGTCGCCAGCAGCACCGCCCGGCAGCGGATCGCGCCGTGCTCGGCGGTGGCCACCGAGGTCGTGGACACCGAGGTGACCCGCACGCCGGTGTGCACGGTGCCCGGCGGCAGCGCCCGCGCCAGCAGTTCCGGCAGCACGTCCGCGCCGCCCTCCGGCACACCCAGCCGGCCGCTCGCGAAGGCGCGCAGCGCGAGGTCGGCGCACCGGCTGGAGGTGGTCAGCTCCGGGTCGCACAGCAGGGCGGCGAGCAGCGGGCGCAGGAAGCCGTCGATCGTGCGCGGCGGCATCCCGCGCCGGGCGAGGGCCTGCCGGGCGGGCATCTCGGGGCGGGCCAGGATGCGTTCGACCGGGGTGGCGGCGAGCCGCCCCAACGCGGAGCCCAGCCGGGCCTGGTCGACCGCGCCGCCCACCGGTGTACCGGTCCGGCCGGGAGTGGCCGCCGGTCCCCTGGGGGCGCTCGCGAGGGCGCGCACCACATGAAGTGCGCCCCTCGTGCTCCTCCCGGTCGCCGGTGCGCCCGCGCGCTGGGTGCGTCCGTCGCGGTGCAGCAGGACGCCCGGCGCGAAGGTGCGCAGGACCAGGGAGTCCAGGCCCGGGGTCGTGCGGAGTTCGGGGTAGGACGTGGACAGCAGCTGTCCGATGCGGTCGAGCCGGAAGCCGTCGACCTTCTCCGTCGACATGCGGCCGCCGACGTAAGGGGCGGCCTCGAGGACTGCGGTCGATATTCCTGCGCTGGTCAGCCGATGGGCCGCCGAGAGTCCGGCGATTCCGGCTCCCACGATGACGACGTCCACCTGGTACGCGGGCTCAAGCACGAGGCCCCTCCTGTGGTTGCGCGGCCGGTGGAGACGTCATGCCCCCAACTGGCTCCGGGGATACCCGAGTTCGCGTCGAGGTTAGGTCCGTGATCGGTCACAAGCAGTCGCGCATCAACAGGGCACGGTCGCATGGAGGTCGCATGCGGTCACGTCTGTTCGCCGGTGTTGCAGACGCCGGCTCACCCCGCGGAGCGAATCGCCTCCTCGATCCCCGGGAACGCGAACCGGAACCCCGACTCCAACAGCCGCCTCGGCACCACCCGTTGGCTGCCCAGCACATCCCCCGCCATGTCGCCCAGCACCACCCGCAGCACCGGCGCCGGAACCGCGAAGGGGGCCGGGCGGTGCAGCACCCGCGCCATCGCCGCCGTGATCTCACGGTTCGTCAGCGGCTGCGGGGCCGTCAGGTTGAACGGCCCGGACAGGGTGTCGTCGTCGATGAGACGGCGGAGCGCGGCGACCTCGTCGTGCAGCGAGATGTACGACCAGTACTGCCGCCCGTCGCCCAGCCGCCCCCCGAGCCCCGCCCGGAACAGCGGGAACAACCGCCCCCAGGCCCCGCCGCCGCGCGCCACCACCAGGCCCGTGCGCGCGAACACCGTCCGCACGCCCGCCTCCTGCGCGGGCGCCGCCGCCTCCTCCCACTCCAGGCACAGCGAGGGCAGGAAACCGTCGCCCGGTGGGGCGTCCTCGTCCACCGTCCGGTCGCCGGTGTCGCCGTAGATGCCGATCGCGCTGCCGCTGACGAAGACCCGCGGCGGCTCGGGCAGCGCGGCCACCGCCTCCGCCAGCGCGGCCGTGCCCAGCACCCGGCTGTCCCGCAGCACCCGCTTGTACGACGGCGTCCAGCGCCGGTCGCCGATCCCGGCCCCGGCGAGGTTCACCACCGCGGCACAGCCTCTCAGCCCGCCCGCGTCGACGTACTGGCCCTCGGGGTCCCAGCAGACCTCGTCCGGGCCCGCGGCCGCCCGGCGCACCAGTCGTACCACCTCGTGCCCGTCCGCGGTCAGCGACCGCACCAGGGCGCTGCCGATCAGCCCGGACGCCCCGGCCACCGCGATGCGCATACGCTCCATGGCCCCAGCATGCCCCGGCGAAAGCCCCGTGAGGCGCTGCGGCGGGGCGCCGTAGGCTGATCGTCATGCCGGAGCCGTACATACGCATCGCCGTGCCCGCCGACGAAGCGGAACTGGCCGCTCTCGACCGGGCCACCTGGTCCACCCTGCACGCCGTGTCGCCCCCGCGTCAGGGGCCGTTCTTCGACGAGCGCCACCTCCCGGAGGACTACCTGGTCGCCGAGGCCGACGGGCGGCTCGCCGGTTACCTCCGCATCGGCCGCCCGACCCCGCTCGCCTCCAACGCGCACGTCCTGCAGATCCAGGGCCTCGCCGTCGCCGCTCAGGCGCGCGGGCGGGGCCTCGGGCGCGCGCTGATCCGGGCCGCCGTCGAGGAGGCGCGCGGGCGCGGGGCCCGGCGCCTCAGCCTGCGGGTGCTCGGGCACAACGCCCCGGCCCGCGCGCTGTACGCGTCCGAGGGGTTCGCCGTCGAGGGAGTGCAGCCGGAGGAGTTCCTCCTCGACGGCGCCTACGTCGACGACGTGCTCATGGGCCGCCGCCTCTGACCACCGTCGCACTCCCGCCGTTCGACGACAGGGCTAGGAGCTGACCAGCTGGCCGGTGTTCACCGACGTCGTCGACGTGGCCGCGCGCTGGGCGTCGCCCGCCACCTCGTCCGCCGTCAGGGCATACCCCGTCTCGGCGTCCGAGGTGGAGCGCGCGAAGACCACACCGAACACCCTGCCGCTCGTGGTCAGCAGCGGGCCGCCGGAGTTGCCCGGCCGGACCGTGGAGCGGATCGAGTAGATGTCCCGGGTGACCGCGCCGTCGTTGTAGATGTTCTGCCCGGTCGCCCGCACCCGGCTCGCCACCGTCGCCGCCTGCAGGTTCAGGCCGCCGTCCTGCGGATAGCCCGCGACCACCGCCGAGTCCCCGCGGCTCGCGCTCGTGTCGAAGCGCAGCACCGGGGCGTGCAGCCCCGGCACATACAGCACCGCCACGTCCCGGTCGGGGTCGAAGAGCACCACCCGGGCCGCGTACGACCGCCCGACGCCGCCGACCCGCACGCTCGGGTGGTCGATGCCCGCCACCACGTGCGCGTTGGTCATCACGTGCTGAGCGGCGAAGACGAAACCGCTGCCCTCCCGGCCCTCGTTGCCCGAGGCACCCTCGATCTTCACCGTGCTCAGCTTCGCGGCGCTCGTTGCCGCCGGGGTGACGCTGTCGCCGGAGGGCCGGGCCACACGGGCCGTGGACTCGTTCTCGAACGGGTTGAAGACCTGCGGAAAACCCGCCTCGGTCAGTGCCGAGGTGGCCCGTGAGAACCACGCGGGCGTGGTGTCCGGCATGGCGTCCTGCACCGCGCCCAGCAGCGTCGAGTTCCGTATCGCCGCATTCAGCGTCTGCGACGGGGCCGCGCCCAGCACGCTCGCCGCCACCCAGGCCACGATCAGCACCGCGACCGAGTTCGCCGCCGCGCCCCCCAGCCCGTCCAGCACCCTGAGCGGGCCCCGGTCCAGCTCCCCGCGCAGCCGCAGCGCCAGCCGGCCCGCCAGCTCGTGCCCCACCACGGCGGGCACCAGCACCGTCACCACCGCGAGCGCCGTCGCCTGCGCGGTGCCGCGCTCCACCAGGCCGGTCACCCAGGGCAGCACCCACACGCCCACGACGGCACCGCCGACGAACCCGGCCAGCGAGACACAGCCGGCCACCAGCCCGCGCCGGTAACCGGACGCCGCGTAGACGAGGATCACCAGCACGAGCACCAGGTCGAGCAGGTCCACGGAGCCGCCTTTCTCTCGGACCCCTCAGTACGCACGGGACGGGTCCGGTGATCAGTCACCCAGTCATGGCACGGCCGCCGGGTGGCGAACCGGCCATGTCATGTGTGTACCCCCAGAAACGTCCCGGACCGGGATGATGGTTCCGCCAGGTGGCAGAGCGCACATCGCGGGCGCGGTCCGGCCACCCGAGAGTGGGCTCATGCACGTCATGCACGCCGTCCGAAAAAGACTGGTCCGAAGAAGACCGCAGACGCCCCGGCGCCGTCGCAGACCGGTGGCATCGGGGATGCAGGCAATGCGGGCAGAACCGGACAAACGGGCAAACCTGGGGAGTTCGGAGCCGTCGGAGACCCAGGGAGCCCCAGAAACGCCGGAGCCGTCCGGGCCCCGGGGGGCGCCGGGGCCCTGGAGGCTTGCCGGACTCCTGGGGCGCCGGCCACGCCGGGGAGCCCGCGGGGCCGGGCAGCCGGCGGGAGCGCCGGACACGGCCGGGGGTTCCCGCAGGCCGCCGACTTCGCGGTGGCAGGTGGCGGAGGGCTCGGGGGCCCCCGGAATTCCGCCGGAGCCACCGGCGTCGCCTTGTCGTCAGCACCCACCCGCGCCGTCGGACATGCCGGGGACCCCGCGCCCGCCGGAGCCCCCCGGGCCGCCGCGGACTCCGCAGCCACCGAAGCCCAGGCGCCGGCCCGTACGGCGCATACCCCGTGCCCCTATGGTGCTGCTCGGCTGCCTGCCCGGACTGGTGGCCGTGCTCGTGCTCACCCTGTGCGCCCGCGGTGTCGAGCGCCCCGCCGCGGACCGCCTGGCCCGGCTCGTCCCGGTCCGTACCCCGGTCACCCACCGCGCACCGCGGCCGCGCATCGTGCCCCGCACCGCCTGGCTGGGCACCGCCGGGCGGGTCCAGCCGCCGCCGCGCTACGACGACAAGGTGGTCGCCGTCTTCCTGCACCACACCGACTCGCCGAGCGGGTACGACTGCGCCGACGCGCCGGAGATCATCCGCCGCCTGTACGCCGGCCAGACCGGCGCCCGGAACTGGGACGACATCGGCTACAACTTCATCGTCGACCGCTGCGGCACCATCTACGAGGGCCGCGCCGGAGGCACCGACCGGCCGGTCACCGGCGCCCACACCCAGGGCTTCAACCACCGCACCGCCGGCATCGCCGCCCTCGGCACCTTCACCGCGGGCGTGCCCGTGCCGCGGGCCATGACCGACGCGATCGCCGCCCTGGTCGCCTGGAAGCTCGGCCTGGCCGACGTCGACCCGCGCGCACGCGTCCGGCTGGTCTCCAGCAACAACCTCAGCCGCTACCGGGCCGGCACCACCGCCACCCTGCCCACCCTGGCGGGCCACGACGCCGGGTTCATGACCAGCTGTCCCGGCGCCGCCCTCAGCGCCCGCCTCCCCGAGATCAGGGAGAAGGCCGCGCGCCTCCAGGGCCGGGCCAGCACGGCACGGCTCACAGCAATCCCTTAGGCGCCACGCAGCCCGCTCCGAGCCCCGCGCCCTACGGTCGTGCACATCACAGGCCGACCGGAGGAGGGGATCATGAACAGCAGTCGTACCCGGGAGAAGGGCACGGCCGGGAGCGCCGGCCGGAGCACGGCCGAGCGCGCGGACCGGGCGCGGTGGACGCGGACCGCACGCGGGCCCTGGGCGGTGCTCTGCGCGGCCGCCACCGTCGTCATCGGCCCGGCGGCGGCCACCGCGTCCGCCCTCGACCAGGCCAACGCCGCGCCGCTGCACCACGCAGTGCGGGCCGACCAGCCCCAGGCCTGCCTGCCGGCCGACAGCCTCCGCAGGCGTACGGCCGGCTGAGCCGGGGCCGGCTACTCCCGGAAGCGGTCCCACAGCCGGGGGAAGCGCGCGGCGAGCGCCCGCTCGTTCTCGAAGTCCACCGGCGAGCCCTCCGGTTCTGCGGGCGCCGGGGCGATGCCGAGGTCGGGCGCGACGGTGCCGGTCAGCTGTTCGTAGGCCTCGTCCGCCGCATAGCCCAGGTCCTCGCCGTCGCCGTCGATCTCCTCGTCGAAATCCTCCAGCAGCTCCGCCAGCGAGTCGGGGTCGTGCAGGGCGCCCTCGTAGACCTCCCGGCCCTGGCCGATCAGCCAGCACCGGAAGAAGTCGAACGCGTCGTCGCTGGCCCCGTCCAGCAGCACCCAGGCCGCGCCCCACAGGTCCCAGCGGTAGGCGCGGTTGTAGCGGGCCTCGAAGTGACGGGCGAAGTCCAGGACCAGGTCGGGGTCCAGCTGGAGCAGCCGCTCCACGAGCACGTCGGCCTGCTCCTCGGGGTCGCCCTCGGCGGCCTCACGGGCGGCGTCGATCAGCTCCCAGAACTCCGTCTCGTCCATCACGCCACCAGCATCGGGCCTCCACCGGTGGGGCGCACGCGGAGTACGCCGGAGTACGGCGGATCGTTATCCGCCGTCCGCACGGCGCCGTCCGTCGCCGTCACCGCCGTACAGCACGGCCAGCCGGGCGGCGTCCCGCGCGAACCGCTCCCGCAGGGTCTCGGGGCCCAGCACCTCCGCCTCCGCCCCGAGCGCCGTCAGCTGCGCGTACGCGACCTCCTCCGACTCCACGGGCACCGTCACCGTCACCCAGCCGGCCCCGTCCGGCTCGGCCGGCCCGCTCAGCGCCTCTCGCGCCGCCACCGGATCGACGGCGTACCGCAGCCTGCGCACACCCTCCGGCGACAGCCGTACGACGACCTCGGCGCGCAGGATCGAGCGCGCGAACCGCTCGGACTGCTCGGACCAGTGAGCGCGCAGATCGAAGCCCGGATCACGGGTGAAGCGTTCCTCCAGCGGATCCACGGCGCTGAACCGGTCGATGCGGTAGGTCCGGTGGGTCCGCGAGGCGCCCCCGTCGGCCACCCTCGCGCACAGGTACCAGACCCCCGCCTTCAGCACGAGCCCGTACGGCTCCAGGACCCGCTCCACTTCCTCCTCGCCCCGCCGGTACCGGGCCGCGACGCGGCGGTCGTCCCACACCGCCCCCGCGACCGCCGGCAGCAGCGCGGGCGTCTCCGGTTCCCGGAACCAGGCCGGTGCGTCCAGATGGAAGCGCCGGGCCGCGCTGTCCGGGGCGTCGCGCAGGGACGGCAGCAGCGCTGCGGAAACCTTCAGCCGGGCGGCGGAGTGGGCATCCTCCAGGCCCATCTCCCTGAGCGCCCCGGGCACCCCGCTCAGGAACAGCGCCTCCGCCTCGCTCCTGGCCAGCCCGGTCAGCCGCGTGCGGTATCCGCCGACCAGCCGGTACCCGCCGGCCCGCCCCCGGTCCGCGTACACCGGCACGCCCGCCTCCGACAGCGCCTGCGCGTCCCGGGTGACCGTCCGCTCCGACACCTCCAGCTCCCGCGCGAGTTCGCCGGCGGTCATGGACGGCCGGGACTGCAGGAGGAGAACCATCTTGATCAGGCGTGCGGCACGCATGCCTTTCATGATGCCGGGGGGTACTGACAAGGAAGGGGTACGGCGAGAGCCGTACCCCTTCACAGAGCCCTGGTGACTACAGCCCGTACTTCTCCCGGGCCTCCTTGACCGCCGTGGCCTTCACCTCGCCGCGCCGTGCGAGCTGGGCCAGGGCCGCGACGACGATCGACTGGGCGTCGATGCCGAAGTGGCGGCGGGCGGCCTCACGGGTGTCCGACAGGCCGAAGCCGTCGGCGCCCAGCGAGGACCAGTCCTGGTCGACCCACTGCGCGATCTGGTCCGGCACCTGGCGCATGTAGTCGGAGACCGCGAGGACCGGGCCCTCGGCGCCCTGCAGCGCCTGGCGGACGTACGGCACCCGCTCCTCGCCGCGCAGCAGGGCCGCGTCGGCCTCGAGCGCGTCGCGGCGCAGCTCCGTCCAGGAGGTCGCCGACCAGACGTCGGCCGCGACACCCCACTCCTCGGCCAGCAGCTGCTGCGCCTGAAGGGCCCAGTGGATCGCCGTACCGGAGCCCAGCAGCTGGATGCGCGGGGCGTTGGCGGCCGGGGACAGGCCCGCGGACTCCGCCGTGTTGAAGCGGTACAGGCCCTTGACGATGCCCTCGTCGATGCCGAGGCCCTGCGGCTTGGCGGGCTGCGGCAGCGGCTCGTTGTAGACCGTCAGGTAGTAGAAGACGTTCTGGTCCTCGCCCGGCTTGGCCTCGCCGTACATCCGGCGCAGACCCTCACGGACGATCACCGCGATCTCGTAGGCGAACGCGGGGTCGTAGGTGAGGGCGGCGGGGTTCGTCGCCGCGATCACCGGGGAGTGGCCGTCGGCGTGCTGCAGGCCCTCGCCCGTCAGGGTCGTACGGCCCGCCGTCGCGCCGACGAGGAAGCCGCGGCCGAGCTGGTCGCCGAGCTGCCACATCTGGTCGGCGGTGCGCTGCCAGCCGAACATCGAGTAGAAGATGTAGAACGGGATCATCGCCTCGCCGTGCGTGGCGTACGCGGTGGACGCGGCGATGAAGTCGGCCATCGAACCGGCCTCGGTGATCCCCTCGTTGAGGATCTGGCCGTTCTTGGCCTCCTTGTAGTACATCAGCTGGTCGCGGTCGACCGGCTCGTACGTCTGGCCCTTGGGGGAGTAGATACCGAGGGACGGGAACAGGCTCTCCATGCCGAAGGTGCGCGCCTCGTCCGGGACGATCGGCACCCAGCGCTTGCCCGTCTCCTTGTCGCGGACCAGGTCCTTGACCAGGCGGACGAAGGCCATGGTGGTGGCCACGTTCTGGGAGCCGGAGCCCTTGTCGAAGGAGGCGAAGGCCTTCTCGGCCGGGGCCGGCAGCGGGCCCAGCGCGTGCGTGCGGCGGGCCGGGGCCGGGCCGCCGAGGGCCGCGCGGCGCTCCCGGAGGTAGCGGACCTCGGGCGAGTCGGCGCCCGGGTGGCCGTAGGGGACCACGCCGTCGACGAAGTCGCTGTCCTTGATCGGCAGGTCGAGCAGGTCGCGCATCGCCTTGAACTCGTCCACCGAGAGCTTCTTCATCTGGTGGTTGGCGTTCTTCGACGCGAAGCCCTCGCCGAGGGTGTGGCCCTTGACCGTCTGGGCCAGGATCACGGTCGGCGCGCCCTTGTGCTCGACGGCGGCCTTGTACGCGGCGTAGACCTTGCGGGCCTCGTGACCACCGCGGGAGAGGTGGAAGCACTCCAGGATCTTGTCGTCGCTCAGCAGCTTCGCCATCTCGGCGAGCGCCGGGTCCTTGCCGAAGAAGTCGGCGCGGATGTAGGCGGCGTCGCGGGTCTGGTACGTCTGGATCTGCGCGTCCGGTACCTCGCGCAGCCGGCGTACGAGCGCGCCGGTGGTGTCGAGCTGGAACAGCTCGTCCCAGGCCGTGCCCCACAGCGTCTTGATGACGTTCCAGCCGGCGCCGCGGAACTGGGCCTCCAGCTCCTGCACGATCTTGAAGTTGGCGCGGACCGGGCCGTCCAGGCGCTGCAGGTTGCAGTTGATGACGAAGGTGAGGTTGTCCAGCTCCTCACGTGCGGCGAGCGCGAGGGCCGCCGTCGACTCCGGCTCGTCCATCTCGCCGTCGCCCAGGAAGGCCCAGACGTGGGAGGCGGAGACGTCCTTGATGCCGCGGTTGGTGAGGTAGCGGTTGAAGCGCGCCTGGTAGATGGCGGAGAGCGGGCCGAGGCCCATCGACACCGTCGGGAACTCCCACAGCCAGGGCAGGCGGCGCGGGTGCGGGTAGGACGGCAGGCCGTTGCCGCCGGCCTCCTGGCGGAAGTTGTCCAGGTGCGCCTCGTTCAGGCGGCCGTCCAGGAAGGCGCGGGCGTAGATGCCGGGGGAGGCGTGGCCCTGGATGTACAGCTGGTCGCCGGAGCCGTCGCCCTCCTTGCCCTTGAAGAAGTGGTTGAAGCCGGTCTCGTACAGCCAGGCCGCCGAGGCGAAGGTGGCGATGTGGCCGCCCACTCCGTACTTGCTGCCCCGGGTCACCATCGCGGCCGCGTTCCAGCGGTTCCACGCGGTGATCCGGGCCTCCATCTCCGGGTCACCGGGCAGGCCGGGCTCGGCGGAGGTGGGGATGGTGTTGACGTAGTCCGTCTCGAGGAGCTTCGGCAGCGCGATGCCGCCCGCCTCGGCGCGCTCCAGCGTGCGGCGCATCAGGTATGCGGCGCGGTGCGGCCCGGCCTCCCTGGCGACGGCGTCGAGGGAGGCCTGCCATTCGGCGGTCTCCTCCGGGTCGCGGTCGGGGAGCTGGTCGAGCGCGCTCGGCTGGATGGCGTTGGGGTCGGTCATGTCGCCGCCTTCCTCAGTCGAAGGGGGTTCCCTCATCGGTAAGGGTTCGGGGGTGCCCTTGGTCTTTGGCAGGACAGGGCTAGGACTTCGGTGGAAGTCCGTCGGCGACTGTAACTCCCTGATCGATGATCGATCAAAGGGTTGAGGTGGAAAACTTCTCGAATACGAGAAAGTCGGCACGCGGTGCCTTCATGACTGGCACCGGGTGACGCCGGATTGCCTTGTTTTCGCAGGTGGGGCGGCGTCTGAGCGGGTGCCCGCTCGACTGAACGAGGCGTGTGTCAAGCCCGCGGCGCGCAGCCCAGGACGTGCGCCTTCACGATCTCCGGGATGCGGGGGTCCCGCCTCTTGAACGCGGCCACCAGTTCCTCGTGCTCCTCCGCGTACGACTGCTGGACCGTGCCCAGCCAGCGGATGGACAGCGCCGTGAACACCTCGATGCCGAGGCCCTCCCAGGTGTGCAGCAGCACCGAGTTCTGCGCGGCGCGCACGAGTTCGCGGTGGAAGCCGACGGTGTGCCGGACCTGGGCGGTGCCGTCGGCCTTGCGGTCGGCCTCGTACAGGGCCAGGACATGCGGCTCCAGGGCCGAGCAGTCCTCGGCGAGGCGGTCCGCCGCCAGCTCCGCAGCGATGGCCTCCAGGCCGGCCCGGACGGGGTAGCTCTCCTCCAGGTCGGCCGCGGTCAGGTTCCGTACGCGCACGCCCTTGTTCGGGGCTGACTCGATCAGCCGCAGCGACTCCAGCTCCCGCAGGGCCTCGCGGACCGGGGTCTGGCTGACCTCCAGCTCCGTGGCGATACGGCGCTCCACGATCCGCTCGCCCGGCTGCCAGCGCCCGCTGACGATTCCCTCCACGATGTGCTCGCGGATCTGTTCGCGCAGCGAGTGGACGACGGGCGCGGTCATTGAGGGCTCCTTCGGGAGGGCTGACGTTTAGACAATACGGCGGGTTCGCTCCGCGGGTAGGGCACGCGGGGGTGCTTTCGTGCAGGTGAGACGAGGCTTACACGCGACGCGTGCCGACAAACACGAACACCCCGCCCGGAAAGCTCCGGACGGGGTGCCGTACTACCCGAAGAGGCGTCAGAGACCGAGCTCGACCTCGAACTCGCCCGCCTCCAGGATCGCCTTGACCGCCGTCAGGTAACGGGCCGCGTCGGCGCCGTCGACCAGGCGGTGGTCGTAGGAGAGGGTCAGGTAGGTCATGTCGCGGACGCCGATGACCGTGCCCTCCTCGGTCTCGATGACGGCCGGACGCTTGACCGTGGCACCGATGCCGAGGATCGCGACCTGGCCCGGCGGCACGATGATCGTGTCGAACAGCGCACCGCGCGAACCGGTGTTGGAGATGGTGAAGGTCGCGCCGGACAGCTCGTCCGGGGTGATCTTGTTGGCGCGGACCTTGCCCGCCAGCTCCGCCGTGGCCTTGGCGATGCCCGCGATGTTGAGGTCGCCGGCGTGCTTGATGACCGGGGTCATCAGGCCCTTCTCGGAGTCCACCGCGATACCGATGTTCTCGGAGTCGAAGTAGGTGATGGTGCCCTCGGCCTCGTTGATCCTGGCGTTGATGACCGGGTGGGCCTTCAGCGCCTGGGCCGCCGCCTTGACGAAGAACGGCATCGGGGAGAGCTTGACGCCCTCGCGCGCGGCGAAGGAGTCCTTGGCCTGGGCGCGCAGCCGCATCAGGCGGGTGACGTCGACCTCGACGACCGACGACAGCTGGGCCTGCTCGTGCAGCGCCTTGACCATGTTGTCGCCGATGACCTTGCGGATGCGCGGCATCTTGACGGTCTGGCCGCGGAGGGGGGAGACCTCCAGGGCCGGCGCCTTCTTCGCGGCAGCGGCGGCCGGAGCGGCAGCGGCAGGAGCCGGGGCTGCGGCGGCGGCCTTCGCGGCCTCGGCGGCGGCGATGACGTCCTGCTTGCGGATCCGGCCGCCGACGCCGGTGCCCTTGACGGTGGCCAGGTCGACGCCGTTCTCGGCGGCGAGCTTGCGCACCAGCGGCGTCACGTAGGCGCCCTCGTCGGTGGCCTGGGTGGCGGTCGGGTGGGTCGGCGCGGTGGCCGGGGTGACCGGAGCCGGGGCCGGGGCGGGCGCCGGAGCCGGGGCCGCGGGCTGGGCCGGGGCGGCAGCGGCGGGGGCGGCCGGGGCCGGGGCCGGGGCGGGCGCCGGAGCCGGAGCCGCGGGGGCGGCCGGAGCCGGGGCCGGAGCGGCCGGGGCAGCGGCGGCGGGCGCCGGGGCGGCCGGAGCCGGAGCGGCGGCCGGGGCGGCACCCGGGGCGCCGATGACGGCGAGCTTGGCGCCGACCTCGGCGGTCTCGTCCTCGTTCACCACGATCTCCAGCAGCACGCCGGAGGCGGGCGCCGGGATCTCGGTGTCGACCTTGTCCGTGGAGACCTCGAGCAGCGGCTCGTCGGCCTCGACGGAGTCACCGACCGACTTCAGCCAGCGGGTGACGGTGCCCTCGGTGACGGACTCACCGAGCGCGGGCAGGACCACGTCCGTGCCCTGGGCGCCACCGGCGGGAGCGGCTGGGGCAGCGGCGGCGGGGGCCGGGGCGGCCGGGGCCTCGGCGACCGGGGCCGGCGCGGGCTCGGCGGCCGGAGCCGGGGCCTCGGCGGCGGCGGGGGCCGGGGCGGCCGCGGGGGCGCCGGTGCCGTCGTCGATCACGGCCAGCTCGGCGCCGACCTCGACGGTCTCGTCCTCGGCGACCTTGATGGAGGACAGGACACCGGAGACGGGCGAGGGGATCTCGGTGTCGACCTTGTCGGTCGACACCTCCAGCAGCGGCTCGTCGGCCTCGACGCGCTCGCCCTCGGCCTTCAGCCAGCGGGTGACAGTGCCCTCGGTGACGCTCTCACCGAGCGCCGGAAGGGTTACGGAAACCGCCATGGTTTCGGTTGCTCCTAACGAATTGCGGAAGTCTGTGTCGTCGCGCCCGTTGACCGAAGGCTCAGTCGTGGGAGTGCAGCGGCTTGCCGGCGAGCGCCAGGTGCGCCTCGCCCATCGCCTCGTTCTGCGTCGGGTGGGCGTGGATGAGCTGGGCGACCTCGGCCGGCAGCGCCTCCCAGTTGTAGATCAGCTGGGCCTCGCCGACCTGCTCACCCATCCGGTCGCCGACCATGTGGACGCCGACCACGGCACCGTCCTTGACCTGGACGAGCTTGATCTCGCCCGAGGTGTTCAGGATCTTGCTCTTGCCGTTGCCCGCCAGGTTGTACTTCAGAGCGACGACCTTGTCCGCGCCGTAGATCTCCTTGGCCTTGGCCTCGGTGATACCGACGGAGGCGACCTCCGGGTGGCAGTACGTCACCCGCGGGACACCGTCGTAGTCGATCGGGACGACCTTCAGACCGGCCAGACGCTCCGCCACCAGGATGCCCTCGGCGAAGCCGACGTGCGCGAGCTGGAGCGTCGGGACGAGGTCACCGACGGCGGAGATGGTCGGGACGTTGGTCCGCATGTACTCGTCGACCAGGACGTAGCCACGGTCCATGGCGACGCCCTGCTCCTCGTAGCCCAGGCCCTGCGAGACGGGGCCGCGGCCGACGGCGACGAGGAGGACCTCGGCCTCGAACTCCTTGCCGTCCGCCAGGGTGACCTTCACGCCGTCCTGGGTGTACTCGGCCTTCTGGAAGAAGGTGCCGAGGTTGAACTTGATGCCGCGCTTGCGGAACGCGCGCTCAAGAAGCTTCGAAGAGTTCTCGTCCTCGACCGGGACGAGGTGCTTGAGGCCCTCGATGACCGTGACGTCCGAGCCGAAGGACTTCCACGCCGAGGCGAACTCGACGCCGATGACACCGCCGCCCAGGATGATCGCGGACTTCGGCACGCGGTCCAGGACGAGGGCGTGGTCGGAGGAGATGATCCGGTTGCCGTCGATCTCCAGGCCCGGCAGCGACTTCGGCACGGAGCCGGTCGCCAGCAGGACGTGGCGGCCCTGGATCCGCTGCCCGTTCACGTCGACGGAGGTGGGGGAGGACAGCCGGCCCTCGCCCTCGATGTACGTCACCTTGCGGGACGCGATCAGACCCTGCAGGCCCTTGTACAGGCCGGAGATGACACCGTCCTTGTACTTGTGGACGGCCGCGACGTCGATGCCCTCGAAGGTGGCCTTGACGCCGAACTGCTCGCTCTCGCGGGCCTGGTCGGCGATCTCGCCCGCGTGGAGCAGGGCCTTGGTGGGGATGCAACCCCGGTGCAGGCAGGTGCCGCCGACCTTGTCCTTCTCGATCAGGGCGACGTCCAGGCCCAGCTGCGCCCCGCGCAGGGCCGCGGCGTAACCACCGCTACCACCGCCGAGGATCACTAGGTCGAAAACGGTGCTGGCGTCGTTCGCCACGTCACGTCCTCCATGCATGTGCGCCTTGCGCCGATCTCCAGTGACCGGCGGGCGGCTGGTGTCCGGCCGCTTGATGCTTCGGCCCTTCGGTGGGGCCCTGTCCTGCCGGGCTCCATCTTTGCACTTGTTCGAGGCGGACGAGACGCCGGGCTGGGGTGTGAGACGTCCCACTAGAGCGCCCCGAAGGGGCGTGGGGAACTGCGCGAACAACCCCCACGCCCCTGCAAGCCGCCGTACGACGGCCGGAATCGAGCTCTTGGGCGACCGTTACCCCAGGTCACCCGCCGCGGTCAGCTCCGCCAGCCGCACCAGCGTACGCACGGCCGATCCCGTACCACCCTTCGGCGTGTACCCGAACGGCCCGCCCTCGTTGAACGCGGGACCGGCGATGTCCAGGTGCGCCCAGGTGATCCCCTCGCCCACGAACTCGCGCAGGAAGAGCCCGGCGACCAGCCCGCCGCCCATCCGCTCGCCCATGTTCGCGAGGTCGGCGACCTGCGAGTCCATCCCCTTGCGCAGGTGCTCCGGCAGCGGCATCGGCCAGGCCGGCTCGCCGACCTCCTCCGCCGCCTCGTGCACCGCGGAGCGGAAGGCGTCGTCGTTGGCCATGACGCCGAACGTCCGGCTGCCCAGCGCCAGCATCATCGCGCCGGTGAGGGTCGCGACGTCCACGATGGCGTCCGGGTTCTCCTGCGAGGCCGCCCACAGCGCGTCGGCGAGCACCAGCCGGCCCTCGGCGTCGGTGTTGAGGACCTCCACGGTCTTGCCGCTGTACATGCGCAGCACGTCACCCGGGCGCACGGCGGAGCCGGACGGCATGTTCTCGGCCAGCGCCAGCCAGCCGGTGACGTTGACCTCCAGGCCGAGACGCGCGGCGGCGACGACGGCGGCGAACACGGCGGCGGCACCGCTCATGTCGCACTTCATCGTCTCGTTGTGCCCGGCCGGCTTCAGCGAGATGCCGCCGGAGTCGTAGGTGATGCCCTTGCCGACGAAGGCCAGGTGCTTGTCGGCCTTCGGGTGCTTGTACGACAGCTTCACCAGGCGCGGGGTGGCCGCCGAGCCGCCGCCGACGCCGAGGATGCCGCCGTAGCCGCCCTTGACCAGGGCCTTGTCGTCGAGCACCTGCACCTTGATGCCGTGCTCCTTGGCCGCGGTCTGCGCGATGCCCGCGAAGGCGGCCGGGGTCAGGTCGTTCGGCGGCATGTTGATCAGGTCGCGGGCGCGGTTCAGCTCCTCGCAGACCGCGACGGCGCGGGCGACGGCCCCCTTGTGGGCGGCGTCACGCGGCTTGCCGCCCAGCAGCGCGGCCTCGGCCAGCGGCGCCTTGCCGTTCTTGGCCTTGCCACCGTTCGCCTGCGGGCCGTTCTCCTTGTAGACGTCGAAGGAGTACGCGCCGAGCAGGATGCCCTCGCCGATCGCCCCGACGGCGCCCGGGCCGTCGACGGGCAGCGCGAACGCGGCCTTCTTCGAGCCGGCGAGCGCGCGGGCGGCGACGCCGGCGGCCTTGCGCAGCGCCTCGGCGTCGTAGCCCTCGCCGTCCTCGCTCTTGGCGTCCGGCTCCGTGCCCAGGCCGACCGCCACGACGATCGGGGCCTTGAAACCGGCCGGCGCGGGCAGCTTGGTCAGCTCGCCCTCGGCACCCGAGGCGCCGAGGGTCTCCAGGACGGCCGCCAGCTTGCCGTCGTACGCCTTGTCCACGGCTTCGGCGCCCGGCGCTACGACAAGGTCCCCAGACCTGGATCCAGCGCCCTTGGCGACACCGATCACGATCGCGTCGGCCCGCAGGCCGGGCGCCGCGGCGGTGCTGAGAGTCAGAGCAGTCACGGTGGTGAAATCTCGCTTCCGATGTGAAGTTGCTGTGGCCGAAGTGGGGTGGGTCGACCGGGCCCGAGAGCCGACCCTAGGTCCATACCTGGGCGCAGGTGGCAACCGGGGCCTTCACCCTGTCGGCGAACACCCGGGACGAGACTACGCGCGTGCGCCCGTTCGCTCATTCCTGCGGGCGTTCACCTGTGCGTGGCGTCGTGCTCACTTCCGCCTCCCCGGGGCGGGGGGCTCACCGCTGGAACGCGCTGCCCATCGGACCGGACTCCGCCCGCTGGAGCGCGCCCATGACCGAGGTGCCGGCCAGCCGGTCGGCGAGGGAGCGGCGACCGGGGAAGACCACCGTCAGGGCGTTGACCAGGAACAGCACCACCGCGATGGCCCACACCAGCACCGAGAGACCGAAGTGCCCCTCGATCAGCAGCACACAGGCCAGCGCGTACACCGCGACGTCGGCGACGGTGGTGACGGCGGCGCGGCGCAGGGCGTGCCGGGACAGCCGCGGGGTGACGCACAGGCCGAGCAGTCCCTTGCCGAGGGTGCGGCCGAGCAGCGCGAGGCAGGCCCACTGGTAGAGGAACGTGACGACGACGAGCGCGCCGAAGGCCTCCTCCACGTCCAGGACCACCGTGTCCCACAGGGACAGGCCGAGGTGTTCGGAGGCGCCGATGACATCACCGCGCGAGGTCACGAGGTCGAGGCCGCCCTTCGTGGCCAGCGAGGGCACGTCGGTGACGAGGGCGGTGACGCGGTGGAAGGTGAGGACGGCCAGCACGGCGGCCACCACCGCCACCAGTGCGAAGTCTATGGACCAGGCCAGGGCGCGGCGCAGCTTGAGCACGGAACTCCCCCGAATCACAACGCTCTTGTCCGTGTACGGCAGAGCAGCTTAGCGGCCCAGGGACAGCACGATGAGGGCGCTTGTCGCCGCCGTCTCCGCCAAAGCCCCGAAGACGTCCCCCGTCACCCCGCCGAACCGGCGCACGCAGCGGCGCAGCAGGAGGTCGGCCACGGCCAGGGACAGCAGGACCGCGGCCGCCGTACGCACGGCGTCGTACGGGCCCAGCGCCGTGCCCCAGGCCGCCGAACCGATCGTGAGGGCTGCCGTGACGGCGAGCGCGCCCGGTACCGGCACCACCCCGGCGACCGCCGCCCCCAGCCCCTCCGGGCGGGCGGCCGGCACTCCGGTGCGGGCGGCCAGGGTGAGGGCGAGCCGGGCCGTGACCGCCGAGACGACCGCCGCCAGGGCACCCCGCGCCCAGGAGTCGCCGTACAGCTGTGCCAGGACGGCGACCTGGGCCAGGAGCACCAGGACCAGGGTGATGACGCCGAACGGCCCGATGTCCGACTGCTTCATGATCCGCAGCGCGTCCTCGGCGGGCTTGCCGCTGCCCAGGCCGTCGGCGGTGTCGGCGAGGCCGTCGAGGTGCAGCCCCCGGGTGAGCGCCGCCGGTACGGCGACGGAGGCGACGGCGGCGAGCAGCGGGCCGGCGCCGAGCAGGAGCAGCAGCAGTCCGAGCCCGGCCGCGCAGAGGCCCACGGCCAGGCCCGCGGCGGGGGCGCTCAGCATCCCGCCGCGGGCGGTCCCGCGGTCCCAGCGGTGCACCCGGACGGGCAGCACGGTGAGGGTGCCGAAGGCGAAGCGGAGGCCGTCGAGGGGGGAGGACTTGCGCACCGGCGCAGGTTACCGGGCGGTCGCGGAGCCGCCGTCCACCCCCGGGGATAAGGTGCGCATATGGGGCACTGGTGGGTACGGAACATCGTCGAACCGGGCAAGCTCCCCTTGCTGCTGGCTCTCGCCGCCTTCCTGCTCACGTTCGTCGTCACCCGGGTGATCACCCGGCTGATCCGGGCCGGCAAGGGCCCGTTCGGGAACGTCAGGGCGGGCGGGATGCACATCCACCACGTCGTCCCCGGGGTCGTCCTCACCGTCGTCGGCGGGTTCGGCATGCTCGCCAGCGACTGGCACGGCGCGGCCGGCACCGTCGCCGCCGTCCTGTTCGGGATGGGCGTCGGGCTGGTGCTGGACGAGTTCGCGCTGATCCTGCATCTGGACGACGTGTACTGGACCGAGGAGGGCCGCAAGAGCGTCGAGATCGTCGTGCTCACCGCCGCCCTCGTCGGGCTGCTGCTCGCCGGGTTCGTCCCCTTCGGCGTCAACGACCTGTCCCCGCAGGAGCTCCAGGACCGCGGCGGCGCCCTCAGCACCATCGGCATGAACTTCCTCTGCGCGCTCATCGCCCTGAGCAAGGGCAAGGCGCGCGTCGCGGTCTTCGGGGTGGTCGTGCCGCTGGTCGCGCTGGTCGGCGCGGTACGGCTGGCCCGCCCCGGCTCCCCGTGGGCCCGCCGTTTCTACGGCCGCCGGCCGCGCGCCCGCGCCAAGGCCGCTCTGCGCGCCTACCGGCACGACCGCCGCTGGGCCCGGCGCAGCCGCGCCGTTCAGGACTGGATCGGCGGCAAGCCCGACCCGCGCCCGGCCCGGCTGCCGGACCGCCGCTGAACCCGCCACCGCATGCGGCCGTACACGTGGCGCGGCCTCAGGCGCAGCCGGTGTCCGTACCGGTGCCGCACCGCGACCGCGAGGCAGATCAGCCCCACGGCCATCAGCGCGGCCAGGTGCTCCTTGCCCGCCAGATTCTCCTTGACCAGCACCTCGGCGACCATCGCCAGGGTCACCGCGCCCGAGGTGACGTACGCGCCGTAGCGCCAGCTCACGAACACGGCGAGACCCACCACGGCCGCCGACGGACCGGTGTCCACCACCTGCGCGTCCGTCCACGGCAGCCCGAACGGGGCGTGCGCGCCCAGCGAGATGCCCACGCGCGCGTAGAGGGTTCCGGCGAGCGTGGCGGCGTACGCGATGACCAGCGTCCGCCACCAGCCGATGCACACCTCCGCGATCCCGAACACCAGCAGGATCTGGGTCAGCGCGCCCCACACCGGCAGATCCAGCGCCGGCACGAACAGCGACAGCGGCGTGCGCAGCAGGGCCAGCCACAGCGGGTCCTCGGCCCGTACGGCGCCCACGTCCTGCACGAACTGGTAGCCCCACGGCCGGTTCTGCACGTACTGCAGCAGGGCCGTCAGGCAGACCGCGCCGAGGGTCATCGGTGCCGCCCGCAGGCGCCGCTCCGGCAGGGCCGTGCGTACGGTGACGTACAGCGGCCCCCACTCCTCACGGGCCCAGCGGGCGAGCGCTCTCATCAGACGTTCCTCATCGGCCGTTGCTCAGCGGTGCGTGTCCGGGTGTCTAGCGGTGCGTGTCCAGGTGCCTGCGGTGCAGCCACTTCGGCAGTCCCGGCGCCTCCAGGAAGCCCTCCGCGCGGGCCGAGGCGAGGCCGATGCGCAGCAGGTCCGCGCTCTTCTCGAAGAGCAGGAACCGCGGCTCCCAGATGGGCCGGTACTTGGCGTTGGCGCGGTACAGCGACTCGATCTGCCACCAGCGGGAGAAGAAGCTGAGCAGCGACCGCCACAGCCTCAGCACCGGACCGGCACCGAGGCGCGCCCCACGTTCGAAGACCGACCTGAACATCGCGAAGTTGAGTGAGACCTGCGTGATCCCGATCTCGTCGGCGCGCCGCAGCAGTTCGATGACCATGAACTCCATCAGCCCGTTGTCGGAGTCCCGGTCGCGGCGCATCAGGTCCAGCGACAGCCCGCGCGGCCCCCAGGGCACGAAGGACAGCAGCGCGCGCAGCCTCCCCCCGGCGTCGGTGCACTCCAGCATCACGCACTGCCCGTCCTCGGGGTCCCCGAGCCGGCCGAGCGCCATGCTGAACCCGCGCTCGGTCGCCCCGTCCCGCCAGTCGTCCGCACGCTCGACGAGATACGCCATCTCGTCCGCCGGAATGTCCTCGTGCCGCCGGATCCGCACCTGGTACCCGGCCCGCTTCACCCGGTTGTACGCCTGCCGGACCGTCCGCATCGCCCGGCCCTCCAGGGTGAAGTCGGCGACCTCCACGATCGCCTCGTCGCCGAGTTCCAGCGCGTCGAGCCCGTGCCGGGCGTAGACCGTCCCCGCCTCCTCGCTCGCCCCCATCACCGCCGGGATCCAGCCGTGTGCCCGCGCCTGGGCAAGCCACGGCACGATCGCGCCCGGCCACGCCTCCGGATCCCCGAGCGGATCCCCGGAGGCCAGGCTCACCCCGCCGACCACCCGGTAGGCGACGGCCGCCTTGCCCGTGGGCGACCACACCACGCTCTTCTCCCGGCGCAGCGCGAAGTAGCCCAGCGAGTCCCGCTCGCCGTGCCGGTCCAGCAGGGCCCGCAGCTGCTTCTCGTCGTCCTCGGTGAGCGGGTCGACGGCGCGTCGGGAGCGGAACGCGGCGTAGAACACGGCGAGGACGAGGGCCGTGCTGAGCACGTTGATCGTGACGTTCGCCCAGTTCGGCGGGTCGATCCCGGGGAAGCGGGACTCGTCGGCGGCCACCGACACCAGGCGCAGGGCGCCGTAGTGCCAGCGCTCCCAGAAGGTCGAACGGGCCGCGTCCGGCGCCTGGTTGGTGACCGTCACCAGCAGCCCGGCCAGCAGGCTCGAGGCCAGCCCGCCGCCGACGGCGACCGTCGCCGCGAGCCGCGGGTTGGACCGGTCGCCCTTGGCGTAGAACTCCCGGCGGCCCACGAGCAGCGCGCCGAAGAACACGGTGGTGAGCCCCAGCGAGATCCAGTTCTGCGCATACCGCCGGATCTCCGGGAACGACACCATGGCGAACGCGAACAGGGCGAGGAAGGCGCCGCTGATCACCAGGTTGAGGATCCAGGCGGCCCGCTTCCGGCGCCGCATGGTGATCGCCAGGAAAGCGGTGAAGACGCCCGAGGCGAAGCCGGCCGTCAGCAGGTACGGGGTGAAGAAGTCGTCCTGATTGTGCCGGCGCACGTCCTGGCCGAGCGAGACCCAGACCGCGCTGAGGAAGTTGATGAAGGCGACGGTCCGCAGATACCAGACGGCGAAGGCGGCGGCCCGCCGGGAAGCCCCGGTGGACCGCCGCCCCTCCTCACCCGGACGCCCCGGCTCGACTTGCTGCGGCACGGCATTTCGGGCATCTCCCATGACGCAGGATCATATGGGTGTCGCTCCGGCGAACCTCACTTTTCCGCCGGGGGTTCGCCCGGAGCCGGTTACTCCTGGTCCGCGGTTTCCGGGCCGGCGGTCTCCTCCTCCGGCTCCTTCCCGGTCTCCGGCTTCTCGGGAAGCTCCGCGGCCAGCGCCGCCGCGGCCCGCACCAGCGGCAGAGCCAGCAGCGCACCCGTGCCCTCGCCGACCTTCACCCCCTGCTGCAGCAGCGGCTCCAGGGCCATCCGGTCCAGCGCCTTGGCCTGCCCCGGCTCCCCGCTGTCGTGCCCGGCCAGCCACCAGTCCGGCGCCCGGAAGGCGACCCGCTGCGCGACCAGCGCGCAGCCGGCGGCCACCACCCCGTCGAGGAGCACCGGCAGTTTCCGCACCGCGCACTGCAGCAGGAACCCGGTCATCGCCGCGAGGTCCGCCCCGCCCACGGTCGCGAGCAGCTGCAGCTGGTCCCCGAGCACCGGCCGCGCCCGCCGGAGCGCGTCCCGGATCGCCGCGCACTTGCGCATCCACGCCAGGTCGTCGATCGCGAGGCCGCCCCGCCCGGTCACCACCGACGCGTCCGTCCCGCACAGCGCCGCGATCAGCACCGCCGCGGCCGTGGTCCCGCCCACGCTGACGTCACCCAGCACCACCAGGTCCGTGCCCGAGTCGGCCTCCTCGTCGGCGACCGCGACGCCCGCGCGCAGCGCCGCCTCGGCCTCCTCCAGGGTGAGCGCGTCCTCGATGTCGATCCGGCCGCTGCCGCGCCGCACCCGGTGCCGTACGACGTCCTCCGGGAAGGAGTCGGGATCGCAGTCCAGGGCCATGTCCACGATCCGTACGGGAACCTCCTGCCGCCGCGCGAGCACGGACACCGGGCTCGCGCCCTCCAGCACGGCCCGCACCAGCTGCTCGGCACTGCCCGCCGGGCGCGCCGAGACGCCCAGCTCGGCGACGCCGTGGTCACCGGCGAAGAGGATCACCTTCGGCCGCTCCACGGTCCGTACCGGAACGGCACTCTGCGCGGCGGACAGCCACTCGCCCAGCTCGTCGAGGCGGCCCAGCGCCCCGGGCGGCACGATCTGGCGCTCCCGCCGGGCCTCGGCGTCACGGCGCACGCCCCCGTCCGGGCGCTCGATCAGATCGGTGAAGTCGTCCAGATTAAGCCTGCTCATTCGCCGAACAGTACCGCCAGAGAACGAACGCTTCCGCGCCACATGGCCACCACACCCCCATGACGTCGTTGCACCCAAGATCGGCATCCCATACGTTCCGGTTTGCAGCGGAATGTCGCCCAGGGAGCCGCCCATGCCGACCTCGCCCTTCACGCCGACGCCCCTTCCGCGGTCCTCCGACCCGTTCCTCGAACCGCGCCGCGAGGACTGCCCCTGGTGCGGTTCGGCACGCCTGCGCACCCGGGTGCGCGTGGTCGACCCCCTGCGGCACCGGCCGGGCCGGTTCGCCGTCGACCAGTGCCGCGACTGCGCCCACGTCTTCCAGAACCCCCGGCTCACGGCCGAGGGATTCGCCTTCTTCCACCGGGACTTCTACGAACGGCACCTGGAGGAGTTCACCGCGCGCGTCCAGTCCGCCCACGCCGTCCGCCGACGGCACCGGGCCACCGCCCGGAGGCTGTCGGCGCTGGCCGAGGCGGAGAGCTGGCTGGACGTGGGCACCGGCCACGCCCGTTTCCCCGAGGCGGCGAAGGAGTTCTTCCCCTACACGAGCTTCGACGGCCTGGACCCGACGGCCCGGGTGCAGCAGGCCCAACTGGAGGAGCGGGTCGAGGAGGCCCACCGCGGCTACCTCGCCACCCCCGGCATGACGGCCCGGCTGCGCGGCCGGTACGACGTGGTCAGCATGTTCCGGCATCTGGAGCACACCCCCGACCCGCGCGCCGAACTCCGCGCCGCCCTCATGGCCCTCCGCCCCGGCGGCCACCTCGTCGTCGAGGTCGCCGACCCCCGCTGCGGGTTCGCCGCGCTGCTCGGCAGGCTCTGGCTCCCGTACGGCCAGCCCCGTCACCTGCACCTGTTGCCCCTGGCAAATCTGCGGGCGGAGCTGGAGAGCCTCGGCTGCACGGTTCTGGTGATCGACCGTACGGATCCCCACGTGCCTCACGACCTGTCGGGCGCCGTGGCCCTGGCCTCGGCCCCGCATGCCGCACTGACCGCCGCCGCGGCGCCCGTGCGGGTGCTGGCCTCGGTTCTGGACCACGCCCTGGCACCCCTGCTGCGCCGCACACCGTTCTCCAACGCATACAGGATCGTGGCCCGCAAGGACCGTGGCTGACCGCGGGAGTGTGGTGGGCTGGTCGAGCCCACGCGGCGGAGCCGCACATCGATACCGCCCCGCGCCCCTTCGAGGGCGCCGGTGAGCGACCCCACCACGCACAGCCGATCACCGGGCGCCCCTCAACCCCGGAGCACCAACGCCTGCCCCGCCACCACCAACAGCACCTGCTCGCACTCCTCCCCGAACGCCGCGTTCAGCCGCCCGAGTTCGTCCCGGTACCGCCGCCCGGACGCGGTCGCCGGCACGATCCCCGACCCCACCTCGTTGGAGACGGCGACAACGGTCCGCCGAGTCGACCGCACCGCCTCCGTCAGCTCCCGTACCCGCGAGCGCAGCGTCTTCTCACCCCCGCCCGCCCACTCCGCGTCGTCCCACGCCCCGACGGCGTCCATGGCATCCGTCAGCCACAGCGAGAGGCAGTCGATCAGCAGCGGCGGCCCGTCCTCGCCCAGCAGCGGCACCAGGTCCGTCGTCTCCGCCGTACGCCACGACCCCGGCCGCCGCTCCCGGTGCGCGGCCACCCGCTCGGCCCACTCGCCGTCCCCGCCCCGCGTCCCGCCGGTCGCCACGTACAGCACGTCCGGGAAGGACGCGAGCCGCCGCTCGGCCTCCACCGACTTGCCCGAGCGCGCCCCGCCCAGCACCAGTGTCCGGCGCGGCACGTCCGGCACGTCCTCGTACGCGCCGACCGGGAGCGTCGTACCGTCCGGCACCGCCCGCGCCCCGGCCGCCGCCAGCCGGCGCCTGAGCTCCGCGCCGGGCGGCACGTCATGGTCGAGGTGGACGGCGAGCACATCGGTGGTCGGGCCGGCCGAACCCACCGCCCGCAGGCGTGCCAGCGCGTCCGGGCGGCCGACGACGTCCATGAGGACCATGTCGTACGACTCCGCCGTCGCCTCCTGAAGACCCGCCGGCGCCCCGCCCGGCGGCAGATACAGCAGCCGTTGTCCGTCCGGCCCGGTCACCGCGTAGCCGGTGCCGCCCGCGTCCATCGCCACGGCCCGTACCCGATGCCCCGTCAGCAGCGCCAACTCCCGTCCGTCGGGCACCCTCCCGGGCTGCGGCAGCCCGGCCGGCACCTCCACCGCCGGTCCGTCGTGCGGATGCGACAGCAGCACCTGACGCACCCCGGCGAGCGAATGCCCGGCCCGCGCCGCCGCGAACGCCGCGCCCGGCGTCAGGTCGAGCAGCAGCTCCCCGTCGACCAGCACGGCGGTGGCCGCGCGGGCGTCCGGCCCCAGCGCACCCGCGCAGGCGGCGCAGGGACAGCCGGGTCGCGGCAGCCCAGCCGGGGCACCAGTACCGAGCAGAGTGATTTCCACGGGATCGATTCTCACCTGTCTCAGCAGGTCTTGCGCTTCCGGCTAGGCTGCGAGCACGAGTTGGATCACTAGGAGGCCCACATGACGGCATGGACGTGGCGGTTCGAGAAGGCCGACGGGACGGAGGTCCAGCCGGCGGTCCAGCCCGAGGAGTTCACCACGCAGGGGGATGCCGAGTCCTGGATCGGCGAGCACTGGAAGGCACTCCTGGAGGGCGGCGCCGACCAGGTGCGGCTGTTCGAGGAGAACACCGAGATCTACGGGCCGATGAGCCTGCACGCCGACGCGGCCTAGCCCGTGCCCTGGGGTGCGGCCCCCGCGGCCGTGGGGGTCGTGCCCCTCGTCACTGCTCGCCCAGCGTCACCTCCACCGTCTTCCGGGCGCCGTCCCGCTGGTAGGTCACGGACGTCTTGCGGCCCGGGGTGTCCGCCGCCAGCGCCTCGGAGAGGGAGGTGATGGTGGTGATCGGCCGGTCGCCCAGCTTGGTGATGATGTCGCCCGGGCGCAGGCCCGCCCGGTCCGCCGCGCCGCCGTGCTTGACGCTGACCACCGCCACCCCGATGGGCCGGTAGCGGTCGTCCAGGACCGTCCGGCCGGTGATGCCGAGCGCGGCCCGCCCCGAGTCGGTGACCCTGCCTTCCTTGACGATCTGTCCGGCGATGGTCTTCACCATCGACGCCGGGATGGCGAACCCGATGCCGGGCGCCGCGCTGCCCCCGAGGGCGGGGTCGGCGGCGGCGAGCGTCGGGATGCCGATGACCCGCCCGGACAGATCGACCAGCGCGCCGCCGCTGTTGCCGGGATTGATGGCGGCCGAGGTCTGCACCATGTTCGCGAGGGTCGCGCCGGTACCCCCGCCCGGGACCTCGCTGACGGTCCGTCCGGTCGCCGAGACGATCCCCTGGGTCACGCTGGACGAGAGGCCGAGCGGCGAGCCCATGGCCAGCACGATCTGGCCGACCTGCACCTTCCCGGTGTCGCCGAACCTCGCCGCCCGCAGCCCGGCCGGCACCCTGTCCAGCTTGATCACGGCCAGGTCCTGCGCGGGGTAGGAGTACACCAGGCGCGCGGTGAGCGGCTCCTGGCTGTTGGCCGCGGTCACCTTGAACGTCTTCTGCGACTCGACCACGTGCGCGTTGGTGACGATGTGCCCCTTGCCGTCGTACACCACCCCGGAGCCCAGGGTGTGTCCCGCCTGGATCTGCACGACCGACGGCAGGGCCTCCTTGATGACCCTCTGGTACTGGCTCTGCAGATCACCCGCGGCCATCGGCACGGCATGCGGTGCCGTCGCCGTGGCCTCCTCGGGGGAGTTCGCGCTGCAGCTCGCCGCCACACAGCACACCAGCGCCGCGGCGGCCGCGACCCTCCGCAGGGCACGGATCGGGGAAGCGTCCATGCCCCGAGTCTCACCGCGCGCCGATCACCCGGCCCGCGCTGTTGGCCCGAACGGACTCAGCCCCGTACGCCGCACAGGTGCAGCAGCGCCGCCACCCGCCGGTAGGGGTCCGTGCGCCCGGCCCGCTCCTCGACCGCGAGCAGCGTGTGCAGGTCCTCCGGGAGCTCCGCGTCGTCCGCCGCCGTGTCCGTGAAGACGCGCACGCCGTACCAGGCGTGCAGGGGGGCCGCGATCCCGGCGAGCGTGGCGGTGAGCGCCGACAGCCGGTCGGCGCGGACGTCCAGACCCAGGCGGTTGCGATAGGCGGTCGTGTCGAAGGCGGCCAGGGCGCCCGCCCAGTCACCGGACAGGCCCGGCCGCATGGCGAGCGCGTCGCCGTTGCGGACGAGCAGGGAGAGGAGTCCGCCGGGGGCGAGCATCCGCGCCAGGCCCGCGACCAGCGGGTCGGGCTCCTCGACGTACATCAGCACCCCGTGGCACAGCACCACGTCGAAGCTGCCCGGCAGGAAGTGCACGCCGGTGTCCCGCCCGTCGCCCTGCACCAGCCGCACCCGCTCACGGATGCCCTGCGGCTCGGCGGCCAGCGCCGCACGCGCGGCGGCGATCATCGTCGCGTCCTGCTCGACCCCGGTCACCTGATGGCCGAGCCGGGCCAGCCGCAGCGCCTGCGTGCCCTGGCCCATCCCCACGTCGAGAACCCGCAGCCGCTGCCCGACCGGGAACCGCCCGGCTATCTGCTCGTCCAGCTGCCGTGCCACCAGCTCCTGGCGTACGACGTCACGCAGCCTGCCCAGCCTGCTCAGCCAGGCCTCGGCCGCGCCCCCGGTGAAGGCCTCTGCGCTCAGGGCCGCTCTCCGCGCTTGACCTGCGGCTTCGGCAGCCGGAGCCGGCGCATCTGGAGGGAGCGCATCAGGGCGTAGGCGACCGCGCCCCGAGTGTTCTCGTCCGGGAAGCGCTCCTTGAGGCGCTTCTTCAGCCGGAAGCCGCTGAACGCCGCGTCGAGCACGATCAGCACGATCACCACCAGCCACAGCAGCAGCGCGATCGACTGGATCGCCGGCACCCGCACCACGCTCAGCACCAGGATCACCACGGCGAGCGGCAGGAAGAACTCCGCCACGTTGAACCGCGAGTCCACCCAGTTGCGGGCGAACTTGCGGACCGGGCCCTTGTCCCGGGCGGGCAGGTAGCGCTCGTCACCGGTCGCCAGCGCCTGGCGCTGCCGCTCCAGGGCCTGGCGCCGCTCCTCGCGCTGGCGCTTCGCGGCCTCCTTGCGGTTGGTGGGCGTGTGGGCCACGCTGCGCCGCTGGGACTGGGCCTCACTGCGCTTGGGCGTGGGCCTGCCCTTCGGGGCCTGCGGGTCACGGGGCTGCTTGGAGAGGTTCACCTGCGCCTTGTCGGCGGTAGGGGCCTTCTCGTCCTTGGCACGGCTACGGAACACAAAACCCAAGGGTAAGGGCTTCACCGGCATGGACCCCAGCCCGGCCGGGAACGATCCGGCAACACCGGACGTCTGTAGGGGGACAGAGGGGACGTTCCGGTGGGGCCGGCGGGGGACTGGTGGGGGATCACCTACTCCTTGCGCCGGAGCGGTACCGTCCGCAGTCGTCCTCGGGGATGAGCGCATCCGTCCCCGAACAGTGCGGTAATGGAGTCAGGGCCCGTACTGTGGGTCCTGTCGCAGGATCTGTGAGCTGGAGTCCGTCAGAAGGGGGCGCGCGAAGCCCATGAGCGGTGTCATGAAGCGTATGGGGATGATCTTCCGCGCGAAGGCGAACAAGGCCCTTGACCGGGCCGAGGACCCGCGCGAGACCCTCGATTACTCGTACCAGAAGCAGCTGGAGCTGCTGCAGAAGGTCCGCCGCGGCGTCGCCGACGTGGCGACCAGCCGCAAGCGCCTGGAACTCCAGCTCAACCAGTTGCAGCAGCAGTCCTCCAAGCTGGAGGACCAGGGCCGCAAGGCGCTCGCGCTCGGCCGCGAGGACCTGGCCCGCGAGGCGCTGTCCCGGCGCGCCGCGCTCCAGCAGCAGGTCACCGACCTCCAGACGCAGCACGCCACCCTCCAGGGCGAGGAGGAGAAGCTCACCCTCGCGGCCCAGCGCCTGCAGGCCAAGGTGGACGCGTTCCGTACGAAGAAGGAGACCATCAAGGCCACCTACACCGCCGCCCAGGCGCAGACCCGGATCGGCGAGGCCTTCTCCGGCATCTCCGAGGAGATGGGCGACGTCGGCCTGGCCATCCAGCGTGCCGAGGACAAGACGCAGCAACTGCAGGCCCGGGCCGGCGCCATCGACGAGCTGCTCGCCTCCGGCGCCCTGGACGACCCGACCGGCATGGCCAAGGACGACATCGCGGCCGAGCTGGACCGGCTCTCCGGTGGTAGTGATGTAGAGCTGGAACTGCAGCGCATGAAGGCCGAGCTGGCCGGTGGCTCCCCTCAGCAGGCCATCGAGGGCGGCACCGGCCAGGGGCAGACCCAGCAGCAGCCGCAGGACACCCCGCGCTTCGACAAGCAGTAGCCCGGCGCCGGACCCGAGCCGAGGAGGCCGACGTGATCGTACGGATCATGGGGGAGGGCCAGGTGAGGCTGGACGACTCCCACTTCGTCGAGCTGAACAAGCTGGACGACGAGCTGCTGGCGGAGATGGAGAGCGGCGACGAGGCGGCGTTCCGCCGCACCTTCGCCGCGCTCCTGGACGCCGTCCGGCGACTCGGCACGCCGCTTCCCGACGACGCGCTGGAGCCCTCCGAGCTCATCCTTCCGGCGCCGGACGCGTCGCTGGAGGAGGTGCGGGCGATGCTCGCCGACGACGGGTTGATCCCCGGGTGAGGCGAGGGGGCGCCTGAGAGCTCGGGGCGCTCGTGGCCTTGCCGGCACCCGTACTGTTCCATCCGTGAGCACCCTCGACCGCGCCCGCTGCAGTCTCAAGGCGCACCCCCTCGCGCTGGACGCGGCCATCGCCGCAGGCGTGCTGGTGTGCATGATCGCGGGATCCTTCGTGACCCCCAGGGGCAACAACGGTGTCACCTGGGGCATCCGCACCCCGGACCCCCTCAGCCTCCTGCTCATGCTGCTCGCCGCGGCCACGCTGGTCTTCCGCCGCCGCGCCCCGAAGACGGTCCTCACCGTCACCGGCGCCCTCTCCGTGATCGAGTGCGTCACCGGCGACCCCCGCGCCCCGGTCGCGATGTCCGCCGTGATCGCCCTGTACACCGTCGCCGCGACCACCGACCGCACCACCACCTGGCGCGTCGGCCTGCTCACCATGACCGT
Organism: Streptomyces puniciscabiei; assembly: GCF_006715785.1. Classification (NCBI taxonomy): domain Bacteria; kingdom Bacillati; phylum Actinomycetota; class Actinomycetes; order Kitasatosporales; family Streptomycetaceae; genus Streptomyces; species Streptomyces puniciscabiei. The sequence continues at coordinate 5,138,772 of NZ_VFNX01000001.1, forward strand.
GCTGACGGCGGCCGCGATGCTCGGCGGCCCGCTGCCCTGGTACGCGCAGGAGAACATCGGCGTGCTCGCCTGGACCGGCATCGGCGCCACCGCCGGGGACGCCGTACGCAGCCGGCGCGCGGTCGTCCAGGCCATCCGGGAGCGGGCGGAGCGGGCCGAGCGCACCCGGGAGGAGGAGGCCCGCCGCCGGGTCGCCGAGGAGCGGCTGCGCATCGCCCGTGACCTGCACGACGTCGTCGCCCATCACATCGCCCTGGTGAACGTCCAGGCAGGGGTGGCCGCGCACGTCATGGACAAGCGGCCCGACCAGGCCAAGGAGGCCCTGGCCCACGTCCGCCGGGCCAGCCGGTCCGCGCTCGACGAACTGCGCGCCACCGTCGGACTGCTCCGCCAGTCCGGGGATCCCGAGGCCCCCACCGAGCCCGCTCCCGGCCTGAGCCGGCTGGACGAGCTGGCCGGCACCTTCCGCAGCGCCGGCCTGCCCGTGGAGGTGGCCCGCGCCGACCAGGGCGCCGAACTGCCCGCCGCCGTCGACCTGGCCGCCTACCGGATCGTGCAGGAGGCCCTGACCAACGTGCAGAAGCACGCCGGACCCGAGGCCAGGGCCGAGGTCAGCGTCGTACGGGTGGGGACGGACATCGAGGTCACCGTGCTGGACAACGGCGCGGGCGCGGCAGGCCGGCCCGAGGCCGGCGGCGGGCACGGACTGCTCGGCATGCGCGAGCGGGTCACCGCGCTCGGCGGCACCCTCACCACCGGGCCCCGCTACGGCGGCGGCTTCCGCGTCCATGCGATCCTGCCCCTCAAGACCCGTACGACGGCCCCGGGGGAGCCCGTATGACGATCCGTGTCCTGCTCGCCGACGACCAGGCCCTGCTGCGCAGCGCGTTCCGGGTGCTGGTCGACTCCGAGCCCGACATGGAGGTGGTGGGGGAGGCCTCCGACGGGGCGGAGGCGGTCCGGCTGGCGAAGGAGCAGGCAGCCGACGTGGTCCTCATGGACATCCGGATGCCGGGCACCGACGGGCTCGCCGCCACCCGGCTGATCAGCGCCGATCCCTCGCTGGCGGACGTACGCGTGGTCATCCTGACCACCTTCGAGGTCGACGACTACGTCATCCAGGCCCTGCGCGCGGGCGCCTCCGGCTTCCTCGGAAAGGGCAGCGAGCCGGAGGAGCTGCTGAGCGCCATCCGGGTCGCGGCGGGCGGTGAGGCCCTGCTGTCGCCGGCCGCCACCAAGGGGCTGATCGCCCGTTTCCTCGCCCAGGGCGACGACGACGGCCGCGACCCGGCCCGCTCCGACCGGCTCGGCGCGCTCACCGGGCGGGAGCGCGAGGTGCTGGTCCAGGTCGCCGGCGGCCACTCCAACGACGAGATCGCCGAGCGCCTCCAGGTCAGCCCGCTGACGGTGAAGACGCACGTCAACCGGGCCATGGCCAAGCTGGGCGCGCGCGACCGGGCGCAGCTCGTGGTGATCGCGTACGAGTCGGGGCTGGTCCGGCCGAGGATGGACTGATCTCCACCCTGGCGTACTGCGGATCTCCACCCTGGCGTACTGCGGGCGGAGTAGGGCCCGGATAAGGAAATGGACCCAGGGCTTACAAAAACGTGCTCTGGCGTGGCTCAGGGTGAGAGGGTCTGCCGCTCACAGATTGAGAGACCCTGATCCATGTCCTGGCTGTCGAGATTCAGCCTCCGGCAACGGGCCCTGATCGGCCTGATGTCGCTCGTCGCGCTCGTCTTCGGGCTGATCGCGATCCCCCAGATCAAGCAGCAGCTGCTGCCCACCATCAACCTGCCCATGGTGTCGGTGATCGCGCCGTACCAGGGCGCCTCGCCCGACGTGGTCGAGAAGCAGGTCGTCGAGCCGATCGAGAACAACCTGCAGGGCGTCGACGGTGTCACCGGCGTCACTTCCACCGCCAGTGAGGGCAACGCCGTGATCATGGCGTCCTTCGACTACGGCAACGACACCAAGCGGATCGTCTCCGACGTCCAGCAGGCCGTGAACCGGGCCCGTAACCAGCTCCCGGACGCCGTCGACCCGCAGGTCATATCCGGCTCCACCGACGACATGCCGACCGTGGTCCTCGCCGTCACCTCCGACAGGGACCAGCAGGCGCTCGCCGACCAGCTGGACAAGACGGTCGTGCCGACGCTGAAGGACATCGACGGCGTCGGCCGCGTCCAGGTCACCGGCGTCCGCGACCTGCAGGTCACCGTCACCCCGGACGACGCCGAGCTGGCGCGGGCCGGTCTCACCTCCGCCGCGCTCGGCCAGGCCCTCCAGGCGGGCGGCGCGACGGTCCCGGCCGGCTCCTTCGACGAGGACGGGGCCAACCGCACCGTCCAGGTCGGCGGCGGCTTCACCTCGCTGCGGCAGATCCAGGACCTCATGGTCACCGGCCAGGGCGGGGAGAAGCCCGTACGCCTCGGTGACGTGGCCACCGTCAAGGAGCAGCCGGCCCCCGCCGACTCCATCACCCGCACCGACGGCAGGCCCAGCCTCGCCGTCAACGTGACCATGGACCACGACGGCAGCGCGGTCACCATCTCGAACGCGGTCAAGGACAAGCTGCCCGGCCTGCGCGAGCAGCTCGGCTCCGGCGCGAAGCTCACGGTCGTCAGCGACCAGGGCCCCGCGGTGTCCAAGTCCATCAAGGGCCTGACCACCGAGGGCGCGCTCGGCCTGCTCTTCGCCGTCCTCGTCATCCTGGTCTTCCTCGCGTCGATCCGCTCGACGCTGGTCACGGCCGTCTCCATCCCGCTGTCCGTGGTGCTGGCCCTGATCGTGCTGTGGACGCGCGGCCTGTCGCTGAACATGCTGACGCTCGGCGCGCTGACCATCGCCATCGGCCGGGTGGTCGACGACTCGATCGTGGTCCTGGAGAACATCAAGCGGCACCTCGGCTACGGCGAGGAGCGCACGGACGCGATCCTGAACGCCGTGCGCGAGGTGGCCGGCGCCGTCACCTCCTCCACCCTCACCACGGTCGCGGTGTTCCTGCCGATCGGCCTGGTCGGCGGCATGGTGGGCGCCCTGTTCGGCTCCTTCAGCATCACGGTGACGGCGGCCCTGCTGGCCTCCCTGCTGGTGTCGCTGACCGTCGTGCCCGTGCTGTCGTACTGGTTCCTGCGCGCCCCGAAGGGCACCCCCGAGGACGCCGCCGAGGCCCGCCGCCGGGCCGAGGAGAAGGAGGCGAACAGCCGCCTCCAGCGCGCCTACGTCCCCGTGCTGCGCTTCGCCACGCGCCGCCGCCTGACCAGTGTCCTGATCGCGATCGTGGTCCTGGTGGTGACCTTCGGCATGGGCGGCCTGCTGAAGACGAACTTCTTCGACCAGGGCGACCAGGAGGTCCTCACGGTCAAGCAGGAGCTGAAGCCCGGCACCGGCCTCGCCGAGACGGACCGGCAGGCCAAGCGCGTCGAGAAGCTGCTCGCCGCCACCGAGGGCGTCAAGGACTACCAGGTCACCGTCGGCTCCTCCGGCTTCATGGCGGCCTTCGGCGGCAGCACGGACACCAACCAGGCGTCGTACCAGGTGATGCTCAAGGACTCGAAGTCGTACGACACGGTGCAAAAGCGCCTGGAGACGGGCCTGAAGCAGCTCAAGGGCATCGGTACGACCACGGTGTCGGCCGGTGACGGCTTCGGCAACCAGAACCTGAGCGTGGTGGTCAAGGCGTCCGACCCGCAGGCGCTGCGTACGGCAGCCGAGCAGGTCCGCTCCACGGTCGCCGGCCTGGACGGCGTCACCGACGTCACCAGCGACCTCTCCACGAGCGTGCCCCGCATCTCGGTGAAGGCGAACGCCAAGGCTGCCGCGGCCGGGTTCGACGACCAGAAGCTGGGAGCGGCGGTCGCCCAGGCGGTGCGCGGTACGACGGCGGCGAAGGCGGTCCTCGACGACACCGAGCGCGATGTCGTCGTGCGGTCGGCGAAGCCCGCGACCACGCTGGCCCAGCTGAAGGCGCTGCGCCTCGGCCCGGTGAAGCTGGGCGACATCGCCACGGTGCGGCTGGAGGACGGCCCGGTGTCGCTGACCCGGATCGACGGGCAGCGCGCCGCGACGATCACCGCCAGGCCGGCGGGCGACAACACGGGTGCGATCAGCACCAAGCTCCAGTCGAAGATCAAGGCGCTGAAGCTCCCGGCGGGCGCGAAGGCCGAGATCGGCGGCGTGACCTCGGACCAGAACGACGCGTTCAAGAACCTGGGCCTGGCCATGCTGGCGGCGATCGCGATCGTCTTCATGCTGCTGGTGGCGACCTTCCGCTCGCTGGCCCAGCCGCTGATCCTGCTGGTCTCCATCCCCTTCGCGGCGACGGGTGCGATCGGCCTGCTGGTCGCCACCGGCACTCCGATGGGCGTCCCGGCGATGATCGGCATGCTGATGCTGATCGGCATCGTGGTGACCAACGCGATCGTGCTGATCGACCTGATCAACCAGTACCGGAGGCAGGGCCACGGCGTCGTGGAAGCCGTCGTCGAGGGCGGCCGCCACCGGCTCCGCCCGATCCTGATGACGGCGCTCGCGACGATCTTCGCGCTGCTTCCCATGGCCCTGGGCGTCACCGGCGAGGGCGGCTTCATCGCCCAGCCCCTCGCGGTGGTCGTCATCGGCGGCCTGATCACCTCGACCCTGCTGACGCTCCTGCTGGTGCCGACGCTCTACGCGATGCTGGAGCTCCGCAAGGAGCGCCGGGCGAAGAAGCGGGCGGCCAGGAAGGAGCCGAAGATCCGGGAGGCCCTGGAGCCCGCGGGGGTCTAGACGGCCGACAGGTACGACGGCCGGGCGTCGCACGGGTGCGATGCCCGGCCGTTCGACGTGGTCGACCTCCTTGTGCACGGGCCAGGCGGCGCGCTCGGTCCGGGGGCGGTGGCGGCAGCCCTCGCGGGCTGTGTGAGCCGTACCTTCATCCGCTCCCAGGGTCTCAACGAGGAACGCCGGGCGGAGGTGCTGGGCACGCTGGTCGAGGCGATGGTGTCGGGAGCGGGGAGGAACTCGTCTGAGAACGTGGGCGGTTCGGAGGGCGAGCGCGGGGGTGAGCGGTCGCCGGTGCGCGGGTCAGAGGAAGTCCGTGGTCTCCAGCTCGAAGCCGAACGGTTCGGGCAGGGCGAGGGACTTGCCGAACGGGACGGTGGAGTGCTGGCGGTAGTCCTCGTTCCTGGGGTCGCTGAACAGCGTGACCGAGGAGGTGTCCCGGTCCACGAGGAGGTACAGCGGGATGCCCGCGCGGGCGTAGCAGTGGCGCTTGGCATCACGGTCCGCCGTGGGCTTGGTGGAGGTCACTTCCAGGACCATGGCGACGCCGTCGGAGGGCATCCAGGGGTCGGCGCCCCGGAAGAGCCGCAGCTCGCTGGGAGCGAAGGTGCCATCAGGAATCACGTGGTCCTTCGGGCAGCGGCCACCGCTCTTCAACTTCAGGCCCTTGTTACCGGAGAACTGCATGTCGGTCCGTGACCGCTTGATCACCTGGTTCAGGATCAGCCCGATGCAGTCCTCGTGGTCCCCGTCCGGCGGCGGCGTCACGACGATCTCCCCCTCGATCAGCTCGGCCCGGAAACCCTCTGGGGTGTCCAGGGCGAGAAAACCCTCGAGCAGGACGTCCGCCTGCGTGAGCGGCTCGTGCGCCATCGCGGTCATGTCACGCCCCTCCTTCGGTCGCTCGCCAGACTGGGACATCCGAAGATCACCTGTCCAAGAGATCGGGAACCGTTCCCTCGATCGTGGCACGAAAGGGGCGCCCCCCGACACCGGGAGGCGCCCCTGACATGCGCGATGTGCCGATGTGCCGTTACGGCAGCGCCAGCATCCGCTCCAGGGCCAGCTTGGCGAAGGCCTCGGTCTCCTGGTCGACCTCGATCCGGTTGACCAGGTTGCCCTCGGCCAGGGACTCCAGGGCCCAGACCAGGTGGGGCAGGTCGATGCGGTTCATGGTCGAGCAGAAGCAGACCGTCTTGTCGAGGAAGACGATCTCCTTGCCCTCCGGCGCGAAACGGTTCGCCAGCCGCCGGACCAGGTTCAGCTCGGTGCCGATGGCCCACTTGGAGCCGGCCGGGGCGGCCTCCAGGGCCTTGATGATGTACTCGGTGGAGCCGACGTAGTCCGCCGCGGCCACGACCTCGTGCTTGCACTCCGGGTGGACCAGGACGTTCACGCCCGGGATGCGCTCGCGCACGTCGTTGACCGAGTCCAGGCTGAAGCGGCCGTGGACGGAGCAGTGCCCGCGCCACAGGATCATCTTCGCGGCGCGCAGCTCCTCGGCGGTCAGCCCGCCGTTCGGCTTGTGCGGGTTGTAGACCACGCAGTCGTCCAGGGACATGCCCATGTCCCGTACGGCGGTGTTGCGGCCGAGGTGCTGATCGGGCAGGAAGAGCACCTTCTCGCCCTGCTCGAAGGCCCAGTCGAGGGCACGCTTGGCGTTCGACGAGGTGCAGATCGTGCCGCCGTGCTTGCCGGTGAAGGCCTTGATGTCGGCCGAGGAGTTCATGTACGACACGGGGACCACCTGCTCGGCGATGCCCGCCTCGGTCAGGACGTCCCAGCACTCCGCGACCTGCTCGGCCGTCGCCATGTCGGCCATGGAGCAGCCGGCGGCGAGGTCGGGCAGGACGACCTTCTGGTCGTCGGAGGTGAGGATGTCCGCCGACTCGGCCATGAAGTGCACACCGCAGAAGACGATGTACTCGGCCTCCGGGCGCGCGGCCGCGTCCCGGGCCAGCTTGAAGGAGTCACCCGTGACGTCGGCGAACTGGATGACCTCGTCGCGCTGGTAGTGGTGGCCGAGCACGAAGACCTTGTCGCCGAGCTTCTCCTTGGCCGCACGGGCGCGCGCGACCAGGTCCGGGTCGGACGGCGAGGGCAGGTCACCGGGACACTCGACGCCCCGCTCGCTCTTCGGGTCGGCCTCACGGCCGAGCAGCAGCAGGGCGAGCGGAGTCGGCTGCACGTCGAGTTCCGGGGTCTGGGCGGTGGTCACGACACGCACCCTTTCTACTTTTCGTCTAACTGACGCTATCTATCATAACTGGTTCACGTCAGTTTGACGATGGCCATAGCGTCGATGTGACGTGAATCCCGCTCCGGTCCCTCCACAGGCCGCTGTCGACCGCGGGGGGCATGTGCGAGCATGAAGGCGGAAGCAAAAAGGCGACAACGTGACTGCCCGGCCCGGAATGAATCCGCGGAAGCGCCGGTTGCACTCGTCGGCAAGCAGTCTCCGTACAACCCGGGAGAGATGTAGATGTCCGTATCGGACGAGACCACCACCGTCACCGACGGCATCATCCTGACCGACGCCGCCGCGGCCAAGGTCAAGGCCCTGCTCGACCAGGAAGGCCGCGACGACCTCGCGCTGCGCGTCGCCGTCCAGCCCGGCGGCTGCTCCGGCCTGCGCTACCAGCTCTTCTTCGACGAGCGCTCGCTCGACGGCGACGTGGAGAAGGACTTCGGCGGGGTCAAGGTCGTCACGGACCGGATGAGCGCTCCGTACCTGGGCGGCGCCACCATCGACTTCGTGGACACGATCGAGAAGCAGGGCTTCACGATCGACAACCCGAACGCCACCGGCTCCTGCGCCTGCGGCGACTCCTTCAGCTGAGCCGAGGGGTCATGGCCTGACGGCCTGACGGACCTGGAAAGGCGGCGGCCTCCTGTCGGGGAGCCGCCGCCTTCGTCGTGTCCCGGGGGCGTTAACGCGACTGCGCCGAAGTGTCCGGGTGCAGCGCGCCCGGCTCGGTCCGCGGGATCCGGTCGCCGTCGGCACCGACCACGGTCCGTCCGTCGAGGGGTGTGGACAGCTGGACGGTCTTCACGTACTCCTTGGCGATCAGCACACACACCTTGTCCGGCCAGGGGTGCTCGGTGACCGTCACCGCCACCCGCTCACCGGCCTCCTTCGCCGCCACCGTGTAGTCCGCACACACCCCGCCGTAGAAGCTCACGGTCAGCTCACGGCCCTCGGCCGAGTAGCCGGTGACCTTCACCGTCCGGGCCGTGGGTGTCCCGGACGGCGCCGGCGCCGAGGGTGTGGCCGCCGGCGCCAGGTACCGGGGATCCACCGCCGGATAGGCCACCGTGGCACCCTGGCCGACCTCGAACAGCCAGGACGGCACCAGCGTCCGCCGCCCCGCGACGGAGTGCGCGGCCAGCCCGAACACAGCCTTCCGCACGGTGACCGTGTCACCCTTCGGTACTCCCGTGGCCGCGCCGCAGGGCTGCTCCAGCCGGTTCTTCAGCGGCACCGGACTGGCGCAGCCGCCGATGCCCATGCGGTGGTCGCTCTTCGGCGCCGCGTTCATCAGCTTCAGCGTCTTCGCGGCGGTCAGCACGGGATACGTGTCGCCCTTCGCCGGCGCGCCGAGCAGCCCGTGCCCGCCGACCAGTTCCCCCTGCCGGTCCACGGTCAGGCCGGTCGTCCAGCCGTACGTCGGCAGCCCGCCGACCACCGGGTCGGCATTGACGACCCGCTGACTCCCCAGGACCTGGCTCGCGTCGATCTTCGCGTCGTCCAGCCCCGCCGCCTTCAGCACCGGCGCGGCCACCTCGGTCGCCTTCCGCACGTTCACCGGGGTGCCGGTCGGGCCCATCGGGTCGTGCGTGCACAGGACACCCTTCTTGCAGTCGTCGGTGCCCGGCACATACCGGCTGAACGTCCAGCTGCCCGGAGCGTCCCGGTTCACCGTCAGGCTCGGCCCGGAGCCGTCCTTGCCGCCGACCCGCCAGATCCGGCCGTCGGCGACCGGGGTGCCGTCGACGCCCAGCGCCTTGGCCAGCCGGGCCACCGCGTCCTTGCCGACCTCGCCCTTCGGCGCGTACACGGGCGCGGAGCCGGGACCGGCCGGCAGCTCGCCGTGGGCGACGTACCTCGCGCCGTACGGGTCCGGCTCGCCCGGAGCGATGCCGTTGCCGCTGCTCCAGCCGTCCAGGGCGAGCGGCGGGGGAGTGGCGCCGGCGCCGGTCGCGCCCGGTCCGCCCGTACGGCCGCCGGTGCCGCCGCTCGCCGCGAGATAGGCGCCACCGCCGCCGACCAGCAGCACGGCGGCGGCGACGGAGACGACGACGAGCCGCGACCGTCGCCGGCCGGCCGGCCCGCCCTCCGCGCCGTCGACGCCGAGATCGCCGGTGGCGTCGGTGCCGTCGGCGCCCTCCGCCGTGGCGGCCGACGGCTCAGGCTTCCCCGAGTCCGCGAAGCCCTCCTGGCTCCCGCCGCTCCCGCCGCTCCCCGCGCTCTCGGTGTGCTCGGAGCCCTCGGGGTGCTCGCGGTTCTCGGGTCGCTCGGTGTTCACCGCATCGCTCCTCGCTGGTCGTATCCCGCATCCCCCGCCTGGGGGACGGCGATGGGACGCGGGAGGGGAGCGTGCGGTTCCCTGCGCAATGCGCCCCGCGCGTCAGTCGCCGTAGTCGGACATCGCGTCCAGCAGCCGCGCGGACCGCGCCGGCACGGTCACCCCGTGGATCAGGGACGGCGGCACCGGCCCGGGCTCGGCGTGCTCGGGGACCGTCCAGTGCGGGGCCATCCGGGCGCAGTCGCCGCGCAGTGCGGCGAGGTCGTCCTCGGAGTCACTCCAGAGGCCGGCGGGGGCGGTGTGGCGGAACTTGAGGTTCGTCATGACCGCACGGTAGGCCTGCTGCGGACCGCGAAGAAAGGGCTACTATCGGGTAGTTTCGCCAGCTGCAGCGGGGACGGCCGAGCGGGTAGCGTGAACTGTCAACCCGCCCTCCCGTCTCCCACCACCGCCCTTCCAACGAGCGCTAACGCGCGCACCTTTTGATTCCGCAGGAGAATGCCGACGTGCGCATCGCAGTCACCGGCTCCATCGCCACCGACCACCTCATGACCTTCCCCGGCCGTTTCGCCGACCAGTTCGTCGCGGACCAGCTGCACACGGTCTCGCTCTCCTTCCTGGTCGACAACCTGGACGTGCGCCGGGGCGGCGTCGGCGCCAACATCGCCTTCGGCATGGGCCAGCTCGGCACCGCGCCGATCCTGGTCGGCGCCGCCGGCTTCGACTTCGACGAGTACCGGGCCTGGCTCGACCGGCACGGCGTGGACACCGACTCGGTCCGGATCTCCGAGACCCTGCACACCGCCCGCTTCGTGTGCACCACCGACGCCGACCACAACCAGATCGGCTCGTTCTACACCGGCGCGATGAGCGAGGCCCGCCTCATCGAGCTGAAGACCGTCGCCGACCGCGTCGGCGGCCTGGACCTGGTCCTCATCGGTGCCGACGACCCGGAGGCGATGCTCCGCCACACGGAGGAGTGCCGCTCCCGCGCGATCCCCTTCGCCGCCGACTTCTCCCAGCAGATCGCCCGGATGGAGGGGGAGGAGATCCGGATACTGCTGGACGGGGCGACGTACCTGTTCTCCAACGAGTACGAGAAGGGCCTCATCGAGACCAAGACCGGCTGGAGCGACGCCGAGATCCTGGCCAGGGTCGGCCACCGCGTCACCACGCTCGGCTCGCGCGGGGTGCGCATCGAGCGGGTCGGCGAGGACCCCATCGAGGTCGGCTGCCCCGAGGAGGAGCGCAAGGCCGACCCCACGGGTGTCGGCGACGCCTTCCGCGCGGGGTTCCTGTCGGGACTGGCCTGGGGTGTCTCCCTGGAGCGCGCGGCGCAGGTGGGCTGCATGCTGGCCACGCTGGTCATCGAGACCGTGGGCACGCAGGAGTACCAGTTGCGGCGGGGGCACTTCATGGAGCGGTTCGTGAAGGCGTACGGGGATTCCGCCGGCGAGGAAGTCCAGGCCCACCTGCGCTGACACGGTACTGGCGCTCGCGGGCGACTGTTCGTCCGCCTCGCGAGCGCCGTCGTCGGCTGCCGGACCCCCTTCAGCTCACCCGGCGTACCAGGTACGCCGTTCCCCCCTCCGCAGGCTCCTCCCCGACGTACTCCTGCCCCCGCATCTCGCACCAGGCCGGGATGTCCAGGCGGGCCGCCTCGTCGTCCGAGAGCACCCGTACGGTCCCACCCACCGGCACCTGCCCGAACACCTTGGCCAGCTCGATGACCGGAATCGGGCAGCGCTTGCCCAGGGAGTCGACGAGTACTTCCCCGCGGCTCTCCTGAGCGGCCGGAGCGGCGGGCGCGCCCAGCTTCTCCCGGACGCCCGCCACCACCCCCGGCAGCACCGCGAGGAACCGCTCCACGTCCTCCTCGGCCACCCCCATCGGCAGGGACACCCGGACGTTCCCCTCGCTCAGCACGCCCATCGCCCTCAGTACATGGCTGGGCGTCAGCGTGCTGCTGGTGCAGGAGGAACCCGAGGAGACGGAGAAGCCCTCCCGGTCCAGTTCGTGCAGCAGGGCCTCGCCGTCGACGTAGAGGCAGGAGAAGGTGACGATCCCGGGCAGCCGCCGCTCGGGGTCGCCGACGACCTCCACATCCGTCACGGCCTCCGGTACCCGCGTCCGGATCCGCTCCGTCAGCTGCCGTAGCCGTACCGCCTCCTGGGCCGCCTCGGCCCGCACCGCCCGCAGGGAGGCGACGGCCGCCACGATCGCCGGGATGTTCTCGAACCCGGGAGCCCGCCCGGACTCCCGCTCGTCGAGGGGCCCTTGGGCGGCGAACCGCACCCCCTTGCGTACGACGAGCAGTCCGACCCCGGACGGCCCGCCCCATTTGTGCGCACTGGCCGTGAGCAGCGACCAGTCGCCCTCGACGGGCCCCCACCCCAGCGACTGCGCCGCGTCCACCAGCAGCGGCACCCCGGCGCCCCGGCACACCTCGGCCACCTCGGCGACCGGCTGCGCGGTGCCCACCTCGTGGTTGGCCGACTGCAGGCACGCCAGCGCGGTGTCCGGGCGCAGGGCGGAGGCGTAGTCCGACGGGGTGACGGCTCCGGCCCGATTGACGGCCACTTGGGTGACCGCCCCCCCGTCCGCCTCGAACACCTCCGCCGCGTGGAGCACGGAGGAATGTTCGACAGCGGACACGACCAGGTGACGCCCGACCCGCCGCCGCCCGGCCAACGCCCCTGCGATCCCGCTGTGCAGGGCCCGGGTCCCCGACGACGTGAACACCACCTCGTCCGCCCGGCACCCCACGGCCTCAGCAGCCGCCTCCCGGGCAGCGTCCAGCAGCATCCGGGCCTTGCGTCCCTCCCGGTACAGCCGTGCAGGATCGGCCCACCCCTCATCCAAAGAGGCCAACAACGCCTGACGGGCCACGGGATGGAGGGGAGCGGCGGAAGCAGCGTCAAAGTAGGCCATACGGCAACGCTAAACCGCCGGTCAGGGCAGCGCCCCAAAGGGGCGCGGGGCTGTGACATCAGCGGCTCCGCCGCGGGGCGCGACCAGCCACAATGGACCCGCAGCCGCCAATCCAGCGAACCACCCAACTCAGTAGGCACCCCTCCCCGCGAACCCTCGGAGAGGGTGGGCTAGGGTTTGGTCCGCATAAACATCCAAACCCCTGCCCGACGCAGGGCGGCGACCGACCAGCGAGAAGAAGGCCGCAGCCGACCGCGCGGGCGAGACTCTCGGGAAGGCGCTACGTGAGTCCCAACGGCTCCGACCGCTCGCCGCGGCGCCCGATGCGGCGGAAGCTGCTGCAGGCACTGACCGCGGGCCTGGTCCTGGCGACCGCAACCGGTTGCACATACAAGGACTTCCCCCGCCTTGGCATGCCCACCCCGACCACGGAAGAGGCTCCGCGGATCCTCTCCCTGTGGCAGGGCTCCTGGGCTGCCGCGCTCGCCGTCGGCGTGCTGGTGTGGGGCCTGATCCTGTGGAGCGCCATGTTCCACCGGCGCAGCCGCACCAAGGTCGAGGTACCTCCGCAGACCCGGTACAACATGCCGATCGAGGCCCTGTACACGGTGGTCCCGATCATCATCATCTCGGTGCTCTTCTACTTCACGGCCCGGGACGAGTCGAAGCTGCTCAGCCTCGACAAGAAGCCCGACGTCACCATCAACGTGGTCGGCTTCCAGTGGAGCTGGGGCTTCAACTACGTCGAGAACGTCCCCGGTGTCTCCGGCGACGCCAAGACCGACAAGAACCTGGACGCCATTCCGGACCGGTTCAAGAAGGACTTCCCGGCGAACGCCGGCGGTGTCTACGACGTCGGCACCCCGGGCACGCGGAACCCACAGACGAACAACCCCGGTCCGACGCTCTGGCTCCCCAAGGGCGAGACGGTCCGCTTCGTGCTGACCTCCCGTGACGTCATCCACTCCTTCTGGGTGGTGCCGTTCCTGATGAAGCAGGACGTCATCCCGGGCCACACCAATGCCTTCCAGGTGACCCCGAACCACGAGGGCACCTTCCTCGGCAAGTGCGCCGAGCTCTGCGGTGTCGACCACTCGCGCATGCTGTTCAACGTGAAGGTCGTCTCCCCTGCGGCGTACCAGAAGCACCTCCAGGACCTCGCCAAGAAGGGGCAGACCGGTTACATTCCCGCCGGCATCGCGCAGACGAGCCACGAGAAGAACCGGGAGACGAACAACCTGTGAGCATCCTCAACGAACCCCAGGGTGCCGCGGCAGCTGAAGGCGCGTACGCGGACGAGCTGCCGGTCAGGCGCAAGCAGCCCGGCAATGTCGTGGTGAAGTGGCTGACGACCACCGACCACAAGACGATCGGCACGCTGTATCTGGCGACGTCGTTCGCGTTCTTCCTGATCGGTGGCGTGATGGCGCTGCTCATGCGCGCCGAGCTGGCCCGTCCGGGCCTGCAGATCATGTCGAACGAGCAGTTCAACCAGGCGTTCACGATGCACGGCACGATCATGCTGCTGATGTTCGCGACGCCGCTGTTCGCCGGCTTCGCGAACTGGATCATGCCGCTGCAGATCGGCGCGCCGGACGTGGCGTTCCCGCGGCTGAACATGTTCGCCTACTGGCTGTACCTGTTCGGCTCGACCATCGCGGTGGGCGGCTTCCTCACCCCCGAGGGTGCGGCCGACTTCGGCTGGTTCGCCTACTCCCCGCTGTCGGACGCGGTCCGCAGCCCGGGCATCGGTGCCGACATGTGGATCATGGGTCTGGCCTTCTCCGGCTTCGGCACCATCCTCGGCTCGGTCAACTTCATCACCACGATCATCTGCATGCGCGCGCCGGGCATGACCATGTTCCGCATGCCGATCTTCGTGTGGAACGTGCTGCTGACCGGTGTCCTGGTCCTGCTGGCCTTCCCGGTCCTCGCGGCCGCGCTGTTCGCCCTGGAGGCGGACCGCAAGTTCGGCGCCCACGTGTTCGACGCCGCGAACGGCGGAGCCCTGCTGTGGCAACACCTCTTCTGGTTCTTCGGACACCCGGAGGTGTACATCATCGCCCTGCCGTTCTTCGGAATCATCTCCGAAGTGATCCCGGTGTTCTCCCGTAAGCCGATGTTCGGCTACATGGGCCTGATCGCCGCGACCATCGCGATCGCCGGTCTGTCCGTGACCGTGTGGGCCCACCACATGTACGTCACCGGTGGTGTGCTGCTGCCGTTCTTCTCCTTCATGACCTTCCTGATCGCCGTACCGACCGGTGTGAAGTTCTTCAACTGGATCGGCACCATGTGGAAGGGCTCGCTGTCCTTCGAGACCCCGATGCTGTGGGCGACCGGCTTCCTGATCACCTTCACGTTCGGTGGTCTGACCGGTGTCATCCTGGCCTCGCCGCCGATGGACTTCCACGTCTCCGACTCGTACTTCGTGGTGGCCCACTTCCACTACGTGGTCTTCGGCACGGTCGTCTTCGCGATGTTCTCCGGCTTCCACTTCTGGTGGCCGAAGTGGACCGGCAAGATGCTGGACGAGCGCCTCGGCAAGATCACCTTCTGGACGCTGTTCATCGGCTTCCACGGCACCTTCCTGGTCCAGCACTGGCTGGGCGCCGAGGGCATGCCCCGCCGCTACGCCGACTACCTGGCGGCCGACGGCTTCACCGCCCTGAACACGGTCTCGACGATCAGCTCCTTCCTGCTCGGCCTGTCGATCCTGCCGTTCCTCTACAACGTCTGGAAGACGGCCAAGTACGGCAAGCCGGTCGGCGTGGACGACCCGTGGGGCTACGGCCGTTCGCTCGAGTGGGCGACGTCCTGCCCGCCGCCGCGGCACAACTTCCTCACCCTGCCGCGGATCCGCAGCGAATCCCCGGCGTTCGACCTGCACCACCCTGAGATCGCCGCGCTCGAGCAGCTCGCGCACAGCGGTCACGGCACCGCCATCGCGGGCAGCAAGGAGGCCGGCAAGTGAAGATCCAGGGTCGGATGTTCATCTGGCTGAGCGTCTTCATCCTGATCATGGCCATCGTGTATGGCGTGTGGTCGAAGGAGCCGGCCGGTACCACCGCACTGTTCCTGGCCTTCGGCCTGAGCGTCATGATCGGCTTCTACCTGGGCTTCACCGCCCGGCGGGTCGACGCGGGCGCCCAGGACGACAAGGAGGCCGACGTCGCGGACGACGCGGGCGAGCTGGGCTTCTTCAGCCCGCACAGCTGGCAGCCGCTCATGCTGGGCTTCGGCGGCGCGATCGCCTTCCTCAGCATCGCGGTCGGCTGGTGGCTGATCTACTTCTCCGCCCCGTTCATCGTGGTCGGTCTGTTCGGCTGGGTGTTCGAGTACTACCACGGTGAGAACCGCACCCAGTAGCACCCGAGTGCACGCACCGGAGGCCCGGACGCTCCTTCAGGAGGGTCCGGGCCTCCGGCTTTTCCACAGGCCACCCCGGTGCGGTCGTTCCTTTGCCGCAGTGTCGATCGCTCGTACGGGTTACTCACCGCGCCAATGGGGTCAGCGCCTCATAGCGTGATCGTATGAACCACACTCCGCGGACCCGCACCGTCGTCAGCTGCACCCTGCTGGTGACCGCGCTCGGCGCGGGCCTCACCGCCTGCAGTTCGGACGGCAACGCCCTGGCGGACAAGCCGTACGACGCGGCGGACCTGGTCTCCCTCAACGGCGACTCCGACGAGGGGAAGCGGGTCGACCCGGACAAGCCCCTGGAGATCACCGCCAACGGCGACGACCGCATCACCGACGTCACCGCCCAGGACTCCACAGGGCGCTATGTGGCGGGCGAACTCTCCGCCGACGGCAGCAGATGGCACAGCACGGCCCCGCTGGCCGCCAACGCCCACTACACGGTCACGGTGAGCACCGAGGACGACGACGACGCGCCCGGTCGCAAGGTCTTCACGTTCGACACCAGCAGGCCCACCAGCAGGAAGCGCCTGACCGTCACCTTCGGGCCGAAGTCGGGCCAGTACGGGGTCGGGCAGCCCATCACCGCCGAACTCGACCAGGCGGTCAAGGACAAGGCGCAGCGCGCCATCGTGGAGCGCGCCCTCCGGGTGGACTCCGCGCCGGCCGTGCAGGGCTCCTGGTACTGGGTGAGCGACAAGGAACTCCACTACCGGCCCCAGGAGTACTGGCCCACCCACGCCACCATCACGGTGCACAGCAACCTGGACGGCATCAGGATCAGCGACCGGCTGTGGGGCGGCCCGTCGAAACCGGTGAAGATCACCACGGGTGACCGGATCGAGGCCCTCACGGACGCCGCGGCGCACGAGCTGACGTTCTACAAGAACGGCGACGTGATCAAGCGGATCCCCGTCACCACCGGCCGGCCCGGCTACGACACCCGCAACGGCATCAAAGTCGTCCTGGAGAAGGCGTACGTCGTACGCATGCGCGGCACCACGATCGGCATCTCCGCGAGCAGCTCCGACTCCTACGACCTGAACGTCTACTACTCCACCCGGGTGACCTGGTCCGGCGAGTACGTCCACGCCGCGCCCTGGTCCGTGGGTTCACAGGGCTACGCCAACGTCAGCCACGGCTGCACGGGCATGAGCACCGGCAACGCCCAGTGGTTCTTCGCCAACATTCACCAGGGCGACATCGTCAGGGTCGTCAACTCCCGCGGCCACCAGATGGAAGACTTCGGCAACGGCTTCGGCGACTGGAACGTCGACTGGAAGAAGTGGCGCAAGGGCAGCGCCCTCGTCAACGACAAGCCGGACGCCCCCTCCGAGGCGGACACGGCACGTCTGCAGCCGACGGCGGTGTAGGCGCACGGAAGGGGCGCGGGGCGTCCCATGCGCGGCTAGGCGCCCACCAACCGCCTCTGCCGCAGCAAGGAGGCCAACGCCGACGCGAACTCCACAGGATCCACCGGAAGAGTCACGGCCGCATCGGCCCGGCTCCACGTCGCCAGCCACGCGTCCTGCGGCCGCCCCATCAGCAGCAGCACCGGCGGACAGTTGAACACCTCGTCCTTGATCTGCCGGCAGACCCCCATACCCCCCATCGGCACGGCCTCACCGTCGAGCACGCACACGTCGATGCCCCCTCTGTCCAGCTCCCGGAGCACCGCCTGCGGCGTCGCGCACTCCACGAACTCGACCAAGGGGACGTCGGGAGCGGGCCTGCGGCCGGCGGCCAGCCGTACTTGCTCGCGGGTGTTGGAGTCGTCGCTGTAGACCAGCACCGTGGCGGTCGGCTGCATTGTTCCTCCGGGACGTCAGCGTCGTACGGACGGGACGGACAGGGCCGTTCGGGGCGGAGCTTACTCCCGTGGAAGTCCCCATGAACACCACGTCAACACCGGTTCGGCGGGCAGCAACACTCCGAACGGCACCCCCCGGAGTGAGGGCGGGATAAGCGACCGACATAATGTCGGTCGTGGCGACAGCAACGACAGTAGAAACCGGGCACGCGCACCCGTCGGTCAACCGGCCGAACCTCACCAGCGTCGGAACCATCATCTGGCTGAGTTCCGAGCTGATGTTCTTCGCGGCCCTCTTCGCGATGTACTTCACCCTGCGATCGGTGACGGGTCCGGCGCACTGGAAGCACATGGCCGACGCGCTCAATGTGCCCTTCTCCGCGACGAACACCACGATCCTGGTGCTCTCCTCGCTCACCTGCCAGCTCGGCGTGTTCGCGGCCGAGCGGGGTGACGTGAAGAAGCTCCGCGGGTGGTTCATCGTCACCTTCATCATGGGTGCGATCTTCATCGGCGGTCAGATCTACGAGTACACGAGCCTGGTGAAGGACGAGGGCATCTCGCTCTCCTCCGACCCGTACGGCTCGGTGTTCTATCTGACCACCGGCTTCCACGGCCTGCACGTGACGGGCGGTCTCATCGCCTTCCTGCTGGTCCTCGGCCGCACCTACATGGCCAAGAGGTTCACCCACGAGCAGGCGACCGCCGCCATCGTCGTGTCCTACTACTGGCACTTCGTCGATGTGGTCTGGATCGGCCTTTTCGCCACGATCTACCTGATCAAGTAGTCGGGACCGGCTCCCGCACATCCAGAAGCACCGACGCAGAAGATCCTGACACCGGGGTAATCCGTGAAAAAGCTCTCCGCACGACGACGCCATCCGCTGGCGGCGGTCGTCGTCCTACTCCTCGCGCTGGCGGCCACTGGGGGGCTGTACGCCGCGTTCGCACCCGCGGGCAAGGCGCAGGCCGATGATTCCGCCCAGTCTCTGACCATCCAGGAGGGCAAGAAGCTCTACGAGGTCGGCTGCGCCAGCTGCCACGGCACCGGTGGCCAGGGCTCCTCCGACGGGCCGAGCCTGGTCGGCGTGGGCGCCGCGGCGGTCGACTTCCAGGTCGGCACCGGCCGTATGCCGGCCGCCACCTCGCAGGGCGCCCAGGTCCCGCGCAAGAAGGTCGTCTACAACCAGACGCAGATCGACCAGCTCGCCGCGTACATCGCCTCGCTGGGCGCGGGCCCGAGCGTGCCCACCAAGGACCAGTACGGCCCTGACGGCGCCGACATCGCCAAGGGTGGCGAGCTGTTCCGCACCAACTGCGCGCAGTGCCACAACTTCACCGGCAAGGGCGGTGCCCTCACCAAGGGCAAGTTCGCGCCGACGCTCGAGGGCGTCGACCCGAAGCACATCTACGAGGCCATGCAGACCGGCCCGCAGAACATGCCGTCCTTCCCGGACACCACGTTGTCCTCGAAGAACAAGAAGGACATCATCGCGTACCTGCACGCGGTCGACAGCAGCGAGACGACGAACCCCGGCGGTCTGGAGCTGGGCGGCCTCGGGCCGGTCAGTGAGGGTCTGTTCGCCTGGATCTTCGGCCTCGGCGCGCTGATCGTGGTCGCCGTCTGGGTCGCCGCTCGGACCGCAAAGGCCAAGAAGTCATGAGTAGCCAAGACATTCCAGAAGAGAACCTGCCCGCTGAGCAGGAGCACGCCCGCGGCGCGGTAGGGATCGCGGACGAGGAGAACCCGTTCGCCGACCCGGGACTGCCGCCCCACGAGCACCGGATCCAGGACATCGACGAGCGGGCCGCCAGGCGGTCCGAGCGCACGGTCGCCCTGCTGTTCACCGTGTCGATGCTGGCCACCGTCGGCTTCATCGTCTCCTACGTGACGATCCCGCACGACAAGAGCATCTTCGTCTTCCCGATCGGGCACCTCAGCGCGCTGAACTTCGCGCTGGGCCTGACCCTCGGTACGGCGCTGTTCTGCATCGGCGCGGGCGCGGTCCACTGGGCCCGCACCCTGATGTCCGACGTGGAGGTCGCCGACGAGCGGCACGCCATCGAGGCCCCGGCCGACGTCCGCGCGAAGGTCCACGCGGACTTCCGCCAGGGCGCCGAGGAGTCGGCGCTCGGCCGCCGCAAGCTGCTGCGCAACACGATGTTCGGCGCGCTGGCCCTGTTCCCGCTCTCCGGCGTCATGCTGCTGCGCGACCTCGGCCCGCTGCCCGGCTCCTCGCTGCGTCACACCCTGTGGGCCAAGGGCAAGCGCCTGGTCAACATGAACACGGGTCAGCCGCTGCGCCCCGAGGACGTCGCCGTCGGCTCCCTCACCTTCGCCAAGCCCGACGGGCTGGAGGAGACGGACGAGGAGTTCCAGACGGAGATCGCCAAGGCGGCCCTGATGATCGTCCGGCTGCAGCCGGGCAACATCAAGGACAAGCGCGAGCTCGACTGGTCGCACGAGGGCATCGTCGCCTTCTCCAAGATCTGCACCCACGTCGGCTGCCCGATCTCGCTGTACGAGCAGCAGACGCACCACGTGCTGTGCCCGTGCCACCAGTCCACCTTCGACCTCTCCGACGGTGCCCGAGTGATCTTCGGCCCCGCCGGCCACGCCCTGCCGCAGCTGCGCATCGGCGTGGACAGTGACGGTTACCTCCAGGCGCTCGGCGACTTCGAGGAGCCCGTCGGTCCTGCATTCTGGGAGCGCGGATGAGTACTGCAGCGAACGAGACGCCCCGCCCTCGCGGGAAGGCACCGGCCGGCGAGCGGGTCGCCGACTGGGCCGACGGCCGGCTCGGGATCTACTCCCTGGCCAAGTCCAACATGCGCAAGATCTTCCCCGACCACTGGTCGTTCATGTTGGGCGAAGTGTGCATGTACAGCTTCATCATCATCATCCTGACGGGTGTCTATCTGACGCTGTTCTTCCACCCGTCGATGAACGAGGTGGAGTACCACGGCAGCTATGTCCCGCTGCAGGGACAGCTGATGTCCGAGGCGTTCAACTCGACCCTGCACATCTCCTTCGACGTGCGCGGTGGTCTGCTCATCCGGCAGATCCACCACTGGGCCGCGCTGATCTTCCTCGCCGGCATGTTCGTGCACATGATGCGCGTGTTCTTCACCGGCGCCTTCCGCAAGCCGCGTGAGATCAACTGGCTGTTCGGCTTCCTGCTGTTCGTCCTCGGCATGTTCACCGGCTTCACCGGTTACTCGCTCCCGGACGACCTGCTCTCCGGCACCGGTGTCCGCTTCATGGAGGGTGCGATCCTGTCCGTGCCGATCGTCGGCACGTACCTGTCGTTCTTCCTCTTCGGCGGTCAGTTCCCCGGCCACGACTTCGTCGCCCGGTTCTACTCGATCCACATCCTGCTGCTGCCGGGCATCATGCTCGGCCTGATGGTGGGCCACCTGATCCTGGTCTTCTACCACAAGCACACGCAGTTCGCGGGTCCGGGCAAGAGCAACAACAACGTCGTCGGCATGCCGCTGCTGCCGGTCTACATGGCCAAGGCGGGAGGCTTCTTCTTCCTGGTCTTCGGTGTCATCGCGGCCATCGCGGCGGTCGCCCAGATCAACCCGATCTGGGCCATGGGCCCCTACCGTCCGGACCAGGTGTCCACCGGCGCCCAGCCCGACTGGTACATGGGCTTCGCCGAGGGTCTGATCCGCTTCATGCCGGGCTGGGAGATCAACTTCGCGGGCCACACGCTCGTCCTGGGCGTGTTCATCCCGCTGGTGCTCTTCCCGCTGGTCCTGGCGGCGATCGCGGTCTACCCGTTCATCGAGTCCTGGATCACCGGCGACAAGCGCGAGCACCACATCCTGGACCGCCCGCGCAACGCCCCGACGCGTACCGCGTTCGGTGTCGCCTGGGTGACGATCTACATGATCACCCTGGTCGGCGGTGGCAACGACCTGTGGGCCACCCACTTCCACCTGTCGATCAACGCGGTCACCTGGTTCGTCCGGATCGGGTTCTTCGTCGGACCGATCATCGCGTTCATCGTCACCAAGCGGATCTGCCTGGGTCTGCAGCGCCGCGACCGCGACAAGGTGCTGCACGGTCGCGAGACCGGCATCATCAAGCGGCTGCCGCACGGTGAGTTCATCGAGGTGCACGAGCCGCTCAGCCAGGAGCAGCTGCACACCCTCACGGCTCACCACCAGTACCAGCCGGCCGAGATCGGCCCGACGGTCGACGAGAACGGTGTCGAGCGCAAGGTCCCGGCCTCGGAGAAGCTCCGGGTGAAGCTGTCCAACGCCTACTACGGCGAGGACAACCAGATCCCGAAGCCGTCCGTCGAGGAGTACAAGGAGATCACGAGCGGCCACGGCCACCACTGATCCCGCGTCGCCACGCCACGCCGAAGGGCCCCGTCCGGCTTACGGACGGGGCCCTTCGCCGTGTGCGGGGGTGGATAGGCTGGGATCGGACCACCGATGTTGTGTACGACACCCAGGAGCGGCTAATGAGCGCTGTGATCCCCGCTGGAGGCGACACCGCGGCGGGCCGTTCCTGGCCCGCCCTGCTGAACGGCCTGCTGGACGGTCAGGACCTGTCCGCCGACGACACCGCGTGGGCGATGGACCGGATCATGCGCGGCGAGGCGACCGACGCGCAGATCGCCGGGTTCGCGGTGGCGCTGCGGGCCAAGGGGCAGACGGTGCAGGAGATCACCGGTCTCGTCCGCACCATGTACGAGCACGCGAACGTGATCGAGGTGCCCGGCCGCACCGTCGACATCGTCGGCACGGGCGGCGACGGGGCGAAGACGGTGAACATCTCCACCATGTCGTCGCTGGTCGTCGCCGGTACGGGCGCGAAGGTCGTCAAGCACGGCAACCGCGCCGCGTCCTCCGCCTCCGGGTCCTCCGACGTCCTGGAGAAGCTGGGCGTCAACCTCGATCTCACGCCCCGACGGGTGGCCGAGGTCGCGGAGGAGGCCGGCATCACCTTCTGCTTCGCGGTGAAGTTCCACCCCGCGCTGCGTCATGTGGGCGCCGCCCGCGGGCAGTTGGGCATCCGGACGGTGTTCAACCTGCTCGGTCCGCTGACCAATCCGGCGAAGGTACGGGCCCAGGCGGTCGGCGTGGCCGTCGCCCGCGAGGCACCGATCGTCGCGGGCGTGCTCGCGGAGCGCGGCAACTCCTCGCTGGTCTTCCGGGGCGACGACGGGCTGGACGAGCTGACCACGACGTCCACGTCCCATGTCTGGATCGTCCGGGACGGCAAGGTCACCGAGGAGACCTTCGACCCGCGGGACGCCGGCATCGGCCTCGTCCCCGTGGAGGCGCTGCGCGGCGGCGACCCGTCGCACAACGCCGAGGTCGCCCGCCGTCTGCTCGACGGTGAGACGGGGGCCGTACGCGACGCGGTGCTGCTGAACTCCGCGGCGGCCCTCGTCGCCCTGGACCCGGCGGACGCCCCGCTCGCCGACCAGCTCCGTGCCGGCATGGCCAAGGCCGCCGAGTCCATCGACTCGGGCGCGGCGAAGCGGGCGCTGGAGCGGTGGGTGGCGGCGAGCAACGCCTAGCGGTCACCGGCGGTCGTCCCGCGATCCGGACACGGGTTGCGGGACGACGATCTTTTCGCGTACGTTCCCGTACCAGGTCATGAGTGACAGTCATGAGGCCCCGGCCGACTGTCCGGCAACCCTCCGTCCGTGGCGGGGTGCCCCGGGTGAGGACCAGGCCGTAGGCAGCGAGGTCTACGGCAAGCGCGGACCCCTCGCGCGCTGCTGAGAGCGCGGGACCAGGGGTCCTGGTCATCGAGGGAGCCTTCCGTGAGCAAGCGAATGCGATAGGGCCGCAGAGCCCCGCCTCCGCACACCCTTTTCTCTTCTCTTCCGCGCCTTCGGGCGTGCGTCCTCACGGGAGTTCCCCCATGTCTGTCTTCACCGCTGCCGCCGACCAGTCCGTTTGCTCCCCGCTGCCCGTTCTGGGCCGGGATGTCACCGTCCCGCTCGTCACCGGCGGCGAGGTCACCTACGCGGCCCTCGACTACGCGGCCAGTGCCCCCGCCCTGCAGCGTGTCTGGGACGACGTGGCCGCCTACGCGCCGTACTACGGCAGCGTCCACCGCGGCGCCGGCTACCTCTCCCAGCTCTCCACCGACCTGTTCGAGAACGCCCGCAGGACGGTCGCCGAGTTCCTCGGCTGCCGCGCCGATGACCAGGTGGTCTTCACCCGCTCCACCACCGATTCCCTGAACCTGCTGGCCCGCGCCCTCCCCGCCGGCTGCCAGGTCTTCGTCTTCGAGACCGAGCACCACGCGTCCCTGCTGCCCTGGCAGCACGCGAAGGTCACCTACCTCGACGCCCCGCGCACCCCGCAGCAGGCCGTCGCGACCCTGGAGCGGGCCCTCGCCGACCGCGACCCGTACGGCCCGGCCCTGGTCTGCGTCACCGGCGCCTCCAACGTCACCGGCGAGCTGTGGCCGGTGCGCGAACTGGCCGCGGCGGCGCACGCGCACGGCGCCCGGATCGTCCTGGACGCCGCCCAGCTGGCCCCCCACCACCCCGTGTCCGTCCGTGACCTGGACGTCGACTGGGTCGCCTTCTCGGGGCACAAGCTGTACGCCCCCTTCGGCTCCGGTGTCCTGGCCGGCCGCGCCGACTGGCTGCGCGCCGCCGAGCCGTACCTCGCGGGCGGCGGCGCCAGCCGCAAGGTGACCCGGCGTCAGGACGGGGGTGTGGACGTGGAGTGGCACGAGAGTGCCGCGCGGCACGAGGCGGGCTCGCCCAATGTGATCGGTGCCTACTCCATCGCGGCGGCCTGCAAGGCGCTGACCGAGGCCGGCTGGGACACCCTGGTGGCCCGGGAGCAGCACCTCATCCGCAGGGTCCGCGAGGGCCTGGCCGAGGTCCCGCAGGTCAGGATCCTCTCCCTCTTCGGCGAGGACGCGCCCCGGGTCGGCGTGATCTCCTTCGTCGTCGAGGGCTGGAACAGCTCCCACTTCGCCGCCGCCCTGTCCGCCGAGTACGGCATCGGCGTCCGCGACGGCCTCTTCTGCGCCCACCCCCTGGTCCGCACCCTCCTCGGCAGCGACCCCCAGACCCAGGGCGAGTGCGGCGCCCCCGAGGCCGCGCCGGGCGAGAAGTCCCTCAACGCCATCCGCGTGAGCTTCGGCGCGGGCACCCCCGACGAGCACGTGGAGCGTTTCGTGACGGCGGTACGGGAACTGGTCACCGACGGCGCGCAGTGGACGTACCGCACGGAGGACGGCCGCTGCGTCCCGGCGGTGTGATCAGCGCGCCGCAGACGCCTGGGCGGTCTTCGGACGATCAGTTGTCGAGACCGATCGAGAAGGCCGCCTCCAGGTCGTGCTGGGAGTAGGTGCGGAAGGCCACGTGCGTGTCCGTGCCCTCCACGCCGGGGATCTTGCTGATCCGCCCGGGGATGACATCGGCCAGGTCCTCGTGCTGCCGCACCCGGACCATCGCGATCAAGTCGTACGTACCGGTGACGGAGAAGACCTCGCTGACCGACTCCAGCGAAGCGATCTGCTCCGCGATCTCGGGGATCCGGTCCACGCTGGTCTTGATCAGGACGATCGCGGTGATCACGGCAGGTTCTCTCCCTCGGGGGCCTGAGCAGGGGCGGCTTTCACTCTAGTCGCACGGCCGTAGCGCACCCACGCGTAGACGAACCCCAGCACGAATCCCACCAGGTGCGCCAGATACGCCACCCCCGGCCCCTGCGCGGAGCGCCCCGCCGCCGCCCACTGCAGCGCCGCCCAGAAGGGCAGCACGATCCAGGCCGGGAACCGCAGTGGCAGGAAGAACAGGAACGGCAGAAGACTGGTGACACGGGCGCGAGGGAACAGGTAGAGGAACGCCCCGAGGACCGCCGAGATCGCCCCGGACGCGCCCACCAGCGACTGCTCGGAGGCGTCGTTGGCGGCCGCGTACCCCAGCAGGGCGAGATAGCCGCAGCCGACGTAGAAGAGGGTGAACTCGACCCGGCCCATCCGTTCCTCGGTCATCGCGCCGAAGACGAAGAGGAAGAGCATGTTGCCGAGCAGATGTACCCAGCTGCCGTGCACGAACAGGGCCGTGGCGGGGGTCAGGGCCGCGCGCACCGGCCTGGCGAACAGCTCGGCCGGCACCACGCCCCAGCGGTGGAAGTACGCCCGCTGCGCGGCGAGCAGGGCGTCCCCCGAGCCGTATCCCGGGGTGAGCCCCGAGGCCGGGCCCAGGACGAAGAGCAGACAGCACAGGGCGATGAGGCCGTACGTCATGGGTGCTGATGTGCTCCGGACCGCTCTGAACGCCCTGCCCGCCGCCGTGCTCGACTCGCTGATCATGAATACAGAGCATGACGTAACGGGACGCAAGCCGACAGACCGCCTCGCCGCCGTGGACGGACCAGCGGCGAGTCGCCGCCAGGCCGTAGGGTTACCGCCACACGCGTCGGCCGGCGGCACGCGAGCGAGCACGAGCCGGTACGAGGCCGTACGAGCCCGAACGAGAAGGAAGCGGACAGCCACGATGACGGTTCCCCTGCCGACCGCCACCACCCGATGGCGCTGCACCCTGTGCGGCAACCTGACCCGGTTCGACGTGACGCGCTCCTCGAAGGTCGTCGAGTACGTCCACCTCGATCTGGCCGGCGAGCCGACCGTGGAGGAGCGCGAGGTGGTCAGTGAGACCATCGAGTCGGTGCGGTGCCGCTGGTGCAACGCGGTGGACCAGGTGGAACTCGTGGACAGGCCGGGCGCCGGCTCCTGAGCGGAGCGGCTCCGAAGAAGTGGAAGTAGTGGGGTGTGACGGATGGTGGAGACCACAGGCGGGGGGCCGGGCGACGGCACCGCCGAGGTGCTTGACCGTCCGCTGCCCGACGGGGTGCGACGCAGGGTCGTCCAGATCGTCTCCGACGGCTTCGGCGGGCTGACCATGACGGAACTGCCCGCCCAGCTCAGGCAGTACGCCCGCTTCACCCCCAGCCGCCGGGCCAAGTTCGCCGGCAACGCGATGGCGGCGGCGCTGGAGACCGATGCGCTGTTCCGGCAGCGGATCGGGGAGAAGTTCAGAGAGGCGCAGCCGGAACTCGCCGGCGCCCTCGACTCCGGCTCGCCGCTCCCGGCCGCGGACCCGCTCGACGTGGCGGCCGCGGCCTACGTGCTGCGCCCGGCGGGCTGGGTGAAGCTGGTCACCGCGGTCGGCGAGGAGGTCCAGCGCGCGGACGCCGAGCGCGCCGACGAGGAGAGCCGGGCCGAGCTGGAGCGGCTGCGCGCCGAGCTGGCCCAGGCCCGCGAGCACACCCGCGCCGAGAACGAACGGCTGCGGGCGGAGCTGGAGTCGGCGAAGAAGGAAGCGGAATCGCTGCACCGCAAGCTCCGGGCCGCCCTCAGCGACGTCAAGCGGGGCGAGGCCGCCCTGCGCAAGGCCCAGGGCGAGATGGACGCCCTACGCGCCGAGGCGCACCGGCAGGTGTCGGCCGCCGAGAGCGAGTCGCGCCGGCTCAAGGCCCGCCTCGGCGAGGCGGAGGCCGCGCTGGAGGCGACCCGCCGCGCCGCCCGCGAGGGCCGCAGCGTGGAGGACATGCGGGTACGGCTGCTGCTCGACACCCTGCTGGAGGCGACCCAGGGCCTCAGGCGCGAACTCGCCCTGCCGCCCGTGTCCGTGCGGCCCGCCGAGACCGTGGACGCGGTCGAACCGGGACGAATGACCCCGAAGGACATCGCGGCGCGCGCCCTGTCGGAGAACGACCCGGCCATTCTCGACCAGTTGCTTGCGCTGCCGCAGGTACATCTGGTGGTCGACGGCTACAACGTCACCAAGACCGGCTATCCGCAGATGCCGCTGGAGAAGCAGCGGCTCAGACTCCTCGGCCAGCTCTCCGCGCTCGCCGCGCAGACCGGCGCCGAGGTGACCTGTGTCTTCGACGGCGCCGAACTGGCCGCCCCGGTGCTGCTCGCACCGCCGCGCGGGGTCCGGGTGCTGTTCTCCAAGCCGGGCGTCACGGCCGACGAGCTGATCCGTCAGCTGGTGCGCGCGGAGCCGCCCGGCCGTCCGGTCATCGTCGCCTCCACCGACCGTGAGGTGGCCGACGGGGTCGCCAGGGCGGGTGCCCGGCCCGTCGCCTCTGCGGTGCTTCTCAAGCGACTGTCCTGAAGGCCCAACGGGCATATGCAATGCCCGAATTAGCCGTATCGTCACGCAACGTAGTGTCGATCGCGCATCACGGCATGTGAGTTCTGTGCAAAGAATGCATTGCGTGATGGGATTTTCTGGTGAGAGGATTTGAACTGATCACAACTGGGTCACTAGGGTCTGGGCTCGAACCTCCGAACGGGTGATCACTCACTCACTCACTCACGAGAAGGAGTTCGTCCTCCGTGGCGTCCCACCGTCGACCCAAGCAGCAGAGTCGCGCCCGCGTGACCGTGCTGACCACCGCAGCCGCCGCAGCCGTCGTCCTGAGCGCGAACGCCGCCAACGCCGCGCCGAGCCAGAAGCTCTCCAAGGACCAGGTCAAGGCCAAGGTCGACGAGCTCTACCAGCAGGCGGAGCAGGCCTCCGAGAAGTTCGACGGGGCCAAGGCGAAGCAGCAGAAGCTGCAGAAGGAAATATCCACCATCCAGGACAACGTCGCGCGGGGTCAGCAGGACCTCAACAAGCTGCGCGACGGCCTGGGTTCGCTGGCCACCTCGCAGTACCGCTCGGGCGGCATCGACCCCTCGGTCCAGCTCTTCCTGTCCTCGAACCCGGACGACTTCCTCGACAAGGCCT
Organism: Streptomyces puniciscabiei; assembly: GCF_006715785.1. Taxonomy (NCBI): domain Bacteria; kingdom Bacillati; phylum Actinomycetota; class Actinomycetes; order Kitasatosporales; family Streptomycetaceae; genus Streptomyces; species Streptomyces puniciscabiei. The sequence continues at coordinate 5,166,965 of NZ_VFNX01000001.1, forward strand.
CCACGCTCGACCAGTTGAGCGCCCAGCAGGTCGACGCCCTGAAGAAGATTCAGGACAAACAGCGCGAACTCGCCCAGGAGCGCACGGAAGCCGCCGACAAGCTCAAGGACCTCTCCTCCACGCGCACCCAGCTGGAGCAGAAGAAGAAGGAGGTCCAGGCCAAGCTCGCCGACGCGCAGAAGCTGCTCAACACCCTGACGGCCAAGGAGAAGGCGGACCTCGCCGCCCAGCAGGCGCGCGCAGACCGCTCCTCCAGCGCTCGCGTCAACCTCGGCGACGCCCCGCCGGCCTCCGGCCGCGCCGCGGCGGCCTTCTCCGCCGCGCAGAGCGTGATCGGCTCGCCCTACGTCTACGGCGCCTCCGGCCCGTCCTCCTTCGACTGCTCGGGCCTGACCTCCTGGGCCTACGCCCAGGCCGGTGTCTCGATACCGCGCACCTCCGAGTCGCAGGCCACCATCGGCACCCGCATCTACGACCAGAGCCAGCTCAAGGTCGGCGACCTGGTGTTCTTCTACGGCGACATCCACCACGTCGGCCTGTACGCGGGCAACGGCCAGGTGCTGCACGCCCCGCACACCGGTGCCGTGGTCCGCTACGAGGCGATGTCCGACATGCCCTTCCAGTTCGGCGTCCGGGTCTGATACCCGCCGCGATCCCCTCGGAAACGCTCGCACGGGGGCGCCCGAACGGGCGAATCCCGTGGACCGGAAGTGACTCCACGCCCCGCCACTGACCTGGGTCAGCGGCGGGGCGTCACCGTATGTTGCCGCCACGGCCGTTGGTCCGGCCCCTTCCGCACGGCTACTGTCTGCCGCGTTTCCCCGGCGCCGGGGCCTCCCCGTCCCCAGGCGCCGGGGGAGCGGTTCCTGTCCGCCAGCAGAAGGACTGCCGTGGGGTCTCATCGCCGCTTCTCCTCCTCCGGATTCGACCGGGGCGCCGCCGCCCTGTGCGTGCTGTCGGCCGCGGCCGCCGCACTCGGCGCCGTACCGGCACAGGCCGCACCGAAGGGCGACACCCGGGCCGAGGTGGACCGGCTCTACCAGGAGGCCGAGCAGGCGACCCAGGCCTACGACAAGGCCCAGGAGCGGGAGGGCGCGCTGCGCCGTGAGGTCCGCGAGGCCCAGGACCTCATCGCCCGGCAGCAGCAGCGCGTCAACACCCTGCGCGAGCAGCTGGGTTCGCTGGCCGGCGCCCAGTACCGCGCGGGCGGCATCGACCCGGCCGTGGCGCTGCTCTTCTCCGACAGCCCCGACGACTATCTCGACAAGGCGTCCACCCTCGACCGCATCACCGCTCAACAGGCCGGGCAGCTGCGGGAGTTGCAGTCCGCGCTGCGGGACCTCGCCCAGGAGCGCTCGGTGGCGGTCGGGAAACTCGCCGAGCTGGAGAGCAGCCGCAAGGCCGTGGCCACGCAGAAGCGGACCGTGGTGCGCAAGCTCGCCAGGGCCCGGCAGCTGCTCAACGCGCTCCCGCCGGCCGACCGCGCGGTCCTCGGCCGGGCCTCGCGCTCCGACGGCGACGGCCGCCTCGATCTGTCCGACCTGACCGGCCTCATCGCCCCCGACACCTCGGACACCCCCGACGCCCGCGCCGCCGCCGCGGTGGCCGCCGCCCGCTCCGCCCTCGGCCGGCCGTACGTGTGGGGCGCCAGCGGCCCCTCCGGCTTCGACTGTTCGGGCCTGATGCAGTGGTCGTACGCGCACGCCGGGGTCCAGCTGCCCCGGACCTCGCAGGAACAGCGCTTCGCCGGCCGGCAGGTCCCGCTCTCCGAGGCGCGGCCCGGCGACCTGGTCATCTACCGCTCCGACGCCAGTCATGTGGGGATGTACGTCGGCAACGGCCAGGTCATCCACGCGCCCTATCCCGGCGCCGCGGTGCGCTACGACCCGGTCGGGATGATGCCGGTCTCCTCGGTCACCCGGCCCTGATCCGGCCGCTCGCCGTTACGATCGGGAAGTGGCTGGTCGCAGGCGGGCGTGGAGTATCGGGGCCGTGGGGCTCGGGCTGCTGCTGCCCCTGGCCGGCTGCGGCGGCACCCCGTCCGACACCGCCCGCGCCCAGGTGCAGCATCTGCTCGACCGGCGCTCGGCCGCGCTCCTCGGCCACGACGAGACGGCGTACGGGGTGACGGGCACCCGCACCGAGTACACCCGGCTGCGCGCCCTGCCGCTGGCCTCCTGGGCCTACCGGGTCACCGCCGTGCACCGCACCTCCGCCGGCACCACCGCCGACGCCGACCTGAGCTATCGCGTCGCGGGGTACGACAAGGCCCCTGTCGACGCCCGGCGCACCCTCACCCTCGGCCGCACCGCCGACGGCAAGTGGTACGTCACCGCCGACCGGCCCGCCGAGGACGCCGGGCAGCAGCTGTGGGACCAGGGTCCGGTGACCGCCGTCAAGGGCGCGCACAGCCTGGTCCTGGGCACCGGCCGGACCCTCGCCGACCTGCGCGGATACGCGAAGCTGGCCGACCGTGCGGTGCCCGCGGTCTCCCGGGCCTGGGGCACCGACTGGACCCGCCGTGTCGTCGTCCTCGTCCCGCGGTCCCTGCAGGGCATGGCGGGACTGCTCGGCTCGCCCGCCGCGAACTACCGGGGGATCGCCGCCGTGACCACCGGTGAGACGGGGGGCTCGGGCCGGGCGCCCGCGGACCGGGTGGTCGTCAACCCGGAGGCGTACGCCATCCTCGGTGACCTCGGCAAGCAGGTGGTGCTCACCCACGAGACCACCCATGTGGCCACCCGCGCGCACACCACCGCCGCGACTCCGCTGTGGCTCTCCGAGGGCTACGCGGACTGGATCGGCTACCTGGGCACCGGCCGCACCCCCACCGAGGCCGCGCCGGAGCTCACCCGTGCCGTGCAGGACGGTCACCCGCCCACCGGGCTCCCCACCGACAAGGACTTCGGCTTCACCAGCGACCCGGCCGAGCTCGCCCGGGCCTACGAGAGCGGCTGGCTGGCCTGCCGGATGATCGCCGATCACTGGGGCGCGGCCCGGCTCGACGCCTTCTACCGCGCCGTCGGTGCCCACCGGAAGCGGGCGGGGGCGGTCGAGGACGCGCTGCGGAAGGTGCTGGGGACCACACCGGGGGAGTTCACCGGGCAGTGGCGGGAGTATGTGCGGGCGCAGCTGAGCCGGACCGAGTGACGCCCCGCTCCCTTGCGACCGGTCAACCGGCCGCGTCGAGCGTCTCGATGGCCTCGCTCAGCCAGGCCCGCTCCGCCTTCCCGGTGGCCCGGGCGACCCGCAGCATGCCCTCGCGGAACAGGTCCCCCGCCTCCTCCGCGCGCACCGGCTCGCCCTGCCGGTAGAAGAAGCTCGCCGGAGCCTCCAAGAACTCCAGCCGGCGGCGCAGCACAGCGGCCTGCTCGGCGGGGTCGTCCAGATGGCGCAGGAAGGCCAGCAGCGTGTTGAAGCGGACGTGGTCGGTGATCTCCGCCTGCTTGGGGGCGCGCAGCCGTGCCAGCAGCTCCTGACGGCCCTTTTCCGTCAGCGACAGCACCCGGCGCGGGGCGGCACTCGCACCTTCCTCGGTGTGCTGGTCGAGCAGTCCGGCGGCGACGAGCCGGTTGATGGCCGGATAGAGCGCGCCGTCGCTGACCGGGCGGACATGGCCGCTCAGCGCCTTGATGCGTTCCTTCAGCTCGTAACCGTGCAGCGGTCCCTCGGCGAGGAAGCCCAGGATCGACAACTCCAGCACGCGGTCTCCTCCTTGCAGCGGCCTCGGACGCCATGTTACCTCTTATCGAGTTACCTCGAATCGAGGTAACACGAAACGAGATAGCCGCATACGGCATGGATCGATGTGCGGACGCCGAGGAGTCGCCGACCGTGATCGCCCACCGCAAGCAGCTCATAGCCCTCGCCCACCCCGTCTACCTCTCCCTGCTCGCCTCGGTCGCCTCCGGGATCATCAACACCGTCTGGGTCTCCCGGCTCGGCGGTGCCGCCGTCGCCGCCGTGGCCGTCGCCACCAACACCGAGAACGTGCTGCTCGGCGTCGCGCTGGTCTTCGCCTCCGGTACGACCGTGCTGGTGGCGCACGCCCGAGGGGTCCGGGACCCGGCCGCCGTACGAGCCGCCGTGCGGGGCGGCTGGGCCCTGTGCGCCCTGGTGACGCCGGTGGTCGCGGCGGGCGGCCTGCTGCTGCGCGGCCCGCTGGCCGCACTGGTCCTCGGCGGCCACGACGGAGCGGCCCTCGGCCTGGCCACCGCCTACTTCGCGATCTCCCTGCCGGGCCTGGCCGTCTTCTTCGCCCAGCAGCTCGTCGACGGCATCCTCAAGGGCACCGGCGACACCCGCACGCCGCTGCGCCTCGCCCTCCTCGTCAACGGCCTGATCCTGCTGTGCGACCCCGTCCTCATCCACCTCTACGGCGTCCGGGGCGCCGCCGCCTCCACCGTGCTGTGCCGCGCTGTGGCCCTCGCGGCGGGCCTGCGCGCCCTGCGCCGGGCCGCCCTGCCGCGGACGGCGGCCCGGCCCACGCCCGCCGAACCCGTCCACACCGCCCTGCGCCGCACCTTCACCACCGGCCTGCCCATGTCCGCCGACTTCACCGTGCGCCAGAGCGGCGCCCTGGTGCTGGTGGCGATCGTGGCCCGGCTCGGGGTGACGGCGGTGGCCGCGTACGCCCTCGCCTACAAGGTCATGTACGTCGCCACCATGGCCTTCTACGCGGTACGGCAGGCCGCCGCGATCCACACCGCGCACACCAGGGGCGCGGGAGCGGACGCGTGGCGGGACATCGGCCGGCAGGCGGTGCTGCTCTCCGGCGCCCTCGGCCTCGCCGCCTCCGCCGTCTTCGCCGCGACGGCGCCCTGGATCATGGCCGCCTTCGGCGCTGGCCCCGAAGTCGCCCGCCAGGGCGCGCTGTTCCTGCGCTGCGTCGGCCCGTATCTGGTGCTGATGGCCTGCTTCATCGCCCTCGGCGGGGTCTTCGAGGGCAGCGGCGGAGCACCGGCACTGCTCCGGGTCACCCTGCTCGGCACGGTCGTCCAACTGTCCCTGGCGTACGCCCTCGGCAACCTCGGCCTGCCCGGCATCTGCCTGGCCCTGGCCCTCGCGATGACCGTCCAGTGCGCGGCCGTGGCAGTGCTGCTGCGCCGGACCGGCCGCCACGAGAAAGCAGGGGTGTCCCTTGTCCGTGCCGGGTGAGCCGGGCGGGTCAGGGAGAGACCGGGGTCTGGTGCGCTTCGGCCGGTTGCGGGGCGAGCGGGGCGGTGGGAGCCGGGGATACGGTCGAGTGCCACAGGCGGCGGGCCGCCGTGAGCGAGGCCGCGACCAGCAGGCCGTTGCGCACCAACAGCAGGAAGACGCCGTACCGGTCGCTCAGCACCACGTGCAGGAAGCCGAGCGGGAACTCCAGGACGGTCACGAAGGACGCGGCCACCACCATCAGCGCGGGCGCGCCCATCCGGCTCGCCCGGTACGACACACAGACCGCGGCCAGGCCGATCAGCCACACCAGGTACTGCGGGCTGATCACCCGGCTGGTGACCGTGAACAGCAGGACCGCCGTGAAGGCCGCCTCCGCGAGCGTGTGCGGCGCCCTGCGTGCCGCGCGCAGCCGCCACAGCAGCAGCCAGCCGAACGCGGCCCCGGTCAGCCCCAGAGCCGCCGTGCTGACCAGGCCCACATACGGGCCGAGGAACTCGATCGACCCGTAGTTCAGCAGCACCTGGCCCTGCCAGCCGAAGTGCCGGGCCACATGGAAGACCAGGGCGCCCAGCGACTCCACCTCGGTGCCCCGGTCCCGCTGGAAGGTCAGGAAGGCGAAGGCGCCCGGCATGGACACCGAGAACAGCGCCGCAAGACCGGACGCGGTCACCGCCGCCGACCACCAGGCCCGCCGCCGCACGGCACCGACCAGCAGCAGCGCCGGCCACACCTTCAGCAGGGCGCCGAACGCGGACAGCGCGCCCATCACCCGCGGATGCCGGGCTCCGGCCACCAGCGCCGCCACGGCCACCGCGGTCACCATCACGTCGTAGCGGGCGTACACCGTCGGACCGAGCAGCGGCGCGCCCGCCACCCACACCCAGGCCCCGCGCAGGGAGCGGCCCGGGCGCCGGCCCGGATACAGCAGCAGCGCCAGGACGGCCACGTCGGCGAGGAACGCCAGCACGAAGAAGGCGTGCGCGTACGACAGGAAGGGCAGGACGGCGGGGGAGAGCACCGGGAGCGCGGCGGCCGGGGGGTACTGCCAGGTCACGTCGTCCAGCGGAAACGTCCCCTGGCGCAGCACCTCGTACCAGCCCCGGTAGATCACCGACACGTCGGAGGTGACGTCCGGGCCCGGGAAGACGAAGACCTGGAAGACGAACAGGAGCAGCACCGCACGGGTGACACTCCAGGTCGCGAGCAGCCATGCCAGGGACCGCCCGGCGCCTTTCGTCTCCACGTGCTCCCCTGCCGTTCGATGCCGCGTCGGGCACCATGATGTCGTGCATGTCTGTGTGCATGCCACAAACTCGGCCGCACGCGGCTCCGGACGGCCGATTCGGTAGGGTCGGCGGCGATGCACAAGACCCTGATCGTCACCAACGACTTCCCGCCCCGGCCGGGCGGTATCCAGGCCTTCCTGCACAACATGGCCCTCCGCCTGGACCCCGGCCGGCTGGTCGTCTACGCCTCCACCTGGAAGCGCGGCAGGGAGGGCGCCCGGGCCACGGCCGCCTTCGACGCCGAGCAGCCCTTCACCGTCGTACGCGACCGTACGACCATGCTGCTGCCGACCCCGCGGGTGACCCGGCGGGCGGTGGGGCTGCTGCGCGAGCACGGGTGCACCTCGGTGTGGTTCGGGGCGGCGGCGCCGCTCGGCCTCATGGCCCCGGCGCTGCGCAGGGCGGGCGCCGAGCGACTGGTGGCGACCACCCACGGCCACGAGGCGGGCTGGGCCCAGCTGCCCGCCGCCCGGCAACTGCTGCGCCGGATCGGCGAGTCCACGGACACGATCACCTATCTGGGTGAGTACACGCGGTCGAGGATCGCCTCGGCACTGACCCCGGCGGCGGCCGCCCGCATGGTCCAACTGCCGCCCGGCGTCGACGAGAAGACCTTCCACCCCGGCTCCGGCGGCGCCGAGGTCCGCGCCCGCCTCGGCCTCACCGACCGCCCGGTCGTGGTCTGCGTCTCCCGGCTGGTCCCGCGCAAGGGCCAGGACACCCTCATCCAGGCCATGCCCCGCATCCTCGCCGCGGAGCCCGACACCGTCCTGCTCGTCGTCGGCGGCGGTCCCTACGAGCGGGACCTGCGCCGCATGGCCGCCGAGACCGGCCTCTCCGACTCCGTCCGCTTCACCGGTTCCGTCCCCTGGTCCGAGCTGCCCGCCCACTACGGCGCCGGCGACGTCTTCGCCATGCCCTGCCGCACCCGTCGGGGCGGCCTGGACGTGGAGGGCCTGGGCATCGTCTACCTGGAGGCCTCGGCGACGGGCCTGCCGGTGGTGGCGGGCGACTCGGGCGGCGCACCGGACGCAGTCCTGGACGGGGAGACGGGCTGGGTGGTCAAGGGCGGCTCCCCCGAGGAGGCGGCCGACCGGATTGTGGCCCTGCTGGCCGACCCCGAGCTGCGCCGGAGGATGGGCGAGCGAGGCCGCCAGTGGGTCGAGGAGAGGTGGCGCTGGGACCTGCTCGCGGAGACGTTGAAAACACTGCTGTAGTGCAGCGCCCCGTAAGGGGCGCGGGGAACTGCGCGAGCAACCACGAAACACCCGCAGCCGCCGACGACGAGTCCCCACCCCTTCATACGGCGACTCTTGGCGGAACTCCATAATCCGCCGATGCTGCGGCACATGACAGCAAACCTGATGAGACGTCAGCTGACAAGACGTCACATACTCGGTATGGCCGCGCTCCGGACCGCGGCCACCCTCGGCTTCACCCGCATAGGACTCCAGTCGGCCCGAGCCGCCGAGCCCGACGCAGTCGAATCCGCCCCGGCCATCGTCATCGGCTCCGGCTACGGCGGCGCCGTGGCCGCCCTCCGCCTCGGCCAGGCCGGCATCCGTACCCTCGTCCTGGAAATGGGCCGGCTCTGGAACACCCCCGCCCCCGACGGCAGGGTCTTCTGCTCCACCACCGCCCCCGACCAGCGCTCCATGTGGTTCCGCACCCGCACCGAGGCCCCGCTCGCCACCTTCCTCTGGCTCGACGTGGTCAACAAGGACATCGGCCTCTATCCCGGCGTCCTGGACCGCGTCCACTACGACAACATGTCCGTCTACGTCGGCCGGGGCGTCGGCGGCGGCTCGCTCGTCAACGGCGGGATGGCGGTCACGCCCCTCAAGTCCTACTTCACCGAGCAGTTCCCGACCGTCGACGCCGACGAGATGTACGGCACCTACTACCCCCGCGCCCGCGCCATGCTCGGCGTCAACACCATCGACCCGGCCTGGTTCGAGTCCACCGAGTGGTACCGGTTCACCCGCACCTCCCGGAAGGCCGCCGGCAACGCGGGCCTGAGGACCACCTTCGTGCCGAACGTCTACGACTTCGGCTACATGCAGCAGGAGGCCGCCGGTACGGCCACGAGGTCCGCGCTGGCCGGGGAGGTCATCTACGGCAACAACCACGGCAAGCGGAGCCTCGACAAGACCTATCTGGCCGCCGCCCTCGGCACCGGCAACGTCACCCTCCACACCCTGGAGAAGGTCACCTCGGTCGGCAGGGCGGCCGACGGGTCGTACGTCCTGAGCGCCGACCGGATCGACGCCACCGGCGCGGTCGTGGAGACCAAGCAGTACGGCTGCACGTACCTGTTCCTCGGCGGCGGCAGCCTCGGCACCACCGAACTCCTCGTCCGCGCCCGGGACACCGGCACCCTGCCGGACCTGAACTCCGCCGTGGGCGCGGGCTGGGGCACCAACGGCAACACCATGCTCGGGCGCGCCAACCACGTCTGGGACACCGTCGGCGCCGACCAGGCCACCATGCCCGTCATGGGCATCGACGACTGGGCCAACGCCGACAACCCCGTCTTCGCCGAGATCGCCCCGCTGCCCATGGGGTTCGAGCACTGGATCAGCCTCTACCTGGCGATCACCAAGAACCCCGAACGGGCCTCCTTCACCTACGACTCCGCCTCCCGGGCGGTGAAGCTCGGCTGGAGTGCCGCCCAGAGCGCGGTGTCGGTGAGCATGGCCAAGAAGCTGTTCGACCGGATCAACCTGGCCAACGCGACCATCTACCGCTACGACCTGTTCGGCTCCGGCAGCAAGGTGTTCGCGGACGACTTCACCTACCACCCCCTCGGCGGCTGCGTCCTCGGCCGGGCCACCGACGACTACGGCCGGGTCAAGGGGTACTCCCACCTCTACGTCACCGACGGCTCGCTCGTGCCCGGCAACATCGGCGTGAACCCGTTCGTCACCATCACCGCGCTCGCCGAACGCACGATGGCGCGGGTCCTCGCCGAGGACACCGCGCCATGAGACAACTGCCGGGCTATTTGGCGTAGATCGCCTCGATCTCGTCCGCGTAGTCCTTCGCCACCACGTTCCGCTTCAGCTTCAGGGACGGGGTGAGGTGGCCCGACTCCTCCGAGAACTGGGAGGACAGAATGCGGAACTTCCGCACCGATTCCGCCTTCGACACCGCGGCGTTGCCGTCGTCGACCGCGGCCTGGATCGCGGCGTGCAGATCCGGGTCGTCCTTCAGCGACGCCGCGGTGGAACCCGCCGGCTTGCCGTGCTCGGCGCACCAACGGCCCAGGAACTCCTCGTCGATGGTGACCAGCGCCCCCACGAACGGCCGCCCGTCGCCCACCACCATGCACTCCGCGACCAGCGCGTGCGCCCGGATCCGGTCCTCGATCACCGCCGGGGCCACGTTCTTGCCGCCGGCCGTGACGATGATCTCCTTCTTGCGGCCGGTGATCCTGAGGTAGCCGTCCTCGTCCAGGGTGCCGATGTCACCGGTGTGGAACCAGCCGTCGGCCAGCGCCTCCGCAGTCGCGCCCGGGTTGTTCCAGTACTCCTTGAACAGGTGCTCGCCGTGCAGCAGCACCTCGCCGTCGTCCGCTATCCGCACCACCGAGCCGGGCAGCGGCTGGCCGACGGTGCCGATCTTCTGCCGGTCCCAGGGGTTGAACGCCGTGGCCGCACAGGACTCGGTCAGGCCGTAGCCCTCCAGCACGGTGAAGCCGATACCGCGGAAGAAGTGGCCGAGCCGCTCGCCGAGCGGGGCGCCGCCGGAGATGGCGTACTCGCCGCGGCCGCCGAGGACCGCGCGCAGCTTGCTGTAGACCAGCTTGTCGAAGACCTTGTGCTTGACCTTCAGGCCGAACGACGGGCCGGAGGCGGTGTCCAGCGCCTTGCTGTATGCGATCGCGGCGTCCGCCGCCTTGTCGAAGATCGCGCCCTTGCCGTCCGCCTGCGCCTTGGCGCGCGCCGTGTTGTAGACCTTCTCGAAGACGCGCGGGACACCGAGGATCAGCGTCGGCCGGAACGCGGCCAGCTCGTCGGTGAGGTGCTTGATGTCCGGGACGCAGCCCAGCTTGATCGGCGCCATCATCGGCGCGATCTGCACCAGCCGGCCGAACACGTGCGCCAGCGGCAGGAAGAGCAGGACCGAACACTCGCCGGTACGGAACAGCGGGCGCAGCCGCTCCACGATGTTGCCGCACTCGGCGAAGAAGCTGCGGTGGGTGAGCACACAGCCCTTGGGGCGGCCGGTGGTGCCGGAGGTGTACACGATGGTCGCCGGGTCGTCGGCCTTGGCGAGCGAGCTGCGCTCCTCGACCGTCTCGTCCGACACGTCCTGCCCGAGCCGACCGAGCTCCTCCACCCCGCCGGCCTCGATCTGCCAGACGTGCTTGAGGGCGGGCAGCGACTCGCGCACCGACTCCACGGCCGCGGCGTGGCCCGCCTGCTCCACGACGCAGGCGGTGGCGCCCGAGTCGGACAGGATCCACTGCACCTGCTCCGGCGAGCTGGTCTCGTACACCGGCACGGTGACCGCGCCCGCGCTCCAGATCGCGAAGTCGAGCAGGGTCCACTCGTAACGGGTGCGGGACATCAGGCCCACCCGGTCGCCCGGCTGGACCCCGGCGGCGATGAGACCCTTGGCGGCGGCGTGCACCTCGGCCAGGAACTCCCGGGCCGTCACGTCCTGCCAGACACCTGCGACCTTGCGGGCGATGACGGCGACGTCGGGATGCTGCGCGGCGTTTCTGCGGACGATGTCGGTCAGGTTGCCGTCCGCAGGGACCTCGTACAAAGCCGGAAGGCTGAACTCGCGCAAGACTGCTGCTCCTCATAGGGCGCCGACGCCACGACACTGTGTGATGCGACGGTGCGGTCCAAGGCTCGGGCAAGTGCTCGGGAATTCAGCTGTTGAAATCCAGAGCACGACTGGACGGCCCGGACGTTACCCGCCGGTATGCCGTTCCCGACAGGGGGTCCCGGTGAGATGTTCGCTGCGTCACACATGTTGGCGTTCCTTCGCGCACAGTAGTCCACGGCTGAAGCGACCGGCGAGTAACCGCAGGCCGGACCGACACTGTTCACGCACACCGCACACGCCTACGCTTGATCACCATGGCCCCCACACCCTCCGGCAGCGGAAACGCCGGACATCGCAGGACCCGCGTCCACGTGGTCAGCGACGTGCACGGCAACGCCCGGGACCTGGCCCGGGCCGGCGAGGGTGCCGACGCCCTGATCTGCCTGGGCGACCTCGTCCTCTTCCTCGACTACGCCGACCACTCGCGCGGCATCTTCCCGGACCTGTTCGGCAAGGAGAACGCCGACCGGATCGTCGAGCTGCGCACCGCCCGGCGCTTCGAGGAGGCCCGGGAGTTCGGCGCGCGGCTGTGGGCCGGCATCGGCACGGACCGGGCCGCGGCCATCGAGAAGGCGGTGCGCAAGCAGTACGCCGAGCTGTTCGCCGCGTTCCCGACCCCGACGTACGCCACCTACGGCAATGTCGACATGCCGCCGCTCTGGCAGGAGTACGCCCGCTCCGGCACCACCGTGCTCGACGGCCAGCGGGTGGAGATCGGCGGCTGGACCTTCGGTTTCGTCGGCGGTGGGCTGCGCACCCCCATGCGAACGCCGTACGAGATCGACGACGAGGAGTACGCGGCGAAGATCGAGGCGGTCGGCGAGGTCGACGTGCTGTGCACGCACATCCCGCCGGAGGTCCCCGAGCTGGTCTACGACACGGTCGCCCGCCGCTTCGAACGCGGCAGCCGCGCGCTGCTGGACGCGATCCGCCGTACCAGGCCCCGCTATTCGCTCTTCGGACACGTCCACCAGCCGCTCGCGCGCCGCATGCGGATCGGCGCGACCGAGTGCGTGAACGTGGGCCACTTCGCCGGCACGGGCCGCCCCTGGGCGCTCGAATGGTGACCGGCCGACGGCGGGTGGGACATGGGGTGAAGGCGGCAGGTCGGCGGCGCGGTAGCCTTCACGCTGCACACACGTGCGCACGACGACCTCTGTACCGGCCCGCATCTGGAGGAGCCACGGCGATGGCGGAACACACCAGCTCGAGCATCACCATCGAGGCGGCACCGGCCGACGTCATGGGGGTGATCGCCGACTTCGCCCGCTACCCGGACTGGACCGGCGAGGTGAAGGAGGCGGAGGTCCTCAAGACCGACGACCGGGGCCGCGCCGAGCAGGTCCGCCTCGTCATGGACGCCGGCGCCATCAAGGACGACCAGACGCTCGCCTACACCTGGACCGGCGACAACGAGGTCTCCTGGACCCTGGTCAAGTCCCAGATGCTCCGCTCCCTGGACGGCTCCTACATCCTCAAGCCCACCGGCCCGGCCACGACGGAGGTCACCTACCTCCTCACGGTGGACGTCAAGATCCCCATGCTCGGCATGATCAAGCGCAAGGCGGAGAAGGTCATCATCGACCGCGCGCTGGCGGGCCTGAAGAAGAGGGTGGAGCAAGGCGGCCCGTCCGGCGTTTGAGGACGCGGACGTCAGGCCGAAGCGCGGGTCCGGGGGCACAGCCCCCGGTGACGCACGCCGAGCCACCGGACAGGCACCGGTACGGTTCAGCCTCATGCGCACCATCCTGATCACGGGCCCGGGCGGCAGCGGCCGTACGACCGTCGCTGCCGCCACCGCACTGCGCGCCGCAGGCGAAGGCACCCGCACCCTCCTGCTGAGTGCCGACCGCACCGACACCCTCGGCGCCGCGCTGGGCTCCGCGGCAGGGCCGGTGCCGGAAGAAGCCGCGGCGCACCTCGACACCTGGCGCCCCGACGCCGCCGAACGCTTCCGGGAGGACCTCACCGCCTTCCAGGCCCGTGCCGCCAACGTTCTCGACCTGCTCGGCGCCGCCCGGCTGGACGCCGAGGAGGTCACCCCGCTGCCCGGCGCCGAGGAGCTGTCCTTCCTGCGAGCCGTGCGGGACGCGGCACTGTCGGAGCGGTACGACCTGCTCGTGGTGGACCTCCCGCCCCTTCCGCAGGCCCTCGCCCTGCTCGGCCTCCCCGAGGAGCTGCGCCGCTATCTGCGCCGGCTGCTCCCGCCCGAGCGGCAGGCGGCCCGCGCCCTGCGCCCGGTCCTCGGCCGGCTGGCCGGCGTGCCGATGCCCTCCGACTGGCTGTACGAGACGGCCGCCCGCTGGGACGTCGAACTCGCCGCCGTCGAGGCCGTCCTCACCGACCGGAACACCGCCGTACGCCTGGTCGCCGAACCCGGCCCGGCCGGCGCCGACGCCGTACGGACCGCCGGCCTCGGCCTCGCCCTGCGCGGCCTGCGCACCGAGGCCCTGATCGCCAACCGCGCCCTGCCCGAGACCGACCCGGACAGCCTGCTCGCCGGGCTCCTCGCCCAGCAGCGCAAGACCCTCGCCGACTGGCAGGAGCGGCCGTACGACGTCCACCTCGTCCCGCACCTCGGCCACGACCCGCGCGGCACCGACGACCTCGCCGCCCTCGCCGTGCCGCCCGTCAACCCGTCGCCCGCCCCGGTCGAGTGGCCCGTCACCGACCGGATCGCCCAGGACGGCGTGCTGGTCTGGCACATCCCGCTGCCCGGGGCGATACGGGACGAGCTGGACCTGATCCGGCGCGGCGACGAACTCGTGATCACCGTGGGCCCGTTCCGGCGTATCGTCCCGCTGCCCTCCGCCCTGCGCCGCTGCACAGTCGCCGGGGCCGGCCTGCGCGAGGGCGAGCTGCGCATCCGCTTCGCCCCGGACCCCGACCTGTGGCCCACAACCGGACGGTGATGATCCGGGTACGCCCGTTCGGGTAACGTCGTAAAGGCGAACCGTAGTCAGGAGTCCGCCATGAGCGAAGAGCGTCCCGCATCCGACTCGCACCAGGGATATGAGGAACCGGGGCGGGCGACCGACGCCGACGCCTGGGCCACGGCCTGCGCCGAGGACCTCGCCGCCGAGAAGGCCCGCCGCCGCGCGGAGTACGGCCCCCAGCCGGGCTCGGCCGCGGAGGAACTGAAGAAACTCGTGGACACGGTGGCCGACAAGCTGTCCGGCCTCCAGTCACCGCTCCTCGGCAGCCTCGCCGGACCCGCCGCCCAGCAGATGGTGCGCCAGGTCGTCCAGCAGGCCAAGGCCGCCGTCGAACCCGTCATCGACCGCAACCCGGACGTCTTCGACCACCTGGCCGCGGCCGGCGGCGAACTGCTCGCCGCCTACCGATCCGCGGTCCAGGCCCAGGAGCGCCGCTGGACCGCCCGCACCGCCGACGACCTGACCCGCGAGGGGCCGGACGACCGGCGGGACGGGGGCGAGGGCACCGGTCCGGGGGAGCGGATCGACCTGGACTGAAGCGCTTTCCCGGCAGGGCCTCGGGTACGGTTGGCCGTAGCGGGGCTCGACCGGAACTGAGGGATTCATGGGACTCACCATCGGCGTCGACATCGGCGGCACCAAGATCGCGGCCGGCGTGGTCGACGAGGAAGGCAACATCCTCTCGACCTTCAAGGTGCCGACCCCCACCACGCCCGAGGCCATCGTGGACGCCATCGCCTCGGCGGTGGAGGGTGCGCGCGCCGGGCACGAGATCGTCGGCGTGGGCATCGGTGCGGCCGGTTACGTCAACCGGCAGCGCTCGACGGTGTACTTCGCGCCGAACATCGACTGGCGCCAGGAGCCGCTGAAGGAGAAGGTCGAGGCCCGCGTGGGCCTCCCGGTCGTGGTCGAGAACGACGCGAACGCCGCCGCCTGGGGCGAGTACAAGTTCGGCGCCGGCAAGGGCCACCGCAACGTCATCTGCATCACGCTCGGCACCGGTCTCGGCGGCGGCATCATCATCGGCAACAAGCTGCGCCGCGGCCACTTCGGCGTGGCCGCCGAGTTCGGCCACATCCGGATGGTCCCGGACGGCCTGCTGTGCGGCTGCGGCAGCCAGGGCTGCTGGGAGCAGTACGCCTCGGGGCGCGCCCTGGTGCGGTACGCCAAGCAGCGCGCCAACGCCACCCCCGAGAACGCAGAGATCCTGCTGGGCCTCGGTGACGGCACCCCCGACGGCATCGAGGGCAAGCACATCTCCATGGCCGCCCGCCAGGGCGACCCGGTGGCCGTCGACTCCTACCGCGAGCTGGCCCGCTGGGCCGGCGCGGGCCTGGCCGACCTGGCCTCCCTCTTCGACCCGTCCGCGTTCATCGTCGGCGGCGGCCTCTCCGACGAGGGCGAACTGGTCCTCGACCCGATCCGCAAGTCCTACAAGCGCTGGCTGGTCGGCGGCAACTGGCGCCCGGTGGCCGACGTGATCGC
The DNA here is from genome assembly GCF_006715785.1 of Streptomyces puniciscabiei. Taxonomy (NCBI): domain Bacteria; kingdom Bacillati; phylum Actinomycetota; class Actinomycetes; order Kitasatosporales; family Streptomycetaceae; genus Streptomyces; species Streptomyces puniciscabiei. Next base: position 5,182,671 of record NZ_VFNX01000001.1, read on the forward strand.
CGCCCAGCTCGGCAACAAGGCGGGCCTGGTGGGCGCGGCGGACCTGGCCCGGGAGCCCGACCCGATCATGTAGTGGGGCGTACGACGGTGCCCGCCGCGTCCGGTCCCGGGACGGGCGGGCATCGTCGTATGTTGATCGCCATGGCGACCAGCACGCTGCTTCCCAACTCCCGTACCGAACCCGACGGTTCCGCCGTCATCCGCGTCCTGAGCTACAACATCCGCTCGATGCGCGACGACACCGACGCCCTGACCAGGATCATCACCGCCTGCGCCCCCGACCTGGTCCTCGTCCAGGAGGCCCCGCGCTTCTTCCGCTGGCGCAAGAAGCTGGCCCGGCTGGCCGCGGCCTCCGGCCAGGTGGTCCTCACCGGCGGCGCCACCGCGGCGGGCCCGGCGATCCTCTGCTCGCTCCGGGCCACCGTGGAGCGGACGGAGGACGTCCTGCTGCCCCTCACCCCCGGCCTGCACCGGCGCGGCTTCGCCACGGCGGTGGTCCGTTTCGGAGGGGTCCGGCTGGGCGTGATCAGCTGCCATCTGAGCCTGGAGGGCAAGGAGCGGTACGAACAGGGCGGCCTGCTCCTCGACCGCCTCACCGGCCTGGGCGCGGAGCACGCCATCGCCGGCGGCGACCTGAACGAAGGCCCCGACGGCCCTGCCTTCCGTCTGCTCTCGGCGAGCCTCCAGGACTGCCGTGCCGTGGCCCCCTGGGGCGGCGAGACCACCTGGCCGCACAGCGACCCCCCGCAGCGCCTCGACGCCGTCTTCGCGACCAAGGGCATCGAGGTCCTCGGCTGCGGTGTTCCGCTGGACCAACCAGGGGTCGCCCGGGCCGACTTGACGGCGGCCACTGACCACCTCCCGGTCCTCGCGGCACTGCGCGTACCGGTGGCGTGAGTTCCGCTTGAACTAAGTACAGGAAAACCCTTGTGCACCTCCGCCGCGATCACCTACTGTCCTTCCTGTACTTAGTTCAAGTGACCAGGAGGGGGAAATGATGTCCGGGAAGCGTGAGTCACTGGCCGCGTTCGTGGAGACGGCGGCGAAGGAGTTCGGGGTGCCGGGGGCCGCCGTGGCCGTACTGACCGGCGGCGAGGAGATCCATGTCCACCACGGGGTGACGAACGTGGAGCACCCCCTGCCGGTCGACGAGCACACGCTCTTCCACCTGGCCTCGGTCAGCAAGACCTTCACGGCGACCGCGCTGATGCGCCTGGTCGAACAGGGCAGGGTGGACCTCGACGCGCCGGTCCGCCGGTACGTTCCCGAGCTGCGCCTCGCCGACGAGGAGGCCGCCGCCCGGATCACCGTGCTGAACCTGCTCAACCACACGGCGGGCCTGGACTGGAACCTGGTCGACGCCGACGAGGGCGACGGCTCGCTCGCCGCGTTCGTCGGCCGGCTGGACCGGCTGCCGCTGATCGCGCCGCCCGGCACCCGCGCCTCCTACAGCCAGGCCGGCTACAACCTGCTCGGCCGGGTGGTGGAGAACGTCACCGGCCTGCCGTTCGAGAAGGCGCTGGCCGAACTGGTCCTGGAGCCGCTGGGCCTGTCCGACACCGTCCTCGACCTCGACGACGTCGTGGTCCGCCGCTTCGCCGTCGGCCACAACCGCGCCGAGGACGGCTCCCTCACCCTCGCCCGGCCCTGGAAGTCATGGCGGGCCGGACTGCGTGGCAACAACCCCGGCGGCGGAGTCGTGTCCTCGGCGAGCGACCTGCTGCGCTGGGCGCGGTTCCAGCTGGGCGACGGAGCGGGTCCGGTGGCCGCCGGGACGCTGGACCGCATGAAGGAACCGACCGTCGAACTGCGAGGCAGCACGCTCGGCGACGCCTTCGGCATCTGCTGGTTCCTGCGGGACGTGGAGGGTGTGCGCACGGTCGGCCACGGAGGTTCGGGCAACGGCCAGTTCGCCGAGCTGCTCCTGGTGCCGGAGCGGGACTTCGCCGTCGTCTCGCTCGCCAACTGCGGCCCGGACGGCTACCAGTTCAACCAGGCGGTGCTGAAGCGGGCGCTGGAACTGTTCCTCGATGTGGTCGAGCGGGAGCCGGAACCGCTGCCCTACGACGAGGAGCGGGCGCGGGAGGTCGCCGGGCGGTACGAGATCGACGCCATGAACCTCGACATCGCGGTGGCCGACGGCCGGCTCACGCTGGCCGTCGGCATCAAGCCGGAGATCCGGGCGGCGTCGGATGCGCAGATGCCGCCGGACTACCCGGCCGCGGGGATCGGCTTCCTGCCGGGGGACGGGGACGAGTACGTCGTCACCGAGGGCGGCTTGAAGGGGCAGAAGGGCTTCTTCTCGCGCGCGGCCGACGGCACGGTGACGGGGGTCGACCTGGCGGGGCGCCTCTTCACTCGGTCCTGATTCGCCGTACGCGACTGCGGGTGCGTGGGGGCTGGTCGCGCCCACGCACCCGCAGTCGCGTATCAGACACAGCCCCGCGCCCCTTACGGGGCGCTGTCCACCGGCCGCAGCCCCTCCAGCAGTGCGCGCAATCCCGCCGCATAGCTACCGTCGGCCGCGGCCGCGTACTCGGTGGCCGCGGTCGTGCCCAGCCGCGCCTGCAGCCGCGGGAACTGCTGCGCCGCCTGAGCCGCCTTGGCCAGGGTCTGCGAGAACATCTCCTCCGCGTCCCCACCGGCCCGCCGCACCTTCCTCGCCAGTGAGGCGGTGGCGGACGCGCCGAGGGCGTTGCCCAGGACGTACGTCACCAGCGCGCCGGCCGCCCGGTCGGCCTCCTGCGGGGTGAAGCCGGCGGTCTCGAAGACGCCGAGGAGATGATCGTCGTACCGGGCCTTGCCGGTGCCGTGGAGGAGATGGGAGCCGATCGCCTGGACCAGCCACGGATGCCGGAGCAGCATCTCGTGCAGCCGGTCGGCCATCGCCGTGGCCGTGTCCCGCCAGTCGGCCGCGTCGAGCGCCGGCAGTGCCACCTCGTGCCACACCCGGTCCGCGGCGAGCAGCACGAGGTCGTCCTTGTTCTTTACATGCCAGTAGACGGCGGTCGCCGCGGCCCCCAGACGCTTGCCCAGGCTGCGCATGTTCAGGCCCTCGAGACCTTCGTCGTCGAGGAGCTCCACGGCGGTCCGGACGATCTGTTCCGGGGTGAGCGTGTCGCGTGGCATGGGCTCACGATAGGGCAGGTCTTCAGGACTTGTACAAAGTTCAGACCACCGCGCCCCGGCCCGGGTCGTCACCTTCCTCGTCGTCCGTGCGCATCCGCACCACCAGCGTGGCGAAGCCGCCGAGGAAGCCCCCGATGCCGAGGGTCGTCAGCCACCAGGTCATGTCCCAGCCGAGCAGCACCGCGAGCAGCAGCAGGACCGGCCCGCCGACGACGCCCAGCCAGGCGAACTTCGCGGTGACGTCGGCGTCCGGCAGCGGCGGCGGCTCCGGCGGGACGAAGTGGCCCTCGTCGTCCTCGTCGAAGTCGTCCTCGGAGGGCTCGGGCGGGTTGTAGTCGCGCGGGCCGACACCGGGCGCGAACGAGACCGAGCTGCCCAGCGGTCTGACCGGCGGTGCCTTGTCGGTGTCGCTCTCGGCGTCCTTCTCCGGCTCGGGCAGCGCCAGGTCCTCCACCGGCTTGAAGGGCCGGGCGCCCGGCGGGTCCGGCGGCTCCTCGCCGTACCCCGCGACGATGGCCCGCCAGGCGGCGTCCTCGTCGAAGGGCACCTTCTGCTCGTCCGGCTCGCGGCCCTCGCGGCCCTCGCGGCCCTCGCGGCCCTCGCGGCCTTCACGGTCGGACTCGTGCTCAGCCACCTGTGGCCGTCCCTTCCTTGCCGAGACTGGGTGCGAGCCGGCCCATGAAGGCGAGGCTCTCCTCGAAGATCCGGTCCGCATCCTGGTCCAACGTCGCCACGTGGTAACTGTGTTCCAGCACGGTCTCCGTCACGTCCGTGGACGACACCCGGCTCAGCACCCGGGCCGAGTCGGCCGCCGGGACGACATGGTCCTGGGCGCTGCGCAGCAGCAGCAGGGGCTGGGTGACCTGGGGCAGCTCGCCGTCCAGCCGGCGCAGGAACACCCGCAGGGAGTGCGCCGCGTGCAGCGGCACCCGGTCGTAGCCCAGCTCGGCCGCGCCCTCCTTGGCTATGTCGCTGGCGATGCCCTTCGTCGTCCGCACGAGATGCCGGGCCACCGGAAGGGCGTACGCCGACAGGCCGTGCACCTTGTTCGCCGGGTTGACGACCACCGCGCCGGCGACCCGCTCGCCGTGCCGGGCCGCCAGCCTGAGGGCCAGTGCGCCGCCCATGGACAGGCCGGCGACGAACACGCGGGAGCAGCGCTCGGAGAGGAGGCGCAGTTCGCGGTCCACCTCCGCGTACCAGTCCTGCCAGCCCGTGACCTGCATGTCCTCCCAGCGGGTGCCGTGGCCGGGCAGCAGGGGCAGCGACACGGTCAGGCCGTGCGCCGCGTGGTGCTCCGCCCAGGGGCGCAGCGACTGGGGCGAGCCGGTGAAGCCGTGGCAGAGGAGAACCCCCACCTCCCCGCCCTCGTGGCGGTACGGCTCGGCTCCGGGGAGGACCGGCACCTTCGACGCTCCTGTTTCTGGAGAGAGCCCCCACCGGTGGGCGGTGGCGGCGTGGGGAAAACGTGCGGATGTGCTTCACCGTACGCGACCGCACCGACACCGACCAGGGTCGTCGGGCCCTTTGAGGTTCCCGAAGGGTTAAGGTCTGTTCGACGGAAACAGGAGGCAAGCGGGTGTTGTACGGCACGATGAAGGTCGCCATCGGGGGGCCGCTGAAGGTCGCCTTCAGGCCCTGGGTGGAAGGCCTGGAGAACATACCGGCCGACGGCCCGGCCATCCTGGCGAGCAATCACCTGTCCTTCTCGGACTCGTTCTTCCTGCCCGCGGTCCTGGACCGCAAGGTCACCTTCATCGCCAAGGCCGAGTACTTCACCACCCCAGGGGTGAAGGGCCGGCTGACCGCGGCCTTCTTCAAGGGTGTCGGACAGCTCCCGGTGGACCGCTCCGGGGCGCGCGGCGCCGGCGAGGCCGCGATCAAGAGCGGCATAGAGGTGCTGGAGCGCGGCGAGCTGTTCGGCATCTACCCCGAGGGCACCCGCTCGCCCGACGGCAGGCTCTACCGGGGCAAGCCCGGCGGCCTCGCGCGCGTGGCGCTGGCCACCGGCGCTCCGGTCATCCCGGTGGCGATGATCGACACCGAGAAGATCCAGCCCCCCGGCAAGGTGATGCCGAAGCTGATGCGGCCCGGCATCCGCATCGGCAAGCCGCTCGACTTCAGCCGCTACCACGGCATGGAGCACGACCGCTTCGTCCTGCGCGCCGTGACCGACGAGGTCATGTACGAGATCATGAAGCTGTCCGGCCAGGAGTACGTCGACATGTACGCGACGGCTGCCAAGCGGCAGATCGCGGAGGCGGCGAAGGCGGCCAAGGAAGCGGAGAAGAAGAAGGCCGACGAGTAGACGCGAACCGGGGGAAGCGGGGGGACGGGGGGTACGGTGGTCAAGCGCGAGCGCGTCATGAGGATGTCCGTCGAGCAGCCGATGTGGCGTGCCCTCGCCGGATACCGCGTACTGACGATGCTGTACGCGATCGGCCTGTTCGTCGCCCGGCACGGCAAGTACGAACACCCCTGGGTCGCCGTCGGCTACTTCGCGGTCCTCCTCGTGTGGACGCTGGCCACGCTGCCCAAGGTCGCGAGCGCCGCACACTGCACCCGGCGCTTCCTCGCCGCCGACCTGGCCATCGGGCTCACCGGCATCCTCCTCACGCCGGTCGCCGCCTCCCACGCGCGCATCGTGGCGGGCACTCCGACGCTGCCGTCGATATGGACGGCCGGTGTGGTCCTCGGCTTCGCGCTCAAGGGGGGCTGGCGCTGGGCGGTGCTGGCCTCGACGCCGGTCGCCATCGCCAACGTCGTCCAGCGCGGCACTCCGACCCGGGCGACGGTGCACGCCGTCCTGCTGGTCTGGATCGCCTCCGTGGCCATCGGCTACGTCGTGGAGGTCGCCCGCGCCTCCGAGCGCACCCTCGCCCGCGCCCTGGAGATCGAGGCCGCGACCCGGGAGCGGGAGCGGCTGGCCCGGGACATCCATGACGGCGTGCTCCAGGTGCTGGCGATGGTGCAGCGGCGCGGCGCCGTCATCGGTGGCGAGGCGGCGGAGCTCGGGCGGCTCGCGGGGGAGCAGGAGGTGGCGCTGCGCACGCTGGTCTCCGGCGGTCTGCTGCCGGTCTCCCGGGTGTCGGAGGACGCCGCCGCGGGGGCCGTCGTACGCGTGGTGGAGGAGCCCGACGACGACGGGCCGGTCGACCTGCGCTCCCTGCTCGCGCCCTACGCCGGTGCCCGGGTGAGCCTGGCCGAGCCCGGCGCGCCGGTCGCGCTGTCCCGGCCCGCCGCGCGGGAGCTGGCCGCCGCGGTCGGCGCCGCCCTGGACAACGTGCGCAGGCACGCGGGCGAGCGGGCCCGGGCCTGGATCCTGGTCGAGGACGAGCCGGACGAGGTCGTCGTGACCGTACGGGACGACGGTCCCGGCATCCCCGAGGGGCGGCTCGCCCAGGCCGAGGGGGAGGGCCGGCTCGGCGTGGCCCAGTCGATCCGGGGGCGGCTGCGCGACCTGGGGGGCAGCGCCGAACTCGTCTCCGTCCCCGGGCAGGGCACGGAAGTGGAACTGAAGGTACCGAAGAACCAGAAGGCGGGACGTCGATGAGCGAGCAGCAGGACCCGATCAAGGTCATGGTGGTGGACGACCACCCCATGTGGCGCGACGCGGTCGCCCGGGACCTGACCGAGTCCGGCTTCCATGTGGTCGCCACCGCGGGCGACGGCGAGCAGGCGGTCCGCCGCGCCAAGGCCGCGGTCCCCGACGTCCTCGTGCTGGACCTCAACCTGCCCGCCAAGCCCGGCGTCCAGGTGTGCAAGGAAGTGGTCGCCCACAACCCGGCGTTGCGCGTCCTCGTCCTCTCGGCCAGCGGTGAGCACGCCGACGTGCTGGAGGCGGTGAAGTCCGGCGCGACCGGCTATCTGCTGAAGTCGGCCTCCACCGAGGAGCTGCTGGACGCGGTGCGCCGTACCGCCGTCGGTGACCCGGTGTTCACGCCGGGCCTCGCCGGACTGGTCCTCGGCGAGTACCGCCGGCTGGCCTCCGAACCGGCCCCCGCCCCCGACACCGACGAGCCCGGCGCGCCCCGGCTGACGGACCGGGAGACGGAGGTGCTGCGGCTGGTCGCCAAGGGGCTGAGCTACAAGCAGATCGCCGAGCGCCTCGTCATCTCCCACCGCACGGTGCAGAACCACGTGCAGAACACCCTCGGCAAGCTGCAGTTGCACAACAGGGTCGAGCTGGTGCGGTACGCCATAGAGCGCGGACTCGACGACGAGTAGGCGCCGCCGGTCGGCCGTCCACCGGAATCACCCTTCCCGCCTCTCCCGATGTGACGCGAATCACCATTAGCGTGACTCTCTGTCAGGGAACCGCGGCGAAGGGACATTTCATGCGGGTCGGAGTACTGACCGGAGGCGGCGACTGCCCCGGGCTCAACGCCGTCATCCGGGGCATCGTCCGCAAGGGCGTGCAGGAGTACGGCTATGACTTCACCGGCTTCCGGGACGGCTGGCGAGGCCCCCTCGAAGGCGACACCGTCCGTCTCGACATCCCCGCGGTGCGCGGCATCCTGCCCCGCGGCGGCACCATCCTCGGCTCCTCGCGCACCAACCCCCTCAAGGCGGAGAACGGCATCCGCCGGATCAAGGACAACCTGGCCAAGCTGGACGTCCAGGCCCTCGTCGCGATCGGCGGCGAGGACACCCTGGGCGTCGCCGCGCGGCTGTCCGACGAGTACGGGGTGCCCTGCGTCGGGGTGCCCAAGACCATCGACAACGACCTGTCGGCCACCGACTACACCTTCGGCTTCGACACCGCCGTCAACATCGCCACCGAGGCCATCGACCGGCTGCACACCACCGCCGAGTCCCACATGCGGGTCCTGGTCGTGGAGGTGATGGGCCGGCACGCCGGCTGGATCGCCCTGCACTCGGGCCTCGCCGGCGGTGCCAACGTCATCCTCATCCCCGAGCAGCGCTTCGACGTCGACCAGGTCTGCGCCTGGGTGACCTCCCGCTTCCGGGCGTCGTACGCGCCGATCGTCGTCGTCGCCGAGGGCGCCATGCCGAGGGACGGCGACATGGTGCTCAAGGACGGCTCGCTGGACTCCTTCGGGCATGTGCGCCTGTCCGGGGTCGGCGAATGGCTGGCCAAGGAGATCGAGAGCCGCACCGGCAAGGAGGCCCGGACCACGGTCCTCGGCCATGTCCAGCGCGGCGGCACACCCAGCGCCTTCGACCGCTGGCTCGCCACCCGCTTCGGCCTGCACGCCATCGACTGCGTCCACGACGGCGACTTCGGCACGATGGTCGCCCTGCGCGGCACCGACATCGTCCGCGTCCCGATCTCCGAGGCCACGGCCAGGCTGAAGACGGTGAACCCGAAGCTGTACGAGGAGGTCGGGGTGTTCTTCGGCTGACGGCGGCCCGGACGGCTACACGGTCGTGCGGCGCAGCTGACCCACCAGTTCCCGTACGACCGTTGCCCCGTTCAGCGTCAGGACCGACTCCGGGTGGAACTGCACCCCCGCGAACCCCGGGCCGCGCAGCGCGTGCACCTCACCGTTCGCCCCCCGGCTCACCTCCACGCCGTGCGCGGCCAGTTCCCGGGCCGCCTCCTCGTCGCAGCGGGCGACGAAGCTGTTGTAGAAGCCGACCGTCTCCGGCCGCCCGAACAGGTCGACCGTGGTCTGCGCCCCCTGGTACGGCACCTCCTTGCGGACGATGTCCAGCCCCAGCTCGGCCGCGATCAGCTCGTGGCCCAGGCAGACGCCCAGCACCCCGTGCCGGTGCTCCCGGATCACCGTGGCGGTCAGCTCGCGCAGGAAGCGCATCTTCGGATCGGCCGCGTCGCAAGGGTCACCGGGACCGGGCCCGAGCACCACCGGCCCCTCGTGCGCGAGCACCGCCGCCCGCAGCCCCGGCTCGTCGTACCGCCGGACGGTGACGTCCAGCCCGCTCGACCGCAGCACGTGGGCGAGCATCGCCGTGAAGGTGTCCTCGCCGTCGACCACCAGCGCATGGCCGGTCAGTTCCCGCGCGGGCTCCTGCATCCGCAGCCAGAACGGCGCGAGCGCGGACCGCCGGCCGTCCAGCGCCGCCCGTACCCGCGGGTCGTCGGCCAGCCGGGGCCGCTCCCGCTCCTCGCGCGGCCGGGACGGCCGCACCCCGAGGGCCGCGAGCACGCCCGCCGCCTTCGCGTGCGTCTCCGCGACCTCGCCCGCCGGGTCCGAGCCGCGTACCAGAGTCGCCCCGACCGGGACGCGCAGCCGCCCCTGGGCGGAGATGTCGGCGGTGCGGATCAGGATCGGCGAGTCCAGTGTCTGCGCGCCCCCCGGGTCGCGGCCGAGCAGCGCCAGCGCGCCCGCGTAGTAGCCGCGTCCGGCACCATCCCGCCCGAGCGGCTCGTACCGCTCGATCACCCGGCACGCGTTCTGCACCGGCGAGCCGGTCACCGTGGCCGCGAACATGGTCTCCCGCAACACCTCCCGCACATCCAGGGAGGACTTGCCGCGCAGCTCGTACTCGGTGTGCGCGAGGTGCGCCATCTCCTTCAGGCGGGGGCCGACGACCACTCCGCCCATGTCGCCGACGGTGCACATCATCTTCAGTTCCTCGTCGACGACCATCGACAGCTCCTCGATCTCCTTGCCGTCGGCGAGGAAGGAGAGGAGGTGCTCCGGGGTCGGCCCCTCGGCGGGATAGCGGTACGTCCCGCTGATCGGGTTCATGACGACCGTGCCGCCGGACATCCGCACGTGCACCTCGGGGCTCGCGCCCACCAGCGTCCGGTCCCCGGTGTGCACGACGAACGTCCAGTACGCGCCCCGCTCGCCCTCCAGCAGCCGCCGGAACAGCGCGAGCGCGTCGGCCCGGCCGAACCCCGGGACCTCGCCCTCGTACGTGCGCCGGATCACGAAGTTCGCGCCCTCGCCCCGGCCGATCTCCTCCGCCAGCACCCGCCCGACGATCTCGCCGTACTCCTCGTCGCCGACGTCGAAGCCGCCGCCCTCGACGCGCACCTCGTGCGCCGGGAGCTGCGACAGCGCCACGCCGAGCGGCAGCTCGTACGACTCCTCGGGGGTCAGCACCAGCAGCGGGGTGCCGTCGTCGCGGACGTCGAAGCCGCGCTCGCGGATCTGCCGGAACGGGATCAGCGCGAGCCCCTCGTCGGGCAGGTCGGCGAGCCGGTCACGGCGGGTCACCGGGCCGAGCAGCACCTCCACCGGGTGCTCGTCGAGGCCCGGGGTGCGACGGCGGAGCAGGGCGAAGGGGCGGGGGTCGTGCAGGAGGTCCTGGAGATTCATGGGTGATCCTTCTCGATCTTCTGACGGAGAGGAACGACCCCGGAAACGCCGAAGGCCGCCCCTCGGGCGGCCTTCGCGAAGTCTTGCGTACGCGCAGTCAGTGGGCCGCCGGAGAAGCGGTCCACCACCAGTTCTGGATCGACAGCGCGAACATGGCAGGAACCCTACCGCACCCGCCCCCGGTCCACAGGACAACCGTCGCGTCTCACCTTTCGAGCCAGAAGATGGGGCATGCGAGCCGACCGCGTAATGTTTACGAGGTGACCGTGAACGCTAAGACCAGCCCGAGCGCTGGCAACACCTGGCGAGACCTGCCCGCGGCGCAGCAGCCCGAGTACCCCGACCCCGAGGCTCTGCGCGCAGTGATCGCGGACCTCGAGTCGTATCCGCCGCTCGTCTTCGCGGGCGAGTGTGACCAGCTGCGCGCCCGGATGGCGGCAGTCGCCAAGGGAGAGGCGTTCCTCCTCCAGGGAGGCGACTGCGCCGAGGCCTTCGACGCGGTGTCCGCCGACCAGATCCGCAACAAGCTGAAGACGCTGCTCCAGATGGGTGCCGTCCTCACCTACGCGGCCTCCGTGCCGGTGGTGAAGGTCGGTCGTATCGCCGGGCAGTACTCCAAGCCCCGCTCCAAGCCGACCGAGACCCGCGACGGCGTGACCCTGCCGACCTACCGCGGCGACTCCGTCAACGGCTTCGACTTCACCGAGGCCGCCCGCGTCCCGGACCCCGAGCGCCTGAAGCGGATGTACAACGCCTCCGCCTCCACGCTGAACCTGGTGCGTGCCTTCACCACCGGCGGTTACGCGGACCTGCGCCAGGTGCACGCCTGGAACCAGGACTTCGTGCGGACCTCGCCGTCGGGCCAGCGTTACGAGCAGCTCGCGCGGGAGATCGACAACGCGCTGAACTTCATGCGGGCCTGCGGCGCCGAGCCGGAGGAGTTCAAGACCGTCGAGTTCTTCTCCTCGCACGAGGCGCTGCTGCTGGACTACGAGTCCGCCCTGACCCGGGTCGACTCGCGCACCGGCAAGCTGTACGACGTCTCCGCGCACATGGTGTGGGTCGGTGAGCGCACCCGGCAGCTGGACCACGCGCACATCGAGTTCGCCTCGCAGATCCGCAACCCGATCGGCGTCAAGCTCGGCCCGACGACGACGGCCGAGGAGGCGCTGCAGTACATCGACCGCCTCGACCCTGAGCGGGAGCCGGGCCGGCTGACCTTCATCGTCCGGATGGGCGCCGACAAGATCCGCGACCGGCTGCCCGAGCTGGTGGAGAAGGTCACGGCGTCCGGTGCGACGGTGGCCTGGGTGACCGACCCGATGCACGGCAACACCTTCGAGGCGGCCTCCGGGCACAAGACCCGCCGCTTCGACGACGTGCTCGACGAGGTCAAGGGCTTCTTCGAGGTCCACAAGGCGCTCGGCACCCACCCGGGCGGCATCCACGTGGAGCTCACCGGTGACGACGTCACCGAGTGCGTGGGCGGCGGCGACGAGATCTTCGTCGACGACCTGCACCAGCGTTACGAGACCGCCTGCGACCCGCGGCTGAACCGCAGCCAGTCGCTGGACCTGGCGTTCCTGGTCGCGGAGATGTACCGGGACCAGTAACCGGGACGCGGTAGGACCCGTGGGCGATCTGGGGCGCGGATCACATCCGATCCGCGCCCTGCCCACTTTTGCGGGCCGGATGCGGCGGGTAAGGTTAGGTTTGCCTCACCGGTCAACGGGATGGCAGTGACAGAGCGATCCCGCCCCGGGAGGTGAATCCGCGTGTACGTCTGCAGCTGCTTCGGCATCACCGAGGCCCAGGTCAAGCAGCACGCGGAGGACGGCGCCTGCACCCCCCGCCAGATAGCCTCCGCCTGCAAGGCGGGCACGGACTGCGGCGGCTGTGTACGGCGCATCCAGGCGCTGCTCGGCCGGGGAGCCTGCCCGCGGCGCGACCTGGCCGACCAGGGCAAGCCCGTCCTCACGGCGCTGGACGAGGCCGCCTAGCTCTCCGGCTGCTCGATCAGCTGGGCGATGTAGAGCGCCTCGCCGAGCTTGTCCAGCAGCTCCAGCTGGGTGTCGAGGTAGTCGATGTGGTGCTCCTCGTCGGCGAGGATCTCCTCGAAGATGTTCGCCGACGTGATGTCGCCCTTCTCCCGCATCACCTTGATGCCCCGCCGCAGCCGGTCGATCGCCTCCACCTCGATCTGCCGGTCGGCCTCGAACATCTCCTGCACGGTCTGGCCCACGCGGACGTGGAAGAGCCGCTGGTAGTTCGGCAGGCCCTCCAGGAACAGGATCCGGTCGGTGAGCACCTCCGCATGCTTCATCTCGTCGAACGACTCGTGCCGTGTGTACTTGGCGAGCTTGTACCAGCCGAAGTTCTCCTGCATCTTCGCGTGCAGGAAGTACTGGTTGATCGCGGTCAGCTCGCCGGTGAGCTGCTCGTTGAGGAACTCGATGACCTCGGGGTCGCCCTGCATCGCAGCGGCTCCTTCCACACGGGGACGGGGGAGGTGTGCGGCGGCATGATTGCACCGGCGCCGAAGATCGTCCAGTAAGTGCGTACTTAGTAAGTTCGCTCTGAATTGATGCTGCTTGTCCGCTTTCTGGACGGGTGGTCAAGGGCACTGCCCGAGGTCTGTCAGGATGGATACATGGGTCATCCGGTGGAGCGAGAGTCTGGAGCAACGGCAGGGTCCGACCTCCCGCCGGGTCAGCGGCTCCAGCGCGGCTGGCCGGTCACGCACTACGGGCCCGTTCCGAAGTTCCGCCCCGAGCGCTGGGAGTTCCGGGTCTTCGGCGCCACCGCCGACGGTGACAAGCACCTGTGGAACCACGAGGAGTTCACGGCACTGCCGTACACCACCGTGGTGGCCGATCTGCACTGCGTGACGAAGTTCAGCATGGTCGGCGCGGAGTGGGGCGGCATCCCCGCCCGCACCATCCTCGAGCTGGCCCCGCCGGCCCCGGACGTCACCCATGTGATGGTCTGGGCCGAGTACGGCTTCAGCTCCAACCTCCGCCTGTCGGACTTCGCCTCCGACCGCACCCTCTTCGCCACCCACCAGGACGGCGAGCTCCTCACCGCCGAGCACGGCTTCCCGGTCCGCCTGATCGTGCCCCACCTGTACGCCTGGAAGGGACCCAAGTGGGTCCGCGGCGTCGAGTACATGACCACCGACCGCCGCGGCTTCTGGGAGGAACGCGGCTACCACAACATCGGCGACCCGTGGAAGGAACAGCGGTATTCCTACCAGGAGCAGCCGGGGGACGGCCCGGAGCTGTGACACCGGCCGGTAGGCTCGGTGCCGGACATTCGACAACCATGCAGGGAGCCCTGGTGGCAGTCTTCAACGTGATCTTCTCGGAGGCCGCGGCGCGCATGCGCGACAGCCTTCCGGACGACCGCAGGGAGCTGCTTCAGCGCGGCCTCGCCATACTGTCCACGGATCCCCGCCCCAAGATCTCGTCGCCCATCTCCGGCGACGAGAACACCCGCTCCCTCGCTCTCACGCGCACCATGGCCATCGAGTACGTGATCAGCGACGGGCTCTTGGTCGTACTGCTGGTGCACCTGGTCGACACGTCGCACGTACTGTTCGAGAACGAGGACTGACCGGCGCCCTCAGCCGTCCCTGAGCTTCTTCAGGCGTTCCACGTCCGCCGCGTGCCCCGTCTTGCCGCCGGGCGTCTCGATGATCAGCGGTACGCCCTCGGTCGCGGGGTGGGTCATCAGGGCCCGGAACGGGTCCTCGCCGATGTGACCGGCGCCGATGTTCTCGTGCCGGTCCTTGTGGGCGCCGACCACGTCCTTGGAGTCATTGGCGTGGATCAGCTTCAGCCGGCCCTCGCCGACGGTGTCCACGAGCAGGTCCAGGGTCTGGTGCATGCCGCTCGGCCCGGTCAGGTCGTGACCGGCGGCGAAGATGTGGCAGGTGTCCAGGCAGACCCCGAGCTTCGGGTGCGCGTCCAGCGCCTCGAAGTACGGCCCGAAGTCCCAGGTGCGCGAGCAGAGGGAGGCGCCCTGCCCGGCCGTCGACTCCAGGAGCAGGAAGGGGTCGTCGTCGTGCGTCAGCTCCTCCAGCAGCGGCAGCATGTGCTCCCGTACCTGCCGCAGCGCCACCTCACGGCCCCGCCCGCCGGTCGCGCTCCCGGTGTGCACGACCACACCCAGCGCCCCGATCTCCCGCCCGCGCCGCAGGGAGTGCCGCAGGGACTCCACCGACCGCTCCACGGTGGCCTCGGTGTGCGAGCCGAAGTTGATCAGGTACGGGGCATGGACGTACGCCGGGATCGACTCCGCGGCGCACGCCGCGCGAAAGGCCTCGTCCTGCCGGGGATTCCCGGCCGGCGTGGCCCACCCGCGCGGATTGGCCACGAAGACCTGCACGGTCTCGGCCTTCAGGTCATGGGCGTACGACAGCCCCACGGAGTGCAGACCGCCGGCGACGGGGACATGACCGCCGACGGGATTGCGCGGCCGGGACGACGAAGGCGGGACAACGGGACTCACCCGTTCAGGGTGTCATGCCCGCTCCGGCCGCCGGACCACGGTCCCCGGTGACCCCGGTCACCGGATGGTGATCGTGACGGTCGACCCCTTGGGTGCCTTGTCGCCGGCCTGTACCGACTGCTTCTTCACGGTGTCGCCGAACAGCCCGAGCAGGCCGCGGTCCTCCTCCACCTTGAACCCGGCGCCCTCCAGGGCCTTGTGGGCGTCGTCGACGCTGTCGCCGACCACGTCCGGCACCTCGATCATCTCCGGGCCCTTGGAGAGCGTCAGCGTCACCGTGTCGCCCTCGGCGGCCTGGCTGCCGTCGCCCGGGCTCTGCTGCGCCACCTTGCCCTTGTCGTACTCGGAGTTGACCTGCTGGGCGGCGATCCTCACCTTCAGTCCGGCGTCGGTCAGATCCCGCCGGGCGCTGTCCAGGTCCTCACCGGTGACGTCCGGTACGTCGATCGGGCTGCCCTTGCTGACGGTCAGCGCGATCGCCGACCCGGCGTGCCGCTTGGTGCCGGCCTTGGGTGTCGTGGAGATCACCGAGCCGCCCGCGACGTCCTCGCTGAACTGCCGGGTGACCATGCCCGGTTCCAGCCCGTCCGCCTTCAGCCGCGCCCGCGCCTCGGCCAGGGGGCGGCCCGCGACATCCGGCACGTTCACCGTCTCCGGGCCCAGCGAGATGGTCAGCGTCACCGAGTCGTGGTCGCGGATCCGGGCGCCGGGCGCGGGGTCGGTGCCGATGACCGTGCCCCGCTGGACGGTGTCGTTGTACTCGCGCCGGACCTGCCCGACCTCGAGCCCGGCGGCCCCGAGCCGCTTCCGCGCCTGCGCCTCGGTCTTCGCCAGCAGCGGCGGGACCTTCGTGAACTGGCCGGAGTTGATGTACCAGACCCCGGCGCCCACGCCGAACACCACCAGCACGGCGGCGACGATCGTCAGCACCAGGCGCCGGGACCGGCGGTGCGGCACGGGCGGCGCCTGCAGCCGGGTGGTGTGCCGGACGACCCCCTCGGCCGGCTCCTCCTCGTTGACCGGTAGCGGCCGTGGCACCGTCAGCGAGCGCGGTATCACGCTCGTACGGTCACCGGCGTTGTCGTGCTCCGCGGCGATCGCCTGCGGCGGCACGGCGTCCAGCTGCTCGTCGCTCAGCGTCCGGCGCGCCTCGAGCACCTGGGCGAGCAGCGCCACGGCGTCGTGCGGCCGGATGCCGGGGGTGCGCGCGGTCGCCGAGGCGACCAGCTCGTCCAGCTCGTACGGCAGCCCCGGCACCAGTGCCGAGGGCGGCGGCACGTCCTCGTGGATGTGCTTGTAGAGGACCTGGGCGGGGGAGTCCCCGGAGTGCGGCTTGCCGCCGGTCAGCATCTCGTAGAGCACGACACCGCACGCGTAGACGTCGACGCGTGGATCGGCGGTGCCCTGTTCTATCTGCTCGGGCGCGAGATACGAGACGGTTCCGAGCACGGCCCCCGTCGTACTGGTCTGGGTGTCCACGGAACGCACAAGCCCGAAGTCGGCGACCTTGACCCGCCCGTCGTCGCCTATCAGCACGTTCTCGGGCTTCATGTCCCGGTGCACGAACCCGGCCCGGTGCGCGGCGCCGAGCGCGGCGAGGACGGGCTCGAGGATGTCGAGGGCCGCGCGGGGCTGCAGCGCCCCCCGCTCGCGCAGCACGTCCCGCAGGGTGCACCCGGCGATGTACTCCATCGCCAGGTACACGTACGACCCGTCGGTGCCCTGGTCGAAGACCTGCACCACGTTCGGGTGCGCGAGCCGGGCGACCGACTTCGCCTCCCGTATGAACCGCTCCACGAAGGATCCGTCGGCCGCGAGCGTGGGGTGCATCACCTTCAGCGCGAGCACACGGTCCAGACGGGTGTCCAGGGCCCGGTAGACCGTGGCCATCCCGCCGACCGCGATCCGCGCGTCGACGCGGTAACGGCCGTCGAGCACCTGACCGACGAGGGGGTCCTGAAGGGTCGTATCCACGCAGGGGAGTCTACGAGGACCGACCGGCACTCCCTCCGCCGAGACCGCTTTCCCACAGGCACTGAAGCCGACCTGTGACGCGACGCACGACCGGAGCGAAGCCGAAGGCGAGGCGCCCAGGACCACCCGCGACCCCGCGGGCGGGAGACCGGAACGGGACTAGAACGCCGGTCGCTCAGGATCCAACCGAGCCAACCCCTCCGTGGGAGACGACGCCTCCGCAAAGTGCCGCCGCGGAATCCGCCCCGCCAACCGAGCCAGCCGGCCCCCCTCCACGGCATGCCTCATCGCCGCGGCCATCAGCTCCGGCTCCTGCGCCCGGGTCACCGCGGAGGCGAGCATCACCCCCGCACACCCCAGCTCCATGGCCAGCGCGACATCGGACGCCGTACCGGCCCCGGCGTCCAGAATCACCGGCACACGCGCGTGCTCGACGATCAGCTGGAAGTTGTGCGGATTGCGGATCCCGAGCCCGGACCCGATCGGCGAGCCCAGCGGCATGACGGCGGCACAGCCCACCTCCTCCAGCTTCCGCGCCAGCACGGGATCGTCATTGGTGTACGGCAGCACCGTGAACCCGTCGTCCACCAGTGTCTCCGCCGCCTCCAGCAGCTCCACCGGATCCGGCAGCAGCGTCCGCTCGTCGGCGATGACCTCCAGCTTGATCAGGTCCGTGCCCAGCGCCTCCCGCGCCAGCCGCGCGGTCAGCACGGCCTCGCCCGCGGTGAAACAGCCCGCCGTGTTCGGCAGCACCCGGATGCCCAGCTTCTGAAGCACCGACAGCACCGAACCGTGCACGGAGGGGTCCACCCGCCGCATGGCGACCGTCGTCAGCTCCGTACCGGAGGCGACCAGCGCCCGCTCCAGCACCTCCAGGCTGGGCGCACCGCCCGTGCCCATGATCAGCCGCGACGAGAGGGTCGTACCCCCGAGGACCAAGGGATCGTCGGCCATGGCTCAGCCTCCCTGGACCGCGGTGAGCACCTCGACCCGGTCGCCCTCGGCCAGCGTCGTGGAGGCCCACTGCGCGCGCGGGACGACGGTCTCGTTGACGGCGGCGGCCACCCCGGAGGGCGCCGCGACCAGCGACCGTACGACGACGTCGAGCGCCGTACCCGGAACGATCTCCCGGCGCTCTCCGTTGACGGAGATGGAAACAGTGACGGAGATGCTCATGCTGGCTGCTCCATGAGGACGGCGGCGGCACCGAAGCGCCGCGGGGTGAACGGGCGGGCCTCTTCCGGCAGTTCGCCGTCGGCCAGCAGCCGGGCCATGACGTCGCCGGTGACCGGTGTGAGCAGCACCCCGTTGCGGTAGTGCCCGGTGGCCAGCAGCAGCCCGTCGAGCCCGGACGGGCCGAGCAGCGGCGCGTTGTCGGGGGAGCCGGGGCGCAGTCCGGCCCGGGTCTCGGTGAGCGGCAGTTCGGTGATGCCCGGCACCAGCTCGTGGGCGTCGCGCAGCAGCTCGTACACCCCGCCCGCGGTGACGGTCGTGTCCCAGCCCAGTTCCTCGCTGGTCGCGCCGACGACCAGCTCGCCGTTCTCGCGGGGGACCAGATAGACATGGCTGCCGCGGACCACGGCCCGCACGGTCCGGCTGAGGAACGGCGCGTACCGGCGCGGCACCGTCAGCCGCAGCACCTGCCCCTTCACCGGTCGCACCGGCGGCAGCAGCGCCTCGGGCACGCCCGCGAGCCGTCCGCTCATGCTTCCGGCGGCCAGCACCACCTGCCCGGCGCGCAGCCCGGTGCCGTCCGCGGTGGTGACCCCGGCGGCCCGGTCCCCTGCGACGTCCAACCGCTCGGCCCACGCACGGTGGAACGTCACGCCGGACCGCTCGCACGCGGCCAGCAGCGCCGCCGCGAGCCGCCGCGGATCGATCTGGTGGTCGCCGTCGACCCGCAGCCCGCCGCGCACCCCGGGCGCCAGCAGCGGCTCCAGGCGCCGGCACTCCCGCCCGGACAGCCACTCCGAGTCCAGGCCGGAGCGCTGCTGCAGGGCGTGCAGTTCGCGCAGGTGGGCGCGGTCGTCCGCGTCGAGCGCGACCGCGAGGGTGCCGCAGCGGCGGTAGCCGAGGTCATGGCCGGTCAGCTCGGTCAGCTCGGCCGCGAAGTCCGGGTAGCGGCGGGCCGATTCCAGGTTCAGGGTGAGCAGCTGCTCCTCGCCGTAGTGCAGTTCGGTGACCGCGGCCAGCATCCCGGCCGCGACCCGCGCGGCCCCGCCGCCGGGCTCGGGGTCCACCACGGCCGTGCTGAGCCCGCGCTGCGCCGCGCGCCAGGCCGTGACCAGGCCGATGATTCCGCCCCCGATGACGAGGACGTCGGACGTATCGGACGTACGTGACGACATGGGCGTCCAGCCCCTCCCTTCGCCGGCATGACCCGGATCAGGTTCGTACGGTCGGAGGCCGCCAGCCTCCCTCTCAGCCCGGTGCGTCCGGGCTCCCGCGAGTGCTTGTACGGTGGCCACCCTAGCCCGCCCCCCTCGTCACCCGTAAGGGAGCCCCTGCCCATGGCCCGGTCGCTCGACGGACTGATCCTCGCCCCCGTGGCGGACCAAGCCCCAGGTCAGGTGGGTACCCGCACCCGGTTCACATACCACGAGAAGGACGGCGAGATCTGGGCCGAGTACGCGGGCGGCGATGTCGTGCGCGGCCATCTGGTCGGCACCCGGGAGGGTGACCGGCTGGACTTCCGCTATGTCCAGCTGAAGACCGACGGGACGACCGCCTCGGGGCACTGCGTCTCCACGGTCGTGGAGTTGCCGGACGGGCGGGTGCGACTGGAGGAGACCTGGGAGTGGGAGTCCCGGGCGGGCGCCGGTACGAGCGTTGTGGAACAGGTCACCGGGCACGCCCGCTGACTGACGCGTCGTCACGTGTCTATGGTGATCGGGTGAGCGAGCAGACAGCGCAAGGGGGCACGTCAGCGGGGCGGCGCGTGGTCGTCGCCGGTGCGGGCATGGCCGGAGTGCAGACCGCGGTCGCGCTGCGGGAACAGGGCTTCAAGGGCCCCGTCACCGTGATCGGCGCGGAGCCGCACCAGCCGTACGACAGGCCGCCGCTGTCGAAGGCCGTACTGCTCGGCAAGGCCGAGGACTCCGCCTTCGACGTGGACTTCGAGTCCCTCGGCGTCGACCTGCGGCTCGGCTGCGAGGCGCTGGGCCTGCGCCCGGCCGAGCACGTGCTGGACACCGAGCAGGGCCCGGTGCCGTACGACGTCCTGGTCCTCGCCACCGGTGCCGAGCCGATCACCCTGCCCGGCACCGAGGGTGTGCCCGGCGTGCATCTGCTGCGCACCCTGGACGACGCCGAACGGCTGAAGCCGGTGCTCGCCCGGCAGCACGAGATCGTGGTCGTCGGGGCCGGCTGGATCGGCGCCGAGTTCGCCACGGCCGCCCGTGAGGCCGGCTGCGCGGTGACCGTGGTGGAGGCCGCCGACCGTCCGCTCGCCGGCGCCCTGCCCGCCGAGGTCGCCGACCCCATGGCCGCCTGGTACGCCGAGGCGGGCGCCGATCTTCGCACCCACGCGCGCGTGGAGCGCGTCGAGCCCGGCGCGGTGGTCCTCGCCGACGGCACCCGGCTGGCCGCGGGCGCCGTCGTCGTCGGCATCGGCGCCCGCCCCGCCACGGCCTGGCTGGCCGGCTCCGGCGTGGTGCTGGGCCCGCACGGGGACGTCCTCGCCGACGACCGGCTGCGCACCTCGGTCGAGGACGTGTACGCCGTCGGCGACTGCGCCTCCTTCCCCTCCGCCCGCTACGGCGAACGGCTGCTCGTCCATCACTGGGACAACGCCCTGCAGGGCCCACGCACGGTCGCCGCGAACATCCTCGGCGAGACCCCCGCCGTCTACGACCCGGTGCCCTACTTCTGGTCCGAGCAGTTCGGCCGCTTCGTGCAGTACGCCGGCCACCACGCCGCCGCCGACCGCATGGTCCGGCGCGGCGACCCGCAGGGCCCGGCCTGGACGGTGTGCTGGCTCCGCGAGGACCACCTGGTGGCCCTCCTGGCGGTCGGCCGCCCGCGTGATCTGGCCCAGGGACGCCGACTGATCGAGGCGGGCCGCCGCATGGACCCGCAGGCCCTGGCCGACCCCTCGAAGCCCCTGAAGGATGCCACGGACGACTAGCCTGGTCATCCCCGCCGGACCTGCCTGACTTCCGACTGTCAGTGGGGGATGGCAGGCTAGTTCTCGTGACCGAGATTGACGCAAAAATCGATGCTCTCGTCCCCGCCTGGCTCACCCTCCCCGACATCGCCGAACAACTCGGCGTCGAGGTGACGCGTGTGCGGCAGCTGGTCAAGGAGGGCCAGCTCATCGCCGTACGCCGGGGTGAGAACCGCGCGCTGCACGTCCCCGCCGCCTTCATCGACGGGGACAAGGTCGTCAAGGGCCTGTCCGGCACCCTGACGCTCCTGCGGGACGACGGCTTCACGGTCGAAGAGATGATCGAGTGGCTCTTCACCCCCGACCCGACCCTGCCCGGCACCCCCGCGCAGGCCCTGAGCGAGAATCGCGGCACGGAGGTGAAGCGCCGCGCCCAGGCGCTCGCCGTCTGAGCCGAACCGCACCACCAGGGGTGGCGTGCGGGCTGCCCGCAGCCCGCACGCCACCCGACGAAACCGCCAGGGACACCGATCAGGGGGGACCCACGTATGTCCGACACCGCACGCGCCGCGCTCGCCGACGCCCGGCTGTACCTCTGCACGGACGCGCGCACGCGCCAGGGCGACCTTCCCGAGTTCCTGGACGCGGTCCTGGCCGGCGGTGTCGACGTCGTGCAGCTGCGGGACAAGGGCTTGGAGGCCGCCGAGGAGCTGGCGCACCTGGAGGTCTTCGCGGACGCCTGCGCCCGGCACGGCAAGCTCCTCGCGGTGAACGACCGCGCGGACGTCGCCCACGCCGCCCGCGCCGATGTGCTGCACCTCGGCCAGGGCGACCTGCCGGTTCCGGCGGCGCGCGCGATCCTCGGTGACGAGGTGCTGATCGGCCGCTCCACGCACGCCGAGTCCGAGGCCGCCGCGGCGGCCGTGCAGGACGGCGTGGACTACTTCTGCACCGGCCCGTGCTGGCCCACTCCCACCAAGCCGGGCCGTCCCGCGCCCGGCCTCGGCCTGGTGCGGTACACGGCCGGCCTGGGCACCGACCGCCCCTGGTTCGCGATCGGCGGCATCGACCTGACCAACCTCGACGAGGTGCTGGACGCGGGCGCCCGCCGGGTGGTCGTGGTGCGGGCGATCACCGAGGCCGACGACCCGGGAGCGGCCGCGGCGGACTTCGCGAAGCGGCTGCGGCAGGGTTAGCGGCACCGCCGTCCCGGTCTTTGTCCGCGGCTTTGTCCATGGTTTTGTCCAAGGAGTGGACAGGAAAGCGACAATTCGGGCAAATCTCAGTCGTCCGGTTGGGGGACCGGCCACCCCTGGCTAACCTGCCCGTATGGCCCTCGGAACCCCCTCCACCAGGACTGATCGCGCACGCACCGTGCGCGACATGCTCGCCACCGGCAAGACGACGTACTCGTTCGAGTTCTACGCGCCGAAGACCCCCCAGGGCGAGCGGAACCTGTGGAACGCGCTCCGGAGGGTCGAGGCCGTCGCCCCCGACTTCGTCTCCGTCACCTACGGCGCCGGCGGTTCCACCCGCACGACCACGGTCCGGGAGACCCAGCAGATCGTCGTGGACACGACGCTCACCCCCGTCGCCCACCTCACCGCCGTCGACCACTCGATCGCCGAACTGCGGAACATCATCGGCCAGTATGCGGACGCGGGAATCCGCAACATGCTCGCCGTGCGGGGCGACCCGCCCGGCGACCCGATGGGCGAGTGGATCCCGCACCCGCGGGGCCTGACCTACGCGGCCGAACTGGTCCGGCTCATCAAGGAGTCGGGCGACTTCTGCGTCGGTGTCGCCGCCTTCCCCGAGATGCACCCCCGCTCCGCGGACTGGGACACCGACGTCGCCCACTTCGTGGACAAGTGCCGAGCGGGCGCGGACTACGCCATCACACAGATGTTCTTCCACCCGGAGTCGTATCTTCGGCTGCGTGACCGCGTGGTGGCCGCGGGCTGCGATACGCCCGTCATCCCGGAGGTTCTGCCGGTCACCAGTGTGAAGATGCTGCAACGGGTGCCGAAGCTCAGTACCGCTCTGTTCCCCGACGCCCTGAAAGAGCGGATCCTCACAGCGAAGGACGATCCGGCGGCGGTACGCTCCATCGGTATCGACTTCGCCACGGAGTTCTGCGCGCGGCTGCTCGCCGAGGGAGTGCCCGGACTGCACTTCATCACGCTCAACAACTCCACGGCGACCCTGGAAATCTACGAGAACCTGGGCCTGCACCACCCCCCGCAGGCCTAGACCGGCCGCACCGCGATACGACACACTGCGTAGCGGTCACTGGGAGAGGGGCGTACATGGGCTGGACGGTCCTCTACATCGCGTTCGGCATCGTCGCACTGTGGTTGCTGGGCGAGGTGCTGCTGCAGTACAAGGCGCGCCTGCGCTGGCGGCTGCTGGCGTTCGCCGGCTTCCTCGGTGTCGTGTTCGGCGTGCTGATGCCGTCCGTGATCGTGATCGGCATCGGTGCCATCGCCTTCGCGATCGGCCAGACCTACGTCACGCTGTCGTTCCGCCGTGGCTTCGCCGCAGGCTGGGCGGTCAAGCGCCCCGACGCCGGGGCCGAGACCGCGGGAGGCAGCAAACGCCGCCGCGGCAGGGCCGACCGGCACGACCCGGCGCTGGAGGGCGCCGACCCGGAGCCCCTCGCCCCGGAGGACGACCGGGACGCCGACCAGGCCGGCTACGGCCAGGGACACGGCGACTACGACGACTACGACCGCGACGACGTCTTCACCCCGGCCGGCCGTCCGGTCACGGAGCCCACCGCGGCCGAGACCACCACCGTCTACGAGCCGCAGCCCATCCCCGAGGACACCGGCTCCTACGGCGTCTACGGCGACACCGCCTACGCGGGCGCCACCCAGCCCCAGGGCACCGAGCAGCAGGCCTACGCCTACGACTACTCGGGCTACGGCCAGCAGGGCTACGGCTACGACACAGGCCAGCAGGGCTACGCCAACTACTCCGACCCGTACATCGGCAGCCAGTCCTACGACGGCGCCGCGTACGGCACCGGCTACACCGACCAGTACGGCCAGCAGGGCTACGCGCAGGCCCCGTACGGCGGCGGCTACGGCGAGACACCGGCGGGCGGGGTGTGGGTGCCGCAGCAGCGCACCGACGAGACCTACGGCGGCGAACTCCCGCAGGAGCAGCCGTACCCGTACCAGAACCAGGGGCAGGTCCAGCAGCAGCCCGGGACCGGGTACGACGAGCAGTACCGTTTCTGAAGCCGTACCCGCTCATGCGGCCCGGGCTCGGCTCACTGGGAGCCGCGGAAGCCCGGGCCCTCCACGATCAGTCCCGCCACCAGCGCGCCCGACATGCCCGCGTGCGGCAGGCCGCCCCCCGGGTGGGACCAGCCGCCGACCCGGTACAGACCGGGCAGCCGTGTGGTGTTCGACGGATGCAGGAAACGCCCCTGGCCCGCGGCGAGGGCCGGGGCGGGCACCGCGCCGAGGAAGGCGCCCGTCTCCTCGGCGGTGCGCCCGGGCGTGCGCACCTCCTGCCACAGGACGCGGTCCCGCAGCCCGGGCAGCGCGGCCTCGGCGGCCTCGAGGAGATGCTCCGTGTACCGCCGGACCGTGCCTGCCTGGTCCCAGTCGGCCTCCGTCGGCACGACCGCGGACAGCACCACGGACTCGTGCCCGTCGTCCGGTCTGAGCGTGGGGTCGTCCGGGCGCAGCACGGTCACCGTGGGACGCGGGGACCGGTCCCCGCCCGGCGAGGCCAGGAAGTCCAGCTCCGGCTCCGGGGCCGGCGCATGGACGACCGTGCGGTGCGCGGCACCTGTCTCGCGCCCGCCGCGCAGGGCCAGCAGCACGGCGAACCGCCCCGGCCGGGGGCCGAACGGATCGGTCCGTACGTCCCCGTCCTCGTCCAGCGGATGCTCCGTCAGCGTCCTCAGGCGCGCCGGGTCCACGTCCGCCACGACCTGGTCCGCCTCGGCGACCTCGCCGTCTCCCAGCTCCACGCCCACTGCCCGGCCGTCCTTCTCCAGGACCCGGGTGACCTCGGCGCCGAAGACGAACTCCACCCGCCGCCGCACACAGCGCTCGTACACCGCGCGCGCCAACTCCCGGATGCCGCCGCGCACATACCAGGTGCCGAAGGCGTGCTCCATGTAGGGCAGGACGGCCGCGCTCGCCGGAGTGGTGCGCGGATCGAGGCCGTGGGCGAGTGCCGAGCTCGTCAGCAGGGCCGCGAGGCGCTCGTCGCGCAGCTCCCAGGTGCCGATCTCGGACAGCGTGCTCGCGCGCCGCGTGCGCAGCAGCCGCTTGTGCGGGACGGCCGGATACGGCTCCTTCTCCGCCAGCACCCGCCAGTCGGGCCACAGCGGCTCCTCCAGCAGCGGCCTGCGGGTGCGGTCCCAGGCCTCGCGGGCCCGCACCAGGAACTCACCCCAGCGTTCGCCCGCGCCCCCGCCCAGCGCCTCGTCCAGGGCCGCGACCACGCCCGCGCGCGAGGCGTTCGGCAGCGCCACCTCGGTGCCGTCCGGGAACAGGTGCCGCGAGGACGGATCGACCTGGACCAGCTCGACGCAGTCCTCCAGCGGCTCCTTGCCGGTCTTGACGAACAGATCGCGGTACACGGCGGGCAGCGTCAGCAGACCGGGGCCGGTGTCGAAGCCGAACCCGTCCCGCTCGAAGCGGCGCACCGCACCGCCGTACGTGTCCGTCCGCTCGTACACCACCACCCGGTGGCCCGCGACGGCCAGCCGGGCGGCGGCCGCCATCGCGCCCATCCCGGCGCCGATCACCGCAATCCGTGCCATGCCTGCGACTTTATCGACCGCCACTGACAATCCGGCCGGTGGGAGGTGGGCGCGGACGCGATCGTGAGCCGGGCGGTGGCCTGGAAGCGTGGGCACGCGTGCGTACGGCTGAGTATCCGTACCTAGGCGGCGAGATGAGTACGCGCGCGGATGGGCAGCGACCTGTCTCGACGGGACAGTGGAGGCACGGCAAGGGGGCGCGGCCCGGCACCGCCGGCACGGGGCGGCGGAACGGCGCCCGCCACCCGGCCGCTCCTTCCGCCGATCCGTCGGCGGAAGCGAGCCGGGGGACCCGGGGACGACCACCCACGGGGGACCACAGGGGGAGTACGGGGGAGTGGGAGGGCGCCGGTCCGGCATGGGACCGGCGCCCTCCTCATGCGCTCAGCCCTTTCCGCTCACGCGTCCCTGGAGCAGCCGGGACAGGGCCGCGTGGACGTCGTCCAGGGAGCGTTCCGGCTGGAAGGACTTCCAGTCCAGCGCGGCCACCAGCACCATGCCGACCAGCGCGGCCGCCGTCAGCTGCACATCGATCTCGTCGCTGAACTCGCCGGCCGCCACGCCCTCGCGCAGCACCCCCTCGACCACCGCGACGGCCTCCTGCCGGACCACCATCAGGGTGGACTGCCAGGCCCGGTTGGTGCGCCACAGTTCGGCCACGTACAGCTGGGTGAAGGCCGGATAGCGGTCGATGAAGACCAGGCCCGCGCGGACCATCGCGTCCAGCGCGTCCACCTTGCTGCCGCCCGCCCGCGCGGTCTGCTCCGCCGCCTCCTGGAGAGAGGCGGTGAGCAGGCCCACCCCGTGCCGCAGCAGCTCCTCGAAGAGGACCGACTTGCTCGCGAAGTTGTAGTAGACCGTGCCCTTCGCGACCCCGGCCCGCTCCGCGATCTCGTCCACCGTGGTCGCGGAGAAGCCCTGCTCGGCGATGAGCGTGACGGCCGCCTCGTAGAGCTTCTGCCGGGTGGCCTCCCGGCGCGTGCTCCCGCCGGACCTGGTGCTGCTGCTTTCCATGGCCCTGATTCTCACAGGTACGCGCGCGTGCGAGGCCTCCGCCTGGTTCACAGGCTCAGCTCCGGGTGCAGCCGGTCCAGTGTCCACACCTGGCGGCGCCGGGCCGCCAGGGCGGTCAGCGCGAGCGCGCCCGCGGTGAACGCCGTCAGTACACCGCACGCCTGCCAGACCGGGCCGAGCCCTCCGCCGGTGATCAGCCGGCGCAGCGCCTCCACGATGTAGCTCATCGGCAGGAACGGATGGATCGCGTTGAAGAAGTGCGGGCTGGTCTGCACCGGGTAGGTGCCGCCCGCCGAGGTCAGCTGGAGCATCAGCAGCGCCAGCACCAGGATCCGGCCGGCCGCGCCGAAGCGGGCGTTCAGCCACTGCACGATCGCCGCGAAGCAGGCGGTGACCAGGCACAGGAAGCCGATCGTGCCGGCCGCGCGGAGCATCTGCAGACCGATCCCCCAGTGCAGTACGGCCATCAGCGCGGCCACCTGCAGCACGCCCACGGCGACCACCGGCAGCCAGCCCGCGAGCGCGATCCGCCAGGCCGGCGAACCGGCCGCCAGGGCACGCCGGTTGAGCGGCGGGATCAGCATGTAGGCGACCATCGCCCCCACCCACAGGGACAGCGGGATGAAGTACGGGGCGAAACCGGTGCCGTAGTTCGGCGCCTTGTGCAGGTCGTGGGAGGCCAGCTGGACCGGGTCGGCCATCACGCCGGTGCGCCGGTCGCGGTCCTTCTTGTCGTAGTCCGGGATCTTCTTCGCGCCGTCGTGCAGTCCGCCCGCGAGCTGCCCGGAGCCGTCGGACAGCTTGTACAGGCCGCCGCTCAGCGTCGTGGCGCCCGACGCGGCCGTGCCGATGCCCTGGTCCAGGGTGGTCGCGCCGGTCTGCGCGGTACCGAGCCCGGTGTGCAGCTTCTTGGCGCCGTCGGCGACCTGCTGAGCGCCGGTGTTCAGCTTGTTGATCTTCTTGACGGCGTCGTCGACGTCCTCGTACAGGTGCGGCGCGCGCTTTTCGAGCGCCGTGGCCTGCTGCTGGAGGGTGCCGAGGTTGTCCCGCATCGTCTTCAGGTCGCCGTCCTGGTCCGCGATCAGCGTGTTGAGGTCGTCGGCGACGGTGGCCACCTCGGCGGCGGCCTGCTTGGCCCGCTTCAGGTCCGGGCAGATCGGGTCGGGGAGGGTCGCGCTCTCGCAGTGGGTCCGGTAGATCTCGTCCAGGACGGCGGATTTGGCGTGGGCGGTCTTCGCCGCGCCCGGGGCCAGCTTCACCAGGACGTCGAGGTTGTCCTTGACGGTCCTGGCCGAGTCGGCGACCAGCTTGGCGGTGTCCCCGATGGTCTTCTCATTGTCCTTCAGATAGGGGCCGGTCTTTCCGTAGACGCCGTTGACCTTGTCGGCGAGGGCCTGGGTGCCGTCGGCGACCTGCCGGGACCCGTCCTGGAGGGCACCGGCGCCCGTGTTGAGCTTCTTCAGTCCCGTGGCGAGCTTGCCGCTGCCGGTCTTTGCCTCCCTGAGTCCGTCGGCGAGGTCCTTGGAGCCCTTCTCCGCCTTGCCGATGCCGGTGTTCAGCCTGTCGGCGCCCTCGGCGGCCGTGACCGTCTTGTCGTGGATGTCGGAGAACGAGACGAAGATCTTGTCCAGGAAGGTGCGGGAGGCCTTGGTGGAGGCGGCCGAGCGGACCTCGTTGAAGACGGTCCGGGAGATCTGGCCGACGATGTAGTTGTTCGCGTCGTTGGTGCGCACCTGCAGGGCGCCGGTCTCCGGGGAGTCGCCGGAGCTGGAGGCGATCCGCCGGCTGAGGTCGGCCGGCATGGTCAGCGACAGGTAGTACGTGCCGTTCTCGACACCCTCGCGGGCCTCCCGCTCGCTCACCTCGTGCCACTCGAAGGTCCGGCTGTCGCGCAGTCCGTCCACGATGTCGTCACCGGCGGTGATCCTCTTCCCGCCCGCGGTGGCGCCCTTGTCGTCGTTCACCAGGGCCACCGGGATGCGGTCCAGACGGCCGTAGGGGTCCCAGAAGGACCACAGGTACAGGGCGCCGTAGAGCAGCGGCAGCACGAGCAGTGCCACCAGGGCGGCGCGCGGCAGCCGCCCGCGCCCGAAGCGCCTCAGCTCGAGTACGGCCAGCCTAGGCGAGCGCATCGATGTCCTCCTTCGGATCGCTCTTCTCGCCCGGGTCGCCCTGCTCGCTCGCGTCGCCCTTGCCGGCCTGGGCCCCGGCTTCCTTCGCGTCGCCCGTGCCGGCCGTGGATCCGGCTTCCTTCGCGTCGCCCGTGCCGGCCGCGGATCCGGTTTCCTTGTCGTCCGTGCCGGCCTCTGCCGCGGTGTGCCTCGGTCCGGTCGGTACGACGACGCAGCCGCCGGGTGCGGTGCGGCAGACGGCCGCCACCGTCGTCCCCGCGCGCGTGAGCGAGCGCAGCAGCTCCCACAGTTCGGCGCGCTCGGCGTCGGAGAGCTTGGTGTCGAGGTCGTCGACGCCGAGCAGTCCGGGCCTGCCGAGCAGGGCCAGGGCGATGGACAGGCGCAGTTCCTGGGGCCGCTCCAGGTCGCGCACGGCCGTGCGGGAGCCCTTCGGCAGCGTTTCCAGGTCGAGCCCGGCGGCGGCCAGGGCCGCGTCGACGCGCAGCCGTGCCTCGTGCACGCGCTGGGTGCGCGGGCGCAGCAGTTCGCGCAGGGAGTCGCCGAAGCGGCTCTGCAGCAGGGCGCGTTCGCGCAGGTGCTCGCCGACGGTGAGGGCCGGCTCCAGGTCGGTCACCCCGGCCACGTTGGCCACCGCGCTGACGCGGCGCAGCGGGGCCGTCTGCCGGGGAAGTTTGAAGCCTCCGACGGTGGCCACTCCCTCGGTGGGCTTCATCCGTCCGGTGAGCGCGAGCAGCAGACACGTGCGGCCCGAGCCGGACGGTCCCTCGATCGCGATGAGTGAGCCGGGCTCCGCGTCGAGGGTGACGCCGCGGAAGGCCCACCCCCGAGGCCCCTTGAGCCCGAGGCCCTCGGCCTTGACGTGCACGCCGTCCACAAGCCCCCCTGCCCCTTCGGTCGAACCGTATTTTTGAACTGACTGGTCAGTGCAAAAATACGCCCGAACCTACGATCGAGGCAAAACCCCAGGTCAGAACGGATTGTCAGTGCCATACCCCACGATGGGCACATACGGCACCCGTGCCGTCACCCAGACGACAGGAGGTTCGTCATGGCCAATCCGTCCGCAGCCGCCGCCCGCCGGCGCCGCGCCACCGGCCCTGCCCCCTCACTGACCGGCCCGGCGAGCGATGTGCACCCCGTGCTCCGCCGGGCCACGGCCCCGCCCGCCGCCCTCGATCTGCTCGCCCAGGCCCGGTCCGGACTGGACGAGGCCACCGTCCTGGAAATGCCGAACGAGCGCTATGCGACGGCCCATCTCGCCGCCCTGCGCACCGCCGCCGCCGTGCTCGCCGCCCGCGGCCGCCCCGAGACCAACCCGCGCCGCCGCGCCCGGATCCGCAGCGCCTGGGAGGTGCTGCCCGAGATCGCCCCCGAACTGACCGAGTGGAGCGCGCTGTTCGCCTCCGGGGCCGCCCGCCGGGCCCGCGCCGAGGCCGGCATCCAGGGCGCGGCGAGCCGCCGCGACGCCGACGACCTGATACGGGACGTGGGCATGTTCCTGCGCATCGTCGAGCGGATGCTCGTCCTCCAGCCGGTCCTGCCCCAACCCCGCCAGGACCCCGGGGCACCGGACGGCCCGAGAGCGCGCGGTGACCTGCCGGACGCGGGCTGACCACGGGGAAGTCCGCCGTGCGAGACGCGTCGGCCGTACCCGCCCGCGGTGACCCGGTACGGCAGCGGAGGCAATAGGGTGGACGACGACTGAAGCCTTCAGCCTTCCGCCCTGCCGAGGAGTCAACTGCCGTGTCGGACCCGAGCCGCCCCCGCGCGTCCCTGCGTACCGCCGTGGTCTGGGATGTCCTCCAGGACGCCCTCGACCGCCGGGTGAAGGCCACGGGCCGGGAGTCGCTGGACGTCCTCGACACCGGAGGCGGCAGCGGCAACTTCGCCGTGCCCGTGGCCCGGCTCGGCCACCGTGTGACCGTCGTCGACCCCAGCCCGAACGCGCTGTTCGCGCTGGAGCGCCGGGCCGCCGAGGCCGGTGTCGCCGAGCGGGTCCGGGGCGTACAGGGCGATGCGCACGGCCTGTTCGACGTGGTCGAGCGCGGGGGATACGACGCCGTGCTGTGCCATGGCGTCCTGGAGTACGTGGACGACCCGGCCGAGGGTGTCCGCAACGCCGTCGCCGCGCTGCGCTCCGAGGGCGTCCTCAGCCTGCTCGCCGCAGGACTCGGCGGCGCCGTGCTCGCGCGCGCCCTCGCCGGGCACTTCACGGAGGCCCAGCAGGCGCTGCAGGACCCCGAGGGCCGCTGGGGCGCCGGCGACCCGATGCCGCGCAGGTTCACGGCCGGACAGCTCACCGCGCTGGTGGAGGCCGCGGGTCTCAGGGTCGGCGCCGTGCACGGCGTGCGGGTCTTCGCCGACCTGGTCCCCGGAGTCCTCGTGGACACCGAGCCCGGCGCCCTGGACGCGCTCCTGAAGCTGGAGGCCGCGGCGGCCGAGCTGCCCGCGTTCCACTCCGTCGCCACCCAGCTGCATGTGCTCGGCGAGACGCCGGGTGCCGCCGAGGTCTGAGCCGACGACCGTGACCCGCCGCTGATCAGGGCCTGGGCAGCGGATGGAGTACGCCACAAGCCCCCCGATCGAGGGGTTTGCGCCGTATGATCGAGGTACACCACCCGGCATGACGGGTCGGCCGCCGGGGAATGGAAGCCTCAGCGAGCCGGGACGGCCATGACGGATTCCGGTTGGTCAATTGGCGTAGAGGGGCGGGTTTCACGGGGGCGATTCCCTGCCTATCCTGAAGGGACCCCCCGGGTCGCCCCGGCGACTGCACGATGAGGAGGACTCCGTGCC
Source organism: Streptomyces puniciscabiei (assembly GCF_006715785.1). Taxonomy (NCBI): domain Bacteria; kingdom Bacillati; phylum Actinomycetota; class Actinomycetes; order Kitasatosporales; family Streptomycetaceae; genus Streptomyces; species Streptomyces puniciscabiei. The sequence goes on from NZ_VFNX01000001.1 coordinate 5,214,372, forward strand.
GCTCTCGGAGCACGAGCAGCGCATGCTCGAGCAGATGGAGCGAGCGCTGTACGCCGAAGATCCCAAGTTCGCGTCGGCGCTTGAGGGAAACGGGCTGCGGACGTACACCCGGCGGCGGGTCTACCAGGCGGTTGCAGGCTTCCTCATCGGTATCGCGCTCCTCATGACCGGAATGGTCATGCAGCTGATCTGGGTCAGCGTGGTGGGTTTCCTTGTCATGCTGGGTTGTGCCGTACTCGCCGTCACCGGCTGGCGCAGGGCGCCGAAGCCGGGCGAGCAGCCCGCGGGCGGCGTGCGTCGCCCGGTGCGGCCGAAGCGCTCCATGATGGACCGGATCGAGGAGCGCTGGCAGCGCCGCCGGGACGGACACGGCCAGTAAGCCGGACGGAGTTTTCCCCGGACTTCCCGGACGCCGACAGACAACGTGTGAGGGGCGACCACCGCGGTGGTCGCCCCTCACCCATGTTCTCAGCCCTGCTGCTGCGACGGCCGGCGAAGTCCCGTCCGGGCCGTCGCCACCCTGGTCCTGAGCGCCGACCAGCGGGCCGACACCGCCCACAGCACCCGCACCGACGAGCGGGGCAGGAACAGCGCCCGCAGCCGGGCGCCGGTGCTCGCCGTGCCGCGCAGCCCCTCGACCACCCGGCGCACATCCGCCGCCGTGCCTGCCGCCGGGCGCGGCCGGGGCGCGTACAGCACCTGCTCCACCGCGTCCGCGACCCGGTGCACCAGTGCACCGGTCGCCGGGTCCAGCCGCCCGAGCTCGACGATCCGGGCCGCCGCCCGGCGCGGGGTCAGCGACTCGTCCGGCGCAATGCCATGGTCCCAGGCACTGTCCGTCAACTCCTGCCAGGCCGCCACCGTGTGCGCCGCCGCGCCCTGCTCGGTCCGGGCGTGCCCGCCGAGCCGCACCGAGCGCACCCGCGTCCGCCACATTAGCGGCGACAGCGGAATCGCCAGGACCACCAGCGCGGCCAGGCCGATCAGCAGATACCATCCCGGGCCCGGGCCACCGCCGCCGCTGTTCGGGGCCGCCGCGGCGGACGTGTTACCGCACTCCTGGAGCCTGCGCAGCCCGGGCGGGCAGCTCTGGCTGGGCGAGGGCGCCGCCGAGGGCGCCGTGGACGACTCGTGCGAGGGAAGGTCCTGGTCCGGCAGCGCGGTGCCGGGTGTGTCCGACTGGGTGTACGACGGCACGGTGCCGCGTGTCGGGGTCGGCTCGAAGCGAGTCCAGCCCACACCCTCGAAGTACAGCTCGGGCCAGGCGTGCGCGTCCTTCTGGTTCACCGCGACCGTGCCGTCGGCCTGCGGCGTACCGGGCGCGAAGCCCACCGCGACCCGGGCCGGGATGCCCAGGGTGCGGGCCATCGCCGCCATGGCGAAGGAGAAGTGGACGCAGAAGCCCTGCTTCTTCTTCAGGAAGTTCGCGATGGCGTCCGGCCCGCGGCCCACCTCGACCTGGGTGTCGTACTGGAAGCCGCCCGTGACCGCGAAGTAGTCCTGGAGCTTGACGGCCTCCTCGTAATGGCTGCGCGCGCCCGCCGTGATCTCCTTGGCGGTCCTGGCCACCACCTTCGGCACCGAGGACGGCACCTTCGTGTACTCGCGCTTCAGGGCCGCCGGCGGCTCCGGCGCGGTGGCCAGCTGCTCGGCGGTCGGCTGCAGGTCCAGGCTGGTCACCTGGTAGGTCTCACCGCGCGTGGTCTGGCCGTGGTCGCCGACCAGGGTCATGCCGACCGGCTCGTAGCGCCAGCGGCCCGAGATCCGCACACCGCTCGGCGGGTACGGCATCGGCAGCCAGTCCTGGGCGTACCAGTCCGAGGCCGTGACCGTGGTCGTCACCGTGCCGCGCTTGACGTCGCCGTCGAGGCCGAGGGGCGTGGGGAACCGGTCCGGTACGCCCACGATGTGCCGCTGGGCCGGTCTCCAGGTGGTGCCGTCGAAGTCGTCCAGGGAGACGATCCGCAGATACAGGTCCGAGAGGTCGTTGGTGCTGGTCTTCAGGGACAGCACCTGGCGGTCGTCGTTCGTGTTCAGGCTGTCGCGCAGCGACACCAGCGGGTTGACCGCGGAGATCGTGCCGCCGTCGCCGTTGCCCACTCCCACACCCGTGCCTGCGGCGTCCAGCAGGCCGCCCTGCATCGCGGGCAGGGCGAGCGGCACCACCAGGGCCGCACCGAGGGCGACCGCGCCGATCCGGCGTCCGGTGCGCACCGGAGCCACCGCACCGCTCTCCGGTGAGCCCGGGGCACGGGGAGCGCCGCCGAAGACCCGGCCCCACTGCGCCAGCCGGTCCCGGCCCTCCGCGAGCAGCAGCATCAGATAGCCGGCCGCCGCCACCAGGAACCACAGCCAGTCGGCCCCGCCGTGGGACAGCCCGGCGGCCACCGAGTACAGCGCGAGCAGCGGCAGCCCGGCCGGGGCCGCGCTGCGGAAGGTCACCGCGAGCGTGTCCACCAGCAGGCCGATCAGCAGCACCCCACCGATGAGCATCAGCCTGATGCCGTCGGTCAGCGGCGCCGGTATCGCGTATTCGCTGACGTCGTTCGAGCCCTGCTGGAACAGGTCGGCGAAGTGCCGGAAGGCATCCGGGCCGGGGATCAGCCCGACGATCGCGTACTGCCGGGCGAAGACCAGGGTCAGCAGCACCAGGGTCACCAGCGCCTGCGCCGCCACGGTCAGCGGCCGGCCCAGCGGCACCCGGCGGGCCGCCGCGCCCACCCCGGTCTGCACGGCCACCAGCGGCACCAGCTGCAGCAGCCAGGTCGGCGCGGCCACCAGGGGCAGCAGCGCACAGGAGGCCATCAGCGTGGCCGCTGCCGCGCACAGCGCCAGGCGTGCCCGCCCGCTCATCGCGTCGCCTCCCCGCCCACCGCGGCCAGGCCCGAGCGCTCCCGGTCCGCCTGCTGCCACAGCGCGTTCAGCGCGGCACCGCGCGGCACGCTCAGCGCCGTCCAGCCCGCCTCGCGCAGCATCCGCAGCCGCTCGGCGTGCCGGCCGCCCGGCCGTGGCACATCGGTCGCCTCCCGCACCCAGGTGTCCGGGTCCAGCACGAAGGCGACGGCACCGCCGCTGCGCCGGCTCATCTTGGCGACCGTCGCGGCCTGCTCCTCGTCCAGGTCGCCCAGGAAGGCGACCAGCAGCCCCTCGTTGCCGCCGCGCAGCACGTCGTACGCCCGGGACAGGCCCGTGCCGTCGGAGTGGTCGATCACCGCGAGGGTGTCCATCATCAGCCCGGCCGCCTCCGCCGTCTCCTGGCCGGTGCCCGCGAAACCGTCGGCGCCGTGGCCCGGCACCACACTGCCGCTGTCGGTCAGCAGCCGTACGGAGGAGCCGCGTTCGAGCATGTGCACCAGCACCGAGGCGGCGCCGGAGACGGCCCACTCGAAGGCCGAGTCGGGGCCCGCGCCCTCGTAGGCGCCGCCCCGGGTGTCCAGCAGCACGGTGCACCGCGAGCGCCGGGGCTGCTCCTCACGCCGCACCATCAACTCGCCGTAGCGTGCGGTGGACCGCCAGTGCACGCGCCGCAGATCGTCGCCGTAGCGGTAGCCGCGCGGGATCACGTCGTCCTCGCCGGCCAGGGCCAGCGAGCGCTGCCGCCCGTCGCCGTACCCCTTGGCCTCGCCGCTGAAACGGACCGGGGCGAGCGGCTCCACGCGCGGGATGACCGTGAGGGTGTCGAACGCCGAGAAGGAACGGGTGAGTTCGCACATCCCGAAGGGGTCCGTCAGCCGCAGCTGCAGCGGGCCCAGCGGGTAGCGGCCGCGCAGGTCGGAGCGGACCCGGTAGGAGACCTCGCGGCGACCGCCCGGCTCGACCCGGTCCAGCACGAACCGCGGCCGCGGCCCGAGGACGTACGGCACCCGGTCCTGGAGCATCAGCAGGCCGGTGGGCAGCCGGGAGACGTTGTCCATCCGCAGGTGCACCCGGGCCTCGCTGCCGGCCGGCACACGGGCGGGGGAGAGCCGGCGGGTGCCGGCCACCCGGTAGCGCGTGCGGTACACCACCGTCGCGCAGATCAGCGGCAGCGCGGCCAGCAGCAGACCGACCCGCAGCAGATCGCTCTGGCCGAGCACGTAGGCACAGATCGCGGCCGCGATCCCGGCCGCCAGGAAGGAGCGGCCGCGGGTCGTCAGACCCGCCAGGGCCGTACGGACGCCGCCCGCCTCCCCGCGGTCGGCCTCCGTCTGCCCCGTCCCCCCGGCGCTCATCACAGACTCCGCGGGGGCTGCTGGGGGTACGCCGGAACGCCACGGCCGAGCCCGCCGAAGCCCGGCGCCTGCTGCCCCGGAGCCGCGGGCACCGGGGTGTGCTGCAGGATCTCCTGCACGACCTGCTCGGCGGTACGGCGGTTCAGCTGGGCCTGGGCGGTCGGCAGCAGGCGGTGCGCGAGAACGGCGACGGCGAGGGCCTGGACGTCGTCCGGCAGGGCGTACTCCCGGCCGGCGAGGGCCGCGGACGCCTTCGCCGCGCGCAGCAGGTGCAGCGTGGCGCGCGGGGAGGCGCCGAGTCTGAGGTCGGGGTGGGCGCGGGTGGCGGCGACCAGCTCCACCGCGTACCGCCGGACCGGCTCGGAGACGTGCACGGTGCGCACGGCCTCGATCAGCTTCACGATCTCGTGCGCGTGCGCCACCGGCTGCAGGTCCTCCAGCGGGCTCACGCCGCCGTGGATGTCGAGCATCTGCAACTCGGCCTCCACGCTCGGGTAGCCGACGGAGACGCGGGCCATGAAGCGGTCGCGCTGTGCCTCGGGCAGCGGGTAGGTGCCCTCCATCTCGACCGGGTTCTGCGTGGCCACCACCATGAAGGGACTGGGCAGTTCGTACGTCTGTCCGTCGATGGTGACCTGCCGCTCCTCCATGGACTCCAGCAGTGCCGACTGGGTCTTGGGCGAGGCGCGGTTGATCTCGTCGCCGATCACGATCTGCGCGAAGATGGCGCCCGGCTTGAACTCGAAGTCCCGGCGCTGCTGGTCCCAGATGGACACACCGGTGATGTCCGAGGGCAGCAGGTCGGGCGTGAACTGGATGCGCCGCACCGAGCAGTCGATGGACCGCGCCAGCGCCTTGGCCAGCATCGTCTTGCCCACCCCGGGGACGTCCTCGATCAGCAGGTGGCCCTCGGCGAGCAGCACGGTCAGTGCGAGCCGTACGACCTCGGGCTTGCCCTCGATCACGCCCTCCACCGAACCGCGCACCCGCTCCACCGTGGCGGTCAGTTCAGTGAGGCTCGCTCGATCGTCATAGGTCGTCACCCGGCCCTCCTCGGCCCATTCTTTCCGGGCCGACGCTGCGTGCGAATCCGGCCCACCCCGAAACACGGACACCACGCGGGAAAAGTTCCGCGTGACGCCACACCCGCATTCTTGCCGCCGTTACCGATTCGTGTCACTCGCCTGTGGACAACTGCCCGCACGATGTCGGTCTTACGTCTTTTTCGACCGCATTTTCGATACGGAGGCGGCGGGATGCTTTCGGGGTGGCCGGCCGGTGAGCCCGGTCAGGCCGGGTCGACCTCGCGCAGCAGACCGGTACGCACGTCGAACACGAAGCCGCGCACGTCGTCGGTGTGCAGCAGGAACGGCGAGGTGCGCACGCGCTGCATGGACTGGCGCACGTCCTGGTCGACGTCCCGGAAGGCCTCCACCGCCCAGAGCGGCCGCTGGCCCACCTCCATCTCCAGGTCGTGCCGGAAGTCCTCGGTGATGGACTCCATGCCGCAGCCGGTGTGGTGGATGAGCACGACGCTGCGGGTGCCGAGCGCCCGCTGGCTGATGGTCAGGGAGCGGATCACGTCGTCGGTGACGACACCGCCCGCGTTGCGGATGGTGTGACAGTCGCCGAGTTGCAGGCCGAGCGCCTTGTGCAGGTCGAGGCGGGCGTCCATGCAGGCCACGACGGCGACCTTGAGAACGGGACGGGCGTCCATGCCGGGGTCGGTGAACTCGGCGGCGTACGCCTGGTTGGCCTCGACCAGGCGATCCGTCACGGTACCGCCATTGGTTATGGCGCCTTCGGATCCAGTGGGAACTGCTGCGGAAGTCGTCATAGTCATGACGTTACTGGTCACCCCCGGTCCCGGCGCGCTGTGAGAGGGGACAAAGAACGTCATCGCGGCTTGTTGTGAGCTACCCCATAGGGAGGGCAAACCTGTTCCGGACGGGTGAATCCCGCCGAATCGCGGCTCCCGCGGCGCCGCGGCAGGCGACGCGCAGGCCGGTTGATTGACCGCGAGACAGGGTGGACTAAAGTGACGCGAAGCGGGAGACGTGGCTCTCCCTGCTGGTGAAACCCCCGGAGACCCCGGTTCACCCCGGACCGTCTCCCCACGTGCGCGGCGCGTACGTACGGCTCGGCCTCCTCCCGCTCCCGGTCCGGCTGACGCTTCCGGCGCCGGCAGGCCCGACCCTTCACGAGCTGGCGGGGACCCGGCGGTGCGTGCGAGCCCGCCGGAAGATGAGAGGCCCCCTTGAGCCAGAGTCGACACGTCCCGGTGATGCTCCATCGGTGCCTGGACCTGCTGGCGCCCGCCCTGGAGCGCCCGGGAGCGGTGGTCGTCGACTGCACCCTGGGCCTCGGCGGGCACAGCGAGGCGCTGCTGACCCGGTTCCCCGAGGCGCGGCTGATCGGCCTCGACCGGGACAAGGAGGCGCTGCGCCTGTCGGGCGAGCGGCTCGCGCCCTACGGGGAGCGCGCCACCCTCGTGCACGCCGTCTACGACGAGCTGCCCGACGTACTGCAAAGGCTCCGCATCGCGCGCGTGCAGGGTGTCCTGTTCGACCTCGGGGTCTCCTCCATGCAGCTGGACGAGGCCGACCGCGGCTTCGCCTACGCCCAGGACGCGCCGCTGGACATGCGGATGGACCAGACGACCGGCATCAGCGCCGCCGAGGTCCTCAACACCTACCCGGCGGGCGAGCTCGTGCGGATCCTGCGCGCGTACGGCGAGGAGAAGCAGGCCAAGCGGATCGTGGCCGCGATCGTGCGGGAGCGCGAGAAGGAGCCGTTCACCAACAGCGCGCGGCTGGTCGAGCTGATCCGGGACGCGCTTCCGCAGGCCGCCAAGCGCACCGGCGGCAATCCCGCCAAGCGCACCTTCCAGGCGCTGCGCATCGAGGTCAACGGCGAACTGTCCGTCCTGGAGCGGGCGATCCCGGCGGCGGTGAAGGCCCTGGACGTGGGCGGCCGCATCGCCGTGCTGTCGTACCACTCGCTCGAGGACCGTCTGGTCAAGCAGGTGTTCGCGACCGGTGCCGCGACCACCGCGCCGCCCGGCCTCCCGGTCGTGCCGGAGCGCTACCAGCCGCGGCTCAAGCTGCTCACCCGGGGTGCCGAACTTCCCACCGAGGAAGAGGTCGCCGAGAACCGCCGGGCCGCACCCGCCAGGCTGCGGGGCGCCGAACGCATCAGGGAGGACGCCGAGTGACCGAGACGGGTCGGTTGGATTCCCGAACTCACCCGGGGGCTCGCGAGGATTCCGGGCCTCGCCGGAGTGCCCGCAGGGATCTCCGGGTGCGACGGGTGACCGGTGAGGGGATCCGGACGCACCGGAGGACCGGTGAGAGTTCCAGGGCGCACCAGGGCCGCTTCGAGGACTCCCGAAACCGACCGGGGGAGCAGTGAGTAGGAAACCCGAACTGAGGGGGCGGGCCGCGCGGCTCGCCCAGCTCTTCCCGGCCGGCCGTGCCCGGGCGGCCCGCACCCCGTTCGTCCTGCTCGTCGTCCTGCTGCTCGGCGGCGGCCTCATCGGACTGCTCGTGCTCAACTCGGCGCTCAGCGAAGGCTCGTTCAAACTCGCCGACCTGCAGAAGCAGACGAAGAACCTCACCGACGAGGAACAGGCCCTGCAGCGGGACATCGACGCCTACTCCGCTCCCGACGCCCTCCAGCGCCGCGCCCGCCAGCTCGGCATGGTCCCCGGCGGCGACCCGGCCTTCCTCGGCCCCGACGGCAAGGTCAAGGGCGCCCCGAGCGCCGCCCCCGAGTCCGCCGCCCTCACCGACCCGGTCGCCCCCGAGCCCACGACCCCGACCGCGACCCCCTCCGTGCCGCCCGCCACCGCCACGACGCCGACCCCGGCCACGCCCACCACCCCGGCCTCGGTCACCCCCTCGGCCGCGGCACCGGCACCGGGACAGCCCCAGTCCGCCCCCGCCGTCTCCGCCCCCGACGCGGCCATTCCCCCACCCCCCTCCCTCTCCCAGCCCATTCCCACCCCGACCCCCGGCAGGTGACGGAAGTGTCCGACAGGGAACCGCCGCGGCGTCGTGTGCCCGGACCGGCCAGGGCGCCGCGGCCGAGGAGTGCCGTACGGCGGCAGCCCGGGCCCGGTGCGCGTCCGGTGCGGCGGCCGAGCGCCACTCGGCCGCCGGGCCAGCGCCCCCTCCGGCTCGGCAGCCCGCGGCCCCGGCTGCGCCTGGTCAGCCTCACGCTGACCCTGGTCATGATCGCCTTCGTGGTACGGCTGCTCCAGGTGCAGGCCGTGGACGCCAGCGCGTACGCCGCGCGGGCCGAGCAGAACCGGTATGTGGTGCACACGCTGGCCGCCGAGCGCGGTGGCATCACCGACCGCACCGGCGTGGCCCTCGCCATCAGCGAGGACGCGTACGACATCACGGCCGACCCGACGATGTTCAGCAGGAAGCAGCTGAAGATCGGCGACGGCCCGGAGCGGGCCGCCGCGCTGCTCTCGCCGATCCTCGGGCAGAGCCAGGCCGAGATCGTGAAGAAGCTGCGGCCGGCGAACAGGAACTCCCGGTACGCCCGGCTCGCCACCCGGCAGACCCCGCAGGTCTGGAAGCAGATCAAGGACCTGAAGAACGCGCTCGCCAAGAAGACGGAGACGGACGGCGGCACCGTCAACGTGCTCGCCGGTGTCTTCGCCGACCCCAGCAGCCAGCGCGTGTACCCCAACGGCGATCTCGCCGCCGGGATACTGGGCTGGGTCAACGCCGACGGCCAGGGCGGCGGCGGCATCGAGCAGGAGCTGAACAAGGAGCTGGCCGGCAAGGACGGAAAGATCCGTTATGCCCAGTCCGGAGGGCGCGAGGTGCCCACCGCGGGATCGACCCAGATTCCCGCCGTGCCCGGTTCCGACGTCGAGCTGACCATCGACCGCGACATCCAGTGGGCCGCGCAGAACGCCATCACCGAGCAGGTGAGGAAGTCCAGGGCCGACCGCGGTTACGTCGTCGTCCAGGACACCCGCACCGGGCAGATCCTGGCCATGGCCAACGCGCCGGGTTTTGACCCCAACGACCTGTCGAAGGCCGACGGCGCGGCCCTGGGCAACGCTGCCGTCCAGGACGCCTACGAGCCCGGCTCCACCGCCAAGGTGATGTCCATGGCGGCCGTACTGGAGGAGAACGCGGCCACCCCGCTCACCCATGTCGTCGTACCGAACCGGCTGCATCGCGGCGACCGGCTCTTCGCCGACGACGTCGACCACGGCACCTGGTACCTCACGCTGAACGGCGTCCTCGCCAAGTCCAGCAACATCGGCACCATCCTGGCCACCGGCCAGCTCGGCAGGACGCAGGCGCAGGCCAACAAGGTCCTCTACTCGTACCTGCGCAGGTTCGGCATCGGCAGCTACAGCGGACTCGGCTTCCCGGGCGAGACCCCGGGCATCCTCGCGCCGTACCAGAAGTGGTCCACCTCGCAGCAGTACACGATTCCTTTCGGCCAGGGTTTCTCCATCAACGCCGTCCAGGCCGCCTCCGTCTACTCGACCATCGCGAACGGCGGGGTGCGTGTCCAGCCGACCCTGGTGCGCGGCACCAAGGGCGCCGACGGCCGCTTCACCCCCGCGCCCAAGCCGAAGGAGACCCGCGTGGTCAGCGAGAAGACGGCCAGGACGCTCGCCCAGATGCTGGAATCCGTCGTGGACGACGAGCAGGGCACCGGCATCAAGGCCCGCATCCCCGGCTACAACGTCGCCGGCAAGACCGGGACGGCCAACCGCGTGGATCCGGCCACCGGCAGGTACCGCGGCTACACCTCGTCGTTCGCCGGTTTCGCGCCCGCCGACAACCCCCGCATCACCGTCTACTGCGCCATCCAGAACGCCACCGCCGGCAACTACTTCGGTGGCCAGATCTGCGGTCCCATCTACAAGCAGGTGATGGAGTTCGCCCTGAAAACCCTCCAGGTCCCGCCGACCGGTGCGCCGGCCGCGAACCTGCCCGTCGACTACAAGCCCTGATCAGCACCGGAACACCAGGAACCGACTCGTGACGACGATCACCCCCGACGCCGGGAACCAAGGGGCCGAGAACCCCTCACTTCGCTCCGGAGCGGGTACGCCCGGTACGCTCACCGCCGTGCCACACGCTGATCAGTCCCAAACCACCCAGAAGGGCGCTTCCGTGACATACCCGGGACCGCCGCGACCGGTTCAGGTCTCCGCCACACCCCTGGCGGAACTGGCCGATCAGCTGGGTGCCGCCGCTCCGGACGCCGCCGCCGAGGTCACGGGCATCACCCATGACTCGCGCGCCGTCCGCCCCGGCGACCTGTACGCCGCCCTCCCGGGCGCCCGTCTGCACGGCGCCGACTTCGCCACCCAGGCCGCCGGCCTCGGCGCGGTCGCCGTGCTCACCGACCCGACCGGTGCCGGGCGCGCCGCCGCGACCGGACTGCCGGTCCTGGTCGTCGACGACCCGCGCGGGCGGATGGGCGAGCTGGCGGCGACGATCTACGGCCGCCCCGGCCGCGACCTGCTCCAGATCGGCATCACCGGCACCTCCGGCAAGACCACCACCGCCTACCTGGTCGAGGGCGGCCTCAGGACCGCGAAGTCCACCGGACTCGTCGGCACGGTCGAGATGCGCATCGGCGACGAGCGCATCAAGTCCGAGCGCACCACCCCGGAAGCCACCGACCTGCAGGCCCTGTTCGCCGTCATGCGCGAGCGCGGCGTCGAGGCGGTCGCCATGGAGGTCTCCAGTCACGCCCTGGTCCTCGGCCGGGTCGACGGCTGCGTCTTCGACATCGCCGTGTTCACCAACCTCAGCCCGGAGCACATGGAGTTCCACTCCGGCATGGAGGACTACTTCCGGGCCAAGGCGCAGCTGTTCACGCCGGAACGCAGCAGACTCGGCGTGATCAACGTGGACGACGCGTACGGCCGCCGACTGGCGGAGGAAGCCACGGTCCCCGTCGTCACCTTCTCCGCCGAGGGTCACCCCGACGCCGACTGGCGCGCCGAGGACGTCCAGGTCGGCCCCATGGACTCGACTTTCACCGTCGTCGGCCCGGACGGCGCGCGCATCCACGCCAGGTCGCCGATCGCCGGCCCCTTCAACGTGGCGAACACCCTCGCCGCCGTCGTCGCCCTCGCCGCCGCCGGTCTCGACCCGCAGACCGCCGCCGACGGCATCGCCGCCGTGCCGGGCGTCCCCGGCCGCCTGGAGCGCGTGGACGCCGGGCAGCCCTACCTCGCGGTCGTCGACTACGCCCACAAGACCGACGCCGTCGAATCCGTGCTCAAGGCGCTGCGCAAGGTCACCAAGGGCCGTCTGCACGTGGTGCTCGGCTGCGGCGGCGACCGCGACCGGACCAAGCGGGCCCCGATGGGCGCCGCCGCGGCCCGGCTCGCCGACACGGCCGTACTGACCTCGGACAACCCGCGCTCCGAGGACCCCCTGGCGATCCTCGCGACCATGCTCCAGGGCGCCGCCTCCGTGCCCGCGCACGAGCGCGGCGAGGTCCTCCTGTTCGAGGACCGGGCCGCCGCGATCGCCGCCGCCGTGGGGCGCGCCCGGGCCGGCGACACCGTGCTGGTCGCGGGCAAGGGCCACGAGCAGGGCCAGGACATCGCCGGCGTGGTCCGTCCCTTCGACGACCGTCAGGTGCTCCGCGAAGCCATCCAGAAAACCCAGGGATGAAAATCCAGAAGACCCAGGGGATGAACTTGTGATCGCCCTCTCCCTCGCCGAGATCGCAGCAGTCGTCGGCGGGCAGACGCACGACATACCGGATCCGTCCGTGGCCGTCACCGGACCGGTCGTCCGGGACTCCCGCGAGGTGGTGCCCGGCAGCCTGTTCGCCGCGTTCGTCGGTGAACGGGTGGACGGCCATGACTACGCACCGCAGGTGATCGGGGCGGGCGCGGTCGCCGTACTGGCGTCCCGTCCGGTCGGCGTGCCCGCGATCGTCGTCGACGACGTCCAGACCGCCCTCGGCGCGCTCGCCCGGCACGTCGTACGCCGGCTCGGCGCGACCCTCGTCGCCCTGACCGGCTCGGCGGGCAAGACCAGCACCAAGGACCTGATCGCCCAGGTGCTCCAGCGCAAGGCGCCGACGGTGTTCACGCCCCAGTCGCTCAACAACGAGATCGGGCTGCCGCTCACCGCCCTCACCGCCACCGAGGAGACGCAGTTCCTCGTGCTGGAGATGGGGGCCCGCGGCATCGGGCACATCCGCTACCTCACCGGCCTCACGCCGCCGAAGGTCGGTGTCGTCCTCAACGTCGGCACCGCCCACATCGGCGAGTTCGGCGGGCGCGAGCAGATCGCGCAGGCCAAGGGCGAGATCATCGAAGGCCTTCCGTCGGCGGAGGACGGCGGCGCCGCGATCCTCAACGCCGACGACCCGCTGGTCCGCGCCATGGCCCCCCGTACCAAGGCGAAGGTGGTCCTTTTCGGAGAGTCGGCCGAAGCGGACGTACGCGCCGAGAACGTGCGACTCACGGACAGCGGACAGCCCTCCTTCAGGCTTCTCACACCCTCCGGTGCATCCGATGTGACCATGCGCCTGTACGGTGAGCACCACGTGTCGAACGCGCTCGCCGCGGCCGCCGTCGCCCATGAGCTGGGCATGTCCGCGGAAGAGATCGCCACCGCGCTCTCCGAGGCGGGCACCCTCTCCCGCTGGCGGATGGAGGTCACCGAGCGCCCGGACGGCGTGACCATCGTCAACGACGCCTACAACGCCAACCCCGAGTCCATGCGGGCCGCCCTGCGGGCGCTCGCGGCCATGGGCAAGGGGCGCCGCACGTGGGCGGTGCTCGGCAAGATGGCCGAGCTGGGGGACGAGGCGCTCGCCGAGCACGACGCCGTCGGACGGCTCGCCGTCCGGCTCAACGTCAGCAAGCTCGTCGCCGTCGGGGGGATTGAGGCCTCCTGGCTGCAACTGGGCGCATATAACGAGGGTTCGTGGGGTGAGGAGTCGGTGCACGTGTCCGACGCACAGGCGGCGATCGACCTGTTGCGCAGCGAGTTGCGCCCGGGGGACGTCGTGCTCGTGAAGGCGTCCCGTTCGGTGGGGCTCGAGAGCGTTGCCCAGGCGCTCGTCGAGACCGGTGCCGAGGGCGAGGTTGCCGCCCGATGATGAAGCAGATCCTGTTCTCAGGAGTCATTGGCCTCTTCCTGACGCTGATCGGCACCCCGCTGCTGATCAAGCTCCTCGCCCGCAAGGGCTACGGCCAGTACATCCGCGACGACGGTCCGCGCGAGCACGCCAGCAAGCGCGGTACGCCGACCATGGGCGGTATCGCCTTCATCCTGGCGACGATCGCGGCGTACTTCCTGAGCAAGCTCATCACCGGTTACCCGCCCACCTACTCCGGGCTGCTGGTTCTCGGCCTGATGTTCGGCATGGGCCTGGTCGGCTTCCTCGACGACTACATCAAGATCGTCAAGCGGCGTTCGCTGGGCCTGCGGGCCAAGGCGAAGATGGCCGGCCAGCTGATCGTCGGCATCGCCTTCGCGGTGCTGTCCCTGATGTTCGCCGACGCACGCGGCAACACCCCGGCCTCCACCAAGCTGTCGTTCATCACCGACTTCGGCTGGACGATCGGCCCGGTGCTGTTCGTCGTCTGGGCGCTGTTCATGATCCTCGCGATGTCGAACGGCGTGAACCTCACCGACGGTCTGGACGGCCTGGCCACCGGCGCCTCCGTGCTGGTCTTCGGCGCCTACACGTTCATCGGGGTCTGGCAGTTCCAGGAGTCCTGCGCCAACGCGCAGACCCTGACGAATCCGGCCGCCTGCTACGAGGTGCGCGACCCGCTCGACCTCGCGGTGATCGCCTCCGCGCTGATGGGTGCCTGCCTGGGCTTCCTGTGGTGGAACACCTCGCCGGCGAAGATCTTCATGGGTGACACCGGTTCGCTCGCGCTCGGCGGTGTCCTCACCGGTCTGGCCATCCTCTCCCGCACCGAGCTGCTGCTGGCCATCATGGGCGGCCTGTTCGTGCTCATCACCATGTCGGTCGTCATCCAGGTCGGCTCCTTCCGGCTCACCGGCAAGCGCGTCTTCCGGATGGCGCCACTCCAGCACCACTTCGAACTCAAGGGCTGGTCCGAGGTCCTGGTGGTGGTCCGATTCTGGATCATCCAGGGCATCTGTGTGATTGTCGGACTGGGCCTCTTCTATGCAGGATGGGCAGCGGACAAGTGACCTCCACCTCGGAGCTCTACGACTTCCAGGGCAAGCACGTCACCGTCGCCGGGCTCGGCGTCTCCGGCGTCCCGGCGGCCAAGGTGCTGCACGCGCGCGGGGCGGTCGTCACGGTCGTCAACGACGGCGACGACGCACGCGCGCGTGAGCAGGCCGCGGAACTTCAGGCGCTCGGCATCACCGTGCGCCTCGGCGACGGGGCGACCCTGCCGGAGGGCACCGAGCTGATCGTGACCGCGCCCGGCTGGAAGCCGGACAAGCCGCTGTTCCAGGCGGCCGGGAAGGCGGGTGTGCCGGTCTGGGGCGACGTCGAGCTGGCCTGGCGCCTGCGCGGCCCCGATGCGGCGCCCTGGCTGGCCGTCACGGGCACCAACGGCAAGACCACGACCGTGCAGATGCTCGCGTCCATCCTGGGGGCCGCGGGCCTGCGCACCGCCGCCGTCGGCAACATCGGGGTCTCCCTGCTGGACGCGGTTCTCGGCGAGGAGACCTACGACGTCCTCGCCGTCGAGCTGTCCAGCTACCAGTTGCACTGGGCGCCCTCGCTGCGGGCGCATTCGGCCGCGGTCCTCAACCTCGCGCCCGACCACCTGGACTGGCACGGTTCCATGGAGGCCTACGCGCGCGACAAGGGCCGCATCTACGAAGGCAATCGGGTCGCCTGCGTCTACAACGTCGAGGACAAGGCGACCGAGGACCTGGTCCGCGAGGCGGACGTGGAGGAGGGCTGCCGGGCCATCGGCTTCACCCTCGGCGCCCCCGCGCCCTCCCAACTCGGCGTGGTGGACGGCATCCTGGTCGACCGCGCCTTCGTCGAGAACCGGCAGAAGAACGCCCAGGAGCTCGCCGAGGTCTCCGACGTCAACCCGCCGGCCCCGCACAACATCGCCAACGCCCTTGCCGCGGCGGCCCTCGCGCGTGCCTTCGGGGTACCCGCCAAGGCCGTACGCGACGGCCTCAGGGCGTTCCGCCCGGACGCGCACCGCATCGCGCACGTCGCCGATCTCGACGGGGTGGCCTACGTGGACGACTCCAAGGCGACCAACACCCATGCCACCGAAGCCTCGTTGGCGTCATATGAGTCGATTGTATGGATTGCGGGCGGTCTGGCGAAGGGCGCGACCTTCGACGAACTGGTCGCCAAGTCGGCAAAGCGACTTCGCGGTGCCGTCCTCATCGGCGCCGACCGGGCGCTGATCCGCGACGCCCTCGCGCGACACGCGCCGGAAGTACCCGTGGTGGACCTCGACCGGACCGACACTGGGGCGATGCTCCAGGCGGTGGCGGAGGCGAAGCGGCTGGCTCGGCCCGGTGACACGGTGCTGCTGGCCCCGGCCTGCGCCTCCATGGACATGTTCACCAACTACAACCAGCGCGGTGACGCGTTCGCGGCGGCGGTCCGCGAACTCGAAGCGGGCGCCTGACGGCGGGTCTCGGCCACCCAGGGTGCTTCGGGACCCTTGGAGGAACGGGAGACTCGGATGTGGCTGAGGTCGGGAGGAGCCGGTGATGTCCGGTAGCCGTACAGGTCGTCCTCCGGTTCAGGGGGCCGTCAAGCGGCCCCCCGCGCAGCGCCTTCCGCGCGAGAGCCCCGTCCAACGGGCCTACACCCGCGCGCGCAAGGCCTGGGACCGGCCGCTCACCGCCTACTACCTGATCCTCGGCGGCAGCGTGCTGATCATCGTGCTGGGTCTGGTGATGGTCTACTCGGCCTCCCAGATCACCGCGCTGCAGATGTCGCTGCCCGGCTCGTACTTCTTCCGCAAGCAGCTGCTGGCCGCCGTGATCGGCGGGCTGCTGCTGTTCGCGGCCTCCCGCATGCCGGTGAAACTGCACCGGGCGCTCGCCTACCCGATCCTCGCCGGCGCCGTCTTCCTGATGGCCCTGGTGCAGGTGCCCGGGATAGGGATGGCGGTCAACGGCAACCAGAACTGGATCTCCCTCGGCGGCTCCTTCCAGATCCAGCCCAGCGAGTTCGGCAAGCTCGCCCTGGTGCTGTGGGGCGCGGACCTGATCGCGCGCAAGCAGGAGAAGCGGCTGCTGACCCAGTGGAAGCACATGCTGGTGCCGCTGGTGCCGGTCGCCTTCCTGCTGCTCGGGCTGATCATGCTCGGCGGCGACATGGGCACCGCGATCATCCTCACGGCCATCCTGTTCGGCCTGCTGTGGCTCGCGGGGGCGCCCACCCGGCTGTTCGCCGGGGTGCTGACGATCGCGACCCTGATCGGCGGCGTCCTCATCAAGACCAGCCCCAACCGGATGGCCCGGCTCGCCTGCATCGGCGCCACCGAGCCCAGGGCGGGGGTGGCCGACTGCTGGCAGGCCGTGCACGGCATCTACGCCCTCGCCTCCGGCGGACTCTTCGGTTCCGGTCTCGGTGCGAGTGTGGAAAAATGGGGCCAACTGCCCGAAGCCCACACCGACTTCATCTTCGCCGTCACCGGTGAGGAACTGGGCCTGGCCGGGACGCTGTCCGTGCTCGCCCTGTTCGCGGCTCTAGGCTATGCGGGTATCCGCGTGGCCGGACGCACGGAGGACCCCTTCGTGAGGTACGCCGCGGGAGGCGTGACCACCTGGATCACCGCCCAGGCGGTGGTCAACATCGGTGCGGTGCTCGGGCTGCTGCCGATCGCCGGCGTCCCCCTCCCGCTGTTCTCCTACGGGGGGTCCGCCCTGCTGCCGACCATGTTCGCCATCGGGCTGCTGATCGCCTTCGCGCGCGACGAGCCCGCTGCGCGGGCGGCGCTTGCGATGCGGCAACCTCGCTTTGGTAGAAAGCGGGCGGGAGGCTCCGGCGGTGAGCGGGGGCCTCGGAGATGGAACACGATGCGACGGCGTGCCTCGGTGGCGCGTCCGTCCGGAGAGCGGTGAATTTCGGTGCATGTCGTACTCGCCGGTGGGGGGACCGCCGGCCACATCGAGCCCGCGCTCGCCCTCGCGGACGCCCTGCGCAGGCAGGACCCGACCGTGGGGATCACGGCCCTGGGCACGGAGCGCGGCCTGGAGACCCGGCTCGTCCCGGAGCGCGGCTACGAACTGGCGCTGATCCCGGCGGTGCCGCTGCCCCGTAAGCCGACCCCCGAGCTGATCACCGTCCCGGGCCGGCTGCGCGGCACCATCAAGGCCGCCGAGCAGATCCTGGAGCGCACCAAGGCGGACGTCGTGGTCGGTTTCGGCGGCTATGTCGCCCTGCCCGGCTATCTGGCCGCCAAGCGCCTCGGGGTGCCCATCGTGATCCACGAGGCCAACGCCCGCCCCGGCCTGGCCAACAAGATCGGCTCGCGGTACGCGGCCCGGGTCGCCGTCTCCACGCCCGACAGCAAGCTGCGCGACGCCCGCTACATCGGCATCCCGCTGCGCCGCTCCATCGCCACCCTGGACCGCGCCGCGGCCCGCCCCGAGGCCCGCCACCGCTTCGGTCTCGACCCGAACCTGCCCACACTGCTCGTCTCCGGCGGCTCCCAGGGCGCCCGGCGCCTCAACGAGGTCGTCCAGCAGGTCGCCCCCTGGCTCCAGCAGGCGGGCATCCAGATCCTGCACGCGGTCGGACCGAAGAACGAACTGCCGCAGGTGCACCAGATGCCGGGAATGCCCCCCTACATCCCGGTAAGTTACCTGGACCGGATGGACCTCGCGTACGCCGCGGCCGACATGATGCTCTGCCGCGCGGGCGCGATGACCGTCGCCGAACTCTCCGCCGTCGGGCTCCCGGCCGCCTATGTCCCGCTGCCCATCGGCAACGGCGAACAGCGGCTCAACGCCCAGCCGGTGGTGAAGGCCGGCGGCGGGCTGCTGGTCGACGACGCGGAACTCACGCCCGAGTGGGTGCAGCAGAACGTCCTGCCCGTGCTCGCCGATCCGCACCGGCTGTACGAGATGTCCCGCGCGGCAAGCGAGTTCGGCCGCCGGGACGCCGACGAGCTGCTCGTCGGCATGGTGTACGAGGCGATCGCCTCGCGCCGTTAGGACCGTATGACGAAAGGGCAGTGAGGGTGGCCGGACCGACTACCGCCGAGCGCGGTGAACGCCAGCAGGAGTCGTCCGGCCCGCCGCTCGCCCGCCGGCTCAGAAGGCCGCGCCTTCGTACGATCGTCATCCTGGCGGTTCTTCTGCTGCTCCTCGGAGCCGGTGGCACCTGGGTGTTGTACGGCTCGAGCTGGCTGCGCGTCCGGCATGTCTCGGTGTCGGGCACGCTCGTGCTGAGCCCCGCCGAGGTGCGGGACGCGGCGGACGTACCGGTCGGGGCGCCGATGATTTCCGTCGACACCCATGGCATCGAAGCCCGACTTCGCCGGAAATTGCCCCGAATTGACACCGTTGATGTGGTCCGTTCCTGGCCCCAGGGAATCGTTCTGAAAGTGACCGAGCGCACTCCGGTTCTGCTTGTCCAAAAGGGCGGCGAGTTCGTCGAAGTCGACCACGAAGGTGTCCGATTCGCTACGGTTTCGCAGGCGCCGAAAGGCGTTCCGACACTGGAATTGTCCGTCTCCCGCACGGGCTCCGGCGCGGCGAGCTTCCGCCGCTTCGGCACCGACCGGCTGGTGCGCGAGGCGGTCCGGGTCGTGGGGGCTCTGCCGGCCGCCGTGGCGGGGGACACCCGGACCGTCCAAGTCCGTTCCTACGACGACATCTCGCTGGAGTTGGCCGACGGCCGCACGGTGGCATGGGGCAGCAGCGAGAACGGCCGCGCCAAGGCACGGACCCTCGCAGCTCTCATGAAAGCAGCTCCCGGTGCGCGGCACTTCGATGTCAGCGTTCCCACCGCCCCTGCGTCATCGGGGAGTTGACGCACATCAGCGCAGGCCAGCACCCTGGTTGGGCACTGCTACGGCTGATCACATAGGGTGAAAAGAAAAACGGGAGGTTCGGCGTGTTCGTTGAACGGGCGCCACTTGTCGACTTAGTGTCCTGTTCAGAAGACTCCAGGGAACACACACACTGGTAACCCTAAACTTCAGGGTTAGGGTTCGGGTCGGCGCTACGGACCGTCCCATTCGGCATCCGTCGTCCCGGCGCGGGGCACCGCCCGGCGGCGACAACGTAATTCGAGGCGAGAGGCCTTCGACGTGGCAGCACCGCAGAACTACCTCGCAGTCATCAAGGTCATCGGTGTCGGCGGCGGTGGTGTCAATGCCATCAACCGGATGATCGAGGTCGGTCTCAAGGGCGTCGAGTTCATCGCCATCAACACCGACGCGCAGGCGCTGTTGATGAGCGACGCCGACGTCAAACTCGACGTCGGCCGCGAACTCACCCGCGGACTCGGCGCCGGAGCCAACCCGGCCGTCGGCCGCAAGGCCGCCGAGGACCACCGCGAGGAGATCGAGGAGGTCCTCAAGGGGGCCGACATGGTCTTCGTGACGGCCGGTGAAGGCGGCGGCACCGGCACCGGCGGCGCGCCCGTCGTGGCCAACATCGCGCGCTCGCTGGGCGCCCTCACCATCGGCGTCGTCACGCGTCCGTTCACCTTCGAGGGGCGGCGCCGCGCGAACCAGGCCGAGGACGGCATCGCCGAACTGCGCGAAGAGGTCGACACCCTCATCGTCATCCCCAACGACCGGCTGCTGTCCATCTCGGACCGCCAGGTCTCGGTCCTGGACGCCTTCAAGTCCGCCGACCAGGTCCTGCTCTCCGGTGTCCAGGGCATCACCGACCTCATCACCACCCCCGGTCTGATCAACCTCGACTTCGCCGACGTGAAGTCGGTCATGTCCGAGGCCGGTTCGGCCCTCATGGGCATCGGCTCGGCCCGCGGCGACGACCGCGCGGTGGCCGCCGCCGAGATGGCGATCTCCTCGCCGCTGCTGGAGGCCTCCATCGACGGCGCCCGGGGCGTGCTGCTGTCCATCTCCGGCGGCTCCGACCTCGGTCTGTTCGAGATCAACGAGGCGGCCCAGCTCGTCAGCGAGGCAGCCCACCCCGAGGCCAACATCATCTTCGGCGCGGTCATCGACGACGCCCTCGGCGACGAGGTCCGGGTCACCGTGATCGCGGCCGGCTTCGACGGCGGCCAGCCCCCGGCCCGCCGGGACAACGTCCTCGGCTCGGCCTCGACTTCGACGGGCGCCCGGCGCGAGGAGCCCGTTCCGGCCCGCTCGAGCGAGCCCAGCCGCCCGTCCTTCGGCTCGCTGGGCAGCGTCAAGCCCAAGGAGGAGCCGGAGCCGGCGCCCGAGCCGGTGGCCGACATCCCGGCGCCCCCGCCGGTGACGCCGGCGCCCCGCCCCTCCTACGCGGACAGCGCGGCCGAGGAGCTGGACGTGCCGGACTTCCTGAAGTGATAGGAGAGCGCGAGAGCGTGAGCGGCGCGCACTTCGCCTTCACCGACCGGTGGGGCGGGGTGAGCGCCGCTCCGTATGAGGAGCTGAACCTCGGCGGCGCGGTCGGCGACGACCCCGAGGCGGTACGGGCCAACCGGGACATCGCCGCCAAGTCGCTCGGCCTCGACCCCGGCCGGGTCGTCTGGATGAACCAGGTGCACGGCGCCGCCGTGGCCGTGGTGGACGAGCCCTGGGAAGACCGCCCGGTGCCGGAGGTCGACGCGATCGTCACCGCGCGCCGCGGACTCGCCCTCGCCGTCCTCACCGCCGACTGTGTGCCGGTGCTGCTCGCCGATCCCGTCGCCGGGGTCGTGGCGGCGGCGCACGCGGGCCGGCCCGGCATGGTCAAGGGGGTCGTCCCCGCCGCGGTACGGGCCATGGCCGAACTCGGCGCCGAGCCGGGCCGGATCGTCGCCCGCACCGGACCGGCCGTCTGCGGGCGGTGCTACGAGGTGCCGGAGGCGATGCGCGCCGAGGTGGCGGCCGTCGAGCCGGTGGCGCACGCCGAGACGAGCTGGGGCACGCCGGCGGTCGACGTGAGCGCCGGGGTGCACGCGCAGCTCGACCGGCTCGGGGTGCGCGACCGGGCGCATTCGCCGGAGTGCACGCTGGAGTCGGGCGACCACTTCTCGTACCGCCGTGACCGCACCACCGGGCGGCTCGCGGGCTATGTGTGGCTGGACTGATGGGGCATGACGGACCGTAAGACCGAACTCGCCGCAAACCTGGCGAAAGTGGAAGAGCGCATCACCGCCGCGTGTGTGGCGGCCGGGCGCGAGCGGGAGGAGGTGACCCTCATCGTGGTCACCAAGACCTACCCGGCGAGCGATGTGCGGATCCTGTCGGAACTCGGTGTGCGCCACGTCGCCGAGAACCGCGACCAGGACGCGGCACCGAAGGCCGCGGCATGTGCGGATCTGCCCCTCAAATGGCACTTTGTCGGCCAGTTGCAGACCAACAAAGTCCGTTCCGTGGTCGGTTACGCGGATGTCGTGCAGTCCGTGGATCGTCCCAGGCTCGTCACGGCTCTGTCGAACGAGGCCGTGCGGGCGGGCCGTGAGGTGGGGTGTCTCATCCAGGTCGCGCTCGACGCCGGGGAGAGCGGCAGGGGCGAGCGCGGAGGCGTGGCCCCGGGCGGAATCGAAGAGTTGGCCGATCTCGTCGGCGAGGCGCCGGGGCTGCGGCTCGACGGCCTGATGACCGTCGCTCCGCTCACCGGCGAGTACGCGGGACGCGAACAGGCGGCGTTTGAACGCCTCATGGATTTGTCGACCGACCTGCGCCGAGCCCATCCGGCTGCAACCATGGTGTCGGCAGGGATGAGTGCGGACCTCGAACAGGCCGTGGCCGCCGGGGCGACACATGTGCGCGTCGGCACTGCGGTACTCGGAGTCCGCCCCAGGCTCGGGTAACGTCGCCAAGAAGTCGGACCACAGCAGAAAATATGGTCAGTGCCCGTGAAGGCGGGCGCAACGACCTCGTGGATCGCGGGCACTTGGCAGTCGTCAGCCGATCCACCACAGAGCGGAGGACTCAGAGCATGGCCGGCGCGATGCGCAAGATGGCGGTCTACCTCGGCCTCGTGGAGGACGATGGGTACGACGGCCGCGGATTCGACCCCGACGACGACTTCGAGCCCGAGTTGGACCCGGAACCGGAGCGGGATCATCGACGGCACGAATCGTCACACCAATCGCACGGCGCACATCAGTCCCAAAGGGACGAAGAGGTGCGAATCGTGCAACCGCCCGCGCCGCGCGAGCCGGTGGTCCGTTCGACGGCCCTCGCCGCGGAATCCGGACGTCCGGCGCGCATCGCGCCCGTGGCATCCATCACACAAGAACGTCAGTCCCTCGAGAAGAACGCACCGGTGATCATGCCCAAGGTTGTGTCCGAGCGAGAGCCTTACCGGATCACCACGCTTCACCCCCGGACCTACAACGAAGCCCGTACCATCGGGGAACACTTCCGTGAGGGCACCCCGGTGATCATGAATCTGACTGAGATGGATGACACAGACGCGAAGCGACTTGTCGACTTTGCGGCCGGTTTGGTGTTTGGTCTTCACGGCAGCATCGAGCGGGTGACGCAGAAGGTGTTCCTGTTGTCTCCTGCTAACGTCGATGTCACGGCGGAGGACAAGGCCCGCATCGCAGAGGGCGGGTTCTTCAACCAGAGCTGAGACGCACAACCGGATCGAAGTTCGGAAGAGCTCGCAAGAGCATGGAGCAGGGGAGAGGGAAGCGCAGGCCATGAGCGTGTTCGTCACGGTGGTCCACACCGCGCTGTTGGTGTTCCTCGCCGTGCTCATCTTCCGGCTGGTCATGGATTACGTGTTCCAGTTCGCCCGCTCGTGGCAACCCGGCAAGGCGATGGTGGTCGTACTGGAGGCCACCTACACTGTCACCGATCCACCGCTGAAGCTTCTGCGGCGGTTCATCCCGCCGCTGCGTCTCGGGGGCGTGGCGCTCGACCTGTCCTTCTTCGTACTGATGATCATCGTCTACATCCTCCTCTCCATCACGGGGAGCTTCATGTGATGAGGGTGGACGATACGGTCTTGCCGACTGCCGATGACTACGTTGAGGTGAAGAGATGCCGTTGACCCCCGAGGACGTGCGGAACAAGCAGTTCACGACCGTCCGCCTCCGAGAAGGCTATGACGAGGACGAGGTCGATGCCTTCCTCGACGAGGTCGAAGCCGAACTGACCCGTCTGCTCCGCGAGAACGAGGACCTGCGCGCCAAGCTGGCCGCGGCGACCCGTGCGGCCGCGCAGAACCAGCAGAACATGCGCAAGGGCCCGCCGGAGCAGGACCAGCAGCAGCACCCGCAGCAGCAGGGCATGCGAGGTCCCGGCGCGCCGGTGCCCGCCGGCATATCGGGCCCGCCGCAGCAGCAGATGGGCGGCCCCATGGGAGGCCCGCCCCAGCTGCCGAGCGGTGCCCCGCAGCTGCCCGCCGGTCCCGGCGGTCAGGGCGGCCCGCAGGGTCCCGGCCCGATGGGCCAGGGTCCGATGGGTCAGGGCCCGATGGGCGGCCAGCCGCCCATGCAGCAGATGGGTGGCCCGATGGGCGGCCCCATGGGCGGTCCGATGGGCGGCCCCGGTCAGGGCCCCGGTGGCGACAGCGCCGCCCGAGTCCTCTCGCTGGCCCAGCAGACCGCCGACCAGGCGATCGCCGAGGCCCGCTCCGAGGCCAACAAGATCGTCGGCGAGGCCCGCAGCCGCGCCGAGGGTCTGGAGCGTGACGCCCGTGCCAAGGCCGACGCCCTGGAGCGGGACGCGCAGGAGAAGCACCGCGTCGCGATGGGCTCCCTGGAGTCCGCCCGCGCCACGCTGGAGCGCAAGGTCGAGGACCTGCGCGGCTTCGAGCGCGAGTACCGCACGCGCCTGAAGTCGTACCTCGAGTCCCAGCTGCGCCAGCTGGAGACCCAGGCCGACGACTCCCTGGCCCCGCCGCGCACCCCGGCCACCGCGTCGCTGCCGCCGTCCCCGGCGCCCTCCATGGCTCCGGCCGGCGCGAGCGCCCCGTCCTACGGCGGCAACCAGACGATGGGCGGCAACCCCGGTCCGTCCGCCCCGTCGTACGGCGGCCAGCAGCAGATGACCCCGGCCATGACCCAGCCCATGGCCCCGGTCCGCCCGCAGGGCCCGTCCCCGATGGGCCAGGCACCCTCGCCGATGCGCGGGTTCCTGATCGACGAGGACGACAACTGAGCACCGGGCACTAGTACGACAACGGCGTCGGCAGCGCTCCATAGGGCGGGCCCCTTGGACTTCGGTCCAGGGGGCCCGCCCTTTTTACGCGGGTTGCGTCACTCGCCCGTGCAAGAAGGGCCCGGCCTCCTCAGGGGAGACCGGGCCCTACTCGAACCGCTCGGCGCTTACGCCTTCCGCAGCCGGAACGTGAGAGACAGTCCCTCGTCGGTGAACGGCTCACCGAAGCTGTCGTCGCCCTCACCCTGCTGGAAGTCGGTCGACAAGACCTCCTCGGCGATCAGCTCGCTGTGCTCGGCCAGCGCGGCGACCACCGCGGGCTCGGTCGACGCCCAGCGCAGAGCGATCCGGTCGGCCACATCCAGGCCGCTGTTCTTGCGGGCCTCCTGGATCAGCCGGATCGCGTCACGGGCCAGGCCGGCCTGCCGGAGCTCCTCGGTGATCTCCAGGTCCAGCGCCACCGTGGCACCGGAGTCGGAGGCCACCGACCAGCCCTCGCGCGGGGTTTCCGTGATGATCACCTCGTCCGGGGCGAGGGTGACCGTCTCACCGTCGACCTCCACGGAGGCCGTGCCCGCACGCAGCGACAGGGACAGCGCGGCCGCGTCGGCGGCGGCGATCGCCTTGGCCACGTCCTGCACCCGCTTGCCGAACCGCTTGCCCAGTGCACGGAAGTTGGCCTTGGCCGTCGTGTCCACCAGGCTGCCGCCCACCTCGGACAGCGACGCCAGCGAGGAGACGTTCAGCTCCTCGGTGATCTGGGCGTGCAGCTCGGGGTCCAGGGACTCGAAGCCGGTCGCCGCGATCAGCGCGCGGGACAGCGGCTGACGCGTCTTGACGCCGGACTCCGCGCGCGTGGCCCGGCCCAGCTCCACCAGCCGGCGCACCAGCACCATCTGCTTGGACAGCTCCGGGTCGATCGCGGCGAGGTCCGCCTCCGGCCAGGCGGCCAGGTGCACGGACTCGGGCGCGCCCGGGGTCACCGGCACGACCAGGTCCTGCCACACCCGCTCGGCGATGAACGGGGTGATCGGCGCCATCAGCTTGGTGACCGTCTCCAGCACCTCGTGCAGCGTGCGCAGCGCGGCCTTGTCGCCCTGCCAGAAGCGGCGGCGCGAACGGCGGACGTACCAGTTGGACAGGTCGTCGACGAACGCGGACAGCAGCTTGCCGGCGCGCTGGGTGTCGTACGCCTCCAGGGACTGTGTCACCTGGTCGGTCAGCGCGTGCAGCTCGGACAGCAGCCAGCGGTCCAGCACCGGGCGCTCGGCCGGCGCCGGGTCCGCCGCGCCGGGCGCCCACTGGGACGTACGGGCGTACAGCGCCTGGAAGGCCACCGTGTTCCAGTACGTCAGCAGGGTCTTGCGGACGACCTCCTGGATGGTGCCGTGGCCGACCCGGCGGGCCGCCCACGGGGAACCGCCGGCCGCCATGAACCAGCGGACCGCGTCCGCGCCGTGCTGGTCCATGAGCGGGATCGGCTGGAGGATGTTGCCCAGGTGCTTGGACATCTTGCGGCCGTCCTCGGCCAGGATGTGGCCCAGGCAGACGACGTTCTCGTACGACGACTTGTCGAAGACCAGCGTGCCGACGGCCATCAGGGTGTAGAACCAGCCGCGGGTCTGGTCGATCGCCTCGGAGATGAACTGAGCCGGGTACCGGCTCTCGAACAGCTCCTTGTTCTTGTACGGGTAGCCCCACTGCGCGAACGGCATGGAACCCGAGTCGTACCAGGCGTCGATCACTTCGGGCACGCGCGTGGCGGTCTTGCCGCAGCCGTCGTGACGGCAGGCGAAGGTGACCTCGTCGATGTACGGGCGGTGCGGGTCGAGGCCCGACTGGTCGGTGCCGGTCAGCTCGGTCAGTTCCGCGCGGGAGCCCACGCAGGTGAGGTGGTCGTCCTCGCAGCGCCAGATCGGCAGCGGGGTGCCCCAGTAGCGGTTGCGGGACAGCGCCCAGTCGATGTTGTTGTTCAGCCAGTCGCCGTACCGGCCGTGCTTGACCGTCTCCGGGAACCAGTTGGTCTTCTCGTTCTCCTGGATCAGGCGGTCCTTGATGGCCGTCGTGCGGATGTACCAGGAGGGCTGCGCGTAGTAGAGCAGCGCGGTGTGGCAGCGCCAGCAGTGCGGGTAGCTGTGCTCGTACGCGACGTGCCTGAAGAGCAGGCCGCGCTGCTGGAGGTCCTCGGTGAGCTTTTCGTCCGCCTTCTTGAAGAAGACGCCGCCGACCAGCGGGACGTCCTTCTCGAAGGTGCCGTCCGGGCGGACCGGGTTCACGACGGGCAGGCCGTAGGCACGGCAGACCTTGAGGTCGTCCTCACCGAAGGCGGGGGACTGGTGGACCAGACCCGTACCGTCCTCGGTCGTCACGTAGTCCGCGTTGACCACGTAGTGCGCCGGCTCCGGGAACTCGACGAGCTCGAACGGACGTTGGTAGTTCCAGCGCTCCATCTCGGCGCCGGTGAAGGTCTGGCCGGTGGCCTCCCAGCCCTCGCCGAGCGCCTTGGCGAGCAGCGGCTCGGCGACGACGAGCTTCTCCTCGCCGTCGGTCGCGACGACGTAGGTGACCTCCGGGTGCGCGGCGACCGCCGTGTTGGACACCAGGGTCCAGGGGGTCGTCGTCCACACCAGGAGCGCGGCCTCGCCGGCCAGCGGACCGGAGGTGAGCGGGAAACGGACGTACACGGAGGGGTCGACGACCGTCTCGTAGCCCTGCGCCAGCTCGTGGTCGGACAGGCCGGTGCCGCAGCGCGGGCACCAGGGGGCGACGCGGTGGTCCTGGACCAGCAGGCCCTTGGTGAAGATCTCCTTCAGCGACCACCAGACCGACTCCACGTACTCGGGGTCCATGGTCCGGTAGGCGTCGTCCAGGTCGACCCAGTAGCCCATGCGGGTCGTCAGCTCGGCGAAGGCGTCGGTGTGCCGGGTCACGGACTCGCGGCACTTGGCGTTGAACTCGGCGATGCCGTACGCCTCGATGTCCTGCTTGCCGGAGAAGCCCAGCTCCTTCTCGACGGCGAGCTCCACGGGCAGGCCGTGACAGTCCCAGCCGGCCTTGCGGGCCACGTGGTAGCCGCGCATGGTGCGGAAGCGCGGGAAGACGTCCTTGAAGACGCGCGCCTCGATGTGGTGGGCGCCGGGCATGCCGTTGGCGGTGGGCGGGCCTTCGTAGAACACCCACTCCGGGCGGCCCTCGGACTGCTCCAGGCTCTTGGCGAAGATCTTCTGCTCGCGCCAGAAGTCGAGCACGGCGTGCTCAAGAGCGGGCAGGTCGACCTGTGCGGGCACCTGGCGGTACGTCGGCGCTGTCATCTGCGAGCATCCTCCAACGGACTTGCTGCCTTCCGTCGGAGGGACGAGAGCCTTCGATCCTGCCTACGCCGTGTGCGGCGCGCTCCCGCGGTACCACCCTCCTTGGCCCCCCGTCGCGCCCTACGCGCCGGTGAGCCCCCTCATTGGGGTCGCGAAGCCGGTTCTACTCGCCCTGCCTCACGGCTGCGGCTTTCTTCCGGCGGCTCCGGGGTGATCTTCACGTCGCGCTCGCCCCCGGGCTCACACCGTCCCCGGGTCGCTCTGGGCTGCGTACGCCGCTACTCGTCCCCATCCACGCTTTTCGCTCCGCCCAGTGTACGGCGCCGCGCGGACAGC
Organism: Streptomyces puniciscabiei; assembly: GCF_006715785.1. Taxonomy (NCBI): domain Bacteria; kingdom Bacillati; phylum Actinomycetota; class Actinomycetes; order Kitasatosporales; family Streptomycetaceae; genus Streptomyces; species Streptomyces puniciscabiei. Next base: position 5,242,454 of record NZ_VFNX01000001.1, read on the forward strand.
GGCCGACCGGATTTCCCTGCGGTGCGTCCGCCGGCCGACGGGACGGTCCTGGATGACCCGAATGGCCAGGGGGCGGGCGCCCGGGTCCAGGCGGGCAGGGCCGGGCGGATTACCCGGCAGGGAGCTGGGCACAACGGATGCAGGCCCGCTGAGCGGGGGTGCGGGCGGGCGAATCGGGCGGTGTGCCCCGTTGCCGCGGGACTCAAGTCGATTTATCGTCCCAGCACGATTCGCGAGCAACATCACAATATGTGAAGGGGTCGCGGCCATGGTGGCGAAAAGGACCGCCGTACAGCAGCCGGCGACCGGCCGGCGCGGGGGCGCGACCGCCTCCGGCGCGGCTGCCTCCGGCGGTGCGGCCAAGGGAACGGCCGGGAAGAAGAGGGTGCCCGGGGGGAAGGGCACCGGGGGAAAGGGCACAGAGCCGGCCGTCGGGATGACGGCGGAGAAAGAGGCGACCACGAAGGACGCGGCCACGCGGCAGCCGGCCGCCGCCGGGAAATCGGCCGCGAAGAAGACCTCGGCCAAGGAGACGGCTGCCAAGCAGGCAGCCGCCAGGACGACGGCCGCCAGTACGACGGCCGCCAAGAGGACGGCCGCCAAGAAGGCCTCGGCCAAGCAGACGGCTGCCGAGAAGGCTCCGGCGAGGGAGGCGGTTGAGCGAACGGTCGTCGAGAAGGCGGCCGGGAAGAAGCGGGCTGGAGCTGCCAGGAAGGCGGACGGAGTGCCGGTGGCCGGCAAGAAGGCGGTTGCCGGGAAGGCCGCCACCAAGGACGCCCCGGCCAAGCGGACAGCGACCGAGAAAGCCCAGGCCAGGAAGGCCGTCGCCCAGGAGGCGGCCGGCGACGAGGCGGTCGCCCCGAAGAAGGCGGCGGGCGAGATGAAGGCGGCGGCAGGGAAGACCGGCGGAAAGACGCCGGCAGCGAAGGGAGCGGTGGAGGACACGGCCGTCAAGAAGACGCCGGCCAGGAAGGCCGGCGGCAGGAAGGCGGCCGCGGCGGGCGTCTCCCCGGAGGCGGCCGGCACCAGCAGGGCCAAGAAGGCGGGCGCGGCGCGGGCCGCGAAGCAGACGGGAGCCACGACAGTGGTTGCGAAGAAGACTCCTGGCACGGCCACGGCGGACACCGCCGTTCCCAAGGCGCGGGTCGCCGCGGCGGAGCCCGGCGAGCTGGCGGTGCGCCCCGGTGAGGATCCCTGGACCCCGGAGGAGGTCGCCGAGGCCCGTGCGGAGCTGCTGTCCGAGGTGGAGCGGCTGCGCGCCGAGATCAGCTCGTCCGAGGCGTCCCTGGTGGGCCTGATGCGGGACTCCGGGGACGGCGCGGGTGACGACCAGGCCGACACCGGCACCAAGAACATCACCCGTGAGCACGAACTGGCGCTGGCCGCCAACGCGCGCGAGATGCTGGTCCAGAACGAGCACGCGCTGGAGCGGCTGGACGCCGGCACCTACGGCCTGTGCGAGAACTGCGGCAACCCCATCGGCAAGGCCCGGATGCAGGCTTTCCCCAGGGCGACGCTGTGCGTCGAGTGCAAGCAGAAGCAGGAACGCCGCTCCTGAGTGTGCGCGGCCGTGCCGTAGTCTCGTCCTCAGTCAGGCACCTAGGTTGAGGGACTCACGTGGCAGAGGCGGAGCGCATCATCGGTACGCCGGACACCCCGGACGACAGCGGCGAGCAGCGGGACCGGGCACAGGCGCGAGGCAGCCGAGGCCGCCGGATCGCCCTGCTGTTCGCCGTGGCCGCGTTCGCGTACTCCCTCGACCTGATCAGCAAGGTGCTCGTGGTCGCCAAGCTGGAGGGCCACGAGCCGATCAGGCTCGTCGGGGACTGGCTGGAGCTGAACGCCACCCGCAACCCGGGCGCGGCCTTCGGATTCGGCGCGGCCTTCACGGTGATCTTCACCCTGATCGCCGCGGCCGTGATCGTGGTGATCATCCGCCTGGCCCGCAAGCTGTACAGCTACCCCTGGGCCATCGCGCTCGGTCTGCTGCTCGGCGGCGCCCTCGGCAACCTCACCGACCGGATCTTCCGCTCGCCCGGTGTCTTCGAGGGCAAGGTCGTGGACTTCATCGCGCCCAAGGGCTTCGCCGTGTTCAACCTGGCGGACTCGGCGATCGTGTGCGGTGGGATACTGATCGTCCTGCTGTCCTTCCGGGGCCTGGACCCGGACGGCACGGTCCACAAGGACTGAGGCCGGCACCGTCCACAGGCGGTTTTCCACAGGCTCGTGCGGGCCGGTTCCACCCGTCCGGCATACTCGACGGGTGAGCACGATTCCCGAGATCCGTACCCTGCCCGTGCCCGACGGCCTGGAGGGCGAGCGCGTCGACGCCGCCATCTCCCGCATGTTCGGCTTCTCCCGCACCAAGGCGGCGGAGCTGGCCGCGGCCGGCAAGGTCCAGGTCGACGGCACCGTGGTCGGCAAGTCCGAGCGGGTGAGCGGCGGTGCCTGGCTCGAGGTCGAGATGCCACAGGCGCCCGCACCCGTGCAGGTGGTCGCCGAGCCGGTCGAGGGCATGGAGATCGTGCACGACGACGAGGACGTGGTCGTCATCGTCAAGCCGGTCGGCGTGGCCGCGCATCCGTCGCCGGGCTGGAGCGGCCCCACCGTCATCGGCGGTCTCGCCGCCGCCGGGTACCGGATCTCCACCTCCGGCGCCGCCGAGCGCCAGGGCATCGTGCACCGCCTGGACGTCGGCACCTCGGGCCTGATGGTGGTCGCCAAGTCGGAGCGGGCGTACACCTCGCTCAAGCGCCAGTTCAAGGAGCGCACGGTCGACAAGCGTTACCACACCCTGGTCCAGGGCCACCCGGACCCGACGAGCGGCACGATCGACGCGCCCATCGGCCGCCACCCGAACCACGACTACAAGTGGGCGGTCACGGCCGACGGCAAGCCCTCGGTGACGCACTACGACCTCATCGAGGCGTTCCGCGCCGCCTCCCTGCTGGACGTGAAGCTGGAGACCGGCCGCACCCACCAGATCCGCGTCCACATGTCCGCCCACCGCCACCCCTGCGTCGGCGACCTCACCTACGGCGCCGACCCCACCCTCGCCAAGCGGCTGCGCCTGACCCGCCAGTGGCTGCACGCCGTGCGGCTCGGCTTCGAGCACCCCGGGGACGGCCAGTGGGTGGAGTTCGAGAGCGCCTACCCCGAGGACCTGCAGAAGGCCCTCGACCAGGTGCGTGAGGAGACGTACGCGTGAGCGTGCCGTACACCGTCCGCGTGGCCGAGGACCCCGCCGACCGCGAGGCCTGCTTCGCGGTCCGCAAGGAGGTCTTCGTCGTCGAGCAGGGCGTCGACGAGACCATCGAGTACGACGCCCACGACGCGGTCGCCGTGCATGTGCTGGCGGTCCGCGAGGACGGAGCGCCGCTCGGCACCGGACGGCTGCTGCACGGCGAGGCCGCGGTGGCGAAGACCGGCGCGGACCCCTCGGTGGGCTCCCTGGGGCGGCTCGCCGTCGCCCGCGCTGCCCGTGGGCTCGGCGTCGGTGTGGCCCTGGTGCGGGCCATCGAGGACGCGGCCCGCGCGCGTGGCCTCACGGCGGTGGACCTGCACGCACAGACCCAGGCGCTGGGCTTCTACGAGCGCCTCGGCTATGCGGCGTACGGCCCCGAGTTCCCGGACGCCGGCATCCCGCACCGGGCGATGCGCCGCACCCTGTAGCCCTGGGAGCCGCGTCCCGTCGGCGGCGGGCGTCGCCGTCGGTCGGATGGCAGGCTGGAGGCCTGCCGTGTGATCGTCGACCCCCGGAGCGCCGGCCGTGGACCAGTTGGCTCTGCTGTTCGTCCTGCTGCTCGGGGCGCTGGTGAGCGTCCCGGTGGCGGACCGGCTGAGGGTGCCGGCACCGGTGCTGATGACCCTGTTCGGCGGCGCTCTCGCGGTGGCAGACTTCGTGCCCGACGTGGACATCCCGCCGGATCTGATCCTGCCCGGGCTGCTTCCGCCGCTGCTCTACGCGGCCGTACGGCGCACCTCCTGGCGGCAGTTCACGGCCAACGTCCGCCCGATCCTCCTGCTGGCCGTCGCGCTGGTGTTCGTGACGACGGTGTGCGTGGCGTTCGTCGCCAACGCCATCGTGCCGGGGCTGCCGATCGCCGCCGCCGTCGCGCTCGGCGCCCTGATCGCCCCGCCCGACCCGGTGGCCGCGACCAGCGTCGCCGGGCAGCTCGGGCTGCCGCGCCGCCTGGTGTCGATCCTGGAGGGCGAGGGGCTGTTCAACGACGTCACCGCCATCGTGCTGTACCACGTGGCGATCGCCGCGGCCGTGAGCGGCTCGTTCTCGCCGTGGCGGGCCGGCCTGGACCTCGTGCTGTCCGCCGTTGTCGCGGTGGCCGTGGGCCTGGTGCTCGGCTGGGGCGCGAACAGGCTCATGGACCTGCTGGGCGATCCGACCCTGCAGATCGGCATGACCCTGCTGGTGCCGTACGCCTCCTACGTGCTGGCGGAGAAGCTGCACGGCTCCGGGGTGCTCGCGGTGCTCACCACCGCGCTGTTCCTCGCGGAGTACGCCACCGACGCCGACGACGTGATGACCCGGCTGGCCGGGCACACCTTCTGGGACATCATCGACACCCTCGTCACGGGCGTCGCCTTCGGGCTGATCGGCCTCGAACTGCACAACGCCATCCGCACGGCCCAGGGCCGCTGGGGCGAGATGCTCGGCTGGGCGGCCACCGTCGTGGGCGTGGTGATCGTCGTACGGCTGCTGTGGCTGCTGCCCGCGACCTGGCTGACCAAGCGGCTGCACGCGCGGCGGGACTCCGACGAGGAGATCCCGGTCAGCTGGCGGGAGACCGTCGTGATGTGGTGGTCCGGGATGCGCGGGGTGGCCTCGGTGGCGCTGGCGCTGGCCGTCCCGCTGAAGACCGACGACGGCTCCCCGTTCCCCGACCGGGACGAGATCGTCTTCATCGCTTTCGGGGTCATCATCGTCACCCTGGTCCTGCAGGGGCTGACACTGCCGTCCCTGGTCAGGTGGCTCGGGGTACGGGCCGACTCCGAGCGGGAGAAGGAGTTCGAGACGGAGCTGGCGGTGCGGGCCGCGAAGGCGGCCAAGCGCAGGCTGCGCGAGATCGAACAGGTGGAGGACCTGCCCGAGGACCTGTCCGAGCAGATGTTGCGCCGCGCCTTCGACATCGGGATCCGGATCAGCCCCGACATGGGGGAGAAGGAGCGGCGGGAGGCGCAGCACCAGCGGGCCAGGCGGCTGAAACGGATCCGGAACATCCAGAACGAGATGCTCAGCGCGGCGCGGCACGAGGTGCTGGCGGCGCGGAGCGAGCCGGGGGCGGATCCGGAGATCGTGGACCGGGTGCTCAGGCATCTCGACGTGCGCAGTCTGCGGTGAACTGAGCCCTGCGCATGAAAAGTCATATGAACATGACGGACCTGTGGATAAATCCGGGCATCGTCCGCTCATCACTCCTACTCTCGGATCATGACTCGCAACATCGTGATCAGTGGAGGCGGTACGGGCATCGGGCTGGCGACGGCACAGGCGTTCGCGGCGGACGGCGACCGGGTGCTGTTGCTGGGGCGGCGCGCTGAGGTGCTGCAGAAGGCCGCGGTACCCGGCTCCCTCACCTACGCGGCGGACCTGACAGAACCGGCGGACGTACGGGGCGTGGCCGAGTTCGTCGCCCGGGAACTCGGCACGGTCGACGTGCTCGTGCACAGCGCCGGAGGTGCCGGCGGCCGGCGTCCGGCGGCCGGCGACGACCCCCTGGAACAGGTGGCTCGCGCCTGGACCGACACCTTCCGGCTCAACACCCTGACCGCCGCTCTCCTCACCGAAGCCCTGAAGGACCGGCTCGCCGAACCGGGCGGGCGGGTGCTGTTCATCTCGTCCATCGCCGCCTACCGCGGTTCGGGCAGCGGCGCCTACGCGGCGTCCAAGGCCGCGCTGCACCCGTACGCCCACGATCTGGCCCGGCAGCTGGGACCGCACGGCATCACCGTGAACGTGGTCGCGCCCGGTTACATCGAGGACACCGAGTTCTTCGGCGACGGCCCGGCGCCGGAGCGGCGGGCGCAGCTCATCGCCGAGACCTCGACCGGCCGCGCCGGGATACCGGGAGACGTGGCCGCGACCCTGCACTGGCTCGCCTCGCCCGGCGCCGCGCATGTCACCTCTCAGGTCGTCCAGGTGAACGGCGGTGCTGAGCGGGGACACTGACGGGCTCCGAGGGAGGCGGCACCGCCTCAGAGGTGTTGACGCGAGGGAGGGCGTAAGGGTGTTCCCTGGCCAGCCAGGCGATCATCTGCTCGCGGACCGTGACCCGGACCGTCCAGATGTCGTCGGCGTCCTTGGCGGTCACCAGCGCGCGCGCCTGAATGGTGTTCGGCGTGGTGTCGGTCACCACCAGGCCGTAGGCGCGGCCGTCCCAGGCGGGGCACTCGCGCAGGAGGTCGCGCAGCTTCTCGCGCATCGCCTCGATGGGCGCGCTGTGGTCGAGGTGCCAGAAGACGGTGCCGGTCATCTGCGGGGTGCCCCGCGACCAGTTCTCGAAGGGTTTGGAGGTGAAGTACGACACCGGCATGGTGATCCGGCGCTCGTCCCAGGTGCGCACCGTCAGAAAGGTCAGGGTGATCTCCTCGACCGTGCCCCACTCGCCGTCCACCACCACCGTGTCGCCGATGCGCACCATGTCGCCGAAGGCGATCTGCAGTCCGGCGAACATGTTGGACAGCGTCGACTGGGCGGCGACACCGGCGATGGCGGCGATGATGCCCGCGGAAGCCAGCAGTGAGGCACCCGCCGCGCGCATCGCCGGGAACGTCAGCAGCATGGAGGCGATCGCCACGACGATGACGATCGCGGACACCACCCGCATGATCAGCTCCACCTGGGTGCGCACCCGGCGCACCCGGGCCGGATCCCGGTGTGCCCGGGCATAGCGGCTGTAGGTGGTCTCGACGACCGCTGCGGCGATCCGGATCATCAGCCAGGCGGCGGAGCCGATCAGCACCAGCGTCAGCGTCCGGCCGATGCCGGCCTGGTGCCGCTCCAGCAGCTTCGCCTGGTCGTACGACCCGCGGAGCAGGGCCGTGCACAGCACGAGCTGGTAGGGGACACGGCCGCGGCGCAGCAGCTGCCACAGAGGTGAGTCGTGGTCGCGTTCGTCGGCCTTGCGAAGGAGCAGGTCGGTGGCCCAGCCGATCGCCAGCGTGAGCAGCACCGAGCCGCCGATCACGATCACAGGACGGACTAGGTTCTCCATGCCTGCGCTCCTATCCGGTGCGGTGCGGGCATGAACATGTGAGTTCGGCGTGTTCCCGGGTACGGCCGCTCCGGCTGTGTCGCACCGGCTGGCACCATGGCCTCATGAACATCATGCTTTTTCACTCGACCTACGGGCTCAGGCCCGCGGTGCGCGAGGCCGCGGACCGGCTGCGCGCGGCCGGCCATGAGGTGTGGACACCGGACCTCTTCGAGGGGCGCACGTTCGACACCGTCGAGGAGGGCATGGAGTTCAAGGAGTCGATCGGCAAGGAGGAGCTGCTGAAGCGGGCCGTGCTGGCGGCGGCCCCGTACTCGGACCGCGGGCTGGTGTACGCCGGGTTCTCGCTCGGCGCCTCCATCGCCCAGACCCTCGCCCTCGGCGACGACAAGGCGCGCGGTCTGCTGCTTCTGCACGGCACGTCGGACATCGCGCCGACCGCGCACGTGGACGAGCTGCCGGTGCAGCTGCATGTGGCCGAGCCGGACCCGTTCGAGACGGACGACTGGCTGACCGCCTGGTATCTGCAGATGGGCCGGGCCGGAGCCGACGTGGAGGTCTACCGCTACGCCGGCGCCGGGCACCTGTACACCGACCCGGAACTGCCGGACTACGACGCCCAGGCCGCCGAGGCCACCTGGCGGGTGGCGCTCGGCTTCCTCGACAGCCTGCGGTCGGGGTAGCCGCCGGCTACACCGGGTCGTAGGTCCGCTCGACCCTCTGGGTGCCGCTGCGGGTGCGGTAGGAGCGCACCCACTTCGAGGTGGCGTTGGGGTCGGTGCGGTCGGACAGCACGTAGTAGTCCATCTGCGCGCGGTCGGCGGTGATGTCCAGCACGCCGTAGCCGTGCCGGTCGGTGTCCACCCAGTGGACGTGCCGGTTGGCGGCCTCGATGAGCGGCGCGGCGACGGCGGAGACGGTGCCCTCGGGCACCTTGACGATGTCGTCGAGGTTGTCGGAGGTCACCGAGGTGATCACGAACTCGGTGGCCGCCGACGGCGACAGCGGGTAGGTGCCCGCGTCCACGGGCACGTCATTGGCCCAGGACATGTGGATGTCACCGGTCAGGAAGACGGTGTTGCCGATGCCGTTCGAGCGGAGGTGGTCGAGGAGTTCCCGGCGGTCGTGGGTGTAGCCGTCCCACTGGTCGGTGTTGACGCCGATGCCGCCCCGCGGCAGGTCGAGCATCCTGGCGAGCGGCGCCAGCAGGCCGGCGGTGAGGGAGCCGATGACGAACGGCGCGATCATCACGGAGTTGCCGACCAGCCGCCACTTGGTGTCGGAGGCCTTCAACCCGGCCTTCAGCCAGTCGAGTTGGGCCCGGCCGGTGAGGGTCCGGTTCGGGTCGTCCACCGAGCCGCTGCCCGCGGACGCCTGCTGGGAGCGGAAGGAGCGCAGGTCCAGCAGGGACAGATCGGCGAGCTTGCCGAAGCGCAGCCGCCGGTAGGTGGTGCCCTCGAGCGCGGGGCGCACCGGCATCCACTCGAAGTAGGCCTGCTTGGCGGCGGCCTTGCGGGCGGTCCAGGTGCCCTCGGCGCCCTCCGTGTGGTTGACCGCGCCGCCCGACCAGGCGTTGTCGGCGAACTCGTGGTCGTCCCAGATTGCGATGACCGGCGCCTTCAGGTGCAGGGCCTGGAGGTCGGGATCGGTCTTGTACTTCGCGTGCCGGACCCGGTAGTCGGCGAGCGTGATGATCTCGTTGGCCGGTGCGTGCGGGCGGACGACCGTGCCGCGCGCCGCGTACTCGCCCGACTTGTACTCGTAGATGTAGTCCCCGAGGTGCAGCCAGGCGTCCAGGTCGCCGCGGGCCGCGAGATGGCGGTAGGCGGCGAAGTAGCCGGCCTCCCAGTTGGCGCAGGTGACCACGCCGAAGCGCAGTCCCGACAGGTTCGCGTCGGCCGCCGGGGCGGTGCGGGTGCGGGCCACCGGGGAGTCGGTGCCGCCGGCCGAGAACCGGAACCAGTAGTCGGTCGCCGGCGCAAGACCGCGGACGTCGGCCTTCACGGTGTGGTCGGAGGCCGCGGTGGCGGTGACGGTGCCCTTGGCGACGACGTTCGTGAACGCCTTGTCCCTGGCGACGACCCAGCTCACCTCGGTGTCCGGGCCGAGCCCGGAGCCGGGGGCGGCCTCGGGCGTCGGGGTCACCCGGGTCCACAGCAGGACGCCGTCGGGCAGCGGGTCACCGGAGGCGACCCCGTGCAGGAAGGCGGGGGCCTGGTCGGCGGCGCGCGCCGGAAGGGAGGCGGCGAGCGAACCGCCCAGTACAGCCGTCGCCGCCGCGGCCTTGACGACCGTACGGCGGCGAGGTGAGAACGAAGTGCGGCCTTCGGTGGCCGGAAGTGATCTTTTTCGACTGGTCACGGCCGATCAGGTTACTGATCGGTACGCAGTGAAGAGCGGGCGAACCCTCAATGTTCGCCCGCTCTTCACGGGAAGGCCGGATTCCGGCGGGTTCAGCCCTTGAGCGCCGCGTCGAGGGCCTTGTCGAACTCGGCCGTGGTCAACGGAGGGTTCTTGCCGTCGGCGCCGGTCAGCGTCTTGCCGCCCATCTTCAGGGTCGGGGTGCCCTGGATGCCGTCCTTGTCGAAGATCTTGGCCTCCTCCAGCGCCCACCGGTCGTAGGTGCCGTTCTTGACGTCCTTCTGGAAGGCCGCGTTGCCCTTCAGCGCGGGCACCGTGTCGGCGATCTGGATCAGATAGGAGTCGTCCTTGAACTTGTCGTCGGTCTCGTTCGGGTGCCACTTCGTCGAGTACATCGCGGCCTTGTACTCGAGGAACGCCTCCGGGCTGACGTTGAGCGCGGCGCCGAGGGCGCTGAGCGCGTTCTTGGAGCCCACCCCGGGCAGGTTCTTGTCGAGGAAGGTGGCGCCGACGTAGTGGAGCTTGAACTTGCCGTCGTCGACGTCCTTCTTCACCGTCGGTCCGACCTTCTGCTCGAAGTCGGCGCAGATCGGGCAGCGCGGGTCCTCGTAGATGGTAAGGGTCTTCTGGGCGGTGCTCTTGCCTATGACGACCGTCGTGCCGTCCGCGCCGGTGGTGTTGGCCGGCTTGACCAGCGGCTTGTTCTTCGTGGCGTCCCATCCGGTGGGCTTGTTCGCCTGGACGACGGCGTAGCTGATGCCGAAGACCGCGCCCAGCACCGCCACGACCGAGGCCGCCACGATGACCTGCCGCTTGGCCTTGTCGCGCTTGGCCTGCCGCTCGCGCTCCTGGCGCAGCCGCTCCCGGGCCGCCGTCTTCGCCGACTGGCTGTTCCGCTTGCTCATGTTGGTGATCTCCGTGTGGGACGCGCACATGCTGTACGCGGGATACGTGTGGGGGACTGGGTGTGCTCAGCTCTCGCCACTCAGGCGGCGGCGAGGGCGGGCGAGCACGGCGGTCCACGCCGTCCCAGGGAGTGCACGAGAAGCCGGTCGCGGGCGGCGGCCCGGCGCCTGGCCGGGCGCGGCGGCCGGCGGACCGGGGCCGGCCGGACGGTGACCGCGGCGACCGCCAGCAGCAGCGGCCGGAAGGTGGTGGCGGCGACCGCGCGCACCAGCTGCACCAGCGCCCGCTCGCCCCGGCGCAGCCAGGCGGCGGCGAGCAGGCCCACGCCGACGTGCGCGGCGAGCAGCAGCCAGGCGGCCGCCGGACTGGCGTGCGCGAACAGCGCTCCCGGGTGGCCGTGGGCCCCGGTCATCCGTGCCAGCGGGGAGCCGACGGCGCCGCCCTGGCACAGCACGTCGAAGCCGAACGCGTGCAGGGGCCCGGCGACCGGGCCGCCCGCCCGGCCGTAACAGGTGTTCTGGCCGGTGGTGAACAGCGTGTCGGCGGCCAGTTCCAGCGGGATCAGCAGGGCCGCGATCCGGCCGAAGCCGCGCTCGCGGCCAGCCAGCGCATAGGCCGTGGCGAACACCCCGGTGGCGACCGCGAGCACGGTCGCCACCGGCAGCGGGGCCCGGGACAGCAGGACGTGCGACGCGGTGCTGAGCGTCACGACGACAGCCGTGAACAGCGCCGCGCGCACGGCTCTGAGCTGGGTCCCGGATATGTCCATAGCGAGAGGAGAGTCTGTCACGTACGCGGTTAAGAGACCCCTAAAGGGTGCCTGTGAGTGCGCGAAGGTTACAGCCCCGGAATCCGGCCGTTGCGGAACAGGTCGACGAAGATCTGGTGGTCGGCACGCGCGCGTGCGCCGTAGCCGTGCGCGAAGTCCACCAGGAGCGGCGCGAAGCCCTCCTCGTCGGCGGCGATGGCCGCGTCGATGGCCCGCTCGGTGGAGAACGGAACCAGGGACTCGCCGGAGGTGTCGTCCGCCGCCGCGTGCATCGTTGCCGTGGCCCGGCCCAGGTCGGCGACGACCTGTGCGATCTCCTCCGGGTCGTCGATGTCGCCCCAGTCCAGGTCGACCGCGTACGGCGAGACCTCGGCCACCAGCTGACCGGCGCCGTCGAGCTCGGTCCAGCCCAGCCACGGGTCGGCGTGCGCCTGCAGGGCGCGCTGGGAGATCACCGTGCGGTGACCCTCGTGCTGGAAGTAGCCGGCGATGGCGGGATCCGCGATGTGCCGGGAGACGGCCGGGGTCTGCGCCTGCTTGATGTAGATCACGACGTCGTTCTCCAGGGCGTCGCTGTGACCCTCCAGGAGGATGTTGTACGACGGCAGGCCGGCCGAGCCGATGCCGATGCCGCGGCGGCCCACGACGTCCTTCACGCGGTAGGAGTCCGGGCGGGCCAGGGAGGAGTCCGGCAGGGTCTCCAGATAGCCGTCGAAGGCCGCGAGGACCTTGTAGCGGGTGGCCGCGTCCAGCTCGATGGAGCCGCCGCCCGGCGCGAAGCGTCGCTCGAAGTCACGGATCTCCGTCATCGAGTCCAGCAGCTCGAAACGGGTCAGCGAACGGGCGGCGCGCAGGGCGCCCAGCAGCGGGCCCTCGGCCGTGTCCAGCGTGAACGGCGGCACCTCGTCGCTCTTCGCGCCCGTGGCCAGGGCGTGGATGCGCTCGCGGTAGGCCGCCGCGTAGACCGTCACCAGCTCGGTGATCTGCTCGTCGCTGAGCGCCTTCGCGTACCCGATGAGCGCGATCGACGCCGCGAAGCGCTTCAGGTCCCAGGTGAACGGGCCGACGTAGGCCTCGTCGAAGTCGTTGACGTTGAAGACCAGGCGCCCGTTGGAGTCCATGTAGGTGCCGAAGTTCTCCGCGTGGAGATCGCCGTGGATCCACACGCGCGAGGTGCGGTCGTCCAGAAACGGACCACCGCGCCTCTCCGCGTCGAGGTCGTGGTAGAAGAGGCACGCCGTGCCCCGGTAGAACGCGAAGGCCGAGGCCGCCATCTTCCGGAACTTCACCCGGAACGCGGCCGGGTCGGCGGCCAGGAGCCGGCCGAAGGCGGTGTCGAAGACGGCGAGGATCTCCTCGCCGCGCTGCTCGTCCTTGAGCTGGGGGACCGACATCGCTGGGTGCCTCCTGGTGCATTTACTGGTGCATTGACGTGCATGACCTGAACGACGGCGTTTCTGCCGTCTCCAACGGGCGACGCCACGCGGGAGTGCCCGGTTCCCGCATGAAGGTACGCGGGGATCCGCCGCGCGTGTCAGTGCCGAGGCATAGACTTCGACGCTGACCCCAGAACTGTCCGCCTGCCCGCCGCCCAGTGTTTCCGTTGGAGGCCATACCGTGTCAAAGCCGCCCTTCACGCACCTGCACGTCCACACCCAGTACTCGCTGCTGGACGGTGCCGCGCGGCTCAAGGACATGTTCAACGCCTGCAACGAGATGGGCATGACGCACATCGCCATGTCCGACCACGGCAACCTCCACGGGGCGTACGACTTCTTCCACTCCGCGAAGAAGGCCGGAGTCACCCCGATCATCGGGATCGAGGCATATGTCGCCCCCGAGTCCCGCCGCAACAAGCGCAAGATCCTCTGGGGTCAGCCGCACCAGAAGCGGGACGACGTCTCCGGTTCCGGTGGCTACACCCACAAGACGATGTGGGCCGTGAACAAGACCGGCCTGCACAACCTCTTCCGCCTCTCCTCCGACGCCTACGCCGAGGGCTGGCTGCAGAAGTGGCCCCGGATGGACAAGGAGACCATCGCCCAGTGGTCCGAGGGCATCGTCGCCTCCACCGGCTGCCCCTCGGGCGAGGTGCAGACCCGGCTGCGCCTCGGCCACTTCGACGAGGCCCTGAAGGCCGCCGCCGACTACCAGGACATCTTCGGCAAGGACCGCTACTTCCTGGAGCTGATGGACCACGGCATCGAGATCGAGCGCCGGGTCCGTGACGGACTGCTGGAGATCGGCAGGAAGCTCGGCATCCCCCCGCTGGTCACCAATGACTCGCACTACACGTACGCGCACGAGGCGGGGGCGCACGACGCCCTGCTGTGCATCCAGACCGGCAAGAACCTCTCCGACCCGGACCGCTTCAAGTTCGACGGCACCGGCTACTACCTGAAGTCCACGGACGAGATGTACGCCATCGACTCCTCGGACGCCTGGCAGCAGGGCTGCGCCAACACGCTCCTCGTCGCCGAGATGGTGGACACGGACGGCATGTTCGAGAAGCGCGACCTCATGCCGAAGTTCGACATCCCCGAGGGCTACACCGAGGTCACCTGGTTCAAGGAGGAGGTCCGCCGCGGCATGGAGCGCCGCTACCCGGGCGGCATCCCCGAGGACCGCCAGAAGCAGGCCGACTACGAGATGGACGTCATCATCTCGATGGGTTTCCCCGGCTACTTCCTCGTCGTCGCCGACTTCATCATGTGGGCCAAGAACAACGGCATCGCCGTCGGCCCCGGACGAGGCTCCGCGGCCGGCTCGATCGTCGCCTACGCCATGGGCATCACCGACCTCGACCCGATCCCGCACGGCCTGATCTTCGAGCGGTTCCTCAACCCCGAGCGCATCTCGATGCCCGATGTCGACATCGACTTCGACGAGCGCCGGCGCGTCGAGGTGATCCGGTACGTGACCGAGAAGTACGGCGCCGACAAGGTCGCCATGATCGGCACCTACGGCACCATCAAGGCCAAGAACGCGATCAAGGACTCCGCGCGCGTGCTGGGCTACCCGTACGCGATGGGCGACCGCATCACCAAGGCCATGCCCGCAGACGTCCTCGGCAAGGGCATCCCGCTGTCCGGCATCACCGACCCCTCCCACCCCCGCTACAGCGAGGCGGGCGAGGTCCGCTCGATGTACGAGAACGAGCCGGACGTGAAGAAGGTCATCGACACCGCGCGCGGTGTGGAGGGCCTGGTGAGGCAGATGGGTGTGCACGCGGCCGGCGTGATCATGTCCAGCGAGACCATCACCGAGCACGTCCCGGTCTGGGTCCGGCACACCGACGGCGTGACCATCACGCAGTGGGACTACCCGAGCTGTGAGTCGCTCGGCCTGCTGAAGATGGACTTCCTGGGCCTGCGCAACCTCACGATCATGGACGACGCGGTCAAGATGGTGAAGGCCAACAAGGGCCTCGACATCGACCTGCTGTCGCTGCCGCTGGACGACCCCAAGACCTTCGAGCTGCTCCAGCGCGGCGACACCCTCGGCGTCTTCCAGTTCGACGGCGGCCCCATGCGCTCGCTGCTGCGGCTGATGAAGCCGGACAACTTCGAAGACATCTCCGCCGTGTCGGCCCTGTACCGCCCGGGCCCGATGGGCATGAACTCCCACACGAACTACGCGCTGCGCAAGAACGGCCAGCAGGAGATCACGCCCATCCACCCCGAGCTGGAGGCGCCGCTCAAGGAGGTCCTGGACGTCACCTACGGCCTGATCGTCTACCAGGAGCAGGTGCAGAAGGCCGCCCAGATCATCGCGGGCTACTCGCTCGGCGAGGCCGACATCCTCCGCCGTGTGATGGGCAAGAAGAAGCCCGAGGAACTGGCGAAGAACTTCACCATCTTCCAGGCCGGCGCCCGCAAGAACGGCTACAGCGACGAAGCGATCCAGGCCCTGTGGGACGTGCTGGTCCCCTTCGCCGGCTACGCCTTCAACAAGGCGCACTCCGCCGCGTACGGCCTGGTCTCCTACTGGACCGCCTACCTCAAGGCGAACCACCCCGCCGAGTACATGGCCGCGCTCCTGACCTCCGTCAAGGACGACAAGGACAAGTCGGCGGTCTACCTCAACGAGTGCCGCCGCATGGGCATCCGCGTCCTCCCGCCGAACGTCAACGAGTCCGAGTCCAACTTCGCCGCCCAGGGCGACGACGTGATCCTCTTCGGCCTCTCCGCCGTCCGCAACGTCGGCACCAACGTCGTCGAGTCGATCATCAAGTGCCGCAAGGCGAAGGGGAAGTACGCCTCCTTCCCCGACTACCTCGACAAGGTCGAGGCCGTGGTCTGCAACAAGCGCACCACCGAATCGCTGATCAAGGCGGGCGCGTTCGACTCCATGGGGCACACCCGCAAGGGACTCATGGCCCAGTACGAGCCGATGATCGACAACGTGGTCGCGGTCAAACGCAAGGAGGCCGAGGGGCAGTTCGACCTCTTCGGCGGCATGGGCGAGGACACCGGCAGCGAGCCCGGCTTCGGACTCGACGTGGAGTTCTCCACCGACGAGTGGGACAAGACCTATCTGCTCGCCCAGGAGCGGGAGATGCTCGGTCTGTACGTCTCCGACCACCCGCTCTTCGGCCTGGAACACGTCCTCGCCGACAAGGCCGACGCGGGCATCGCCCAGCTCACCGGAGGCGAGCATGCGGACGGCGCGGTCGTCACCATCGGCGGCATCATCTCCGGCCTGCAGCGCAAGATGACCAAGCAGGGCAACGCCTGGGCCATCGCCACCGTCGAGGACCTCGCCGGCTCCATCGAGTGCATGTTCTTCCCGGCGACCTACCAGCTGGTGTCGACCCAACTCGTCGAGGACGCCGTGGTGTTCGTCAAGGGCCGCCTCGACAAGCGCGAGGACGTGCCCCGGCTCGTCGCCATGGAGCTGATGGTCCCGGACCTGTCCAACGCGGGCACCAACGCGCCCGTGATCCTCACCATCCCGGCCGTGAAGGTCACTCCGCCCATGGTCAGCCGCCTCGGTGAGATCCTCAGCCACCACAAGGGCGACAGCGAGGTCCGCATCAAACTCCAGGGCCCGCGCAAGACCACCGTGCTGCGCCTGGACCGTCATCGGGTCAAGCCCGACCCGGCGCTCTTCGGCGACCTGAAGGTGCTGCTCGGCCCGTCCTGCCTGGCCGGCTGACACCCCACCAGGCCACGGCACACACGAAGGGGCGCACCCGCCAAGGGTGCGCCCCTCCTGTGTGCCTGGGCTTCAACTGCCCTTTAGTTGTGGCCGAAGCTCTTCCGCTTCTTGCCGGCAACATCCGCCGGGCTGCCCTGGATGTGCGACATCGGCGACTCGTGCGCCTCCGTCTGCCGCTGCGCGTGCTCGTGGGTCTGCTCGGCGTGCGACGCGCGGTTCTGCGGGCCGGCCTGCTTGCGGTTCTTGTTCTTGGCCATGGTGATCTGCCTCCTGTGGGGGATCTAGGGGCCAGGGCCGGGACCAGATTCACATACGCTGACATCAAGCGCATGTCGGATAATTACCGTGTGTGACAGGGGAGGTGGGTGCGGCGGATCCGGAAACGCCACGCCGAAGATCGAGTTCGGGCCGTTAACCTCCGCGCCGTCGGGCAGACTCGAAGGAAGTCCGAAGCAAAACCTCCCGGGAAGAGGGTGAGTCGCGTGGACCGCTGCATCGTCCTGGTGGACGCCGGGTACCTGCTGGGAGCCGCCGCCAGCCTCCTCGCCGGTGAGCCCTCGCGGTCCCGGATCACCGTCGACCACACCGCGCTGATCCAGGCGCTGCGGGTACGCGCGGAATCGGAGACCGAGCGCCCGCTGCTGCGCATCTACTGGTTCGACGGCGCGCCCGACCGCGTCCCCCAACCGGAGCATCGCCGGCTGCGTGTGATGCCCCGGGTCACTGTCCGGCTCGGCGCCCTGACCCGCAGCGACGGACGCTGGGCGCAGAAGGGCGTGGACGCCGCCATGCACGCCGAGCTGACCGAGCTGGCCCGCAACCGCGCCTGCTCCGACGTCGTCCTCGTCACCGGCGACGGTGATCTGCTGCCCGGCATGATGGCCGCCAAGGAGCACGGTGTCGCCGTTCACCTGTGGGCCGTACAGGCCGCCGACGGCGACTACAACCAGTCCGAGGACCTGGTCGCCGAGGCCGACGAGCGGCGTGTGCTGGACCGCGCCTGGATCACCCAGGCCGTCCGCGCGAAGGAGCTGACCGGCGTCTGCGCGCCGCCGCCCGCGCCCCGGCCCGAGATCGCCGCGATCCTCTCCGCCCCGCTGCCGGAGTCCGCGCTCGCGGGAGCGGCCGAGCGCCCGCCCGAAGACGGCGTGGCCCAGCCGGCCGCGGCGGTGACGGAGAACGGCACCCAGGAGCGGGCCACCGCCCACAAGGGCGTCCCCACCCCCAAGGACCTCGCCGCGCTGCGCGCCCCCGGCGCCCACCCCGTCCAGCACCCGGCGACCGCGACCCTGCGCTGGTCCTCCGACAAGGGCTGGGTGGACCGGCCGGGCGTGGTCGCCGAGCCGCCCGAGGTCGCCTCCATGCCGACGCTGGCCCAGCTCACCACGGCGGAGCAGCGGTGGGCCGACCGCGAGGAGGACATCACCACCGTCGGCGGCGACCCGTACGAGGTGGGACAGGTCTTCGCCCGCCGCTGGATCTCCCGGCTCGGCGACCAGGTCCATCTGCAGCGGCTCTCGCAGCTGTATCCGCGCATCCCGCACCGCATCGACGGGGAGCTGCTGCGGTACGCCGCGCGGTTCGGGCTGCTCGCCCACAAGGACGACCAGATCGACGAGCACGACCGCTACGCCATTCGGGCGGGGTTCTGGCGGGAGATCGACGTGCCGGCGGCGGCGGAGAGCGTGACCGGGGAGTGACGGCCGGCGTTCCTTACCGGCCGAGGACGGAAGTGCCCCCAAAGGCGAGTAAAGGGCCACGACCCCGTACTCTCGTCCCTTGTGAGTACGCGCGCGGCACAGGCATCTCGGCATGACGAGGTCGTACGCGTGCGCGGGCTCGGCAAGACCTATCCGGCCGTCAAGGGGCGGCGCGGTGCGCCCGGCACCCCCGAGGTGCGGGCCACCGACGGGGTCGAGCTGGACGTGCGGCGCGGCGAGGTCTTCGGGCTGCTCGGGCCGAACGGCGCCGGCAAGTCCACGCTCGTACGGCAGCTCACCGGGCTGCTCCGGCCCGACACCGGCAGCGTCGAGATCCTCGGGCACGACATCGTGCGGCACCCCGAGCGGGCCGCGCGTCTCCTCGCCTACCTGGGGCAGGAGTCCTCCGCCCTGGACGAGCTGACCGTCTCCCTGGCCGCCGAGACCACCGGACGCCTGCGCGGCCTGGACGCGGCGCGGGCCCGCGCCGAGCGGGACGCCGTACTGGAGGAGCTGGGGCTCGGCCCGATCGCCGGGCGGGCGCTGAAGAAGCTTTCCGGCGGGCAGCGCAGGCTCGCCTGCTTCGCCGCCGCCCTCGTCGGCGAGCGGCCGCTGCTCGTGCTGGACGAGCCGACCACCGGCATGGACCCGGTGGCCCGGCGCGCGGTCTGGGCGGCCGTGGACCGGCGGCGCGCCGAGCGCGGTACGACGGTGCTGCTGGTCACCCACAACGTCATCGAGGCCGAGACCGTAATGGACCGGGTCGCCGTCATCGACCAGGGCCGGGTGATCGCCTGTGACACCCCGGCCGGGCTGAAGGAGCGGGTCGCCGGCGAGGTGCGGGTCGAGCTGGTGTGGCGCGACCGCGCGCCGCTTCAGGTGCCCGAGGTCGCCGCGCTGCGCGAGCGCGCCGTGGAGTCCGGCCGGCGCTGGACGCTGCGGCTCGCGCCCGAGGAGGCCCGCGCCGCCGTCGCCACCGTGACCGGCGGGGCCGCCTTCGCCGCCCTGGACGACTTCACCCTCGCCACGCCCAGCCTGGAGGACGTCTACCTGGCGCTCGGCGGCGCGGCCCGGCAGGGGTTGGTGAAGGCGTGAGCGCGGCGGCCGTGCGGTGCGTATGGGTCTGTACGTCGGTCTGCGCGATCGCCGTGGGGAAGAGGAGCAGCTCGTCGTGAGTGTCGTACCCGCCGAGGTTCTGCCGGGCGGTGCCCGGGCCGTGCCGGAGACGGCGCCGGGCGCGGCCGAGCTCGGGCCGGCCGCGCGGCTGTGGCCGTCGCTCGTGGCCGTCTACCGGGCGCAGCTGTCACGGGCCCGGGTGGCGCGGATCCCGCTGCTGTTCGTGGCCACCTTCCAGTCCGTCGGCATCACCGTGATGATGCGGGGCGTCGTCGACAGCGGCAGTGAGGCCCAGTCCGTGGTGGCGGGGTCGTCGGTGCTGGTCGTCGCCTATGTGGCGCTGAATCTGCTGTCGCAGTACTTCGGGCAGCTGCGGGCCAGCGGCGGGCTCGATCACTACGCCACCCTGCCGGTGCCGCCGGCGGCCGTGGTGCTGGGCGCCGCGGCGGCGTACGCCTCGTTCACCGTGCCGGGGACGCTGGTGACGGCCGTCTTCGGGTGTGTCCTGTTCGGGCTGCCGCTGGGCAATCTGTGGATCCTGGTGGCCGTGATCCCGCTCGCCGGGGCCGCGCTGTCCGGCCTCGGCGCCGCCTGCGGGCTGCTGGCGCCGCGGCCCGAGCTGGCCACGCTGCTCGGGCAGCTGGGCATGTCGGCGGCGCTGCTGCTGGGGGTGCTGCCGGCCGACCGGATGCCGGAGGTCGTGCGGCTGGCGCGGGATCTGCTGCCGTCGACGTACGGGGTGGAGGCGTACGCCCGGACCTTCGGGGCCCATCCGGACTGGGCCGTCGTCCTGGCCGACCTGGGGGTGTGCGCGGGTGTCGGAGTCGTCTCGCTGGCCGTGGCGGCGCGGGCGTACCGCAGGGCCGCCGTCCGGTGACGCGGCGCGCGGGACGGCCTGGCACGATGTCAGGGTGACCGCACCGCTGACTCCGCCTCCGCCGCCGCACAACCAGTCCTCGAACGATGTCCGGCAGGCGCCGCCGCCCGCCGGGATGTCCGGGGGCGTGTACGAACAGGACGGCCCCGGGATGAAGACCGAACTGCGGGATGCCGCCGTGATCACGGTGGCCGTGGCCCTGGGCGGTGTGCTGTTCGGGCTGCTGTGGTGGTGGCTGGCGCCGCATGTGCCGCTGGTCGGCGACGTGGTCGACAGGAGCTGGGTCGTCTACCTCAAGGACAGCGAGGGCGAGCAGGCGGTGGGGGTGGACGGCACGTTCACCCTGCTGGGGCTGGGACTCGGGCTGGTCAGCGCGGTGGTCGTCTTTCTGGCGCGGCGGCGCGGGGGTGTGCCGGTCGTGGTGGCCCTCGGACTCGGCGCGCTGCTCGGGTCGCTGCTGGCGTGGCGGCTCGGGATATGGCTGGGGCCCACCTCCGACGTGCTGGCGCATGCCAAGCAGGTGGGGAAGGGGGTCACCTTCTCGGCACCGCTGAAGCTGGGCGCGAAGGGCGCGCTGCTGGCCTGGCCGTTGGCGGCGCTGTTGGTCCACCTCGGGCTCACGGCGTTGTTCGGGCCGCGTGATCCCGAGCTGCCGTATCCGCAGCAGCCGTAACCAGGGGGCTCCGCCCCCCTGGACCCCCCGTTTCCCGTCCGCCCACCCGACTCGGTGGGCTGAGAGCGCACCCGCCCGGCCGAGCTCGCTCCGTAAGGCGCCCGGTGTCGCCCACCGGAAAGGCGTTCGTCAGCCCCGCCCGATCGGCGCCTGGCGTCGCCCTCCGTAAGGCGTCCGTCAGCCGCGCCCGATCGGCGCCAGCACCGCGTCCGTCAGCTTCGCCAGATCCCCCGGCGCCAGCTCCACCTCCAGGCCCCGTCGGCCCGCCGACACGCAGATCGTCTCGTGGACCTCGGCCGAGTCGTCCAGGACCGTCGGCAGCCTCTTGCGCTGACCCAGGGGCGAGATGCCGCCCCGCACATAGCCCGTCGTCCGCTCGGCGAGCGTCGGGTCGGCCATCGTCGCCCGTTTGCCGCCCACCGCCGCCGCCAGGGCCTTCAGGTCCAGGGAGCCGGACACCGGGACCACGGCCACGGTCAAGGTGCCGTCGACATCGGCCACCAGCG
This sequence comes from Streptomyces puniciscabiei, assembly GCF_006715785.1. Taxonomy (NCBI): domain Bacteria; kingdom Bacillati; phylum Actinomycetota; class Actinomycetes; order Kitasatosporales; family Streptomycetaceae; genus Streptomyces; species Streptomyces puniciscabiei. The sequence continues at coordinate 5,263,751 of NZ_VFNX01000001.1, forward strand.
TCTTGAAGACGCGCTCGGGGGACACGCCCATCGCCTCCGCCGCCTCCTCGCCGTAGGAGGGGTGGGAGGGGTCGTGGTCGTAGGAGTGGACCGTGAAGTCCACGCCGGCCGACGACAGGGCGACCGTCGCGGGGGTGCCTCCGGACTGCTGCTTCTTCGACTTCTTCGCCATCCGTGTCCCTCAGCCGTGTTCCTCAGCTGTCTTCCTCAGCCGTCTTGCTCAGTTCAGGCTCGTCGGCGCCCGGGTCAGCTCGAACGCGGGCAGCGACGGAAGGCTACGGATGATGGCCGTCTCGGCGCGAAGGAGTTTCAGCTCGTCGCGCAGGCGGGACGCGGTGTCGGGGGCCTGGAGCAGCCGCTGTTTGGTCGGCGTGTCGTGCACCATCGCCGCCGCCACCAGGTACGACACCACCGAGGGGTCGTCGGGGAGGTCGGCGCCCGTCGACAGCGAGCGCTCGCGTGCGCCCGCCAGCCGCTTCTGGTACTGGCGGAAGGAGCGCAGCACCCCCTCGGCCAGCGCGCCCGCCTCGTCGCCCGGCTCCTCCGGCAGTTCCTCCAGCTCCGCCGTCAGGTACGGGCCCGACGCGTCGACGGAGAGCAGCCGCACCCGGGTCGTGCCCGTCGCCAGCACCTCGTACGTGCCGTCGGCGCGCTCCCGGATGGTCGCCGCGTCCGCCACACAGCCCACTCCGTGGAAGGCCTTGAGTGGGTCGGGGCCGAAGCCCGCGGCCGGTCCGCGGTCGGGCTGTGCGGTGGGGTCCGGCATGCCGGGGGCGCTCGGCGCCACCTCGTAGCCGTCGCGGATGGCCACGACGGCGAACCGGCGCGGCTCGTCCTCCGGTGTCTTGAGCAGCTCGCGCATCATGGCGCGATAGCGCTCCTCGAAGACGTTCAGCGGCAGCACGAGCCCCGGGAACAGCACCGTGTTCAGGGGGAAGAGCGGGAGACGGACGGTGGTCACGACGCCCCAGCCTAGTGGTCACCGGCACCGGCGTGTCCGCCGCGTTCGCCGATGCGGTCCGGGGGCCCGGGGATCAGCCCGGCCGGGGCAGGCGCGGGAGCCGCCGCCAGCAGGTGCTCGCGCAGCCGCAGGAAGTGGCCGAGCGGGTCCTCGGCGAACCGTTCCCAGGGGAAGGACGTGGCGTACGGGCCGATCCGGCCCAGCTCGGCGCGGGCGTCCGCCCAGCGGTCCAGGCGCAGCAGGACGTACAGCAGCTTGTTGCGGATCTCGGCGGGCCACGGGTCGGCCGCCGGGAAGCGCGCGGAGAGCGCGAGCGCGCGGTCGGCGGCCGCGTGCAGCCGGGCGCGTGGCACCTCGTGGCCGCGGCCGTCGGTCAGATAGCCGAAGGCGGCCCGGGCCGGCAGGGCCTGGACGGGCGAGTCGGCCGGGGCGTCCTGCGCGGCCCGCTCGGCGAAGTCGAAGCAGGCGCCGTGCGAACCGTGCCGGAAGGTGGCCAGGTAGCGCAGGGCGGCCACATGGCAGCCGTAGTGGTGCGGGGCCCGGCGGACGGCCGCCTCCCACAGCTCCTCGAAGTACCGGTGCCCGGCCCGTGAGCCGCGCGCGTGGTCCAGGGCGATCCGCCAGGGCACCGGGTCGCGGTCGTCGGCGCGGGCGGCGGCGGTGATCAGCGGGCTCACCTCGCGCAGCAGCTCGGCGCGGGCCGGCGAGGGCCAGGCGCGGTCCACCGCCAGCTGCGCCCCGAGCAGCAGCGGGCCGGGGTCCTCCGGGGCGTTCGCGCGCCAGGCCTCGAACCACTCCGGGCGCGAGCGGGCGAAGGCGGCCAGGCGCCGGGCGTACCGGTCGTGGTTCTCCCACTCGGCCCCGGCGCGGGTGGCCGCGAGCAGCTCGGCCGCGGCCCGGTACTCGCCCCGGCCGGCCCCGACCAGGGCGGGCGAGAGGCGGTCGTCGGGTGCGTCGAGCACGACCTCGTCCCCGGTCGGCGGTCGGCCGGCCGGGCGGACGGGGCGTCTGGTCATCCGGGTGGGGCGGATGAACGAGGGGAGCAGAGCCATGGTGACCACCATTGAAAGACCGCAGGTCGGCGCCGCGCCAGAGGGTGCGCGGAAGTCGCGGAAAGTTGTACGGTCAAGGGTCAAGGGCCGGTAAAGGGTGACTGTTCAACTTTTGGCGGACCGGCGGTTTTCCCCCTCGTCCGGGCCGGCGCTTCCCGCTGTCGTCCGGGTCAGCTGCGCCGCAGCAGCCGGGTCGCCCCCGCCGCCACCGTCGTCGCCAGGATCCAGCCGAGCAGGATCATCACGGCCGCCAGCCACTGCCAGCCGCCGCGCAGCTGCCACTGGCCGACCTGGCCCAGGTCGATCACCGGCAGCAGCAGGTCCAGGGTGAACAGGGCGGGGCTCCAGTAGGGGTGGCCGTCGCGGCTCACCGGCGGATGGTCCGCGTGGGCGAACGCCAGCGTGCCCGCCGCCCACAGCACCGCCATCCACACCGCGGCACGGCCGGGCCGGTAGCCGTAGGCGACCGTCCAGTCCTGGACGTACCCCCAGAACTTCCCGGCGAGCGGCAGTGTCTCGCGGCGCCGGCGCTGCTTGGCCAGCAGCACCTCCCGCGCGTCCTCGTCCTCCCCGGCGGCCCGCAGCACCGCCGCCAGCCGCTCGTACGGCTCCGGGGCGTACTCCGCGGTGGCCGCCGCCACCCAGTCCAGCCGGCCGGCCAGCGGGAACGGGCCGCGCGGGACCAGGTTCTCGTACACGAACCCGCCCATGTGCAGATTTCCCGGGCCCGGCCAGCTCGCCGCCCGGTCCACCAGGCTGACGATCCGCGCGCCGGACAGCACCACCTTGCCGCGCTGCGGCCCGTCCCCGAGGAAGCGCAGCTCCGAGGCGTGCACCCGGCGCAGCGACAGCTCCTGGTCGTCGGTGAGGGTGTACCGGGCCCGCTCGAAGTCGACGGCGTCCCCGAAGCGCCCGTCGTCCAGGCGTATCCCGCCCCGGCACTCGAAGCGCTGGATCCGTGTCCCGCGCGCCGGTGTCGTGCCGCTCAGCAGCGGGCTGCCCACGCCGGCCGGGGTCAGGTAGAGGGTGCGCTCGACGGTCAGCTGGGGGGCGTTCAGGGCGTAGCGGGAGTAGGGGTTGTCCAGGCTGGCGCCGCGCAGGCTGAGCGACACGCCGACCTTGGCGCCGCGCAGCCGCAGCTCGCCGTGCGACTGGAGCATCTCCGCCTGGAGGTCCTGTCCCACGGTCATGCCGTCCGCCGAGATCGACCGCCCGCTGCGGTCGCGGTACACCACCGCCTCGTTGAGCATCAGATCGGTGCCGATGTGGGCGTCCGTCAGCCGGGCCCCGCTCCGGAACCGGCAGCGCGGCAGATGCAGGTCGCCCTCGGTGTGCACCCGGGCCGCCTCCAGCCGGGGCACCGCGCAGTCCACCATGCGCAGGGTGGTGAACCGGGCCTCCGGCAGCAGGACCTCCTCGTCGAAGCGGCAGCCGCGCAGCTCGACGTACGGCCGTACCGTGCCGCCCGAGAGGTCCAGCGTGCCGGTGATCCGCACGCCGGTCAGCTTCAGCGCGGACACCCGGCCCGCGAGTGCCGGCGGGCCGTCCAGCAGCAGCCAGGCCACGATCCGCGCCCGCACGGCACGCTCCGCGCCCCAGGGGTGTCCGCCGTGCGGATCGTCCACCACGGCGTCCCCGCTGCTCAGGTCGTACACACTGCCGTTGCGGAAGGCCTGCCACATGCCCGCCTCGGCCGCGGTCAGCTCGTCCGGCAGGTCCCCGGCGGCGAAGCCGGCCCCCTCGGTCACCTTTGTCCTCTCCTGCTCCCGTGCGTCCTGTACGTTCGTACAGCCGTTCATGCCCGCTCAGTGACGCCCGGAACACTAGAGGTGAAGGAGATCTTCCGAGTTCCGCCACATTCTGTATCAGCCATTGATACGCGCCCACGGCTCGCGAGTGCGGTCTGAGAGAATTGGGACTGTGATCTCCCGAATCGATCTGCGCGGCGACGCCCTGCCCGAGGGCCCCGCCCTGCGCGACCTGCTGCCCCGAGCCGACTTCGATGTTCAGGCCGCCCTGGAGAAGGTGCGACCGATCTGCGAGGCCGTGCATCATCGTGGCGACGCGGCGCTGATCGACTTCGCCGAGAGGTTCGACGGAGTACGGCTGGAATCCGTCCGTGTCCCGGCCCAGGCGCTCGCCGACGCGCTCACGGCCCTCGACCCGGCCGTGCGCGCCGCGCTGGAGGAGTCCATCCGCCGCGCCCGCCTGGTCCACCGCGAGCAGCGCCGCAGCACCCACACCACGCAGGTGGTGCCCGGCGGCTCGGTGACCGAGAAGTGGGTGCCGGTCGAGCGCGTGGGGCTGTACGCGCCGGGCGGCCGGTCCGTGTACCCGTCCTCCGTGATCATGAACGCCGTGCCGGCCCAGGAGGCCGGCGTCGGGTCGATCGCGCTCGCCTCCCCGCCGCAGGCGGAGTTCGGGGGCCTGCCGCACCCCACGATCCTCGCCGCCTGCGCGCTGCTCGGCGTGGACGAGGTCTACGCCGCCGGCGGCGCCACCGCCGTCGCGATGTTCGCCTACGGCACCGAGTCCTGCCCGCCCGCCAACATGGTCACCGGCCCCGGCAACATCTGGGTCGCCGCCGCCAAGCGCTTCTTCACCGGCAGGATCGGCATCGACGCGGAGGCCGGCCCGACGGAGATCGCGGTCCTCGCGGACGACACGGCCGACCCGGTGCACGTGGCCTCGGACCTGATCAGCCAGGCCGAGCACGACCCGCTCGCGGCGGCCGTCCTGGTCACCGACTCCGTCGAGCTCGCGGAGGCGGTGGAGAAGGAGCTTCAGCCGCAGGTCGCCGCCACCAAGCACGTCGAGGACCGGATCGTGCCCGCGCTCAAGGGCAGGCAGTCCGCGATCGTGCTGGTCGACGGCATCGAGGAAGGCCTCCGGGTCGTCGACGCGTACGGCGCCGAGCACCTGGAGATCCAGACCGCGGACGCCGCCGCGGTGGCCGACCGGGTGAAGAACGCGGGCGCGATCTTCATCGGCCCCTGGGCGCCGGTCTCGCTGGGCGACTACGCGGCCGGGTCCAACCACGTCCTGCCCACCGGTGGCTGCGCCTGCCACTCCTCGGGTCTGTCCGTGCAGTCCTTCCTGCGCGGCATCCACATCGTGGACTACACCAAGGACGCGCTCGCCGAGGTCGCCCATCACGTGGTGACGCTGGCGGAGGCGGAGGACCTCCCGGCGCACGGCGCGGCGATCAAGGCGAGGTTCGGCTGGAAGGTACCCGAGAGCAAGTGAGCGACGTGCGGATCGACGATCTTCCCGTACGGGACGAGCTGCGTGGCAAGTCCCCTTATGGCGCGCCCCAGTTGGACGTCCCCGTACGGCTGAACACCAACGAGAACCCCTACCCGCTGCCCGAACCGCTGGTCGAGCGGATCACGGAGCGGGTGCGGGAGGCCGCCCGCGACCTGAACCGCTACCCCGACCGGGACGCGGTCCAGCTGCGCACCGAGCTGGCCAAGTACCTGACGAGGACGGGCAAGTACCCGCTCGGCATCGAGAACGTGTGGGCCGCCAACGGCTCCAACGAGGTCATCCAGCAGCTGCTGCAGACCTTCGGCGGGCCGGGCCGTACGGCGATCGGCTTCGAGCCGTCGTACTCGATGCACGCGCTCATCGCGCGCGGCACCGGCACGGGCTGGATCTCCGGGCCCCGCAACGAGGACTTCACCATCGACCTCGCGGCGGCCGAGCGGGCGATCGCCGAGCACAAGCCGGACGTCGTCTTCATCACCACCCCCAACAACCCCACGGGCAACGCGGTCCCGCCGGAGACGGTCCTCGCGCTGTTCGAGGCGGCGCAGGCGGCCAAGCCGTCGATGGTGATCGTGGACGAGGCGTACATCGAGTTCAGCCACGGCCACTCGCTGCTGCCGCTGCTGGAAGGCCGCCCGAACCTGGTCGTCTCCCGCACGATGTCCAAGGCGTTCGGCGCGGCGGGCCTGCGCCTCGGCTACCTCGCCGCCGACCCGGCGGTCGTGGACGCCGTCCAGCTCGTCCGGCTGCCGTACCACCTGTCGGCGATCACCCAGGCGACCGCGCTGGCCGCCCTGGAGCACACCGACACGCTGCTGGGGTACGTCGAGCAGCTGAAGGCGGAGCGGGACCGGCTCGTCGCCGAGCTGCGCGCGATCGGCTACGAGGTCACCGAGTCCGACGCGAACTTCGTACAGTTCGGCCGGTTCGCGGACGCCCACACCGTCTGGCAGAAGATCCTCGACCGGGGCGTGCTGGTCCGGGACAACGGCGTACCGGGGTGGCTGCGGGTGTCCGCCGGAACCCCGCAGGAGAACGACGCGTTCCTCGACGCGGTCCGTGAAGTGAAGAAGGAGCTTGAGGCATGAGCCGCGTTGGACGCATAGAGCGCACCACGAAGGAGACCTCGGTGCTCGTCGAGATCGATCTCGACGGCACCGGCCGGACCGACATCGCCACCGGCGTCGGCTTCTACGACCACATGCTCGACCAGCTCGGCCGGCACGGTCTGTTCGACCTGACCGTGAAGACCGACGGCGACCTGCACATCGACTCCCACCACACCATCGAGGACACCGCCCTCGCCCTCGGTGCCGCCTTCAAGCAGGCCCTCGGCGACAAGGTGGGCATCTACCGCTTCGGCAACTGCACGGTCCCGCTGGACGAGTCCCTCGCCCAGGTCACCGTCGACCTGTCCGGCCGCCCGTACCTCGTGCACACCGAGCCCGAGAACATGGCGCCGATGATCGGCGAGTACGACACCACGATGACCCGGCACATCCTGGAGTCCTTCGTCGCCCAGGCGCAGATCGCGCTGCACGTGCACGTGCCGTACGGGCGCAACGCGCACCACATCGTGGAGTGCCAGTTCAAGGCCCTCGCCCGGGCGCTGCGGTACGCCTCCGAGCGCGACCCGCGCGCGGCCGGCATCCTCCCCTCGACGAAGGGCGCGCTGTAAAGCCATGAACAGCCTCTCCACCCTGCTGATCGTCGTCGGTCTCTTCCTGGTCGGCGGCATCATCTCCTTCGTCAAGCAGAAGATGCCCGCGAGCCTGATCGTGCTGCTCTCCATCGGCGCGGGGCTTTGCCTCGTCGCGGGCGTCATGCGGCTGGGGGTGTGGAATTGACCGCCGCTGCGAAGAAGGTCGTCGTCTTCGACTACGGCTTCGGAAACGTCCGTTCCGCCGAGCGCGCCCTCGCGCGCGTGGGCGCGGATGTGGAGATCACCCGTGACTTCGACGAGGCGATGAACGCCGACGGTCTGCTGGTTCCGGGCGTGGGCGCCTTCGCGGCCTGTATGCAGGGCCTGCGCGCGGCGCGCGGTGACTGGGTGGTCGACCGCCGGCTGTCCGGCGGACGTCCGGTGATGGGCATCTGCGTCGGCATGCAGATCCTGTTCGCGCGCGGCATCGAGCACGGCGTGGAGGCCGAGGGCCTGGACGAGTGGCCCGGCACGGTCGCGCCCCTCGAGGCCGACGTCGTGCCCCACATGGGCTGGAACACCGTCGACGCCCCCGCCGACTCGGAGCTGTTCGCCGGCCTGGACGCCGACGCCCGCTTCTACTTCGTGCACTCCTACGCCGTCCACGACTGGCAGCTGGAGTCGCACAACCCGGTGATCTCGGCCCCCAAGGTGACCTGGTCGACGCACGGCAAGCCGTTCGTGGCCGCCGTGGAGAACGGCGCCCTGTGGGCCACGCAGTTCCACCCCGAGAAGTCCGGCGACGCCGGCGCCCAGCTCCTCACCAACTGGATCGGAACCCTGTAGAGACATGGCCAAGCTCGAACTCCTCCCCGCCGTCGACGTCCGCGACGGCCAGGCCGTCCGCCTCGTGCACGGCGAGTCCGGCACGGAGACCTCGTACGGCTCCCCGCTGGAGGCCGCCCTCGCCTGGCAGCGCTCCGGCGCCGAGTGGCTGCACCTGGTCGACCTGGACGCGGCCTTCGGCACCGGCGACAACCGTGAGCTGATCGCCGAGGTCGCCAGGGCGATGGACATCAAGGTGGAACTGTCCGGCGGCATCCGTGACGACGCCTCGCTGGCCGCCGCCCTGGCCACCGGCTGCACGCGCGTGAACCTCGGCACGGCCGCCCTGGAGACCCCGGAGTGGGTCGCCAAGGTGATCGCCGAGCACGGCGACAAGATCGCGGTCGGCCTGGACGTGCGCGGCACCACCCTGCGCGGCCGGGGCTGGACCCGCGACGGCGGCGACCTCTACGAGACGCTGGAGCGCCTCAACAAGGAGGGCTGCGCCCGCTACGTCGTCACCGACATCGCCAAGGACGGCACGCTGCAGGGCCCGAACCTTCAGCTGCTGAAGAACGTCTGCGCGGCCACCGACCGCCCGGTCGTGGCCTCCGGCGGCGTGTCGTCCCTGGACGACCTCCGTGCCATCGCCGAGCTGGTACCCCTCGGTGTCGAGGGCTCCATCGTCGGGAAGGCCCTGTACGCGAAGGCGTTCACCCTGGAAGAGGCCTTGGAGGCTGTGTCGTCATGACGTCCGAAGCCGTACGGCGCGTGCAGAGCGGAAGTCCCTGGGAAGAGAGTTTCGGTTTCGCACGTGCCGTCGCGGCGGGCGACCGGGTGCTGGTGGCGGGCACGACGTCCTTCCGGGGCGATGTGCTGTACGGCGAGGGCGACCCGTACGAACAGGCCAAGGTCGCCTTCACCAGCGCCCTGGAGGCGATCGGCGAGTTCGGACTCGGCATCGACTCCGTCATCCGGACGCGGATGTACCTGACCCATGTGCGGGACGTGGACGCCGTCGGCCGGGCGCACAAGGAGATCTTCGACTCCGTGCGCCCCGTCTCCACCCTGCTGGTCGTGGAGGGGTTCGTCGATCCCCGCATCCTGGTCGAAGTAGAACTCGAAGCATTCAGAGGAGCCTGAGCAGTCATGACCCTGGCGGTCCGAGTCATCCCCTGCCTGGACGTGGACAACGGCCGGGTCGTCAAGGGCGTCAACTTCCAGAACCTGCGCGACGCGGGCGACCCCGTCGAGATGGCCAAGGTGTACGACGCCGAGGGCGCCGACGAGCTGACGTTCCTGGACATCACCGCGTCCTCGGGCAACCGGGAGACGACGTACGACGTGGTGCGGCGCACCGCTGAGCAGGTGTTCATCCCGCTGACGGTCGGCGGCGGTGTCCGTACGGCCGAGGACGTGGACAGGCTGCTGCGGGCGGGCGCCGACAAGGTGGGCGTGAACACCGCCGCGATCGCCCGCCCCGACCTGATCCGCGAGATCGCCGAGCGCTTCGGCCGGCAGGTGCTGGTGCTGTCGGTGGACGCCCGCCGCACCGAGGCGGGCTCCTTCGAGGTGACGACGCACGGCGGCCGCAAGGGCACCGGCATCGACGCGGTGGAGTGGGCCCACCGGGCGGCGGAACTGGGCGCCGGCGAGATCCTGCTGAACTCCATGGACGCCGACGGCACCAAGGACGGCTACGACCTGGAGATGATCGCGGCGGTCCGCAAGCACGTGACCGTCCCGGTGATCGCCTCGGGCGGCGCCGGCAAGCTGGCCGACTTCCCGCCCGCCATTGAGGCGGGCGCCGACGCCGTGCTGGCCGCGTCGGTGTTCCACTTCGGGGATCTGCGGATCGGCGAGGTGAAGGAGACGCTGCGGGCGGCGGGGCATCCCGTGCGCTGACGCTGCGCTGAGCCCCGGTTGCCTCTTCGGGCGGCCGGGGCTTTCTCGTGCGCGGATACGAAAGAGAAGTTGCGCAAAATCTGTTGTGCAATTTTTCTTTCGTATCTACGGTGGGTGCATGGCGAGCAAGGAGAACCGCCGCATCACGGACGTGGGCACGCTCAAGGCCCTCGCGCATCCACTGCGGGCCAACCTGTACCGGCTGCTGTGCATGGAGCGGGTGGCCACCGCCTCCCAGCTGGCCGAACGCGTGGACGAGGCGGTGTCCCTGGTCAGCTATCACCTGCGCAAGCTCGCCGACCACGGGCTGATCGAGGAGGCCGAGCCGCAGACGACGGACGGGCGGGAGCGCTGGTGGCAGCCCGCGTCGGACGGGGTGAGCATCCGGGACGAGGACTTCCGGGGCGAGCCGGGAAAGGCGGCCGCACACCTCGCGGCCACGCGTCTCTTCCACGACCAGCGGGCCGACCAGTACCGCCGCTACCTGGACGAACGCCCCACCTGGGGGCCCGAGTGGAACACCGCGTCGCTGGACACCGAATCCTGGATGCGGCTGACCCCGGCGGAACTCACCGAGCTGAAGGACGAGTTGGACGCCCTTCTGCGCAGGTTCGACGCGCGGGGCCGGGCCGCCGAGGCCGCGGGCGAGACCGGGGGACGCGAGCATGTCGCGCTCTACCTGTACGGCTTCCCCTTCCGCGGCTGAGAGGACCACGTCCGTGACCGCCACGCTCATACCGCCGGCGACCGCGCCGCAGGCTCACCGCGACCCCAACGTCCGGCGCTGGCTCGCCGCCTACACCTCCTCGATGCTCGGCGACAGCGTCTACTACCTCGCCCTGTCCTGGGCCGCCGTCCGGGCCGGAACCCCGGCTCAGGCCGGTCTGGTGATGTCGGCCAGCGCGTTGCCCAGAGCGGTGCTGATGCTGGGCGGCGGAGTGATCGCCGACCGCCTCGGGCCGCGCCGGGTCGTCATCGGCAGCGACGCGGCGCGCTGTGCCGCCGTCCTCGCCGTGGCCGCCCTGCTGAGCCTCACCAGCCCGGGGCTGTGGCCGCTCGCCGCACTCGCTCTGGTCTTCGGCACGGTCGACGCCGTCTTCATGCCCGCCGTGGGGGCTCTTCCGGCCCGTCTCACCGAGAAGGACCAGCTCGCCCGGGTCCAGGGGATGCGCGGACTCGCCATCCGTTTCTCCAGCGTGGTCGGCGCCCCGCTGGGCGGGCTGGCCGTGGCCCTGGGCGGCGCGGCCGCGGCGTTCGCGCTCGCCGGGCTGCTCATCGCCGTCTCGGTGCCGCTGCTGCTCTCGGTGCGGGTACGGGAACTGCCCGGACCGGGGAACGGCACCACCGCCTGGAGCGACCTCGGCGCCGGTCTGCGCTACATCCGCCGCCACCGCGTCCTCGCCCCGCTGATGCTGGCCATCGCCCTCGGCGACCTCGGCTTCGTCGGCCCGCTGAACGTCGGACTGACCCTGCTGGCCGACCGGCGCGGCTGGGGCGCCTCCGGCATGGGCTGGGTGCTGGCCGGGTTCGGCGTCGGCGCGGGAGCCGCCTCGCTGTTGCTGACGGTCCGGGGGCGGTTGCCGCGTGCCGGGCTGGTCACCGGGTGGGCATGTGTGGTGGGGGCCGTGGCCGTCGGCGCTCTCGCGTTCGTCCCCGCACTGGTCGCCGCCGTCGGCGTGGCCCTGCTCGTCGGCCTGCTCGCCGGGCTGAGCGGCGCACTGTGCGGGGCCCTGCTGCAGACCCAGCCCGACCCGGCGTACCTGGGCCGCGTCACCGCCGTCTCCAGCCTGGTCAGCCTCGGTCTGACCCCGCTCAGCATGCCGCTCGCGGCGGCCGCGATCGGGGCCTTCGGGCTCGGGCCGGTCTACGCCGTCAGCGCCGCCGTCTGCGGCCTCGGCGGGGTCGTCGTCCTGGTCGTACCGGCCCTGCGGCGCGCGGAACTCCCGGGCTGAGCGCCGGTTCACCCCTTCAGGCGAACCGGCTGCGCCGTGTTGCCGCGGCTGCCGGTCGGACACCCCAGCCGGCACGGAACCGGCGGCTCGCGGGTGAACCGGACAGACCTGCACCGCCCCACTCGGCTGCCGGGTTCCCGGCTCAGATCCCCAGCTGCCTGGACTCGTGCAGCTTGGCGATCGCGTCCGCCTCGCCCTCGACCTCCACCTCGGCCGCGTTCTGCCGCCCGAACGCGAACATCAGCAGCTCCGAGGGCTCGCCGGTCACCGTCACCACCGGCGTGCCCCGGTGCGCCACCGCCGTCTGCCCGTCCGGGCGGCGCAGCACCAGCCCCGTCGGCACCCCCCGGGCCACCAGCCGCGCGGTGCGCTCCAGGCGGGACCACAGGGCGTCCTGGAAGACGGAGTCCAGCTCGCGCGGGCTCCAGTCCGGCTGGGCGCGGCGGACGTCCTCGGTGTGGACGTAGAACTCGACGATGTTGGCCGCCTCGTCGACCTGCTTGAGCTGGAACGGGGAGAAGCGCGGCGGGCCGGTACGGATCAGCTGGATGAGCTCCTCGTACGGCTTCGCGGTGTACTCGGCCATCACCTTCTCCAGGCGCGGCACGAGCTGCTTGATCAGCGTGCCCCCGGCCGCGTCCGGGCGGCGTTCGCGCACGATCACGTGCGCGGCCAGGTCCCGGGCCCGCCAGCCCTCGCAGAGGGTGTCGGCGTCCGGACCGACGGTTTCCAAGAGGTCGGCGAGCAGCAGCCGTTCACGCTTGGCGAAGGTCGACATGGGGCCAGCCTACGACCCCGCGCCGAGTCCGCGCAGTGGACACGGCACCGGCGTTGTCGTACCCGCGCGGCACAATGGCACCCATGACCAGTACGACCGGGAGTCCCCGGCCCAGCAGCCTCGACCCGGAGATCGCCGCCCGCCTCAAGCGCAGCGCGGACGGCCTCCTGCCCGCCATCGCCCAGCAGTACGACACCGGTGAGGTGCTCATGCTCGGCTGGATGGACGACGAGGCCCTGCACCGCACGCTGACCACCGGCCGCTGCACCTACTGGTCGCGCAGCCGCCGGGAGTACTGGGTCAAGGGCGACACCTCGGGCCACGTCCAGTGGGTGAAGTCGGTCGCGCTGGACTGCGACGCCGACACCGTGCTGGTCAAGGTCGACCAGGTGGGCGCGGCCTGCCACACCGGCGCGCGCACCTGCTTCGACGAGGACGTGCTCCTCGGGGACGCCGACAAGCACGCCGATTCCGCCGCTCCGGCATCTGATCAGTAAGGTCGGCCGCCATGGACCTCGAGACCTTCCGCAAGCTCGCCACCGACCGGCGCGTCATCCCGGTGACCCGCAAGCTGCTCGCCGACGGCGACACCCCGGTCGCGCTGTACCGCAAACTGGCCGCCGAGCGCCCCGGCACCTTCCTGCTGGAGTCCGCGGAGAACGGCCGCTCCTGGTCCCGGTACTCCTTCGTCGGCGTCCGGTCCGCCGGGACGCTGACGGAACGCGACGGACAGGCCCACTGGCTCGGCACCCCGCCGGTGGGCGTCCCCGTGGACGGCGACCCCCTGGCGGCCCTGCGCGCCACCATCCAGGCCCTGCACACCCCGCACCACCAGAACGGCCTGCCGCCCTTCACCGGCGGCATGGTCGGCTACCTGGGCTACGACATCGTCCGCCGCCTGGAGAAGATCGGCCCCGGCGAGCGCGACGACCTGAGGCTTCCCGAGCTGACCATGCTCCTGACCAGCGACCTCGCAGTGATGGACCACTGGGAGGGCTCGGTCCTGCTGATCGCCAACGCGATCAACCACAACGACCTCGACACCGGTGTGGACGAGGCCTATGCCGACGCCGTGGCCCGGCTCGACGCCATGGAGGCCGACCTCACGCGCGCGGTGGCCCAGCCCCCGGCCGTGCTGCCGCCCTCCGAGCTGCCCGAGTACACCGCGCTGTGGGGCGGCCCCGACTTCCAGGTGGCCGTCGAGGACATCAAGGAGCGCATCCGTGCGGGCGAGGCCTTCCAGGTCGTGCCCTCCCAGCGCTTCGAGACCCCGTGCAGCGCCAGTGCCCTGGACGTCTACCGGGTCCTGCGGGCCACGAACCCGTCCCCGTACATGTACCTCTTCCGCTTCGACGGCTTCGACGTCGTCGGCTCGTCCCCCGAGGCCCTGGTGAAGGTCGAGGACGGCCGGGCGATGGTGCACCCCATCGCCGGCACCCGGCCCCGCGGGTCCACCCCGCAGGAGGACCAGGCCCTCGCCGAGGAACTGATGGCCGACCCCAAGGAGCGCGCCGAGCACCTGATGCTGGTGGACCTCGGGCGCAACGACCTGGGGCGGGTCTGCGAGCCCGGCTCGGTCGAGGTGGTCGACTTCATGTCCATCGAGCGCTACTCGCACGTGATGCACATCGTCTCGACCGTCACCGGCCGGGTCGCCGAGGGCCGCACCGCCTTCGACGTGCTCACCGCCTGCTTCCCGGCGGGCACCCTCTCCGGCGCCCCCAAGCCCCGCGCGATGCAGATCATCGACGAGCTGGAGCCGTCCCGGCGCGGCCTGTACGGCGGCTGTGTCGGCTACCTGGACTTCGCGGGCGACTCCGACACCGCGATCGCCATCCGTACGGCGCTGCTCCGGGACGGCACGGCATACGTGCAGGCCGGAGCCGGCATCGTCGCCGACTCCGACCCGGTCGCGGAGGACCAGGAGTGCCGCAACAAGGCGGCGGCGGTCCTCCGCGCGGTGCACACGGCCAACAGGCTCAGCTCATAGGGGAGTTCAGCCGGTGAACGCGGCGGTGCCGTTCGGGGTGCCGAGCCCGGTCGGCCCGTCGTACCCGGTGGTGCCGGTGCACAGGTACGAACCGGAGCAGCTGCCGTTGGAGCCGCTCGTCACGTCGTTCAGCGACGAGGTGTGCGCGTAGGGGAAGGACGCCGGGTAGGAGCCGGCGGACGGGGCGCCGGCCAGCGCGTAGGTCGCCGCGATCAGCGGGGAGGAGGCGCTGGTGCCGCCGAAGACCATCCAGCCGCTGCCCTGGCCGTAGGTGTCGTACACCGCGACACCGGTGTTCGGGTCGGCCACCGCCGAGACGTCCGCGACCGTGCGCTTCGCACAGCCGGAGTCCTTCTGCCAGCTGGGCTTGGCGTCGTAGGCGGAGCAGCCGGAGCCGGCCCCGCTCCACACCGTGTCGGTCCAGCCGCGCGTGTTGGACGCGGTCTTCAGGGAGGTGCCGCCCACCGCGGTCACGTACTTGGAGGCCGCCGGGTACTCGACGCCGTAGCCGTTGTCACCGGAGGAGACGGTGATGGCGACGCCCGGGTGGTTGAAGTAGGCGGAGTCGTACGTCGCGTCGCTGGAGGACTCGGAGCCGCCGTAGCTGTTGGAGACGAACTTGGCGCCCAGGTTCACGGCGGTGTTCACGCCCGTGCCCAGGTTGGTCATGCTGGACGAACTGGCCTCCACCAGCAGGATCTTGCAGTTGGGGCAGGCCGCGCTGACCATGTCGAGGTCGAGGGAGATCTCCTCGGCCCAGCCGGAGTTGCCCCGCGGGTACTTGGTGCCCCCGTTCTGGTCCACCTTCTTGAAGCAGCCGTTGGCCGTGGTGCAGGCCGACAGGCCGTACTGGGAGCGGTAGACGGCGAGGTCGGACTCGGCGTTGGGGTCGTCGTAGGCGTCGACGATCGCCACCGTCTGGCCCGAACCGCCGCTCGCGGAGGGCAGGTTGTACGCCGCCTGCAGCGAGGCGGGGCCGTAGCCGGAGGGAGCGGCGGCGGCCGTCAGGGCGCTCTCGGCGTGCGCCGAGGCCGGGGTGCCGGAGGTGACCTGCAGGGCGTTGCAGGCCATCTGGTCCTTCTTCGCAGGGGCGGCGCAGGCGTGGGCGACGCTGACGCCGTGGGACGAGGAGGCGGCGGCCTGGCCGACCGGGGCGGCCAGGGCGAGGGCGGCCGTGGCGAGCGTGGCCACGGCGGTGAGGGAAACGGTTCTGCGCAACGTACGTCCTCCACGAGGTGGGTGAACCGGGAAGGGCTGTGGGGGGTGCGCGGTGCCACCACGGCGCGGGGTGGCGCGCCGGGGTCGCGCAGAACGTACGGATGGCGGGACCACGTCAACAAGATGGATGTTGAAGGCGGAACGTTGCTTTGCCTTTCCTGGGGGATTCATGTGCCGTTCCTGAGCGCGGCATGGCGGAAATCTGAGATCCCCATGGGTTGACGGGCACCCGGGTGTCGGTTCGCCCGGGGTTCAGGCGATAGTGGGGTGCATGACTGCTGCTGTACCTCACCCCCGCCCGGAGGCGACCGGATCCGCCCGCTCCGGCCGGCGGAGCCTCGCCGTGGCTCTCCTGTGCGGTGCGCTCGGCGCGGCCGTGGCGCTGCTCGCGACCCGGCAGCGCTGGGCGGAGGGCACCGCGACGGTGGCCGGCGGCGCGTTCCCGCTCACCGCCAAGGGCAGCGACGTCACGGGCGTCCCCGCGGCCCTCGCCATAGTGGGCCTCGCCGCGCTCGTCGCCGTCTTCGCCGTCCGCAGGGCCGGCCGGCTCGTCGTCGCCGGGCTGCTCGCGCTCTCCGGCGCCGGCATCATGGCTGCCGCGCTCGTGGCCGCCTCCGACAGCTCCGCGCTGGACGAGAAGGCCGCCCAGGCGAGCGGCGACACCTCCGCCACCGTCGCCGCGCTCAGCCACACCGGCTGGCCGTACGTCGCGGCCGCCGGCGGCCTGCTGATCCTGCTGGCCGGCCTGCTCGCGCTGCGCTACGGCAGCCGGTGGCCCGCCATGTCCGGCCGTTACGAACGCGGCACCGAGCGGCCGCGCCGCACGGCCCGGCCGGTCGACCCGGAGCGGCCCGAGGAGATCTGGAAGGCCCTGGACCGGGGCGAGGACCCGACGGGAGCCTGACGCTCACCGCGGGTGTGGCGAAACAGACGCCACCCCCGCGTCCGGCAGGTGCGCCCGTACGGGACAATGGACGACGAGCGTCCGGCTCGGACAGTGACGGGCGGGCTCGGAGCCGTACGACACGTACGCCGCTCTCCTGGGACACGTACACAGCAACGAGGAGCACAGACATGGCGGGCAGCAGCCACGGCCACGGTCACACCCCGGCCGCCTGGACCGGTGTCATCATTTCCTTCATCGGTTTCTGCGTCGCGGGCGCCTTCATGGTGATGGCCCAGCCGGTCGGCTTCTGGGCCGGCATGGTGCTGATTCTCGGCGGCGCGGTGGTCGGCGGCATCATGCGCGCCATGGGCCTCGGCCAGGACCCCAAGCCGCTCAAGGTGGCCGGCGCGCCCGCCGCCGCGACCCGCGAGCCGGCCGGCGTCGAGAGCTGAGCGCACACACCGCTTCCCCGAGGGGCGGCCCGGCACCCGCACAGGGTGCGGGCCGCCCCTCGGCGTTTCCGGGGGAGGATTCCGGCGGCCCTGGGCGCGCGGGGTGCCGATGCGCCGGGGACAATGGTCGGGTGAACGCCGACAGCCGCACGGTCGCGCCGACCGTCCCGTACCCGGCCGTGCCGACCGTCCCGTACCCGGCCGTGCCGTCCGGCCCGGCCTGGCGGCGGCTCGCCGTCCCCGCCGGGCTGTTCGCGGCCGTCGCCGGGGCCTTCGCATACGTGGGCGCCGTCGACCCGAACGAACCCGGCCACTACCCCGTCTGCCCGCTGTACCGGCTCACCGGCCTGTACTGTCCCGGCTGCGGCGGACTGCGCAGCGCGCACGCCTTCGTCCACGGCGACCTGCTCACCGCGCTGCGGGACAACGCGCTGGGCGTGGCCCTCTACCTGGGCTTCGCGGTGCTGTGGACCGCATGGGTGGTCCACGCCGTACGCGGCCGGCCGATGCGGCTGGAGCCGCGGCCGGCGCACCTGTGGGGGATCGGCGCGTTGCTGCTGGTGTTCACCGTTGTCCGCAACCTTCCGTCAGGAGGCTGGCTGCACCCGTGATCACCTCGTGAACGTCCAGCTGATGGGACCGGCGTCCACCGGATGCGAGGGGTCCGCGCTCCTGCGGATACCATCGCAGTGACCACGGGTTTTCAAAACCTGGGTTTTCAGAACCTTAAGGAACCACCGTCTGAAAGGGGGCCGCTCGCGTGAGTGTGCTCGACGAGATCATCGACGGAGTCCGTGCCGACCTCGCGGAGCGGCAGGCACGCGTCAGCCTCGACGAGCTCAAGGAGCGCGCGGCCAAGGCTCCCGCCGCCAAGGACGGGGTGGCCGCGCTCAAGGGCGACGGCGTGAAGGTGATCTGCGAGGTCAAGCGCTCCAGCCCCTCCAAGGGCGCGCTGGCGGCGATCGCCGACCCGGCCGGACTCGCCGCGGACTACGAGGCGGGCGGCGCGGCCGTCATCTCCGTCCTCACCGAACAGCGCCGCTTCGGCGGCTCGCTGGCCGACCTGGAGGCCGTCCGCGCGCGCGTGGACATCCCGGTGCTCCGCAAGGACTTCATCGTCACGTCGTACCAGCTGTGGGAGGCCCGGGCGTACGGCGCCGACCTCGCGCTGCTGATCGTGGCCGCCCTGGACCAGCCGGCCCTGGAGTCGCTGATCGAGCGCGCGGTGTCGATCGGGCTCACCCCGCTCGTCGAGGTGCACGACGAGGACGAGGTCGAGCGGGCCGTGGACGCGGGTGCCAAGGTCATCGGTGTCAACGCGCGCAACCTGAAGACGCTGGAGGTCGACCGCGGCACGTTCGAGCGGGTCGCGCCGGAGATCCCCGACCACATCGTCAAGGTCGCCGAGTCCGGTGTCCGCGGCCCGCACGACCTGATCGCCTACGCCAACGCCGGCGCCGACGCGGTCCTGGTCGGCGAGTCCCTGGTCACCGGGCGCGACCCCAAGACCGCCGTCGCCGACCTGGTCGCCGCGGGTGAACACCCCGCTTTGCGGCACGGCCGGAGCTGATCACCGCTAAGCTGACCTTGATGACTCTCACCATGACGACCGTGGACCGGTACGCCCGCCTCGCGCGCGGCTGCCGCCCGAGGGGCTGCCGCGCCCCGGCGAGGCGTGTCCACGGTCGCAGAGTGCGTTATGTCATCGGTGATGAGCCCGGGCAAGTCAACGGCATGCGATGGCAGCAGCCAACCTAAGGGGCGCGGGGAACTGCGCGAGAAACCACTGACGGCTCGCAGCCAACAGACAAATCCCCGCCCCCACGGCGAATAGTGTCTTTTCACACGCACTCACCGTGAGGTTTCGGCATGCCCAGCACCTTCTTCCACCCCGACCCGGAGGGTCAAGTCCCCAGCCCCGAAGGCTACTTCGGGGTATTCGGCGGCAAGTTCATCCCGGAGGCCCTCGTCGCCGCCGTGGACGAGGTCGCCGTCGAGTACGACAAGGCCAAGCAGGACCCCGAGTTCGCCCGAGAGCTCGACGACCTGATGGTCAACTACACCGGCCGCCCCTCGGCGCTCACCGAGGTACCCCGCTTCGCCGAACACGCCGGAGGCGCCCGTGTGTTCCTGAAGCGCGAAGACCTCAACCACACCGGCTCCCACAAGATCAACAACGTCCTCGGCCAGGCGCTGCTCACCAAGCGGATGGGCAAGACGCGCGTGATCGCGGAGACCGGCGCCGGTCAGCATGGCGTCGCGACCGCCACCGCCTGTGCCCTGTTCGGCCTCGACTGCACCATCTACATGGGCGAGGTCGACACCAGGCGCCAGGCCCTGAACGTGGCCCGCATGCGCATGCTCGGCGCCGAGGTCGTCTCCGTGAAGTCCGGCAGCCGCACCCTGAAGGACGCCATCAACGAGGCGTTCCGCGACTGGGTCGCGAACGTCGACCACACCCACTACCTGTTCGGTACGGTCGCCGGCCCGCACCCCTTCCCGGCCATGGTCCGCGACTTCCACCGGGTCATCGGCGTCGAGGCCCGCCGCCAGCTGCTGGAACGCGCCGGACGCCTCCCCGACGCCGCGATCGCCTGCGTCGGCGGCGGCTCCAACGCCATCGGCCTCTTCCACGCCTTCATCCCCGACGAGGGCGTCCGCCTCATCGGCTGCGAGCCCGCCGGGCACGGCATCGAGACCGGCGAGCACGCGGCCACGCTGACCGCGGGCGAGCCGGGCATCCTGCACGGCTCCCGCTCCTACGTCCTGCAGGACGACGAGGGCCAGATCACCGAGCCCTACTCCATCTCGGCCGGTCTGGACTACCCGGGCATCGGCCCCGAGCACTCCTACCTGAAGGACTCCGGCCGCGGTGAGTACCGCGCGGTCACCGACGACGCGGCCATGCAGGCGCTGCGTCTGCTCTCCCGCACCGAGGGCATCATCCCGGCCATCGAGAGCGCCCACGCCCTCGCCGGCGCCCTGGAGGTCGGCAAGGAGCTGGGCAGGGACGGGCTGATCGTCGTCAACCTGTCCGGCCGCGGCGACAAGGACATGGACACCGCCGCCCGCTACTTCGGCCTGTACGACACCGACGCCGAGGTGGCCGCCGACGAAGCCGACACCGCCGAGATCGAGGGGGACGCCAAGTGAGCGGGAAGAGCCAACTGCTGTCGGACACCCTGGCCGCCGCCAAGGCCGAGGGCCGGTCCGCGCTCATCGCCTACCTCCCGGCCGGGTTCCCGACCGTGGACGGCGGCATCGAGGCGATCAAGGCCGTCTTCGACGGCGGGGCGGACGTCGTCGAGGTCGGCCTGCCGCACAGCGACCCCGTCCTCGACGGCCCGGTCATCCAGACCGCCGACGACATCGCCCTGCGCGGCGGGGTCAGGATCGCCGATGTCATGCGCACGGTTCGCGAGGCCTACGCGGCGACCGGCAAGCCCGTACTCGTCATGACGTACTGGAACCCCATCGACCGCTACGGCGTCGAGCGGTTCACCGCCGAGCTGGCCGAGGCGGGCGGCGCGGGCTGCATCCTGCCCGACCTGCCCGTCCAGGAGTCGGCGCTGTGGCGGGAGCACGCCGAGAAGCACGGCCTCGCCACCGTGTTCGTGGTGGCGCCGAGCAGCAAGGACGAGCGGCTGGCGAAGATCACCGCGGCGGGCAGCGGCTTCGTCTACGCGGCCTCCCTGATGGGCGTCACCGGCACCCGCGAATCCGTCGGCGCGCAGGCCCAGGACCTGGTCGAGCGCACCCGCGCCACCGGCACCGAGCTGCCCGTCTGCGTCGGTCTCGGGGTCTCGAACGGCGCTCAGGCCGCCGAGGTCGCCGGCTTCGCCGACGGAGTCATCGTCGGCTCGGCCTTCGTGAAGCGGATGCTGGACGCCCCGGACCACACAGCCGGCGTGGCGGCGGTCCGCGAGCTCGCCCAGGAGCTGGCGAAGGGCGTGCGCGGGCAGGCGTAACCGCAGGTCACAATCCCAGTCAGACAATTCGCTCAGAACATTCGGTCACTCGAACGAGTGGACCTCCGGCCGGGGAGGCGCGCTGCGCCTCCCCGGTTCGTTCTGGGGGTGTGAGCGAGAAGAACCATGACGGAAAGCGCACCGCACGGGAGCGGCTGGCGGTCGAGCGCGAGAAGCAGAAGGCCGCTGACAGGCGACGGCGCACGCTGATCGTGAGTGCGAGCGTCGTCTGTGTCCTGGGCCTGGCGGCGGTGATCGGCGTGCTCGCCGCGAACTCGGGCAAGAAGGCAAGCAGCTCGGGCCCGGTCGTGGCGCCCTCCGGCGCGCAGGGCAAGGACAGTCTGGCGGTCCCGGTCGGCAAGGACGGCGCCAAGTCGACGCTCACCATCTGGGAGGACTTCCGCTGCCCGGCCTGCCAGATGTTCGAGACGGCGTACCGGCCCACGCTGCATCAGCTGACCGACGCCGGCAAGCTCAGAATCGAGTACCACCTGGTCCGGCTGATCGACGGCAACCTCGGCGGCACCGGCTCCCTGCGCGCGGGCAACGCAGGCGCCTGCGCCCAGGACACCGGAAGGTTCCGCGACTACCACGACGTGCTGTACGCGAACCAGCCCAAGGAGACCGACGACGCCTTCGCGAACAACGACAAGCTGATCCAGCTGGCAGGCAAGGTGAAGGGCCTCGACACCCCCGCCTTCCAGAAGTGCGTCAAGGGCGGCACCCACGACAGCTGGGTGAACAAGTCCAACAAGGCCTTCCAGACCGGCGGCTTCAGCTCCACGCCCACGGTCCTGCTCGGCGGGAAGAACATCTACCAGGACCAGACCCTGACCCCGGCCAAGCTCAAGCAGATGGTGGAGGCGGCCGACCGCGGGTAAGGGATCTTCCCCCGCCGTCCGTTTTTCTCACGCCCCCGTTATGGACCCGTAGCCGGGCTGCTTGCCGTCACCACGGCCCGGCAGGGTAGCGTCGGACTTGCCATGGAACTTGCCTACATTCCCAGCCCGTCGCGCGGGGTGCTGTATCTCGGCCCGATCCCGCTGCGCGGCTACGCCTTCTGCATCATCATCGGCGTCTTCGTCGCCGTCTGGCTCGGCAACAAGCGCTGGATCGCCCGTGGCGGGCGGGCCGGCACGGTCGCCGACATCGCGGTCTGGGCGGTGCCGTTCGGTCTGGTCGGCGGTCGGCTGTACCACGTGATCACGGACTACGAGCTGTACTTCAGCCCGGGCCGTGACTGGGTGGACGCCTTCAAGGTGTGGCAGGGCGGCCTGGGCATCTGGGGCGCGATCGCGCTCGGCGCGCTCGGCGCGTGGATCGGCGCGCGGCGCCGGGGCGTCCCGATGCCGGCGTACGCCGACGCCGTCGCGCCCGGCATCGCGTTCGCGCAGGCCATCGGCCGCTGGGGCAACTGGTTCAACCAGGAGCTGTACGGCCGTGAGACGCATGTTCCCTGGGCGCTGCACATCACCTCCTCCGAGGGCGGCCGGGTGCCGGGCTACTACCACCCGACCTTCCTGTACGAGTCGCTGTGGTGCATAGGCGTGGCCCTCCTGGTCATCTGGGCCGACCGCCGCTTCACGCTGGGCCATGGCCGGGCGTTCGCCCTGTACGTCGCCGCGTACTGCGTGGGCCGAGGGTGGATCGAGTACATGCGCGTGGACGACGCCCACCACATCCTGGGCCTCCGCCTGAACGACTGGACCGCGCTGATCGTCTTCCTGCTGGCGGTGACGTACATCGTGGTGTCGGCCAGGAAGCGGCCCGGCAGGGAAGCCGTGGTTGAGCCCGCGGCCGTTTCCGAGGTGGCCGGTGACGAGCCGGAAGCCGCCGCCGAGGTGCAGGACAAGGCCGAGCCTTCCGATGTGCCCGGGCCTTCCGATGTGCCAGAGCCTTCTGACGCGGAGGCCGAGGACGAGGCCGAGTCGGCGACCAAGAAGAGCTGACGGCAGGTTGTACGGCCTGAGGGCGCCCGGAATTCGGATCCGGGCGCCCTCGGCGTATGCGGGCGACTGGTCGCGGCGGCACAACTAGTTCCTGCGCGCCAGCGACATGGTGCGCCGGGCCAGCGTCACCGCCGCCGCGTCGATGAAGCGGCCGTCGGGGAGGGCCTGGGCGCCCTCTTGCGCGGTTGCCGCCTTCAGCACCGTTTCGGCGTGTTCGAGCTCCGCCGGGGTGGGCAGGTAGGCGCGTTCGATCACCGGCAGCTGCCGGGGGTGGATGGCGGCGCGGCCGAAGAAGCCCAGGGAGCGGCCGTGGGCACAGGAGGCGGCGAGGCCGTCCAGGTCGCGGATGTCGGGATGGACCGACTGGGGCGGTGGCGCGAGGCCGGCCGCGCGGGCGGCGACGATCACCCGGGAGCGCGGCCAGTCCAGGCCCGCGTCGGCCCGCACCCCCAGGTCCGCCCGCAGGTCCGCCTCGCCGAGGGCGATGCCCCGCAGGGCCGGGTGTGCGGTGGCGACGGCGTAGGCCTGCTCGATGCCGAGGGCCGTCTCCAGCAGGGCGTACAGCGGCACGGGGGTGGCCGCGGCGACCTGCCTGATCTCGGCCGGCGCGGTCACCTTGGGCAGCCGCAGGCCCGCCAGGCCGGGAAGTGCCGCCAGGGCGGCCAGGTCCCCGGCGGACCAGGGGCTGTCCAGCGCGTTGACGCGGACGTGGACCGGGACCGGCGGAGGGTCGGTGAGGAGCTCGGCCGTGGCCGCGCGGGCGTACTGCTTGCGGTCCGGGGCGACGGCGTCCTCCAGGTCGATCACCACCACGTCGGCGCCCGCGGCGAGCGCCTTGGCCACCACGGGCGGCCGGTCGCCGGGGACGTAGAGCCAGGTCAGCGGGTGCGGGGTCACAGGGCGCCCTCCTCGCGCAGGGCGCGCAGTTCGGCGGGGGTGAGGCCCAGCTCGGTGAGCACGGCCTCGGTGTCGGCGCCGTGCGGGCGCCCGGCCCAGCGGATCGCGCCGGGCGTCGCGGAGAGCCGGAAGAGGACGTTCTGCATCCGCAGCGGGCCCAGCTCGGGGTCGTCGACCGTGGTGACCGTGCCCAGCGCCTGGTACTGCGGGTCGGCCAGCACGTCCCGCACGTCCTGCACCGGGGCCACCGCCGCCTCCGCCTTCTCGAAGGCCGCGAGGACCTCGGCACGGGTGCGGGCGGCGATCCAGGAGCCGACCGCCCGGTCCAGGACGTCGGCGTGGGCGGCGCGGTCGGCGCCGGTGGCGAACCACGGTTCCTCGATCAGCTCCGGGCGGCCCACCAGGCGCATCACCCGCTCCGCGACCGACTGCGCGGAGGTGGAGACGGCGACCCAGTGGCCGTCGGCGGTGCGGTAGGTGTTGCGCGGGGCGTTGTTCGAGGAGCGGTTGCCGGTGCGTTCCTGCACGTGACCGAGCTGGTCGTACCAGGTGGGATGCGGGCCGAGGACCGCCAGGATCGGCTCGATGATCGCCATGTCGACGACCTGCCCGGCACCGGTGCGCTCCCGCGCGGCCAGCGCGGTGAGCATGGCGTAGGCGGTCGCCAGGCCCGCGACCGAGTCGGCGAGCCCGAAGGGCGGCAGCGTGGGCGGCGCGTCCGGTTCGCCGGTGATCGCGGCGAAGCCGCTCATCGCCTCGGCGAGGGTGCCGAAGCCGGGGCGGTGTGCGTACGGCCCGAACTGCCCGAAGGCCGTCACCCGGGCGAGGACCAGCCGGGGGTTGGCGGCCGCCAGCTCCGCCCAGCCCAGCTCCCACCGCTCCAGGGTGCCCGGGCGGAAGTTCTCGATCACGACGTCGGCGGTGGCGGCGAGCCGGAGCAGGACGGCACGGCCGCCGGGCCTGGACAGGTCCAGGGTGACGGTCCGCTTGTTGCGGCCGAGCACCTTCCACCACAGGCCGACACCGTGCTTGGCCGGGCCGTGCCCACGACAGGGGTCGGGCCGCTCCGGATGCTCGATCTTGATCACCTCGGCGCCGAAGTCGCCGAGCAGGGTGGCGGCCAGCGGACCGGCGAAGAGGGTCGCGAGGTCCAGCACCCGCAGACCGGTCAGGGGCGCAGTCGTCGTACTCATGCGGAGTACCTCATGGAATACGTCATGGGGTACCTCATGCGGTGAACTGCGCGTCGATCTCCGGGCGGTACGGCATCGATGCCGACGCCCCCGCCCGCTGGACGGAGATCGCCGCGGCGGCCGCCGCCCAGGACAGGGCCTCCCGCACCGGTTTCTCCTCGGCGAGGGCCACCGCGAGCGTGCCCACGAAGGTGTCACCGGCGCCCGTGGAGTCGACGGCGGTCACCTTCGGTGCCGGGATCACCAGCGGCTCGGTGCCGCGGGTCAGACAGAGGCTGCCCGTGGCGCCCAGGGTGACGACGACCTCCGGCACCACCTCCAGCAGGGCGGCGGCGGCCTCGCGCGGGTCGGTGCGGCCGGTGAGGGTGACGGCCTCGTACTCGTTGGCCACCAACAGGTCGGTGGCGTCGAGGAGTTCGGGCGGCAGCGGCTGGGCGGGCGACGGGGTGAGCACCGTACGGACCCCGTGCCGGCGCGCCGCCTGAGCGCCCAGGACGACCGCGCGCAGCGGGATCTCCAGCTGTAGCAGCAGGGCGTCGGCGGAGGCGATCACACCCTCGTCGCCGGGGGAGAGGTGGTCGACGGTGCCGTTCGCGCCGGGGATGACGACGATGGAGTTGGCGCCCTCGTCGTCCACCACGATGTGCGCGGTGCCGGACGGGCCCTCGACCGTCCGCAGGAAGTCGGTGTCGACACCGGAGTGTTCGAGGGTGTCGCGCAGCCGCAGGCCGAAGGCGTCGTTGCCGACCGCGCCGATCATCGAGACCGTGGCGCCCGCGCGGGCCGCGGCGATCGCCTGGTTGGCCCCCTTGCCGCCGGGGATCGTGTGGAACTCCCGACCCGTCACCGTCTCGCCGCGCTGCGGGGCCTTGGCGACATAGGTGACGAGGTCCATGTTGATGCTGCCGAGGACGACGATGTGGGTCATGGGCGGGTCGCCTCCAGGTGGGTGAGATGGGCGAGGGTGTCGAAGCCGGTGCCGTCGAAGTCGGCGACGGTGGTGGCGAGCCGGTTCTTCAGCGGGGCACGCCAGCGGTCGGGCAGGGCCGCGGGGCCGCCGGCGAGCAGTCCGGCGATGCTGCCGGCCGTGGCGCCGTTGGAGTCGGTGTCCAGGCCGCCCGACACCGCACGGCAGATGGAGCCGGTGAAGTCGCCGTCCGCGTGCGTGAGGGCGGCGGTGAGCAGGGCGGTGTTGGGGACGGCGTGCACCCAGTGGTGGGCGGGGGAGTAGCGGGCGTGGAGCGCGTCCACGACGTCGTCGAAGTCCTCGTGGGACTCGGCCAGCCGGACGGCGTGGTCGATCGCCCGCGCGAGCCGGGAGCGGGGCGGGATCACCCTCCGGCCGGTGCGCAGACAGGCGTGCACGTCGTCGGTGCCGGTGGCGGCGGTGGCGATGACGGCGGCCGTGAACATCGCCGCGTAGACGCCGTTGGCGGTGTGGGTGAGGACCGCGTCGCGGTGCGCCTGCTCGGCGGCGGCGGCCGGGTCGCCGGAATTGGTCCAGCCGTGCACGTCGGCGCGGATCCGGGCGCCGATCCACTCGCGGAAGGGGTTGCGGTGACGGGCCGTGTACGGGGGTTCGATGCCGGAGAGGAGGTTGCGGTAGGCGACGCGTTCGGCGGTGAAGGTACGGCCGGGCGGGAGCTCGTCCAGCCAGAGCCGGGCCACGTCCGCGGTGCTGAAGGTCCTTCCGTGACGGCGCAGGAGAACCAGGTTGAGGATGGGGTAGTCGAGGTCGTCGTCCTCCGGCATGCCGTCGATGTTCTCGGCGAGGGAGGTGGGCCCGGAGCGGCGGTTCCAGGGATGCGCGGCAAGAAGCTCCCCCGGGACCCCACGCGCCGTGAAGTACGAGGTCAGGGGCCAGTTGCCGGTTGCCCGGGCGAGGGCGCGAATCCCGTCGAGGGGCAGCTTCTCGACCGGCTTGCCGAGCAGGCAGCCGATGGCCCGGCCGAGCCAGGCGGCTTCGAGGGCCTCCTGAGTCGGCACCGACGTGGTGGGGTCGTCGCCTGCCCGGGCCGGCGGGTCCGGCCAGTCCGGGCACAGGGACTTGATACGGGCCAGCTCCGTCGGCTCGTCGTGGGACAAGCCGCTGGGGAGGTCGGCCAGTTCGTCCAGGAGGTCTTCCGCCAGCAGGCGCAGATACCGCGAGACGCCGTGAGCGGACGCGCCCGCGCGGGTCGGGGCGTCCGGGCCGCCCGCCGCTCGCCATCTCGCCTCGATCCGCGACGGCTCCCGGCCGTCCAGGCGGGCCTGGCGGAGTTCGTGGCCGAGCAGGTCCTCCGGCTGGACCCAGGTCAGTCGGAGCATGCGGTGCCTCCGAGGGCCGTGAACGCCCGCTCGTGGGCGCGCCGCCGGCGCACGTCCCGCTGGAAGACCTCCCGCGCCACCTCGGTGAGGGTGCGGGCCGGCCCCCACAGGTCCAGGCGGCTGGCCTCCGCCACCGTCTTCGCCCAGTCCTCCGGGACGGGCGAGCCGAGCGCGCCCGCGACCGCGCCGGCCATCGTCGCGATCGAGTCGCAGTCGCGGCCGTAGTTGACCGCGCCCAGCACGGCGTGCCGGTAGTCACCGCCCGACACCAGCACCATGCCGAGGGCGATGGGCAGTTCCTCGATCGCGTGCAGCCGGGACGGGCGGCGGGCGCCGAGAGAGGGCGCGCGGTAGTCCGGGCCGACCGTGTCGTACGGGGCCACCGCCGCGCGCAGGGGCCGTAGCGCCGACTCGAAGTCCCGATGCCGTACGGCCACTTCGCAGACCTTCTCGACCGCCTCGCGCGTGCCGTCCTTCGCCAGGGACAGGCACGCGGTGACGACCGAGTCCGGGCTCGCGCCCGGGGTCGCGGCGGCGGCGACGGCCGCGGCGAGGACACCGGCCGCCTCCCGGCCGTACGACGACTGGTGTGCGCCGGCGATGTCCAGCGCCTCGGCGTAGGCGGCGGCCGGGTCGGCCGCGTTGACCAGGCCGACGGGGGCCATGTACATGGCCGCGCCGCAGTTGACGATGTTGCCGACGCCCGCCTCCCGGGGGTCGGCGTGGCCGTGGGCCAGCCGGGCCACGAGCCACTTCTCGGCGAGGAACAGGCGGTGCAGCGGCAGCGCCTCGGCCTCCAGTTCCGGGATCCAGCGCGGGTTCGTCATCAGGTCCGGGACCAGGTGGTCGGCGATCGCATAGGCGTCGAGGTGGTCGCGGACGCGGTCGTACACCCGGATCAGCGCGTGGGTCATCAGGGTGTCGTCGGTGACGTGGCCGTCGCCCTTGTGGTACGGGGCGAGGGGGCGGGCGGTGCGCCAGGCGTCGCCGTGCCAGGGGCCGACGACGCCGTGGACCCGGCCGCCGTGGCGCTCGGCGATCTGGTCGGGGGAGTACCCCTCGACCGCACCGCCGAGGGCGTCGCCGACGGCGGCTCCGACCACGGCACCGGTGATCCTCTCCTCGAGGCCGAGCAGGGATGGTCGGCCGCTTTCTTCTTCTTTGAGTCCTTTGGACTCCTTGGGCGTCATGCCCCGAATCATCCTCCTGGGTGGGCCGGTTGCGCGGCTTCCAGGAGTCCGGCGAGTTCCACCAGGTCGGTGCCGGTGAGGCGGGGCAGGGCGCAGCCGGACAGGGTGCGGCAGGCGTCCCGCCAGGTCCGCGGGACGGCCGCGCCGCCGCCGAGGGCTCCGGTGAGGGCGCCCGCGAGCGCGGGGGCGGAGTCGGCGACCCGGGACAGGCACGCGGCGGCGGGCACGGCCTCGGCGATACGGCCGCCGGCCGCGGTGGCCAGGGCGAGGGCGACCGGCACGGTCTCCGCGGCGGCGATGCCGTAGCTGTAGACGTGGTCGACGATCTGGTGCTCGAGGAGCGGGACGAGGGCGAAGGCGGAGTCGCTGTCCTCGGCGAGGGCGAGCGCGTGGCGGGCGTTGCGGCCGATCTCGGTGTGGGGCGGGAGTTCGGCGAGCGCGGCGGTCACACACGCGTCCGTGCCGGCGTCGGCGAGGGCGAGCGAGAGGGCTGCGGCCATGGCTCGGGCGCCGTGCACGCCGTCGCCGTCCTGGGTGTAGCGGGCGTCGAACTCGGCGAGGGAGGCGGCGCGTTCGGGGTCGCCGGGGTGGGCGACGGCGAGCACGCAGGCGCGGACGCAGGCGGCGTCGTCGAAGTAGTGCGGGTTGTCGTGGCCGGTGGCGGGCGGGCGCAGACCGGCGGCGAGGTTGCCGAGGCCGGCGCGGACGGAGATGCGGGCGCGCAGGGGGAGCACGGCGGACTCGACCTCGGGGGCGCGGTCCGCCGCGGCGGCGACTTCCGCGGCCACGGCGGTCCAGGTGAGGTCGATGGCGGCGCGGGTACGGCGCTCCCGGCTGAGGTCGCCGAGGGCGGCGTCGTCGCCGGCCCGCAGCACCGCCTCCGCGGCGAAGGCAGCCCACTCGGCGTCGTCGGAGGGGCCGAGGCGGAGGGGTTCGGGCGGTTGGTTGAGGGCGATCGGCACGGGAAGTGTGGTGGTCGCGTTGTGCTCGGCGAACGTGTCCAGTTCCCGGGTCAGCCGGCGGGTCCACTCCGGCATGCGGGCGGCTCGGTGCCGGGCGGCGGGCCAGCCGGCGGCGTCGCCTGCGGCGAGGCCCAGCAACAGGCCCTCGATCCGGCGGGGTTTCACGGCCGGCCCTCCCTGTCCGCCCCGACCAGGGGGCTCCGCCCCCTGGACCCCCGCTCGCCCACCCGCCCACCCGACTCGGTCGGCCGAGAGGCGGACGACAGGGGTGGGGATGGTTCGGGTGGTCGGAAGGCCGGCCCGACCTGGGTGACGGTGGCCGGGCGGGTTGGGCGGATGGACGGAACAGGGCCGGGGCGTTCGGGCGGCTGGGGGGTGGTGGGGAGATGTGGGGGTTTCTCGGTCGGCCGGGAGGCGGGTGAGAGGGGTGGGGGTGACTCGGCGAGTTGGGACGCCGATGCGACCTGGGTGGGGGTGGCTCGGTGGGCTGGGGAGGTGGAGGGAACAGAGGCGGGGCGCTCGGTTGGCTGGGAGGTGGGCGAGAGGGGTGGGGAGGTCGGCGAGATTGGGGTGGAGGTGGCGGGGCGGGGTGCTTGGGAGGTCGGCGGAACAGGTGCGGGGCGCTCGGTTGGCCGGCCGGTGGGCGGTGGGGATGTGAGTGAGAGCGGTGGCCGTGGTTCGACAGATGGGGAGCTCGGCGAGAATGGGGTCGGGGTGGCTTGGTGGGGTGTCTGGGAGGTCGGCGGAACAGGTGCGGGGCGCTCGGTTGGTCGGGAGGTGGGCGCGAGGGGTGGGCGGGGCCCGGTGGGGTGCGAAGTGGGGGGCAGGGGTGGGCGGGGCTCGGTGGGGTGGGGGGTCGGTGGGATGGTCGTGGGGCCGGGGACCAGGAGGTCCGCCACCTCCAGGACGTGGCGGCCCGCCATGGAGGGCAGGCAGCGGCCGTGGACCGGGCCGATCGCCGCTGACCAGTGGGCCGGAATCGCCGCGCTGCCCTGGGTCGCGCCCGCCAGGGCGCCGGCCACGGCCGCCGTGGTGTCGGCGTCGCGGCCCATGTTGACGGCGGTGAGGACCGCCTCCGCGAAGTCGCCGTCGGCCGCCGCGTACGCGCCGAAGGCGAGGGCGACCGCCTCGGGGGCCAGGTCGGTCCAGGGGTAGCCGCCGATGACGACCGCGGAACGGACCGCCCGTTCGCCGAGGTGGGACACGGCCACCGCGCGGCGCAGGGAACGTGCCGTCCACGAGTCCTCGGGGATGACCGCGAGGGCGGAGGCGATCACCACCGCGACCGGGGCGCCCGTCATCGCCGCGGCCACCCCCGCCGCGACGGCCTGGCCGCCGTAGATCCCCTCGCCCTCGTGGCTGACCGAACCGTCGATCGCCACCAGGCGGGCCGCTTCGGCGGGGCGGCCGGCGGCGAAGACGCCGAAGGGGGCCGCCCGCATGGCCAGGCCGTCGCTCCAGGCGTGCCGGTGCTGGGCCGAGATGGGGGCGGCCAGGCCCCGGCGCAGGTTCTCCAGCGTGCCGCGTTCGCTGAACCCCGCGCCGCGGAAGGGGCCCTCGGCGCGGTCGGCGATCCACTCGTGCCAGGCCGCCTCCACATGGGCCGGAGTCAGCGCCGAGCCGTGCCGGGCGAGCAACAGCCCCGAGAAGATCGCGTACTCGGTGTCGTCCGTACCGCACGGCCGCTCCGTCACGTAGCCCGTGATACGGCCCCAGCGGGCGCGGATCTCGGACGGCTTGAGGTTCTCCGCGGGCGCCCCCAGCGCGTCCCCGACGGCCAGGCCGAGCAGCGCGCCGCGGGCCCGGTCGCGCAGCCCGGCGGCGTCGTCGGGCGCCGGAACCGGGGGAGTGCAGGCGATCGATGCCATGGGCGGCCTCCTTCAGCGGGACCACGGGACGCTTTGCGGATGTGTGCCACCACGCGCGGCCGCGAGAGCCCCGGCAGGGTCCGAGTCACCCACTTGGCAACTGAGCAAGATCATGCACGGATGAGCAAATCCGGGTAAAGGCGCAGGTTAGCCCAGCCTTTCCTTGCTGGCGGCGAGGGGGGAATGGGCGTAGGTTCGGTGGCGTCGAAAAGTAGAACTCGTCCAAAGTTAGCTTTGGCTAAGCTATCCCGGGGGGCCCGCATGGCCATCATCGAAACCCAGGCCGCGCTCCACGAAGCGCACCGCGACAACCACACCCACCGCGATGTCAACGGAGGGTGGCTGCGGCCCGCCGTCTTCGGTGCCATGGACGGACTCGTGTCCAACCTCGCCCTGATGACCGGTGTGGCCGGCGGGTCCGTGAGCCAGCAGACCATTGTCATCACCGGGCTCGCGGGACTGGCGGCGGGTGCCTTCTCCATGGCGGCCGGTGAGTACACCTCGGTCGCCTCCCAGCGGGAGCTGGTCGAGGCCGAGCTCGACGTCGAGCGCCGCGAGCTGCGCAAGCACCCGCAGGACGAGGAGGACGAGCTCGCCGCGCTGTACGTCGCCCGGGGCGTGGAGCCGGACCTGGCCCGCGAGGTCGCGCGGCAGCTGTCCAGGGATCCCGAGCAGGCTCTGGAGATCCACGCCCGCGAGGAACTGGGCATCGACCCCGGTGATCTGCCCTCGCCGCTGGTCGCCGCCGTCTCCTCCTTCGGGTCCTTCGCCCTCGGCGCCCTGCTGCCCGTGCTGCCGTTCCTGCTCGGCGCGACCGCCTTGTGGCCCACCGTGCTGCTCGCCCTCGCCGGTCTCTTCGGCTGCGGTGCCGTGGTGGCCAAGGTGACCGCGCGGAGCTGGTGGTACAGCGGTCTGAGGCAGCTCGCGCTGGGCGGTGCGGCGGCCGGTGTGACGTACGCCCTGGGCACCCTGTTCGGAACGGCCGTAGGATAGCGACGCCGGTACTTATGCGTTGGGCCGTATAAGTAGCCAGGAAAGCCCGTTACTCGCTGGTTTCGACCGCGTGACCACCGGGCATGAGCCGTAAGCGCTGTGGGCAATGACGCCTGTGGCACCCCGCGGGGTGAGTGACGACGCTCCCCCCGCCTCCCATAGGGCCGCCGGATGCCGATCCGACCGATCGGGTCCGTTCGGTCCCCTTCACACGTTCGCCGCGACCGTGCGGCGCCCCGGCCGTCACGCGCGGCCCCGCCGTGCGCCGTGCGGCACTCGCCGCCCCCGTGCGGCAATCGCCGCCCTGCGCGGCACCCCGCCGCCCCCGTGCGGCACCCGCGCCACGGACCCCGTGGCGTCCGCATGTTGGAACGGTCTATCCGCTTCCCGGGAACCGCCCCATCATGTAACCTGCACGAAATTTTGAGATCACGCAGAGGGCCAACGTCGTCCCTCGGCACCTGCCACATGCCTGATGACGACGACGGGAGAGCCGATGCGTACGCCGCGCCAGCCGTCCCAGCACTCCGCGAATGGCCAGAACTGGTCCTTCATGGATGCTCGCCCTGCTGCGCAGGGTATGTACGACCCCCGCAACGAGCACGACGCCTGCGGCGTCGGTTTCGTCGCCACCCTCACCGGCGAGGCGTCCCACACCCTGGTGGAGCAGGCACTCACCGTGCTGCGCAACCTCGAACACCGCGGCGCCACCGGCTCCGAGCCCGACTCGGGCGACGGTGCCGGCATCCTCTCCCAGGTGCCGGACGCCTTCTTCCGCGAGGTGGCCGGATTCGACCTTCCCGCGGCCGGCTCCTACGCGGTAGGCATCGCCTTCCTGCCGGAGGAGGGGACCGCCGACGCCGTCTCGAAGATCGAGACGATCGCGACCGAGGAAGGGCTGACCGTCCTCGGCTGGCGCGAGGTTCCCGTCGCCCCCGAGCTGCTGGGCGCCACGGCCCGCTCCACCATGCCGGTCTTCCGGCAGGTCTTCGTGACCGACGGCGCCAGCGAGGGCATCGCGCTGGACCGCAAGGCGTTCGTGCTGCGCAAGCGCGCCGAGCGCGAGGTCGGTGTCTACTTCCCGTCGCTCTCCGCGCGCACGATCGTGTACAAGGGCATGCTGACCACCGGCCAGCTGGAGCCCTTCTTCCCGGACCTGTCCGACCGCCGGTTCGCGTCGGCCGTCGCGCTGGTGCACTCCCGGTTCTCCACGAACACCTTCCCGTCGTGGCCGCTCGCCCACCCCTACCGCTTCGTCGCGCACAACGGTGAGATCAACACCGTCAAGGGCAACCGGAACTGGATGCGTGCCCGCGAGTCCCAGCTGGTGTCCGACCTGTTCGGCCCCCAGGAGAAGCTGGACCGCATCTTCCCGGTCTGTACGCCGGACGCCTCCGACTCCGCCTCCTTCGACGAGGTGCTGGAGCTGCTGCACCTCGGTGGCCGTTCCCTGCCGCACTCCGTGCTGATGATGATCCCGGAGGCGTGGGAGAACCACGACTCCATGGACCCGGCCCGGCGCGCCTTCTACCAGTTCCACTCCACGATGATGGAGCCCTGGGACGGCCCCGCCTGTGTCACCTTCACCGACGGCACCCAGGTCGGCGCCGTACTCGACCGCAACGGCCTGCGCCCGGGCCGCTACTGGGTCACCGACGACGGTCTCGTCGTCCTCGGCTCCGAGGTCGGCGTCCTGGACATCGACCCGGCCAAGGTCGTCCGCAAGGGCCGGCTGCAGCCCGGCAGGATGTTCCTCGTCGACACCGCCGAGCACCGCATCATCGAGGACGACGAGATCAAGGCGTCCCTCGCGGGCGAGAAGCCGTACGCCGAGTGGCTGGAGGCCGGCGAGATCGAGCTGGGCGACCTGCCCGAGCGCGAGCACATCGTCCACACCCACGCCTCGGTCACCCGCCGCCAGCAGACCTTCGGCTACACCGAGGAAGAGCTGCGCGTCATCCTCGCGCCGATGGCCCGCGCCGGCGCCGAGCCGATCGGGTCCATGGGCACGGACAGCCCGATCGCCGCGCTCTCCGAGCGCCCGCGGCTGCTCTTCGACTACTTCACCCAGCTGTTCGCGCAGGTCACCAACCCGCCGCTGGACGCCATCCGCGAGGAGCTGGTCACCTCCCTGCGCTCGTCGCTGGGCCCCGAGGGCAACCTGCTGGAGCCGACGGCCGCCTCCTGCCGCTCGGTCACCCTGCCCTTCCCGGTGATCGACAACGACGAGCTGGCCAAGCTCATCCACATCAACGCCGACGGCGACATGCCCGGCTTCAAGGCCGCGACCCTGTCCGGCCTGTACCGGGTCTCCGGCGGTGGTGACGCCCTCGCCGCGCGCATCGAGGAGATCTGCGCCGAGGCCGACGCCGCCATCGAGAACGGCGCCCGTCTGATCGTCCTGTCGGACCGCCACTCGGACGCCGAGCACGCGCCGATCCCGTCGCTGCTGCTCACCGCGGCCGTCCACCACCACCTCATCCGCACCAAGCAGCGCACCCAGGTGGGCCTGCTGGTCGAGGCCGGTGACGTCCGCGAGGTCCACCACGTCGCCCTGCTGATCGGTTACGGCGCCGCCGCCGTCAACCCGTACCTGGCGATGGAGTCCGTCGAGGACCTGCTGCGCGCCGGCACCTTCCTCAATGGCCTGGAGCCCGAGAAGGCCATCAAGAACCTGATCTACGCCCTCGGCAAGGGCGTCCTGAAGGTCATGTCCAAGATGGGCATCTCCACCGTCGCCTCCTACCGCGGCGCCCAGGTCTTCGAGGCCGTCGGCCTGGACGAGGCCTTCGTGGAGAAGTACTTCAACGGCACCGCCACCAAGATCGGCGGCGTCGGCATCGACGTCATCGCCAAGGAGGTCGCCGCCCGCCACGCCAAGGCCTACCCGGCCTCCGGCATCGCTCCGGCGCACCGCGCGCTGGAGATCGGCGGCGAGTACCAGTGGCGCCGTGAGGGCGAGCCGCACCTGTTCGACCCGGAGACGGTCTTCCGCCTGCAGCACTCCACGCGCACGGGCCGGTACGACATCTTCAAGAAGTACACGTCCCGTGTGAACGAGCAGTCCGAGCGCCTGATGACGCTGCGCGGCCTGTTCGGCTTCAAGTCCGGCCGCGCCCCGATCTCCATCGACGAGGTGGAGCCGGCGAGCGAGATCGTCAAGCGGTTCTCGACGGGCGCCATGTCGTACGGCTCCATCTCCAAGGAGGCGCACGAGACCCTCGCCATCGCCATGAACCAGCTGGGCGGCAAGTCCAACACCGGTGAGGGCGGCGAGGACCCGGAGCGCCTGTACGACCCGGCGCGCCGCTCGGCGATCAAGCAGGTCGCCTCCGGCCGCTTCGGCGTCACCTCCGAGTACCTGGTCAACGCGGACGACATCCAGATCAAGATGGCCCAGGGCGCCAAGCCCGGCGAGGGCGGCCAGCTGCCCGGCCACAAGGTCTACCCGTGGGTCGCGAAGACCCGTCACTCGACGCCGGGTGTCGGTCTGATCTCGCCGCCGCCGCACCACGACATCTACTCCATCGAGGACCTGGCCCAGCTGATCCACGACCTGAAGAACGCGAACCCGCAGGCGCGGATTCACGTCAAGCTGGTCTCGGAGGTCGGCGTCGGCACGGTCGCCGCGGGTGTCTCCAAGGCGCACGCGGACGTGGTGCTGATCTCCGGCCACGACGGCGGTACGGGTGCCTCCCCGCTGACGTCGCTGAAGCACGCCGGTGGTCCCTGGGAGCTCGGTCTCGCCGAGACCCAGCAGACGCTGCTGCTCAACGGCCTGCGCGACCGGATCGTCGTGCAGACCGACGGCCAGCTGAAGACCGGCCGTGACGTCGTCATCGCCGCGCTGCTCGGCGCCGAGGAGTTCGGTTTCGCCACCGCGCCGCTCGTCGTCTCCGGCTGCGTGATGATGCGCGTCTGCCACCTGGACACCTGCCCGGTCGGCATCGCCACCCAGAACCCGGCCCTGCGCGACCGCTTCGCCGGCAAGGCCGAGTACGTGGTGAACTTCTTCCAGTTCATCGCCGAGGAGGTCCGCGAGCTGCTGGCCGAGCTGGGCTTCCGCTCCATCGAGGAGGCCGTCGGCCACGCCGAGGTGCTGGACGTCGAGCGCGCCGTCGACCACTGGAAGGCGCAGGGCCTGGACCTGGAGCCGCTGTTCCACGTGCCCGAGCTGCCCGAGGGCGCGGTGCGCCACCAGGTGGTCGAGCAGGACCACGGCCTGGAGAAGGCGCTGGACAACGAGCTGATCAAGCTCGCCGCCGACGCCCTGGCCGCGAACGACGCCACCGAGGCGCAGCCGGTGCGCGCCCAGGTCGCCATCCGCAACATCAACCGCACGGTCGGCACCATGCTCGGCCACGAGGTGACCAAGAAGTTCGGCGGCGCGGGCCTGCCCGACGACACCATCGACATCACCTTCACCGGCTCCGCCGGCCAGTCCTTCGGCGCGTTCCTGCCGCGCGGTGTCACGCTGCGCCTGGAGGGCGACGCCAACGACTACGTCGGCAAGGGCCTCTCGGGTGGCCGGGTCGTCGTCCGCCCGGACCGTGCGGCCGACCACCTCGCCGAGTACTCGACCATCGCGGGCAACACCATCGCCTACGGCGCCACCGGCGGCGAGCTGTTCCTGCGCGGCCGTACCGGTGAGCGGTTCTGCGTCCGCAACTCCGGCGCGCTGGTCGTCTCCGAGGGCGTGGGCGACCACGGCTGCGAGTACATGACCGGCGGTCACGCGGTCGTCCTCGGCCCGACCGGCCGCAACTTCGCGGCGGGCATGTCCGGCGGCATCGCCTACGTCATCGACCTCGACCGCGACAACGTCAACGTCGGCAACGTCGAGTCGGTGGAGGCGCTGGACGACACGGACAAGCAGTGGCTGCACGACGTGGTGCGCCGCCACGCCGAGGAGACCGGCTCGACGGTCGCCGAGAAGCTGCTCGCCGACTGGGACGCGGCCGTGGAGCGGTTCAGCAAGATCATTCCCAGCACGTACAAGGCAGTGCTCGCCGCCAAGGACGCCGCCGAGCGAGCCGGTCTGACCGAGACCGAGATCACCGAGAAGATGATGGAGGCGGCGATCAATGGCTGACCCGAAGGGCTTCCTGAACCACGGCCGCGAGGTCGCCAAGACCCGCCCCGTCGCCGAGCGGGTCAAGGACTGGAACGAGGTCTACGTCCCCGGCTCCCTGCTGCCGATCATCAGCAAGCAGGCCAGCCGGTGCATGGACTGCGGCATCCCGTTCTGCCACAACGGCTGTCCGCTGGGGAACCTGATCCCCGAGTGGAACGACTACGCCTACCGCGAGGACTGGGCGGCCGCCCAGGAGCGCCTGCACGCGACCAACAACTTCCCGGAGTTCACCGGTCGCCTCTGCCCGGCCCCCTGTGAGTCGGCGTGCGTGCTCGGCATCAACCAGCCGCCGGTCACCATCAAGAACGTCGAGGTCTCGATCATCGACAAGGCCTGGGAGACCGGGGACGTCGCCCCGCAGATCCCCGAGCGCCTCTCCGGCAAGACGGTCGCGGTCATCGGCTCCGGCCCGGCGGGTCTCGCCGCCGCCCAGCAGCTGACCCGGGCCGGCCACACCGTCGCCGTCTACGAGCGCGCGGACCGCATCGGAGGCCTCCTGCGGTACGGCATCCCCGAGTTCAAGATGGAGAAGCGGCACATCAACCGCCGTATCGAGCAGATGCGCGCGGAGGGCACCCGCTTCCGCACCGGCATCGAGATCGGCCGCGACCTCAAGGCGACCGACCTGAAGAAGCGGTACGACGCGATCGTGATCGCCGCCGGCGCCACGACCGCCCGTGACCTGCCGGTGCCGGGCCGTGAGCTCAAGGGCATCCACCAGGCCATGGAGTACCTGCCCCTGGCGAACAAGGTCCAGGAGGGCGACTACGTCACCCCGCCGATCTCGGCCGAGGGCAAGCACGTCGTCGTGATCGGCGGCGGTGACACCGGCGCGGACTGCGTGGGCACCGCCCACCGGCAGGGCGCGGCCTCCGTCACCCAGCTGGAGATCATGCCCCGCCCGAACGACGAGCGGCACCCGGTCAACCAGCCCTGGCCGACCTTCCCGATGCTCTACAAGGTCACCAGCGCGCACGAGGAGGGCGGTGAGCGGGTCTACTCCGTCTCCACCACCCACTTCGAGGGCGACGAGGACGGCAACGTGCAGTGGCTGCACCTCACCGAGGTGGAGTTCGTCGACGGCAAGCTGACCTCCAAGCCGGGCACCGAGCGCAAGATCCCGGCCCAGCTGGTCACCCTCGCCATGGGCTTCACCGGCACCGACCGGGAGAACGGCCTGGTCGAGCAGTTCGGCCTGGACCTCGACGAACGCGGTAACATCGCCCGCGACGCCGACTTCCAGACCAACGTGCCGGGTGTGTTCGTCGCCGGTGACGCCGGCCGCGGCCAGTCCCTCATCGTGTGGGCGATCGCGGAGGGCCGCTCGGCCGCCCGCGGAGTCGACCGCTTCCTGACCGGTGCCAGCGACCTGCCGGCCCCGATCCGCCCGACGGACCGCGCCCTGGCGGTCTGACGGCACCCCTGAAGACGTCCCGTACAACGGCGTACGGAACACTGACGGCGCCTGCCCAACTGTCCCCGACCGGACGCCGGGCAGGCGTCGTTGCATGTCCGGATGCGGGCGCTACTCGTACCAGACACCAGCGAGCGGCCCGCGCTCCGTGACGGCCCGCACCCCGGACGGCAGGACCGCCCTGTCCAGATCACCGCGGATGTGCTGATAGAGCGAGGGTGTGGGCAGGCCGGTGGTCTGGATCCAGCCACGGCCGTGCACATGGCCGGCCGCGATCAGCTCCTCCGTCTGCCCCGCCGGGGCCAGGTCCTTGTGGTACAGCTGACCGATCGTCTGGTCGTCGTCGGCGTAGGCGAACCGTGCCGCGTAGGCGTACCGGTCGGCGTTCAGCCAGACGTAGAGCACGACGGGCTTGTCCAGCACCGTACGGAACCACCGCGCCGACCGGTCGGCCAGTTCCTCGACGGTGCCGGTGGCCTCCAGACCCCAGCCGGAGGGACGGTCGGTCAGGGTGAACATCTGGTTGTGCAGACGGTCACCGCGGACCCGGTCGCCGTAGAAGTGCACGCCGACGTCGATCAGATGCCGGCGCGCCCCGGGGTCGCCGAAGGACAGGCAGGCGACCAGCGAGTCCCAGCCGTCCGACCGGAAGATGTCTCCGTCGACACGGGCCTCGGCCCAGCCGGCGGTGCGCTCCCGCAGCGCGGCCGCGAAGGCGCGCTCCTCGTCGGTGAACTCGAACTCTTCGTCGTCCTCCGGTTCGATGACGAACCACGGGTGCTCAGGCATGGCCGGAAGCGTACGGTCGGCCCCGCGGGCCGGACACCTGGTTTTCCCGTGCCGGCTCAGGCCGTCAGCGACGTCACCTTCATCCAGGTCAGGACCAGCAGCAGCGCGAGCACCGCCACGCACACGCCCGCCTGGATCGGCGTGCGCCGGCCGTCCCGGGGCGCGTAGGCGTAGGCCAGCGTCACCACTCCGCCCGCGAGCAGGCCGCCGAGATGGGCCTGCCAGGAGGTCAGCCATGCGGAGATCACCAGCCAGGCCAGCAGCCCGCCCATGTACTGGTTGACCGCCCGCATGTCGTAGCCGAGGCGACGCCCCATCACGTAGTAGGCCGCGCCCAGACCGAAGATCGCGCCGGACGCGCCGACCGTGAACGACGTGGGGGCGAGCAGCAGCACCAGCACCGAGCCGCCCAGCGCCGACAGCAGATACAGCGCGAGGTAGCGGGCGCGGCCGAGCTGCGCCTCGACCACCCGGCCGAGGTTCCACAGCGCGAGCATGTTGAACAGGACGTGCGTGATGCCGAACGTCCCCTCGCCGGGCGTCAGATGCAGGAAGGCGCCGGTCAGCAGTCGGTACCACTCGCCGTGGGCGACACCCTCCGGGAGGTATCCCGCGGGCACGGTGCCGAGCATGGCGAACCGGTCCTCGACCGACGGCCGCGCCAACTCGGCCAGGTAGGCGAGCAGGTTGAGCCCGATGAGGAGGTAGGTCACCAGCCGTACCGCGCTGACCCGGCCGCCGAACGCCGTGCGCGCCCGGCGGACCGACCGCGCGCCCTCCTTCACGCACTCCACGCACTGGTGGCCGACGGCCGCCTCGCGCATGCAGTCCGGGCAGATGTAGCGGTCGCAGCGTGTGCAGCGGACGTGGGACTCCACCTTGGGATGACGAAAGCAGGTGGTCACGGCGGACTCGGCGGTCACGGCCGGCTCCTCGGGGGAAGGTCGGGTCGGGGTGAGCCGGTGGGGACGGCGGCGAACAAAATAGCGAACTGGTGTGACGTGAGCGACAACAGGGCCCGGTGTTCACATAAGCTGCCCGGAAAGCCGAGGGGGGACCATGGCCGCGATCAGTCTCAGCAAGGTGGCGGAGACCGCGCCCGCGCTCGTCGGCGCGTACCGGTCGGCGGGAGTGTCGCTCACCAAGCACGGGCTCGACGGACTGCGCGCCGCCGTCTACCTGGTGGTCGACCACTCGGGCTCGATGAAGCCGTACTACCGGGACGGCAGCGTGCAGACGCTCGCCGACCGGGTGCTGGGCCTGTCCGCGCACCTGGACGACGACGGCCGGGTGCCGGTGGTGTTCTTCTCCACCGACGTCGACGCGGTCACCGACATCGCCCTCGACCGCCACGAGGGCAGTGTGGAGCGGATCGTGGCCGGGCTCGGGCACATGGGAAAGACCAGCTATCACCTGGCGATGGACGCGGTCATCGACCACTACCTGGACAGCGGCGCCACCGATCCCGCCCTGGTCGTCTTCCAGACCGACGGCGGCCCGGTCGACAAGCTCGCCGCCGAACGCTATCTGTGCAAGGCGGCGGGGCTTCCGCTGTTCTGGCAGTTCGTCGGCTTCGGCGACCCGGGCAGCCGGCAGTTCGAGTTCCTGCGCAAGCTGGACGAGCTGGCCGTGCCGGACAAGCGGATCGTGGACAACGCCGGCTTCTTCCACGCCGGCCAGGACCCCCGGCGTCTCTCCGACGCCGAGCTGTACGACCGGCTCGTGGCCGAGTTCCCGCGCTGGCTGGCGGCCGCACGCGCCGCCGGCGTCGTCCGGATTCCCTAACAGGTGTTTGAAACAATGGGTGGGTGCCGACCAAGAAGAAGCCCCAGGTGACCGCGGCGGCGGCCCGGCGCGGCGAACTCCTCCGCACCGCCGCCGAGGTCTTCGCCGAGCACGGCTACAACGCCACCACCGTCCGCAGGATCGCCGACCACGCCGGGATGCTCGCGGGCAGCCTGTACTACCACTTCGACTCCAAGGAGTCGATGCTCGAGGAGATCCTGCGGACCTTCCTCGACGAGCTGTGGGACGGCTACGACACCGTCCTCGCCTCCGGGCTCGGGCCCCGCGAGACGCTCCAGGCGCTGGTCACCGAGTCCTTCCGGGAGATCGACCGGCACCGCGCCGCCGTCGCGATCTACCAGAAGGAGAGCAGGCAGCTCGTCGCCCAGGAGCGGTTCGCCTTCCTCGCCGAGTCGCAGACGCGGTTCGAGAAGGCCTGGCTCGGTACGCTGGAGCGCGGGGTCGCCGAGCACGTCTTCCGCGCCGACCTCGAT
The DNA here is from genome assembly GCF_006715785.1 of Streptomyces puniciscabiei. Classification (NCBI taxonomy): domain Bacteria; kingdom Bacillati; phylum Actinomycetota; class Actinomycetes; order Kitasatosporales; family Streptomycetaceae; genus Streptomyces; species Streptomyces puniciscabiei. The sequence continues at coordinate 5,305,622 of NZ_VFNX01000001.1, forward strand.
GTCCGCCTCACCTACCGGTTCGTGCGCGACACCGTCTGGGTCGCCGCCTCCTGGTACCGGCCCGGCGGCGGGCACAGCCCCGAGGAGATCGCCCGCCAGTATCTGTCGATGGTGCTGGACGGGATCGCCGTACGCGCCTAGATCCCCGTACGGTCAGCCCGTCAGGCGGGCCGCGGCGGCGCGCTGGCGCTCGCTCATGACGGACAGGAACCGGATGACGGTCCGCAGCTCGTCGGTGCTGAACTCCTCGCAGGCCTCGACGACGTCCCGCGCCCAGTCCTCGAAGAACCCCGCCAGCTCGGCGATCTTCTCCTCGTTCAGCTCGACCAGCACCCGGCGCTTGTCGGTCGGGTGCTTGACCCTGCGGACGAAGCCCTTGGTCTCCAGCCGGTCCAGCAGCCCGGTGACGGAGGCGGGCGCCAGTCCGGTCAGCTCGGCGAGGTCCTTCGCGGTGAGCGGGCCGTGTCGCTGGAGGAGGTCGAGGGTCTTCTCCTCCGTCGCGTTCAGCCCCTGCCTGGCGGCGACCGCGGAGTGGAACATGACCGTCACCCCGCTGTGTACCCGCCCCACCTCCATGAGCTGCCGCAACGCCTCGGACCGCGCCGGCTCGTCCGGCCTCTCGTCTGCCTTGGTCATGTCCCCAGACTAACAAAAATTTCGTTCGGACGAACTAACGACTTGCCAAGGCTGGCGTGCGGGTGCAACTCTTTCGTTAGGTCGAACGAAAGAAATCTGGAGGGGACCTTCATGTCCGCAACGCTCACCGAACCCGCCCCCACCACGGCGGAACCGCATCCGCGCCGCTGGGCCGCCGCCGTCGTGATGATGATCGCGGCGCTCATGGACCTGCTGGACGGCACGATCGTCAACGTGGCCGTGCCGTCCATCAGCCGTGATCTGCACGCCTCGGCGAGCGACCTGCAGTGGGTCGTCTCCGCCTATCTGCTGGGCTTCGCCGCCGCCCTGATCGTCTCCGGCCACCTCGGCGACCGCATCGGCCGCCGCCCGCTCTTCCTCACCGGCACGGCCGGGTTCGGACTGACCAGTCTGGCCTGCGGGATCGCCCAGTCGCCGGGGCAGCTGATCGCCGCCCGGGCGGTCCAGGGCGTCCTCGCCGCCGTGCTGGTGCCGCAGGTGATCGGCTCGTTCCGCACCCTCTTCACGGGCAAGGAGCGCGGGGCCGCCTTCGGGATGTACGGCGCCGTCGCCGGGTTCGCCTCCGCCGTCGGGCTGCTGCTCGGCGGGGTGCTCACGGACGCCGACCTGTTCGGCTGGGGCTGGCGCTCGGTCTTCCTGGTGAACGTGCCGGTGGCCGTGGCGACCTTCGTCGGCGGGCTGCTGCTGGTCCCGGCCACGCGGGAGCGGTCGGCGGGCCGGCCGGACGTCCTGGGCAGCCTGCTGCTGGCCGGCGGCCTGGTCGCGATCGTGCTGCCCCTGGTGCAGGGCCGGGAGAACGGCTGGCCGCTGTGGGGCTGGATCTGCCTCGGGGCGGGTGTCGTGACCGTGGCGGCGCTCGGGGTGTACGAGGCCCGGCGGCACCGGCCCGGGACGGTGCCCCTGCTGCCCGCCCGCGCCTTCCGGCTCCCCGCGTTCTCCCTCGGCGTGCTCGTGCAACTGCTGTTCTCCGTCGGCATGCAGGGCTTCTTCCTGGTCTTCGCCGTCTGGCTGCAGGCCGGTGAGCGGTACACGCCGATGCAGGCCGGGCTGGTGACGGTCGCGTTCTCGGCCGGCGGTTTCCTCACCGCGCCCGCCGCGGACGGGCTCGCCGTGCGGTACGGGCGGCTGGTGCTCGGCGCCGGGGCGCTGCTGATGGCGGGCGGCTTCGGCTGGGTCGGGGCGGTGGTCGACGGGGCGCCGGCCGTGCACACGGGGGCGTGGCCGCTGGTGCCGGGGCTGCTGATCGCCGGGGCCGGCCTGGGATTCCTGGTGGTGCCGCTGGTGAACGTGGTGCTGTCGGCGGTGCCGGGGGAGTTGGCCGGCGGCGCGTCCGGGATCTTCTCGACAGCGCAGCAGTTCGGGGGAGCGCTGGGCGCCGGCGTGGTCGGCACGGTGTTCTTCGGGGCCGTCGGGAAGGGGATGACCGGGGCGCTGACCGATGCGATGCCGTGGGTGGTCGGGGCGTTCGTGGTGTGCGCGGGGTTGTGCGCGGCGCTTCCTCGGCGGGGGTCGGCCGAGCAGCTCGGCTGACGCCCCGGGCCACCCGGGGGCTCCGCCCCCGGACCCCCGGCCTTCGCCCACCCACCACCCGACCCGGTCGGCTGGAAAGCGAGGTCCAAGGAACTCGCCCTTGCCTCGCCTCTCAGCCGACCGAATCGGGTGGGCGGTTGGGCGAACGGGGGTCTGGGGGCGGAGCCCCCGGGCGGTGCCGTTGCTCTACGTGTCGCACTCCAGCACCGTCCGGCAAAGACCGCACCGCGCCCGTACCCGCCCCTTCACCGGCACCCTGATCCGCTGCTGGCAGGTGGGGCAGGGAAAGGTCACGCGGAGGTGGCCGGCGGGGTCGGGGGAGAAGGCGTAAGGGACCGTCGGCTGGACACCGGAGGCGTGCCGGCGGTCGTGGGCGTACCGCCGCCGCCCCGCCCACCCGGCCCCGGTCAGCGGCGGCTGCTGCTCGTCCCGGCGGGCCACGGCCAGCCCCTTGACGTACGCGTCGTAGGCCTGCGGGCTGGTGAACCACACCGAGGGGTCCTCGTGGAAGAGCAGTGCCCGCTTGGCCAGGACGTAACCGAACTCCTCCGGGGTGAGATAACCCAGCTTCTGGGACGAGACGCCGTCCTCGCGGAAGGCGTCCAGCAGCAGCCAGCCCGCGCCGAGATACGTCGTCACCGTGTCCGTGAGGATCTCGTTCTCCGCCGTGCTGGGGAAGGAGAGGTCCAGGCGGTGCAGGTACACGTGCGCCACCTCGTGCGCGAGCGCCGCGCCGATGTCCCGGCGGTGGGTGCGGAAACGGTCGTTCAGCTCCACGAAGTACTCGGGACCCGCCGCCAGTTCGACGTTCGCCGCATGGGTCATCTCCCGGAAGCCGACGATCAGCCGCGCGTCCGGCAGCCGGAAGTGCCGCACGATCTCGCGGGCCACCCGCTGCGCGCCCAGATGCAGGTCGTCGGTGTCGCAGAAGGCCACGTCGGCGGGGGCCAGGCTGATCGAGAAGGTCTGGACGGTGTCGTAGGACAGCCGCCTGTACAGCGCGGTGATGGCGGCCCGCACCGTCTCCAGGTGCGGGTAGCCGTGCTGGACCGGTCCGCCGTTCGCCACGTCCGCACCCCCAAAGACGCCGGAACTCCTCTCCACTGTAGGCGCGGCGGGCACCCGGTCACACGGGCAGGAGACGGGGCGCCGGCCGGTCCTGGCCGGTCTCCTGCAGCTCCAGTACCCACACCTCGTTCTCGCCCTCGCGCAGCACCGGGCCGGGCACGTACAGGGACCGCTGGGGGCCCACCGACCAGTAGCGGCCCAGGTTGAAGCCGTTGATCCAGACGAACCCGCGCGTCCAGCCGGGCAGCTCCAGCCGGGCGTCCCCGGCCCCGCGGACCGTGACGCCGGCCCGGTACAGGCCCGGGGCGCCCTCCTCGGGCAGCGCGCCGAACCGCACCGCGTCCACGCCGTCGTCGAACGCGCACAGATCCAGTCCACGCGCGCGTACCCCGTGCAGAAACTGCCGCTCGTGCAGGATGCCGCCGGTGATCCCCTTCCCCTCGCCGAAGCGCGGACCGTAGTTCACCCGCCCGAGGGACTCCACCCACACCTCCACGCGCGCGGGGCCCGCGACGGGCTCCTTCAGCCGGGGCTCCTCCTCGGTGAGCACCCCGGCCCGCACGCCGTCGACGTACACCACCGCGAGGTCCCGCAGCCCGCGCAGGGTCAGCGGGTACGGCCGCCGGGGGCCGGGCACGTCCACCTCGTAACGCACCAGCCCCCGGGTGACGCGCAGTTCCTCGAAGGTGGCCGGCGCCGGGGCGGCTCTCTCCTCGCCGCCCAGTGTCTCCAGGACGTCACCCAGGGACACCCATCCGCCGAGCGTCACCTCGGCCGGGCCGCCCAACGGCGCGGGCCGGGGCGGCGGTTCGGGCAGCGGCCCGCAGTGGTACGCGGCCAGTACCTCGCGGAAGCGCCAGAACTTCTCCGTGGGGCGGCCGTACTCGTCCACGGGGGCGTCGTAGTCGTAGGAGGTCACGTCCGGTTCCAGCGGGCCCTCGTGCAGCTCGCCGCCGCCCCGGTTGGCGCCCGCCCAGCCACCGAGACTCGTGCCGCCGTGCGCCATGTAGAGGTTCACCGACGCCCCGCACTCCAGGATCTCCCGCAGCGCCCCGGCGGCCTCCTCCGGGTCCCGTACGACATGTTCGCCGGCCCAGTGGTCGAACCAGCCGCACCAGAACTCCATGCACATCAGCGGGCCCTCGGGGCGATGGCGGCGCAGCGTCTCGAAGGCCACGCGCGCGTGGGAGCCGAAATTCACCGTGGCGAGCACTCCGGGCAGCGAACCGCCGGTCAGCATGTGGTCCTCGGGGCCGTCCGAGGTGCACAGCGGGACCGTGATGCCTTCGGCGCGCAACAGACCGGCCAGGTGCTCCAGATGGCCGGTGTCGCTGCCGTAGCTGCCGTACTCGTTCTCGACCTGCACCAGGATCACCGGGCCGCCGTGGTCGATCTGCCGGGGCACGATCTCGGGCATCAGGTGGTGGAACCAGTGCTCCACATGGGACAGATAGCGCTCGTCTCGCGTGCGTACGCGCGTGCCCGGCTCGCCCGTCACCCAGGGCGGCAGCCCGCCGTTCTCCCACTCGGCGCAGATGTAGGGGCCCGGCCGCACGATCGCCCACAGCCCGGCCTCCCCGACCGCGTCCAGGAACCGGCCGACCGCCCGCACGTCCCGGTGGCCGCCCGGGACGGGCTGGTGCAGGTTCCAGGGGACGTACGTCTCCACGCAGTTCAGGCCCATCGCCCGCAGCATCGCCAGCCGGTGCCGCCAGTGCCCCTCGTGCACCCGGAAGTAGTGCAGCGCCCCGGACAGCAGCCGCAGGGGCCGCCCGTCCAGCAGGAAGTCGGATTCCCCCACCGTGAACTCGCTCATGCGGCCCAGCCTCACCCCTTTCCGGCGATGAGCGCCATGGACGAAGATCGTCGCTGCTTGGACAAAAGTCCGCCCGACCGCACGCCCGGGAGGAGCGCCGGTGTACCAGACCTGGATGCGGTTCTTCAGCCCCGGCCCCGCCCACCACCGCCTCGGACTGGTCTGTCTGGGCGTCGGTCTCCAGCACGGCGCCCTGCCGACGGTCGGCCCGCGCGCCCTCGACCACCACGTGGCCGTCGTGATCAGCTCCGGCCGCGGCTGGTACCGGGGCGCCGACGGCCGCCGTACGACCGTCACCGCGCCCGCGCTGCTCTGGCTCACCCCCGGCGTGACCCACCACTACGCGCCCGATCCGGACACCGGCTGGGACGAGGGCTTCGTCGACTTCGCCGGGCCCGCCACCCCGACGTACACCGAGCTCGGCTACATCGAACCCGAGCGGCCCGTCGTCCCGCTCTCCGACGCCGCCGGGCCCCGCGCGGTGGTCGCCCGCATCGCCCGCGCCGCCCGCCGCGGCAACCCGCTGCTGGAGGTGGAGACCGGTGCCGCCGTGCACGAGCTTCTCGTCGCCCTGCGCCGCGCCCGCGCCGATCTCGCGCCGGACGGCGACCAGGTGCTCCAGGCGCTCGCGCGGGCCGCGTGCACGCCGATGAGCGTCGCCGACCACGCGCGCGTGCACGGCATGACGCCCGCGGAGCTGCGCAGCGCCGTACGCCGGGCCGCCGGCTGCAGCCCCAAGGACTATCTGCTCGGGATCCGCCTCGCCCGCGCCAAGGAACTCCTCGCCGCCACCGAACTGCCCGTCGCCGCCGTGGCCCGCCGCGTCGGCTACGACGATCCCGCGTACTTCTCCCGGCTGTTCACCCGCCGGGTGGGACTCGCCCCGGTCCGCTTCCGCGCCCAGCAGGGCCGCAGCGTGCCCGGCGGCTGGAGCGACCGCGTCCCGGACCCGGACGATCCGCCGATGATCCACTCTCCGGACAGCCCTGAGAAGCGGCCCGCGGAACCCATAGGGTGACGTGCATGACCACCAGCAACACCGGAACCGGTGACGTGGACCCCGAGGTCCGCCAGGAACTGGCGCGGCTGCGCGACAGCATCGACAACATCGACGCGGCCGTCGTCCACCTGCTCGCCGAGCGGTTCAAGGCCACCCAGCAGGTCGGCCGGCTCAAGGCGGTGCACCAGCTGCCGCCCGCCGACCCGGCCCGCGAGGCCCGCCAGATCGCGCGGCTGCGCCGCCTCGCCGAGAACGCCAAGCTCGACCCGGCCTTCGCCGAGAAGTTCCTCAACTTCATCATCGCCGAGGTCATCCGGCACCACGAGCGCATCGCCGAGGACACCGCCAACGGACAGCAGACGGACGGCTGACCGCACGCCGGCAGCGGTACGCCGGGGGTTGGGGCCGGGGCCGGGGGCCGCGGACGGAAGCGGGGGTCCGGGAGTGGACGGAAACGGTCGGGAGTGAGCGGGGATCCTTCAGAACCGGGCGCATGGCAAGCCGGACATAAGCCGTGAACCCGTCCACCCCCTGTGCGCTGTCAGTGCGATCAGGCAGCATGGCCTGCATGTCCGTACTCACGCGCGATGAAGCGCAGCTCCGAGCACAGCTCCTCGACGTCCACCGCTACACGGTCGAGCTGGACCTCACGACCGGGGACGAGACCTTCGACTCCCGCACCGTGATCCGGTTCACCGCGCGGTCCGCCGGGGACACGTTCGTGGAGCTGAAGCCCGCCGAGTTGCGCGCCGTCACGCTCGACGGGGAGCACCTCGACCCCGAGTCGCTCGCCGACGGCCGGCTGCCGCTGAAGAACCTCGGTGCCGGGGAGCACGAGCTGCGCGTCGACGCGGCCATGCGCTACTCCCACACCGGCGAGGGCATGCACCGCTTCACCGACCCGAGCGACGGCGAGACGTACGTCTACACGCAGATGTTCATGGACGACGTCCAGCGTGTCCTCGCCGCCTTCGACCAGCCCGACCTGAAGGCCGTCTTCGAGGTCTCCGTCCAGGCTCCCGAGGGCTGGACCGTGCTCGCCAACGGCATCACCGAGCACAAGGGCGGCGGCCTCTGGCAGGCCGCGCCCACCCCCCTGATCTCCACCTACCTGGTCGCCGTCGCCGCCGGCCCCTGGCACTCGGTGCGCACCGAGCACCGCGGGCTGCCCTTCGGCATCCACTGCCGCCGCTCCCTCGCGCCCCACCTGGAGGCCGACGCCGAGGAGATCCTCGACGTCACGCGCGCGTGCTTCGACCGCTACCACGAGAAGTTCGAGGAGCCGTACCCCTTCGACTCCTACGACCAGGCCTTCGTCCCCGAGTTCAACGCGGGCGCCATGGAGAACCCGGGCCTGGTCACCTTCCGCGACGACTTCGTCTACCGCTCCGCCGTCACCGACACCGAGCGGCAGACCCGCGCCATGGTCATCGCGCACGAGATGGCCCACATGTGGTTCGGTGACCTCGTCACCCTCAAGTGGTGGGACGACATCTGGCTGAACGAGTCCTTCGCCGAGTACATGGGCTACCAGACCACCGCCGAGGCCACCCGCTTCAGCGGCCCCTGGACCGAGTTCGGCGTCACCCGCAAGGCCTGGGGCTACGACGCCGACCAGCGGCCCACCACCCACCCGGTCGCCCCCGAGAACGTCGACGACACGGCCTCCGCACTGCTCAACTTCGACGGCATCTCCTACGCCAAGGGCGCCTCCGCCCTGCGCCAGCTCGCCGCCTGGCTCGGCGAGAAGGACTTCCTCGCCGGCATCAACACCCACTTCGCCCGCCACAGGTTCGGCAACGCCACCCTCGCCGACTTCATCGACTCCCTCGCCTCCGCCACCGAACGCGACGTGCCCGCCTGGGCCGACAGCTGGCTGCGCACCACCGGCGTGGACAAGCTCACCCCCCTCCTCGCCCCCGCCGACGGCGCCTGCACCCTGACCGTCGACCGCACGGGCAGGCGCCCGCACCGCCTCACCGCCGGGCTGTACGACCACGACGTCGCCGACGAGGGCCGGCTGGTGCTGCGCGAGCGCCTCGACCTCGACGTCCCGCTGAGCGCCCCGCACCCCATCGGCAAGCGCCCCG